>NZ_JBTLMN010000004.1:0-506527 GCF_054462275.1 Micromonospora sp. SD19
CACCCCCCACCCCCCACCCCCCACCCCGCGATCTTGCAGTTTCTGCGGCGACATTAAGGATGCCGAAGGGCAAATCGCCAACCAAAAGTGCAAGATCGGCGGGTGGCGGGGTGGGGCGGGGGTGAGGGCTAGGGGAGGGGCCAGGGGAGGGTCAGCTCGCCCTGACGCCAGCGGGTGCTGTTGTCGAGGACGGGCCAGCCCGTTTCCCGCAGGCGGGTCACCGCTCGCAGCCAGCGTTGGCGGGGGCCGAAGGTGGCGTACGGGGCGGCGGCCTGCCAGGCGTCGTCCAGGGCGCGGATCAGCGCGTGCACCGGCTCACCGGGCACGTTGCGGTGGATCAACGCCTTGGGCAGCCGCTCGGCCAGCTCGGCGGGGCTGCCCAGCGTGGTGAGCTTCGCGGCCAGGGTCAGCGTCCGTGGGCCGTCGGCGTCGATCAGCAGCCAGCTGGCGAGCCGCCCCAACTCGTCACACGTGCCCTCGACGAGCACTCCACCGGGGGCGAGCGCGGCGGTCATCGTCCGCCAGGCTTCGGCCACCTCGCTCTCGTCGTACTGTCGCAGCACGTTGAACGCGCGGACCAGCACCGGCCGGAGCCCGGCCAGCTCGAAACCGCCCCGGGCGAACGTCAGCCCGGGTGGATCGGCGGCCGGTGCCGCGGCTGCCACCCGGGCCGCGTCGATCTCCAACCCGACCAGCCGGACGTCCGGGCGCACCCCGGCCGCCAGCCGAGCGCGCAGCTCCACGGCGGTCACCGGGGTGGCGCCGTAACCGAGGTCGACCACCAGCGGGTCGTCCGCCGCCAGCAGCCGGTCGGCGCAGGTGGCGACGATCCAGTTGTCCACCCGGCGGAGCCGGTTCGGGTTCGTCGTGCCGCGCGTGACCACCCCGACCGGTCGCCGCCGCGCTGTAGGGCTCATGTCGACCTCAGGGCCAATCTCCGTTCGCGGCTGTGGGCTCGCAAACCCGGCTCAGTCCTCGCGCTTCACTGCGTGGTCTCCGTTCGCGGCTGCGGGGCTCGCAAACCCGGCTCACTCCTCGCGCTTCACTGGCCCACTCGGTGCACCTTGTGCTGGGCGGCCTGCGCCCGTGGCCGGACCACCAGCCGGTCGACGTTGACGTGCTCGGGGCGGGTGGCGCACCAGGCGATGCAGTCGGCGACGTCCTCGGCGACCAGTGGCCCCGGCACCCCGGCGTAGACGGCGGCTGCCCGTTCCGCGTCGCCCTCGAAGCGGACCAGCCCGAACTCGTCGGTCTTCACCATGCCCGGGTCGATCTCGATGACCCGCAGCGGCCGGCCACACAGCTCCAGGCGGAGCGTGCCGGCGATCGCGGTCTGCGCGTGCTTCGCGGCGGTGTAGCCGCCCCCGCCCTCGTACACGGTCAGGCCGGCGGTGGACGAGACCACCACGATGGTGCCGGAACCGGAGGCTTCCAGCGCCGGCAGCAGCGCCTGGGTGACCCGCAGGGTGCCGAGCACGTTCACGTCGTACATCCACTGCCAGTCGGCGACCGAGCCGGACTCCACCGGGTCCAGCCCGCGCGCCCCGCCAGCGTTGTTGACCAGGAGGGTGACCGGCCCGGGTGCCTGCGCGGCGGCCTCGGCCAGCCGGGCCACCGACTCGTCCGAGGTGACGTCGCAGGTCACCGCGGTGGCCTGCCCGCCGGCGGCGGTGATCTCGGCGACCAGGTCGGTGAGCCGTTCGGCGCGGCGGGCGGCGGCGAGCACGTGGAATCCCTCGGCGGCGAGCCGGCGGGCGGTGGCCGCGCCGATCCCGCTGGACGCTCCCGTGACGATGGCGACTGAGGTCATCCCGACATTGTCACAGTGGGCGTGCCACCGGCCCCGACCGGGCGTGCGGCAGGCATCGGCGGGCGTCCGCGTGATGAGGTCCGTCACCCCGGGGGGCCGCGCCCGGGAATTTCCGGAGGCCGATGGGGAAGATGGCACCGCGCGTACAGGTTGACCGAGAAGCGCCGGTCGTGCGAGACGGCATCAACCGTGACGAAGGAGCGGATGTGGCGGAAATGCACACCGGTGTCGGACGTCAGCGAGGTGCCCAGCCGTGGCCCCGGCCTCGCCGCATCGCCACCCTGTCGGTACACACCTCGCCCCTGCACCAACCCGGCACGGGTGACGCCGGCGGCATGAACGTCTACATCCTCGAAGTCGCCCGGCGTCTCGCCGAGGCCAACGTGGAGGTGGAGATCTTCACCCGGGCCACCTCCGGTGACCTTCCCCCGGTGGTCGAGATGGCACCCGGGGTGCAGGTCCGGCACATCACCTCCGGCCCCCTGGAAGGGCTCACCAAGGAGGAGTTGCCCGGTCAGCTCTGCGCCTTCACCGCCGGTGTGCTGCGCGCGGAGGCATCCCGCCCGCCCGGCCACTACGACCTGATCCACTCGCACTACTGGCTCTCCGGCCAGGTCGGCTGGCTGGCCAAGGAGCGTTGGGGTGTGCCGCTGGTGCACACCGCGCACACCCTCGCCAAGGTCAAGAACGCCCAGCTCGCGGCCGGTGACCGCCCAGAGCCCAAGGCCCGGGTCATCGGCGAGGAGCAGGTCGTCGCCGAGGCCGACCGGCTGGTCGCCAACACCCGGGTCGAGGCCAGCGACCTGCTCGACCGCTACGACGCCGACCCGACCCGGGTTGCCGTCGTGCAACCGGGCGTCGACCTGCACAGGTTCCGGCCCGCGTCGGGCGATCGGTCCGCGGCCGCCCGCAAGGCCCGTCGTCGGCTGGGGCTCCCGGTCGACGGGTACGTGGTCGCCTTCGTCGGCCGGATCCAGCCGCTCAAGGCCCCCGACGTGTTGATCCGCGCGGTGGCTGCCCTGCGGGAGCGCGATCCGGCAGTGGCCGACCAGGTGACAGTGGTGATCTGTGGTGGGCCCAGCGGCAGTGGGCTGGACCGGCCGACCGCCCTGATCGAGTTGGCAGCCAAGCTGGGGGTCACCGACGGGGTGCGGTTCCTGCCACCGCTCACCGGCGACGACCTTCCCGCCCTGTACCGGGCGGCGGATCTGGTCGCGGTCCCGTCGCACAACGAATCGTTCGGGCTGGTCGCCCTGGAGGCGCAGGCCTGCGGTACGCCGGTGCTGGCCGCCGCCGTCGGCGGGCTGGTCACCGCCGTACGGAACCAGGTCAGCGGGGTGCTGATCGACGGGCACGACCCCGTCGACTGGGCGCGTGCGCTGGGCAGCCTGCTGCCGAACCGGGCCCTCCGGTCGGTGCTGGCCCGAGGTGCCGAGCAGCACGCCCGGCATTTCTCCTGGGACCGTACGGTCGCGGGTCTGCTCGGGGTCTACGGCGAGGCGATCGCCGCGCACCGTGCCCGGCTCGCTGCCGACCTGGCATGCGACCCGGCGCTCTCCTGCTCCTGGTGACCGGGGGCGTCGGTCGCCACCCGGTGCGCGGGCCGGGTCGGTCGTAGAGTGGGTCCGGTGAGCCCGAAGAGCGATCTTGCGACCCTGATCGAGTCGGTCTGTGCCGAGCGTGACCTGGCCTGGGAGTCGACCGGCCCCAACTCGTACGCGGTGACGCTGCCGGGCACCCACAAGCTCAAGACGGTCTGCAACCTGATCGTCGGCGAGCACGCGCTGCGGATCGAGGCGTTCGTGATGCGTCAGCCGGACGAGCGCCGCGAGGAGTTGTGGGCCTGGCTGTTGCAGCGCAACGCCCGGATGTACGGCGTCTCCTTTTCCACCGACGCGGTCGGCGACGTGTACCTGACCGGTCGGGTCAACCCGGCCGGCGTGGACGCCGACGAGTTGGATCGGCTGCTCGGCGCTGTCCTCACGTACGCCGACGAGTCGTTCGACACGATGCTGGAGATCGGCTTCGGCAGTTCGATCCGGCGCGAGTACGAGTGGCGGGTCAAGCGGGGCGAGTCGACAGCCAACCTGGCCGCCTTCGCGCACCTCTTCGAGCCCTCCGGCGCCGGCCCCGACCCAACCTGACCCGGGCGCCCGCGTGCCCCGGGCGCCCGCGTGCCCGCGCGCCCCACGCCCGGCGCGCCCGGCGCGCCCCGCGCCGCCCGCGCTGCGCCCGGCGGGCACCCCTGCAAGATCGTGCTGGAACCAGGAAGTAGTGGTGTCGTTGACGCCGCGATGCCACTCGATCCTGGATCGAGCACGATCATGGCGAACTGTCGGTGGTTCGGAGTGCTCCTGACGGGTATGCCGCACCGCGCGGTGCGGCAAGGGACCCCCGCGCGCCGATGACGGAGTGCCAAGGAGCGGAGCGTCCCATGGCTCAGCGGAACAGCTCAGGTCGCGGCGCGACTGCGACCAGGACAAAGCGACAGGCCGGCAACCAGACGCCGGGTACGCCAGGAGTCTCCGAGTCGGAGATCTCCCGGATGCGGGTGGACGACATCCGCGGGCAGCTGCGCAAACGCGGGGTCTCCGGGATCTCCGCACTGCGCAAGCCCGACCTGGTGAAACAGCTGGTGCGCTCGATGCGCGCCGGCGCGGGTCGGAGCAGCACCGGCCCGTCGGGCCGGGCCACCGGCACCCGGGCGTCTGCCGGTCGCGCCGCCACCACCAAGAAGTCGGCGGCCAGGCCGGCATCGAGCCGGGCGAAGGCCGCGCCGGCGAACAAGAGCGCGCCCGCGAAGCGGGCCGCCGCAACGAAGGCGACCGCCGCGCGGAAGTCGACGGCGGCCGCGAAGAGGGCACCGGCGAAGAAGGCGACCGCGAGGAAGACGACGACGGCGGCGACGTCGACCGCCGCGCGTAAGACCGCGACCGCGAGCAGGACGACCGCCGCCCGTAAGACCGCGGCGGCCCGCAAGACCGCGGCAGCGCGGAAGACCACGGCGGCCCGTAAGACAGCGACGGCGCGTACGGCGCCCGCGCGGAAGGCGCCGGCGAAAAAGGCACCGGCGCGGCCGGCGGCGAAGCGTGCGGCGCCGGCCAAGAGCGCGGCGGCGAAGCGTGCGGCGCCGGCCAAGAGCGCGACCAAGCGCACGGCAGCGGCCAAGAGCACGGCGGCCAAGCGCACGGCGCCGGCCAGGAGCACGGCGGCCAAGCGCACGTTCACGCAGTCGACCGGTGGCGGCACGGCGGCCGGCGGGATTCGGACCGGACGGGGTACGGGTCGGTCGGTCCGCAGTTCGCAGGTGATCTCGTCGACCATGGACCGGCCGGAGCGGCCGGGGCGGAGTCTGATCACGGCGAACCACGAGGTGATCAAGCGCTGGGCCCGGGATCGCGGGGCGAAGCCGGCGACCATCGCCGGCACGGAGCGGGATGGTCGGGCGGGGGTGTTGACCTTCAACATTCCCGGATACCGGGAAAGCAGCCGGATCCGCGAGATCACCTGGGATGAGTGGTTCTACACCTTTGACCTGCGGCGGCTGAACCTGATTTATCAGGAACAGTTGCGAGACGGCCGGCAGAGCAACTTCTTCCGGACCGAGTCACCCGATCGGGAAGACGGTTGAGGTGTTTGCGGGAATGGCCGGCGGGTAACCGGCTGTTGCCAACGGACGAGGCCGGAGCAGCGGATACTCGTCAGTTGTGACCGGCGAGACAGCCGTTCTGGGTTGAATCCAGAATCCGGGCGAACTAGCTTTATTGCACCGCGCCACGTTTGGAAACGTTCGGGGGAGCGGCGGATCGATCAGATCCGCGCACCAGACGAGGCGCGAGGGGACGGGTGGAATAACCGTTGGGGGACGGTTCCCACCTGTTTGGACCGGCGGCGTGAGCGGGCGATGCTTACGGGGGTGAGTGTTGCCCGCCGCCGCCGGCCCCGCCGGCGGGCGCCCACCACGACCTCAGGGACGTGGTGGGCGCTTTGCGTCGTTATCCGGTCGGTACGCGGTCTGCGGCGTTCTTTGGTTCCGGGTCGGTGACCCGGCGCAGGGCGGCCACGTGCCGTTCCCGGGGTGGTCCGGCGAGCAGGTGCCCGAGCGCTGCCAGCAGGCCCAGTCCACCCACGATCAGCCAGTGCCGGTCGCCGAGGTGCTGAAGGCTCACCCCGCCGAGGGTGGGCGCGACGAACGCCGCGGCCGGGAAGGTCAGGTAGAAGACCGACTGGTAGCGCGCCCGTAGCTGTGGTGGTGCCAGGTCGGCGTTGATCTGCGCGTTGGGCGGGGCGGCGAGCATCGAACCGACCGTCCAGATCACCGCGGCACCCAGGTAAATGGCCAGTTCGTCGGCGATGGCGAGCGCCCCGAAGCCGAGCGCGAGCAGCGCGGTGGAGGCGGCCAGCACGACGTCCTTGCGGTGCCGGTCGATCAGTCGGGGCACGAACAGTTGCCCGACCACGATCAGCGCGCCGCCGAGCGCCACCACCAGCCCGTACGCCGATGGCCCCAGGCCGTCCGCGCGCATCGCCAGCGGCATGATCGTCGACGTCTGCATGGTGAGTACGGCCAGCACGAAGGTGAGCCCGACGAAGACCAGGAAGGTGCGGTCGGTGAGCGCGGTGTGCAGTCCCGGTCGACGGACCCGGACGGACCTCGGTGCCGCGCGGGTGGCGGGCGGAAGGCCGGCCACCGGCTGGGCCAGTCGCAGGGTTTCCGGCACCTTCCAGGCGATCACGGCGGCGGCGGTGAGGGTGGCACCCGCGTCGACCAGGAACAGCGCCGTGAAGCTCGCCTCGGCCAGGATGCCGGCGAGCAGCGAGGCGACCGCCATGCCCAGGTTGAACGCCCAGAACTGGAGGTTGAACGCGCGCGAGCGGCGCTCGGCGGGCACCACGTCGACGATCGCGGCGACGAACGCGGGACTGGGCATCGAGTGGACCACGCCGATCAGCGCGGAGAGCACCGCGATCAGCAGCAGTGGCCGGGTGAAGGCGAGCGCCACCATCAGACCGACAGTGGCCAGGTGCGCGGCGAGCAGGGTTGCCCGGCGTCCCCAGCGGTCGGCGAGCACCCCGCCGAACAGGACGCCGGCCGCCCCACCGGCCCCGTACGCGCCGACCACGGTGCCGGCCAGGCCTTCGCTCGCGCCGCGTACGTCGGTGAGGTAGAGCGACAGGAACAGCATGGCGAACGCGCCGGCCCGGTTGATCAGCAGGCCGGCCCAGAGGTACCAGAAGGTGGCGGGGAGCCCGCCTGCGGTGTCGTCCCACCAGCGCCGCAGGGCGTGCACCAGACCTCCCGACAGTTCAGACTGTTAACTGTTTCCACTGCACAGTAGGAAGTCCGGCCCGGACGCGCCAGCCGTTAAGCCTCGGCGGGCTGCGGCGCCCGGGTCGCGGTGGCCGGCGCCAGTGCCTCGCCGGAACGGCGCAGCGCGGTTGCCCGCCGCTCCCGGGCCGGGCCCGACACCAGGTGGGCGACAGCGGTCAGGAGGCCGAGCGCGGCGCAGCCGTACCAGAGCGTGTCGTTGCCGGCATGCTCGCGGACCAGGCCACCGAGGATCGGCGCGCTGGCCCCGGCGATCTGCCACGAGAGGGAGAACACGCCCTGGTAGCGCCCGCGTAGCTCGGCCGGGGAGAGTTCGGCGATCAGCGTGGAGTTGGAGGGCGAGTTCAGCATCTCGCCGACCGTCCAGATCAGCACTGTCAGCCCGTAGAACCAGGGGGTGCCGGCGAAGGCGGTCAGCCCGAACCCCACACCCATCACCACCGAGGCCAGCGCGAGCACGTGCGAGCGGCTCCGACCCCGGATCAGTCGGGGTACGAAGAGTTGGCCGACCACGATGAGGATGCCGTTGAGCGCGATCACCGAGCCGTAGGTGGCCGGGCTCAGACCGTCGTCGCCCATCGCGATCGGCAGCATCGAGATGTGCTGGAGGAACACCAGCGCGGCGAACAGGTTGAGCGCCACGAAGCCGAGGTAGACCCGGTCGGTGAGAATCGTGCGCAGGGCACCGCGCGGGGCGGCCCTCGTGGCGGTGGCGGGGCCGACCTGGCGGGTCTCCGGCACCTTGCTGAAGATGATCAGCGCGGTGATCAGCATGGTGGCCGCGTCGACCACGAACAGCAACAGGTAGTTGGCCTGCGCGGCGAGACCGGCGAGGACGGCGGCGCAGGCGAAGCCCAGGTTGATCGCCCAGTAGTTGAGCGAGAAGGCGCGCAGTCGGTCCTTCGCCGGCACCACGTCGATCATCATCGCCCCGAACGCGGGCCGGGCCGCCTCGGCGAACATGCCGAGCAGCAGCGCGCCCAGCGCCACCGCCCAGAGGTCCCGGGCCAGTCCGAGCGCGAGCATCATGGCCGCCGCGCCCACGTGCGCGGTGAGCAGCGTCGGTCGGCGGCCCCACCGGTCCGCGAGGGTGCCGCCGGCGGTGGTGCCGAACGCCCCACCGACGCCCCAGAGGCCGATCACCAGCCCGGCCTGGGAGGCCGAGAAGCCACGTTCCTGGGTCAGGTAGATCGCGAGGAAGACGAGGACGAACGAGCCGAGCCGGTTGATCAGGGTGCCCGACCACAGGTACCAGAAGGTGGTCGGTAGGCCGCCGGTGGTGTCCCGGAACCAACTCCGCATCGTCCGCATATGGCGCCCCGCTTGCAAGTAATGACCGATGTGACTGTTGCGCCTTACAACCCTAGTGGCGGGCGGATCTGCTGGTCACCCGCTTTTTCACGTGGTGGTCGTCACGACGGCTGCCCGCGTGTCCCCGCAGCGGTTGAGGCAGGATGATCCGCATGACTGCGAGCGAAGGGCCCACCATCGGGACGCTGGTCCTGCTGCGACACGGTGAGAGCGACTGGAATGCCAAGAACCTCTTCACCGGTTGGGTGGACGTCGACCTGACCGAGAAGGGCGAGGGTGAGGCGCGGCGCGGCGGCGAGCTGCTGCGCGAGCACAGCCTCCTGCCCGACGTCGTGCACACCAGCGTGATGCGTCGTGCGATCCGCACCGCCGAGCTGGCGCTCAACGCCGCCGACCGGCACTGGATCGCGGTGCGCCGGTCGTGGCGGCTCAATGAGCGGCACTACGGCGCCCTGCAGGGCAAGAACAAGAAGCAGACCCTCGACGAGTACGGCGAGGAGCAGTTCATGCTCTGGCGCCGGTCGTACGACACGCCGCCGCCGCCGATCGACGACAACGACGAGTGGTCGCAGGTGGGTGACCCTCGCTACGCGCTGCTGCCGACCGAGCTGATGCCGCGCACCGAGTGCCTCAAGGACGTCGTCGAGCGGATGCTGCCGTACTGGTACGACTCGATCGTGCCGGACATCCTGGCCGGCCGGACGGTGCTGGTGGCAGCGCACGGCAACTCGCTGCGTGCCCTCGTCAAGCACCTCGACCAGATCTCCGACGAGGCGATCGCGAAGCTGAACATCCCGACGGGCATCCCGCTGCGCTACGACCTCGACCCGCAGCTGCGCCCGCTGACCCTGGGCGGCACCTACCTCGACCCGACCGCCGCCAAGGCGGCGGCCGCGGCGGTGGCCAACCAGGGGCGCTGAGCTACCAGAAGGGGCCCCTCGTTCATCGCGCAGAGCGATGGCGAGGGGCCCCCTTTCCGGTGCGTCAGTTGCCGCTGGGCGTGCTCTCCCCGGTGATCAGGTAGATCACGTGCTCGCCGGCGTTGACAGCGTGGTCGGCGAAGCGCTCGTAGAAGCGGCCCAGCAGGGTGGCGTCGATGGCCGTCTCCACCCCGTACGGCCAGTCGTCACCGAGCAGCACCGCGAACAGGTTCTTGTGCAGCTCGTCCATGGCGTCGTCGTCGCGGTCCAACTCACCGGCGAGGTCGGCGTCGGGCTTCGCCAGCACCGAACCGATCTTCACGGCCATCCGGTCGGCGATCTCGGACATCTCGGTGAAGACCGTCCGCAGCTCGGCCGGGACGGCCGGGGAGGGGTGCCGGCGCAGCGCGGTCTTCGCCACGTGCTCGGCCAGGTCGCCCATCCGCTCCAGATCGGCGGCCACGTGCAGCGCGGTGATCATCGCCCGGAGGTCGGAGGCGACCGGTGCCTGTCGGGCGAGCAGGTCGCAGACCCGCTCCTCGACGTGCCGGTAGAGGTCGTCGATCTCGGCGTCCCGCTCGATGACCGTCTCGGCGGCCTGCCGGTCGGCGGTGAGCAGGGCCCGGGTGGCCTGGCGCATGGCGGCGCGGACGCCCTCCGCCATGTCCACCAGCAGTTGGCTGACGATCTGGAGGTCGGCCCGGAACTCGTCGCGCATCATCACGTCCTGTGGTCGGTCGCCGCCGACGGGTGCCGGCGCAGGGGTTTGAGCAGGTGCGACGCCAACGGTAGGGCGCGCGGACGGACCCCGGATGAACCACGGTGAACGACGCCAGACGTGGGGGTGAACAGTTGTGTAAGTGAGGGTGTTTCGTCCCGTTCTGTGTGGTAGCCAGGTTAACAATGACCCTACGATCGCCGGGTGGAGTGGGCAGTGGCGGTCGTGGTGGTCGTGGCGTTGGTGGCCGGGATGGTCGCCGGTCTGCTGCTGCCCCGGTTCCTGCCGAGGCGGGACGACCGCTCCGCGTCGACGGGGAGCGTCAGCTTCCGCTGGAACAGGGGGAGGCCCGCGATAGCCGACGAGCAGCAGGCCGGGCTCGGCCGCCGGACGATCGACTCGCTCCGGGCCGGTGTCGTGGTACTGGACAACGACGACGTCCCCGTGTTGATCAACCCGGCCGCCCGCGCGATGGGGTTGCTGCGGACCGGCAGCACCCCCGGCTCGATCGCCGCGCACCCACTGATCCGTACCCTCGCCGGCCAGGTGCGACGCACCGGCGTGCGGCGCGAGATCGAGCTGGACCTGCCCCGGGGTCGCGACAGCGCGGGGGAGAACCCGCTCGGCGTGCACCTGCGGGCGATGGGCCTCGGCAACGGCTTCATCGCGGTCGAGGCGGTCGACGTGACCGAGTCGCACCGGCTGACCCGGGTACGACGTGACTTCGTGGCCAACGTGAGCCACGAGCTGAAGACCCCGATCGGGGCCCTGCAACTGCTCGCCGAGGCGTTGCTGGACGCCACCGAGCCGGCCGACGCCGCGGCCTCCGACCTTCCCGAGGACCTGGTGGCCGCCCGCCGGTTCGCCGAGCGGATCCAGCACGAGTCGACCCGTCTCGGCCGGCTGGTGCAGGAGTTGCTGGAACTGACCCGGTTGCAGGGCGCTGAGCCGCAGCCGCCACCGGAGCCGGTCGCGCTGGACTGGGTGATCGCCGAGGTGGTCGACCGGACCCGCACCACAGCCTCCGCCCGAGGGGTCACGGTGGCCGTGGACGGTGAGCGTGGTCTCACCGCGTACGGCAGCGACTCCCAACTCGCCACGGCGGTGGCGAACCTGGTGGAGAACGCCATCAACTACTCGGGTGAGGACACCACTGTCCGGGTCACCCTGCGGGGCGACGACGAGCACGTCGAGGTCGCCGTCGCCGACCAGGGCATCGGTATCGCCCCCACCGACGTCGACCGGATCTTCGAACGGTTCTACCGGGCCGACCAGGCCCGCTCGCGTGCCACCGGCGGCACCGGGCTCGGCCTGGCGATCGTGAAACACATTGCGAGCAACCATGGCGGACGGGTCGAGGTGTCGAGCACTCTTGGTGGTGGATCGACGTTCACCCTCCGGCTGCCCGCCAGTCCACCGGATGACCTCCTGGCGACACTGCCGCCGGTTGGGATCGAGTCCGGTCCGACTGGGCTACGGCAGGTCTGACAGCAAATGGAAAGGAAATCCCCGTTGAGCCGCGTTCTCGTGGTCGAGGACGAGGAGTCGTTCTCCGACGCCTTGTCGTACATGCTCCGTAAGGAGGGCTTTGAGGTTTCGGTCGCCGCGACCGGCACCGACGCTCTCACCGAGTTCGACCGGACCGGCGCCGACATCGTGCTGCTCGACCTGATGTTGCCCGAGATGTCGGGCACCGAGGTCTGCCGGCAGTTGCGGCAGCGCTCTGCCGTGCCGATCATCATGGTCACCGCCCGGGACAGCGAGATCGACAAGGTGGTCGGGCTGGAGATCGGTGCCGACGACTACGTGACGAAGCCGTACTCGCCTCGGGAACTGGTCGCCCGGATCCGGGCGGTGCTGCGCCGGCAGAGCCCGGAGGTGGCGGAGGCGGGTGCGCCGACGCTGGCCGCCGGCCCGGTGCGGATGGACATCGAACGGCACGTGGTGACCGTCGACGGCGGTGCGGTGCAGCTGCCGCTGAAGGAGTTCGAACTGCTGGAGCTGCTGCTGCGCAACGCCGGCCGGGTGCTCACCCGAGGCCAGCTCATCGACCGGGTCTGGGGTGCCGACTACGTCGGTGACACCAAGACGCTCGACGTGCACGTCAAGCGGCTGCGCTCGAAGATCGAGCCGGAGCCGTCCGCGCCGCGATTCATCGTGACCGTCCGGGGTCTGGGCTACAAGTTCGAGCCGTGATCGGCGTACCCGAAGGGGGCCCGCGCTCGACGCGGGCCCCCTTCGGCCTGTTTGCGCCTGCTCAGCGAGCCAGTTTCGGGGGCCCAGCCACCTGTGCCCGGGGATGCGAGTCCGGTGGTGGGGTCCTTTGGAGCTGATGTCACAAACGAGTCATCCGCCGACGCCGGCCGGGCCGACGCCGGCCGGGCCGACGCCGGCCGGGCCGACGCCGGCCGGGCCGACGCCGGCCGGGCCGACGCCGGCCGGGCCGACGCCGGCCGGGCCGACGCCGGCCGGGCCGACGCCGGCCGGGCCGATGTCGTAAACGAGTCAGCTCCAAAGGCTTCGCATCCGATATCCCTGGCTCCCCCGCTACGGGCGTTGTGGCATCGCTCTTCAGGCGGGCGGGCGAGCAGTGTGGCGAGGCGTCCGATGATCTCGTTCGCGCCGCCGCGGAGGCCCGTGGCGTCGCTGTGCCGGGCCGTCGTCAGGCGGAGGCGTCGCAGCCAGGTGAACCGTACCGAGACCGCTAGATCTCGTCGGCGGGGTGCGGGGCGATCATGCCCTGCCTCGTCCTGGTCGCGCACAGCTCGGCCAGCCGCTCGTACGCGGCAGCGCCGATCAGAGCGGTCAGCTCCGGCCCGTACGACAGGTACATGGGCTCGGCGCCGACGTGCGCGTCCGTCGAGGACGTGCACCACCAGTCCAGGTCGTGCCCGCCGGCTCCCCAGCCCCGCCGGTCGAACTCGGACAGCGTGGAGACCAGCACCTTGCTGTTGTCCGGTCGCTTCACCCAGTCCTGGTCACGGCGGATCGGCAGCTGCCAACAGACGTCCGGCTTGTACTCCAACGGGTGCACCCCGTCGCGCAGCGCCTGCGCGTGCAGCGCGCAACCGCCCCCGCCGGCGAAGTCGGCGTCGTTGAGGAAGACGCACGGACCGTCGGCGCCCTGGGTGGCGGTGCGGCGGGCCGGGTTCTTGCCGTCGATGGTGTCCTCGTCGGTCCAGTTCTTGAACCCGCGCCGGAAGTGCTGCCAGGTCGACGGGGTGAGCCGCCGGACGGCGTTGCGGACCCGCTTCTCGTCGTCCGAGTCGGTGAAGAACGCGCCGTGTGAGCAGCAACCGTCCGCGGCTCGGCCGGCGATGATGCCGTGGCAGCCCTTGCCGAAGATGCAGGTCCAGCGGGAGAGCAACCAGGTCAGGTCGGCCCGGATCAGGTGCGTCTCGTCGGCGGGGTCGGTGAACTCGATCCACTCCCGAGGGAAGTCCAGGGGCACCTCACGGCTACGCGGGTCACCCGGGTCGTCCACCAGCACACGGAGCTCCATCGTCACTCGGCCCAGCGTACGCGCGGTGCCGTCCGCAGGTCGGTGAGCCGCGCAAACGTGTTGCACCTAGGGTCTTCACCATGCGACTGGGTGTCCTTGACGTCGGATCCAACACTGTGCACCTCCTGGTGGTGGACGCGCACCACGGGGCGCACCCGTGGCCGGCGCACTCCGAGAAGGTGGTGCTCCGGCTGGCCGAGCAGATCGGCCCCGACGGCGCACTGACCGAGGCGGGTGCGGACGGCCTGGTCAAGGCGGTGGGCATGGCGAAGGCGGCGGCCACCGGGCTGGCGACCGACGACCTGATCGCGTTCGCCACGTCAGCGGTGCGCGACGCCACCAACGCGGCCGACGTGCTGGCCCGGGTCCGCGACGAGACCGGCGTACGCCTGGCGGTGCTCTCCGGCGCGGACGAGGCGCGGATGACCTTCCTGGCCGTACGGCGGTGGTTCGGTTGGTCCGCGGGCCGGCTGCTGGTGCTGGACATCGGTGGTGGCTCGTTGGAGATCGCCGCCGGCATCGACGAGGACCCGGACGTCGCGGTCTCTCTTCCGCTCGGTGCCGGCCGGCTGACCCGCGAGCGGCTGCGGGTCGATCCGGCCAGTGCGGCCCCGCCGTCGGCGGAGGCCGTCGACAAGCTCCGGGAGTACGTGGACGGCCGGCTCGACAAGGTCGTCGACCAGATGACGGAGGTGGGCTGGGGTCGGGCGGTGGCCACCTCGAAGACGTTCCGGACCCTGGCCCGACTGGCCGGGGCGGCCCCGTCCGGTGCCGGGCTGTGGGCGCGGCGCAGTCTGACCCGGGCCGGCCTTCGACAGGTCATCGGCTTCATCCGGCACATCCCACCGGCGCAGTTGATGGAGCTGGAGGGGGTCAGCGCGGGTCGGGCCCACCAGTTGCTGGCCGGTGCCGTGGTCGCCGAGGCGGTGATGCGCCGCCTGGATCTGGATTCGCTGGACATCTGCCCGTGGGCGCTGCGGGAGGGTGTCATCCTCCGTCGGCTCGATCAACTTGAGCCGATCTGACCCCACGACCGTTTTGGGGCTGTTTGCCGGCGCTCGTCACGATGCCCCCGGCGTCGCCGGGCTACGCTGGCTGATGTGACTTCCCGCGTTCCCGTGCTCCTGTCCAGCTCGTCGGTCTTTCCCGAGCCGACCGCGGCGGCGTTCCAACTGGCCGCGGCGCTCGGCTACGACGGCGTCGAGGTGATGGTCTGGACCGACGTGGTCAGCCAGGACGCGGGCGCGCTGCGCGGCCTCTCCACGCACTACGACGTCCCGGTGCTCTCGGTGCACGCGCCCTGCCTGCTGGTCACCCAGCGGGTGTGGAGCCCGGACCCGTGGGAGCGTCTGCGCAAGGCCGCCGAGCTGGCCGAGACGCTTGGCGCGCCGACCGTCGTGGTGCACCCACCGTTCAGCTGGCAGCGGGACTACGCGCGCAACTTCGCCGAGGGCCTGGCGACCGTCGCGGACCGGTTCACCGGGCTGCGCTTCGCGGTGGAGAACATGTACCCGGTGCGGATGGCGGGTCGACAGTTCGTCCCGTACGTGCCCGGCTGGGATCCGACCGACGCCGGCTACCCGTCGTACACGCTGGATCTGTCGCACTGTGCGGCCTCACACAGCGACCCCCTGGAGATGGCCGACCGGATGGGTGCCGGGCTGGCGCACGTGCACCTCGGTGACGGCACCGGCGAGGGTCGCGACGAGCATCTGGTGCCCGGGCGCGGCACCCAGCCGTGCGGGGAGCTGCTCTCCTCGCTGGCCGGCCGGGGTTTCACCGGGTCGGTGGCGGTGGAGGTCGCCACCCGGGGCGCGAAGAGCCGCGCGGTGCGCGAGGCGGACCTGCGCGCCGCGCTGGAGTTCGCCCGCCAGCACCTGACCGCCCAGTCACCTGTCGACGTCTGACCCGTCCGCCCCCACGAGAGGGCGGTGGCGGTGTCAGCTGACCGGTGAGAGGGAGTCGACGCCGGCGGTCGGTTGGGCTGCGACAGTCACCTGCTCGCCGACCGCGGCCCGCTTGCGGGCCCGGTGCGCCGCCACGTGCGAGCGGGTGGCGCACCGCTCCGAGCAGAACCGCCGGCAGCAGTTGGACGACGTGTCCAGGTAGACGTTGCCGCACCGCTCGTCGGCGCAGACCCCGAACCGGGCGCTGCCGTACTCGCAGAGCCAGACCGACAGCCCCCAGACCGCGCCGGCCAGGTATTCGGCGCTGACTGAGGCGCCCCGGCTGGTCACGTGCATGTGCCAGTCGCTGGAGTCGTGCCCGGAGATGCGCGGCTGCACCGGGAACGCCTCCAGCAGCGCGTTCAGCTCGGTGACCGCCTGGGCGTCCCGCCCCGAGGTGCCGTACTCGAAGACGTCGCGCAACCGCTTCTGGGCCCGGCGGAAGATCGCGACGTCCCGGTCCGCGACCTCGTCGCGCATCCAGGCGTTCTCGTCGGGGAAGAGGGCCCGCAGGTCGTCGAGGTCGTCCAGGCGGGCGTTGACCAGGTCAACGCCGGTCCGGGCGTACGCGTCGAAGTTCACGCCCCAACGGTAGACGACTCAGCGGGTGCGTGGCGCGTCGATGTAGTGCGGCAGGAACCGCGCGTAGCCGTCGGTGATCAGACTGGCGCTCTCCCGCACCCCCACTCCGGCCGACTCGCCGTCGACGATCCAGCTGCCCAGCACCATCCGGTTGCCGGCGAACTGGGGCAACGCCCGGAACTCCTGGTAGCACCAGCCCTCGTCGCCGTAGATGCCCGGGTTGGTGATCTCCTCGCCGGCGGTGACGATGCGCACCGAACCGCCCTCGCGGCCGAGCAGTGGCTTGGCGACGTACTCCGGCATGCCGCGCGGCGAGTCGAGATACGCCGGGAGCAGGTACTCGTGGCCGGGGTACAGCTCCCAGAGGACCGCGAGCAGCGCCTTGTTGGAGAGCAGCAGTTTCCATGCCGGCTCGATCCAGGTGGTCGGGGTGCCCGGGGCCAGGGCCGCCGGCCCGTACGGCTCGGCCAGCATCCACTCCCACGGGTAGAGCTTGAAGCAGGTGGTCACCGGGCGGTCGTCGGCGTCGACGAAACGTCGGCCGTCCCAGCCGATCTCCTGGATGGGCTGCAACTCGACGTTCAGGCCGGCCTGCCGGGCGGTCTCGGCGAGGTAGCCGGCGGTCATGTGGTCCTCTCCGGACTCCTCCTCGTTCGACCAGAGCACGTGCACCAGCGGGTCGTGCAGCCCGGCCCCGATCTTGGCCCAGGCGCCGACCAGCCGTTCGTGCAGGCTGTTCCACTGGTCCAGATCCGGCTGGGTGTCCTCCAGCCAGTACCACTGGATGATGCTCGCCTCGACCAGCGCGGTGGGGGTGTCGGCGTTGTACTCCAACATCTTCGGGGGCCAGGTGCCGTCGTACGCGAGGTCGAAGCGCCCGTAGAGGGTCGGTGGCGCCTCCCGCAGCGACCGGGCCACCGCCTCGGCCGCCCACTGCGGGATGCCGAACTCGGCGTACCGGCGCTGCGCCACCACGTGCTCGGCGGCGGCCACCGACATCTGGTGCAGTTCCTCGGTGGCCTCCTCCAGCCGCAGCACCTCGTCCAGGTCGAAGGCGTACGCGGCGGTCTCGTCCCAGTACGACATGATCCCGCCGTCGGGCAGTTCGGTGTCGACGTAGACCAGCCCCTGGGAGCGGATGGTGGCGTCCCAGTCGGTGCGCGGGGTGACCGTCTCGCGGCGCACGTCAGCCGCCGCAGGCGGCGAGGTGGGTGCCGAACCCGCCGCGCTCGGGCAGGGCCGTCGTGGCCGGTTCCGGGGCGGTGCGGCCGGCGGCCGGGTCGCTGACCCGCATCGCCAGCGCGACGGTTTCGCCGCCGCCGACCGGCCCGAGGGCGCAGTCGTCGTCATCGTCGTCGTCCGAGGTCATGTTGCAGCCGGAGAGGGCGAGCGCGAGAGCGGTGAGCGCGCCGAGTTGCACGGAGGCCGATCGGAGCCGGCGGCGGGGGCGTTGGTCCACGGCATCGTTGTAGCCGATCGACGCCACCGCCGCCGCCCCGCCCCGGGTCGAAGTGCCCCCGCCGCCCCTCGGCGGGGGCCCTGGCAGGGGCGTTACGCTCGGCTCATGCTCCGTTCCGTCATCCTCGCCGCCTCCCGGTCATCCCAGGTCGAGCGGCTCGTCGCGACCGCCCCGTACACCCGGGACGTCGTACGCCGGTTCGTCGCCGGCGCCGCCACCGACGACGCGTTGCGCGCGACCCGCGGGCTCGTCGACGACGGCCTCGCGGTCACCCTCGACCACCTCGGTGAGGACACCGTCACCCCCGAGCAGGCCACCGCCACCCGCGACGAGTACCTGAAGTTGCTGAAGATGCTCGCCGGTGCGGGGCTCACCCCGGCCGCCGAGGTCAGCGTGAAGCTCTCCGCCCTCGGCCAGATGTTCGACGAGCAGTTGGCGTACGACAACGCGCGGGCGATCTGCGCGGCTGCCGACGCGGCGGGCACCACCGTCACCCTGGACATGGAGGACCACACCACCACCGACTCGACGTTGGAGGTGCTGAGCCGGCTGCGCAAGGATTTCCCGTCGACCGGCGCGGTGCTCCAGGCGTACCTGCGCCGGACCGAGTCGGACTGCCGGGAGCTCTCCTCGGCCGGGTCGCGGGTGCGGCTGTGCAAGGGCGCCTACAAGGAGCCGGAGTCGGTGGCGTACCAGTCGGCCCGCGAGGTGGACAAGTCGTACGTGCGCTGCATGAACATCCTGATGTCCGGCGACGGGTATCCGATGCTGGCCACCCACGACCCGCGGATGATCGCCATCGGTGAGGACCGGGCCCGGTGGTTCGACAGGGGGCCGGAGCGCTTCGAGTTTCAGATGCTCTACGGCATCCGCCCCGAGGAGCAGGCCCGGCTGGCCGGCGAGGGCTACACGGTGCGCACCTACGTCCCGTACGGCGACGAGTGGTACGGCTACCTGATGCGTCGGCTCGCCGAGCGCCCCGCCAACCTGGTCTTCTTCGGCCGCGCCCTGATCTCCAAGAAGTAACTTCTCCGATTCGGCCGACGGGCCGGCGGCGACCGCTCGGGTCACCGCCGGCCCGTTCGGCTATCCGGCTTGCCAAACTCGGCTAAGTGACTTAGCTTTAAGGCTATGACAGCTAGCCAGGTGTGGCGGGACGGTGGACACATCGCGTACGAGGTGCAGGGCGAGGGGCCGCTTGTCGTCCTCGCGCACGGCATGGGAGAGAACAGGGCGAGCTTCCGGCACCTCGTGCCCCTGCTGGTGGCCGCCGGTCACCGGGTCGCCTCGGTCGACGTCCGGGGCCACGGGCAGTCCAGTGCCGGCTGGCCCACGTACGCCCCGGCGGAGGTCGGCGCGGACCTGCTCGCCGTGGTCCGCGACCTCGACGCCGGCCCGGCCGTGCTGGTCGGCAGCTCGTCCGCCGCGGCGGCGGTGGTCTTCGCCGCCACCGATGCGCCCGAGCTGGTCACCGGCATCGTGCAGATCGGCGCGTTCGTTGGCCAACCGAAGCTCAACCCGTTGCTGCGAATGGCGATGTGGTCCGTGCTGCACAGCCCCCGACTGTTCGGGATGTTCCACAACACCCTGTTCCCGGTGCGCCGACCCGCCGACGACGCGGCCTACCGTCGTTCGATGGTGGCCAACCTCCGCGAGCCCGGCCGGATGGCCGCGACCCGCGGCGTGATCGCACCGGCCGAGCCACACTGGACCAGCCGCGCCCCGCAGGTGCGGCAACCGGTGCTGGTGCTGATGGGGTCCAAGGACCCGGACTTCCCCGACCCGGGAGCCGAGGCACGAGCCGCCCGGCGGCTCTTCGGCACCGCCGAAGCCCGGATGATCGGGGAGTCCGGCCACTACCCGCACGCCGACCAGCCGCAGCGCACCGCCGAGGAGCTGCTCGGTTTCCTGGCGGTGTGCGCCGGTGCCTAGGGTCGGCCTCAACCAGCAGACAGTGGTGCGGGAGGCCGCCCGGCTGGCCGACGAGGTCGGCTTCTCACAGCTCACCCTCGCCGCGCTCGCCAACCGGCTCGGTGTCGCGCTGCCCAGCCTCTACAAGCACGTGCGGGGGGCGGACGCGCTGGCCCAGAAGCTTGCCGCACTGGCCACCGCCGAGCTGGCCACCGAGATGACCACCGCCGCCGTCGGCCGCTCCGGTGGCGACGCGCTCCGGGCCATGGCGAACGCCTACCGTGGCTACGCCCACCGACACCCCGGTCGCTACCCGGCCACCCAGCGGGTGCCCGATCCGGCCGACCCGGAGCACGTCGAGGCCGGCGAACGCGCCGTCGGTGCCGTCGTCGCGGTCCTTCGGGGCTACGGGCTCACCGGTGACGACGCGGTGGACGCCACCCGCGCGCTGCGCAGCGCCCTGCACGGCTTCGTGACCCTGGAGGCCGCCGGTGGGTTCGGTCTGCCCCGCGACGTCGACCGCTCGTACCAGCAGTTGATCGCGAGCATGGACATCTCCTTCCGCTCCTGGCCGGGCACCGGCGCGTGAGCCGGCGGCCGGGGCGGCCTCGCCGCGTCCAGGTATTGGTCGTACCCTTCGGCGGGTGACTGACGAGGTGCAGCGGCCAGCACCACGGCGGCTCTGGCCGCTGTGGACGGTGCTCGTGGTGGTGTTCCTGCTGCTGGGCTGCGGCCTGCCGGCGGCGCTCGTCGTCGGAGTGATCCGGGAGACAGGCGCGCGCCCCACCGTCAGCCGGGTCGGTGCCTCGGCTGCCGACGATCCGGCCACCGCCGTGGCCCGCGGGTTGTCCGACCGGATCACCGCCCAGCTGCACCGTCAGTCCGCGGCGCTCCTCGGTGGCGACCGCGCCGGTTTTCTCGCCGTCGCCGACCCCGTCGCCCACAACGACCTGCGCCGACGCTTCGCCGCACTCCGCGAGCTGAAGGTGACCGGGTGGCGGGCCGAGCCCAGTGGTCTGCCCGTGCCGATCATCGGCAAGCCCGGCGAGTGGCGGCTGCTGGTGCGCTTCCAGTACTGCTTCGTCACGCCGAACTGTCGGCCCAGCCCGGTGCTGATCGGCACCCGGTGGCGGGAGAACGGTGACCAGCCCCTGATGGTCGCCATGGAGGAATCCAAGTCGGTGGAGACCGGCACCCGACCGTGGGAGATCAGCGACCTGGCGGTCGCCGTCGGCGCGCGGACCATCGTCGCCACCACCCCGGCGCTGCGCGGCAAACTACCCGGCCTGCTCGCCCAGGCCGAGGCGGCGGCCAAGGTCGCCGACGGGTACGCGGTGACCGGGTCACCGCCGGACCGCTACCGGATCTTCTACGCCGGGCGCACCGAGTGGCAGCGCTGGTACGGCGGGGAACGCCCAGAATGGACCGGCGGTTACGCGGTGACAGTGGGCGGCGGCCACCACGAGGTGGTGCTCAACGCCGAAGGGCTCACCAACAGCGGCACCGACGACCTCCTGCGGCACGAGCTGACCCACGCGGCGTCGTTGCCGGAGCGTGGCTACCCCGGCAAGCTCACCTGGTGGTTGGTGGAGGGGCTGGCCGAGTTCGCCGGTGCCGGCGGCCAGGCGGTCGACAGGTACGAAGGGGTCGCCGACGTCCGCAAGATGGTCCGGGGCGGCTGGGACGGCAAGTTGGAGGGCGTCAACCCCGCTGACGATGCCCCGGCCGAACGGGTCGCCGGCAGCTACGGCATCGGCTACCTGGCCGTCCGGCACCTCGTCGACAGGTACGGGCCGCTGCGGCTGCTCACCTTCTTCAAGACCGTGGTGCACGACGGCAGAACCCTCGACGTGGCGTCCGAGAAAGCGTTCGGCGAGCAGTGGTCGACACTGCACGACGAGTGCGTCGCCTACGTCCGCGCCACCGCCGGCTGACGCAGCTCAGAGGTGGTGCGAGGGCACGCCGTACCATCGATGGGGTGCGCCGCCCTCAGTCGTCACGGCCCGCCGGCACCACGCGGCCCCGCCTGCTCGTCGCCCTGACCGCCGTCGTCGTTCTCACCGCCACCACCGCCGCGTCCTGCGGCGACGAAGGCCCCGACCTCGCGTTGGCGTCGGCCGAACGTAACCCGGTCACCGAGGTGATCGACGCCCCGGCCACCGTGACGGCCCGTGCCGCCGCCACCCTCACCGCTCCCGCCGACGGCACCCTGTCCAGCCTGCGCGTCCAGCCTGGACAGCGGGTCAAGCGCGGTCAGGTGCTGGCCGTTGTCGACTCGCCGAGCGCGCAGCAGCGCCTGCGGCAGGCGAAGGAGGCCCTGTCCGCCGCGAAGCGCGCCGGCCGGGGCGTCGGAGCAGGAAACCTGACCAGCAGCCGGCGCGGCACCGACAAGGCCGCCAACGAGGCGTTCGATGCCGCCCGCAAGGCCGCCGACAAGATCGCCGACCCGCAGCTGCGGGATGCGCTGTTGACCCAGGTGACGTCCGCGCAGAAGCAGTACACCGCCGCCGCGCGCAGCGCCGACCAGGCGGTCCGCGCGGTCCAGCGGGGGATCAACGGGTTGAGCTCCGCCGTCGGCGCGCTCTCCGCGGCGCAACGGCTCCAGGCCCAGCAGGCGTACGACCTGGCGAAGGCGACTGTCGACGCGCTGACCCTGCGCGCCCCGATCGCCGGTGTGGTGCAGCCGGGCGGCACCCGGGCCGGCGGTGGTGCGAACGCCGGTCTGGCCGGGCTGTTGGAGCAGGCCGGGGGCGCTGGCCTCGACCCGTCCGTGCTGACTCCCAACCAGGGCGGCCCGCCGGCCGGGGTGGACGACGCGGTCGCGGTTGGCGGGCTGGTCACCGCCGGAGCGCCGGTGCTGACAGTGGTGGACACCGGGCAGTTGGGTCTGCTCGCCGAGGTGGACGAGACCGACGTGCTGCTGGTCAAGGCCGGCGTGCCGGCAACCGTCGAGTTGGACGCCGTCACCGGCGCCAGCTACGACGCCACAGTCCGGTCGGTCGACGTGCTGCCCACCAACTCCGCGCAGGGCGGGGTCACCTATCGGGTACGCCTGGCGTTGGGTGCCGGAAAGCTGGCCGAGGACGAGCCGGCCCCGACGCCCCGCCCCGGCATGAACGCGATCGTTCGCCTGCGGGTACGCGAGGCTGTCGACGCGGTGACCGTCCCCGCCTCGGCGGTGTTCTCCGCCGACGGCCGGGACGCGGTCTGGGTGGTCCGCGACGGCAAGGCCGGCCGGGCGTCGGTGACGGTGGGCGTCCAGGGGTCCGACCTGGTGCAGATCCTCGACGGGGTGCAACCCGGCGACCGGATCGTGGTGCGCGGTGCTGACCAGGTCCGCGACGGCCAGGAAGTCCGGTGACCGAACCCGCCGCTTCAGGTCCGCACGGCGGGGAGCGTGCCCCGGCGATCGAGGCGGTGGACGTCTCCCGGACGTACCAGCTCGACGGGGTGTCGGTGGCGGCGCTGCGTGGGGTGTCGTTGACCGTGCAGCCGGGGGACTACGTGGCCCTGGTCGGGCCGTCCGGCTCGGGCAAGTCCACCCTCATGCACCTGCTCGGTGGGCTGGACCGGCCCACCGGTGGCCGCCTGGTGATCGGCGGGCGGGACGTCAACGCCCTCGCCCCGCCGGAGATGGCGACCCTGCGCAACGAGACGATCGGCTTCGTCTTCCAGGCGTTCCACCTGTTGCCGCGTA
This sequence comes from Micromonospora sp. SD19, assembly GCF_054462275.1. Taxonomy (NCBI): domain Bacteria; kingdom Bacillati; phylum Actinomycetota; class Actinomycetes; order Micromonosporales; family Micromonosporaceae; genus Micromonospora; species Micromonospora sp. SD19. The sequence continues at coordinate 23,186 of NZ_JBTLMN010000004.1, forward strand.
CCTCGGCGGTGGAGAACGTGGCCCTGCCCCTGGTCTACCGGGGGGTGTCGGCCCGGCAGCGGCGGGAACGGGCGGCGGCGATGCTCGGCCGGGTCGGTCTCGGGCACCGGCTGGACCACCGGCCCAACCAGATGTCCGGCGGTGAGCAGCAGCGGGTGGCCATCGCCCGCGCGTTGGTCACCGAGCCGACGGTGCTGCTGGCCGACGAACCCACCGGCAACCTGGACAGCGTCACCGGTGCCGCCGTGCTGGAGCTGTTGGAGCAGTTGAACGAGGAGTCCGGGGTGGCGCTGGTGATGGTCACCCACGACCAGGAGGTGGCGGCCCGCGCCCACCGTCGGATCACCATGCGCGACGGGGTGGTCGTGGCGGACAGCGCACGCCCGCCGGGCGCGGACACCGACCCGCACTCCGCCCATGATCGACCGCCGTCCGTTGATCACGGTCGACCTGCGACACTGGTCCCCGCTCCCAGCGCGGAGCCCCGGTCCGCGTCCGGAAGCGGCCCGGGGCACCCGTCCGGTGGCTCCGGTGGCGCCGCCGGAGCCACCGGGCGCCTTCCGCGCGAGGCCGAGCGGCCACAGGCCGACCCGCGCGACGCCGACCCGCGCGAGGCACGCGACGCGGCTGTCGGTGAGCGCGCAGCCGAGCGTCCCGGGGGTACGACGTGAGGGTCGCCGAGGCGTGGCGGGTGGCGCTGGACGCCCTGCGGGCCAACCGGCTGCGCAGCGCGCTGACCATGCTCGGGGTCATCATCGGGGTGGCCTCGGTGGTGCTGCTGGTGGCCATCGGCACCGGCACGAAACAGAAGGTCGAGCAACAGGTCGAGGGCCTCGGCTCCAACCTGCTGCTGGTCGTACCCGGTCGGATCGAGGTGGGCAACGCGCCGGTCGTGTCGCCGCTGACCCTCAAGGACGTGGACGCCGTCAACCGGGTCGTCGGTGACCCCGAACGGGTGGCGGTCACCGTCGCGTCCGGGGCGACAGCGCGGGCCGGCGGCCGTTCCGACTTCACCACCGTGCAGGGCGTCCTGGAGACCACCCCGGCGGTGTTCACCAGGTCGCTGGCCCGGGGACGCTACCTCACCGGCACCGACGTGGACACCAGTCGACGGGTGGCGGTGCTCGGCGACTCGGTCGCCCGCGCGCTCTTCCCCGACCGGGACCCGCTCGGCCAGCAGGTGGCACTCGCCGGGGTGCGGTTCCGGGTGATCGGGGTGTTCGCGCCGCTCGGGCAGAGCCTCGGCGTCGACCGGGACGACGAGGTGCACGTGCCGGTGACCGCCGCGCAGCGACTCTGGGGCACCCAGCGGATCGACGGCATCGCGGTGAAGGCACCGGACCGGGAGCGCATCGACGAGCTGGGCGAACGGATCGTCGCCGAGCTGAACCGCCGCCACCCGGACACCGAGTTCAGCGCCGTCACCCAGCAGCAGATCCTCGGCGTGCTCGGCGACATCCTCGGTGTCCTCACCGGTGTGCTGGCCGCCATCGCCGGCATCTCACTGCTCGTCGGCGGCGTCGGCGTCTCCAACATCATGCTGGTCAGCGTCCGGGAGCGGACCCGGGAGATCGGGCTGCGCAAGGCCGTCGGCGCGCGTCCCCGCGACATCGGCGTGCAGTTCCTGCTGGAAGCGGTGCTGCTCACCACGATCGGCGGGGTCACCGGAATGGCGCTGGGCGTGGGAACCGCTCTGCTGGTCGACGCGCTGTCGCCGATCCCGGCCGCGATCACCTGGTGGTCGCTGGCGCTCGCCTTCGGCGTGTCGGCGGTGGTGGGCATCGTCTTCGGGGTGGTTCCCGCGCAGCGCGCCGGCCGCCTCGACCCGGTCGTCGCGCTGCGCACCGAATGAGCACCGCCGGAACAACCGGACGGTGCACGCGCACGGGCGGATACCGGGAGCACGGATCGGGTGAACCGGCCACCGAAACATGATCAGTTGCAGGAAGGGATCGCGCCGGTCACAACCGCCCCGCTACCGTACTGGTAACACGCGCGTCGCCGGCCCGGCCCGGAGCATCCGTCGGGTTGGCACGCGCCGGGCATGGGATGGGTCGGTGAGCCATGGCCGGGTCACAGTCCGACGGACGGCTGTCGGAGGTCAAGTTCCTGACCGTCGCGGAGGTGGCGACGGTCATGCGGGTGTCGAAGATGACTGTCTATCGCCTGGTGCACAGCGGTGAGCTCACCGCCGTCCGGGTCGGCCGGTCGTTCCGGGTGCCCGAGCACGCGGTGCACGAATATCTCCGGGGTGCGTTTCAGGAAACCGCCTGAGCCACCACCACACCGCCCGCCACCGCCGGCTGACCGGCATCGGTGAGCGTACGGAGTGAGATCGCGAGCCGCGCAGTCGTGGACCTGAGGCGGCCGCGACGGGGGCGCGTTGGTCCGGCTGACGCCCTCCGGCTACCCTGGAGCCCGACCGAGACCCCACAGGTGCGCCCCGCCGCCCAGACTGGTCCGGTCCGTTGTCCGCAAGCGGTCGCCGTCGCCACCTGCGTGGTGTCATCCGGTCCGCCCCGCACGTTGTATCGAAAGGCTGTCGTATGGGCTCGGTGGTCAAGAAGCGCCGTAAGCGCATGGCTAAGAAGAAGCACCGCAAGCTGCTGCGCAAGACCCGCGTCCAGCGTCGCCGTCTCGGCAAGTGATCGCCGCCGGGCTCAGCGCCCGGCGTGCGTCGCTTGCCAAACTGTCGACCTCCGGAGGCTCAGGTGATCAGGCCGTGGTCGTCCCGGCTCGGTCCATCCTGCCGGCGTAGGTGCGTCAGATGACCCCCGGTGGCACCTCAGGTGCTCCGGGGGTCGTCGTCGTCACCGGAGTGGGCCGTTACCTGGGTGCCCACGTGGCGGCCCGACTGGCCGCCGACCCCCGCATCGAACGGGTCATCGGGGTGGACGCACCGGACGCCGGCACCGAGTTCCCCGACCTGCTGGACCGGGTCGAACGGATCCGCGTCGACAGCGGAGCGCTCGGTGGCCTCCTCGCCGACCTGGACGTCGACGCGGTGGTGCACCTCGCGCTGGTCACCTCACCCGACCCGCAGCACGGCGGCCGGTCCGCGATGAAGGACCAGAACGTCATCGGCAGCATGCAGATGCTCGCCGCCTGCCAGCGGGCACCCCGGCTGCGCAAGCTCGTGGTCCGCTCGTCGACCGCCGCGTACGGGGTGTCGTTCCGGGATCCTGCGGTCTTCACCGAGGAGACCGAGCCCCGCGAGGTGCCGCGCGGCGGTTTCGGCCGCGACATCCTCGACCTGGAGGGGTACGTCCGTGGCTTCCGGCGCCGCCGGCCCGACGTCACCGCCACGGTGCTGCGCTTCGCCCCGTTCATCGGCTCGACCGCCGACACCACGCTGACCCGTTACTTCTCGCAGCCGTTCGTGCCGACGGTCTTCGGCCGCGACCCCCGCCTGCAGTTCCTGCACTTCGACGACGCGTTGGAGGTGCTGCACCGGTCGATCGTGGAGGACCATCCGGGCACGTACAACGTCGCTGGTCCGGGGGTGCTGTCGCTGTCCCAGGCGATCCGGCGGGCCGGCCGGGTCGCCGTGCCGGTGCTGGAGCCGGGTCTGTCGGGGGCCGCCGCGCTGGCCCGCACCATGGGCTTCGGCCGCTACGGCCTGGACCAGGTCGACCTCTTCGTGCACGGCCGGGTGGTCGACACCAGCCGGCTGGAGCAGGAGTACGGCTTCACACCCCGGTCGACAGCCGCCGCCTTCGAGGACTTCATCCGCGCCCATCACGGCGGGGTGGTGGTCACCCGGGATCAGCTGGCCGCCGCCGAGAAACTCGTCCTGGACGGCATCCGGCAGGTCCGATCAGCCATGCGGGAGCGGTCATCGTGAGCGCGAGGAGTGAGCCGGGTTTGCGAGCCCCGCAGTCGCGAACAGAGGTGGCGCTGTGAGTGCACCGGAGGAGGGGCGCGACCCGCAGTCGGTCGGGCGTTTCGACGTACCCCAGCAGGTGCCCGGGCCGGATGCGGAGCCGGCGCGGCGCAACGGACACCGGCCGGCCGCGCAGGCCGCGCCGACCCCGGCAGCGCCCCCGACTCGGGCCGACCGGGTCGACGCCGGGCTGCGCGCGGGCACCGGGCCGGCGGTGGCGGACCGGCCGGGGGACCACTGGGACCGCAAGGTCGCGAACGGGTTGGCGTTTCTGCGCCGGCGGCTCGCCGGTGACTACGAGGTCGACGAGTTCGGGTTCGACTCGGAGTTGACCGACGCGGTCTTCCACCCGTTGCTGCGGGTGCTCTACCGGGACTGGTTCCGCACCGAGGTCAGCGGGGTGGAGCATGTGCCAGTGGACGGGCCCGCCCTGGTGGTCGGCAACCATTCCGGGACGGTGGCGCTGGACGCCCTGATTCTCTCCGCGGCGCTGCACGACAAGCATCCCGCCCACCGTTACCTGCGGTTGCTCGGCGCCGACCTGGTCTTCCGGATGCCTGTCGTCTCCGAGTTGGCCCGCAAGACCGGCGGCACGGTGGCCTGCAACCCGGATGCGGAGCGGCTGCTCGGCGGCGGCGATCTGGTCGGGGTGTTCCCGGAGGGTTTCAAGGGCATCGGGAAGCTCTACGCCGACCGGTACAAGCTGCAACGCTTCGGGCGGGGCGGGTTCGTCTCGGCGGCGCTGCGCACCGGCACCCCGATCGTGCCCGTCGCCATTGTCGGCGGCGAGGAGATCTACCCGATGCTCGCCGACATCAAGCCGCTGGCGCGGCTGCTCAAGCTGCCGTACTTCCCGGTCACGCCGACGTTCCCGCTGCTCGGCCCGCTGGGCATGGTGCCGCTGCCCAGCAAGTGGCTGATCGAGTTCTGCCCGCCGATCCCCACCGCCCACCTGACCGACTCGGCGGATGACCCGCTGGTGGTCTTCAACCTCGCCGACCAGGTGCGGGAGACCATCCAGCAGACCCTGCACACGTTGCTGGAGCGACGGCCCGACCCGTTCGGCCCGTAGCCGGCGGTCCTCAGCCGGCGCGCCGGCGGCGCTGGAGGGCCAGGCCGGCGGTGACCGCGCCGGCGACCAGCCCGGCCGCGGCAGTCGACGGTACGGCGATCTTGACCGCTCGCCGGCCGGTGCGGAAGTCCCGTACCTCCCAGCCGTGCTGGCGGGCCTGCCGCAGCAGAACGCCGTCCGGGTTGACGGCGACCGCCCGCCCCACCACGGAGAGCAGCGGCAGGTCGTTCGCCGAGTCGCTGTAGGCCGCGCAGCGGGTCAGGTCGAGCCCTTCCACAGCGGCGAGCTGGGTGACCGCCTCGGCCTTGGCCGGTCCGTGCATCAGGTCACCCACCAACCGCCCGGTGTACGCCCCGTCCACCACCTCGGCCACGGTACCGATGGCACCGGTCAGGCCGAGTCGGGCGGCGATCACCCGGCCGATCTCGACGGGGGCGGCGCTGACCAGCCAGACCCGCTGACCGGCGTCCAGGTGACGCTGCGCGAGCTGGTGTGTGCCGGCCCAGATCCGGGGGGCCATCAGCTCGTCGAAGATCTCCTCGGCGAGGTGTTCGACCTCGTTGACCCGCCAGCCCTCGACGAAGGCCAGCGCCGCCTCCTTGGCCAGTGACATGTCACCGGCGTGTTCCCGGGCGAGCAGCCGGAAGCGGAGCTGCTGCCAGGCGAACCGGGCCAGGTCGGCGGTGGTCACGTAGTTCCGGGAGGCGAGCCCACGGGCGAACCAGTAGATCGAGGCGCCCTGCATCATCGTGTTGTCCACGTCGAAGAACGCCGCGCCGGTCGGGTCTGGTGCGCTGACCGGGGCCAGGTCGGTGTCCGCCCAGCCGGCGGTGTGCCCCTCGGCGTCGGTGCTGACCGTCACCTTACGGCTGCGCGCCACGCGATTCCCTTCCTTCCCGGTGCGACTGATGCTCCCTGGCGAGGGTATCCGCCGCAGACGGTCGACCGGCCGGGCACACAGCGAACTGTGGCCCGGCCGGTCGGACGTGCGGTATAGGGGCGCGGGTCAGCGATCGCCGGGGCAGGCGCTCGGGGCCGGGCCGAGGGCGTCGCTGGCGGTCGGTGCCGGCAGGCCGCAGGCGATTGCCGCGCGCAGGTCGTCCGAGCGTTCCCGGATGCTGTCCAGCAGCAGCAGTGACCGGTGGGTCCGGTCCCGGTCGACACGGGTGCTCCCGTCGAGCAGGCCGCGTACCGCCCGGCGCTGGCTCGACACGAAGGTGTTGAGGGTGTCCAGGCTGCCGGGCTCGGCTCGTTGCACAGCGGCCGAGGTCAGCAGGCGAACGCCCTGCCGGGTGTCGGCGTCCATGTCGTCGAGGACCGCGCTGTAGCCGATCCGGTCGCCGCGCAGCTTGGCGGCTTCGCCGAGTCTGGTCCGGGCGAAGTCCAGGAAGAGTTGCCCTCGGCTGATGTCCGAGCTGGCCAGGGCGAGCTGTGCCCGTTCGGTGGAGCGCTTCATGCCGTACAGCGCGTCACCGGGCACCGCGTTCTCGCTGGCGGCGGAGATCCCGGAGACGGCGATCGCCCCGGCGGCGATGCCGACCAGGATCGCGCCCCGGGCTCGGGCCCGCCGGGCGGTGACCGCCGGCAGCAGCCGTCCTCGGGTGGTGGCGAGCCGCCCCCGGGTGGTCGTGGCGGCCGGTTCGCCGGCCGTCGCCGGTGTGCTGCCCAGCCCTTCCCGCTCGGCCGTCGCGAGCAGCATCGCCCGCAGGCCGGTGCGGAAGTCCTGGTCCACCTCGACAGCCGGCGGGTCGACGCTGAGCCGCTGACCCACTGCGACGAGCGGCGCGAGGTGGCCGTCCACCCGGGATCGCACGTGGTGTCGCCGAGCGCCGTTGGCCTCGTCGAGAAGCTGCGCGAAGCGCTCCGCGCGCCGGCGGGAGAAGAGGGTGTTGTCCACCGCAGGCACCTCCTCTCGCTGGTCACGGCCGGTCGGCCGCCGTCGTTGCCAGCGACCGGGCGGCAGTGTGACACCACGGAGGTGAGGTGCCGCCGGCATGCCGGTCGGACCTCGGTGACCCGGACCTGCCGGGACATCCACCGGTCGCACCCGGAGAAACGCGGCGGGCCGGGCACGGGTTACGGGCCTGGCGGAGCGGAAATTACAGAAAGTGATGGTCATCACCAGGCGGGACCGACCCTGAGCTGCGCGGACGTTGATCGACGCCCGTCGGCCCCGCCGTAACAACCTACGGCTGGAAGCCGTCGGGCAGCAGTCGGGCCAGGGCGCGGACGGCGCGGTACTGGAGGGCCTTGATGGCTCCCTCGTTCTTGCCCATCGCGCGGGCCGTCTCGGCGACCGAGAAGCCCTGGAGGAAGCGGAGCACTATGCACTCCTGCTGCTCCGGGTTGAGCTGCTTGACGGCGGTGAGCAGCGCGACGTTGGTGATGTGCTCCACCACCGCCGCCTCCGGGCTGCCCTCCGGGCCCCGGTCCTCCCGGTCGGCGTCGAGCACGTCGCCGGTGGTGACCTCCAGTCGGTACCGGCCCGACTTGAAGTGGTCAGCGACCAGGTTGCGGGCGATCGTCACCAGCCAGGCGCCGAGGTCGCGGCCCTGCCAGGTGAAGCTGCCGATCCGCTTGAGCGCGCGCAGGAAGGTGTCCGAGGTGAGGTCCTCGGCGAGTTGCCGGTTGCCAACCCGGAAGTAGACGAACCGGAAGACGGTGTCCACGTACCGGTCGTAGATCAGACCGAACGCCTCGGACTCGCCGGCCTGGGCCCGCTCGATCAGCGTCCACACCTCGGTGGCCGGGTCGGACGGGTCCGGTCGGCTCGGGAAACCGGTCGGGGTGGTGGCGGTGGTGGCCGGCACCGCCGGGATCACCGCTGTCTCACCCGCCGCCGGGTCGGTGGTGACCGCCGGTGTGTCGCTTACCCGACGACCCTGCACGGGCATGGCGGGCCGGGACGGTACGGCCACCCGGCCGCCGGCCGGCTTCGCGTTCCCGCCGGGCACCGCGGGTCGCGGTGGTGGCTCGTTGTGATGTGGCCGGCTGCGGATCCGATGCGCCGTGCCGTCACCCCGCAGGCCGCCGCCGGGCTGCTCGTCCAGTGGGGCGCGGGCTGCTGGGCGCTCGTTGACGTGGGAGCGGGCCGGCTGACCGGTCAGGCCGACCGGGCGTTCCGCGTAACCGAAGGTGGTCACCGTGTTGCCCCCGTCCCGTCGGTTGCCGGCCGGGCCGGTCTGGGTCTCGTCGGGGCGGACCGACCGGGTGACCGGTCGGGCAGGACGGTCGCGGGAACTGCCGACGGGCGGCAGTTCCGCTGGAGGTGCTGGTCCAATGCGCTCACAGGCACGGGGGCCTCCTCGGGCTGAGGGGTGTCGACTCACGGCAAATGGGGTGACCCGACCCGAGTGATGATAGGGCCAACGTCACCCGCGCGTGGCAAGTCCGTTACACAAGGCGGAAGTATTTCCCGCTCCGTCGCACCGATGGCGGACCGGTTGTCCGTCGTGTGCGATTGACTTTCCGTCGGCACGGTGTTCCAGGGTGGATGCCCAGGTGGGAGGCGTCCGCCTGTTCGGTTGGCCCGACACGCCGGCCGGTCGGGTGGGGGCGACCGAACTGCCTCTGATCGGCATCGCACGTCCCATTGACAGGACCTGATCGGACCGCCGATGGCACACCGGACAGTCCCGTACATGGGACTGTCGCGGTGCCGCCCCCGCGGGTCCGCCCCGACCGCCGGGCGTGGCCCGTCGCCGTGCGCTGTGCCAGACTCGACCACCGTGCCGGACCTCTCGGAAAGCCCCGCGCCGAACCTCGCCGACCGGGTCCGCCGAGCGGCCCTCGACCGGGCCGACCGGCCCGCGCTGCACCGGCACGAGCACACAGTGAGCTGGTCCGAACTGGACGCCGCTGTGGACGCCGCAGCCCGCGGCCTGTCCGCCGCCGCACCGCCCACCGACCCCGGCGCCACCCCGCCACGCGTCGCCATCGCACTGCCCAACACGCCGGACTTCGTGATCGCCTGGCTGGGTGCCCTGCGGGCCGGGCTGGTGACAGTGCCGGTCAACCCCGGCCTCACCGCCCCGGAACTCCGACACGTGCTGGCTGACTCCGGCGCGTCGGTGCTCGTCGCCACCGACCACGTACGAGGTCTGGTCGCCGACATCGCCGCCGAACTGCCCGCGCTCACCTCCGTGCACGGCACGCCACCGACCGCCGACGCACCCGGGCCGGCACCCCGCCCCCGACGAGGCGGCGCGGACCTGGCGGTACTGCTCTACACCTCCGGCACCGAGGGGCGACCCAAGGGAGCGATGCTGTCGCACCAGGCGCTGCTCGCCAACCACGAACAGGTCGCGCAGATCGAGCCGCCGGTGGTCGGGCCGACGGACACCGTTCTCCTCGCGTTGCCGCTGTTTCACGCGTACGGGCTCAACTCGGGGCTCGGTGCTGTCGTGCATCACGGCGCCACCGGCGTGCTGCTCGACGAGCCGGGGCCGACGGCGGGGCTGGACGAGATCGCGCGGCACCGGGTCAGCGTGCTGGTCGGCGTACCGTCGATGTTCCTGACCTGGGCCGGCATGGCCGCGGCCCGGACGGCGACCGCGTCGGTGCGGGTGGCGGTCTGTGGCGCGGCACCGCTCGAACCCGCTGTCGCGGCGCGCTTCACCGCTGTCACCGGGCATCAGGTGCACATCGGGTACGGCCTCACCGAGACCGCGCCGGTGCTCACCTCCACCCTGGTCGGCGGCGTGGCCAAGCCCGGTTCGATCGGCCGCCCGCTGCCCGGTGTGCGGCTCCGCCTGGTCGACGCCGACGGGGTGGAGCTGTGGCGCGACGGGCTGGCAGTCCCCGACGACGACCCGGATGAGCTGGACCTCTCCGACGTCGCGCCGGGCACCGACCCGGGGCAGATCGTGGTGTCCGGCCCCAACCTCTTCGCCGGGTACTGGCCCGATGGTCGGGGCGGCCCGGCCGCCGACGGGTGGTGGGGCACCGGTGACATCGCGTACGCCGACGAGGACGGAGACCTCTTCCTGGTCGACCGGCTCGGCGACCTGATCCTCGTCAACGGGTTCAACGTCTATCCGCACGAGGTCGAGCTGGTGCTCGCCGGGCATCCCGGGGTGGCCGAGTCGGCGGTACTGGGTGTGCCGCACCCGCGAACCGGCGAGACTGTCCGGGCGTACGTGGTGCCGGCGCAGGGACGACCGGTGACCAGCGAGGAGTTGCTCGCCCACTGCGCGCGGAACCTGGCCCGGTTCAAGTGCCCGACCGCCGTCGAGTTCGTCGACGCCCTGCCACACTCGGCGATCGGCAAGGTACGCAAGACCCAGCTCCGGTCGGCGACGCCGACCGACCGCACGGAGGTAACCGATGGCAACTGACGCCCGACTCGCGCTGATCACCCGACCCGGCTGCCACCTGTGCGACGACGCCAAGGCGGCGCTCGACCGGGTCGTGGCGGTCACCGGCGACAAGTGGGTCGAGTGGGACGTCACCGGCGACGAGGGGCTGGAACGGGAGTACGGGGACCGGCTGCCGGTGGTGATGCTCGACGGCAAGGAGCACGGCTACTGGCGGGTCGAGGAGGACCGGCTGCTGCGGGACCTGACCACGCCGCAGCTCTGAGGGGTGCCTATGGTGCTCTGATGACCCCTGCGCCCCCGCACCTCGTCTGGGACTGGAACGGCACCCTGCTCAACGACCTGAGTCTGGTGGTGTCCGCCACCAACGTCGTGTTCACGAGCCTGGGCGGGCCGACGGTCACCCCGGACGAGCACCGGGTGCGGTTCCGCAGGCCGATCGCCGAGTACTACGCCGAGGTGCTCGGGCAGGCCGTTGACGACGACGAGTTCGGCCGCCTCGACAAGATCTTCCACGAGGCGTACCGCACCGGGCTGACCACCTGTGAGCTGGCCGCCGACGCGCGTGCCGCGATGGCCGCGTGGCCGGGCAGCCAGAGTCTGCTGTCCATGTGGTTCCACGAGGAGCTGGTCCCGACCGTGCACACGTACGGGTTGACCGGCCACTTCACCCGCGTCGACGGGCTGCGGGCCACGGTCGGCGGTGGCAGCAAGACCGAACCGCTCCAGCGGCACCTGGCCGAGCTGGGCGTGGACGGCGCCTCGGTGGTGCTGATCGGCGACTCCATCGACGACGCGGACGCCGCGGTGGCGGTCGGCGGCCGGGCCGTGCTCTACACCGGCGGGTTCACCGACCCGGCCCGGCTGCGCGCCTCCGGCCACCCGGTGGCCGACACCCTCACCGACGCTGTCGCCCTGGCCCGGGAGGTCAGTTCCGCAGGTAGGTGAGGACGGCCAGCACCCGCCGGTGCTGTTCGGTGTCCGGCGGCAGGGTCAGCTTGGTGAAGATGTTGCGCACGTGCTTCTCCACCGCGCCGTCGCTGACCACGAGGGCACGCGCGATGGCGGTGTTCGAGCGCCCCTCGGCCATCAGGGCGAGCACCTCGCGCTCACGGGGGGTCAACTCGCGCAGCGGGTCGTCGCGGCGACGCCGGGCGAAGAGCTGACCGACCACCTCCGGGTCGAGCACCGTGCCGCCGCCCGCCACCCGGCGCAGCGCGTCCAGGAACTCGTCGATCGCCGCCACCCGGTCCTTGAGCAGGTAGCCGATCCCGCCGCCGGCGCCGCCGGTGGTGGCGAGCAGATCATCGGCGTACGAGACCTCGACGTACTGGGAGAGCACCAGGATCGGGGTACGCGGCACCAGCCGGCGCGCCTCCACCGCGGCCCGCAGCCCCTCGTCGGTGTGCGACGGCGGCATCCGGACGTCGACGATCGACACGTCGGGCCGGTGCTCGACCACCGCCTCGACCAGGGCGTCACCGTCCCCGACGGCGGCCACCACCTGGTGCCCGCTCTCGGTCAGCAGCCGGACCAGCCCCTCCCGGAGCAGGACGGCGTCGTCGGCGATCACGATGCGCATGGCTGTGTTGTCTACCACGTCCGGCCCGTCGGGGCGGCTCGGCGCGGTGCCCCGGGCGCTCACAGGGGAAGCTCGGCGCGGATCTCGGTGGGGCCGCCGGTCGGGCTGACCACCACCAGTTCGCCACCGGCGGCCCGGACCCGGTCGGCGATGCCGGCCAGCCCGTGGCCCTTCGCCAGGTGCGCCCCGCCCTGCCCGTCGTCGCCCACCCGTACCTGCAGGTGGGTGCCCTGCCGGACCACCGCCACCGTGGCCTCGGTGGCCCGGCTGTGCTTGGCGACGTTGGTGAGCGCCTCGGACACCACGAAGTACGCGGTGTTCTCCACCGCCGGGTCGAGCCGCCCGGCGGGGGTGCCGAGCTGCGGGTCCACCTGGAGCTCGATCGGGATCAGCCCGCGCCCGGCGAGCGCCGCCAAGGCGCTGGGCAGACCCCGGTCGACCAGGATCGGCGGCGCGATGCCCCGGGACAGCGCCCGCAGCTCGGCCAGCGTGTCCCGGGTCTGGGTGACCGCCTCGTCGATGGTGCGCCCGGCCGCCTCCGGATCCGAGGCGAGCTGCATCCGGGCTCGGCTGAGGTCCATCGCCAGCCGGACCAGGCGCTGCTGGGGCCCGTCGTGGATGTCCCGTTCCAGCCGGCGTAGCGCGGAGGCCTCGGCGGACACCGCGGCCCGTTTCTGCTCCTCCAGCACGGTGATCCGGTCGCGCATCTCGGCCACCCCGGTCAGCATGGCCTTGGCGAAGCTGGCCTGCAGCAGTGCGCAGCCCCGCACCACGATCGGCAGGGTGATCAGGAAGAACACCCCGAGCGCGGTGTACAGGCCGATCCGGGCGGTGGTCGAGTCGCCCAGGCCGAGCAACTGCGCCAGGTCCTGGTCACCCTCGCCGTCGGCCCGGGGCAGCGCCCAGTCGTACGCCCAGTAGAGCGAGCCGGTGATGGCCGCGGCCCACCAGGACACCGTCACCACGAAGGTGCCCACCGCCGCGATCAGCCGCAGGATGCCGTGTGCCAGGTCGAGCCAGGACTGGGCGTCCCGCATCGGCACGAAGATCCGCCGCCAGGCGTTCGCGCCGGCCTCGGGCAGCCGGTAGTGCGGCCGGATCCGGGGTTGGTGGAGCACCGCGGGCAGCCGCAGCCGCTCGACGTCGGCCAGCCCACGGGCGGCGTACAGGGTGCCGCTGAGGATCGGTAGGCCGATCACCGTGACCACCAGGCCGATGCCGACCGCGAGGCCGACGACGAGGAGGACGAAGCTGGCCACCGCCAGGGGCAGGCCCAGCACCACGTACCCGGAGTCGACGAAGAGTTGGCGGGGGATGCTCGGTGCCAGCGTCGGTCGGTCGCTGGTGGCGGCAACGGCGGTCATGCCCCAAAGGCTAGGCAGCCGGGCGCGGTGTCCCCATCCCGAAACCCCGCCTCTCCTCCGTAGTGCTGCCCCTACCACCGCCGGGACGACCCGGGACAGGGCCGGCGCGGGATTGGTCAGAGAAGTCGGGATTGAGCAATAATCGCCCCGGCGGTGAGCGGACCAGGCCGTTCAATCGATCTTGTGGGATGGGGGTGCTGGTGCTGTCGCGCCACGCAGCGGCAAGATCGCGATTTGTGCACGTCTTCACAAGCGCCTACGCTGTGACTCCGACGCGCCCTGCTAGCACAGCCGGCAATCTCGGTCGCCAGCGGGAGTCCACAAACGGCCGACCAGCGGAGTTGGCCGAGGATCGCACCGCACGGAGTCTCATGAGTCAGCACCGTCACCCAGGCGCGCCCGGCCGCGCCGGTGCCGTACCGGCGCTCCCGGACCTGCCCGAGGCGACCGTCGCTCGGCTCCCGGAGTACCTGCGCGCGCTGCACAACCTGGCCGACACCGGGCACGAGACGGTCTCCAGCGAAGGCCTCTCCGCCGCCGCCGGGGTCAACTCCGCCAAGCTCCGCAAGGACCTCTCGCACCTCGGCTCGTACGGCACCCGGGGCGTCGGCTACGACGTCGCGCTGCTGATCGAGCAGATCGAGTATGTGCTCGGGCTCACCCAACGCCGGGCTGTCGCCCTGGTCGGCGTGGGTAATCTCGGTCACGCTCTGGCCGGCTACGACGGCTTCGCCAGCCGGGGCTTCCGGATCGCCGCACTGCTCGACGCCGATCCCTCCCGGGTCGGTGAGGAGATCAACGGCCTGGTGGTCCGGCATGTCGACGACCTGCCGACGGTCGCCGCCGAGGAATCCCTGGCGATCGGCGTGATCGCCACCCCGGCAGCCGCCGCCCAGCAGGTCGCCGACCAACTGGTCGCCGTCGGCGTGACGAGCATCCTCAACTTCGCGCCGTGCGTACTCTCGGTTCCGGAGGGGGTCGACGTGCGCAAGGTCGACCTCGCCATCGAGCTGCAGATTCTGTCCTTCCACGAGCACCGCAAGGCGTCGCTGACCGCGCTGCCCGCCACCGGCGGGTCCGCTCTCACCGCCCTGCCCGGCGGGTTCGCGGCCACCGACACCCAGGAGGCGATCGGCACGTGAAACTGCTTGTCGTCGGCGCGTCCTACCGGACCGCCCCGGTCGCCACGCTGGAGCAGCTGGCCGTGCCCCCCGCCGACCTCACCCGCACCCTGGACCGCCTGGTCGCCCAGCCGTACGTGGCCGAGGCGGTGATCGTCTCCACCTGCAACCGGGTGGAGGTGTACGCCGCCGTGTCCGGTTTCCACGGCGGGCTCGGCGACATCTGCGCCGTGCTGGCCGAGCAGGCCGGCAGCTCGCCGACGGCGCTGGCCAGCCACCTGTACGTGCACTACGACACCGCTGCCGTGGACCACGTCTTCCGGGTCGCCACCGGTCTGGACTCGATGGTGGTGGGCGAGGCGCAGATCCTCGGCCAGCTGCGTGACGCGTACCACTGGGCCACCGGCGCCGACTCGGCCGGCCGGCTGCTGCACGAGCTCATGCAGCAGGCGCTGCGGGTCGGCAAGCGGGCGCACGCCGAGACCGGCATCGACCGGGCCGGCCAGAGCGTCGTCACCGCCGCCCTGGAGCTGGCCGCCGGGCACTTCGACGGTGACCTCGTCGGCCGTCCGGCCCTGGTGGTGGGCGCTGGCGCGATGGGTTCGCTCGGGGTGGCCACGCTGTCCCGGCTGGGCGCCGGGCCGCTCATCGTCAGCAACCGGGGTGCCGACCGGGCCGTCCGCCTCGCCGAGTCGTACGGGGCGAGCGCCGCGCCGATGACCGAGCTGGCCGACACTCTCTCCACAGTGGACATCGTAGTGGCCGCCACCGCGTCCACTGAACCGGTCCTCACCCGGGCGGTGGTCACCACGGCGCTGGCCGAACGCGACCCGGCCCGGGGCCCGCTGGTCCTGCTCGACCTGGCCGTTCCGCGCGACGTCGAGGAGGGCGTCGCCGAGCTGCCCGGCGTCGAGGTGATCGACATCGACCGGATGGCGGGGCTGCTCGCCGACGGTCCGGCGGCCGCCGACGCCGCAGCCGTCGAACGCATCGTGCTCGGCGAGGTGGAGGGCTTCCTCACCTGGTTGCGCGGCGCCGACGTGGCGCCCACCGTGGCCGCGCTGCGGGGCCGGGCCGACGACGTGGTCAGCGCCGAGCTGCGCCGGCTGGCGCAGCGCCGCCCCGATCTCGGCGACGACCTGCGGGCCGAGGTGGCCCGCACCGTGCACCGGGTCGTGCAACGGCTGCTGCACCAGCCCACCGTCAAGGTCCGCCAGCTGGCCGCGGAGCCCGGCGGCGACCAGTACGCCGCACTGCTGCGCGAGCTGTTCGACCTCGAGGTGCCGCAGACCTCACCGGTCGACACCGTCCCCGACGTGCTGACCCCCGACCTCGGCCTGGCGCTCCCCGGCACCGGCCCGGTGTCCGCTGCCGACACCGCCGAACCGACCCCACCAACCGGAGGTGCGCGATGACCGCCCCCCTGCGCCTCGGCACCCGGGGCAGCACCCTGGCGATGGCCCAGTCCGGCCAGGTCGCCGAGGCGGTGACCGCCGCCACCGGCCGCCCGGTCGAGCTGGTCGAGGTGGTCACCGCGGGCGACCGCTCCACCGCGCCGGTGCACCGGCTGGGCGTCGGGGTGTTCGTCTCCGCCCTGCGCGACGCGCTCACCGCCGGGACGATCGACTTCGCGGTGCACTCGTACAAGGACCTGCCCACGGCCGGCGCCGGCGGGCTGCACATCGCTGCGGTGCCGGCCCGGCAGGACCCGCGCGACGCGTTGGTGGCCCGCGACGGCCGCACCCTCGCCGAGTTGCCGCCCGGTGCCACGGTGGGCACCGGCGCGCTGCGCCGGATCGCCCAGTTGCACGCCCTCGGCCTGCAACTGGAGGTCACCCCGATCCGCGGCAACATCGACACCCGCCTGGGGCGGGTGCTCGGTCCGGACGCCGACCTCGACGCGATCGTCCTGGCCCGGGCCGGTCTGGCCCGCATCGGCCGGACCGACGTGATCACCGAGACGTTGGACCCGATGCTGATGCTGCCCGCCCCCGCTCAGGGTGCGCTGGCCGTGGAGTGCCGGGTCGACGACCAGGACCTGGTCGGGCTGCTCGCGCTGCTCGACCACGCACCGTCGCGTGCCGCGGTCACCGCGGAACGCGCGTTTCTGGCAACCCTGGAGGCCGGGTGCAGCGCACCCGTCGCCGCCTATGCCGAACTCGCCGAAGGCGAGACCGGCGATGAGATCTACCTGCGCGGGGCGGTGATCAGCCCGGACGGCACTCGTGACCTCCGGCTGTCCCGCACCGGAACGCCCGCCGACGCGGCGGAGATCGGTAAGGCACTCGCCGCCGAACTCCTCGACCTCGGCGCCGACTCGATCCTCGGCCACGAAGGACACACCGGCCCGGGGACCCAGCAATTTGGGAGCACAGAATGACCCGCACCCGTAAGCCCGTCGGCCGTATCGCGTTCGTCGGGGCTGGCCCCGGTGATCCGGGCCTGCTGACCCGTCGGGCCCACGACGCCCTGGTCGACGCCGACCAGGTGATCTACGACCGGGGAGTCCCCGAGTCGTTGCTCGCCGTCGTGCGTGCCGAGGCCTCCGACGATGCCGAGTTCACCCCGGCCGAGGGCGCGCCGGGGGATGTGGCGAAGGTGCTGATCTCCGCGGCCCGCTCCGGGCTGAACGCGGTGCACCTGGTCGCCGGCGACCCGTTCGGGCACGACTCGGTGGTCAAGGAGGTGCAGGCGGTGGCCCGCACCGCCGCCCACTTCGAGGTGGTGCCCGGCGTCGGCCAGGCCGAGGGTGTGGCCACCTACGCCGGGGTCCCGCTGCCGGGTGTGCGTACCGCCGCCGACGTCGAGGACGTCAGCGCGCTGGACTTCGAGGCGCTGGCCACGGCGGTCGGTCGGGGCTCGCTCGCGCTCGCCGTGGACGCCGGTGACCTCGCCGCCGTCCGGGACGGGCTGCTCGCCGCCGGGGTCGACGGCACCACCGGTGTCGGGGTGACCGGCGACGGCACCGGCGAGACCCAGTACACGACCACGTCGACGGTGGACAGCTTCGTGGCCGCCGCGCTCGGCTTCACCGGCCGGGTGGTGCTCACCGTCGGTGTCGGGGTGGGGCAGCGCGACAAGCTGAGCTGGTGGGAGAACCGCCCGCTGTACGGCTGGAAGGTGCTCGTACCCCGCACCAAGGAGCAGGCCGGCGCGATGAGCGCCCGGCTGCGCGCGTACGGGGCGATCCCGTGCGAGGTGCCGACCATCGCGGTCGAGCCCCCGCGTACCCCGGCCCAGATGGAGCGGGCGGTCAAGGGCCTGGTCGACGGCCGGTACGCCTGGGTGATCTTCACGTCGGTGAACGCGGTCCGCGCGGTGTGGGAGAAGTTCGCCGAGCACGGCCTCGACGCCCGGCACTTCGGCGGCGTCAAGATCGCCTGCATCGGTGAGGCGACGGCGGACGCGGTCCGCGCGTTCGGCATCCAGCCGGAGCTGATCCCCGCCGGCGAGCAGTCCTCCGAGGGTCTGCTGGCCGAGTTCTCGCCGCACGACGAGAT
This sequence comes from Micromonospora sp. SD19, assembly GCF_054462275.1. Lineage (NCBI taxonomy): Bacteria > Bacillati > Actinomycetota > Actinomycetes > Micromonosporales > Micromonosporaceae > Micromonospora > Micromonospora sp. SD19. Next base: position 41,023 of record NZ_JBTLMN010000004.1, read on the forward strand.
CCTCGACCCGGTGGGCCGGGTGCTGTTGCCGCGCGCCGACATCGCCACCGAGACGCTCGCCGCCGGGCTCACCGAGCGCGGCTGGGAGGTCGACGACGTGACCGCGTACCGGACGGTGCGGGCCGCGCCGCCGCCCGCCGAGATCCGCGACGCGATCAAGTCGGGTGGCTTCGACGCGGTGCTCTTCACCTCGTCGTCCACCGTGCGCAACCTGGTCGGTATCGCCGGGAAGCCGCACGCCCGGACCGTTGTTGCCGTCATTGGGCCCAAGACGGCGGAGACCGCGACGGAGTTCGGCCTGCGGGTCGACGTCCAGCCGCCGCACGCCTCGGTGCCCGACCTGGTGGAGGCGCTCGCCGCCTACGCCGTCGAGCTGCGCGAGAAGCTGGCCGCCATGCCGGCCAAGCAGCGCCGTGGCTCGAAGGTTCAGGGCCCGACCGCCCTGCGCTTCCGGTAGTCGTTCGAGGAGGCCCTTCCATGTCGTACCCCGAGATCCGGCCCCGCCGGCTGCGCCGCACCCCGGCGGTCCGCCGCCTGGTGTCCGAGACCCGGGTCGACCCGGCCGAGCTGGTCGTGCCGATGTTCGTCAAGGAAGGGCTCACCGAGCCCCGGGCCATCTCGTCGCTGCCGGGGGTGCTCCAGCACTCCCGGGACTCGCTGCGCAAGGCGGCGGTCGAGGCCGTCCAGGCCGGTGTCGGCGGGATCATGCTCTTCGGCGTACCGGAACAGCGGGACCCGACCGGCTCCGGCGGCATCGACCCGGACGGCATCCTCAACGTGGCCATCCGGGACGTGGTGGCCGAGGTGGGTGACGCCACCGTCGTGATGAGCGACCTGTGCCTCGACGAGTTCACCTCGCACGGGCACTGCGGGCTGCTCACCCCCGACGGCGCTGTCGACAACGACTCCACCCTCGCCGCGTACGCCGAGATGGCGGTGGCCCAGGCCGCCGCGGGGGTCGGCATGGTCGGGCCGTCCGGGATGATGGACGGCCAGGTCGGCGTGGTACGCCGGGCCCTCGACGCCGCCGGGTACCAGGACGTTTCCGTGCTGGCGTACGCCGTGAAGTACGCCTCCGCCTTCTACGGCCCGTTCCGTGAGGCGGTGGAGTCGGCGCTGGAGGGCGACCGGCGCACCTACCAGCAGGACCCGGCCAACCTGCGGGAGTCGCTGCGCGAGGTCGCGCTCGACGTCGCCGAGGGCGCCGACCTGGTGATGGTCAAGCCGGCGCTGCCCTACCTCGACGTGGTGTCGGCGGTGCGGGCCGCTGTGGACGTCCCGGTCGCCGCCTACCAGGTCTCCGGCGAGTACGCCATGGTCGAGGCGGCCGCCGCCAACGGCTGGATCGACCGGGAGCGGGTGATGTTGGAAACCCTCACCTCGATCAAGCGGGCCGGCGCGCAGGTCATCCTCACCTACTGGGCGGTCGAAGCCGCCCAGCTTCTGCGCGAGCGTTACTGACGCTCGTCCTGCCCCTGACTGACTCTGCCCCTGGCCTGGCCACGCGGCCTCCTCGGGCGCGCCGGGCCGTAAGGGCTCGCCCAGCCGGCCGCGCGGAGTCCCGTGCCTCTCGGCCATGACGGCCAGGCTTCTTCGGCCCTCGTACGCGTTGGCCATTCGTCGCGTCGACCTACTCAGCGTGACCAGCCCAGCCGATCCGCCTTCCCTCTATTCCCCCTTTGCTCTGCACCCATGACGGCGACACCCACGGTCCGTTAGCGGTGCATATCGAACTGCAGAGCAAAGGACACGGTCTGCGGGTTGGGGGTCTGGTGGCCAGGGTTGAGTTTTGCCTGGTCTGGCCGGTTTCGGTCGCTGCCTGCCGGGTCGACTGGACCAGGCGGCGCGAAATCCATGACACAAAGTAATGATGGCGCTGCCAGAGGTCGCCAACACGGACAGTGGTCGGCGGTACAAGGTGTTATCCACAGGCCGGCTCGTTGTCCACAGGCGCGGCCGGCGGGATTGCGGCAGGCTCCGCCAGGCGGGACGGTGACGGCATGAGCGATTCGTCAGCCGCAGCCGAGCCGGTCCTCCTCAGCGAGCCTTCCGACGTGCCCTGGCCGGCCGGCGGTATCGTCCGCGCGGTCCGCCGTCGCGCTGACCTCAGCCAGCGTGAGCTGGCCCGCTGGGCGGGCGTGCACCACGCCACCATCGGCCGAATCGAGGCCGGCCGGATGGTGCCGAGCATCGTCCTGCTCCGGCGCATCATCGCGGTGGTGGGCTGCCGGTTGGCAGTGGTGGACGAGTTCGGCCGGGTGCTGAAACCGATGCGCGACTGGCAGGACACCCGCAACGGCGCGGAGCGCCGCTACCCATCGCACCTGGACACCATCCTCGACCCTGAGTTGGGGGAGTGGTGGGCGGACATCTACGGGCTGGCCCGCCCGCCGGAGACGTTCTACCGCAATCGGGAGGTCCGGGACGCGATGCGTCGGCGCAGCCAGTGGGAGGTGCGGGTGGCCCAGAACCGGCACCTGTCCCCGCCGCCCTGGCCGCCGCGCGGAGTGCTCTGACCTCGGCACGAGAGAGGCCCGCCGACCCGGTACGGGTCGACGGGCCTCGCCGGAACGCGCGACGTCAGTCGTCGTTGATGATCGTGCCGACCGCGAGCGGATCAGCCAGCCGGAGACCGGGTACGCCGGCAACCAGCAACGTCACCTTCTCGTCCGACTCCCGTTTGCGGTCACCGCGCACTGTCACCGGGAAGGTGACCGACGTCTGCCCGGCGGCGAGCGCCTTGCAGCCCGCGTACGGGTCGAAGTCCGAGCCGGCCTGCGCGGTGACGCCGACGGTGGCCGCGCAGAGCAGCACCGGCTGCGACAACGGCCGCGACACGGTGGCGGTGAAGGTGAGCTGCCGGGTGCCCTGGTCGCCCTCGACCACCGTCGCGTCGGCCACCGTCAACGACGCACGGGACCGGAACCGGGCCACCTGCGGGTCGTGGTCACTGGAACCCCGTGACCCGTCGCCGGTGAACTCCGCCGGCCAGTCGGCGTTGATGTGCGCCGCCCGCACCTGCACCAGGTCGCCGTAGAACGCGTCGTTCACGAACAGGTGGTCCAGTGTCTGCGCCTGTCCCTCGAAACTGTACGAGTAGGCCGACGCCGGCACGTCCGCGACGAGGTTGTCCCACAGATTGTGCAGGCCCGCCTCGTACAGCGGGGCGAGCTGGTCCGACGGCGTGGGCTGGTCACCCGTCGCGATCGGATCGTCCGGGCGGGGGAAGACGTTCAGGTCCCCGCCGTAGACCACCCGGGCGGACCCGTCGGCCGCCTCGATCGCGGTGACGATCGCCGCACCGTAGCGCGCCTGCTCCCGCCGCTGCCCGACCCGGCTGTCCGGCCCCGACGAGTAGTGGTTGCTGAGCGCGTACAGGGTGAACCGCTCGGCGGAACCCGGCGCGGCGGCAACGCTGAACTTGCCCAACTGCGGGGCACGGGTGAAGACGTTGGTCCCGTCCCGGCCGGTCGAGGTGTCCACATCCGACGGCAGCACCGCGTTGAGGGCCTTCGGGTTCTGCACGTCGGCGTTGGCCGGCAGGCCCGGAGCCCGGTACTGAACGGTCGGTGCCGAGCCCAGCAGCGGGTCGTTCGCCGTCGCGGCGGCCAACGACAGCCGGTCCGTGCGGTACAGGAACGCGGCGGTGATACCCCGGGCGTCCGCGCCGGTGCGGTCATAGGCGGCGGCGTACGCGGGCCCACCGGCCGCCGCCACCGTGAGCGCCAACTCCTGGATGGTGTCCGGAGCGCCGTCGGCGTTGTTGGTGTCGCCGCAGCTCAACGCGGCCCCGGAGACCGTGCAGATGTCCTGGTCCTCGGCCTCCTGCACCAGGATCAGGTCCGGCGCGTGCAGATCCTTGACGATCTGGTCGGCGAGCGCCGCCAACTGCTCGCGGTACTCCGCCTCGCTGCCCGGGACGTAGTCGAACGGCGGGGTGACACCCGGGCAGCCGGCGTTACCGGTGAAGTCGCAGCCGTCGAACGGGTCGTCCCGGTAGTCGTACAGGTTCTCCACGTTGTAGGTGGCCACTGCCACCTCCTGGGACCGGTCGGCCGGCTTGGGCGGGTTGTTCTTCGACGGGTCGGCCCCGGCGGCGAACTCCGCCCGCTCGACCTGGACGCCGTACTTCTCGAACGAGTAGTAGACCCCGCCCACCGCGTCCGCCCGCAGCGTGTCGAAGGTGTGCGCCGGCGGGAGCAGCGCGGCGCTGTCCCCGGCGGTGGCCTTCACACCCATGCTGCCGAGCAGCGTCCGCTGGCCGTTACCGTCGTCGAAGCGGCGGGCCGGGTCGTTGTCCAGCGGGTGCGAGTCGCGGAAGACCCGCCGGGAGTACGGGTCGGCGCGGTCCAACAGCGGGTCGTCACGGTCGACCACCCACAGCTCCGCGTCGGCGGTGGAGGAGAAGACGTCCCGGCCGCTCACCGCGCCGCTGCCCGCGCGGATCCGCATCCGGGAGCCCTCGTGCCGCTCCCAGAAGCGCTGCGCGTCGGTCAGCACGGCCGGCGGGACCGCGTCGGTCACCGCGACAGCGGTGTCCACGGCCAGGCCACCGCCGATCCGGCGGACCAGCGACGCGCCGGAGAGCTGGGTGAAGTTGTAGTACTCCGACACCCGGGCCCGCAGCACGACCTCGTCGCCGACCGTCGGCACGTAACCGCCGATCAGCGAGGTGAACGCGCCCATGAACACGAAGATCCCGTCGGAGCTGGTCGGGTCGCCGTCGGTGTCACCAACGCGGCTCTGCAGGAAGAACCCGTGCTGATCCGCCCCGGCCGAGGTGCGGGCCACTGTCAACTGGGTGATCACGCCGCGGACGTCGTACATCGTGCTGCTCGTGCCGTTGCCGCTCGCCGGCGCGAGCGGTGACCGGTCGGCGGGCCCGGACTCGGCGTCGGTGGTCGGACCCTGCACCTCGCCGACGGTCAGCTCCCGGGTCACCTGCACGGCCAGCGCGCAGCTGGCGGTGCCACCGCCCGCGTCGGTCGCGGTGAGGGTGACGGTGTACGCCCCGGCGGCGAGATCGGCGCTCACCCCGACAGTGGCGCGGGCGGTGCCGCCCACCCCGTCGGCCGGGGTGAACGCGGTACGGGTGATCGAACCGACGGTCGGCGTCGGGCTGACCGCCGTCACCGCCAGGTCGACGATCGTGTCGTCCGGGTCGGTGCCGGTCACCTCCCGGCTCGCCGCCGTGCCAGCGGCGGTGACAAGGGCGCCGCCGCAGGTCAGCGTGGCCGGTACGTCGACCGGGCCGCCGCCGTCCACGGTGTGCGCGCCCAGCCCGTCGAACGTGTCGACGGGGAAGCCGGCCCACTGGGTGGCAGGGTCGAACGCGTCCGACGGGTCGGTGTCACCGGCGGTCACGTCCGGCATCCGGCGCAGGGTGTTGTCAGCGGTGCTGGTGACGCCGGCACCCCACTCGGTGCCCGGGTCCACGCCGACCTGCCCGACCGAGTCGAGCACCGTGCTGCCCCGGCGCAGCACGATCGCGTCGTCGCCGTTGAAGAGGCTCGCCCCGGTGGTCTGATCGGCCTGGGCGAGGATGGCGGCCCCGGCCGAGGCGCTGGCGAACACGAACGCGTCGCCGGCCGCCACGCTGCCGGTCAGGGCGATGGTGGTCGCCGTGGTGGAGCCGTTGAAGTAGAGCTGCAACTGGTAGCCGCCGGCGGTCAGGTCGATGGCGGAACCGGTGCCGTTGAACAGCTCGATCGCCTTGTTGTTCGACGAACCCTCGACGTACTCCGAGATGAACAGGTCGGTGGGCGCGGCGCTGGCCGCGGTGGGTGCGACGCCGAGCGCCGTGACAGTCACGGCGACGGTGGCGGTCGCGAGCGCGGCGATTGAGCGGCGCGGGCGCATAGGGCCTCCACGATGGGTGGACGGGGTCAACGCACGTTAAGGTGCGCGACTGTCCACCGTCCATCCCCTAATGGACAGTTTCGTGAATTCCTCACCGTGGCGGATCGAGGCGGTGCACCAGCTCAGCGACGTCGACGCTGTATTCGCACCAGTCCCGGTCCGGCCGGTAGCCCAGCTCCGCGTTGACCTTGAGCATCGCCTCGTTGGCCTGGGCGTTCCAGGTCTGCACCTCGATCAGCTCCGGCTCGGCGGAACGCAGCTCCAACAGCATCCTGGCCTTGATCGCCCGATCGATGCCGTAGCCCCGGTGATCCTGCGCGACGATCGTGTCGTACTGGTCGGCGCGGGTCGGGTGCTGCGCCGGCACCACCACCTCGGTCAGGCCGGCCACCTCGCCGCTCTGCTCGTGCCGGGCGAGCACGATGTACGGCTTCATGCCCCGCCGGTGCAGCGTGTCGAGGCTGTCGCGCAGCCGCTCCGGGTCGTACGAGCTGGGGCGCAACTCGCCGTCGTCGACGTCGCGCACCTCGGCCTTGGCCCGCGCGTACGCCTCGAGCAGGTCGTCCGGCGGCCCGCCCGGGAAGAACTCCACCTGGTAGCCCGCGCTGATGCCGGTGGCCATCTCGGCCAGCTCGGCCCAGTCCACCGCGGTCAGGTCGAGCACGCTGCGGGTCTCCACGTACTCCCGGGTGAAGCCGAGCGACTCGTAGAACCCGACGGCGGGCGTGTCGCCGACCACCTCGACCCCGATCGACTGGAAGCCCTCCTGGTAGACCCGGCGGGCGGCACGCAACACCAGGTCACGGCCGAGGCCGGTGCGCCGCACGGACGGGTGCACCAGCACCTCGAGAACACCGATGTCACCCAGAAGGAGGACGTGCACCTGGCCGAGCACCTCGCCCGTGTCGCCCGCAGCGGTCGGCTCGGCCTGGGCGATCCAGGAGATCCGCCGCTCGCCGGGCATCACCTCGGCGAGGTATTCCCGCAGCGAAGTCTCCCGCCAGGGCGGGTCCTGCGGCAGATCGGCCGCCAGGACCGCGTTCAGCGTGGCCAACAGCGACGCGATCTCGGCGGACGACGCGGTCCTGGGGTCCCACTCGCGCACCATCACCCGTCTAGCTTGCCGCTAACAGAGGCCTGGGGGAAGTGTCCAGTTCTCCAACGTATCGAGACGATCACTTCATGACCGACTGGCCCGTCCGTACCGGTTCGCGGTGTCGTAGACGTCCTGGGCGTAGCGCCGTACATCGTTGTAGGAGAGGATCGCGTTCCACCAGTCGCCCGGGATGCTGAGGTTCCGACCACCCTTGCAGAGGTAATTTCCCGCTGCCAGGGCGGCGTCGTCCAGATCGTGCGGGTCCTTGCGGCCGTCGTTGTCGGCGTCCGCGCCGATCTCCTGCCAGGTGGTCGGGATGAACTGCATCGGTCCGATGGCGCGGTCCAGGGTCCGGTCCTCGTCGAGCGCGCCGTCGTCGGTGTCGATGATCCGCATCCGACCCTCCTTCCCGTCCAACGGCAGCCCGATGATGGGGGGCAGCGCCTTGCCGTCCTGCCCCAACCGCGCGCCGTTGGCCGAGCCGTGCCCCGATTCGACCTGACCGATCGCGGCCAGCGTGGTCCAGCTCAGTGCACAACTGCGGTTGGTCTGGGCGAGGACCAGTTCGGCGTAGCCGTACGCCTGCATGGCGACCGGGGGGACGCCGACCTTGGCGCCGACCTGCTGCGCCCAGCCGGCCAGGGCGTCCGACGGGCGGCCGCCGGTCACCGTGCCGGTCGGCAGCCCGGTGCCGGGCAAACCGCCGCTGGGCAGTGGGATGGTGGGCAACGGGCCGGTGGGCAGTGGCCCGGTGGGCAACGGGCCGGTGGGCAGGCCGGACGGTGCCGCCGTCGGTGCGACAGCGCCCGGCGCGGCCGAGGCGTCCACAGCCACCGGACGCGGTGCGCGGATCGTGGCCGGTACGAGCAGCGCACCCGCCGCGGCGGTCGCCGCCACCAGCGCCAGCAGGAAGACGCCGGGCAGGGTCAGCCGACCACTGGGCCGGCCGGCCCAGGCCCGGGTGGCCCGCGCGGCGGCTGCTGCCGCCTGGCGCGGCGGCACACGTACCGCGTGCGCGAACTGCACCCGTCGCCGACGGGCCGGGCCGGACGCCGGCACCGCCGGCAGCTCATCCACAGTGGTCTTCGCCAGATCCGTCGCACCGGCGGTGGCTCCGGTCTTCGCGTCGTCGGCCTTGGGCGTCTCAGCCTTCGCGGTCTCGGCCTTTGCTTCCTCGGCCTTGACCGTTTCGATCTTTGCGTCGTCTGCCTTGACCGTCTCGGTCTTTGCGCCAGCGGGTTTGGGCGTCGCCGCCTTGGCCGCCTCGGTCCTGGGGGCCTCGGTGTTGGCCACGGGCGCCGTCGGCGGGGTGGGCACAGTGGCCGGTGGCGTGGCCGCCGCGCCCTTCGAACGTCCGCTCAGCCAGGGACGGCGCGGGCGGGGCACCGCGCGCACCGGATCGGGCGCGGCCCCCGAACCTTCGAGTGGCCCCTCCAGCGGCGCGGCCGGTCGTAACGGTTGCACACGCGTGTCGTCCTCGCCGTCCACCACCTGTTGAGTATCACCCATACTCCGCCAACCGCCAGATCCACGTACGCTGGGTGGCATGCCCCGGTACGAGTTCCGCTGCCGCGCCTGCGGCGACACCTTCGAGGTCAACCGTCCGATGGTGGCTGCCGGTGAGCCGGCCAACTGCCCACAGGGACACGCCGACACGGTCAAGCTTCTTTCCGCGGTCGCGGTCACCGGCCGGGGCGGTGCCGTCGGTGGTGCCCGGACCCCCGCCGCCGGTGGCTGCTGCGGCGGTGCCTGCGGCTGCTGATCGGGCCAATTCGCCGCCGCCTGATGGTCCGGCCTTGCCGGGATCGGGTCCGAGTGGCACGTTGAGGCGGCATCTGCCCGGCCGTTCTCACGATGCGTGATCGCTCGAACTCAGGCAGTATGAACCCGACGTCACGGGCGGAGGTTCCTCGCATGTCGCCACGGATCCAGCTCCCGAGCGGTTGGGTGACCTTCGTGTTCACCGATATCGAGGGCTCGACCCGGCTGGCCCAGCTGCTGGGTCCGGACTACCGCCCGGTGCTCGCCGAGCATCGACGGTTGCTGCGCCGCACGCTGGCCAGCACTGGTGGCGCGGAGCTGCTGACCGAGGGCGATTCGTTCTTCCTGGCCTTCGAGGACGCCACCGCGGCGATGACCGCGTGCCTGACCGCCCAGCGGGCACTGGCCAGCCACGACTGGCCCACCGCCGAAGCCGCGCCACGGGTGCGGATGGGCCTGCACACCGGCTACGCCGAGCCGCGCGACGGCGAGTACGCCAGCCCCGAGGTGCACCGGGCCGCCCGGGTGGCCGCCGCCGCGCACGGCGGACAGGTGCTCTGCACGGCGTCCACCGCACGTCGGGCCGAACCGATGCCGCCGGGTGCGACACTGCTCGACCTCGGTCTGCACCGGCTACGCGGCTTCGACGACCGGGAACGACTGTTCCAACTGGTAGCCCCGGGCCTGGAGCGGCAGTTCCCCCGGCCCCGCACCGCCGACGCGGTGGCGCACAACCTGCCCACCCAGGTGACGTCGTTCGTCGGTCGGCAGGCCGAACGCATCGAGCTGGGCCTGCTGGTGCGGCAGCACCGCCTGGTCACCGTGCTGGGCGCGGGTGGCGCGGGCAAGACCCGGCTCGCTGTGGAGCTGGCCAGCGGAGTCGTCGAGGCGTACCCGGACGGGGTCTGGTTCGTCGACATCGCCTCGGTGACCGACCCGGGGCTGGTGGCGTTCGCCATCGCCGCCGTGCTGGGCCTGCGTCCCGAGCCCGGCCGGCCGATGCTGGACACCCTCGTCGAGTACGCGGCCAACCGCCGGATGCTTGTCGTACTGGACACCTGCGACACCCAACCGGCCGCCTGCGCGGAGGTGATCGCGCGGTTGCTGTCCGGCGGGAGCGGGGTGCGGGTGCTGGCGACAAGTCGCGAGTCGTTCAGCCTGCCCGGCGAGGTGGTGTGGCGCATTCCGCCGCTCTCGGTCGACCCGCGCGCCGACGGTGCGGAGAGCGACGCGGTGGCGCTGCTGCTGGACCGCACGGCGGCGGCGCGTGGCGGTCGGCAGCCGGACCCGGCCGAGTCCGCCGACCTGCGTCGGGTCGTGCAGCGGCTGGACGGGCTGCCGCTCGCCATCGAGTTGGCCGCCGCCCGGCTGCGGGTGCTCTCCGTCGGCCAGCTCGCCGAGCGGCTGGACGATGTCCTCGGCACCCTGGACGCCGGCCGGGTGGACCCGGACCCGCCGCCGGTGGAGCGGGGCTGGTCCGGCAACCAGCAGGACACCGTGGACCTGGTCGCGGCGGCGGCCGGTGCGTCACCGCCGAGCCCGGCGAGCCGGGCGGTGCAGCGTTCGGCCACCGAACGGCATCTGACCATGCAGGCCACCGTCACCTGGTCGTACCGGACGCTGGGGCCCCGGGCCGCCCGCCTGCTGCGGTGGCTGGCGGTCTTCGCCGGCCCGGTGGATCTGGAGACGGTGGAATGGCTACTGGGTGACGACCCGCTGGACCCGCTCTCGGTGCTGGTGGACAAGTCGATGGTGTTGGCCGAGCCGAGGGCCGCCGGCAGCACCTACCGGATGCTCGACCCCATACGGGCGTACGCGGCGCGGCGGCTGGCCGAGGCGGGTGAGGAACAGGCCGCTCGGGACCGGCACGTGGCCTGGTCGGCCCACGCGTTGGACCGGGCCCACCTGGGTCAGGACGGCCGGCCGGTGACGCTGTCGTTGTATTCCCTCGACCCGCTGGCGGGGGAGCTGCGCGCCGCGCTGCGCTGGTGCGCCACCGGCGGCAGCGCCCGCGCCGGTCTCGGTCTGGCGGGCGGGCTGGACCAGTGGTGGCTGGAGCGTGGCCTGGCCCGGGAGGGGCGGCTGTGGCTGTTCCGGCTGTACGGGCGGATCGCGGAGACGGGAGAGCGGATCCCGGAGGCGGAGCTGGCGGCGGCGTACCACATGCACTCGTTGCACGCGAGCGCCGATGGCGAGTTCGCCGAGGAGCTGCGCTACTCCCAGCGGGCGGAGGCGGCGGCCCGGCAGGCCGGTGACGCCGGTCTGCTGGCCCGGGTGCTCGCCGGCCGGGCCGCGCCGCTGGTGGACATGGGGCAGTTCGTCGAGGCCGAGCGGGTGTGCCGGGAGGTCATCGACTGGGCGCATGGGCAGGACGTGGTCGGCGAGGCGCTGTTCGCGGTGTTCAGCCTGGCTGAGCTGCTCTGGCGGCGGGGTGCCCTGGAGGAGGCGGCGGAGCTGTTGGGCGCGGTGCGTCCGGTGGAGGCGGCCCGCCCCGTGGAGCGCGGCCGGCGTTCGGTGGACATGCTGCTCGGGATGGTCGCGTTGGCCCGTGGCGATGTGATCGCCGCCCACGAGCACCTGCTGGTGGCGTTGCGTTCGCGGATGGGCCACGGCTACCACGGCCGGGCGTGTGACACCTTGAACGCGGTCGCGGTGCGGTGTGCGATCGGCGGGGAGCGGTTGACCGCCGCCCGACTGTTCGGTGCCGCGCAGGCGACCCGGGCGAGCATGCGGGCCACCCCGGGGATCTTCGGCGGTTACTGGGCGCAACAGCAGGGGGAGTTGCGCGCGGTGCTGGGCGACGCGGCCTTCGACGACGCGTACGGCGAGGGTGCCGAACTGGGGTTGGACGAGGCCGCCGCGCTCGCACTGGACGTGGAACACCCGGACCTCGCGGCGGATTCGACCCGCTTCAGTACGGGCCTGTCCCAGCCGACCCCACGCCGTCCCGCCGACCCCGACCGCCACCCGGCCACCCGCACCGAAGGCGCCTAACCCCCACCCTGGCCCACCCCCTGCCCGTGTTGATCAAGAGGTTTGCGTCAGAAAACGCGCCTCCGGTGACCGAAACCTCTTGATCAACACAGTTCAGGGGGTGGGGTTCAGCGGTTACTGGCGGGCTTTGGCTTCGGCGTCGGCCTTCATTCGGGCGGCGCGGTCGATGTCGGCCTGCTGGACGGCTGCCACCGAACCGAAGATGCTGACCGCCTGGTAGTAGGTCCAGGCCAGGCTGTAGCAGGCCGGCCGGACGACCGAGTTGTACGTGGCGCAGACCCGCTTCAGGTCCTCGTAGAAGGCGCTGTCGAGGCGGGACTTGTTGGCGGGGAACTGGCCGACCGCCTTGTAGTTGCGGTAGCCGAAGTCGTGCCGGTAGCAGCCCAGGTTGAAGGTGAACCCGAGCGGGTTGTCGGGGCTGGACGAGCAGTAGTCGGTGGACCAGTTGAAGTTGTACTCGGCCCAGGGGGCCCGGTTGACCCGGGCGCTGTTCCACGAGTTGTAGCTGGACGCGCTGGTCTGGGTCCAGCTCGACAGCACGGAGAGCTTCTGGGCGGGGGTGACGGCGGCGGCGGGGGAGGCGATGGTGAGGGTGGCGAGCAGCGCTAACGCGCCCGAGGCGAGCAGGGTGGCGAGACGTCGGGGCACGGGTTACCTCCGCGGGGGGTGAGCGGTGGGACCGAAGTTACCGGCGGGTTACCGGATGTCGATGAGTGTCGATCAGCTGATCAACTACGCGGTATGTGCCTCGCCAACTATTGGTGACATGCGTTGAAACAGACGAATGCCCCGGACGCGCGTGGCGTCCGGGGCACTCAGGAACTGAGTCAGCGCAGCACGAAGGCCGGCGGGCTCGCGGGGCTCTCGTTGGCGGACCGGTCCAGGGCGGTCAGCTGGTAGGTGTAGCGCCGGCCGGGCTCGGCCGAGGTGTCCACCCAGGACTGGTTGGCACCGGCCGTGGCGCGGACGGTGCCGACCAGGTTCGCCGCGTCGGCAGTGGCGCACCGGACGGGCAGCGTGGTGCCGTCGAACCGGTAGATCGCGTACGAGGTGGCGGTGCCGAGCGGGCCGACGCCGTCGGCGGGCTGCCGCCAGGTGAGCCGGACCCCGTCGGCCTGCCGGGTCGTCTTGGTGACCACCGGGAAGAGCAGCGGGCGGGCCGGCAGGTGGGGCATGGCCGGCACCAGCGCCGGGCGGGAGTAGTGCTCAGCCGCGTAGATGTCGGTGGCGCCGAGCCGGTTGGCCCGTACCTGCACGGCGGAGAAGTGCACGTTGCCCTGCACCTCCGGGTACGACCGGTTGAGCGTCAGGTGGTCGGACAGTTCGCGTGGGTTCTGCCAGAACGACCCGTACGCCGGGTCGCCGCTCTTGTAGTCGGCCTGGCCGATGTAGAGCTGCACCCGGGTGCCACGCACCGTCTCGGCCCACCACGGCACCAGGCGCGCGTAGTCCGCCGCCGGGTACTGGCCGATGTACCAGTAGAGCTGCGGCACCACGTAGTCGATCCACTCCTGCTTGATCCACTTACGGGTGTCGGCGGAGATGATGTCGTACGACTGGCTGCCGGTGGTGTCCGAGCCGAGCGGGTCGGCGGTCTTGTTGCGCCAGATGCCGAACGGGCTGACCCCGAACTTCACCCACGGCTTCGCCGCCTTGATCTTGCCGTTCATCTCCTGGATCAACAGGTTGATGTTGTCCCGCCGCCAGTCGGCCCGGTCGGTGAAGCCCCGGTTGTGGGCCGCGAAGGTCGCGTCGTCCGGCACCTGGTAGGTGCCGCTCGGGTAGGGGTAGAAGTAGTCGTCGAAGTGGACGCCGTCGATGTCGTACCGCTTGACCGCGTCCATCATGGCGGTCTGGACGAACTCGCGGACCTCGGGGATTCCCGGGTTGTAGTAGAGCCGGCTGCCGGCCACTCCGGCCGGTGGGTAGGCGAACGTCCACTCGGGGTGCTGCTGGGCCGGGTGGCCGGGGGCGAGTTGGGCCAGGTCGGCGCCGGCGCCGCCGGGGGCCGGCATGGAGACGCGGTACGGGTTGAACCAGGCGTGGAACTCCAGGTTCCGTTTGTGCGACTCGTCGACCAGGAAGGCCAGCGGGTCCCAGCCGGGGTCCTGGCCGCGTACCCCGGTCAGGTATTCCGACCACGGCTCGTACGGCGAGGGCCAGAGCGCGTCGGCGGTGGGCCGGACCTGCACCACGACGGCGTTGTGGTTCAGGCGCCCGGCCAGGTCGAGCAGTTCGCGGTACTCGGCCTGCTGGGCGGCGATCCGGTCCGGCGCGGTCTGGGACGCCTTGCTGGGCCAGTCGATGTTGACCACCGACGAGATCCACATGGCCCGGAACTGTCGCTTGGGGGTGGCCGGGTCGGTGGCGCAGGCAGCGGTGGTGGTGTCGGCCGCGCTGGGCGCGGCACTCGCGGGGGTGACGCTGACAAATGTGCCGAGCAGGGCTGCGACCAGCCCGGCGGCTCCGAGTTGGGTGGCTTTCATGCGGTGTGTCCCTTCGGTGGGGCTCCCGGATGTTTCGCGCGGCGCGCGGCAACATTCGCCGTCGGTGTCCGCGTTCCTGGTAGGAAATTTTCACAGTCTGGCCATCGCCGCAAGAGTTCGGGGTTGACCAATCGCGCCGCTGGGTAGCAACGGCGGTCACCGGCCGCCACGGAGGTGGTCGCACGGTGGGAGGGGTGACCGGGTGTCCGTGCTGCGCACAAAACCAATCAAGGACGTGATAGCCCAGGGTGAGGCGGACGGCAGCGACGGCCAACTGGGGCTGAAGCGACGGCTCGGCGCGATCGACCTCACCGGCTTCGGCATCGGCATCGTGATCGGCACCGGCATCTTCACGCTCACCGGGATCGAAGCCCGGGACAGCGCCGGGCCGGGCGTGGTGATCTCCTTCGCCATCGCCGGCGTGGTGGCCCTGCTCGCCGCCCTCTGCTACGCCGAACTGGCCTCCAGCGTGCCGACCGCCGGCAGCGCCTACACCTACGCGTACGCCACGATGGGCGAGATCGTCGCCTGGATCATCGGCTGGGACCTGCTGCTGGAGTTCGCGCTCGGCGCCGCGGTGGTGGCCCGGGGCTGGTCCGGCTACCTCGCCGAACTGCTCGACCTGCCGACCAGGTGGTTCGGCGAGGAGGGCAGCACCGTCAACGTTGGCGCCATCGCCATCGTGCTGATCCTCGGCATCGTGGCGATCGTCGGCATCCGCGAATCCGCCCGGATCACCAACCTGCTGGTGCTGGTCAAGGTGGCCATCTGTGTTTTCGTGGTGGTCGCCGGGCTGTTCTTCGTCAAGGCCGCCAACCTCACCCCGTTCATCCCGCCGGCCGAGCCCGCCGGAAGCGGCGACGACGGCATCAAGCAACCGGTCACCCAGGCGCTGTTCGGGCTGGAGCCGTCGGTCTTCGGTTTCGTCGGGGTGCTCAGCGCCGCCGCCGTGGTCTTCTTCGCGTACACCGGGTTCGAGGCAGTGGCCAACCTCGGCGAGGAGACGCGCAAGCCCAAGCGGGATCTCACCCTGGGTCTGCTCGGCACGCTGCTGATCTCCACGGTGCTCTACATCGGCGTGTCGCTCGTGGTGGTCGGGATGGTGCCGTACACCGAGATCGACAGGGGCGCCCCGATCGCGTCCGCCTTCGAGTCGGTCGGCGCGGGCTGGGCGGCAGTACTGGTCTCCATCGCCGCCGTCGCGGGCCTGACCAGCGTCATCCTGGTCGACCTGGTAGCCATGGGCCGGATCGGTTTCGCCATCGCCCGGGACGGGCTGATCCCACCCTCGATCGCGAAGGTGCACCCGCGTTGGGGGACCCCGTACCGGATCTCGGCGATCATGACGGTGGCGGTCGCGCTGCTGGCCGGCTTCCTGCCGCTGTCCGCGCTGGCCGACCTGGTCAGCATCGGCGCGCTCTGCGCCTTCGTGCTGGTGTCGGTGGCGGTGCCGATCCTGCGCCGCAGGCGGCCGGACCTGGAGCGGCCGTTCCGGGTGCCGTTCTCGCCGGTGCTGCCGATCGTCTCGGCGCTGGCCTGCTTCTACCTGATGCTCAACCTGTCGGTGGAGACCTGGCTGCGGTTCCTGGCCTGGATGCTGCTCGGCGCGTTGATCTACTTCGGTTACGGCTACCGCCGCAACCGGTTGGCCCGACACGAGCCCGCAGTCGCCCCGGGTCCCCGTGAGCCGACCGCCGACAGCTGATCCGACGGAACGAGGAAGGGCCCCTTGCCGCTGCGAGGGGCCCTTTCCCTGTCGCTGGTACCCCTGGCGGCGGTGGCGCTGACGGTATGGTGCGCCCGTCACCTCGGGGAGGTTGCGGCGTGCGACACAGACTCAAGGACGTGGCCGAGCGAGCCGGCGTCTCCGTGAAGACCGTCTCCAACGTGGTGAACGGCCACGTCCATGTCCGACCGGACACCCGGGCACGGGTCGAGGAGGCGATCAGCGAACTCAACTACCGGCCCAACCTCTCCGCCCGGCACCTCCGCAAGGGGCGTACCGGCGTGATCGCGCTGGCTGTTCCGGAACTGGACATCCCGTACTTCGCCGAGCTGGCCCGCTACGTGGTCAGCGCCGCCGCCGGGCACGGCTGGACGGTGCTGATCGACCAGACCGGCGG
The DNA here is from genome assembly GCF_054462275.1 of Micromonospora sp. SD19. Lineage (NCBI taxonomy): Bacteria > Bacillati > Actinomycetota > Actinomycetes > Micromonosporales > Micromonosporaceae > Micromonospora > Micromonospora sp. SD19. The sequence goes on from NZ_JBTLMN010000004.1 coordinate 57,342, forward strand.
TCGGCGGGAGCAGGAAAGGGTGCTCGCCTCAGGCATCACCGGCCACCTGATCGACGGGCTCATCATCAGCCCGCTGGGGCTCACCGCGGCGGACCTGGCCGGCCTGGACGGCACCCCGATGGTGCTGCTCGGCGAGCGGATCGCAGACGGCCCGGCGGATCGTGTGGTGATCGACAACGTGGCGGCAGCCCGGGAGGTCACCGACCACCTGATCCGGTTGGGGCGTCGCCGGATCGCCGCCGTCGGCGCGCAGCGCACCGACGAGGGCGCCAGCGCCCGGCTGCGCCTGGCCGGTTACCGGGACGCGCTGCGCGCCGCCGGGCTCGACGACGACCAGGCCCTGGTGGCGTCCGCGCCGGCCTGGCACCGCGCGGACGGCGCGGCCGCGATGCGCGGCCTGCTCACCTCCGGAGTACGCCCCGACGCCGTCTTCTGTTTCAACGACACGCTGGCCCTCGGTGTCCTGCGCGCGCTGCACGAGGCCGGCCTGCGGGTGCCCGAGGACGTGGCGGTGGCCGGCTTCGACGACATCGAGGACGGCAGGTTCGCCATCCCGGCCCTGAGCACCGTCGCCCCGGACAAGGAGCAGATCGCCCGGCTGGCCGTCCAACTCCTCGCCGACCGCCTGACCGGCAACCCCACCCTCCCCACCCGCCACCTGAAGGCCCCGTACCGCCTCCACCTCCGCGAATCCACCAGGGTGAGGCGGCGTGGGTCAGTCGAAGAAGCGCGCTAGGTGGGATTGGGGCGCCGGGTCGGCGTCCGGGGGGAGGGGGGTCAGGTCGGCGAAGATCGAGGCACCGTCGCAGCCGGCGTGCAGTGGGTACCAGCGCGGGGTGCCCGGGGGTCGGAGCTGACAGATCCCCTTGAACGTCTGCACGTCCATCAGCCGCACGTGGGTCGGGTCGGCCACCGCGTTCACATGCCCCCACCAGGGGCTCATCACGTGCAGCACACCACCGGGGCGGAGCACCCGATGACACTCGTCGACCAGCGGCAGGAAGTCGATCAGGTGCTCCAGGATGTGCACAGCGAAGAGGACGTCCACCGAGTTGTCGGCGAGCGGTAGTGAGCCGGACAGGTCCGCGACGGCGTCCACGCCGGGCGCCGGGTAGATGTCCAGCCCCAGGTTGCTCGACCACTGCTTGGTCGGCCCGCAACCGAGGTCGACGACCACCGGCACCCGCCCGCCGATGCCGACCCGGCACCAGACGCCGTAGACCCCGGCGAGCCGCCCCACCAGGTCCCGCACCAGCCGCAGTTGGGCGGGCTCGGCCACCTCGCCGCTCAGATGGGCCACCCCCCGGTCGAAGCGCACCTCGACCGTCAGGTCCCGCAACCGCTCATCGTGGCGGACCTGGTCCGCCCATGCCTGGGCGAGGAATTCGTCGATCGCCCGCAGCCGGTCGGCCGAGGGTGGAGTCTGCGCCAAAGCGACCATTCGGGTCACCTCCCGCCGCGCGATACCCGCAATCGCGCCCGTTATGCCCCGCTCGTCCACATCGCTGCTCGCTCGGGCGAGGCCACTCACGCGCGTGTCGCGGGATGCGGGCCGGGGCCGCATCACCTCGCCGCTCACTGGGCGAGGCTGCCCACACGCGTGTCGCGAGATGCGAGCCGGGGCCGCAATCATCGTGATGCCACACCGGCATCACGATGTCTCCTTGGCATCATGCTCAACGCAGACATCGGCTTCGCGCCGGCATCGGCTTCGCGCCGCGAGTCAGCCGGAGATGGTGCGGCGTCCGCCGCGCATCCGCTGGCGGGGCGGCGGATCGGCGGGCTTCGGCCGCTTGAGGTGATAGCGGTGCAGTTCGTGGTTGCCGGGCAGGGACGGGTCCTCGCTCATCGCGACCAACTCCCAGCCCTGGTCGCCGGCCCGGTTCAGGTGGGCCAGCGAGGTGTCGCCGTAGGGCGTCACGTCGACCATCGAGCCGTCCGGGCCGTACCAGACGAAGACGACCTCCCAGCCGAGGTCGTTGGTCGCGGCCTGGCGGCGGCGGACCAGCAGGGCGTACTCCCACTTGAGCATGGCGTCATTCTCACCCCGCGCCGGCCCGCCGGCACGGATCAATCCTCGGCGATCCGCCCGCCGTCGACCCGCAGTCGCCGGTTGGTCTCGATGGCGGCCAGCATCCGCCGGTCGTGGGTGACCAGCAGCAGCGTTCCGGGATAGCTGGCCAGCGCCGATTCGAGCTGCTCGATGGCGGGCAGGTCCAGGTGGTTGGTGGGCTCGTCCAGCACCAGCAGGTTGACCCCACGGCCCTGCAGCAGGGCCAGCGCCGCCCGGGTCCGCTCACCGGGCGAGAGGGTGGCCGCAGGTCGGGGCACGTGCGCCGCGCGCAGCCCGAACTTCGCCAGCAAGGTCCGCGCGTCGGCCGGCGACAGATGGGGTACGGCCGCGTGGAACGCGTCGATCAGTGGCGCGTCGCCGAGGAACAACCCACGGGCCTGGTCCACCTCGCCCACCACCACACCGGGCCCGAGCGAGGCGGTGCCCTCGTCCAGCGGCAGCCGTCCGAGCAGCGCGGCCAGCAGGGTGGACTTGCCCGAGCCGTTGGCCCCGGTCACCGCGACCCGGTCCGCCCAGTCGATCTGGAGGTCCACCGGGCCGAGGGTGAAGCCACCCCGACGTACCACCGCCCCGCGCAGCGTGGCCACGACGGCGCCGGCGCGGGGCGCGGCGGCGATCTCCATCCGCAGCTCCCACTCCTTGCGGGGCTCCTCGACCACGTCGAGCCGTTCGATCAGCCGTTCGGTCTGCTTGGCCTTGGCGGCCTGCTTCTCGCTCGACTCGCTGCGGAACTTACGGCCGATCTTGTCGTTGTCGGTGGCCTTGCGGCGGGCGTTCTTCACGCCCTTCTCCATCCAGCCACGCTGGGTGCGGGCCCGAGCCTCCAGTCCGGCCTTCGTGTCGGCGTACTCCTCGAAGTCCGCGCGGGCGTGCCGACGGGCCACCTCGCGCTCCTCCAGGTAGGCCGCGTAACCACCGCCGTAGTGATTGACCTGCTGCTGCGGCAGGTCCAGCTCCAGCACCCGGGTCACCGTGCGGGTGAGGAACTCCCGGTCGTGGCTGACCAGCACCGTGCCGGCCCGCAGCCCGGTGACGAACTCCTCCAGCCGTTCCAACCCGGCCAGGTCCAGGTCGTTCGTCGGCTCGTCGAGCAGGAACACGTCGTACCGGCTGAGCAGCAGCGACGCCAGCCCGGCGCGAGCCGCCTGGCCGCCGGAGAGCCCGGTCATCGGATGGTCCAGGTCGACGGCGAGCCCCAGGTCGGCGCTCACCTGCTCGGCGCGTTCGTCCAGGTCCGCGCCGCCCAGGGCGAGCCAGCGCTCCAACGCGTCGCCGTACGCGTCGTCCGCGCCCGCCGCCCCGGCGGTCAGCGCCTCGGTCGCCGCGTCCAGTGCCGCCTGCGCGCCGGTCACCCCGGTCCGGCGGGCCAGGAAGTCGCGGACCGTCTCGCCCGGCCGCCGCTCCGGCTCCTGTGGCAGGTGTCCGACGCTCGCGGTGGGTGGGCTGAGCCGCACGCTGCCGGCCTCGACCGGCAACAACCCGGCGAGGGTACGCAGCAGCGTCGACTTGCCGGCCCCGTTCGGCCCGACCAGCCCCACCACGTCGCCGGGGGCGACCACCAGGTCCAATCCGGCGAAGAGTTGGCGGTCGCCGTGCCCGGCGGCCAGGTCCTTGACGATCATCGTGGCGCTCATCAGGACGGCAGCCTATCCGGCCGCCCGCATGCCAACCGCCGGCAGCGGGCAGACTCAACGACGTGGTGACCACACTGGCGATCGACTGCGGCGGCGGGGGCATCAAGGCGTCCGTGCTCGACGAGGCGGGAACGATGCGGGCCCGGCCGTTGCGGGTGCCCACTCCGTACCCTCTGCCGCCCGCGTTGTTTGTCCGGACCCTGCTGGATCTGGGCGGGCGCCTGCCGACGGCGGACCGGCTCACGGTCGGCGTACCCGGGATGATCCGGCACGGGGTGGTGGTGAGCACCCCGCACTACGTCACCCGCAACGGCCCCCGCACCCGGATCGACCCGGACCTGCTCGCCGAGTGGTCCGGCTGGGACGCGCGGGGGGCGCTGGCCGACGCGTTCGGGGTGCCGGCGCTGGTGCTCAACGACGCCGAGGTGCACGGCGCCGGGGTGGTCGCCGGCACCGGTTGCGAGCTGGTGCTGACCCTGGGAACGGGGCTGGGCAGCGCGCTCTTCGACGGTGGGGTGCTCGCACCGCACCTGGAGCTGTCGCACGCGCCGGTGCGCTGGGGCACCACCTACGACACGTACGTCGGCGAGCCGGAACGTCGACGGCTCGGCGACGCCTTCTGGTCCCGGCGGATCCGGCAGGTGGTGGACGGGCTCCGCCCGGTGTTCCGCTGGGACCGGCTCTACCTGGGCGGGGGCAACTCCCGACTGATCCGGCCCGAGCAGCTGGCCCGGATGGGCGACGACGTGGTGGTGGTGCCGAACACCGCCGGGATCGTCGGCGGCGTCCGCGCCTGGGAGCTCTCCGCCGGACGCCGGGACGCCCGCACCTGACCCTTCGGCGGCACTGGGCGGCCGTAACTGGCCCGATCTCGACCCCGGGAACAGTCGCCAAACTTCCAGTGTTGTGCCAGCGTCGGAACAGGTGACGGCGCGACCCGAGGAGGTGGCAGATGGATCTTCTGGCGGACTACCGGCGGGCGACCATGTTCTTCGAAACCGGTGACCCCAGCGGGGCAGCCCGACTGCTGGAGCCGATCATCGACGCCGAACCCGGCAACGCGGCGGTTCGGCAGTTGCTGGCCCGGGCGTACTTCCAGTCGGCCCAGCTCACCCGGGCCGAGGAGCACCTGCGCGAGCTGATCGAGCGGGATCCCAGCGACCACTACGCACACCACGTGCTCGGTCGGACGCTGGAACGGCTCAACCGGCACAACGACGCGCTGCGGCACCTGCGCATCGCCGCCGCGATGTACGCGGCCAACGACGACTACCGGACCGCGCTGGAGCGGGTGGAGACCCGCCTGGGCGGCAGGCGCTGAGCCTGACCCGGTGACGAGTGCGGGGGCGGTCCCACGGGGCCGCCCCTTCGTCGTCGGACGACCCGGCGGACGTGCCTAGGATGGCGGACATGGGACCTGACCGGCCGGGGGCTGCGGCATGAAGCTCAAGCTGGACCTGCACGAGATCTTCAACAAGGGCCACGACATCGACCGCGCCCTGCGCGGGATCATGGACGAGGCGGTGGCGAAGAAGGCCACCCTCGTCGAGATCATCCCGGGTAAGGGGTCCGGCCAGCTCAAGAAGCGGGTGCTGCGGTTCCTCGACCAGAAGGACGTCAAGCAGCTCTACCACCGGGTGGAGAAGGACTCGAAGAACTTCGGCCGCCTCTTCGTCCACTTCCGCTGGAAGTAAGACCACGGCCAACGGAAGCACTGCGGACAGGCTGCCCAGCCCGGCCGACGAGCTGGCACTACACACGTCAGGCCCCGACCTCAGCGACCATCGTGTCCGCGTCCTCGAACGACTCGACCGTGCGGAATCCTTCAGCGGCGTACAGCCTCGCAGCGAAGTTCGCCCGCTCCACGCTCAGTGACACTGTGCGGATGCCACGTTCTCGGGCGACGTCCAGAACGGCGCGCAAGAGCATCCGGCCCACACCCCGGCCCCTCCAGGTTTCCACCACGCCGATAGTCAGCTCTGGCACGTCGTCACTCACGTACCCATAGCCGGGATCAGCGGCGGTCAGGTATCGGAACCAGGCCGCGCCGACTGACCGCTCAGCTTGGCCGACCGCAACCAGGCCAAAGTCGGTTGGCCGCATCCACCCGCTGACGTAGTGGGCCAGCGCGGGATTCGCCAGGATCTGCTCGCGAGACCAGTTGCGCTCAGGCAGCCAGTTCACGGCCTCCACGAGCATGTCAACCAAGAATTCCCGATCAGCCGAGGTTGCTGCGCGGACGCCGAGGTCAGTCACCGCCGAAGCCTCGCACACGACTCGGACCAGGTCAGCCCTGTGGGCGCTGCGCCCAGAAGAGGGTGTGCCCGCTGCTGCCCTCCGGGACGAAATCCTCGGCGCTGATCGTCAGCCCCGCCTGCTGCAGCCAGGCGCGGTAACTGGAGGCGTCGGCGTGGCTCCACCACATGGTGGCGGGGCCATCGAGCCAGTTGTCCTCGGTGCCTGTCCAGGCGGTGTTGCCGACGGTGGTGAGCAGCCAGCCGCCGGGGCGTAACCAGGTGGCGATGCTCTTGATGAGCTGCGGCTGGTCGGCCAGGGGCATGTGGATGAGGGCGTAGAGGCAAACCACGGCATCGAAGGAGGCCGGCGGCAGGTCGAGCCGGGTGGCGTCCGAGTGGAGAAAGGTGCCGTTTGGCACCAGGCGGCGTGCCCGCTCGATCTGCACGTCGCTGATGTCAACGCCGGTCACGCGGTGTCCCGCGTTGGCGAGGAAGCGGGCGACCGGCACCCCGCAGCCGCACCCGAGGTCGAGGACCCCTGCTGAGGCAGGTAGGCGCTGGTGTAAGTCGGCCAGCCAGGGACCGTACTGGCCGTCGTCGGCGTCGTCCGATCGATAGTGGTAGGAGAGCGCGTCGTACCCCCGTCGTACCAATTCACGCTCGTCGTTCCTGCTCATTCCGGGAACCCTAGAGGCTCGGTGTCGCCTGCCAGCGGTAGAGGTCGCACAGCAGGCAAATCTCGGCGCCGTGGTGGATCAGTTCCCTGCTGAGGTAGGTAGACTGTCTCGAAGTAAGATTGAATCTAGCTTCGGGAGGGTCGATGTTCATCGGCCGCCGGACGGAACTCGACCTGCTCGGCAAGCAGCTTGATCATGTGAAGCGCACCGGTCAGGGCCGTTCCGTCGCCATCCGTGGTCGCCGCCAGGTGGGCAAGTCGCGGCTGGTGCAGGAGTTGTGCGACAGGGTCGACCTGCCGTACTGCTTCTACACTGCGGTCAAGGGCGCATCGAGCATCGAAGCGGTCGGCTACTTTCTCGGTGCCCTGCGCGACTCGTCGCTGCTCACGTCCAGCGGTCGTGACCTGCTGCCGTCCCAGCCACCGGCCGGTGGCTGGGGAGACATGCTGCGGGTCCTGGCGGGCGTCCTGCCCGATACGCCGAGTGTGGTCGTCCTGGACGAACTGCCCTGGATCTCCGAGCAGGACACGACGTTCGACGGGCACCTTCAGGTCGCCTGGGACCGGCTCATCTCCGGCAAGCCGGTGCTCCTGCTGCTGCTCGGCAGTGATCTGCACATGATGCAGCGGTTCACCGAGTACGACCGCCCGTTCTACGGCAGGGCCACGAACATGGTCCTCGGCCCGTTCAATCCCGCCGAAACCGCCGCGGTGACCGGGTTGAGTGGCGCGGACGCGATCGATGCGCACCTGATCACCGGCGGGTTGCCCGGTGTGGCTCTGGAGTGGTCCCCGGGTACGCCCCCCGCCGATTTCCTGGGTCAGGAGATCTCCAACAAGACGTCGGCGTTGTTCACCGTCCCCGAGCAGTCTCTGGCGTCGGAGTTTCCCGCCCCGGACACTGCCCGACGCATCCTGGAAGCGGTCGGTGGGGCAGGTAGCCGTACGTTCAGCAACATCGCCGCTGCCGCCGGGGACCGCGGCGGCCCGGTCAGCTCCGGCACCCTGTCCCCGCTGCTGCACCGGCTCGTCGAGGAAAAACAGGTCCTCGCCGTCGACAAGCCGCTGTCCACCAAGCCCAGCAAGCTGGCCCAGTACCGGATCGCCGACAGCAATCTGCGCCTGTATCTCGCCATTCTTCGGGATGTGCACCAACTGGTGCTGCGCGACCGGTCAGCGGCCGCCCGCGCCATCCTCGACAGTCGGTGGTCCTCCTGGCGGGGCAACGCCGTCGAGCCGATCATCCGCGATGCGCTCGCCATCAGCGCCGGGGCCGGCGGTTTGCCCTGGACCGACACCTGGGAAGTCGGCGGCTGGTGGAATCGGCAGTCCAACCCGGAAATCGATCTTGTCGGCGCGGACCGCGCCCCGATCGCCTCCCGCATCGCGTTCGCCGGCTCGATCAAGTGGCAGGACGGCCCCTTCGGCCGACGTCATCTCGACGAACTGCGCCGCCATGCCCCGTTGATCCCGGGTTTTCAGCCCGGGGTCAGCGGCCTGGTCGTCGTCAGCCGCTCCGGAGTCGACCTCCCGGCCGAGGCCGTGCACCTGGTGTGGGGGCCGAACGACGTCCTCCAGGCGTGGTCGGCCTGACGCTGTCCAACGGTGGATCGGCACAGGCGGCCGGGGAACGGGCAGGCTGCACCTCGTCTGACCCCGGCACTACAGCAACGGGGGGTCAGAGGCTGGCGGTGAGGAGTGCGCAGGCGAGCAGCGGCAGCGCGGAGAGGGTGCCCACCAGGGCTGACGAGCGGATCCGGGCACGGGAGAGGAGCACCGCGAGCGTCGCCAGGCTGACCAACAGCGCGAGGAACGCCGCCGGCAGGGCCACGTAGAGCCCGAAGAGCAGCGCCCTCGACCGTTCGGAGTCGCACGCCTCGCCGCAGTTCGCCGGAACCGAACCGGAGAGCGTGCTGAGGAACAGACCGAACGACACGACGGCGGCCACGTACCAGCCGGCCAGCACCAGGAACGAGGAGCGCGCGTCGGCGAGGTCGGTGCGGGGCGGAGCCAGCGTCATGGGCGAAGTATCCGCTGTTGTGTGAGCGGGCGAGCGACCTGGGCCAGGCGCGTCGCACCGTCCAGCCGCGCCGTCCAGCCGCACTGCCTCGTTGCTGCGGCCGCTATTCCCTTTTGCCCGATGGGCCCTTCGTCGCGGGACGGCCATTCAATTCAGGCTGCGTTATGCTCCGGCGGTCCAAAACGAGGATCCACGGGGGTCTGGTTTGTTCAGGTGGAATACGGTTGCCTGGCGAATAGCTGCGGCCACTTTTGTCTGTTTTGTTGGTTCTATCGTTCCTGTCGCGACGGTGCCCGCCCAGGCGTCAGCCGCAGCGCTGCCGCAGTTGAAGGCGGCGATCCCGGCCCAAAGTCTCATCCGGGCAGGCCTGTCATCCACGCTGTACCACCTCGACATTCAGCTCGGGCTGGACAAGCGCCAGGCTACGGAGGTGACGACCAGGTCGGACATCAGCGAAATCAAAGACAAGATGACGTTTTCGTTCGACGACGAGGGTTGCGAACGCGCCGGCGATGTCGTTACGTGCCGGGAGTACGCACGGTTCGGGCTGGGTGCCAGCCAGACGGCGAGCGCATTCGGGTACGCCCCACCGCACGGCTCGACTCTGCCCAGCGGCGTTGTCGGCACCGTCCGGACGACCGTCGAGGTCAAGGGTTACGCGCCGGCGAATGTGCAGACCGAGATCATCGCCGTTGACCAGTTGACGGTAGAGCGCGTTGGCATGCCGACCCTGAGCGCTGCGCCGGGTGACACGGTCACCGCCCGCTTCGGGTTCAAAGTTTCCGGCACTGTGCCGGCGCGCGGCGTGGTCCTCGACTTCAGGAACGGCGGTCCGCAACCTGGTGTGCAGGACCTGAGCTCAGGCCTGTGGCCGGCTGAGGCGGTGGACCGCTTCTCCAACTGCTCCTACAACGGCGTCGAGTTGCTCTGGTGCCGTTTCGACCAGGAATTTGCGCCGGGTCGGACCTATGTGGTCCCGGTTCGGGTGAAGGTCAGGGCGGATTCCGGTAAGAAGGTGAGCCTGCTCGCGGGCATCCAGCCGTCGTCGGTCCGCCTGCCGAAGATCGAGGCGGTTCGTGCCGTGGCGCCAACGGAGCTGGGCGTGCCGGGCGGTGGCCCCAAGCTCGTTGTTGATAACGCGCCCGCTGTCACCGAGGCCGCTCCCCAGTTGTTCGAGGCATCGGCTGAGCAGACCATCCAGACCGACAGCAAGCTCGCCTCCGACTACGAGAAGGTGAAGCTGTTCGCCAGTACGGTCTACTACCAGAAGACGGGCGACGTGGCGCCGCTGGAAGTGGGATTCGACAACGGTGGCGAAGCGCTCAGCCGTGACCCGTTGCTGCTTGTCCAAATCCCCTTCCGCACCAAGGCGGTAGCGGTTCCGGACTCGTGCTTTGACATAATTCCGCATATGGACTATGTCGAGCCCGCGCTGACAAATCCGGCACCGCTGGGCCGCGAACAGTATCTGTGCGGCTGGCGTGGGGTCGTCGGCAATGGTCAGCGGCTGAGCCTGAAGTTCTCCCTGCGCGTGGAGTACGACAATGCGTACGGGGGCGAAGTGCGGCGCTATCCGTTCGACTTTTCGGAAAAGTCGAACGTGACGATCAACGTTGTCAAGGGGACGCCGCCCACCCCGTCGCCCTCGGCCTCTGCCACGCCCAGCCCAGGGCCGAGCGGATCGCCACCGGCCACCGCCACTCCGACCCCGAGCGGGTCGGCCTCGGTCCCGGGGGCGGCATTGCCGTCATCGCCCGCGTCGGGTGCCGGTGGCGGCCTGCCCCTGACCGGTCTGCCCCTGGTCACGTTCGGTGCCGTCGGCGTGGGGATGCTGCTGGTCGGGTTCCTCCTGCTGCACTACGGCCGGCGTAAGCGGCTGACCATCCGCAGCGAGTAGCGGCGGACGCGCCGGGAGTCAGGTTCGACCAGCTCTGCTGAGTGACACGGCGGGGGACCGGAGACGGTCCCCCGCCGTCGTCGTTCTAGAACTGGTAGGTGCGGGCGACCGCCAGCATTTCCGAGCTGTGCGACCCGACGACGCCGACGGCCGGCGGCCGGGGCCGGAAGCCGGGCAGCGCGTCCAAGCCGTCGCTGGCGTCCATCGCCCGCAGCGCCACCTGCCCGGCGATCGGCCGCACCGCCAACGTGACCTCGATGCCCTCGGCCGGCGGGGCGTGGAACACCAGCCCGAAGCCCCACTTGCCGTCCCGAGGCTCCACCGGCACCGACCGCCCCGCCACCTCGGCGCGCAGCACCGTGGCGGTCGACGTGTCGACGTGCAGTGTGGCGATCCGGGCGACCCGCTGCGGGGTGAGCCGCAGCCGCAGGGTGCGTACGTTACCGGCGGCGGCGTCGGTCAGCACCAACTCCAGCTTCGGGGCCGGCAGGTTCGCCGCCTGCGCCGGGCCGGCCCGCAGCTCAGCGTCGCCGAGCCCGGGGAAGTCGTCGCCGATGTCGGTCACCCCGTCCACGTAACCGTCGGTCCACGGCTGCGGGTCGCTCTCGTGGCTGAGCCAACGGGCCTGGCCGGTGCCGGCGTCCATGGCGTACATCAGGTGGGTGGGCACCGGGTGGGCGGCGTCGAAGCGGTCCACGGCCAGGCCGACCCCGGCGAGCACCACCGCCGCGACGGCGGCCGCGCCGGCCGGCAGCACCGCGAGCCGCCGGGCCCGCAGCGCGAGCATCCCGCGCTGGCCGCCGGCCTGCGGGTGCAGCAGGTCGACCACCGGCAGGGCGACCAGGCCGAGCAGCACCGCCACCAGCGCGGCCACCCCGCCCATCGCCATTCCCAGCGCGGGGAAGAGCAGCACCACGGTGGGCAGCAGGATGACCACGCCGACGGCCGCGGCGGCCGTCACCGCCACCACCGGCCACGGCCCGGTCTGCCGGGTACGCAGCGCGACCAGCCCGCCGACGGCGCCGGCCAGCGCCGGCAGTGTGGTGAGGTACGCCCCACCCGGCACCGCCACGGCGAGCAGCACCCCGAGCACTGCCAGCCAGGCCAGCCCGCCGACGGCGAGCGCGGCCGGGCCGATCCGGCGGCGGGTCAGCGCGTACCAGGCGAACAGGATGGCGGCGGCGAGCGCCACAACGGCCAGCCGGTACCAGATCGGCCGGTACGGGTCGAGCAGCTCCGCGTACCCCGGTCGGATCGTGGTGATCGCCAGCCAGAGCAGTTGGGCGGCGACCGGCGCGGCGATGATCGGCACCAGGGCCAGCGCGAAGCCGGCGGCCAGCCGGCCGGTGCTGGCCCGGCCGCTGCGGCGGGTCAGCCAGGCCAGGGCGGCCACCGCGACCAGCGCGAGCACTGCCAACGGCAGGGTGAGCGTGCCCGGGTAGCGGACCAGCCCACCGGGGACGGGGAAGTAGGTGGCGTCGTGCCCGGAGCGCAGGTCGGTCAGGTCGACGCCGCCGAACTCCCGGGCCAGGCCCAACGCGTTGTCCCCGTGCTGCTGGAGGCTGCCCCGGTCCAGGGCGGCCGGAGTGTCCAACGGCGTGTGGTAGATCGCCCCGCCGTCGATGTACGCCGAGTTCAGCCCGACGAACTTCTGATCGAGGAAGGCGGTGAAGTCGGTGTCGTTGGGCAGCGCGCGGTAGATCTCCACAGCGAACGAGGTGCCGACCGGGTGGGGTGCGGCCCGGCCGAAGATGTCCACCAGCTTCGCGTTGTTCCGGGACGTCTCGAACATGATCACCGGCCCGGTGGAGCCCCGCGCCTCCAGGTTGAGCACCACCCCACCGTCGGCGGCGAGCGGATGACTGGCGGCGAACGCGGCGGCCCCGCAGAGGCACGCCTCCTCGGCGTCGGTCAGCACGAAGACGATGTCGTTGCGGGGCCGGGGGCCGGTGGTCAGCGCGCGGGCCACCTCCAGGATGGCCGACGTGCCGGCCGCGTCGTCGTTGCCACCCGGCCCGGTCTGCACCGAGTCGTAGTGGGCGACCAGGAAGACCCGACCGGTCGAGTCGGTGCCGGGCAGCCGGGCCACCACGTTGCGGACCCGGGCGACCGTCGCGCCGCCCGCCGCGCCGCTGAGCTGACCGGCCTCCGGCGCCACCGTGTCCTGTACCTCGGTCTCCAGGCCCAGCCCGCGCAGCTGCTGCTCAAGGTGCGCCCGGACCTGCTCGTTGGCGGAGCTGCCGGCGACGTGGGACCGGGCGGCGATCACCTGGACGTCCTCGTACGCCCGGTCGGCGCTGAACGCGTCGGCCGGTGCGTCGGTCGGCCGGGGGGTCGGGGTGCGCAGGTCGAGCAGACTGCCGGCACCGAGCGCGGTCAGCGCGACGAGCGCCGCCGCGGCGGCCACGAGCCGCCGGCGTGGCCGGGTCAGCGCGCGGTCGGCAGGGGGTACGCCCGGAATGGGACGGGGCCGCGTGCCCGTCTCGGCCGGGGTGGTGGATGCGCCCACGGGGACTCCTCGGGGATGGTGGGGCCTGGGGTGGGATCATCCTGCCCGTCGACGGCCGCGGATGGGACGGCCGGTCGCCCGACGTCCACCAACCGCCCGGTTTGTCACGGGGCGGGCAGTGATGCGGCCCATCCCCGCCCGCGCCGCAGGCGTCGTGTTGTGTGCGACCGTTGTCTAATACAGGATCAGCAGGGCACTCGGAAGGAGCCCGACATCACCAGCGAACTCCCGCGTCTCGCGGCGGTGACCCGGCCGCACCGGGGGGCCGGCTTGGCCGGTTCCCCAGTTGTGCCGTACCCGCACGGTGGCCTGGCGCGGCACGCCAACCTGCCGCCGGGTGAGCGGTTGCGGGTGCTGCTGGTGGAGGACGACGAAGGCGACGCCTTCCTGGTCGGTGAGCTGCTTGCCGAGACGAACTCGATGATCGACCTGCTGGTCGCCACCAGCCTCCGGGAGGCCCGGCAGCGGATCGGCGACGTCGACTGCGTCCTGCTCGACCTGGGCCTGCCGGACGCACAGGGCCTGGACGGGTTGCGCCAGCTGCTGGAGATGTCCAGTGGCGCCGCTGTCTGCGTGCTGACCGGCCGCACCGACGAGCACCTGGGCGTGGTGGCGGTCGCCGAGGGCGCACAGGACTACCTGGTCAAGGGCCAGGTCGACGGGGTGCTGCTGACCCGGGCGCTGCGCTACGCCGTGGAGCGTAAGCGCGCCGACGAGAACGCCCGCCGCCTGCGCGAGGTCGAGCTGCGCCAGGCCGAGTCGGCCCGCCTCGAACGTGGCCTGCTGCCCCAGCCGCTGATGACCACCGACCAGGTGGCGGTGCACACCTTCTACCGGCCCGGCCGGCACGCCGCGTTGATCGGCGGGGACTTCTTCGACGTGGTGCAGACGCACCCGGACCGCCTCGACCTGATCGTCGGCGACGTCTGCGGGCACGGGGTGGACGAGGCCGCGCTCGGGGTCGAGCTGCGGGTGGCCTGGCGGGCCCTGGTGCTCGCCCGGGTGCCGGACGACGAGGTGCTGCCCGCCCTGGAGCAGGTGCTGATGAGTGAGCGCCGCCTCCAGGAGATCTTCGCGACGGTGGCCACCGTCAGACTGGATCTGGACGCCAACCGGGCTACCGTCCGACTGGCCGGGCACCCGCCACCGCTGCTGCTCTCCGGCGGTCGGGTCGCCCCGGTGCCCGCCCCCGGCGGCCGGCTGCTGGGCGTACGACCCCGCCGGCCGACCGCCTACGACCTGGAGTTCGACACCGATGACTGGTCTCTGCTGATGTACACCGACGGCCTGATCGAGGGGCGGGTGGATGCCGGCGACGAACGGCTCGACGTGCCCGGCCTCAGCGGGTTGCTGGGCGAGCCGGCGAACCGTTCGGTGTCGCTGCCCGAGTTGCCGGCCTGGCTGGTCGGTCGGGCCGAGCAGCTCAACGGTGGCCCGCTCGCCGACGACGTGGCCATGCTGCTGGTCAGCCGGGGTGGTGGCCGGTGAAGCCGGTTATCGGCGGCTGGAGTCTGCGCCGCCGGGTGATCACCCTGCTCACCGTGGTGGGCCTGCTGCTGATCGGCCTGGCCAGCGCGGAGGCGGCGGTGGCCGCCCGCAACCGCACCCAGATCGACGCCGTGCTGAACCAGACCGGCCCGTTGCGGGTGCAGTCGCAGGAGTTGCTCAACGCGCTGCTCGACCAGGAGACGGCGATCCGGGGGTACGCGGTCAGCGGCGACCCGGCCGACCTGACCCCCTACGAGGAAGGGCTGGATCAGGAGAAGAGTGTGGTCGCCTCGATGCGGACGCTGCTCGACGACTATCCACAGATCGGCCACGAGCTGCGGATGGTCGAGGAGCAGACGGCGCAGTGGCGGCAGTCGGTGGCGGAGCCGGTGATCACCACCACCGAGCAGAGCGGCACCCGCGCCGGCCAGGCGTTGGTCACCGAACAGGCCCGGCAGCAGTTCGACCAGGTGCGGTCGGCGGTGAACGACCTCCAGGAGGAGATCCTGACCGCCCGGGAGCAGGCCGCCGCCAACGTGCGCACCAGCAGCAACGTGCTGGTCGTCCTCCTGATCGTGGCCGCGCTGGTGGTGGTCGTGGCCGGTGCGCTGCTGGTGCTCTCCCTGGACCGCATGGTCATCCGGCCCCTGATCGGGCTGGCCGACCAGGTCCGCGAGGTCGCCGAGGGTGACTACCAGCACGGCATCGCCACCACCGGCCCGCCGGAGTTCGTCCGGCTCGGCGAGGACGTCGACGCGATGCGGCAGAAGATCGCCGCCGACCTGGCCGAGGTCCGGGCCGCCCGCGAGCGCATCGAGTGGGTCAACAGCCAGCTCCAGAAGCAGGCCGAGGAGCTGACCCGGTCCAACCGTGACCTGGAGCAGTTCGCGTACGTGGCGTCCCATGATCTGCAGGAGCCGTTGCGCAAGGTCGCCAGCTTCTGCCAGCTGCTCCAGCGCCGGTACGCCGGGCAGCTCGACGAGCGGGCCGACCAGTACATCGCCTTCGCGGTGGACGGCGCGCAGCGGATGCAGCGCCTGATCAACGACCTGCTCGCGTTCTCCCGGATCGGGCGACTCACCACCGGCTTCGTCGAGGTCGACCTCAACAAGGTGATGGGCGACGTGGCCGGCCAGACCGAGGCCGCCCGGCAGTACGCCGACGCCGAGCTGACCTGGTCCGAGCTGCCGGTGATCTCGGGTGAGGAACCGCTGCTCACCAACCTGCTGGCCAACCTGGTCAGCAACTCGATCAAGTTCCGCCGTCCGGACGTGCCGTCGAAGGTGCACATCTCGGCCCGGTTGGTGGGAGCCGAGTGGGAGATCACCTGTCAGGACAACGGCATCGGGATCGAGCCGGAGTTCGCCGACAAGATCTTCGTGATCTTCCAGCGGCTGCACTCGAAGGACGCGTATCCGGGCACCGGCATCGGGTTGGCGATCGTCAAGAAGATCGTCGAGTACCACGGCGGTCGGGTCTGGGTGGACACCGACGTGCCGGAGGGCACCGCGATCCGGTTCACCCTGCCGGCACTCCCCGAGGACGTCGAGGCGGCCGCCGCAGCCGATGCCGCGGCGCAGCCGAACGCCCTGACCGTGGGCGACTCGACGGCCTCGACCGAGGCTCCGGCAGCGCCGACGGAGCAGGCGGGCGAGGCGGACCAGCCGGACCGGGCCGACGAGGCGACGGAAAGCGGTAGAACGGGTGACATGAGGGAGACGGTGGGATGACCGCGCCGGCGGATGGCAAGAGCCCGATCGAGGTCCTGCTCGTGGAGGACGACCCGGGTGACGTGCTGATGACCCAGGAGGCGTTCGAGGAACACAAGCTGCGCAACCGGCTGACCGTCGTCTCCGACGGGGCCGAGGCGCTCGCCTACCTGCGGCAGGAAGGCCAGTACGCCGACGCGGTGGCGCCCGACCTGATCCTGCTCGACCTCAACCTGCCCCGGCGCGACGGCCGGGAGGTGCTGGAGGAGATCAAGAAGGACGAGACCCTGCGGCGGATCCCGGTGGTGGTGCTCACCACCTCACAGGCCGACGAGGACATCCTGCGCAGCTACCAGCTGCACGCCAACGCCTACGTGACCAAGCCGGTGGACTTCGAGCGCTTCATCTCGGTGGTCCGTCAGATCGACGAGTTCTTCGTCAGCGTGGTCAAGCTGCCGCCGCGTGGCTGACACCCTGCTGGACGACGTCGGCGACCTGCTCTGGGAGGCCGCCGACCAGGTCGTGCTGCCCCTGTTCCGCAAGCTCGACGACGACGACGTGTCGGAGAAGGCGCCCGGCGAGGTGGTCACCGTCGCCGACCGCCGGGCCGAGGAGCTGCTCTCGGCGGGGTTGCGGCGACTGCGGCCGGGCTCGATGGTGGTCGGAGAGGAGGGCGTCGCCGACGACCCGGGGCTGCTGCGGCACCTGCGCGACGGCGGGGACGTCTGGCTGGTCGACCCGGTCGACGGTACTGCCAACTTCGCCGCCGGTCGCCGCCCGTTCGCCCTGATGGTGTCGTTGCTGAGCGACGGTCGGCCGACCGCCGGTTGGATCCTCGACCCGCTCGCCGACACGCTCGCCGCAGGGTGGGCGGACGAGGGCACCCTGCTCAACGGTCGGCCCGTCGACAGCGCTGGCGCGGTGCCGCAGCTCGGCGAGCTGCGCGGGGCGGCGATGACCAAATTCCTGCCGCCGGAGACCCGCGACCGGGTCCGCGCGGGCGGTCAGCGGCTCGGTGAGCTGCTGCCCGGCCTGCACTGCGCCGGTCGGGAGTACCTGGACATCCTCACCGGCGAGCAGCAGTTCGTCCTCTTCTGGCGCACCCTGCCCTGGGATCACGCCCCGGGCACCCTGCTGGTCCGGGCCGCCGGGGGTGTCGCCCGCCGGTTCGACGGCGTCGACTACCACCCCGCCGACGACGGCCGCGGTCTGCTGGTGGCGGCCAACGAGCAGGTCTGGGCCGAGGTGCACGACGCGCTGCTCACCACCTGATCGGCGCGCTGCGCGACCGCCTTGGGACGCTGCGTCGACATCGGGACAGCCCGAGGGTCAGGGGGCTGGTCACCGGCCCGCAGTCCGGTATCGTGACCGGCGGTCTCCGCCAGCAGGCCGCCGACCGGCGTCGCCGTGCAGTGTCAATCGGGGGCCGGCGGTCTACGGAAGGACGCTTTCGTGCCCAGGACCAGGCTCAGCCCGCGGCTCGGTCGCCGCGCTCTGTTCGCCCTGCTCGCCGCCGTCGCGCTGGTGCTCGGCGGTGCCGTTGCGCCCGCGTACGCGGAGCCGGGTGAGGGTGGCAGCAAGAAGCTGCAGGACGCGCTGGAGCTGACCGCCCGGGGGCACATCGAGGCGAAGGCCAAACTGGACAATTCCAAGCGTCGCCAGACGGCGCTGAACGGCGAGCTGACGACGCTGGAGGGTCGGCTGGTCGGGCTCAGCGCGCAGGTGGGTGAGGTGGCCGCCCAGTCGTACCGGGTGGGTCGGCTGAGCGCGGTCTCGATGCTGCTCAACACCGCCACGCCGGAGGCGTTCCTGCAACGCGCCGGTGACCTCGACCTGATGGCCCAGCGGGACAGCAAGCGGCTGCGTGACCTCACCGAGGCTCGGCAGCAGGCGCAGCAGGCCAAGGTCGCCATCGACGCCGAGGTCCGCGAGCAGCAGAAGCAGCTCGCAGTGATGGCGAAGAAGAAGAAGGAAGCCGAGGATGCGCTGGCCGAGGTCAGCTCCGGCGGCAGCAACGGTTTCAGCGGTGGCAGCTCCGCCTCGGCGAAGCCCGCGCCGCGCAACTCCGACGGGTCCTGGCCGTCGGAGTCCTGCTCGGTGAAGGACCCGACCACCTCCGGGTGCATCACTCCGCGCACCCTCAACGCGCTCAAGCAGACCCAGGCGGCCGGCTACAAGCGGCACGTCTCCTGCAAGCGCAGCGGCGGCAGCGGCGAGCACCCGAAGGGCAGGGCCTGCGACTTCTCGGCCGCCACGAACGGCTTCGAGGACAAGAACGCGACCGGCGGCGACAAGGCGTACGGGGACAGCCTGGCCGCCTGGCATGTGCGCAACGCCGACCGGCTGGGCGTGCTCTACGTGATCTGGTATCGGCAGATCTGGCATCCCGGCACCGGGTGGCGCTCGTACAGTGGTAGCGGCTCACCGGCGGCGTCCCACACGAACCATGTTCATCTCTCGATGTACTGACCCGAAGCACCAGCTTCGCTGCGTACCATCGCGACGATGAGCTCCCCACCGTCCGACGTAGCGGCCCTGCCAGCGCACCCGGCCCCGCCCGTGCCGACAACCGGCCGGGCGCTGCCCAACGGCCTGGCCGCCTTCCTGGTGTTCTTCTCCAGCGGTGCCGTGCTGGTGCTGGAGACCGTCGCGCTGCGCCTGGTCGGCCCGTACGTCGGGGTGACCCTTCAGGTGACCAGCTCGGTGATCGGCATCGCGTTGGCAGCGATCGCGTACGGGGCGTGGTCCGGCGGTTGGCTCGCCGACCGGCGCAACCCACGAGGTCTGCTGGCGCCGGCGTTGGTGCTGGCCGGCATCGCCACAGCTGTCACCCTGCCCGTCGTCCGGTACGCGGGTGAGGTGCTGCGCGGTGGTGCGGCCAGCGGCATCCTGCTGCTCGTCGCGCTGGCGGTGTTCGTGCCAGCCGCGTTGCTGGCCGCGGTCACCCCGTTGGTGGTGAAACTCCAGCTCGCCGACCTGCGTCGCACCGGCCAGGTGGTCGGTCGGCTCTCCGGGATCGGCACCCTGGGCGGCATCACCGCAACCCTGCTCACCGGGTTCGTGCTGGTCGCCGCCCTGCCCAGCACCGTCATCCTGCTGGCCCTGGCGCTCGCGCTCGGGCTGGTCGGCATCGGCCTCGGCTGGTACCTGCGGCGGCAGGAGCCCACCGAGCTGCCCGGTCCGGCCCGGGCCCGGGCCGCGCTGGCCGTGCTCGGCCTGGTCGGGGCGGGTCTGAGCACCGTGGCACCCAACCCGTGCGACATCGAGACGGCGTACCACTGCGCCCGGGTCACAGCGGACCCGGCCCGGCCCAGCGGGCGGACGTTGCTGCTCAACTCCGCCCAGCACTCGTACGTGGACCTCGCCGACCCGAAGCACCTGGAGTACGCGTACACGAAGTGGATCGGCGCGGTCGCCGACGTCGCCACGCCGGCCGGTCAGCGCCTGGACGCGCTGCACCTGGGCGGCGGTGGCTTCACGGTGCCGCGCTACCTGACCGCCACCCGACCGGGCACCGACAACCTGGTGTTCGAGATCGACGGTGGGCTGGTCGAGCTGGGTGAGCAGGAGCTTGGCGTACGGCCGGGGCCGCAGCTGCGGGCGGTGGTGGGCGACGCCCGGATGCTGGTCGCCGGCGAGCCGACCGACAGTCGTGACCTGGTGGTCGGTGACGCCTTCGGGCACCTGGTGGTGCCCTGGCACCTGGCCACCCGGGAAATGGCCGCCGACGTCCGCCGAGTGACCCGCCCCGGCGGCGTGTACGTGCAGAACGTCATCGACTACCCGCCGCTGCGGTTCATCCGCGCCGAGCTGGCCACGGTGGCCGCCGAGTTCAGGCACGTCGCGTTGATCGCGCCGCCGGAGGCGCTCGCCGAGGAGCAGGGCGCGAACTTCCTCATCGTCGGCTCCGACGCGCCGCTGCCGCTGGAGGCCGTCCGGGCCCGGTTGGACGAGGTGGACCCGAAGGTCAGCCTTCTCAGCGGCGCGGCGTTGACGGACTTCGTCGGTACGGCGATGGTGTTGACCGACGACTACGCCCCGGTGGACCAACTGCTGGCCACCGCCTGAACGGGTGACATCCTGACCGATTCCGATCGTCCAGGTGTAGGTGGGGCGTTCCTGGGCAACAACGCTCACCATGGGTGGTGGGGACCGGAACGGCGCGCAGCTGCTCGATGAGCGGTACCGGCTGATCGAGCAGCTCGGCGCGGGCGGGATGTCGGTGGTCTGGCGTGGCTACGACGAGGTGCTCGGCCGCCAGGTCGCGGTGAAGGTGCTGGCCTCCCGGCTGGCCAGCGACCGGGCGTTCCGCCACCGCATCCGGATCGAGGCGCAGGCCGCCGCGCGGCTCTGTCACCCCAACATCACGAACGTGTACGACTACGGCGAGTCCCAGCAGGTCGGGCTGACCGTGCCTTACGTCGTGATGGAGCTGGTCGACGGCGGTTCGCTGGCCACCCGGTTGGGCCGGGAGAGCCGGCTGCCGTGGCGGGAGGCGGTGACCATCGGCGCCGAGGTCAGCTCGGCGCTGGCCACCGCGCACGCCCGCGGTGTGGTGCACCGCGACGTGACCCCGGGCAACGTCATGCTCACCTCGACCGGGGTGAAGGTGGTCGACTTCGGCATCTCCGCGCTCGTCGGGGAGAGCGAGAAGGGCCCGGACGGCGCGCTGTTGGGCACTCCCGCGTACCTCGCCCCGGAACGGCTGGACAACGGCCAGGTCTCCCCGGCCACCGACGTGTACGCCGTGGGGCTGCTGCTCTACCGGATGCTCACCGGCCGGCTGCCGTGGCAGGCCAGCACCACCACCCAGATGCTGCGCGCCCACATGTACAACGACCCGGACCCGATGCCCCCGGTGCCGGGCCTGCCGGACGAGGTGACCGACCTGGTCCGGCGGTGCCTGGCCAAGCAGCCCGGTGACCGCCCGCCGACCGCCGAGCTGGCCCGGACCCTCGCCGAGTCGGCCGGGATGCTCGCGGCGGTGCCGGTCTCGCCGGCCGCCGGAACGGTGGACCCGGAGACGCTGGCCAGCGCGGGCACCACGATCCTGCCCTGGTCCGCGGCGACCGACGCGTTGCCGTTGTCGCGGACCCGCAACCGGGCCCGGCGGGGGCACCGGCGTCGTCGGCGGGTGGAGGCCGGGGTGGCCGCCGTCGGGCTGATCGCGGTCACCGGGGCGATGTGGGGGTTCACCTCGCGCAGCCCGGCCAGTGGTGGGGACCGGCCGACCACCGAGGCGCGGATGGGTCTGCCGACGACGGTGCCCTGCGAGGTGGCGTACGCGCTGCGCAGCGACTCCGGCAAGGACTTCGCCGCCGAGCTGACCCTGACCAACAGTGGCAAGCAGGAGCTGCGGGACTGGACGATGAGCTTCACGTTCCCCGGCCAGCAGACGGTGACGAAGGCGGATCCGACGCCGGTGCAGCAGCAGGGGAGGACCGTGCTGATCCGACCGGCGGCGCAGCGCACCACGCTGGCGCCCGGCGCCGCCGAGAAGCTCACCCTCACCGGGAAGTACAGCGGCGCGAATCCGCTGCCTGTCGAGTTCCGGCTCGGTGACACGACCTGTGGGGTGCGTGTCTCCGGGGTGGCCGGCAGCATGCCCGTCACCGTCGCGCCGACCAAGGCGGCCACCACGGCGAAGGCTCCGCCGAAGAAGACGACGGTACGCAGCGGTGGCGGTTCGGGCGGCGGCGCGACGAAGGCGAAGCCGCCGAAGGCTCCCGCGAAGCCGGGCAAGGGGAAGGGCGGGGGTGGTCCGGGAAAAGGCTGAAGGACCCCGGTGGCCACCCGGTGAAGGTCACCAAGGGCCACGGCCGCGACACCTGACCGGTCAGCGCAGCCCCGCGAACCGCTGCACCTGGTCGATTCCGCCCTCGACGATGAGCACCCCGCCCTGCGGAAGCGTGGTGTCGTCGGAGGTGTACCGGAAGCGTTCGCCCGGCAGCTTGGCGCCGACCACGCGTATCCCGTAGCGCTCCTCCGGTCTCAGGTCGATCAGGGTGCGCCCGACCAGGGATTCGGGCACCCGGACGGTGGCGATCGCGAAGTCGTCGTCGAACTCGATGAAGTCGAGCAACCGGCTCACGATCAGGTGGGCGACCCGGTCCCCGGTCTCGGCCTCCGGGAAGATCACGTGGTGCGCGCCCACCGACGCCAGGATCTTGGCGTGCTTCTGCGAGGTGGCTCGGGCCCAGATCTGCGGCACACCCAGCTCGACCAGCGCCAACACGGTGAGCACGCTCGCCTCCACCGAGGCCCCGATGGCCACCACGGCCCGTCCGAAACCGGTGATGCCCAGCTGCCGCAGCGCACCGTCCTCGGTCGAGTCTGCCTGAACCACCCGGTCGAGCTGCGCCGACCAGCGCTGCACCTTCTCCGGGCTGCGGTCGATGGCCAACACCTCACGGTTCATCCGGCTCAGCGACCCGGCCAGGTGGCAACCGAACCGACCCAGCCCGATCACCACGATGCCGCCGTTGTCCGCCTGTCTAGCCGACACCTCGGACCTCCCGCCTGCTAGCCGACAATTGGTTGCTCCTGTGGATAGCGGTAGAGCCGGCGTCGGGTGTTCAGGGCGATCGCCGACCCCAGGGTGAGCGTCCCGACCCGGCCGATGAACATCAGCACTGTCAGCACCAGTTGGCCACCGGCCGGCAGGTCGGCCGCCAGGCCGGTGGTCAGGCCGGTGGTGCTGAACGCGCTGGTGACCTCGAACAGGGCCGAGACGAAGCGGACGCCCTCGGTGAGCAGCAGCAACAGCATGGTTCCGGCCGTCACCAACGCGACACTGAGCAGCGCCACCGTGACCGCCTGCCGTTGGCTCGCGGTGGCCACCCGCCGGTGCCCGATCGTCACGTCGGGCTCCCCCCGCAGTTCCGCCCAGATGGTGAACGCCAGCAGGAAGAACGTGGAGACCTTGATGCCTCCGGCCGTGCTGGCGCTGCCGCCGCCGATGAACATCAACACGATCAGTAGCGGATAGCTCTCCTCCTGGAGGGCGGCGATGTCCAGGACGCTGAAGCCGCCGGTGCGGCTCAGCGCGATCTGGGTGAACGACGCCAGGACCTTGCCGGCCGCGTCGTACTGGCCGATCGTGTCCGTGTTGGTCCACTCGGCGGCGAGCAGGCCCGCGAAGCCGACCAGCAGCAGCACCACGCTGCCCCAGATGGTCAACTTCGTCGCCACCGCCCAGCGCGCCGGCTGCCGCCACTCGCGGACCGCCTCGAACAGCGCGGGAAACCCGAGACCGCCGATGATCGCGCCGAGCGCCAGGGGTAGCGACACCCACGGGTCACGGCTGAAGGCCAGCAGGCCGTCGGTGTAGAGCGCGAAGCCACCATTGTTGAACGCCTGCACGGAGTGGAAGACACCCGACCAGAGGGCCTGCCCGAACGAGTAGTCGTAGGCCAGCCAGAGCCGACCGGTGACCAGCACGGTCATCACCGCCTCGCAGGCGAAGACGGTCAGCGCGATCCGGCGGAGCAACCGGCCCACCTCGGCGATGCCGAACTCCGCCGTCTCGGCCTGCACCAGCAACCGGTTGCGCAGCCCGAGTTGACGGGAGACCACCAGGATGACCAGCGCCGCGACGGTGAGGATGCCGAGGCCGCCGAGCTGGGTGAGCAGGGTGATCACCACCAGGCCCCAGCCGGACCAGTAGTTCGGCGTGTCGGTGATCGCCATGCCGGTGACCGACACGGCCGAGGTGGCGGTGAAGAGCGCCGTGACCACTGGCGCGTGCTGGTGCTCGACTGTTGCCCAGCGGGCCATGAGCAACCCGGTCCCGAACAGGATCGGCACCAGGAACGCGAACGGCACCAGCCGCACGGGATTGCGGAGAAACCGGCGCACCAGACAATCTTCCTGTCCGCCCACGTCTCTGGAGCGGGAACGGGCATTCCGGAGATTCACCTGCCCCCGCCGACGCCGCCCGCCCGGCACGAACCACGACGGGCCCGGCGGCGGCCGAATGGGGCGAATGGCGCGGGGCGACACACGGTTCGGGTGGTCCGTGGAGGTTCGGGCCATCGAGGACGTGGGCTCCCGGCTGGTAGTGCGGGCCGTTGTAACCCTTGGCCACCTCATTCCTGTTACTTGTGTGTTTCCGCCACATAGCTCGTGGGTGACGTCACTTCTAGCGTGGGCCGTCACAAAGAAGTTCTCTCCCTCCGAGTCCTCATGTGGAGTCGCAATGACGGTCCGGACGACGCGGCGGGTGTTCCTCTCCGCCGCCACGATGATGGCCGCGGCGTTGGCCGCCACGGCCTGTGGCAGCCCGCAGGACACCGCCACCGGCGGCGGCGACAGTGCCGCGCCGGTCAAGGTCGGCCTGGTGTACTCCCAGTCGGGAGCCCTGGCCAGCTACGGAAAGCAGTACATCGAGGGGTTCAAGGCGGGGCTGGACTTCGCCACCGAGGGCACCGGCAAGGTCGGTGACCGGAAGATCGAGGTGACCGAGGTCGACGACGCGGGAGACCCCGCCAAGGCGGTCTCCGCGGCAAAGGACCTGATCGGCAAGGGCACGAAGATCATCGCCGGTTCCACCGCCTCCGGCGTGGCGCTCCAGGTCGCGCCGATCGCGGCGCAGAACAAGGTTCTGTTCATCTCCGGCCCGGCCGCCACCGACGCGGTGACCGGTGCGAACAAGTACACGTTCCGCTCCGGCCGGCAGTCCTACCAGGACGTGGTGACCGCCAAGTCGTTCATCGGCGACCCGACCGGCAAGAAGGTGGTGGTCTTCGCCCAGGACGGCGCGTTCGGCGACGCCAACGAGGCGGCCGTCAAGGCCGTCATCGGTAGCGCCGGTGCCACAGTGAGCAGCGTCCGGGCCCCGGCCAGCGCCACCGAGTTCACCCCGTTCGCCAGCCAGATCAAGGCGGCCAAGCCCGACCTGCTCTTCGTCGCCTGGGCCGGCACCACCGCCCCGGCCATGTGGCAGACCCTCGACCAGCAGGGCGTGCTCTCGTCCACCACTGTCGTCACCGGCCTGGACATCCGCGCCTCGTGGCCGACCTTCGGCGCCGCCGGCGCGAAGATCTCCTTCCTGTCGCACTACTTCGACGGCGCCAGCGACACCGAGGCCAGCAAGGCGCTCAAGGCCAAGGTGAACACCATCGACCTGTTCCACCCGGACGGTTTCGCCGCCGCCCAGATGGTGGTCCGCGCGGCGCAGGAGGGCGGGGACGACGTCGACAAGATGGTCACCGCGCTGGAGGGCTGGAGCTTCGACGGGGTCAAGGGCAAGATGACCATCCGCGCCGCCGACCACGCTCTGCTCCAGCCGATGTTCCAGGCCAAGCTCACCGGCAGCGGCACCGACTTCACGGCGACCGCGCAGAAGAGCCTCACCGGTGACGAGTCGGCGCCGCCGGCCGTGGCGATGAAGGGCTGACCCATGCTCGCCACCCGTGGTCTGACCTGGCGGATCGGTGAGGTCGCCATCGTCGACAGCGTCTACCTCGACCTCGCGCCCGGGGAGTTCCTGGGCGTGATCGGGCCGAACGGCGCCGGCAAAACCTCACTGTTCAACCTGATCACCGGCCTGCGTCGGGCCACGGAGGGCCGGGTCACCCTGGACGGGCAGGACATCGGCGCGCTCGCGCCGCACCGGCGGGCCCGCCTCGGCCTGGGTCGTACCTTCCAGGCGTCCTCGGTCTTCGGCTCGCTGAGCGTGCGGGAGAACGTCAGGCTCGCCGTGCAGGCGCACCGCGGGGGTTCGATGGCACTGTGGCGGCGGGCGGCGGCCGACCGGGAGGTTGCCGCCGCCGCCGACGCGGCGCTCGACCGGGTCGGCCTCGCCCACCGGGGTACGGCCCTCGCCGGCACCCTGGCCCATGGTGAGAAGCGCAAGTTGGAGATCGCCCTGCTGCTCGCCGGTGAACCCCGGGTGATGCTGCTGGACGAGCCGATGGCCGGGGTCAGCGCCGAGGACGTGCCCGAACTGGTCGCCGTCATCAAGTCGTTGACCGGCGACGGCGGCCGGGCGGTGCTGATGGTCGAGCACCACATGGACGTCATCCTGGAGTTGGCCGACCGCATCGCCGTCATGCACCACGGCGCGCTGCTTGCCTGCGACACCCCGGAGACGGTGATGGCCAACCCCACTGTGCAAGAGGCCTACCTGGGGGAGTCGCTCTAATGGAACCCGTTCTCAGTGTGGAGGACCTGTCGGTCCGAATCTCCGGGCTGCACATCCTCCAGGGGGTGTCCTTCACTGTCGCCCCGACCGGCGTGACCGTCCTGCTCGGCCGCAACGGCGTCGGCAAGACCACCACGCTGCGCGCGATCGTCGGCCTCACCCCACCCACCGGGGAGGTGCGCGGCACCATCCGGATGGGTGCGCAGAGCCTGCTGGCCCGGCCCACGCACCGGCTGGTCCGCGGTGGGCTCGGCTACGTGCCCGAGGACCGCTGCGTGTTCGCCGGCCTCACCGTCGCCGAGAACCTGCGGCTCGCTGAGCGGCGCGGCACCACCCCGGCGTACGACAAGGTTTTCGCGCTCTTCCCGGAGCTGGACCGGCGCGGACGGCAACGGGCCGGTTCGCTCTCCGGAGGGCAGCAGCAGATGCTCGCCATCGGCCGGGTGCTGCTCAACGACAACCGGCTGCTGCTCGTCGACGAGCCGACCAAGGGGTTGGCCCCGAAGGTGGTGACCGAGGTGGCCGAGGTGTTGGAACGGGTCGCTGAGTCGGTGCCGGTGCTGCTCGTCGAGCAGAACCTGGCAGTGGTCCGTCGACTGGCCCGCGACGCGGTGGTGTTGGCCGCCGGAAAGGTCGCCTGGACCGGCGACGCCCACGAGCTGCTGTTGGAGACCGCGTTGACGAAGTCGTTGCTCGGTGTCGGCTCGGCGGAGGTGTCCACGCCGAGCGCGAGGAGTGAGCTTGCGAGCCCCGCAGTCGCGAGGAAGGACCAGCTCTGATGGGGACCGTGATCCTGTTGACGTTGACCGGGCTGGGCCTGGCGGCGCTGTACTTCCTGGTCGCCTCCGGTCTGTCCCTGGTCTTCGGCCTGGCCGACGTGTTGAACTTCGCGCACGGGCTGTTCCTCGGTGTGGGCGCGTACGGCACCTGGTGGGCGGCGGGCAACCTGCCGGGCGCCGGCCCGGACGGGTTCGGCTTCGTGTTCGCTGTCGCCTTCGGGGTGGCCGCCGGCACGCTGGTGGCGATCCTGGTCGAGCTGGTGCTGATCCGCCCGTTGTACTCCCGCACCATCGAGCAGGTGCTGGTCACCGTCGGCCTGTCCCTGGCCGGGGTGGCGTTGTTGCAGGCCACCTGGGGTGCCGACGCCCGGCCGTTCCCACGTCCGGACTGGACCCGGCAGGTGACCGGGATCCTCGGCGCGCAGGTGCCCAACGGTGGCCTGCTGCTGATCATCGCGGCGGTGCTGGTGCTCGGTGCGATCCTGGCGTTCCTGCGCTGGACCCGGTACGGCCTGGTGATCAGGGCCGGGGTGGAGAACCGGGAGATGGTCACCGCGCTGGGCATCGACGTCCGCAAGGCGTTCACGCTGGTCTTCGCGATCGGTGGGGCGGCGGCGGCGCTCGCCGGCGCGCTCGGCGGGGTCTACTTCGGCACCGTGTCGCCCGGGCAGGGCGGCTCACTGCTGATCTTCGCGTTCATCGTGGTGGTGATCGGCGGGATGGGCTCGGTGGTCGGCTCCGCGTACGCGGCGGTCGTGGTCGGGCTGGTGCAGCAGTTCGTCAACTACTACGGCACGTCCGGGCTGGGCGACATCTGCGTGGTCGGGCTGCTGGCCGTCGTGCTGCTGCTCCGCCCACAGGGCATCGCCGGAAAGGTGGCAACGGCATGACGGTGATCGACGCGCCTCGGGCGCAGGTGCCCGACGAACTGAGTCCGCAGCGGGGGCGGTGGCACCGGGTCCGGCCGTTCCTGCCGCTGGTAGCGCTGGTGGTGCTGGCCATCCTGCCGTACTCGACGATCTCCCTGCCCGGCATCTTCGAGGGGCCGGTCAACTCGCCGGGCACCCTGCAACTGCTCGCCATCTGCCTGATCTTCGGCGGGTTGGCGGCCGGGTACGACCTGCTCTTCGGCCGCACCGGGATGCTCTCCTTCGGGCACGCGCTCTACTTCGCGGCCGGCGTCTACGGCACCGACATTCTCGTCACCCGGGCCGGTCTGCCGCTGTGGCAGGCGGCGTTGCTGACGATCACCGGCGGCACCATCCTCGCCGCGCTGCTCGGCGCGGTGGCGCTGCGGACCGTGGGCATCGCGTTCGCCATGGTCACCCTCGCGTTCGCCCAGGTCGGGGCCATCCTGGTGGCCCGCGACTTCGGTGGGCTGACCGGCGGCGAGGAGGGCCTGCCGCTGGACGTGTCCGGGTTGCCCGCCGGGCTGGTGGGGGTGACCAACACGGTCAATCTGTACTGGCTGGCACTGGCGTACCTGACGCTTGTGGTCTTCGTGGTGCACCGGGTGAGCGGGTCGCCGACCGGGCGGGTGCTCGCCGGGCTGCGCGACGACGAGCGGCGGATCGGTGTGCTCGGGCTGGACCCGTACCGCTACAAGCTGGTGGCGTTCACCCTGGCCGGCGGCTTGGCGTCGGCGGGCGGGGTGGTCTACGTCCTGATCGTCGGCGGCGCGTCGCCGCACATCACGTCGTCCGAGCTGACCCTGTCGCTGCTGGTGATGGTGGTGCTCGGCGGGCCGGGCACCCGGTGGGGGCCGGTGCTCGGCGGTGTCCTCTACATGTACCTGGACCACCGTCTCACCGCCTTCGGCACCAGCGACGCGGTGGACAACCTGCCGGCCGTTCTCAGCCGTCCGTTGAGTCAGCCGCTCTTCGTCCTGGGCACGGTCTTCATCCTGGCCGTCTACTTCTTCCCCGGCGGCATAACCAGCCTGGCCCCCCGCCTGTCCCACCTCACCCGCTCCCTCCGCCCCCGCTCCCCCCGCTAACCCCACCCCCTGCTCGTCGATCATGAAGTTGTGGCCATGACACGCCGTGGCGGATGGCGATAACTTCATGATCGACGAGGTGCTGCGGATGGGGAGGTAGGGGAGATGGACTCGCGGGTTGCGGTTGTCAGCGGGGGCGGGACCGGGATCGGGGCGGCGGTGGCGGGGGCACTCGCCCGGGATGGGTACGACGTGCTGATCGTCGGGCGGCGGGCCGACGTGTTGGCGGATGCCGCTGCGCGGATCGCCGCCGAATGCGGTCGGCCGGACGCCGTCACCACCGTGACCGCGGACCTGACCGACCCGGAGCAGCTGGACCGGGTCCTGGCGGCGGTCGACGGTCGGCCGGTCGACGTGGTGGTCAACAACGCTGGCGGCTACCTGAGCGGGGACACCGACACGCTGGCCGGGACGGCCGCGTACTGGCGGGCCAACCTGGACGCCAACGTGCTCACCGCGGTGCTGCTGACCGAGGCGCTGCGCCCGGCTCTGCGTCGACCCGGCGGGCGGGTGATCCTCGTCAGCTCGATCTCCGCGCAGCGGGGCGGCGGTGGGCCGTACTCGGCGGCGAAGGCGGCCCTGCACGGCTGGGCGTACGACCTGGCGGCGCAGCTCGGTCCGGAGCAGATCACCGTCAACGTGGTCAGCCCCGGCTACGTCGCCGAGACCGAGTTCTTCGGTGACCGGATGACCGCCGAGGGGCACGCGAAGCGGGTGGCGGCGACCCTGGTCGGGCGGGCCGGGCTGCCGGACGACATCGCCGAAGCGGTCCGCTATCTCGCCAGCCCGGCGGCCGGTTTCGTCACGGGTCAGGTCCTGGGCGTGAACGGCGGCTCGGTCCTCGGCCGCTGACCGGGCCCATCCCCTGTTGATCAAGAGAAATGCGTCAGGATCCAGCCCGGGAATGACGCAAACCTCTTGATCAACAGGGTGATGACGGACGGCGCTGGTAGAAATGCCGGGTGGAGACAGCAGAGCGGGCAGGCGTACGGGAGCGGGCCGAGGCGGTGCTGCGCCGGCTGGCCGGTGACCACGCCCGGCTGCGCGAGGATCAGTGGCGCGCCATCGAGGCACTGGTCGTCGACCGGCGACGGGTGCTGTGCGTCCAGCGGACCGGCTGGGGCAAGTCCGCTGTCTACTTCGTGGCCACCGCCCTGCTCCGGGACCACGAGCACGGCGACCAGGCCGGGCCGACAGTCATCGTCTCGCCGCTGCTGGCCCTGATGCGCAACCAGGTCGAGGCGGCCGCCCGGGCCGGCATCCGGGCCCGCACGATCAACTCGGCCAACCTCGACGAGTGGGACGAGATCACCGCCGAGATCCAGACCGGCGCGGTGGACGTGCTGCTGATCAGCCCGGAACGGCTCAACAACCCGGACTTCCGCGACGGCGTCCTGCCGAAGTTGGCCGCCACCACCGGCCTGCTGGTGGTCGACGAGGCACACTGCGTCTCCGACTGGGGGCACGACTTCCGGCCCGACTACCGGCGGCTGCGGACGTTCCTCGCCGAGCTGC
Source organism: Micromonospora sp. SD19 (assembly GCF_054462275.1). Taxonomy (NCBI): domain Bacteria; kingdom Bacillati; phylum Actinomycetota; class Actinomycetes; order Micromonosporales; family Micromonosporaceae; genus Micromonospora; species Micromonospora sp. SD19. Next base: position 88,020 of record NZ_JBTLMN010000004.1, read on the forward strand.
CCGACCGCACCCCCGTGCTGGCGACCACCGCCACCGCCAACGCCCGGGTCACCCAGGACGTGGCCGAGCAGTTGGGTGACGCCCTCATCCTGCGCGGCACGCTCGACCGCGAGTCGCTGCGCCTCGGGGTGCTCGACCTGCCCAGCCCCGCACACCGGCTGGCCTGGCTCGCCGACCACCTGGACCAGCTCCCCGGCTCGGGCATCATCTACACGCTGACAGTGGCGGCAGCGGGGGAGACCGCCGAGTTCCTGCGCTCCCGGGGCTACCCGGTCGCCTCCTACAGCGGGCAGTCCGACGACGCCGACCGGCGTGCCGCCGAACAGGACCTGCTCGACAACAAGATCAAGGCGTTGGTGGCGACCAGCGCCCTCGGCATGGGCTTCGACAAGCCCGACCTGGGCTTCGTCGTCCACCTCGGCGCACCACCCTCGCCCATCGCGTACTACCAGCAGGTCGGCCGCGCCGGCCGCGCCGTCGAGCACGCCGAGGTGCTGCTGCTGCCCGGCGTCGAGGACGCCGCCATCTGGCGCTACTTCGCCTCGCTGGCGTTCCCACCGGAGCAGCAGGTCCGCGCCGTGCTGGCCGCCCTGCACACCGACCGTCCGCTCTCCACCCAGGCCCTCGAACCCCTCGTCGACCTGCGCCGGGCCCGGCTGGAGCTGATGCTCAAGGTGCTCGACGTGGACGGCGCGGTCCGCCGGGTGCGCGGTGGGTGGCTCGCCACCGGCGAGCCGTGGGTCTACGACGAGGCCCGGTTGCGCCGTGTCGCCGAGGCGCGCACCGTCGAGCAACAGGCCATGCGGGAGTACGCGACCACGTCCGACTGCCGGATGCGGTATCTACGGGAACGCCTGGACGACACCGGGGCGGCCGACTGCGGCCGGTGCGACAGGTGCGCCGACCCCCTCTTCACCGCCGACGTGTCGACGGCCGCGCTCGCCGCCGCGCAGACCTTCCTGGGCCGCCCCGGTGTGGAGATCGCCCCGAAGAAGCTCTGGCCGACCGGGCTCGACGCGGTCGGCGTACCCCTCAAGGGCCGGATCGCCCCGGCCGAGCAGGCGCTGCCAGGCCGGGCCGTCGGGCGCCTCTCCGACCTGGGCTGGGGTGGTCGGCTGCGTGACCTCGTCGGCCCGGACGCACCTGACACACCGGTGCCCGACGACGTCGCCGGTGCGGTGGTGGAGGTGCTGAAGGCGTGGGCGCACGGCGACGACCCGTGGCCCCGCCGGCCGGTGGCGGTGGTAGCCGTCGGCTCCCGACGGCGGCCCCGGCTGCTCGGCTCGCTCGCCGACCGGATCGCCACCGTGGGCCGGCTGCCGCTGCTCGGCGAGGTCACCACGGCCGGCCCCGGCGGCCCGGCCGGGCCGCGCGGCAACAGCGCCCAACGGGTACGCGCGCTGCACGACACCTTCACCGTGCCGACCGACCTGGCCGACGCGCTGGCCGGGCTGGACGGCCCGGTGCTGCTCGTCGACGACCTGATCGACTCGGGCTGGACGATGACGCTGGTGGCCCGTGCGCTGCGCCGGGCCGGCGCGACCGACGTGCTCCCGCTCGCCCTCGCCGTGGCCGGCTGACCCCGCTGCCGCTGCCGCTGCCGCTGCCGCTGCCGCTGTTGCCGGCGCCGGCGCCGTCGCTGTCGCTGTCGTCGTCGTTGCTGTCGTCGTCGTCGTCGCCGGTGACGGTGACGATGACGGCAGGCGGTGCCGTGGCGTTGATGGCGCAGCTTCGCTCGGTCGGGCGGCGGAAAGTTCCCGGGCACCGGTGAATGCGACAGTCGCCACGCCGTCCGGGCGTCGGCCTGGCCCTGCCGCCGGCGGCGGTAACGTGGGCAGCATGACCGACCAGCAGCCCGTCACCTGCGGCGTCGACGCCGTCATTGACGTGACCGCCGGCCACCCGCTGGGCGCTGGCGGTGCCTGAGCAGCTCTCCGCGGTGCCGGTCCCGGACCCGGTGTCTGCGGCTCCGGTCATCGACGAGGTTCCCGCCGGGCCGGACCGGAGCACTCTCCGGCTGGCGCTGGTGGTTGGCGGGCTGGTGCTCGCGGTGCTGCTCGGCTTCGGCCTCGGCCGGCTCAACGCCACCGGCACCACCACCGGCAGCCCGTCGCTGGCGGCCGAGCACACCGATCCGCCGGGTGTCGCGCCGCACAACCACGGCTCCGCCACGGGCGCCGATCAGGGCGCGCCCACCGAGGCGGGCGGTCTGGCGGTCAGCTCGGCCGGGCTCACCCTGGCCCCCCTGGGCACCGAGTTCGCGGCGGGCCGCGCCGGTCAGCTGCGCTTCCAGGTGCGCGACGCGCAACGCCGGCCGGTCACCCGGTTCGCCATCGTGCACGACAAGCCGATGCACCTCATCGTCGTCCGGCGGGACCTGACCGGTTACCAGCACCTGCACCCGACAATGGCGGCGGACGGCACCTGGTTGGTGCCGTTGACCCTCCCCCAGCCCGGGGTCTGGCGGGCGTACGCCGACTTCACGGTGGTTGCCGACGACGGCGCGCAGACCGCTGTGACCCTCGGCACGGACCTGGTCGCGCCCGGCGACTACCGACCCCGTCCACTGCCGGGGCCGGCCACCTCGACGACGGTGGACGGCTTCACAGTGGGCTTCCAGGGCACCCCGCAGCCCGGGACGACAGTGCCGCTGACCTTCCGGGTCGACGGTGCCGGTGGTGCCGCCGAGCTGCAGCGGTACCTCGGGGCGTACGGGCACCTGGTGGCGTTGCGCGAGGGCGATCTCGGCTACCTGCACGTGCACCCGGAGACCGAACTGGTGGACGGTCAGATCAAGTTCTGGCTGACCATTCCCGGCCCGGGCCGCTACCGCCTCTACCTCGACTTCCAGGTGAACGCCAAAGTTCAAACCGCCGAATTCACCCTCACCACCCCCTAATCCCACCCATCCCCGCCCCACCGCCCTCCGAAGGGGGAGGGGAGGGTGGGGTTAGCCGGCTCGGCGGATGGGGCGGCGGGCCAGGTAGCGGAGCAGGTCGCGGATGTGGTGCTTCTCCTCGGCGGGGACCGTGGGGTCGGCCAGCCGGTCGAGGATGGCCCGGACGTCGGCCTCGACCGGGCCGTCGTCGTGGCGTCGGCGGGGTGCGGGGCCGGCGTCGGGCAGCCCGAGCGCGCGGAACGCGGCGGCGACCGGCAGATCCAGGGCGGCGCAGAAACCGCGCACCTTGGCCAACTCGGGATAGTCCTGCCAGTCACCGGCCAGCCAGCGGAACACTGTGGAGCGTCCCACGCCCGTGTGCGAGGCAAGATCAGTCACGGTCCAGCCACGTTCGTCACGAGCGTCATCGATGGCGCGCCGGACGAAGCGGGCGAAGGCCATCTGCGGTGATACCTCGGCTGATCCCATCCCTGTGTGTCTTCCCCTCCCGCCGGAGCACCGGGACGATGCGCCTTTCGAGGGTAGTACGCCCACAGCCGGAAACAATTGACTGACCGCACAAACTGTCCCGTGGATGAGACTTTTCTCTGCATGCGTGTGTGCAGAACGAAAATTGCATCCAGCGATCATCATCGTTCTCGTTTAGGCTCGGTCCCCGTCCCGACATGGGTCTTTGCCTGCCGCGTCCGACCGGACCACCGCCGAGGAGCACCATGGCCGAACCGAGTCGCCCCCAGCCGTACCAGCCTGGTGCGGTGAGCCTCTTCTTCGTCGCCAAGGCCGGCGTCTTCGCGGCCGCGTTCTGGATCTGGTTGCTGGTCCTGGTGCTCCGCACCGACTCCGCTACCGGACTGCAGGTGCTGGCCGCCACCGGCACCATCACCACCACGCTGGTCGCGGTAGTGCTCGGTGCCCGGATGGCGTTGCAACACAACGCCGCCGTCCGGCACGCCGAGGTGAAGAAGCTGCTGGTGGACATCTCCTGGAACGCCTTCGCGGCAGCCGGCAACGCCGAGGCCGGCGGGGGCAGGGTCGTACCATTCCCGATCGCGCCGGGCGACGGGGAGCGGAGCGCCCGTCGGCCCGGCGCCGACCGGGTGTCGGTCCACGACCGTGGTGCCGGCGAGCGTGACGGTGGCCGGGACCGTCGGCGTTAGCGAGCCGGGCCGGCGTTAGGAGCCGGACGCCTCGTCGGCGGCCAGCAGGGTCTCCAGTCGGGGGACGACCTGCCACTGGTCCACCAGCTCGCGGTACTCCGCGCGCTGCGCCCCGGTCGCCCCGGCACCGGTACGGCGCGCGCGGATCAGCAGGTTGCGGGGCGTGTGCTGCGAGTCCACGAACTCCACCACCTCGGTCCGGTATCCGTGCAGCCGCAGCAGCCCGGCGCGCAGGGCGTCGGTGAGCACGTCGGCGAACCGCTCGCGCAGGATGCCCTGCCGGGTCAGCAGCTCGTACGGGGCCGGGGCGGGGTGGGCGCGCAGCTGCTTCGCCAGATCGTGGTGGCAGCACGGCGCGGCCAGCACCCAACGGGCCTCCCAGCGCACCGCGCGGGCCAACGCCTCGTCGGTGGCGGTGTCACAGGCGTGCAGTGCCAGCACCAGGTCGGGGGCGGGGTCGACGACGGCGTCGGCGATCGTCCCGGCCACGAAGCTGACCTGGTCGGCCCAGCCGAGCCGCTGCGCCAACTCGGTGTTGCGCCGCCGCTGGTCCTCGCGGACGTCCACGCCGACCAGTTGGACGCCGAGCCCTCGACTCGTCAGGTAGCGGTACGCGGCGAACGTCAGGTAGGCGTTGCCGCAGCCCAGATCGACCACCCGTAGCGGACCGGTCAGGTCGTCGGGCAGGGTCGCGGCCAGGGCCCGCAGGAACGCGTCCACCTGACGGCGCTTGGCCGCCGAGCCGCCGATCTCGGCGAAGATGGGATCACCGGGGTCGAGCAGGTACTCCTTCGTCCGGTCGTTTCCGGTCGGCGTCGCCGCCGGGCGGGACGTCGCGGCCCGGTGCACCTGCGCCTCGCCGGACTTGGTCACCCGCAGCTGGAGCGTCGCGTCGGCCGTCTCGACGTGCCAGTTGCCGAACGGCTCGGCCAGCAGTTCGTCGACCGCCGCGGCGGCCTCCGGACCGGAGGCGATGTTGCGGGTGTACGGGCGAGCGCCGTCGGACGTGGTGATCTGGATCCGGGGCCCGGCCTTCAGCGTCACCGGCCGCAGTTCGGCCCGCTCGACGGTGGGGCGACGTCCGCGGCGGCGACCGGCGGCGACCGCCCGGGTCAGCGCGGGGTCGAGCAGCAGCGCCCGAACCTCGGTCAGGGCGGCGTCCAGTGGTTGCGGCATCGTTCCATCTTCAGCAGGCGGGGTGGGAGACGGGAACATCCCCCACGCCGCGCGAGGCGGTGCGGGGGATGTCAGGTGTGGCTGGTGGTCAGTCGGCGGTCGCCTCGGCCGGCGTACCCGCACCGGAACCGCCACCACGGCGGCGTCGGCGGCGGCGCGGCTTCGACGGTTCACCGTCGGACGCGGTGGTCGGCTCGGCGGGGCCGGAGTCGGCGGAGATCACCGCGGTGGTCTCGCCCGCGACCACCTCGCCGGCGCGGCGGCGACGCCGGCGGCGGGGGGTACGGGTGCCTTCCTCGGCGGCGTCGACAGCGGGTGCGTCGGCGGCGGCCGGCGTGCCGGCGTCGGGGCGGTCGCGGCGACCATCGCCCCGACCACGACGTTCGCCGCGACCCTCGCCACGGCTCTCACCGCGTCGGGAGCCTCGGCCGCCGCTGTCGCCCCGGCGGGAGCGGGTCGTCCCACCCAGGTCCTCTTCGATCTCGGCGGACAGCCCGGCCCGGGTGCGCTCGGCCGTGGGCAGCGTGCCGCTGACCTCGGTGGAGATGTGCAGGTCGGTGTAGAGGTGCGGCGACGTGTGGTACGTCTCCGGCGGCTCGGGCATCTCCAGACCGAGGGTCTTGTCGATGATCCGCCAGCGCGGCATGTCGTCCCAGTCGACGAAGGTCACCGCGACACCCGTCGCGCCGGCCCGGCCGGTACGACCGATCCGGTGGGTGTAGGTGTCCTGGTCTTCCGGGCAGTCGTAGTTGATGACGTGGGTGACGCCGGTGACGTCCAACCCGCGGGCCGCCACGTCGGTGGCGACCAGGATGTCGATCTTGCCGGCCCGGAAGGCCCGCAGGGCCCGCTCGCGGGCACCCTGGCCGAGATCACCGTGGACCGCGGCGACCGCGAACCCACGGAAGTCGAGGTCCTCGGCGACCCGGTCGGCGGCCCGCTTGGTACGGGTGAAGATCATGGTCAACCCACGCCCCTCCGCCTGGAGGATGCGCGCCACCACCTCGACCTTGTTCATCGAGTGGGTGCGGTAGACCAGCTGCTGGGTCTGCGGCGACGGGCCGGTCTCGGCGGTGTGCCCGGCGTGGATCGTCATCGGCTGGCGCAGGAAACGCCGCGACAGGGTGACGATCGGGTCCGGCATGGTGGCCGAGAAGAGCATCGTCTGCCGGTCTTCCGGAAGCATCGCCAGGATCTTCTCGACGTCGTCGAGGAAGCCCAGGTCGAGCATCCGGTCGGCCTCGTCGAGGACGAGCGCGCGCACCCGGTCGAGCCGCAGGTGCTTCTGCTTCTGCAGGTCCATCAGTCGCCCGGGGGTGCCGACCAGGATCTCGACACCCTTGCGCAGCGCGTCGATCTGCGGCTCGTACGCCACGCCGCCGTAGATCGGCAGCACCCGGACGCCGCGCGTCCGGCCAGCGGCGGCCAGGTCCTTGGCAACCTGGATGCCCAGCTCACGGGTGGGGACGACGACCAGCGCCTGCGGGACGCCGTCGCTGCCCTCGCTCGGGGCGAAGACCCGGTCGAGCAGCGGAACGCCGAAGCCGAGGGTCTTGCCGGTGCCGGTGGGTGCCTGCCCGATCAGGTCGACGCCGCGCAGCGCGATCGGGATCGCGTACTCCTGGATGGCGAAGGCGCGGGTGATGCCGGCCGAGGCCAGCGCCTCGACGGTCTCGGCGCGGGCGCCGAGTGCGGCGAATGTGGGGGCCTCCGGTCGGACCGGGGCGGTGGGGGCCAGTTCCTGGCCGTCCAGCAAATCTTGAGTCAGGTCGCTCATGTGGATGTGGGGGTGCCCTCTCGTGGGTGCGCCCGTCCTGTCCTCAGGGCGCGTTCGGTATGACGCGGGCCACACGGTCGGCGGCAGATTGCCGAGCTGGACCGGGCCGCACGCGCGCCGCAGGCTGAGCTTCGATCAGATCGGCGCCCACGGCAACTGCTCCATGTTACCTGAACAGGCATGCCTGCGTCCCGATTCCCGGGCGGCCATCCGCCACGCGGGGCAAGTAAATGTGACCTGCATCACGGCTTGCCTGACCTGGTTCGCCCCGCCCCGCAGAGTCGGGTGGGAGTCGTATCAGGTGCGAAGTTGGCGAAAACGGTTACGACGCGCACCGCGGCTTCATGATCGATCGGGCCGGCGCGGGCGCGCGCCCGGTAGCCTGCCGCTCGTGTCCGCCTTTGCCGTCGTCGATCTTCTGGGTCTCGTCGCCTTCGGCGAGCTGCTGGCCTTCGAGCGGATGGCCGGCGACGCCCGCCTCGCTCCCGACCTGCGCCGCCGGGCCGCGCTGAACGAGATGGCCGCGGCCGAGATCGCCAACTACCGACGCCTCGCCGACCGGCTCACCGAACTGGGCGTACCGCCGGAGGACGCGATGGCACCCTATGTCGAGCCGGTGCAGGCGTACCACGACTCGACCGAGCCGCGGGACTGGGCGGAAGTGGTCACCAAGGCGTACGTCGGTGACGCGATCACCGACGACTTCGTCCGCGAGATCGCCGACGCGCTGGCGGAACCGGACCGGGCGTTGGTGCTGGACGTCCTGCACGACTTGCGGTACGCGGACTTTGCCGCGGCGGAGATCAGGTTGGCCGTCGCCGACGACCCCCGGGTGGCCGGTCGGCTCTCGATGTGGGCCCGACGGCTGGTCGGAGAGGCGTTGTCCCAGGCCGGCCGGGTCGCCGCCGAGCGGGCCACGCTCACCGCGCTGATCGCACGGGACGGCCGGGTCGACGTGCCGGGGCTGTTCGGCAGGCTCACCGCCGCGCACACCGCACGGATGACCGCCGCCGGGTTGAACAACTGACCGGTCGACCGCTCGGCGCACGCCTGAGCGTCGGCTGGTCGGGTCGGTGCCGGCCTGCGGCAGGTGGGCCGGACGCCGACCTGCCGCGATGGCCGGACCGGTCAGCGGACGGTGAACCCGACCGCCCGGGGCGACGCCTCGGCGATCTCGACGTAGGCGACCTTCTCGACGGGAACGATGACCCGCCGGCCCTTCTCGTCGGTCAGGGAGAGCGTGCCGCCGTTGCCGGCGAAGGCGTCGGTCACGATCTGCTCGATCTCGGCCGGCGACTGCGCGCTGTCCAGAACCAGCTCGCGCGGCGCGTACTGCACGCCGATCTTGACCTCCACTGTGCCTCCTCAACTGGGGCGAAAGAACCGCCCTGCGAAGGCTATCCGATCACGGGGTCGACGGTCAGGCTGACTCACCTTGCAGCGGGAAGCTCGCGATGCCCCGCCACGACAGCGCGGCCACCAACGCCTCGGCCTCGGCCTTCGGCACCTGCCGCCCGCCGGCCAGCCAGAACTGCGCGGCCGTCTCCGCGGCCCCGACCAGCCCGGAGGCGAGCAACTCGGCGTGTGCCCGGCTCACCCCGGTGTCGGAGATGATCGTGTCGGTGATCGCCGCGATGCAGCCCTGCTCGACCCGCTCCACCCGCTGCCGCACCGCCGGGTCGTTACGCAGATCCGACTCGAAGACGAGCCGGAACGCCTCACTCTCGTGGTCGACGAAGTCGAAGTACGCCCGCACGGACGCGCTGACCCGCTCCTTGTTGTCGCTGGTGCCGCGCATCGCTTCCTGCACCTGAGCGACGATGGCGTCACAGTGCGTGTCGAGCAGCGCCAGGTAGAGATCCATCTTTCCGGGAAAGTGTTGGTAGAGCACCGGCTTCGAGACCCCGGCCCGCTCGGCGATGTCGTCCATCGCGGCGGCGTGGTAGCCCTGCGCGACGAACACCTCCTGCGCCGCAGCGAGAAGCTGCTTACGACGCGCGGAGCGGGGCAGGCGGGTGGGCCGGCCAGCGGTCTGTGCACCGTTCCCCGCAGCGGTCATGGGATCCTCCGAGTTCTCCGTACGAGCCGGCATTTTCCCCCCAGACCGGGCGAGGCCCGTGACCTCCGTTGTGGAAATGGCCCGCCGCTGTAACTTATCGCCACTCTCGGCACACGGTAGCCTCAGCGGGGGCGACCAAGGAGCGCGCGGTGAGTGAAACAGGGCAACCCGGAGCCGCCACCCCGGGAGAGCACGGTGACGGAGCGGGTCAGCACGACGACCCGAGCCGTTCCGTCAGCGGGTGGGCGCCACCGGCGGGAGGATGGCCCCGGGCCGCCGACCGTGAGGACGCCCGGGATGAGGCGCCGCGCTGGCAGCCCGACCCCGCGTCGGGCTGGCGGGCCGCCTCGGCACGACACGGTGATCTGCCATCGCCGCTGGTCGGACGACCGGACGACCCGGAGCCGCCGGCCCGCGCCAACGGCCACCGCGTCAACGGCGTGCACCCCCCGGACGACGTCAACGGCGTCCACCTCTCCGGTCTCGAACCGCCAGCGGGACGCCCCACGCCGGTGAGCGCCCCGCCCGGGCTGCCCGCCGAGGGTCGCCCCGGGGCGGCCAGCGACCGGCTCGTGGTGCCCGCCCAGCGTCCCGCGCCGTCGGCGGAGCAGGGTGTCGCCGAGCCCGACACCGGTCCCGCCCCGCACCCCACCGTCGATCCGGCCGCCGCGCACCGGGCCCGTTGGGCCGAACCCGGCTTGCCCACCTCGGCCCCACCTGCCGTCCAGGTGCCGCCCGTCGGCACCGCCGCGTCGGGTTTCGAGGTGCCGCCCGGCTTCCACGCTCCGACCGTCGAGCGGCTGGCCGCCGACGACAGCCCGACCGCGCCACGCGACTGGCGGGACCCGGTCGCACCGGACCACGCGGCGAGTTCGGGACGCACCCCGGGCCCGGCCGGGCAGGCCGACGACGGCGAGCCCGGTCGCGCTGCCGAGGCTGCCCGGCCGGCCGACCCGCACCGTCCCGGGGACGCGCACCGGGCCGGGGAGTCGTCGGCCATCGAGCCCGACTGGTCGGGGCCGAGCTGGAACCGTCCGAGTTGGGGTGGGGGATGGGCCCCGCCCTGGTCCCGCCAGGACGACGAGTCGGTTGGCCCGGCAGCCCGGGACGAGTCGGCGCCGGGTTGGGTCGCCGAGCCCAACCAGCCGTACGAGCCGGTGCGCGCCGAGGTGCCCCGTCCGTACGAGCCGGTGCGCGCCGATCCAGGCCGTGGCTACGAACCCGGCCGGGGCGAGTCCGAGTCCGCGCCGGAGCCCCCCGCCGAACCGACGAGCGCGCCACCCGCCGACCGGCCGTCCTGGGCTGGCGGCGGTGCGACGCCGACCAGCGGTCCGCCCGCCGACCGGCCGTCCTGGGCGGCGTCCGGGGCGACCGGCAGACCTCGGGCCGACCCTCCGTCCTGGGCGGGTGGGGGCGACCCCGACCCCACCAGCGCGCCGCCCGCACGGCCCTCCTGGGCCGGAGGTTCCGATCCGACGCCACCCGGTGCGCCGCCGGTGCGGCCGTCCTGGGCGGGCGGGTCCGAGGCGGCGACCAGCGTGCCTCCGGTACGACCGTCCTGGGCCGGCGGGTCCCCACCGCCCACGACCAGCGCGCCGTCGACGCGGCCGTCCTGGGCCGGCGGCTCCGATCCGGCACCGGCCAGCTCGCCGCCCACGCGGCCCTCCTGGGCCGCCAGCCCGTCACCAGCCGACCCGTCAGTCGACGCGCCGGCCGCTGCACCGGCCGGCCCGCCGCCGGCACCGGCCGGGCCACCTCCCGCGCTGGCCGACGCGCCACCGGCCCCGGCCGGCCCGTCGCTGGTGGCGGAGCGCCCGTCCTGGACCGGCGGTTCGCCCGCCGCGAGCAGCTCCCGAACCGAGCGGCCGGACTGGTCCGAGGGCCGGCTCCCCGCGACCCCTGTCGAACGCCCGTCCTGGCCGGCCAGTCGATCGGCCAGCACCGGTGCGGGCGACGGCGGTGAGCCGCCCGCCCGGTCCCGGCCCGAGACCCGGCCGACCGCCCCGTTCCGGCTCCGGCCGGCGACACCCGAGCCCGGTCCCTCGTCCGTCGAGTCGCCCCAGCCGGCCGCGCCCGCCAGCGACCTGCCCTCGAAAGACGTCACACCGCCCGCCGCCGAAAAGGGTTCCGGCCGCACCGGTCAGCCCGCACCGTCGCCCGTCTCTCCGTACGCGGCGCGACGATCCGCCCCGGACCCGACGTCGCCGGCCGACGACGGCCGGCAGTCGGCCCCGAGCGCGGTGGTGCTGCCGCAGCGCGTCCCCGCGGAACCGGACGTGCCCGTCGTGCCGGAGCCGCCAGCCGTGGAGCCCCCCGCCGAAACCCCGGAACTCGCCCGCATCGCCACCCACCTGCGTCGGGACGACGAGCCAGCCCCGCTGCGGGAGCGCCCCGAGGGGTTCGATGTCAACGCCATCCTGGACGCCGTCCGGGAGGTGGCAGGTGTCCGCGACGCGGCCCTGCGCCGTACCCCGGCCGGGGCGCACAGCTTGCGACTGGACCTGGCCGACGGCGCCGACCCGGCCGAGGTGAGCCGGCAGGTGGCCCGGCTTCTCCAGGAGCGGATGGGGTTGGCCGCGGCCCCGCAGAACGTGCCCGGCCTGCCCAGCACGCCGCCTCCGCCGGTGCGCCGCCGCGCTGCCGAACCCCGACCGGCTGAGCGGCGTACCCCGGAAACGCAGAACGCTGCCGCGCGTGATCCCGGCGAGGTTCGGGCGGCCACGTCGCCGACGGCCGCCCGCCCGACCGGCGGTCGGTCCGAGGCCGCGCCGGCTGGCCCTGAACAGCGGACCAGCACGGACCCGACGCGTCGGCGGCGGTCGAACGCTCCGCACCGGGGCCGGGCCACGGTGGAGGAACCCGGATCGGTCTCCGCCGCGCCGGCCGGCGCCGCGACCGGTAGCCCGGCGACGCTCGGCACGTCGTACTCCGGTGGTCAGGTGACCACGACGGAGTCCGCGCCGTCCCGGCCGCTGGAGACCGGCGGCGTCCCGGGGCCCCGGGTGGTGATCGACCACGTGCAGGTCAGCACCTTCGGCCTGGACGCGAACGTCGAGGTCCGGCTGCTGGCCGGGGCCGACAGCGCCTCCGGGTACGCCACCGGGCCGGCGGTGGACGGCTACGTGCTGCGGCTCTGCGCGGTGGCGGCGGCCGCCGCCGTGGACGAGTTGTTGCGCGGCGCGGACAACGCCGAGCGGGGGCGCTGCTTCGTCGAACACGCGGCGGTGGTGCCGTTCGGCAACTGCGAGGTGGCCACCGTGGTGGCGTTGCTGGTCTGTGAGGGCTGGGTCGAGCAGCTCGCCGGGTCGGCCCTGGTCGCCGGTGATCCCCGTCAGGCGGTGGTCCGGGCGACGTTGGCGGCGGTCAACCGTCGGCTGGAGGCGCTGCTGTCCTGAGTGGTCCGGGGCAGACTGGAGCAATGAGACGCGCCACCCTCTGGCCGGACCACCTGCTCCCCGACGACCGCGTCCCGCCGCCGTGGCCGGGCCGGGAAGTCCGGCTCGACGGCCGGGTCACGTACGTGCGGGACACCCCGGCCACCGCCGCTGGCGCGCAGCCGGCGCTGTACGTGCACGGGCTGGGCGGGTCGTCGCAGAACTGGACGGACCTGGCCGGGCTGCTCGCCGACCGACTGGACGGTCAGGCCATCGACCTGCCCGGCTTCGGCCGGAGCGAGCCGGGTCCGCGGTACACGATTCCGGCCTTCGCCGATCTGGTGGTCCGCTGGATCGAGCACTCCGGTCGCGGTCCGGTGCACCTGTTCGGCAACTCGCTGGGCGGCGCGGTCGCGGTCCAGGTCGCCGGGCTCCGGCCGGACCTGGTCCGCACCCTCACATTGATCTCCCCGGCGCTGCCGTTCCTGGACTTCCGGCGCTCGTTGCAGGGGCGGATGCTGCCGGTGCTCGCCATTCCGCGTGGTGAGCGGCTGGTCGCCCGGCACCTCACCCAGCTCGCGCCGGAGGTGATGGCCCAGCAGGTGCTGGAGGCGTGCGTCGCCGACCTGAGCCGGATCTGCGATCAGCGTCGGGCCGAGGCGCTGGAGGAGATCCGGGTGCGGTACGAGGCCGAGCACTACGCCGCCGCGTACGTCCGGACGTTCCGTGGGCTGGTCGCCAGCTTCCTGCGCGCGTACCTGCCGGGGCCGGGGTCGCTGTGGCGCCTCGCCGCGGCGGTACGCGCACCGACCCTGGTGGTGGGCGGCCGGCAGGACCGCCTTGTCGACGTGCGGGTGGCGCCGCAGACCGCCCGTGTCATTCCGGACAGCCGATTGATGATGCTCCACGGTGTCGGCCATGTGGCGCAGTTGGAGGTTCCCCGGCTGGTTGCCCGCGCGGTGGTCGGCCTGCTCGCCGAAACGGAGGACGCGGTGGGGCGCTCTGATCTGGCAGGCTGACCCGGATGCCCAGCTCAGCCCGCCACCCTGTGCGCCGTCGACGTCGTTTCGCGTTGCTCGCCCAACTGGTGGCGGTGGCGGTGGCCGTCGGTGCGGCGGTGACGGTGGTCGCCGAAGGGCGGGGCGGGCAACCCGGTGGTGAACGGCTGGCCGCGGAGGAGGTGGGTACGCCTGCCCCGCTGGTGGCCGGGCCGCTGCCGCCGTCGGCCGACCCGTCGCCCGCCGACGTGGTTTCGCCCAGTCCGTCGCCGGTGTTGCGGGTGCCCGGGCCGGTTCCGAGCGCCGGTACGGGCAGGTTCGGCTATGACGCGCGCTCCGGCCCGGTGCTGGGTCGGGCGGGTGAGGTGCGGCGGTACCGGGTCGCTGTGGAGTCGGGCAGCGCCGAGGACGCCGCCGAGTTCGCCGATGCGGTCCAGGTGGCACTGGCCGGGCCGGGCAGTTGGGTCGAGAGCGGCAGGTTGCGGCTTCAGCAGGTTCCCGGGGCTGCGTCTCGTGACTTCACCGTCTACCTGGCGACCGCCCGGACCGCGGGGCGGATGTGCGCACAGGGTGGGGTGGACATCCGGATCAACGGCCGGCCGTACACGTCCTGTCGGGCACCGGGCAAGGTGATCATCAACCTGGATCGGTGGCGGTTGTCGGTGCCGCACTTCGTCTCGGCCGGTGTGCCGCTGGCGGTCTACCGCACGTACGTGGTCAACCACGAGGTGGGCCACCAGCTCGGGCATCGGCACGAGCGGTGCCCCGGTGCGGGTCGGGCGGCGCCGGTGATGATGCAGCAGACGCTCTTCCTCAACGGGTGCCGGGCCAACCCGTGGCCGTATCTCAACGGGCGTCGGCACGCCGGCCCGGCGCTCTGAGGCGATCGGTCCGACTCGCCAATATCAGTCTCGATCGGGCATCTTGCGGCAATAGCGATAAAAACGGTTAAACGCCCGAATAATCTGGCAGGCTCGACGGTATGACGCCGTCGTCCCCTTACGGCCCGGCCCGGCCGCCCGATCACCGGTCGGCGCGGCGGGATGCGCGTCCCACGTTCGTTCGGATGCGCCGACGGCGTCGCCGCAGCATGCTGCTCGGCCTGCTCGTGCTCGCCGCGGCCATCGGCGTGACGGTGAGCCGGGGCGGCGAGCCGGCAGTCGAGCCGCCGGCCGCCACCCAGGGCGGAATGGGTCACGGCGGTGGGGTGGCCGCGCACCCGGCGCCCACCAGCTACCCGTCGGTCGGAGCGGGACGCTTCACCGCCGCCGACGGCGAGACCCCCGTGCACGGCACTGACGGTCCGCTGCGCCGCTACCGGGTCGTCGTCGAACGCGACGCCGGCCAGGACCCCGACGTCTTCGCCGCAACTGTCGACGAGGTGCTGGCCGACCCGCGCAGTTGGATCGCCTCCGACGAGCTGCGGGTGCAACGGGTGGCCGACCCGGAGGACGCCGACTTCACCATCTACCTGGCCACCCCGGTCACCTCCGAGCGGATGTGCGCGGAGGGCGGGTTGACCACCGAGCGCTACACCTCCTGTCGCCTGCCCGGTCAGGTCATCATCAACCTGGCCCGTTGGATGGAGGCAGTCCCCGACTACGGCGCCTCCCTGGACACCTACCGGACCTACGTCATCAACCACGAGGTGGGTCACGAGTTCGGCGAGGACCACGAGGCGTGCCCCGGCCCGGGGGAGCCCGCTCCGGTGATGCAACAGCAGACGTACGGCCTGGAAGGCTGCGTCGCCAACGCCTGGCCCTACCTCGACGGCCGTCGCTACGCGGGGGACATCGTCCCCTGATCGACGGGCTCGTCGGTTATTCCCGCTCCCGCATAGCGGACCACGTGTCGTCAGTCATGGCCGAGCGGGGCTCCCGCGAGCAACAATGGCGCGGTTCACACCGCCGATCCCGGGGAGTCCACCGTGTCGTTGCCCCCGCTCGTCGAGCCCGCCGCCGAGCTGACCGTAGACGAGATCCGCCGCTACTCACGTCACTTGATCATCCCGGATGTCGGGGTGACCGGGCAGAAGCGGCTGAAGAACGCCAGGGTGCTCTGTGTCGGCGCCGGTGGCCTCGGGTCGCCCGCCCTGTTGTACCTCGCCGCGGCCGGGGTCGGCACGCTCGGCATCATCGACTTCGACACCGTCGACGAGTCCAACCTCCAGCGCCAGGTCATCCACGGGGTGTCCGACATCGGCCGGTCCAAGGCCGAGTCCGCCGCCGCGTCGATCCGCGAGATCAACCCCCTGGTCAACGTGGAGATCCACAACACCGCGCTGGACCGGGAGAACGTCCGCGAGATCTTCGCCCAGTACGACCTGATCGTGGACGGCACCGACAACTTCGCCACCCGCTACATGGTGAACGACGCGGCGGTGCTGCTCGGCAAGCCGTACGTCTGGGGCTCGATCTACCGCTTCGACGGCCAGGCGTCGGTGTTCTGGGCCGAGCACGGCCCCTGCTACCGCTGCCTCTACCCGGAGCCGCCGCCGCCCGGCATGGTCCCCTCCTGCGCCGAGGGCGGCGTGCTGGGGGTGCTCTGCGCGTCGATCGGCTCGATCCAGGTGAACGAGGCGATCAAGCTGCTCACCGGCATCGGTGAGCCGCTGGTCGGCCGCCTGATGGTCTACGACGCCCTGGAGATGGAATACCGCAAGATCAAGGTTCGTAAGGACCCGAACTGCGTGCTCTGCGGCGAGAACCCCACCGTCACCGACCTGCTGGAAGACTACGAGGACTTCTGCGGCGCGGTCTCCGAGGAGGCCCAGGAGGCGACGCTCGACGCGACCATCACCGCGCTGGAGCTCAAGGAGTGGCAGGACGCCGGCAAGGACATCTTCCTCGTCGACGTGCGTGAGCCGGCCGAGTACGAGATCGTCCGGATCCCCGGCGCCACCCTGATCCCCAAGGGCGAGATCCTCTCCGGTGAGGCCCTCGCGAAGCTGCCGCAGGACCGGCAGATCGTGCTGCACTGCAAGTCCGGCGTCCGCTCGGCGGAGGCACTCGCCGCGCTCAAGGCGGCCGGGTTCAAGGACGCCGTGCACGTGCAGGGTGGCGTGCTCTCCTGGATCAAGCAGATCGACCCGTCGCTGCCCGCGTACTGACGATCGGTCCGGGGCGGCCCGTCCGGCCGCCCCGGCAAATCGACGCAGATGACGCCGGGCGGCCGTCCGGCCGGAGCGACGCAGCCATCCCGGGCTGGCCGATTCCCTGAGGCGGCATCGCGTCTGCGCAGGTAGCGTCTCCGCCGTGGTCGACTTGGAAGCCGCGATCGGGTTCGTCGTGGCGCATGGGGATGCGGTGGAACGCGCCCGCCTCTCCTGGCTCCGCAACGGCACCCCCGTACCCGCCGAGTTGCTGGAGACCGCCGAGGTCGGCCAGTCACCGGACGGCGGTTGGCCGGCCACCTGGGGCGGCGGGACCGCCTCGATCGACGCCACCTGCTTCCGGCTCGCCGAGCTCGACGACCTGGGTGCCCTTGGTCGCCCTGCCGCTCGCCGGGCACTGGACTGGCTGGCGTCGCGACAGCAGGCCGACGGCAGTTGGGACGAGGACGTGTCGCTGGCCGACTCGGCCCCGGAGTGGGCCCGGCCCGGCGATCCGGAGGCCGGGTTCCTCCAGTCGGCCAACGCCGGTTTCTGGCTCACCGTCGCCGGCCTCGACGCGCGCGCGTCGGGCCCGCTCGACCACCGCGTCGGTGGGGCGTACGCCGGAGTGGTGCAGGCGGCGGCCCACTCGCTCGCCGCACGGCTGCGCCCGGACGGCAGCTGGCCGTCGTTCCTCGCCGCCGGCTGGCTGAGCGCGGCGGTGCTGCACCGGCAGGAGATGTTCCAGGAGTCGGCGCGGATCCAGGTGGTGCTCGCCGAGCGGATGCCGAAGATGTCCCCGGGGGAGGTGGCGTGGCTGGCGGCCACGCTGCGCCGCGCCGGCGTGGACCCACAGGACTGGACCATGGTGCGGGCGTTACGCCGGCTGACCGAGACCCAGCGCAGCGACGGCGGCTGGGAGAGCGACGACGGCCACCAGTTCGACGTGCACACCACGCTGGCCGCCATCCGGGCGGCCCGCCCCGCGCCGCCCGGCTAGCAGCGGCTGCCGTTAGCGCAGGTGCCCGTCGCCGGTGACGACGTACTTGGTGCTGGTCAGCTCGGGCAGGCCCATCGGGCCGCGCGCGTGCAGCTTCTGGGTGGAGATGCCGATCTCCGCGCCGAAGCCGAACTCGCCTCCGTCGGTGAACCGGGTCGACGCGTTCACCATCACCGCCGCCGCGTCCACCCGGGCGACGAAGTCGCGGGCCGCGCTCGCCGAGTCGGTGAGGATCGCCTCGGTGTGCCCGGTGCCGAAGCGGCGGATGTGCGCGACCGCCGCGTCCAGCGAGTCGACCACCGCCACGGAGATGTCGGCGGACAGGTATTCGGTGGCGAAGTCCTCGTCGGTCGCCGGGACCACGGCGGCGGAGTACGCGGCCACCTCGGGGGAGCCGTGCACTGTCACCCCCGCCTCGGCGAACGCGGCCAGCACCGGGGGCAGGAACGCGTCGGCGATGCCCGCGTGCACCAGCAGCGACTCGGCCGTGTTGCAGGTGGAGAGGCGCTGCGTCTTGGCGTTCAGCGTCACCGCGACGGCCTTCGCCACGTCGGTGGCGGCATCGACGTAGACGTGGCAGTTGCCCACCCCGGTTTCGATCACCGGCACCGTCGACTCCTCGACCACGGTGCGGATCAGCGACGCGCCACCGCGCGGAATGAGCACGTCGACGAGGCCCCGGGCGCGCATCAGCTCCTTTACCGAATCACGGGAGCTGGCGTCGAGCAGCTGCACCGCGTCGGCGGGCAGGCCGGCCCCGGCGACCGCGTCGCGCAGCACCGCGACCAGCGCGGCGTTCGAGTGTGCGGCGGACGACGACCCGCGCAGCAGCGCCGCGTTGCCGGACTTGAGGCAGATCCCGGCGGCGTCCACCGTCACGTTCGGTCGTGCCTCGTAGATGATGCCGACCACCCCGAAGGGCACCCGGATCTGGCGCAACTCCAGGCCGTTGGGCAGGGTGGACCCGCGGACCACCTCGCCCACCGGGTCGGGCAACGCGGCCATCTCGCGCAGCGCGTCGGCGATGCCGGCCACCCGACCCGCGTCGAGCGCGAGCCGGTCCAGCACGGCCGCGCTCAGCCCGGCCTCGCGGCCGGCCGCCAGGTCCGTCTCGTTCGCGGTCAGGATCTCCGGGGTACGCGCCACCAGCGCGTCGGCCATCGCCACCAGCGCCGCGTCCTTGACCGTACGCGTGGCCACGGCCAGCGTCTCCGCCGCCAACCGGGCCCGTCGCGCCTGCTCAACCACGCTCATGCCAGCACTCCTCGTGAAGGTGGGAAGGTCTGCTCACAGCAGCACCAGGTCGTCGCGGTGGACGACCTCTCGTTCGTACGCCGGGCCGAGCGCCGCGGCGAGTTCGGACGTGGAGCGGCCGAGCAGCCCGGGCAACTCCACGGCGTCGTAGTTGACCAGCCCGCGGGCGACCGACGCGCCGGCGGTGTCCACCAGGTCCACCGGGTCGCCGGCCGTGAACGTGCCGTCCACGGCGGTGATGCCGGCCGGCAGCAGCGACTTGCGCCGCCCGACGACGGCGGCGACAGCGCCGGGGTCGAGGTGCAGCCGCCCCCGGGGCGAGGTGGCGTGGGCCAGCCAGAACAGCCGGGCCGTCGGGCGCCGCTGCTGCGGGTGGAAGAGCGTGCCGACCGGTTCGCCGGCCAGCGCCGGTGCGGCCAGGTCGGCGGCGGTGAGCACCACCGGGATGCCGAAGCCGGTGGCGATCCTGGCCGCCTCGACCTTGGTCACCATGCCGCCGGTGCCGACGCCGGACCGGCCGGCCCCGCCGATGGTGATGTCGGCCAGGTCCGTGTCGTCGCGCACCTCGGCGATCCGGGTCGAGTCGGGTTTGGTGGGGTCGCCGGTCCAGAGCGCGTCCACGTCGGAGAGGAGCACCAGCAGGTCGGCGTGGACCAGCGCGGCCACCAGGGCGGCCAGCCGGTCGTTGTCGCCGAAGCGGATCTCCTGGGTGGCCACCGTGTCGTTCTCGTTGACGATCGGCACCGCCCGCAGGTCGAGCAGCTTGCGCAGCGTCCGGTACGCGTTGCGGTAGTGCGCTCGCCGGGTCACGTCGTCGACGGTGAGCAGCACCTGCCCGACGGTGCGGCCGTGCCGGGCGAAGCTGGCCGCGTACCGACCGATCAGCAACCCCTGCCCGACGCTGGCGGCGGCCTGCTGGGTGGCCAGGTCGCGCGGGCGTCGGGACAGCCCGAGCGGGGCGAGCCCGGCGGCGATGGCGCCGGAGGACACCAGCACCACCTCGCGCCCTTCGGCGGTGAGCCGACCGAGGGTGTCGACCAGCGTGTCGACGCGCTCGTCGGCCAACCCGCCGGTCGCGGTGGTCAACGAGGAGGATCCGATCTTGACAACGACCCGCCGGGCCGTCGTGACTGCGTCGCGCACCCGACCATTCTGCGTGGTCACGGACGCGCCGCCCGGCGGCGTTCCCATATGGTGGCGGATTGTGACTCCTGACGAGTACGTCGAGGCGGTGCTCGACCTGGTCGAGCGGATCCCGGAGGGCCGGGTCATGTCCTACGGCGGGGTGGCCGACGCGCTCTCCGAACGCTCGGGGCGTGCCTCCGCCCGGTTGGTCGGCAACATCATGGCCCGGCACGGCGGCTCGGTGCCCTGGCACCGGGTGGTGACAGCGAGTGGTCGACTGCCGCCGGGGCACGAGCGGGAGGCGCGGGCCCGACTGCGCGCGGAGGGGGTGCCGCTGCGGGGCGAGGGGGTGGACGTCGCGGCGGCGGCCTGGTCGCCGGAGGAGGAGTTGTGATCATCTGCGGGGGTGACCGGTGACGGCTGGGGCCTGCCACACCGACGGTGCCCCGCCCCGGGCGGGGACGGGGCACGGTGCTGGCGTTCAGAGTGGCAGTGGGGACCGCACCTCGTTGTCGTTGCGTTTCAGGTCGGGCCACTGGCGGTCCGCGGCGTCGCAGTGGACGACGAGGAACCTGCGGACGATCGCGTCGGGCGCCGGCTGGCCGGGCACCAGAAGCACGAACGTGTAGCGGCGCGACTCACCGGCCGGCACCCCGGGGAGCAGGCACGACGGTTGATCGGCCGACGGCTTGGGGTTCGGGTCGCAGCGGGACCAGTCCCCGCCGGCCCGTTCGCCGCCCTCAAGGGAGTGGAACGCGACCTGGGCCGCGTCGACCGGCCCGGCGTTGGTGACGGTGAAGACCAGGGTGAGTCGGCGTCGACTGTCCGCTCCCGCACCGTCTTCGAGCTGGTGGGTCATGGTCACCCGTAGATCGGTGAGCCGGGGGTCCCTGCCGAACGTCGTGGGGCCGTTCGTCTGGCTGAACCGCTGCCCGTTCCACCGGTACGTCCGTACCTGATCGCGCCGCAGGTACTCGGGGGTGCCGCAGCACGGCACGATGTCGGCCACCCGCACCTCGACCGACCCGGCCGGGGTGGTCTCCATGCCGAGAATGTCGTCGAACCCGTCACCGGTCCGGACCACCCGGCCCACCGTCACGATCCGACCGTCCCGGTCCCGGTCGAAGGCCACCACCTGCTTGGCCGACGCCTCGCCGTACCGGCAGGCGACGATGGCGACGGTTTCGTCCGCCCCGTCACCATCGAGGTCACCGTGCTCGAACGCGTCGTCGGTCAGCGTCGACACGTAGGTCTTCGTCGTGTCGGTCCGCAGCCGCACGTTCGAGGTGGCGCAGCCGCCCGCCGCGAGGTCCGACGGCCAGCTCGGCAGGTCGATCCGGGCCGCGAGCAGCTGGGCCCGGCTGATCCGCCCGTCCGGGCCGGCCGGGGCTTCGGCGCTCGGCGTCGCCAAGCCGGTCGGCGGTGGCGTCGGCGGTGCCGAGGTCGACGGGGTGGTGGTGGGTTGGACCGATTCCGCCGGCACCGGCGTGTTCTGGGCGTCGCGCAGTGCGGCGTTGGCGACGACGGGGGCTACCACCAGGACGACCGCCGCCGCGGCCACCGCCGCCGCCGTCATCCGTCGGCGTCGGCGCAGGACGTGCCGGGCCTGGTCGGGGCCGGGGCCGGTGACGTGGGTGACCACGTCGTTGCGGTACGCGGTGAACCGCTCGCGCAGTCGCGGGTCGAGGTCAGACATCGCACACCCCCTCGGTGTTCTCGTCGAGCAGCCCGGCCAGGGCGGTCCGGCCACGGTGCAACCAGGACTTCACGGTGCCCTCGGCCACCCCTTCCTGGGCGGCGATCTGGCTGACCGGGAGGTCGGCCAGGTAGTGCAGGATGACCGCTCGGCGGTGGTTGGCGGGCAGCTGCGCCAGCGCCGTGTCGATCGCCACCCGGTCGGGGTTCGGGCCGGCCACCTCCGCCTCGGCGCGGCGCTGCCGCAGCAGGTGGTTGCGGGCGGTACGCAGGCGTCGCCATCGGCTGCGGGCCAGGTTCCAGGCGACCTGCCGGACCCAGGCCACCGGGTCGTCGTACCGGACCAGGCGGTCCCAGCGGGCCAGCGCTCGGCAGAACGCCTCCTGGGCCAGGTCCTGCGCGTGCCCCAGATCCCCGGTGTACGCACTGAGTTGCGCGGTCACGCTGCCGAAGTGTGCGTGGTAGAAGTCGTCGAAGGTGATCGTCGCCGCGACCGCCGCACCGGCTGTCCAGGCCGCCGGTGGCTCATTGGCCCGGGCTCCCATCGTTGCTGCCACTGTCCCTCCCCGTCACCGCCGGGCTGGTCCGCCCTGGGCACCGGTAACACTCCGAAACAGTGACGGCGGTTGCGGGCCCGTGCTGCCGCCAACCTGACTGTTCGGCTGTGCGCACCAGGGCCGGCAGGTTGGTCAGGCCTCGAAATAACGTGAGTAACATTCAGCCCCATGAAAACGCCGCCGGGCGCCGGCTCGTCAGCCACCGGCTCGCTGCCCCGCTCGGTGCACGCCGGCTACGCGCTCGGTTCACTGGCCACCGGCGCGTTCGGCACCGTGCCCGGTCTGTTGCTGCTGCCGTACCTGACCGACACCCTGGGCGTGGCCGCCGGGCTGGCCGCCCTGCTGGTGTTGCTGCCCAAGGCCTGGGACGTGCTGGTCAACCCGGTCGCCGGGCGGATCTCCGACCGCACCCGGTCGCGGTGGGGCGCCCGCCGCCCGTACCTGCTCGTCGCCGGCCTCGCGCTCGCCGTCCTGTTCGCGTCGATCTTCGCCGCGCCCTTCGGTAACGGCTCGGCCGCCGCGGCGTACGTGGCGTTCGCTTTCCTCGCCACCGCCACCGCGTTCGCCTTCTTCCAGGTGCCGTACGTGGCGATGCCGGCGGAGCTGACCGACGACTACGCCGAGCGCACCCGGTTGATGACCTGGCGGATCGCGGTGCTGGCACTGGCCATCCTGGTCTCCGGCGCGGTCGCGCCGCTGGTGGTGGGCGCCGGCGGCGACGGCGTCGCCGGGCACCGCTGGATGGGCCTGTTCGTGGCGGCGCTGATCGCCCTCGGCGCCCTCGGCGCGTTCCTGGGCACCCGGTCCGCACCCACCGGCACGGTGGGGGAGAGCGAGCCGACCCTGCGCGCCCAACTCGCCGTGGCTGGTGCCAACCGCCCGTTCCGGGCGCTGCTGATCTGCTTCGTGGTGCAGTCCGCCGGGGTGGCGACGATCCTGGCCGGGGTCAACTACTTCGCCGGGCAGATCCTGCGCGACGACAAGAGCGGGCCGACCCTGCTGTTCGTCTGTTTCGTCGGGCCGGCGCTGCTGGTGATGCCGATCTGGACCCGGGTCGGTGCCCGGCTGGGCAAACGGACCGCGCTGGTCGTCGCCTCGCTGATCCTCGCCGTCGGCGCGTTCACACTGGTCGCCGCGCCGCTGCTGCCGCCGGTCGCCGTCTATCTGGTGGTCGCGCTGATCGGCGTGGGGTACGCCGGCCAGCAGGTCTTCGCGCTGGCGATGTTGCCGGACTGCATCGCCCACGAGACGGCGCGCACCGGTCGACGACAGGCGGGCGTCTTCACCGGGCTGTGGACCGCCGGGGAGACCTTCGGCCTGGCGCTCGGCCCCGGCATCTACGGACTGGTGCTGCAACTGTCCGGCTACGTGTCCTCCGACACCGGCTCGGCGGCCGCCCAGTCCGACACGGCGAGGCTGGGCGTCCTGCTCGGCTTCACGCTGATCCCGGCCCTGCTGATCGCCCCGCCGGTCCTCCTGCTCCGCCAGTACACCCTCACCGCCCACAGCGACCTGGTCGGTCATGGAGTTGGGCTGGGCGACAAGGCCGTTGACCGTCACCAGAAGGGCACCATGACTCCATGATCGACGAGAACAGGGTTGAGGCCGGGGCGCTCTCCGCCACCGGGGTACCCGCCGAGGTCGCGCTCGCCGAGGTCCGGCAACTGCGCGGCGCCGACCGGCCCACCCACGGGGGACGGCTCTTCGCGTACGTCTACGACCCGGCGGTACCGGGGTTGGACGAACTGGCCGCCGCCGCCCACCGGGAGAGCGCCCACGTCAACGGGTTGGACCCGACCGCGTTCCCATCCCTGCTGGCGATGGAGAACGCGCTGGTCGCCGCCGCCGGCCGGGTGCTGGGCGCTGGCCCGGGCAGCACCGCCCCCGACGTCGTCGGCAGCGTCACCAGCGGCGGCACCGAGTCGCTGATCCTCGCCGTCAAGACCGCCCGCGACGCCCACCCGGAGATCGCCGAACCCCGGATCGTGGTGCCGTCGAGCGCACACGCGGCCTTCGCCAAGGCGGCGCACTACCTGCGGGTGGCGCTGGACGTCGTGCCGGTCTCCCCGCAGACGCTGCGTCCCGACCCGGCCGCGATGGCCGCCGCCATCCGCCCGGAGACGGTGCTGGTCGCCTGCTCCGCGCCGTCGTACGCGCACGGGGTGATCGACCCGGTCGCGCAGATCGCTGCCGCCGCCGCCGACGCCGGGGTGCGCTGCCACGTGGATGCCTGCTTCGGAGGTTGGACCCTGCCGTACCTGCGTCGCCTCGGGGAGCCGGTGCCGCCGTTCGACTTCGCGGTGCCCGGGGTCACCTCCATCTCGGTCGACCTGCACAAGTACGCGTACGCGCCGAAGGGGGTGTCGGTGCTGCTGCACCGGGACGCCGCGCTGCGCGCCCCGCAGTACTTCGCGTACGCCGACTGGCCCGGCTACACGATGATCAACCCGGTGATCGCGTCCACCCGCTCGGGCGGCCCGATCGCCGCCGCGTACGCCACGGTGCGGCACCTCGGCGACGACGGCTACCTGCGGCTGGCCGGCGTCACCCGGGACGCGGTCGCCGGGCTGGCCGACGCGGTCCGCGCCGTCGACGGGTTGCGGCTGATGGCCGAACCGGAGTCGACAGTGGTCTGCTTCACCGCCACCGAAGACGGCCCCGACCTGTTCGTGCTGGTCGACGAGCTGACCGCGCGGGGCTGGCACACCCAACCCCAGCTGTCGTACGCCGGTCTGCCCGCCAGCGTGCACCTCACGGTGACCGCGGCGGTCGCGCCCCGGGTGGCCGAGTTCGGGCCGGACCTGACCGAGGCGGTGGCCGCCGCCCAGGCGGCCGGCCCGGTCGCACTCCCGCCCGAACTGACGGCGCTGGCGACGTCACTGACCCCGGACGCGCTCACCCCGGAGCTGGTCGCGGGTCTCGCCGCCGGGCTGGGCATGGGCGGCGACACCGACGGTGCGCCGCTGCCCGAGCGGATGGCGGTGGTGAACACGCTGCTCGACGCCGCGCCCCCGGCGCTGCGCGAGCGGCTGTTGGTGGAGTTCGTCGGGCTGCTGCAACGCCCCACCTGGTGACCGGAGCGCCGGCCGCCACGTACGCCCCCGTGACGTACGTGGCGGCCGGCGACCGGCGCCTCCCGCGCGATGGAGACGGATCCGGTGGCGCGGGCGCTCAACTGGCGGGCAGCTGCAAGGTGGTAGCTGCGGTGTTGTCGCCGGGCGAACGGTCGGCCGGGAACTTTCCGCCCACGTTGGCCCGCACGGTGAGCGCGAAACCGGTGAGGGTCCGGGCCGGCCCGCCCGGGGCGATGTTCACCGTGACGGCGATCTGGTAGGAGCGGGTGCCGCCGAGGGGAATCGGCCCGTCGCCGGTACAGGTCATCGTCTTGAGGTCGTCGGTCTGGCCCTGGTGGAAGCAACCGCCGATGTTCGTGCCCTTCAGACTGATCGTCGCCTCGACGGGAAGCACCACGATCAGGTCCCCGGCGTCGTACGACCGGGTGGCGGCGTTGCCCATCGTGACGTCGAGCGTTCCGGTGTAGGCGGTGTCGGACGGCTCCAGAGTGAGGGAGCGCGGGGCGCTGATCGACAGGTCGACGTACCGGGTAGGGGTCGGCGTCGGCTTCGGCCTGGGCGTGGGGCGGGAACTGGTTGGCCGATCGGTCGGAGGGCTGGCGGAGGGCGTCGCGGTCGGCGTCGACGGACCGCTCGGCAGGGACGTGGGCGACTGGCTGGTGGGACCGGCTGCCAGACTCTCCATCTGGACCGAGGGAAAATCGGTGACCGGCGAGGGGGCGATGACATCGGTGGGCGGCGGAGCGGCCACGGGCCGAACCAGACTCACCCCGCCGACCGCGACGAGCACCGCCGCGGCGATCCCCGACGACACGACCCGGTTGCGAAGCCGGCGGTACGCCCGCCGACGCGGCACGTCCGGATCAGGCTTGTCGACCTGCTGGAAGCCGGCGATGCTCAGCTCGTCGAAGGCAGCCGCCAGCCAATCAGCTCGCTCGTTGCGCTGCTCCATCTAGTCCGCCCTCCTTCCGGTCGGGCCGCCGTCGACGGTCGCGGGTTGTCGGCTCGAGAGTCCGGACTCCTGCTCGGCCAGACGATCGGCCAGCGTGGCCCGGGCCCGGTGCAGCCAGGACTTGACAGTGCCGGCCGCCACCCCGCAGTCCTCGGCGATCTCACTGATGGTCAGCTCGGCCAGGTAGTGCAGAACCACCGCGCGCCGTTGGTTCGCCGGCAGGGTCACCAGCGCGGCGGTGAGTGCCACCCGATCCGGACCGGGCCCGTTGACCACCTCCACCCGCTGACGGAGGCTGAACAGCCGGGCGGTGCGCAGGCGACGCCACCGGCTGACCGCGACGTTCCAGGCGACCCGACGGATCCAGGCCACCGGGTCGTCGTAGCGGGAGATTCGGTCCCAGCGGGGCCAGGCCCGGCTGAACGCCTCCTGCACCAGGTCCTGTGCCTCGTTCATGTCCCCGACGAACGCGTACAGCTGCACCACCAGTGGCTGGAAGTGACGCCGGTAGACCTCGTCGAAGCGGGGACCATCGTCGTGCGGGACCGCTCCGCTCACCTCGATGTGCAGAAGCGCGGGAGCCGTCACCGGATCGGGTGCGGCGGGGGTGCGCGGCCGCAGGAACCCCTGCGGCCGCGCCTCCATCGAGGACATTCGGTCAGCCGGCGGTGACGGCGAAGGTGGCGATGTTGTCGGCCGGGTCGACGTCGGGCAGCTGGCCGCTCCAACCAAAGTTGCCGTACATCTGCACCGAACCGGTGCCGAGGTCACCGGGAGACACCTCGGCGGGTGCCCAGATCAGCAGGGCTATCGTTCGCTCCTCACCGGGCATGAATTTCCCGCCGGCCACCATGCAGTGCGCCGTGCAGACGTCCGCGGGTTCGGTGCCACCGATATCGACCCCACGTGGCAGAGTCGGAGCGAGCCAGTACGCGTCGTGTGCCGCGTCGCCCGCGACCCGGACGGTAATCGGCACCCGCCCGAACCAGCTGCCGTCCTCCTGCCGCGTCATGGTGGCGGAGCCGGCGCTCGCGGCCGCGTCCGCGATGGTGTCCCGCACGTACGGGCGGGGGGCGCGCAGTGAGCCCGTCGTCGAGCGGAACAGCGCGGAGAAGGCTGCCGTGTCGTTCGCGGGGTTCCGGTCTCCGGTCTCGATGGCGACCTTTCCACCGGGGGTGACCATCGCGTACGGCCGGGTGGTGGTGAGCACCCGGAAGTCAACGGTGAACGTTCGCCGCTCACCCGGTTGCAACGCGCCGCCCGGCACGCCGCAGTAGATCGTCCGGGCCGGCTGTGGCACCCCGAAATTGCAGGGATCGGCGGGGTCGAGCCCGTCGAAGGCGCCAGGGACCGGTTCGGTGACCGCCAGATTGAGGTACGCCGCGTCGTGGCCGCGGTAGTTGACTGTCACCGGAAGGCTGCCCACGTACCCCCGGTCGGTCGGCTCGAGCACCAGCCGGCCGGCCGAGACCGCCGTGTCGCCCGGGCCGGCGACCGCCGGCCCCGACAGACCGGTCAGCGCGACCCCCGCGCCCAGGACACCGGCCAGCAGCCGGCGGGTGATGGTTCTGGTCATTCGTGTCTCCCCGTTCCCCGTAGTGCCGCCCCATGGCTCCGGTGGCGGTGATGCGAGCAAGACACCCGACGGGCCCCGCAACGGTTGCAGGCCTCGCGCCCGTCGGGTTGTCAGGTGCGTGACAGGCTGCGGGGCTGTGCGAACCAAGGGATCGTGACCGGCCCCAACGGGTACCCGCCGGAGCTGTGATTGACTGTTCGACGGGGGTAGGAGGGAGGCGGTCGTGCAGCTGCCGGCAGTGCTCGGTGAGCCGATCCGGTTCGTGCTGAACTGGGGGCGCCGCTACTCGCTCTGGGTGTTCAACTTCGGTCTGGCCTGCTGCGCGATCGAGTTCATCGCCACCAGCATGGGTCGGCACGACTTCATCCGGCTCGGCGTGATCCCGTTCGCCCACGGCCCCCGCCAAGCCGACCTGATGGTGGTCTCCGGCACGGTGACCGACAAGATGGCGCCGGCGATCAAGCGGCTCTACGACCAGATGCCCGAGCCGAAGTACGTCATCTCGTTCGGCGCCTGCTCCAACTGCGGCGGCCCCTACTGGGACTCGTACTCGGTGACCAAGGGTGTCGACCAGATCATCCCGGTCGACGTGTACGTGCCCGGCTGCCCGCCCCGGCCGGAGGCGCTCCTGCACGGCATCCTGCGCCTGCAGGAGAAGATCGCCGCCGAGCAGTCCGGCATCGGGGGTGTGCCGCAGCGGGACGTGCTGGCCGCGCCGCTGGACGCCCCGCCCCGCGAGGCCGCCGCACCGCGCTCGGTCGACTCGCTCACCGCCGCCCCGGTACGCCCACCCGCCGGGAGCTGACGGCGGTCAGCCACCACCCGGAACTGGTCCGGGCGGCGGCCGACCGTCGCACCGTCAGGTCAGCTGGCTGCCACGGCCAGGTTGAACGTGACGGTGTTGTCGCTCGGGTCGACGTCTGGCACCGTCTCGTTCCAGTAGTGGGTGGCCAGCGCCACGGTGATCGGGGTCGACTCGTCCGCCGGGTCGGTCGGTCGGCTGATGAACAGCGCCACGTCTCGCTCCTCACCCTGCATCAGCAGCCCGCCCGGCACGAAAGCCTGGGAGCCATACACCGGGCCATCGAAAGGCTCGGTGAAGAGGATCATCGACCCGGCGGGCAGCTGTGCGGCGGTGAGTGAGTTGCCGAGCTGGCGGGCGTCACCGGCGTACCGGACCCGGAGCGGCACCCGCCGGGTGTTCTCGGGGCCGTCGGTCACCGGCCCGATCACCTGGACGGACGCGTTCGCCTGGGTGTCCTGCACGTACGTCTGCGGGCGGGCGAGCTTGCCGTCGAGGGAGCGGAACTGCGCGCTGAACGGAACGGTGCCCAGCGATCCGGTTTCGTACGAGTAGGCGGTGACCAGGCCGCCCGCCGCGATCATCGGGTAGCTCCGGGGGGTGGTCAGCACCTGGAATTCGACAGTTGCCCGGCGGGACTCACCCGGGGCCAGGTCGTTGCCACGCGGCAGGGCGCAGGTGCGGACCAACAGCCCTTCCTCCACGCCGTCGGATTCGCAGCGTGACTCCGCACCCCCGGAGAATGAGCCCGCCACCGCCTCCCGGATCTGGAAGTAGAAGCCCTGGGTGCTGTCGCTGTTGTTGGTGATCGTCACCCGAAGGCTGCCCCGGTAGCCGCGTTCGGTCGGTTCGAGCACCAGCCGGCTCAGCGAGAAGGTGGGCGCATCCGCCGCGGCCGGTGCGGCCGTGGCCGGTACGGCCCAGCCGATCGTCGCGGTCAGGCCGAGCAGTGCGGCGGTGAGCAGGGTCCCCGTTTTTCGGTACATGTATCTGGTCCTCCAAGGTCGACGCCCGGCGAGGGGACCTGCCGCCGCCCGTGGCGACGACACGATCGACGGACGTAACCGTGGAATCCGGGCCCCCGCTCCGTGACCCAGACAGCATCATCGATGGCCGGGTCGTTCGCCACCCCGTTATGGACCCGCCGCACTAGCCTGCGCAGTATGAGCAGCTCAGCTGACCAGCGCTCCGCCCACATCGTCGACGTGCTCACCGAGGAGTTCGGCGCGTCGATGGCGATCGACCCGGCCGCCTTCCGCCGCAAGTTCCGCAAGATGGCGGCTTCGCCGTTCGCGTTCTACCGGGGCAGCGCCGCGCTGTTCTACGCCGACCAGCTCGGCGACTTCGCCGATGACAGGTATCTCGACGAGCGGACCAGCCGGGTGTGGATCCACGGTGACCTGCACGCGGAGAACTTCGGCACCTACATGAACGCCTCCGGGCAGCTGGTGTTCAACGTCAACGACTTCGACGAGGCGTACGTCGGGCCGTTCACCTGGGACCTGCGCCGGCTGGCGGCCAGCGTGGCGCTGCTCGGCTACGGCAAGGCGCTCTCCGACACCGCGATCGGGGAGTTGGTGGCCGGCTTCGCCAGGTCGTACCTGACCGAGCTGCGGGCCATCGCCGCCGGCGGTGACGACGCGATCGGTTCGATCACGCTGGACAACGCCGACGGGGTGCTGCGCCGGGTGCTGCAGCGGGCCCGGCTCAACACCCGCGTCGACCTGCTCGCCGCGCAGACCACCATCGACAACTACGAGCGACGCTTCTCCATTGGCGACGGGGTCTTCGAGATCGACGCCGCCACCCGGGACCTGGTCAGCGCCGCCTTCCACGACTATTTGGGCACCTTGCCGGCCGCCTCGACGCAGCTCCGCCCGGTGGCGGCCCGGATCAAGGACGTGGTGCTGCGCAAGGGGGTGGGCATCGGCTCGGCCGGGCTGCCGTCGTACAACCTGCTGCTGGAGGGGCACACCCAGGCGCTGGAGAACGACGTCGTCATCTACATGAAGCAGGCGCAGGTCCCGGCCGTGGCGCGGTACGTCACCGACGAGTCGGTCCGCGGCTACTTCCAGCACCAGGGGCACCGGACCGCCGAGTCGCAGCGGGCGTTGCAGGCGCACGCCGACCCGTGGTTGGGCTTCACCGAGCTGAACGGGGCCGGTCAGCTCGTCGCCGAGGTCTCCCCGTACGCCGCCGACCTGGACTGGTCGGACGTGAACGAGCCGGAGGAACTGACCGGGGTGCTCGTCGACCTGGGTCGGGCGGTGGCCCGGATGCACTCGGTGGCCGACGACGAGTCCAGCCACGACCTGGTGGACTACTCCACCGAGGAGGCCATCGTCGCGGCGGTGGACGCCGACGAGGCGGGCTTCGTCGACCACCTGGTGGACTTCGCGCACGCGTACGGGGTGCGTGCCCGCCAGGACCACCAGCTCTTCGTCGACCTGTTCCGCAACGGGCGCCTGCCGGGCATCTGATCGGGCGCGGCGTCGCTCAGGAGGCGAACTCCAGCACCACCTTGATGTCGTCCGGCCCGGGGGTGTACGCGTCGGCGTACCGGTTCACCGGCACCCGCCTGGTGATCAGTGACTCGAGCCAGACCTGGTCGGCGCGGGCGAGCGCCTGCGCGGCCATGTTCCAGTGCCGCCGGTTCGCGTTCACCGAGCCGAACACCACGTTGTTCTCCAGCACCAGGGACCGGTTGAGCGCCCCGGCGTCGAAGTCGATGATCCGACCACCGCTGGACACCCCGGCCAGGCAGACGATCCCGGTCGGGCCCGCCTTGCACATGACGTCGAGCACCACTGTGGGCGCGCCGGTGCACTCGATCACCACGTCCGGTTCGAAGGGCAGGTCGTTGACCGGCACCGCGTGGTAGGTGGCGCCGAGCCCGGCGACCAGCTCCGGCTTCGGCCCATCGGTGGCCCGGTCCAGCACGTGCACGGCGAGCCCACGTTGGGTGCCGAGCAACGCGGCCAGCAACCCGATCGGCCCGGCCCCGGTGACCAGGACGGTCTGCGGCTGCCACTCGGCCCGGTGCCCGATCCGCTCGATGTGGTCCCACGCCTTCGCCACCACACTTGTCGGCTCCAGCAGCACCCCGACCTGGGCCAGCGCCGGGTCGAGCTTGACCGCGAACTGGGGTTCGATCCGCCACCTGTCGCGGGCGAACCCGGGTAGCGCCTTGATGCCGTGCTCGGTGTACTGGCCGTTGCGACACATGTCCCACTCGCCGACCGCGCAGTTCGGGCAGGGCACCGGGTCGGGATGCCGGACGATCCCGGCCACCAGGTCGCCGGGTTGCACGGTTCCGCTCGGGTCCTCGATCACCCGTCCCAGTGACTCGTGCCCGATGATCAGGCGGTCCGCGCCCGGCGGCGCATCGCCGTACTCCCCGGCGATGATCTCGTGGTCGGTGCCGCAGATCCCCACCGCCAGCGCCTCCACGAGGACAGCGCCCTCCTCGGCAGGCGGTTCCGGCTGATCCTCGACGAGGCTCAGCGAGTTGGCGACCCCGGGTCTCACCGTCACAGCGCGCACGCCCTCATCTTTCCCCGCCGGGACGTGCACCGCGTCCAAAGCCGCGAGATCGGCTGGCGTCGGCGGCGGGCAGGTGCGGGCCCGGCCGGCACTAGGATCAGCGGCATGACTCCCGAAGAGGTCGGCGCTCGACTGGTCGCGCTGCTCGCGCCGGTCGCGGTGACCCCGTCGGTCTCCGGCGGGCAACGGTTCGCCCGGGCCACCGTCGACGTACCTCCGGCGAGCTGGCTGGCCGCGGTGTCCGCCGCCCGTGACGACACCGAGCTGGCCTGCGACTTCTTCGACTGGCTCTCCGCCGTCGACGAGTTGGCCGACGGCTTCGACGTGGTGGCGCACCTCTGGTCGAGCCGACTGCGCCACGGGGTGCTGCTGCGTACCCGGGTGCCGCGCGACGCACCCACCGTCGACTCGGTGGTCGACGTCTACCCCGGTGCCGCCTGGCACGAGCGGGAGACGCACGAGATGTTCGGCATCGACTTCGCCGGCCACGGGGAGTTGCTGCCGCTGCTGTTGCCCCCGGAGTTCGAGGGGCATCCGCTGCGTAAGGAGTTCGTGCTCGCTTCCCGGGTGGCGAAACCGTGGCCGGGTGCGAAGGAGCCGGGCGAGTCCGAGGCCGGCGGAGGACGCCGACCGATCCGTCCGCCGGGCGTTCCCGCTCCGGGCGAGTGGGGGCCCACGCCCACCCCGGCTGGCGCCGGTGGTGTGGGGGAGGGCCCGCGTGGCGGCACCCCGGCCAGACCGGCCGGTGAGCGTCCGGCCCGGCCCGCCCCGGGGGCCCGTCCGGCGCGTACTCCCCGGCCTGCCGGCACCGCCGACGCCCCGGCTCCCGCCGACCGCAGCGACCACGACGGGGGTACGCCCTGATGCCGCTCTGGGTGGAGTTGGTGCTCCGGATCGGCGGCGTGGTGGTCGCGTTCCTCACCCTGCCGTTGCTCGTCGGCCAGGCCGAGCACAAGGTGATGGCGCACATGCAGGGCCGGCTCGGCCCGATGTACGCGGGCGGCTTCCACGGTTGGGCGCAGCTCGTGGCCGACGGGGTCAAGTTCGTGCAGAAGGAGGACATCACGCCGCGCGAGGCGGACCGGGCGGTGTTCCGGCTGGCGCCGGCGGTGGCCCTGGTGCCCTACCTGCTCGTGCTGCTGGTCATTCCGCTCGGCCCGGACGACCTGGTCGGGCAACCGTTGGACATCGGCCTCTTCTTCGTGCTGGCGGTGGTCGGCGTCGGTGTGGTGGCGGTGCTGATGTCGGCGTGGGCGTCGGCCAACAAGTACAGCCTGCTCGGCGGCCTGCGCGGGGCGGCCCAGTTGCTCGGTTACGAGCTGCCGCTGGTGCTGGCCGCCGCGTCGGTGGCGATGGCCGCCGGCACGCTCAGCCTGTCGGGAATCGTCGAGGCCTGGCAGCCGTGGTGGCTGCTCTGGCAGGCACCCGCGATGATCATTTTCTTCGTCGCCGGGCTGGCCGAGATCCGTCGGCCGCCGTTCGACATGCCGGTGGCCGACTCGGAGCTGGTATTCGGCTACATGACCGAGTACACCGGTCTGCGGTTCGCGTTCTTCCTGCTCGCCGAGTACGTCGGCATCGTGGTGATCGCCGCGCTGACCACTGTGCTGTTCCTGGGCGGTTGGCAGGGCCCGTTCGCTGATGACCAGCTCGGCTGGCTGTGGACGCTACTCAAGATCTTCGCGGTCTCTTTCGTGATCATCTGGCTCCGGGTGTCCTACCCCCGGCTCCGCGAGGACCAGCTGCAACGCCTCTGCTGGCTGGTGCTGGTCCCCGCGTCCCTGGCTCAGCTGGTCCTCACCGCGGCCGTCCGCATCGCCCTCTGACCTAGCGCGGCAGTGCCTGGTCTCCGCGCGGCACTGCCCGGCCCTCGCGCGCCGGGTGATCGCGTTCGATCCTGGTTGCAGTGGTGTCGGTCGGCGCGGACAACCACTACATCAGTGATCGAGCGCGATCATCCTGCGCGAGTCGGGCCGGATCGCTCGACGCGGCGCTCTGAGGTGGTCCCGAGAGCCGCTTTCGAGCTGATGTCGTAGACGAATCGTTCGCTGCGGCTGCGGCTGCGGCTGCGGCTGCGGCGGCCGAGATACCGCCCGATGTCACAAACGATTCAGCTCGAAAGCGTCCTTAGCCCACTCCCCGCCCAGGCCCAAGACTGGCGAGCCCGGCCGCCCTCACGTCCCACGCCTGACGACCCCACGCCCCACGCCCGACCCCCGAAGATCCGCGCAACTTCCCCGATGTTGCTGCCTCCGGCAGGCGGGAGACACCAACATCCCTGATGTTGCGCGGATCTTGACGACGAGCCGGGGCGACGAGCGACGAGCCGGGCGGCGAGGTGGGCCGCTCAGCGCAGCGGGGTGTGCGCGGGGTCCACCGGCTCGGCCGGGGGTGGTGGCGGGGTGCCGTCGCCGAAGGGGCGGCCACCGAGCGTTTCCCGGCCGTGCGGGGTGAGCCAGTTGGACAGGTCGGGGCCGAGCGGAACGATGCCGGTCGGGTTGATGTCGCGGTGCACCTCGTAGTAGTGCCGCTTGATGTGGTCGAAGTCGATGGTGTCGCCGAACCCGGGGGTCTGGAACAGGTCCCGGGCGTACGCCCACAGCACCGGCATCTCACTCAGCTTCTGCCGGTTGCACTTGAAGTGGCCGTGGTAGACCGGGTCGAAGCGGACCAGCGTGGTGAACAGCCGCACGTCGGCTTCGGTGATGGTGTCGCCGACCAGGTAACGCTGGTCGGTCAACCGCTCGGTGAGCCAGTCCAGCCGGTCGAAGAGCTGGTGGTACGCCTTGTCGTACGCCTCCTGGCTGCCGGCGAACCCGCACCGGTAGACGCCGTTGTTGACGTCCCGGAACACCACGGCGTTGACCTCGTCGATCTGCTCCCGCAGGTGCTCGGGGTAGAGCTGCGGGGCACCCTCGCGGTGGTACGCCCCCCACTGCGTGGACAGGTCCAGGCTCATCTGCGCGTAGTCGTTGGTCACCACCTGCCCGGTCGGCACGTCCACGATCGCCGGCACGGTGATGCCGCGCTCGTAGCCGGGGAAGCGCTTGAAGTACGCCTCCTGGATGCGCTCGATGCCGAGCACCGGGTCCCGCCCGTCCGGGTCGAGGTCGAAGGTCCAGCTCCGGGCGTCGTGGGTCGGGCCGGCGACCGCCATCGAGATGGCGTCCTCCAGGCCGAGCAACCGCCGCACGATGATCAGCCGGTTGGCCCACGGGCAGGCCCGGCTGACCGCCAGCCGGTACCGGCCCGGCTCGACCGGGTATCCGTCGCGCCCGTCCTCGGTGATCCGGGTGGCGATGTACCGCTGGTCGCGGGTGAATTCGCCGCCCGGCTCGACGTACTTGCCGCCTTTTTCCTCGCACACGTCAGCCTCCCGGTCGTGTTGCTGCCCTGCACCCCATCCTTACCGATCTCCGACCGATCGACGCGGTGAGCCCGGATACCCTCGCCGGCATGACGGATGTGGAGGCGGCGGCCCGGCGGTTCATCACCGATGTGTGGAACGCCCGCCGAGAGGAGTCGGCGTACGAGTTGGTGGCCGAGGAGTGCCCGGGGCTGGGCGGCACCGGCCCGGAGGCGACGTTGGCCTGGCATCGCGAGCGCCGCGCGGCCTTCCCCGACCTGCGCTACAAGATCGTCGACGTGGTCGCGGCCGGTGAGCGGGTGGCCGTGCACTGGCGGGCCGCCGGCACCCACGTCGGGCAGTTCGGGCCGGTGCCGCCGACCGGGCAGGTGGTCAGCTACTCGGGGGCGACGTTCCTGCGCTTCGACCCGGCGGGCCGGATCGTCGAGGTGTGGAGCTGCAACGAGCTGTTCCAACTGCTGCAACAACTCGGTGTCGAGATGCTCCCACCGGCAGCCGTCGGCGGACCCGGGGCGTGATCCGGTTGATCCGCAGCTGACCGTGCTCCTCGGGTGAGCCCTCCGTTCGTGGACCTGTGGGTGGTGGTCGCGCGCGCCGGGGCCACAGGGCAGGATGGTCGACATGAGCGACCCCAGCGAGCGTGGTGACACCAGCGAACGCGGCCTTCCCGGCGCGGGCCTGGTGAAGGGGCTGGCGGTCACCCTCAAGACGATGACCAGCCGTTCGACCACCCAGCAGTACCCGGACACCGCTCCCGACCTGCCGCCGCGCTCGCGCGGTGTGATCGCGTTGTCCGAGGAGAACTGCACGGTCTGCATGCTCTGCGCCCGCGAGTGTCCGGACTGGTGCATCTACATCGACTCGCACAAGGAGGAGGTGGCGGTGCCCGGCGCCGCCCGCCCCCGCCAGCGCAACGTGCTCGACAAGTTCGACATCGACTTCTCGCTCTGCATGTACTGCGGCATCTGCATCGAGGTCTGCCCGTTCGACGCGCTCTACTGGTCGCCGGAGTTCGAGTACGCCGAGTACGACATCAAGGACCTGCTGCACGACAAGGACCACCTCGGTCAGTGGATGGCCACCGTTCCGCCGCCGCCCGCGCACGACCCGAACGGCGAGCCGGCCAAGGAGGAGACCTCCGCCGCGCGCAAGGCCGCCGCCGCACGTCCCGCTCCGCCAGCGGTACGCCCCGACGCCGACCAGGACCCGGCGTCGTGACCGCCCGAGCTGCAGGGGCGGCCCGGTGACCGGCGCGGATGTGCTGCTGCTCGCCCTCGGTGCGGTGGCGGTCGGCGCCGGCGTGCTGGTGGTGACCACGAAACACCTCGTCCGGGCCGGGCTCTACCTGGTGGTGTGCCTGGGCGCGTTGGCCGGTGACTTCCTGGTGCTCAGCGCCGAGTTGGTGGCCTGGGTGCAGGTGCTGATCTATGTGGGCGCGGTGGTGGTCCTGCTGCTGTTCGCGGTGATGCTGACCCGGGCTCCGATCGGCGCCTCCGACGACCTGGACCGGCCCGGCTGGCCGGCCGCGCTGATCGGTGGCGGCGCCGGGCTGGGGCTGACCGTCCTGCTGGTCGACGCGTACCGCTGGAGCACCGTCACGCTGCCGCCCGCCGGCACCGCCGAGCGGCTGGGTGAGCAGATCTTCCAGTCCTGGGTGTTGCCGTTCGAGGTGCTCTCGGTGCTGCTGCTCTCCGCCCTGGTGGGCGCGATCGTGCTGTCCCGGCCGGACATCGGCCGCGCCGGCCCGCCCGGCGACGGCCGGGCAGCCGACCGGGTCGACAGCGAGCCCGGGGGGCGCCGGTGAGGCCGGTCATCCCGTACGTCACCGCCGCGCTGCTGTTCGGTCTCGGCGTGTACGGCGTGCTGCGTCGCCGCAACGCGGTGCTGGTGCTGATGTCCGTCGAGTTGATGCTCAACGCGGTCAACCTGATCCTGGTCACCGCGGACACCACCGCCCGCGCCGTGCTCCCACACTCGGGGCAGGTCTTCGCCCTGTTCGTCATCGTCCTCGCCGCCGCGGAGATCGGGGTGGGGCTGGCGATCGTCCTTCAGCTCTACCGGCTACGCGCGACCGTCGCCGTGGATGACGTGCCGTTGACCGAGCCGTCGCCGCCGGTCGGCGGGCGCGAGCCGGCCGTCCTGGATTCGGAGGCGGGCCGGTGAGCGGGCTGCTCGGGGCGCTGCTGCCCGCCGTACCGCTGGTCGCCGGGCTGCTCGGCCTGTTGCTGCCCGCGGCCTCCCGGCGCGAGAACGCGACCGGCGGCGACCGGGCCCGGGCGGCGGCCGTGACGCTCGGCGTGACCGGTGCGGCCGGCGCGTTGGCGCTGGCCGTCGCGCTGCTGCTCACCGTCGACCGGCCGACGGAGACGTCGGCCACCTGGGTCGACTTCGGCGGGCTGGCGGTGACTCTCGGCGTACGGCTGGACGGCGCCGCCGCGCTGGTCGCGGTGGCGGTCACCGCTGTCGCCCTGGCCGTGCAGGTCTACTCGATCGGCTACCTGCGGCGCGGCCCGCACGACGATGTTGACGTCGATCACCGCTATCCGCCCTACGCCGCCCAGATCAGCCTCTTCACCGGTGCCATGTTGCTGGTGGTGGTCGCCGGCGACCTGATCATGTTGTTGGTCGGCTGGGAGGTGATGGGCCTCTGCTCGTACCTGCTCATCGCCCACGACCGCCGACTGGCCGGCGCGCCCGCCGCCGCCATGAAGGCGTTCCTGGTGACCCGGGTGGGTGACGTCGGGTTCCTGCTCGGCATCGCGCTGCTGGGTGTGTCGACGGGCAGCTTCCGGATCGCCGACGTGCTCGCCCACGACCACTCCGGCGCGACGTTGACCGCCGCGGGCCTGCTGCTGCTCGCCGGTGTGGCCGGCAAGAGCGCGCAGTTCCCGCTGCACACCTGGCTGCCGGACGCGATGGCCGGTCCGACCCCGATCTCCGCGCTGATCCACGCCGCGACGATGGTCGCCGCCGGGGTGTACGCGGTGGCCCGGCTCTACCCGCTGTTCACGGCAGCGCCGGTGACGCTGACAGTGCTGGGGGTGCTCGGCGC
Organism: Micromonospora sp. SD19; assembly: GCF_054462275.1. NCBI lineage: Bacteria > Bacillati > Actinomycetota > Actinomycetes > Micromonosporales > Micromonosporaceae > Micromonospora > Micromonospora sp. SD19. Next base: position 126,548 of record NZ_JBTLMN010000004.1, read on the forward strand.
GATCACGCTGCTGCTCGGCGCGCTCGCCGCCACCGCCCAGGACGACATCAAACGCGTGCTGGCCTGGTCGACAGTGTCCCAGTTGGGCTACATGACCGGGGCGCTGGCGGTCGGCTCACCGTCGGCCGCGTTGTTCCACCTGCTCACCCATGCCGCCTTCAAGGCGCTGCTGTTCCTCGCCGCCGGCGTCGTGATCCACGCCGTCGGCACCACCCTGATGTCGGAGATGGGCGGGCTGCGGCGCAGCATGCCGGTGACGTTCTGGTGCACTGTGGTGGGCCTGGGTGCGCTGGCCGGAGTGCCGCCGTTGGCCGGTTTCTGGAGCAAGGACGGCGTACTGACGGTCGCCGAGTCGGCGGCGTTGGAGGGCACCGGCCCGGTGCCGTCCTGGGTGGGCTGGATCGTCTGGGTCGCCGGGCTGGTCGGCGTTGTCGTCACCGCCTGGTACGCCGGTCGGCTGCTGCTGCGCGCCTTCTTCGGCACTGCGCGCCTGCCCCTGGTTCGGCCGCACGACCCGCCGGCGGTGCTGCGCTGGCCGGTGGTGCTGTTGGCCGTGCCAGCCGCGCTGCTCGGTCTGGCCGGGTTCGTCGGGGCGTTCGCCGACCGCCTGCGGTTCCCCACCGTCCCGGTGGCGGGTTCCGAGGACGGCCTGGTCCACCTCGGGTCGGGGGTGCTGCTGCCGCTCGCGTTCCTGCTACTCGGCGCCGGGCTGGTGACGCTGGGCTGGCGTCGTGACCGGGCGGCCGACCCGGCCGCCGCGCTGGGTCCGCTGCGGCCGGTCTTCGCCAGCGCGTTCCGGCTCGACGACGTCCAGCACACCCTTGTCGTACGCCCCGTGCGCGCGCTGGCCCGTGTCGTGCGCACCGGTGACGAGGTGCTGGTGGACGGTGCTGTCGAGGGCAGTGGCCGAGCCGCGTCGGGTCTGGGCGCGGGGCTGGCCGCGCTGCACCGCGCGGCGCTGCCCCGAGCCGCCGCCGGTGTGCTGGCCGGCGCGCTGCTCATCGGCCTGGCCGCCGCGGTCATTGGAGGAACCCGATGAGTGTCGGGCAGGGGTTGCTGGTCGCGGTGCTGGCGCTGCCGGCGCTGGGCGCGGTCGCGGTGGCGGCAACGCCCCGGGACCGGGCAGCCCGCCTGGTCGGCACGATCGCGGCGGCGTTGACCCTGCTGGCGGCGGTGCCGCTGGTGTTCGGCGGTCGAGGTTGGGTCGCCTGGTCGGCTGGCGCCCCGGCGGTGCGCCCGTGGCACCAACTGGATCTGCCGTGGGTGCCCGGTCTGGAGTTGCGCTTCCACCTCGGCGTCGACGGCATCTCCTGGCCGCTGGTGGTGTTGACGGCGCTGCTCACGCTGCTCTGCTGCGCGTACACGATGTGGCGGGTGCCCGGCGGCGGCAGCGGCCGGGCGTTGGTAGCGCTGCTGCTGGTGGTCGAGGTGGGCATCCTGGGCACCTTCCTCGCCCTGGACCTGGTGCTGTTCTTCCTCTTCTTCGAGGTCGTCCTGCTGCCGATGTACGCGATCATCGCTGGCTGGGGTGGCGCGGACCGGCGTCGGGCCGCCCGGAAGTTCGCCCTCTACACACTGTTCGGGTCGGTGCTGCTGCTGGTCGGCGTGTACGTCGTGGTCGCCGCCGCCGGCACCGCCGACCTGGTGATGCTGACCGGTGGGGCGGGGTTGTCCAGGGGCACCCAGTTGGCCGCGTTCACGCTGTTGGCGTTGGCTTTCGCGGTGAAGAGCCCGCTGTGGCCGCTGCACTCCTGGCTGCCCGACGCGCACACCCAGGCACCCACCGTGGGCAGTGTCGTGTTGGCCGGTGTGCTGCTCAAGATGGGCACGTACGGTCTGATCCGGGTCGCGGTCGGGGTGGCGCCGGAGGGTGCCCGCTGGGCGGCGCCGGTGCTCGGCGTGCTGGCCGTCGCCGCGATCCTGATCGGTTCGCTGGTCTGCCTGGCCCAGTCGGACGTGAAGCGGCTCATCGCGTACTCCAGCGTGGGGCACATGGGTTTCGTACTGCTCGGCGTCGCCACGCTGACCGCCACCGGCATCCAGGCGGCGTTGATCGGCAACGTCGCGCACGGCGTGATCACCGGCCTGCTGTTCTTCCTGGCCGGGGCGGTGAAGGACCGTACCGGCACGGGTGCGCTCGCGGAGCTGTCCGGGCTGCGGGAGACCGCGCCCCGGTTGGCGGGTCTGCTCGCGTTCGCGGCGATCGCGTCGCTGGGCCTGCCCGGGTTGGCCGGCTTCTGGGGTGAGGCGTTCGCGGTGGTCGCCGCACTGCAGGTGGGCGGCCCGCTCTGGACCACCCTCGGGGTGCTGGCGGCGATCGGGGGGGCGCTCACCGCCGCGTACTTCCTGCGGTTGCTGCGCCAGGTCACCCACAACCGACCGAGCCCCGCCGTCGGGCAGGTCGGCGCCGGCCTGGCCGGGGCGGAGTTGACCGCCTGGGTGCCGCTGGTGCTGCTCGCGTTGGCCATCGGGCTGGCGCCGACACTGGTCCTCGGTGTCGCCGAGGCCCCGGTCGACGCTCTCATCGGGGTGGTCAAGCCATGAACGTCGTGCAGAGCGTGGACAGCGTCGCGCTGCTTCCGGCCTACCTGGCCGCCGGCACGGCCGTGCTCGTCCTCATCACCGACCTGCTCGTGGCGCGGCCACGGGCCACCCTCGCGGTGGCAGCCCTCGGCGCGCTCGGCACCGCCGTCGCTTCCGCTCTGGTCGGGGCGGGTGCCGAGCGGCGCACGTTCTGCGTGGGCGCCGACTGCTCATGGATCTTCGGCGGTCGCGCGGCACTGGTCGGCGCGGTGGTCGCACTGCTGACGCTGGGTGTGCTCGGGCTGTCGGTGCCCGCGCTGCGGGCCGGGCGGTCACCGATCGGGGAGTACGCCTTCCTGCTGGCCTGCTCGATGACCGGCGGCGTGGTGCTCGGCGCGGCCGGTGACCTGATCACGCTGATCGTCGCCCTGGAGACGTTGACCCTGCCGCTGTACGTGCTGGTCGGCCTGCGTCGGGGGAGCCTCGCCAGCGCCGAGGCGGCGTTGACCTTCTTCGTGGTCAGCGTGGTGGCGACGACGCTGACCCTGCTCGGCGCGGCGCTGCTGTACGCGGTGACCGGCGGGCTGCACCTGGACCGGCTCGGCGGTTTGCTCGCCGAGCAGCCTGAGCTGCGGGACCTGCCGTTGACCAGCGCCGCGGTGGCGGTGCTGCTGGTCGGGTTGGCGTTCAAGGTGGCGGCGGTGCCGTTCCACGCCTGGGCGCCGGCCACCTACGACGGCGCGCCGCTGCCGGTGGCCGCGTACCTGTCCACCGCGTCGAAGCTGGGCGGCCTGATCGCCCTGCTCGCCGTGGTGCAGCGGGCGTTGCCCGCCGACCAGACCGGCCCGGTGCTCGCGGTGCTCGCGGTGCTCACCATGACCGTGGGCAACCTGGTGGCGCTGCGTCAGCGGCGGACCGTCCGGCTGCTCGCCTGGTCGTCAGTCGCGCAGGCCGGCTACATCCTCGCCCCGCTGGGAGCGTTGGCGTTGGCCGCCGGGCGCACCGACGAGGCGCGGTCCGCCGCGTACGCGGCCGCCGTGGCGTACGCCGTCTTCTTCGTGGTGTTGGAGCTTGCCGCCTTCGCCGGGTTGACGGCCCTGCGGCCGGCGGGCGCGGACGGCGGCACGGTGGACGACCTGCGCGGCGCGGCCCGCCGGCATCCGTGGCGGGCTGCGGCGTTCGGTCTCGCGCTGGTGGGTCTGGCCGGTCTGCCGCCGGGGCTGGCCGGCCTGTTCGCGAAGGTGACAGTGGTCCGGGCGCTGTTGGACGGTGGCGCGGCGTGGCTGGCGCTGGTGGTGGCGCTGAACGCCGTGATCGGCCTCGCCTACTACCTGCGGGTGACCGCCGCGCTGTGGGCACCGACGCCCCTCGCCGCCCCGAACGTCGGGGGCGCTGCGGCCGTACCCGTGGTGGGTGTGGTGGCGGTGGTGCTGGCGGTGGCGACGGTGGCCGCCGTGGTGCTGGGTGTCGCCCCGCAACTGGTGCTCGACCTGGCCGGCCGTTGACCTGACCTGCGACTTCGGTCTCAGTGAACTCTCAGCGTTGTAACGGATGGTTGGTGGGTACCGGGTTGTTACACCGGTCAGCGGATCCCGGCGATCCGTGCACCGAAGGAGACATCGTGCACCACAACCGTCTGAAGACCGCAGCGCTGCTTGGCCTGCTCAGCGCCCTGATCCTGGCGGTGGGCTACTGGTTCGGCGGCAGCGGCGGCCTGGTCATCGCCGTCCTCGTGTCTCTGGTCATGAACGGCGTCACCTACTTCTACTCCGACAAGCTCGCGCTGCGCTCGATGGGGGCGCAACCGGTCACCGAGGCGCAGTTCCCCGAGCTGTACCGGATGGTCCGGGAGTTGGCCGCCGACGCCCGGCAGCCGATGCCGCGCCTCTACGTCAGCCCGACCGCGCAGCCCAACGCTTTCGCCACCGGTCGTAACCCGCAGCACGCGGCCGTCTGCGTGACCCAGGGCATCACCGAGATCCTCGACTACCGCGAACTGCGCGGTGTGATCGGGCACGAGCTGTCCCACGTCTACAACCGGGACATCCTGATCTCCAGCGTGGCGGCCGGCCTGGCCAGCATCATCACCCTGCTGGCGAACCTCGCCTTCTTCATCCCGCTGGGCGGCGGGGACGACGAGGACCGCCCGAACCCGGCTGTGTTGCTGCTCACTCTGATCCTGGGCCCGATCGCCGCCACGGTGATCCAACTGGCGATCAGCCGGAGCCGCGAGTTCCAGGCGGACGCCTCGGGCGCCGAGTTGAGCCGCGACCCGCTGGCCCTGGCCAGCGCGCTGCGCAAGATCGACGCGGTTGCCCGACGCCGGCCGTTGCCGGCCCAGGGCCAGCTCACCAGCACCGCCCACCTCATGATCGCCAACCCGTTCCGGGGTGGCGGCATGGCCGCGCTCTTCTCCACGCACCCGAAGATGGAGGACCGCGTGGCCCGGCTGGAGCAGATGGCCCGCAACTCGGGGCCGGTCCAGTTCCAGCGCTGACCCGCTGATCGACCGCCTCCGCCCGTACCCGGCCACGCCGGGTACGGGCGGACTGCTGTATTTCCGTTGTCTACCCGCCCGGCGGTGGCGTTAGGGTCATAACGGCTCACGCTCATTACACCCTCGGGAGGTTCACGGTGACCGCGCTGCGTCAGTACCTGGGTGTCTGGCGGATCCCCGGGGCGCCCATGCTGTTGGTCACCGGCATCATCGGGCGGCTCGGAATCGGTATGACCCCCCTGGCGCTGCTCCTGGTGGTCGAACAGGTGACCGGGCGCTACTCGCTGGCCGCCATCGCGGGCGGCATCTACGCCCTCGCCGGTGCCGCGCTCAGCCCGATAGCCGGACGGGTCGCCGACCGGGTCGGCCCCACCCCCGTCCTGCTGCTCACCGCCGTCGCCCACCCGCTGGCGCTCATCGGGTTGCTGCTGGCCAGCCGCTCCGGCGACGACGCTCTCCCCGTCATCTACCTCGCCGCAGGCGTGGCCGGCGCCACCTACCCGCCACTCACCGCCGCCATTCGAGGCGCCTGGAACGACCTGACCAGCCCGAACTCCGGCCGTTCCCACCTGCGCAACACGGCAATGGCCGCCGAGACCACCCTCTTCGAGATCGTCTTCGTCCTCGGCCCACTGCTCGTCGCCGGCTTCGTCCTCGTCGCCGACGCGTCAGCCGCGCTGATCGGTGCGGCGGTGGTCACCCTGTTCGGCACGACCGCCGTGGCCCTCGGCCGGGTCATGCGCGGCTGGCGCCCGCACCCGCGCGAACACCACGCCCGCGGGCTCGGCCCGCTGCGGGTCCCCGGCTTCCCGGCCCTGCTGATCTGCGTGGCCGGCCTGGGCATCGCGTTCGGGGCCGCCGGGGTGATCGTGCCGGCGTTCGCGAGCGACCACGCCACCGACGACCCGGAGAGCCTCGCCGGTGTGCTCCTCGCGGTCTGGGGGATCGGCAGCGCCCTCGGCGGGCTCTGGTTCGGCGTCCGGCGGCCAGCACCGAACATGACCCGGCAGTTCGCCTTCCTGCTCGCCGCGCTGGCCGCCACCTTCGCCGTGTTCGCGGTGATGCCCACCCCGCTGGCGTTGGGTGTCGCCCTGGTCGCCGGCGGGGCCACCATCGCGCCCGCCTTGACCCTGGAGAACACCCTGGTCGGCCGGATCGCCCCGACCGGCATGCTGAACGAGGCGTACACCTGGGTGGTCACCGTCGCGGTGGCGTCCAGCGCGGCCGGCGGCTCGGTGGCCGGCGTGATCGTGGACCACGCCGGCGGCGTCCGCTGGGCGTTCCTGTTCGCCGGGGCGGCGGTCGCCGTCGGTGCCGTGGTCGCCGCACTGCCCGCCGGGCCCATCGCCCGCGCGGAAACCACAGCGGTACGCACCGAACAGCCCGTCCCCGCCTGACTACGTGCGTACCTAGCGGGCGTCTCGGTCGGCCCGTGCTGTGGTCGGATCGTGCTTGATCGACTCAGGTTTCTGAATGTCGCGGTGACCCAGTCGCTTGGATGCCCCGACTTTCAGGAACCCGAGTCGATCTCACCCGGATGCGCTGCGTCCCCAGGTCGGCTCGCCGTGGACAGCCGTCAGCGGTAGTTGTTGAACTGAAGGGCCACGCCGAAATCCTCGCCCTTCAACAGCGAGATGACGGCCTGCAGGTCGTCGCGCTTCTTGCCGGTCACCCGCAGTTGGTCGCCCTGGATCTGCGCCTGCACGCCCTTGGGACCCTCGTCGCGGATCTTCTTGCTGATGGCCTTGGCCTTGTCCGCCTCAATGCCCTGGATCACCTTGCAGTCGATCTTGAAGATCTTGCCCGACGGGCGCGGCTCCCCAGCATCCAGCGACTTCAGCGAGATGTTCCGCTTGACGAGCTTCTCCTTGAACACGTCCAGCGCGGCGCGGACACGCTCCTCGGTCTCCGCCTGAAGACCGATCGCCTCCTCGCCCGACCAGGAGATCTCAGCGCCGGTGCCGCGGAAGTCGAACCGCGTCGCAAGCTCCTTCTCCGCCTGCCGAAGGGCGTTGTCGACCTCCTGACGGTCAACCTTGCTCACGATGTCGAACGACGGGTTCGCTGCCATGTTTCTGCTCCTGCTGTCCGGCGGTCTGGGCCTGCCGTCGGCCGCCGACCAGCGGCACGACCCCCTGACGGTACCCGGTTGCGTCGGTGCCGGGGGGAGCCGCTATTCTTGCTTCCGCCGCCGCGTTGCGACGCGGTGGGGTGCCCTGGCGGGTTGCCCGAGCGGCCAATGGGAGCGGACTGTAAATCCGTCGCGAAAGCTTCAGAGGTTCGAATCCTCTACCCGCCACCAGGTGCAGACACGGCCCCTGACCAGCAGAGATGCTGATCAGGGGCCGTTGTCGTTGATCTAGCTGAGTCTGGCTGAGTCCAGTCGTTGACGACTGGTTGTGGGCAGATGGTGGGCAGGTCGATCTTGCCCCTCAGGGCTCTCCTGGGGCTGCGGACGCTCATGCTCTAGTGATTTGCCGGCCTGACATGGGCCGCGCCTGGAGCGACCGGCTGAGGGCTGCTTGTCGGGCTCTGCCGCTGCGGGAGTTGGGCCGGGGGCAAGTCAGTCCCGGGGTTGGACTGGCGCGGCAGTCGGAAGCCCTAGCTCTCGATTAGGTCGACCTGCCGGCTTCCGTACCGCTTGGCCGTGGTCGTGCTGCTTCTTATGTCGGAGAAGTTCGGGGCGGCGGTCCGGCGGTAGTCGGTGGCTCTCCGCCCCGGCGCCGGAGGCGGCCGGGGCGGCTTGCCGCCGGCCGGCTCACCGCCCGCGCCGTGCGGAGCGCGGCGCCTTGATCCAGAACAGAAGAAATCGGCAGCACCTGGAATCAATCACACTGTCCCGTCACGGGACATGCTTGACAGTCGAGTCCCACCAGATGCTTGACATGATCGTCGGCTTACTGCTGGAACTGCGGCGAGACCGCTGCCCTGACAGAGTGATCCCATGCCGGACAGCGATAGCGATTCGAGCGACGTTAACGCCCCCATTCACATTGAGCCCTACGACGTCGCATGGCCCGAGCGGTTCGTCGAGGAGGCCAGCGTGATCGGCCAAACCATCGATCCCTGGATCACTGGCGGCATCCACCATGTCGGCAGCACGGCAGTGCCCGGGCTCGCCGCCAAGCCGGTCATCGACATCATGGTTGGCGTCGCGGATCTGGAGTCGTCGCGCCCCTGCATCGAGCTGCTGGAGCCACTGAGCTACGGCTACTGGCCCTATCTCGCTGAGGTCATGCACTGGTTCTGCAAGCCACGCCCCAGCCACCGGACCCACCACCTGCACCTGGTACCGACCGGCTCGCCGCGTTACGTCAACGTCTTGGCCTTCCGGGACTACCTACGAGCCCACCCCGACGCCCGTGCCGACTACGAAGCCCTCAAGCGAGACTTGGCAGACCGGTATCCGAACGACCGTGAGGCTTACACCGAGGGCAAGACTGACCTGATCGGGAAGCTGACCGAAGCGGCTGGGGCGTGGGCCACAACCAGAGAAACGAAGATCAGCAAGCCCAGCAGCACAACGTAACCACCGGTCCCGGTCCACCTCGTCAATCGGTGCGTCTTCTAGACCCAGCGTCAAGCATGTGGTGGGACGGATTCGTCAAGCATGTGGTGGGACTCGACACTGGAATCAATCACACTGGAATCAATCGGAGCCAGTACCAATGATGTCCAGGTCGTCGCTCCACGGCGCGGCGACGGCCAGACGGTCCGGGACGTGACCCCTGGATTGTAGGTTCTAGGCACTTCGTCCGGCAGCGTCGGTGCATATCCGCGACCTCGGGCGGCTGTTCGCGTCCGGCCGCCGACGGCTGTCCCCGTGCCTGGCGGTTGCTGTCATCGTTGCTGTCTACAGCCACCTGCCACCTGCCACCCGCCGCACTCGTCCGGAGCGGCCGTATTCGGCGATTTCGGCTTTAAGATGACCCAACCGGGTCGCGCTCGGGCATCCTGGCCTTGCCTCTCCCTCCTGAGCCGGTGTGCCGGGCGTGCTCGTCTTGCGGCTGGTTAGGGTTGTGCGAGGTCAACACGGCCGAACGGTGGAGCGTCAGCCTGAGGTGTCCCGGCTGACAGCGTCAACTGCGCCGCGGCTCTACCTGTCGCCGCATACCGGCCATCCCTGTTCCTCGAACGTCCGCGCGACCTAGTCCTTGATAGTCGTTGGTATGTTTGCCGCCATGGAAGCGCAGGATGTGGTTTCTCTAGCCGCCACATTAGGCGGCACAGCCGTCGGTATCGCGGGCGTCTTAGCGACATTCTCTGCTGCCCGCAGGCAACAAGAAGTTGCTCTAACGATTGCTCGTGAGCAGGCCGAACGCCAAGAAAGGGCTGCTCAGAAGGAGCGTCAACAACGGCACCTTGAGTCCGCCTACAGCGCTCTTGCGAGTTGGTTGGCAGAGTGCGAGGCGGAAATACAACGACTAAACAACGTGCTGTGGCAGGACGGCACCGAGAATGATCCAACAGCGATAGTTAAGAATGAAGCTTCCTTCGGTCGTCCTGCACCGGTATTTCGAGATTCCCACATGTGGACCGCAGTCACTTGGGGCAAGATGGCGGAATTCCTTAAGGTGAGTAATTCCTTCTGGGCTGGTTGCTACAAACTGCATCTTGCCAAACGCAACTGCGAAGCCAACGAGGCTATAGAGGCCAAGGTCAAGATTTATGACGAGATGAGAGATCTCGCCGGCATAATCGGCGAACTATATGACGTTATTGACCAAGTGAGGGCAACGCTGCGCGCCGACCTGCTCGACCCATCACTTCTCACCCTTGGAGAATTGGATCAGGAAGACCGATGATGGCCTAGTGATCATGGTGCCTGGACACAGCGAGCAGCCTCAGACCTTGAAGCGGAACTTAGAGCTGCTATCCCACCACCAGCGGGATCGGTGTGCGGCACCTGCTGGCACGGTTCCTCGGCTGCCATCGTTGGTCGTTGCTCGACGACGTTTGACGGTGAGTTGTGCCCGTGTGTGTCCTGGGCACCCTCACCGGTGGCGGGGATCGATGGGCTCAGACCAGTGCTGATGCCGCCAGGTTGGTAGCAAGACCACCGAGGACACACGTAGCAGAGCTAACGAACAACTTCATTGAGATCACCTTGCCTTCCCCGTCCGGTTCCGCCAGAACTGCGGTCGAGATCAGAGTGAGGATGAAGGCGGCCACCATGAAGAGCAGCACTGGAACCAGGACCAGCCCTGGTCTCAGCCCATCGAGCTGCCAGCCATGGTAGCCCCTTGCTCGCAAGAAACTCGGCGCGGTGCTTCAGCTCGTCCATCGTCAGCGTTGTTGTCGACGGTAGCGACCGTTGCGGCGGCATCCGTCGCTACGACTCGCTGACTTCCTCACGACTGCTGCCCAGCACGCAGCCGTCAAGGTCCGACCGCGCCTTCTGAACTCCCAGCAGCGATCCGTCAGGCAGGGTGACGGCGATGACCGGTACATACTCGCGGCCGTCGGGTTCCCATCCGATCACCCGGCCGACCTCGCGCTCAGAGCCTTCCTCGGCTGGCTGGGACAGCCACAACTCATAGCCTTGAGGGACCATCGGGGCAACATATCCCGCCAGGCCATGCCTCTAGGTCTTCTGTCAGCTACCCGATCCGCCGGGGCCGCTGAATCCGGTGTACAGGTCGACTCGTCCTTCGCCCACCAGGCCAGCCGCCTTCGCATGGGGTGACCTGCCGTTTCATTGGGTGCTGCCGGTCTCCGTTGGTCATCGTCGGTCGGCGTTTGACGGCCCCGTCACGGCCCAGACGGCCCCGCGATGGCCCAGACGGCAGCTCAACCGGCCCAATAGTGGCTAGCCAACGTCGGGTCGACTCGGCGAAGATTGGGACTCTCGCGCCCAAATTGAGAAGGTAGGTGCGCCGTGTCTTGGGCCTCATCATTGGACCTGAACAGGGCTCTGGCCGCGTGCCACTATGACCTGGTCGGCGACTGGTTCCGTGATCCATGGGGCTGGCCCGAGCTGGACTGGGTGGTCTCAACTCGGCGTGACTTGATCGAGGCACGCATCGAGAGCACGGATGTGAGGACCATCTCCAAGATCGATGTGCCGAAGGAGAACTTCGGCATCCGGCCGGCGATGGTGATGGACCCGCTAGATCGACTCGCCTATCAGGCGCTTGTAGGCCACCTCAGCCAGCCCCTGATCGGCGGGATGCATCGCAACGCATACGGGTGGCGCCTCCCTGTGAAGGGCATGACTCCGGGGGTGTATTCCCCCAATGACAGGCAGTGGGAGAATTACCGTTCGTACTTGTCGCACCTAGCCGGAGAGTTCGATGTAGCGCTCAAGACTGACATCGTTTCTTGCTTTGCAAGTATCCCAACCGACCGGCTGATCGAAGAGATCGAAGACAAAATCACTCGGGCAAGCGCTCGACCCATAGTTGATCACCTTGTTCCTCGTCTAAAAAATTGGAGCAGGGTCTCCGGCCGAAGCGGCATTCCTCAACGCTTTCAGGCGTCAGCTGTACTTGCTAATCTATATCTTTCGCAGTTGGACGCGGTTCTTGATCACCATTCATCCGACGTCGATTACGGTTCAGGTACGCGGCGTAGCTTCGTGCGATGGATGGACGATGTGTGGCTCTTCGGTGGCGATGCAGGCGACCTCCGCCGTGCCCAAGTTGAAATCAATAGTGCGCTCAATGATCTCGGCCTCCACATGAACTCCGGAAAGACGGAACTGCTTGAGGGGGATCAGGTTGCTGTCAGTGCGCGCGAGGTAGAGCACAGCGCAATCGACGAGGAACTCTCGTTTGGGAAGGTCCTCTTCAGAAGGAAGCTCGTTACCAAGCGGCTTGATGAACTAGTGGAGCGGCTAGTTGATGCCAAAGAAACCGCAAGCCGCACTTCTCTCAAGTTCGCCACCACCCGGATGCGCACTTACAAGCACTTTGTAAAGGTCGATAGCTTCATCGAAGTGGCCATGCGAATGCCGCAAGCTGCTGATTCGCTAGCGCGGCTTTTTCGGGATGCGAAAAAGACCGGCGACATGGAGGACTGGTACATCGATTATCTCGGAAAGCCCTGGTCCAAGGTCGAGTGGGCGGCGGCCCAACTTGGGACCATGTTCCCGTCGCGCGGCAAAGTTGGTCGCCCCATTCAGGAGGAGTTTGCGTCCATCCTCTCCCGAGGTGGATCCTCGCTACCCATGACCGCAGTCGCTTCCCAGCGTCTTGCGAAGTGGAACCCCAAGGTAGCCCAGGTCGTGATCGCTGAGGCTGTCAAACGGGCTGAGAACCCGCTCCACAGGCGCGTTCTTGCCCTTGCAGGTCTAGAAGCCGGATGTTCCCGTACTACTGTTACTAAGTGGCTGAGTGAGTTCCCTGAAAATGCGGTTACCCTAGAATTGCTACGGGATCGATCATTCAACAAGCTTCCCTTGAAGCCGGACTTTACTGGCAGCTAACGTTTGTACAAACACGCCTGACTGCTGATCTCTTGCATGATTGCTGGAGGTGTTGCATGGAGCCTCGTCGAGGGTTCACTGACCTGGGGCGGACTACTGGTCCGAGCGGCAAGGTCGTGGCCCTGGTGGTGCAATAGGGCAAGCCGCAGTGGCGGAAACCCGCCTCCGCCATGAACGCGTCATACCCCTACCCGACCCAGGGAAGAGGGGATGTGAAATCGTCACCATTCGAGATCTACGACAGTTCACGAAACATGCCTTCGATCACGATGCGGTCCTTAGCCGATACTCGGGTCTCACCGGAGGAGGGCCAATATCCAGCGCCAGAGGTTGGTTGGGAGCCGAACTGCTCCCTCTCGGCGTAATACTCCTCGATCGAGGTCCGAGAGGATTCGACGGTTGCGGCCAATTCAGGCCATACGTAGAGCCTCCTGGCCGCATCCTCCACTGCATCAACCCACTGATAATCAGTGTCTCTATCCCTCTCATTGCCAGACAGATTCTCTAATTCCTGTCTTAGTCCAGCGACGACGTAATCGCGAAAGGCCGAGTACGCATCGAAACCGCCTTCTAGCGTAGACTGGTGTTTATTGAAAAAGTCCTCGAACTCGCCTACATCGTCAATCGAATACAGAAGAGATCCCCAGTTATCAAAAGCCCACCTAAGCTCTTCGCTGTACGGAGACTTGCTAGGGTTTTCTAGGTGTCGAGCCATTATTGCAACGTTAAACAATTGCCAGTCGTCCGGGTCCATGTAGCCTGACGCTTCGCCCCTTAAACGCTCAAGAAGCACTGCGACCATGGGGTCGAATGACGACCTCACGAGATGGTACGCCGGTTGCATCATGCCGAGGAGCGGCCTGACAACTTCCTGATAATTCCGGCGCGCTTGTTCTTTTTCGGGAACACCGTCTCGCCCATTTTCGTCGATCAAGCCGAAGACAACCTGCGTAACGTTGTCCTGATTGCCAAGGACTGCACGGGCGCAGTTGGGATACTTGAATTCACCGCCCACCCCTGACGATGCATATTCCAGCAGCACCTTGACCTGCCCCAAGTGCTTCGAACTAGATATCAGATTCAGGAAGTAGTCCGATTCTTCGTTCAGGAAGGCGAGAACAAAGTCTCGTACGCTCGGATTCGCGTACGAAACTATCGCCCCTCCACTTGGTGACTGCCTAATCTGAATGAACGTTCCTTCCAGCACTCGAAGGGCGTTCGAGTACTCGGCCGCCCTGGCTTCCTTCCGCACCAGCTCTTTGAGCTTCTCGGACCGGACGCCACCAACCGGGAATGAAGCGAGAGCAAGTACCACTCGCTGAGCGAGGTCGGAAAGTGAGGTGTTGAAGATTATTCCCCAGAGATCCAGGGGATGTTCGAGGGTGTGATTCAGCGCGTCCTTGAGTTCGTCCGCCGACGAGTAAAAGCGCTTGATCACCAGCTCGACGATTCGAGGCGAGAAGTTTTTGTGCTGGACAACGTTCCAGTAAAACGACCCAGATGAGTAATCCCTGACCACGTCCCGCGTGAGCGTTGAGAAGTAGAGATGGTTGTATAGCATCCGGGCTCGCTGAACTGGCCCGTAGTCTGCAATCTGGACCACGCATTCGAGCACCCTAAAGTCAGTTCGAGCAATAGGCTCGCTAATGAGGGCCGTCTGCTTGAGGATCTGCGATCTGGTTGTCATGACAAGCCGCTTATTCGGCGTACGCGCAACGCGATCCATAAAACGGACGAGCCAGCTATCCTTTCGGGCACGCCGCTCGCTAACGTCTGTCTGTCCGAGGAAATCGTCGTAGAGGAAAACCTGCTTCCTCTGCGGTTTATATGCCTCCCACGCCTCGTCGACGTCGGCTTCGATGGGAACTATCTGCCAGTCCTCATACCAGTGCGCAAGCGCCAGCATTTCAGCGAGCATACTTTTCCCGACCCCTGGTGGTCCAGTCAGCACCACAAGGTGTCTTTCCTTAAGTACCTGGCTAGCCTTCTCGAAGCTGCTGGTTCGAACGTACAGCTTGACTCGGTCCCTGATATCTTCAAGCAGTGCTTCGCTCCGTTCCCAGATGCCACTATGGACAATTCGCTCTAAGACAGTAGTCGAGGCCAGCCATAGTTTGAAGTGTTGCAGCTCAACTGTCGGGTGTTTCGCGAGAAGCTCGTTTATATCAATGCGAGTTAGCAAGTCGGCAGTATTGGAGAGCCAGGGCGTAATGTCAGATGCGAGAGTATCTTTTTGAGTCCGATTGAGATCTTGGGATGTAACGAAGAGGTAGCGGTCGGGTTTTTCTTTGTTCATCTTCGGCACTTCTCGCCGTGCCGACGAGCGCAGATCTGAAAAGGTAGAGCCCAGATAATGCTTGCATTGGACAACCACCTTTCCGCTCTGAGTTGAGGCTCTTAGGTCTACGCCGCCGTCACGACCATGCCCGAAGGCCTCTAGACGCCATCGATACTCGGCGGCCAGCAGGTCCCGGATTAATAGCTCGAAGTCACTGGGCGAGAGGGTGCGGAAGTCGTAGTCAGCCAAGTGTCCTGCTCCAACAGTATGAGTTGGACACTAGCTTGCACCCTGACCGCGATGAGCTTCAACAGTGCGGAGTCCGATCGACGATAAGTCCGGCGAGTCGCGCGGCGCGGTGGTCTAAGGGTCGTCCTGAACCAACCCGCCCTCTGCCGACGTCCGCCATGTCAAGACGGCCTTGACGCAAGTTCGGACGCTGGCGGGTCGGGCGGTCGTCTGCTCGGCTTGCCCGGGTCTTCGGCTGGCGGGATGGCTCGCGCAACCACCCTCAAACCGCAACGCGCCGACGGGGTTGCAACCATCTCGGAGCCCGAGCGCCCCCGCCGGCGGCGCAGTAACCGCAACCCCGCTACCGCCCCCAGCTCGCCGACGCGCCCGGCGTGGCTTCCCTACGCCGCGCGGGCTCGTGGCCGCGCGGCCCGGCCGGCTGCCGGCCCAACCCCTCACCGGTCAACGGCCTGTCGTTCTGCGGGGGCCTCTTGGGCTTCTCGCTTCGGCGCCAGCCGCCGGGCGTGTTGCGCGGCTGGAGTCGTAGCGCCAGCGGAGCGACGGACGCGCGCCCGGGCGGCGGCGCGTGCGGCCCGTTCAGGGCCGCCTTGAGGAGGTATTGAAGTTGCGAACTGGCCTTATTGCTCTGCTTGAAGGAGTCGGTAGATTCTGGTGACTGTTCCGACGGTTCCGTTCGTTCGAGTGAGCCTCTGGTGTTCCACCAGAGGCGCGCCTACCTCGACAGCGAAAAGGGCTGCAAGCTCTGTGTCAGCGGCGACCTGGCGCTGTTGCGTTTCCGTCTCGGAACCCTCGTCTAGCCCACGCTCGCGCACGCGCGGGGTTGCATAGGTTCCGCGGCCGTGTTCGGTAGCCACCAAGCCTGCCTCGCGTAACGCGGCTATTGCCTGACGAACCGTGCCGCGCGCTGCTCGGAATTCGGCAGTCAACGCGCTTTCACTCGGCAGGAGAGCCCCGGGCGAGATGACGCCGCTCTCGATGCGCTCTCTCAGCTCTTCGGCGATGACGCGGTAGCGGGGCTGTCCGTAGTGCGGGGTGGGCACCTGCTCACCGTACCTGGCACTTGTCTTACCAAGTGCCAACCAAGTGACCGTTTCGAGGTCTAGACAACTCGTCCACTTGTAGATACGTTTCCTGGTGTGCGGCTGGGGTGACGGCCCGTGCCTGGGGTGGTTTCGCGCCCGCCCTAGTCGCACCTGATGCGCGGCGTCCTGTCGGACCGGTTGCGGTAGCCGCGCGTACGAGTTGGCTCGGCGATACCCGACCCGTTCGCGTCGTCGGACGGTGCGCCGTGCCTTCATCCGGGCCGGTGGCCGGCTGCATTCCCCCGTGGCTGGCCACCGGTCCCCACCTACCTGTGGAGGTGCGATGTCCGGCTCTCTTCGTCGGCACCATTGGCTTTCGTCCTGGTGGTCTCGGAGACGCCCAACTGCCCCGGCTGCCAGCAGCATCGGTCAGTCGAGTCCGCGCGCGGCTTCTACGACCTCCTCGCCGCGGTGGTCGACAGGCCCCACCCGTCAATTGCCTGTGCTCCGGTATGCGCCCCTAATGACACGGGCCCAACTCTTCCGAGGCAACGGCGGGCGGTGGCCGCGATGAGTCGCACGGACAAGCCGGCTGCCGTCACCAGCCATCCGGACTGGTGCGCGCCCGATCGCTGCGGTTACCTGGTGCCGCCGGTGATGACGCATATGGCCCGCCGTCATCGCGGCCCCATGCAGCGGGCTGGCGACAGTCGGGCGGGCGGCCTTGTCGTCACGTACCTCATCAGCAGTGAGGCTCTGGGCGCTCCCATGGTCGGTGTTCATGTGACGTGCCGAGCCGGGAACGCCTGGGCGGAGTTGTCCTTGCCGCAGGCAGCCCAACTGGTTGAGCAACTTAGCGGATCGCTGGCCCAGGCCACCGGGCAGCAAGGGGCCAGCGATGAGTGAGGGTGCTGCCAGCCCAGAGGGTCGGTCGCCGTCGTCGGTCGCGCCGGTCGTGTGCCCGGTCTGGTGTCGAGGCTGTGGACCGAACGACCCGATGCACCGCGGGCTTCTCTCCACCATCGGACGGGAGCGGACCGGCTGGGTCACCGTCCAACTGATCGTCGACCGGTTCGCCCGCCGGGACCTGGCCGTGAAGCTCGACGCGACCCGTTACGGCGCGACGCAGACCGTACTCTTGTCGTGCGCGCAGGTGGACCGGCTCATTGACGAGCTGGTGTACGCCCAGCTGGAGATGCTGACACCGGCAGATGGCGGCGAGCGGGCCGGAGAGACGCGTTGAACGCCAACACTCGTCGGGGCTCAGCCGTTCCTCGTACTTCTGGCTTGCGCGCTGCGCGGCCACCGCGCGCAGCGGTAGCCGTACCGCCGGTTCCTGAGCGGCCCGCCGGCGGGACCACCTGGCAGACGTTGGAACGTCTAGGGGGTACGGTGACCGGTGTGCAAGGCCGGGACTGGCGCCCTCGCTACCTGCAACTCGCGGAAGAGTTGCGGGCGAAGATTGTGAGCGGCGAACTGGCCCCCGGCACCCTGATGCCCAGCGAGACCGAGTTGGCCGACACCTCGGGCCTGTCGCGCACGAGCGTCCGCAACGCCATCCGCCAGCTCCGGGAATGGGGCCTGGTCCGTGCGGAGCAGGGGCGCGGCACCTACGTGCGGGCACCCCGCCAGCGGGTACGCCGTCGCAACACCGAGCGGTACCAGTGGGAGAAGGATCGCGTCCTGCTCGACGAGGACGAGCGGCTGAAGACTGGCGCCACCGAGCACGACACCGGCCTGACCGTCGATGACCTGAAGTTCCACGCCGAGTATTCGCGGGTGGAGGCTGATGCGGAGATGGCGGCGGCCTTGCAGGTTGAGCCGGGCACTTCGCTGCTGCGCCGGGTCTACTGGACGTCATCCCGGCACGAGAACGCGCCGCTGACCGTGTCGTACTCCTACCTGCCCTATGACCTGGTGGCCGCAAACCCGGACCTGCTCGACGCGGGCAAGGAACCGTGGCCGGGCGGCACGCAGCACCAGCTCTACACGCTGGGCATCGAGCTGGACCGAATCGACGACGAGATCCGGGCGCGTCCGCCGTCGCCGGATGAGGCTGAGTTGCTGGACATCGACCCGGGCGTCTCCGTGCTCACCGTGCGGAAGACTTCGACCGACACCACGGGCCGGGTCGTCGAGGTCGCCGATGTGGTGATGCCGGGTGACCGCACCGAGCTTGTCTACTCCCACAGACTCCAGCGGTGGAAAACTTGACGCAGCTCGTCTCGGTCATCACCCCGGTCCACGCGCCCAGCATCGAGCACCTGCCTGGCGCCTACGAGTCGTTGGCCAAGCAGGAGATGCCTGACGGCTGGGACTGGGAATGGCTCGTCCAGGAGGACGGGCAGACCGGCGCCCTGGTCGACCAGCTGCCCGACGATCCCCGGATCAGTCTGGGCACCGGCCGTCCCGGTGGGCCTGGTGTTGCCCGTACCCTCGCTCTTTCCCGAGTGTGCGGGGAACTCATCAAGGTCCTGGACGCCGACGACCAGCTGACCCCCGGCGCGCTCGCCCGGGACATCGCCGCGTTCGACGCGCACCCGCAGATCGGCTGGACCACCTCGCGGGTACTCGACCTGCTGCCCGACGGATCGACCGCCGGATGGGACAAGGACCCAGCCGGCGGAGTCATCGACCGCGGTTCGGTCCTGACGTTCTGGAAGGCCAACGACTACCGGGCCTCGGTGCACCCGGCGACCCTGTGCCTGCGCAGGGATCTCGTCTTCGCCCTGGGCGGCTGGATGGCGCTGCCCGCCTCCGAGGACACCGGCCTGCTGCTCGCGGCCAATGCGGTCAGCGCGGGCTACTTCACCCGGGAGTACGGCCTGCTTTACCGCAAGTGGCCCGGCCAGGTCACCAGCCAGGCCGCGCACCGGGAACCAGCCGAGTACCTGGCACGAATGAGGATCATCGAGGCCCGAGCCAACGCCCTGGCCTCGATGATCCCGAACGGCTTCGGCGGCAGCGCTACGGCGTAGCCTCGTGCCCCGGCATCCCGTGGGTACGCCGCCGCTCCTTCATCTCCGCCTCGAAGATGTGCCGCCGACCGCCGGCTAGCTTCTCTCGCGCGTCCCGCTCGATCTCCTGGAACGCGGCGTAGTAGCCGTCGTCGAACTCCTCCACGATCTGGAACGTCCACCGACCGGGTAGCACGTTGCGCCCCAACAGCTCGTGCTCGATCCGGTCGGCCATCTCGTCGTGTCCAGCTTCGCGGAGTAGCTTCACGACCCGGTCAAGGGTGAGATCCGCGCCGCCGACCAGCTGGTGCGCGGAATACAGGTGACCGCGCACCCGATGGATCGTCTCCAACGCCTTACTCAACTCACCCAGCGCCTCGACGGTCACGTCATCGAGACCGTCGGGGCGTTCTTGCGGACGATCGAAGGACTTCTTCGGAGGCTGGTCTGACATGCCATGCCAGTACCCAAACTCGCTCATGGCTCACCGACCACCCTGTAGGTGGTGAGCGGGTGGGGTCACGAGGCCCCACCCCACCCTCCTAGGTCCTCAGATCGGCCAACTGGCACCGGTGACGATCACGATCGTGACGACGACCGTGACCTTGACGATCACCTTGCGGGAGATCCGCAGCGCAACGTCGAGCTCCATTATTCCTACCTCCTCTCGTGGCTTGACGTAAACGGTAAACGACGCTTTTCGCTCGCTTGATCGCTCTTTTCACTCAAACTCTCGTGGGCTGTCTTGGCGTCGGGTCAGGATGATACGATCACTAAGGAATAACCTCATCCGTGTTATTATGGATGAGGTTGCAGAGTGGTTTGAGGCCCGTTTAGGTGCTCTTGACCTGCATGGATAGCTGCACATGGATGGCTCTAGCGCTTGTGGCCGAGTTGCTCCGGCCAAGGTGAATGCCTGCAATTATCCATAGTTCCGGCAATTGCTTTTCGTGGCCGCACTACTGGACAATTTGCCGGCGCGTCAGAGCGCCCGCTGGCGTCGGGCTAGTCATTCTTTTGACAGTTGCAGCTCGTTCCGCATGTCCAAACTCTGCGGACAGGGCCCTACCCCCCTCCTTGGCCTGCCCCTTGGCCTGCCACTGCGCCCGACGGTTCGGTTGTTGACTTGTCTGCCAAGTGCCGTCTACGTTGGATCCAACTTGGCAGACAAGTTAACAAGTTGGAGGTTGAGCGATGGCTCTGCGTGGCGGCACGAGGTTCGCGGTGCGGTGTGAGGACGTGTTCCCGGCGGGGTGCGCGTTGGTGCCCGAGTCTCTGGGCGAGGTCGAGGACTACGACGAGAAGACCGGCCGGCGTAGCCCGGCGAAGGACAAGCTGACCGGCCAGCGGGTGTGGCAGGTCCGGGTGATGGACCTGGATCCGGAGCTGGGGAAGCGGTCGCGGGAGACGACGGTGAAGATCTCAGCGGACTACCAGCCGGTGCCGCCGACGGGTGGCCTGTTCGAGGCGGTGGAGTTCGACGGCATGACCGTCACCCCGTACGTGGGCAACAACGGTCGGATGGCGTATTCGCTGCGGGCAACCGGGATGCGTGCCCCGGCGGGCGTGGCGACGAAGGCGGCGCAGTAGCCGCATCTGGTGGGGGCGGGGCTGTCAGGTCTTGGCGGACGGCAGCCCCGCCCTCTGTCTCTTTCCCCTGCTCTGTCGAGAGAGGTAGTGACATGTCCAAGCGTATGCCTGCCGTCCTGCGGCGGCCCGTCGTGGCGGGTGGGCGATGATGCGCCGGCCGCGTGGCGAGGTCGTGATGACCACCGCCGGGGACCTGATGGTGATCCGCCCGCGCAGGCTGGAGCTGCCGGTCTGGCTGATCGCACTCGGCCTGGTACTGCGGTGGATGTGGCGGGGCCTGTGGTGGTGTCTTCGCCACCCGGTCGCCGTCGCCCTGGTCGTGGCCGGGGTGAGCCTCTACCACGAGTTCGGCCGGACCGGCGTGATCGTGCCCGTCGTCCTGGCCGCTGCCGTGTCGGCGCTGTGGCGGTGGCGGCACGAGTCGTCCTGGTGGACCTGGTGCGCCGGCCCGATCCTCGGCCGATTCCGTCAGCTCTTCGTCTACCGGCGGGCCTGGCGCGAGGCAATGACCCTCTGCGGCCTGGCCAAGGTGTACGACCACCGCACGGTCCTGCCGGAGCTGCTGCGGGTCCGCTCGGATCAGGCGCTCGACGTGCTGACCATCCGCATGGTTCGCGGCCAGACACCGGAGGAGTTCCAGAAGGCAACGGCGAACCTGGCGTACGCCTTCGGCCGGCGGCACGCCCGCGTCTACTCCGAGCGCCCCGATGACCCGCCGATCCGGTCGGGCTACTGGGCGCTGGTCTTGGGCGCGGTGGACCGGCTGCGGTTCCGGGACCGGCCGTCGGTGGTCTACCT
Organism: Micromonospora sp. SD19; assembly: GCF_054462275.1. NCBI lineage: Bacteria > Bacillati > Actinomycetota > Actinomycetes > Micromonosporales > Micromonosporaceae > Micromonospora > Micromonospora sp. SD19. The sequence goes on from NZ_JBTLMN010000004.1 coordinate 147,891, forward strand.
GGTGGTGGTCCGTACGGATGCGCTGCGCACCCTGGTTGACCCCTTTGACGTCCCGTCGGTGCCCGACTTCACCGCGTTGCCCCTGGCTCGGCGGGAAGACCTGCGGCACTGGTGCCTGCACCTGCTCGCCACGCATGTCCTCATCGGGGGTGCCACCCGCTCGGGGAAGGGCTCGGTGCTGTGGTCGTTGGTCCGGGTTCTGGCCGGTGGGATCTCTTCCGGGTTGGTCCGGCTCTGGGTGATCGATCCCAAGGGCGGCATGGAGTTCGCGATGGGTCGGCCGCTGTTCGCGCGGTTCGCCTGCAAGTCGTTCGAGGCCATGGCCGACCTGCTCGACGAGGCCGTGACGGTGATGCGGGAGCGGCAGACCCGGCTTGCCGGCGCGGTGCGGGTGCACACGCCAACCCTGGCTGACCCCCTGGTCGTGGTCGTCATCGACGAGATGGCGGCACTGACCGCGTACCTCCAGGACGTTGACCTGCGTAAGCGCATCGCCGGCTCCCTCGGGCTGCTGCTGTCGCAGGGTGCCGGCGTCGGTGTCCTGGTGGTGGCCGCGTTGCAGGACCCCCGCAAGGAGGTACTGCCGTTCCGGGACCTGTTTCCGACCCGGATCGCGCTCGGCCTGACCGAGGCGGCGCAGGTCGACCTCGTGTTGGGTGACGGTGCCCGCAACCGGGGTGCCCTCGCCGACCAGATGCCGCGCTGGGCGAAGGGCGTCGGCTACGTGATCCTTGACGGCACTCCAGAGCCGGCCCGGGTCCGCTTCTCCTACATCTCCGACGACCACATCCGGGAGCTGGCCGCCGAGTACCCGGCGCCGGCCGACGCGGCGGACATCCTCGCCCAGGTCGGCCGGGAAACCGCCACCGAACCGACCCGGCGACCCCTGCCCCGGCAGCGTCGCGGGCCACTGCTGCCCGACTCGCTGCTGAACATCCTCGACCGGGACACCGACGGGGGTGAGCCGCGGTGACCGCACCGACCGATGGCCGAACCTTCTACCGGCTCCGCGCACCCGGCACCGACGGCGCCACCAGCACGGCCGTCTCCGTCCGCGTCGACCCCGCCCGGCCCGATGCGTACCCGGTCTATCTCGCCGTCGGCGGCGGCCGGCGCCGCATGTACCTGACCCCCGACGAGGCGTGGGCGCTGTGGCGCTGCCTCTCCGAAGCGGTGGCATCTCTCGGCGAACCACCCGACCACATCCGTACCCGCGTCGCCCCGGCCCGGAGGTAACCGATGTCCCTCAAGAGCTTCTTCCTCGGCACCCACCGCCTCAAGCCGCTGCACATCGAACTCAACGGATCCCCGGACCGACTCGCCGGCGCCCTGCACGGCCTGGCGCACATGGTCAACCGCCGCCGCGACCTCAACGGCCAACAGATCTCCATCACCCTGACCATCCGTGACAACGGCAGCGGCCGATGATCCGCGAACGCGCCGAGTCCGGTGTACGGGTGCTGATCCTGCTCGCCATCGGCACCATGGCCGGCGCCGCCGCCTTCACCCACGTCCACGACCTGACCGTCGCCCACGGCCAGCCCGACTGGATCGGCTGGGCTAACGCCGTAGCGGTCGAGCTGATGGCCATCTACCTCGGCCTGGAGATCCGTGCCCGCCGTGGGACTGGTCGACCCGTCGGCCTGGTCGGCGTCCTTCTGATCGCGTTCGCGCTGCTTTCCCTCGCCGCCCAGGTCGCCGAAGCCGAACCGTCCGTCTGGGGCTGGATCGTCGCGGCGGTGCCGTCGCTGGCCTTCCTCGCCCTGGTGAAGGTTGTCCTGTCCAGCGCACCCACCGTCCCGCCGGCTCCCGAGCCCGATCAGCCACAGGGCGATTGGTACGACGAGCCGCAGCTGGTCGAACCCGCGCCGCCTGCTCCGGTGATGCCGCCGGCATCAGTTGCGGTGCTGCCCCCGGTCGGCGTTGTCCAGCACAACCGGCCCCAGGTCGTCGGGATCATCCGATGACGGCTCCAACCCTGCCCGGTCTCGAACCCGCCCCGACCCCGGTTGCTCCTCGACCGGGGTCGCGGGCGGCCCGCATGGCGCTGCCCCGCTCGATCGACGTGCTCAAGGACATCGCCATCGAGTACGGCGTCTGCGTTCGCCCGCTCGCCATGCGCCGGACCGACCTCGACACCGGACTGACCGAAGTCATCGACCTGCCCTGCGGCGCGACCCGCGAGGACAAGTGCCCGCCGTGCGCCAAGAAGAACCGCCGGCTACGGCAAGCCCAGATCCGCGAGGGCTGGCACCGCGACGACGAGCCGCTACCCGGCCCGGAACCCGCCACTGAGGCGCAGAAGTCGCTGATCCTGTTCCGCGCACACCTGGAGTTCTCGCGCGACGAGGCCGTACGCGCCGCGCAGTGGGACCAGGTGACCGACCTCGACGAGGCCATCCGCGAGGTGGAGGAAGCCATCGCCGCTGAGGGCCTGCGCGGGCGCGTCGGACCACCTCACGCCAGCGGCGACGAGGACCAGGACGACGAGCCCGGCCCACGGCGCAAGCGCTCCACCAAGCGGCGACAGGATGCCCCCGAACTGCCTCGGCGTAAGGTCGAGCGCCGCACCGTCGGTAAGACCTACACAGCCCCGGACGGTTCCACCTACCAACCGTCGATGTGGCTGACGCTCACCCTCGACTCGTACGGCCCGGTCCGCCCGGACGGCACCCCGGTCAACCCGGCCAGGTACGACTACCGCCGCGCTGCCTGGGACGCCGTGCACTTCCCCCGGCTCCTCGACCGGTTCTGGCAGAACCTCCGGCGGTGCGAGGGCTGGAACGTCCAGTACGCCGGCTGCGTCGAGCCGCAACGCCGTCTCGCCCCACACGCGCATTTCGCCATTCGGGGCACCATCCCTCGGGACGTCCTCCGCACCGTGGCGGCGGCGACCTATCACCAGGTGTGGTGCCCCTCGGTCGACGTCCAGCGCTACACCCTCGACCGCCTCCCGGTCTGGGACGAGCAAGCGGCGACATGGGTCGACCCCGACTCCCGCGACCCGCTGACCACCTGGACGGAAGCCCTCGACGCCATCGACGACGACCCGGACGCGGAACCGGTGCACGTCGTGCGCTTCGGCGCCCAGGTCGACGCCCGCGGCGTCATGCCCGGCACCGAGGACGCCGAACGGACCATCCGGTACGTCACGAAATACATCACCAAGCACACCGGCGACTGCCACAAGGCGACCACCGAACGGCAACGCAAGCACCTCGACCGGCTCTGGCGGCAACTCCAGCTGACCCCGTGCACCGAGCGGTGCGCCAACTGGCTGCTCTACGGCGTCCAGCCCAAGAAGGCGCACGCCAAGCTCAAGCCCGGCCGCTGCAAGGGCAAGGTCCACCAGCGCGACACCCTCGGCATCGGCGGCCGGCGCATCCTCATCTCCCGCGACTGGTCCGGCAAGACCCTCGCCGACCACAAGCACGACGCGCGGGCCTGGGTACGGGCACTGCTCGGCGTCACCACCGACGGCACGCAGCTCATCGACGACCAGGGCGACACCACCGAACGGGTCCGCCACGCCTGGGAACTCGCCCGACCCGACGACCCGGACGTCGGCCCGATGACCCACCGGCTCATGCGCTCGATCAGCGAACGGGCCCGCTGGCGGTCCGAACTGCTCTCAGCCAAAGACCGGGCCGCGCAGGGGTCTTCAGATCTTTCGGCAACTCCGCACAGCGCACAGCACGACGGGGAGGAAACGCAGTGAACGAGGAGTTGTTGACCGTGCCGGAAGTGCTCGCCGAGCTGCGCGTCCCGCGCTCGACCTGGTTCTACTGGCGGCAGACCGGCAAGGGACCACGGGTGATCAAGCTCCCGAACGGGCAGCTTCGGGTCCGCCGGTCGGCACTCGGTCGGTGGCTCGGCGACCTGGAGCAGGACGCGGCATGAAGAGCTACGAGGTCCAGATCTGGGAAATCGGCAAGCGCGCTGACCGGAAGGCGCGGCCGTGGCGGGTCCGCTGGGCGGTGAGCGGCCAACGCTTTGAGGACTTGTTCCGTACCAAAGCCCTGGCGCACTCGTTCCGCGCCGAGCTGGTCCAGGCGGCCAACGCGGGGGAGCCCTTCGACCCGGCCACCGGCCGCCCGGTTTCCGAGGCCAGAACCAAGAACCCCACCACCTGGTACGCGCACAGCCGCGCGTACGTCGAGATGAAGTGGCCCCGGGCGGCGGCCAAGACCCGGCGGTCGATCGTCGAAGCGTTGACCTCCATCACGGTGACCCTGACCCGCCCAGCGAAGCGGGGCCGACCGGCTGACGCGCTGCTCCGTGAGGCGCTGTACCTCTACGGCCTCAACCCGCGCCGCTGGTCCGACGAGATCCCGGCCGACCACGCGGCGGCGCTCGCCTGGCTGGAAACGGCGTCGCTCCCGGTCGTAGAACTGGACTCGCCCGCGATGGTCCGCCGCGTCCTCGACAGCCTCTGCGTACGCCTCGACGGCAAGCCCGCGGCTGCCTCCACCGTCCAGCGGAAGCGGGCCACCTTCTACAACGTGCTCGGGTACGCCGTCGAGCTGGAACTGATCGCCTCCAACCCGGTCGACCGGGTCCAGTGGACCGCGCCTGAGGTCGCCCAGTCCATCGACCGGCGAGTGGTGGCGAACCCAGCCCAGGTCGCCACGCTGCTGGAGGCGGTGAAATCTCTCGGCAAACGCGCCGACAAGGTCACCGCGTTCTTCGGCTGTCTCTACTACGCAGGGATGCGTCCCTCGGAAGCCGCGGACCTCCGGCGAGAGGACTGCGACCTTGCCGGCCGGTGCGCTGACTGCGGGGCCGACTTCGACGACCTGGCGGCGGTGAAGCCTTCCCGGTCCTGCGACCACGAGAAGGTCGAACATCGCTGGGGCCGCCTGGTGCTCGCCGGCACTTCGCCGCGCGCCGGGTCGCACTGGACCGATGATGGTGGCTCCCACGAGCGGCGCGGACTCAAGCACCGGGGGAGGGCCGAGACTCGCACGGTCCCGATCCCGCCCCGGCTCGTCGAGCTGCTGAGCGCGCACGTCGAGAATCACGGCGTCAGCCCGGACGGTCGGTTCTTCCGGGGCCTGCACGGTGGGCCGCTGTCGGAGTCGGTCTACGACCGGTGGTGGAAGCTCGCCCGCGAGAAGGCGCTGACCGAATCGCAGGTGGCCTCCCCGCTCGTCCGTCGGCCCTACGACCTACGGCACGCGGCGGCCTCGCTCTGGCTGAATGCCGGCGTCCCGCCGACCGAGGTTGCCCGGCGCCTGGGCCACGGCGTCGCCGTTCTGCTCCGCGTCTACGCCAACTGCATCGACGGCGGCGACGACACCATGAACGACAAGATCGGCGAGGCTCTCGGCTGATGTTGAATCGTTCTGCCAACATCGCTGGTGTGGCGGGAAACCACACGCCGGCTGAGAGTTGTGCATGCCTTCCTCGCGGGCGAGGCGCGGACAGCGGTGGTCGCTGGGTTCCGGAGGATTCGTCAATATTTCGACTGATGTGTCGAGTCTCGCTGCCCTTCTTGCGGCAGGGCGGGTCCGCTTTGGGGTCTACGCCGCCGCGAGGCGTTAGTTTCAACGATTTGGCTATCGCAAGAGGAGCGGTGGTACTCGCTGGTCGCGCGTGGCCCAAATCCAGCCCTCACTCGCTGCCGCAGTTGGCCTTCCTGGTAGGAGTTCACCCTGAAGTCACTCCTTTATTCGCTAGCCCTAGCTGTCGCCACGCCCCTAGTGATCATGATCTGCTCCTTGCCAGCGCTGTTTTTCGCACGTGTCTACTACTTCGCGAATATGAAGAGGTATCTGAAATATCCAGCCGACGTGCCACTCGTATTCACAAATATCCCTACGAAGGTTAAGCGTGAACTGATTATCGGATCCACCCTCTGGCGCGTTCTCTATACGGGCTCATTGGCAGGGTCAACGATCCTGGCGGACAAGATAATCGCTGCCCAATTTGGGGATATTCGAGGCAAATTCTTCCCCTGGGTGTTCGTCTTCCTGGCCCTCATCATGCACCCCAACTTTACCTTGAAGGCCAGTAATTATTGGACGGCCGACAGGGTTTGCGCCGAATTCAGTAGCAGTGCCGGAAATGAATGGCAGCGCGACTCTGGCAGGTTGTGTCGCATGGCTGCCACGGACTGCGTTGTCGTTGTGATGACATTCATGTTGGCTGGCGCTGGACTAGTCTCCTTCCTGAATCTTGCTGTATTTACGAGCAGCTTCAAGGACCCCCCAGCAGGGTTCGCCGATAATGATCTTATTTTCGTGTACGCCGTCGTAGCCTTCGAAATATCCGTGCTGCTTGCAAATAGGCTGACGTCGAGATTTCCGGAATTCATGGTGGTTTCGCAGGTTGGCAAGCTAAATAGTAAGCGGCGCGAACGCTTTGGGTCCTCCCCGTACGACCCCCTTGGCGTGGTGCGTGAGGAGATATTTGTGCTGGCACGCTATGTCGTTAAGGCAAGCGCGAAGCTCGAGCGATCGGTTTCAAAAGATGCTACCTTCGCTCCGTCGGTAGTACTGCGCGCCGGGGCTGAAGACTTGCTCCGTTTCCTAGCAAGCCGAGAATCCCTGGACAACAATACAATGCCTAAGAGGCTTGTGCGCAATTCGAGCTACTTGCTAGCTCTGATGGTCGATACACCCTCGCGTAGCTTTTATGACAAGGTGTCTCGTGAGTGGAAAGCCTTCGACGAGCAGGGTCAGCCGGCAGAGCGGTGCGAGCGTGTTGCGCCTCGACGAATCGAGGCCTTCCTCTTGAAGTACGGGCAACCGGGTGCTGCATCTCTACAATTCCTAATCCAAGGCGGTCTCGCTGTATCGATTGTGGCTCTTGTGCTATTCGGGAAAGTTGACATTATGGATTTCATCAAGACTTTCATTAAGTAACTTTGACTTCAATGTCGGCTTTTGGCTCGTTCCTGTCCCGCCCTCGGCATATTTGTCTGCCCGCCCGGCTCGCCCCTGACCATGATGGGAGCCCTCGGGCGGCGCTCCCTCCTGTAGAGCGGCCGGCAGACGGTGTGGGCGGTTCCGGTCCCGCCCGGCTGGTCGAGCTGATGCACGTGCACGTCGAGAACTTGGCCGGATGGGCGTCCGAGCGTAAGGAGCTGGCCTCGCAAACCGTGCGTCGCCACCTAGGGTGGCTTGACCGCCTGGGAGACACTCGTAACCATGTGGCGACTTGCTGTAGCTGCCTTGGCGTCGGGCCGTGTGGGTCATGCGGGCGTGCACATTGAAGGCAGGTCTCGCCATCAGGCGGGTGCCGCCATCTCGTAGACCGTCAGGCCCGCGGACTGCTCAACCGCAATCGGCCCGAGACCGCGCAGTGTGGGTGACGCTCGTGCTCCTGCTTCTGGCGCTCACCGGCTGCGATCCAGAGACCGAGGGCAAAGTCCGCTACAAGCCCGTGCTGCTACCGGTATCGCTGACAGTTGGACCCGATGGTGTTGCCGTCGAGGGTGAGACGAGCTTCATCACCCCGATCGGCGAGTTCTCGATCGGCGCCGAGTACTCCCTGCCGCCGCGCGACGGAAGCACGATCTACGTGCTACTTCGTGATCGGAAGAAGGGCAAGACCGGGTTTGACAAGGTGTTCAAGGTTCAGACTGGCCGCGACCAGCTCACGGTCGTCGTGAACGGGACCACCACCATCGAGGTGAAGGACGGTCAAGTCTTGATCGACGTCACCGGCGGCGCGGTCAAGAAGGTCCAGTTCAAGCGAGTGGATCAGGCAACGGTGAAGGAAGGCGGCGACTCGTTCTGGGTCAAGGCCGGCACAAAGTGGAGCCAGGGCTGGGAATCCTCGTTCTACAAGCCCTTCGTGTTGACACGCTGGGCCTACGACGATTCGACGATCGACAAGTGGTGTGGACTCGGGTTCATCTGGTTCCTGATGCGTCTGGCACTGACGCTTGTGCTGCTCCTCGTCGACCTGCTGTTCAGTGCGATCTTCCTGGTAGCGCAGATCGCATACATGTTCTTCGAAGCCACGGGCCGGAACGTGGTCTGGGGAGTCGCCATCCTGGTCGTCGTCGTAGGTTGGATCCGGTGGCTACTTGAATGACTGTGGGCGTGGGCAGATGGTGGGCGGGCCAGAGTCCGGCGGGTGCATGGCACCAAGAAACAGCAGGTCAATGCTGCTGTCCTGGCCAAGATCGCGGACGCCCTGTAAATCCGTCGCGAAAGCTTCAGAGGTTCGAATCCTCTACCCGCCACCAGGTGCAGACACGGCCCCTGACCAGCAGAGATGCTGATCGGGGGCCGTTGTCGTTGGTCCGGCCGAGTCCAGCAGTTGACGACTGGTTGAAGGCGTTGACCGAGGTGGGCCGGGCCAGCCTCAAGCAAATCGACTCGGGCGCCGGGGGCCAGCTCGGGGCAGGTGATGGTCTCTTCGCCTCCGTTGGCATAGCTGACGTTCCCCGAGCGGAGGTGCCCCGCCTTGTCGGTGATCCCGCCTCAGGTTGGAGGAGTGCGCTCAGCCGGCTGTGCTGTCCGAAAAGCCTGCTCGCGCCGGCTGCCCGCTGGTGACCGGCCGGCCCTGCAACTACTGGTCCGGGAACGGCGCGGGATTGCCCGTCCGTTCGGCGTTGTTGACCTTGAGCCCCACCCATGCGCGGGTCGGCCGGCCTACTGTGTCGTCGTGCCTGGACCCGACGATGCCACTGACACACACGTCAAGGTTCGTTCGCGACGCTGGCGTATCTGGCTGCTGTCAGTTGTCGCCGTTGCCGCCTGCTGTTTCGGCGTGCTCAAGGTGAGAGACGCCCCTGCGACTGAGGCGCAAGGCTATGTGTCTCAGATCAGCGTGCGCGGTTACGAGCGGGTGCACGACTACATCGATCCTGGTACAGCACCCGCCGAGCAGCGCGCCGCAGTCGCGATCTTCGTCGGCCCTCCGGACGACAACGTCGTCGCCCGCGTGTCCGGACCAGGGCTCGTTGTCGGCGCTCCAGCAACGGATCCGGCCTTCCCTGATTTCGAGATGATCGGCTACGGCAGTTGGCACGGCTGTTTCGTGCACGTCGATCGCTGGAAGACGAGTGATCCACCCATGTCGTACCAACTGACGACCGAGCATCTGACCGCGTTCCGGGCGGGACGGCTGTCCGTGCTGTCCATCGCTGTTGGATGTGGCGGTGGATGACCGCGCGCTCCGGGCGGCCTCGCGAGTCCTCGCTGCTTCCGTGCCGCCTTGCCGTGGGCGTCTTTTCGCTTCGAGGGCAAGCCATCAACGCGACATCGCCGTGCGCCGATATTGTCGCCGGCACGAGTCAACACGGGGCCCGATCGCACGAGCGGTCGGCCGGACATGTCGCCGCCTCCGGCCCAACAGCCGGCACCGTGTCGGCCTGCGGCCAAAGTCGGCTGACCGCCGAATTCTCCCGCTGTGGGCGCACGCTGGCGAAGCACTGAAGCCGAGGTGCGGGCGTCGCGGTGGTCAGTGTTGGTGCGCGTGGCGGTAGGTCGGCGCCCACATCGATGGCGACTTCGCCACATCAGCGCTTTTCGTATCTGTCGTCATCGATGAAAGTTCCACGCCTAGCTGCGCATACCCTGCCTGTGGTCAGCGTTCGTTCTGCTGGCGACCAAACTGAAATGAACCCGACGAGGTACTGGCGGGATGGCGGAGAGCCGGTATGGTGGTCGATGGTCGGATCGGAGGCGCGCGTTCGTCGCGGGCTGTTGAGCGTTGCTGACGGTGACCGTCGTACCGGATGTGGCAGTGCCTACAGCTGGACCCGAATTGCGTTGAAGGTCGCATTCAGCGCTGGGTGAAACGGTTAAGCGACCTGCAGGCTCGTGATCTGGCCCGGTGCGTTGGGGGCGGTAGGCCGAACGGCGGGAAGTAACAGACGGTGGGGCCAGTCGGGCGACCACCACTTCTCTGGCTGCCCGCGCTGTGGCACGATCGTGGAACCTCCATCAACGCTGTACATCTCCCGACAGGAGCGATCATGTCTGGTCGAAGGCTAGGCCGACTCGGTGGGTCTCTCCTCCTTGTTCTTGCTGCCGCCGCCATCGTCGCCTTCCCCGCTGGCCTCTATGACAGCAGTGCTCGCGGAGCTCAGGCCATCGATCTCATCTGGACCGTCGCTCCGGAAGGCACTATCGTCGGCAGCGGTCGCTGACTCGTTCAGCTCACCCCAAGCCAAGGGCGGTAAACCGCAGGCGCCGTAGGGAGCGGTATGGCTCCGCGTGATCGATCGCGACGTCGTTCGGCGGATCGTGCATGGTTCATCACCGCGCCACTGGTGTTCTTCGCCGCGATCTGTTCCATCGTCACGGGGCTGGTGTCGTCCCAGCCCTTCGGTGACTGGCTCCTCGCGCTCCTGTTGCTGGTCGCCATGGCCGCCGTGGGCATGCCGGTCCTCAACTTTGTGGTCCGGCGGCAGTCGTTCGGCATGACCCTGACCGAGATTCCGCTGGTGTTAGCGCTGTTTCTGCTGCCACCGCTGACCGTCGTCGCGATCTACACGGTGGCGTCCATGCTCACACAGACGCGGCACCGGTTCGCGCCTGTCAAGTTCTGGTTCAACGTGGCCAAGGCTGCCGCCGGTACCTCTCTCGCCGTCCTCCTCCTTCAGGCGCTACCGCCGTCGAAGGAGGTGGACGACCCCGGCACCTGGCTGAGTCTCTTCGCGGCCGTGACCGCGGTGATCCTGGTCAGCCTTCTCGGCATCGTCGGCGTGCACACCCTCCTGCAGGGCTGGCAGGCCGGACGGGACTCTCTCCGCACCGCACGTCCCGCTCTGCTCACTGCGGCGATCAACGTCTCGCTCGGTCTCATCATCCTGATCGCCGTCACCACCACCTGGTGGTCGTTGGTGCTGCTGGCCGCTCTCGGTGCGGCACTGGTCCTGGTCTACCGCTCCTACGCGGAGTTCTTCCGGCAACACCGGACGCTGGCCGCGATGTACGACCTCACCCGCGCTATCGGGGAGCGCGGCCAGGACGGCACCCTCGTCGATGCGCTCCTGGGTCGGGTCCGGGCCCTGATGCAGGCCGAGTACGCCACGCTGTGGCTGCCCGCCCAGGGCCGCCATCCCGAGGTGCTGCTCACCGCCCGGGTCGACGACTCGGGGCTGTTGGACGTCGTACCCACGCCGGCGTCCCTTCGGCAGCGAGCGTCGGACGAGGGGCGGACCATCGCGGTGGGGCGCGCTTTCGACGAGAAGGCGAACGAGCGCCAGGCGCTGAGCCACAGCAAGATCAAGGACGTCATCGTGGTGCCGCTCCGGTCCGGTCAGGCGGTCATCGGCACCCTGGAGGTCGCCAACCGGCTCAGCGATGTCGGTCATTTCACCCGTGGTGACATCCCCATCTTCGAGACGGTCTCCGCGCACGCCGCCGTGGCCCTGGAGAATTCGCGACTGGTCGACCGGCTGCGGCACGACGCGCACCACGACACGTTGACCCGGCTGCCCAACCGGCGACGGATCACCGGAGCGCTGGACGAGTCGGTCAAGATCCGCGCGCCGGGCGAGGTGGTGGCGCTGCTGCTCTTCGACGTCGACGGGCTGCGCCAGGTCAACGAGTCCCTGGGTCACGCCGCCGGCGACAAGGTCCTCACCGAGGTCGCCAACCGGTTGCGGGCCAGCGCACCGTCGTCGGCTCTGGTGGGCCGTGCCGGCGGGGACGAGTTCCTGGTGACGCTGCGGTTGGAGAGCGCCGAGGCCGCGCTCGAGTTGGCCGCCCAGCTGCGCGACCAGATCCGCGACGAGATGGTCTTCGACGCGCTCACCCTCGACGTGAACACCGCCGTCGGGGTGGCCGTACACCCGGATCACGGCAGCGACGCGGCGACCCTGCTGCTTCGGGTCGACCTCGCGGCCACCGCGGCCAAGTCGGTGCCGGGCAGTGTGCAGCTGTTCAACCCCGCGCTGGAGTCCCGTTCGCTGCGCCGGCTGGGCCTGGCCGGCGACCTGCGCCGAGCACTGGACCAGGGCGAGCTGGAGGTCTACTTCCAGCCCAAGGTGACGCTGCGGGACCGGCGCCTGGTCGGTGTCGAGTGTCTGGCCCGCTGGGAGCACCCGGCGCACGGCACCGTCGCACCGGAGGACTTCGTGGCGGTGGCCGAGCACACCGGCCAGTTGAGCCGGCTCACCGAGGTGGTGCTGCGCGAGGGCCTGCGCCGCAGTCGGGACTGGGCCCTGGCCGACCAGCCGCTGCCCATCGCGGTCAACCTCTCGGCTCGTACGCTCATCGACCAGCACTTCCCGGACCGGGTCCAGGAGTTGTTGACCGAGTACAAGGTGCCGGCGCAGCGCCTCACCCTGGAGATCACCGAGTCGGGGGTGCTGGACGGCACGGACCGACCCATCCCCACCCTGCAACGGCTGCGGGATCTCGGCGTACGGCTGTCGGTGGACGACTTCGGCACCGGCGACTCGTCCCTGGCGCACCTGCGGCGGCTGCCGGTGCACGAGGTGAAGGTGGACCGCTCCTTCGTGCAGGGCATGGCTACCGATCCGGGGGACCTGGCGATCGTCAACGCGGTGGTGACTCTCTCCCAGCAGTTCGGCCTGGCGGTGGTGGCCGAGGGGGTGGAGAGCGAGTTGACCCTGGAGCTTCTCCAGGACATCGGTTGTGAGATCGGGCAGGGCTTCCTGTTCAGCAGGCCGCTGCCGTACGAGCGGTTGGCTGCCTGGTTCGGTGCCCAGGTCGAGCCGGAGACGATCTCCAACGGGGAGCTGCCGCGCCTTCGAGTCGTGCCCTGAGCAGGGCGCGGACGAGCACGGGGGATCCGATTTCACCTGTCGAGCCGGGCCGTGTACTCTTACTCCTGCGCGCCCCACGGGGAGATCGCGCAGGCCCCCTTAGCTCAGTCGGCAGAGCGTCTCCATGGTAAGGAGAAGGTCTACGGTTCGATTCCGTAAGGGGGCTCGAGGGTTCAGCTGGACCCATCGCAGCGGTGTAGCTCAGATGGTAGAGCAAGCGGCTCATAATCGCTGTGTCGCCGGTTCAAGTCCGGCCACCGCTACTCTCGTCTTCCGGGCTAGTTGCCGGTGGTCGTAAGAATGGGCGCTTCTGGCGCCCACTTTGCATGTCCGCGCTGTCAGCGTCTAGGCTGGCGCGTCGTAGTTGTTTCCGTTAGCGAGGAAGGCACTCCGCCGTGGCGAAGGCTACCGATGTCCGGCCGAAGATCACTTTGGCGTGTGTGGAGTGCAAGGAGCGCAACTACATCACGCGCAAGAACCGGCGCAACGACCCCGACCGCATCGAGCTGAAGAAGTTCTGCCCGCGCGACGGTCGGCACACGGTCCACCGCGAGACCCGCTGATCGCTGGCCGGCCTTTGGCCGGCCACCGTCGAAGCTTTCCGATCGCCGATCTGACCGGTGTGGTGCGGCTCCGCCGCCGCCTACCGATCAGGTCGGCGATTGGGCTTTCCGTGTAGGTTCGCCGCATGCCTCTGGACGCCTCCTTCGTCGGCCGGACCTATCCGCCGACCGCCCCCTACCAGGTGGGCCGAGAAAAGATCCGCGAGTTCGCCACCGCCATCGGCGCCACCGATCCGGCCCACCACGACCCGGAGGCCGCGCAGGCGCTGGGCCACCCCGACGTGGTGGCTCCGCCGACCTTCCCGGTGATCGTCACGATGGCCGCGAGCCGCCAGATCATCGAGGACCCGGCCCTGGGTGTCGACTACAGCCGCCTGGTGCACGGCGACCAGCGGTTCGCGTACACCAGGCCGGTGTTCGCCGGCGACGAGCTGGTCTGCACGAACACCATCGAGGACGTCAGCACCCGGGGTGGGCACGGCTTCCTGACCACCCGCACCGACGTGAGCACCGTCGGCGGGGAGCCCGTGGTGGCGGTCTGGGCCAGGTATGTCATCCGTGGGGAGGCGTGAGATGGAGTTGCCAGCACAGACGTTCCGGGTGACCCGTGCGGACCTGGTCCGTTACGCCGGCGCCTCGGGCGACTTCAACCCGATCCACTGGAGCGACCGGGTCGCCACCTCTGTGGGTCTGCCAGGGGTGATCGCCCACGGCATGTTCACCATGGCTCTGGTCGGCCGGGCGGTCACCGAGTGGGCCGGTTCGCCGGACGCGGTGGTGGAGTACGGCGTGCGGTTCACCCGGCCGGTGGTGGTCCCGGACGACGACCAGGGGACCGAGATCGAGGTCACCGCGCGGGTCCGTGAGGTGACCGAGGACGGTCTCACCCGCCTGGAGGTGACCGCCACCTGCCTGGGGGAGAAGGTGCTGTCACAGGCGCGGGCAACCATCCGGTCGGCGCGCTGAACAGAGCCCGCCACGCGTGGCGGAGAGACCGGTTGGGAAAGTCGGGCGGCTACCCGTACACTGGTCCGCCGTGGGGCAAGTGACCCCTGCTCGGTCGTCTGTGGCCGCGTGGGGCGAGTGTTGCCGCATAGGGGTGTAGCTCAATTGGCAGAGCAGCGGTCTCCAAAACCGCAGGCTGCAGGTTCAAGTCCTGTCACCCCTGCGCCTCAGGCCTGACCGTTCCCGTGGGTCGCGCCGCCAGCTCGGCGGCGTCCGGCCCGTGGTGGTGGCATCGGCGGGGTGGTTCCGAGGCAATCGGGCCCTCCGGCTGATCCACCGGCCGCGGCCCGTCGCGGGACGGTTGGGTCCGGCCGGCGTGACCAGCGCCGCGTACGCCACTCGGCGTGCGACCCAAGATTCCGCGACGGAGGGCGAAGTGGCCGACAACAAGCGGCGCGACGACGACGGCGACGATCGTCTGGACGACGAGATCGTCGACGACGTGGCCGACGACGACGCCTCCGGCGCGGACGAGCCGGTTTCCCGGGGCGGCACCGCCACGCGGTCCCGCGCCCGGGCGGAGTCGGCGGACAGCCGGCCGACCACCCGGTCGGAAACGGGTCGGGTGGGCGTCTTCGGGCGCATCGCCCGGTTTTTCCGCGAGGTTGTAGCCGAACTGCGTAAGGTCATCTGGCCGACCCGCAAGGAGTTGCTGACCTACACCGCCGTGGTGGTGGCGTTCGTCGCGGTGATGCTGACGATCGTGGGTGTGCTGGACTTCGGCTTCGCCAAGGTCGTGTTGTTTGTCTTTGGCAACTCGGACTGACCGGCTGCCTCCAGCCATAGTGACGGAAGTGAGCGAGCGTGCCTGAGTACGACGAGACCGCCGGAGAAGTGGACGAGCAGTCCACGGTCGCGACGGCGGCTGGTGACGAGTCGGTTGAGGCCGCCAGCGAGCCGGAGTTCCCAACGACCGAGCCCGCACCGGACGAGGACTACGACCCGGTCGCGGAGCTGAGGCAGAAGCTGCGTTACGCGCCGGGTGACTGGTACGTGGTGCACTCTTATGCCGGCTACGAGAACAAGGTCAAGACCAACCTCGAGACTCGGATCACGAGCCTCGACATGGAGGACTTCATCTACCAGGTCGAGGTGCCGACCCGGGAAGAGGTCGAGGTCAAGAACGGTAAGCGTTCGCAGATCCAGGCGAAGGTCTTCCCGGGTTACATCCTGGTCCGGATGGAGCTGACCGCCGAGTCCTACTCGTGTGTCCGCAACACCCCGGGGGTGACCGGCTTCGTCGGCGCCACCGACCGGGCTGACCGGCCCGCTCCGCTCTCGCTCGACGAGGTGCTGAAGTGGCTGGCGCCGGCCGTCGAGACCGAGCAGAAGAAGGCGAAGCCGGAGATCAAGGTCCTCGACTTCGAGGTGGGCGACTCCGTCACCGTCACCGACGGCGCGTTCGCGTCGCTGCCGGCCACGATCAGCGAGATCAACGCCGACCAGCAGAAGCTCAAGGTGCTGGTGTCGATCTTCGGTCGGGAGACTCCGGTGGAGCTCAACTTCAACCAGGTCGCCAAGATCTGACTGGTCGTCGGCGGCGGGTCCGGCCCGCCGCCGACGTCGGCGTACGCGCTCTCGCTCGACCTCGGCGGACGAGTGGGCTGCGGCCTGCGCTACTCTTGAATGTCGCCGCTGTCGCACCGCGCTGACCGTGCGCGCCCGAGGGCGGCGACAGCCGCTTTTTCCCAGCTCCAAGCCCCAGGAAGTGACATGCCTCCGAAGAAGAAGCTCGTCAAGACGTTCACGCTTCAGTTGCCGGCGGGCCAGGCCACGCCGGCGCCGCCGGTCGGCCCCGCGCTCGGCCAGCACGGCGTGAACATCATGGAGTTCTGCAAGTCCTACAACGCGCAGACCGAGTCCCAGCGGGGCGACATCGTGCCCGCCGAGATCAGCGTGTTCGAGGACCGGTCCTTCACGTTCGTGCTGAAGACCCCGCCCGCCGCCCGGCTGCTGCTCAAGGCCGCCGGTGTGCAGAAGGGGTCTGGCGTTCCGCAGTCCGACAAGGTCGGCGCGGTCAGCCGCGGCCAGCTCCGTGAGATCGCCGAGAAGAAGATGGCCGACCTCAACGCCAACAGCATCGAGCAGGCCGAGAAGATCATCGCCGGCACCGCCCGGTCGATGGGCATCACCGTCAACGACTGACGTCGGCCCAGGCCGTCGACCCAACCGTGGGAGGGCTCGCGCCGAGCGGCCCGCCAGAGACCACAGGAGTAATCAGCAATGCAGCGCAGCAAGAGCTACCGCAAGGCCGCCGATGTCATCGACCGGTCGAAGCTCTACACCCCCACCGAGGCCGTGAAGCTGGCCAAGGAGACCACCAACGTCAAGTTCGACGCCACGGTCGAGGTCGCCATGCGCCTCGGCGTCGACCCCCGCAAGGCGGACCAGATGGTCCGCGGCACGGTCAACCTGCCGCACGGCACCGGTAAGACCGCCCGCGTGATCGTGTTCGCCAGCGGCGCGAAGGCCGAAGAGGCCGCCGCCGCGGGTGCGGACGAAGTGGGCACCGACGAGTTGGTCGCCCGGATCCAGGGTGGTTGGCTCGACTTCGACGCGGCGATCGCCACGCCGGACCAGATGGCCAAGATCGGCCGGATCGCGCGGATCCTGGGCCCGCGCGGTCTCATGCCGAACCCGAAGACCGGCACGGTGACCATGGACGTCACCAAGGCGGTGCAGGACATCAAGGGCGGCAAGATCACCTTCCGGGTGGACAAGCACTCCAACCTGCACCTGATCATCGGCAAGGCCTCCTTCACCGAGGGCCAGCTGGTGGACAACTACGCGGCGGTGCTCGACGAGGTGCTGCGCGCCAAGCCGTCCGCGGCCAAGGGCAAGTACCTCCGCAAGGTCATCCTGACCACCACGATGGGCCCGGGTGTCCCGGTCGACCCGAACCTGGTGAAGAACCTTCGGGAGGACCAGGCCGAGGCCTGAGTCGACAGTTCGCTCCACCGGGGCGCCGCCACGACCGTGGCGGCGCCCCGGCGCGTTCGAGGTGTGGCAGGCTCGGGCCCATGCGGCTGGAGAACGTCTGGTTGCGGTACCACCGGCGGGGGCCGTGGGTGCTGCAGGGCATCGATGTGCGGATCGGCCCCGGCGAGGTGGCGATCGTCCTGGGCCGCAACGGGGTGGGCAAGTCGACACTGCTCCAGGTGGCCGCGGGGGTCCTCCGTCCGGGCCGGGGCCGGGTCTCCGGCCGGCCGGCGCGGGTGGGCTGGGTGCCGGAGCGGTTCCCCGCCGACCAACCGTTCACGGTGGCCCGCTATCTGACCGGGATGGCCCGGGTGGCGGGGCTGGGCAGGGCCGCGGCCGACGAGGCGGTGACCTCCTGGATCGACCGGCTCGGGCTGTCCGCCTTCCGCTCGGTCCGACTGCCCGAGCTGTCCAAGGGCACCGCGCAGAAGGTCGGCCTCGCCCAGGCGATGCTGCGCCCGCCGGGCCTGCTGGTCCTCGACGAGCCGTGGGAGGGGCTGGATGCCACCACCCGTGAGCTGGTGCCCGAGCTGATCGCCGAGGTGCTCGCCGCCGACGGGTCCGTCCTGGTGAGCGACCACCGCGGCGAGACGGTCCGGCTGCCGGCCGCGCGTCGCTGGTTGGTGGCCGACGGCTCGCTGGCCGAGGAGACGTCGTCGACGGACGAGACGATCGCCGTGGTCGAGGTCGCGGTGCCGGCCGCGCGGGTCGCCGGCACCGTCGCCCGGTTGCGCGCCGAGGGCCATCAGGTGCTGCGGGTACGCTCCGACGCCGCCACCGCCGTGCCCCAGGGCGGACCCGCCGAGCCGCTCCCGGCAGCGGGCGCCGCCCCACCCGCCGAGCCGCCGATCAGCGTGACCGGGCAGCCGGAGGCCGCCGACGCGGCGGTCGAGCCGGCGGCGGGGGAGGCCCGGTGAGCGCCCTGATCCGGATGCGGTTGACCGGTTTCCTGCGTACCGGCCGGGCGGTGGCACCGCTGCTCGCCGGCCTGATCACGCTCGGCATCCTGTACGGCGGTGGCCGTGCCCAGCCGGCGGAGGCGTACGGCGTCTCCGCTGTCGTGCTCTTCCCGGTGCTCGCCTGGCAGACCAAGATCCTGTTGGACGTCGAGCCGGACGTGCAGCGTCGGCTGGCGCAGGTGACGGTCGGGGTGGCGCGGGAGCGGCTGGCCGGGCTGCTCGCCGCAGCGGCGGCGGCGCTGGTGACGGTGGCCGTCGCGTTGCTCTTCCCGTGGCTGGTGGGCGGGGTGTCCGGCCCGGTCGATCCGGGGGACCGGTCGATTCCGGTCGGGCTCGCGCTGGGGCTGTGGGCGCACCTGCTGGTCGTACCCGCTGCTGTTGCTCTTGGTGCGCTGGCCAGCCGGGCATCGGTGGGCGGCGCCGGGTACGGCGTCGCGGTGTTGGCCCTCGGCGGGGTCGGCGCCGTGGTGCTCGGCCTGACCGGTTCGGTGGCCCCCTGGCTGGCTCCGCCGATCATGGCGGCGGCGCGCACCACCGGCGGCGAGGCCGCCGCGCTGACACTGCTGGGGCTGAGCGGGTGGGCGTTGGCCTGGAGTGGTGCTGTCGTCGGCGGCTACCTGTGGCGGCGGCGGGCCCAGGGCTGACCGCCACCGGCGTCGGTGGCGCGGCTCACAGGGGGCGATTTGGTGCTGCTGGCCCGGGCGCGTAGTCTTCAACAGTCATCCGTGTTCTCATGGATGAGGAACCACCCAGAGACCGCTGGTCACCGTGCTCCGGCACGGTCGAAGGTCCCGCGACAACGGGCGACCCGCGTAGGGCGGCAAGCGTAACTCGGCAGTGCACATGGTCCGCCGACCATGATGATCTGCCGGCCCTCGCCCCGTGCGCCCTGCGCCGGGGCTTTTTCGTTGTCGTGCTGCCTCCGCCCCCGTTCCGGCTTCGGCCGAGACGGGGACCAGCCTCGAGTAACGAGAGAGGAGGGACATGGCGGACAAGCCGATCCGGGCCGACAAGGCCACGGCCGTCGCTGAGCTGACCGAGAGCTTCCGCAGCTCGGGCGCCACCGTGCTGACCGAGTACCGCGGTCTGACGGTTTCCCAGCTCACCCAGCTTCGGCGCTCGCTCGGCGCCGACACCAGCTACACGGTCGCGAAGAACACGCTGGCCAAGCGTGCTGCGACGGACGCGGGCATCACCGGCCTCGACGAGCTGTTCACCGGTCCTACCGCGCTGACTTTCGTTTCGGGCGACGTCGTCGAGGCGGCGAAGGGGCTTCGCGACTTCGCGAAGGCCAACCCGAAGCTCGTCATCAAGGGCGGTGTCTTCGAGGGCAAGGCCATTTCCGCGGCCGAGGTCACGAAGCTTGCCGACCTGGAGTCCCGCGAGGTGCTGCTGGCCAAGCTGGCCGGCGCGATGAAGGGCAACCTGAGCAAGGCCGCGGCCCTGTTCCAGGCCCCGCTGTCGAAGACCGCCCGTCTGGCGGCTGCACTGCAGGACAAGCGCGAGAAGGAGGGCGCCGAGGCGGCCTGAGGCCCCCACGGCGCACCAGTTCTTACTTAACAGAAACAGGAAAGGACGCCAGACATGGCGAAGCTCAGCACCGACGAGCTGCTCGACGCGTTCAAGGAGATGACGCTGATCGAGCTCTCTGAGTTCGTGAAGCAGTTCGAGGAGACCTTCGAGGTCACCGCCGCTGCTCCGGTCGCGGTTGCCGCTGCCGGCGGTGGCGCCGGTGGCGCTGCTGCCCCGGCCGAGGAGGAGAAGGACGAGTTCGACGTCATCCTCGAGGCTGACGGTGGCAAGAAGATCCAGGTCATCAAGGTCGTGCGTGAGCTGACCGGCCTGGGCCTCAAGGAGGCCAAGGACGCGGTCGAGTCCGCGCCGAAGGCCATCCTGGAGAAGGTCAACAAGGAGACCGCCGACAAGGCGAAGGCCAAGCTCGAGGGCGAGGGCGCCAAGGTCACCCTCAAGTGACCTGACGTTCCACCTACGCGTACCCGGCTCGTGAGCTGGGACACGATTCGCGTGGCGGCGGGCGGTGATCCGACACGGATCACCGCCCGCCGTATTGGTGGTGTTGGCTCCGATCGGCCCTGAGCTGGGCTCCGACCTGCGGATCCGGCGACCGGAACGAGGGCGGCCGGTCGCTCTCCAGGGGGAAACACGGGGCGAGGGCAATACCGGCCCTTGACGCGGCCCGGGGCTGCCAGGCACGCTGACACCAGCAAGACACCGCGCTTGCAACGGCCACGACGTGGGTATGACAGCGGCGGCACCATCGGCCGCGGTAACCCGAGCGGCCCAGTGGGGAGTTGCGTTCTGAGCGGCCCGGCTGACCCCGGTAACGGGGGCCGAGGAGCGCTCCGCAAACAACCTGCGGGGTGGGCTGGACAGCGGTTAGCCTCTCGGCTACACTGCTAGTTTGCGCTGCCTTCCGACTTGACCCCTGCTCGGAAATGTCCGTTTACGGATATTTCTGGTGGGGTCATTGGAGTGCACGCGTACCAGCCGTTCTGCAGCACCGGTCCTCGGAAGGACGCATCTTGGCAGCTTCCCGCCCTGCGAAGACCAGTCGTACGTCGAGCGCATTCGCTCCCCGCCGAGTTTCATTCGGCAGGATCACCGAACACCTCGAGGTCCCCAACCTCCTTGCCATTCAGAACGAGTCCTTCGACTGGCTCGTCGGCAACGAGGCTTGGCAGGGCCGGTCGGCGGACGACCCGCACGCACGCTCGGGTCTCGCGGAGATCCTTGAAGAGATCAGTCCCATTGAGGACTTTTCCGGCACCATGTCGCTCTCCTTCTCAGCGCCGCGCTTCGACGAGGTCAAGGCCTCGATCGAGGAGTGCAAGGAGAAGGACCTGACCTACTGCGCTCCGCTCTTCGTGACCGCGGAGTTCACCAACAACACCACTGGCGAGATCAAGAGCCAGACGGTGTTCATGGGTGACTTCCCGATGATGACGCCCAAGGGCACCTTCGTCATCAACGGCACCGAGCGCGTCGTGGTCAGCCAGCTCGTCCGGTCTCCGGGCGTCTACTTCGACAAGCAGCCGGACAAGACCTCCGACCGCGACCTCTCCAGCGTCAAGGTCATCCCGAGTCGGGGTGCCTGGCTGGAGTTCGACATCGATAAGCGCGACACGGTCGGCGTACGTATCGACCGTAAGCGTCGCCAGGCCGTCACCGTCCTGCTCAAGGCCATCGGATGGTCGGCCGAGCGGATCCGTGAGCGGTTCGGGTGGTCCGAGCTGATGATGACGACGCTCGAGAAGGACCACATCGCCGGCGCCGATGAGGCGCTGCTCGACATCTACCGCAAGCTGCGCCCTGGCGAGCCGCCGACGCGCGAGAACGCCCAGACCCTGCTCGACAACCTCTTCTTCAACCCGAAGAGGTACGACGTCGCCAAGGTCGGGCGCTACAAGTTCAACAAGAAGCTCGAAGTCGACGTGCCGATCACCACCGGCACGCTGACCGAGGACGACATCGTCGCCACCGTGGAGTACCTGTGCCGGCTGCACGCCGGTGAGGAGGGCTACGAGGCCGACGACATCGACCACTTCGGCAACCGGCGGCTCCGTACCGTGGGCGAGCTGATCCAGAACCAGGTTCGGGTCGGCCTGTCCCGGATGGAGCGGGTCGTCCGTGAGCGGATGACCACGCAGGACGTCGAGGCGATCACCCCGCAGACCCTGATCAACATCCGCCCGGTGGTGGCGGCGATCAAGGAGTTCTTCGGGACGTCCCAGCTGTCCCAGTTCATGGACCAGACCAACCCGCTGGCGGGCCTGACCCACCGGCGCCGGCTGAGCGCGCTCGGCCCGGGTGGTCTGTCCCGGGAGCGGGCCGGCTTCGAGGTCCGCGACGTGCACCCGTCCCACTACGGCCGGATGTGCCCGATCGAGACGCCGGAAGGCCCGAACATCGGCCTGATCGGCGCGCTGTCCACCTTCGCCCGGGTCAACCCGTTCGGCTTCATCGAGACGCCGTACCGGAAGGTCGTCGACGGTCGGGTCACCGACCAGATCGACTACCTGACCGCGGACGAGGAGGACCGGTTCGTCAAGGCCCAGGCCAACGCGCGCCTGAAGGCTGACGGCACGTTCGCCGAGGACCGGGTGCTCTGCCGTCGTAAGGGCGGCGAGACCGAGGACGTGGTCCCCGCCGCCGTCGACTACATGGACGTCTCGCCTCGGCAGATGACCTCGGTCGCGACCGCCATGATCCCGTTCCTCGAGCACGACGACGCCAACCGGGCACTGATGGGCGCGAACATGCAGCGCCAGGCGGTGCCGCTGGTCAAGGCCGAGGCGCCGCTCGTGGGTACGGGCATGGAGTACCGGGCCGCTGTCGACGCTGGCGACGTGGTGGTCGCCGAGGTCGGCGGTGTGATCGAGGATCTCTGCGCCGACTACGTCACCATCCACCAGGATGACGGCCACCGCCGGACGTACCTGCTGCACAAGTTCCGCCGCTCCAACGCCGGCTCCTGCGTCAACCAGAAGCCGGTGGTCTTCGAGGGCGACCGCGTCGAGGCCGGTCAGGTCATCGCCGACGGTCCCTGCACCGACGAGGGCGAGATGGCGCTCGGACGCAACCTGCTGGTGGCGTTCATGTGCTGGGAGGGCCACAACTACGAGGACGCGATCATCCTGTCGCAGCGCCTCGTGCAGCAGGACGTGCTCACCTCGATCCACATCGAGGAGCACGAGGTCGACGCCCGGGACACCAAGCTCGGTCCGGAGGAGATCACCCGCGACATCCCGAACGTCAGCGAGGAAATGCTCGCTGACCTCGACGAGCGCGGCATCATCCGGATCGGTGCCGAGGTCGTCCCCGGCGACATCCTGGTCGGCAAGGTCACGCCCAAGGGTGAGACCGAGCTGACCCCGGAGGAGCGGCTGCTCCGCGCGATCTTCGGTGAGAAGGCGCGTGAGGTTCGGGACACCTCGCTGAAGGTGCCGCACGGCGAGACCGGCACGGTCATCGGTGTGCGTACGTTCTCCCGCGAGGACGGCGACGAGTTGCCGCCGGGTGTCAACGAGCTGGTCCGGGTCTACGTCGCCCAGAAGCGCAAGATCCAGGACGGCGACAAGCTCGCCGGCCGGCACGGCAACAAGGGTGTCATCTCGAAGATCCTGCCGATCGAGGACATGCCGTTCCTGGAGGACGGCACCCCGGTCGACATCGTGCTCAACCCGCTCGGTGTGCCGAGCCGGATGAACATCGGCCAGGTGCTGGAGACCCACCTCGGTTGGGTCGCCAAGACCGGTTGGAAGGTCGAGGGTGACGACGCCGACTGGAAGCGCCAGCTGCGCTCGATCGACGCGCACGAGTCCGAGGGGGACACCAACGTGGCCACCCCGGTCTTCGACGGTGCCCGCGAGGAGGAGATCTCCGGCCTGCTCGAGTCGACCCTGCCCAACCGGGACGGCAAGCAGCTGATCGGGCGTACCGGCAAGGCGCAGCTGTTCGACGGTCGTTCCGGTGAGCCACTGCCGGACCCGATCGCCGTCGGCTACGTCTACATCCTGAAGCTCAACCACCTGGTCGACGACAAGATCCACGCTCGGTCGACCGGACCGTACTCGATGATCACGCAGCAGCCGCTGGGTGGTAAGGCGCAGTTCGGTGGTCAGCGTTTCGGTGAGATGGAGTGCTGGGCGATGCAGGCGTACGGCGCTGCCTACGCCCTGCAGGAGCTGCTCACGATCAAGTCCGACGACGTGCTCGGCCGGGTGAAGGTCTACGAGGCCATCGTCAAGGGCGAGAACATCCCGGAGCCGGGCATCCCGGAGTCGTTCAAGGTGCTGCTCAAGGAGCTGCAGTCGCTGTGCCTCAACGTTGAGGTGCTCTCCAGCGACGGTGTGGCCCTGGAAATGCGCGAGACCGACGACGAGGTGTTCCGGGCCGCTGAGGAGCTGGGCATCGACCTGTCCCGGCGCGAGCCGAGCTCGGTCGAAGAGGTCTGAGGTGTGCGGTCGGGGGCCGGCTCGCCGGCTCCCGACCCCGCCCGAGAATTAGCAGTACAGACGACGACATAGGGGACATAGTGCTCGACGTCAACTTCTTCGACGAGCTGCGCATTGGTCTCGCCACCGCTGACGACATCCGTCAGTGGTCGCACGGCGAGGTCAAGAAGCCTGAGACGATCAACTACCGCACCCTGAAGCCGGAAAAGGACGGGCTCTTCTGCGAGAAGATCTTCGGTCCGCAGCGGGACTGGGAGTGCTACTGCGGTAAGTACAAGCGGGTCCGGTTCAAGGGCATCATCTGTGAGCGCTGCGGCGTCGAGGTGACTCGCTCCAAGGTCCGTCGTGAGCGGATGGGGCACATCGAGCTCGCCGCTCCGGTGACCCACATCTGGTACTTCAAGGGCGTTCCGAGCCGGCTGGGCTACCTGCTGGACCTCGCCCCCAAGGACCTCGAGAAGATCATCTACTTCGCCTCGTACGTCGTGACGAGCGTGGACGCGGAGTCGCGTCACCGCGACCTCTCGACGATCGAGAACGAGATCCTGGCCGAGAAGCGGCAGTCCGAGAACAGCCGCGACTCGGAGATCGAGAAGCGGGCCGCCAAGCTCGAGGCCGACCTGGCCGAGCTGGAGGCCGAGGGTGCCAAGGCGGACGTCCGGCGCAAGGTCAAGGAGGGCGGAGAGCGCGAGATGCGCCAGATCCGCGACCGGGCCCAGCGCGAGATCGACCGCCTGGACGAGGTGCTGGACACCTTCCGCAAGCTGGAGCCGAAGCAGCTGGTCACCGACGAGCTGCTCTACCGCGAGCTGCGCGACCGGTTCGGTGAGTACTTCACCGGTTCCATGGGCGCCGAGGCGATCAAGGCGCTGGTCCAGAACATGGACCTCGACGCGGAGGCCGAGAGCCTGCGGGAGACCATCCGGTCCGGCAAGGGCCAGCGGAAGATCCGGGCGCTCAAGCGACTCAAGGTCGTCGCGGCGTTCCTGAACACCCGCAACTCGCCGCTCGGCATGGTGCTGGACTGCGTCCCGGTCATCCCGCCGGACCTGCGCCCGATGGTGCAGCTCGACGGTGGCCGCTTCGCGACCTCGGACCTGAACGACCTGTACCGCCGCGTGATCAACCGGAACAACCGCCTCAAGCGGCTGATCGACCTCGGCGCGCCCGAGATCATCGTCAACAACGAGAAGCGGATGCTCCAGGAGGCCGTCGACGCGCTGTTCGACAACGGCCGTCGCGGCCGGCCGGTCACCGGCCCGGGTAACCGCCCGCTCAAGTCGCTGTCCGACATGCTCAAGGGCAAGCAGGGCCGGTTCCGCCAGAACCTGCTGGGCAAGCGCGTCGACTACTCCGGCCGTTCGGTCATCGTGGTCGGCCCGAAGCTCAAGCTGCACCAGTGCGGTCTGCCCAAGCAGATGGCGCTGGAGCTGTTCAAGCCGTTCGTGATGAAGCGGCTGGTCGACCTCAACCACGCCCAGAACATCAAGTCCGCCAAGCGGATGGTCGAGCGTCAGCGCCCGGTCGTGTGGGACGTGCTGGAAGAGGTCATCGGCGAGCACCCGGTGCTGCTCAACCGGGCGCCGACCCTGCACCGCCTGGGCATCCAGGCCTTCGAGCCGCAGCTGGTCGAGGGCAAGGCCATCCAGATCCACCCGCTGGTCTGCACCGCGTTCAACGCCGACTTCGACGGTGACCAGATGGCGGTGCACGTGCCGCTGTCCGCCGAGGCTCAGGCCGAGGCGCGGATCCTGATGCTGTCGTCGAACAACATCCTCAAGCCGGCCGACGGTAAGCCGGTCACCATGCCCACCCAGGACATGGTCATCGGTCTGTACCACCTCACCCACCGCACCGCTGGTGAGAAGGGCGAGGGCCGGGCGTTCAGCTCGGACGCCGAGGCGCGGATGGCCTTCGACAACGGCGAGCTGCACCTGCAGGCGCCGGTGAAGATCCGCCTGCGTGACGTGGTCGGGGTCGACAACGGTGCTGGCGCCGAGGCGTGGACCGCCCCGGAGGGCTGGGTCGAGGGTGACCCGCTGACCGTGGAGACCACCCTGGGCCGGGTGCTGTTCAACGAGACGTTGCCGCAGGGCTACCGCTTCGTGAACTACGAGATCCGCAAGGGTCAGCTCTCCGCGATCGTCAACGACCTCGCCGAGCGCTTCCCCAAGGTGGCGCTGGCCGCCACCCTGGACGGGCTCAAGGAGGCCGGTTTCCACTGGGCCACCTGGTCCGGCGTGACGATCGGTATGGAGGACGTCATCGCACCGCCGCGTAAGGCGGAGATCCTGGCCCGGTACGAGAAGGACGCCGACCAGATCGACAAGCAGTACCAGCGTGGTCTGATGACCGCCGAGGAGCGTCGCGGCGAGCTCATCGAGATCTGGACCAAGGCGACCAACGAGGTCGCCAAGGAGATGGACACCGCGCTGCCGCAGGAGAACCCGCTGTGGAAGATGATCAACTCGGGTGCTCGCGGTAACCTGCTCCAGCTCCGGCAGATCGCGGCGATCCGTGGTCTGGTGGCCAACCCCAAGGGCGAGATCATCCCGCGGCCGATCAAGGCCAGCTACCGGGAGGGTCTGTCCGTGCTGGAGTACTTCATCTCCACGCACGGTGCCCGCAAGGGTCTGGCCGACACCGCGCTGCGTACCGCCGACTCGGGTTACCTGACCCGTCGTCTGGTGGACGTCTCGCAGGACGTCATCATCCGTGAAGAGGACTGCGGCACCGACCGGGCGATCCCGATGCAGATCGGCGAGAAGCTGGACGGCAAGCTCGTCGTCCACACCCACGCCGAGACCAGCGTGCACGCCCGGACCCTCGCCGACGACATCAAGGGGCCGGATGGCACCGTGGTCGCCGAGCGCGGGCAGGACATCAACTCCATCGGGGTCGACAAGATCGTCGCCGCTGGTGTGGAGACCGTCCGGGTGCGCAGCGTGCTTACCTGCGAGTCGAAGCTCGGCGTCTGCGCGGCCTGCTACGGCCGGTCGCTGCCGACCGGTAAGTCGGTCGACATCGGCGAGGCGGTCGGCATCATCGCCGCCCAGTCCATCGGTGAGCCCGGTACGCAGCTGACGATGCGTACCTTCCACACCGGTGGTGTCGCGGGTGAGGACATCACCCAGGGTCTGCCGCGTGTTCAGGAAATCTTCGAGGCTCGGGTCCCGAAGGGTAAGGCGCCCATCGCCGACACCCCGGGCCGGATCCGGATCGAGGACGGCGAGCGCTCGCGCAAGATCATCGTGGTGCCGGACGACGGCAGCGACGAGATCGTCTACGACAAGATCTCGAAGCGCGTCAAGCTCCGGACCCACGACGGCGGTCACGTCGCGGTCGGCGAGAAGCTGACCGAGGGCACCATCGACCCGCACGAGCTGCTGCGGATCATGGGTCCGCGGGCGGTCCAGGTCCACCTGACCAGTGAGGTCCAGGAGGTCTACCGCTCGCAGGGTGTGCTCATCCACGACAAGCACATCGAGATCATCATCCGCCAGATGCTCAAGCGGGTGACGGTCATCGACTCCGGCTCGACCGAGTTCCTGCCGGGTGTGCTCGTCGACCGGGCGCTGTTCGAGTCGGAGAACCGCCGACTCGTCTCGGAGGGCGGCGAGCCCGCCGCCGGTCGTCCGGTGCTGATGGGTATCACCAAGGCCTCGCTGGCCACCGACTCCTGGCTCTCGGCGGCCTCCTTCCAGGAGACCACCCGGGTGCTGACCGACGCTGCGATCAACTCGCGCAGCGACTCGCTGGTCGGCCTCAAGGAGAACGTGATCATCGGAAAGCTCATCCCGGCCGGTACCGGCATCAGCAAGTACCGCAACGTCCGGGTCGAGCCGACCGAGGAGGCGAAGGCCAAGGTCTACTCGATGACCGGTTACCCGGAGACCGACTACGGGTTCGGGCCGGCCAGCGGGCAGGCCGTGCCGCTGGACGACTTCGACTTCGGGTCGTACCGCTAAGCACCAGTAACACGACGAGGCCCCCGGTGAAAGCCGGGGGCCTCGTCGTGTCCGTGCCCACCCACCCCGCGACCGGGTTCGGCATGATGGGGGTATGACGACAGCACCCGGGCAGGTGTCCGTCGCCCAGCCGGACCTGCGTCACCCGCTGGACCCGGACCCGGCCCGCGCCACGAAGGCACGGGCGGTCTTCGCGCTCGGCCTGCTCGGCATGCTGACCGGGTTGTTCATCGGAGGCGTGGTGCCGGCCACCGTGGCCCTGCAACTGGCCCGGCAGGCGCGCCGCGAGGCGTACGCGTCGGGGGGTTTCCTGACCGGCAGCGTGTGGCTGCGGCGGGGGGAGCGGATGGCCTGGACCGGTCTGGTGCTGGTCGCGGTCAGCGTGGTGGCCGCTGTGGTCATCGGGGTGGTCCGGCTGGCCGGTGCCCCGTTCGGCCACGACTACCCGGCGAACATGGACTGAGGCCGCCGGTGGCCGCGCCCGGCGCGGGTGGCGGCGCTCGCGGCGGTAGCCTGGCCGGTGTCCGCCGCGTGGCGGTGGCGGCCTTTCGACAGGAGGACCTCGTGACGGAACCGGCGCGGCCCCCTGCGGACGAACCGGACGGCCCCCCTGCGGACACGCCGGCTCCTGCGTCCGAGCCGAGTGACTGGGCGCGGCCGGGCCCGGGCGGTGCGGAGCACCCTCCGGTGCCCACCCCGGATGCGCCGCCCGCTGCGGGGCCGTACCCCGGCTGGGGCACGACCTCGACGCCCGGCTCCGGCCAGCCGCACCCGGTCTCCAGCACGCCGACCTCGACGCCGCAGGGCTGGGGTCCGCCGTCATCCGGGCCGGGAACGCCGTACGGGTGGGGTCCGCCGTCGTCGGGGTCGGGGGCGCCGCAGGGTTGGGGTCCGCCGGCAGGTGGGCCGGGAACGCCGTACGGCTGGGGTCCGCCGTCGTCGGGGTCGGGGGCGCCGCAGGGTTGGGGTCCGCCGGCAGGTGGGCCCGGAGCACCGCATGGCTGGGGTCCGCCGTCGTCGGGGCCGGGGGCGCCGCAGGGTTGGGGTCCGCCGGCAGGTGTACCGGGAACGCCGTACGGGTGGGGTCCGCCGTCGGGGCACGGTCCCGGGTGGGGTGGCTCGCCGGGGCGCTCGGTTGCGCCACCCACCGACGACCAACGCCGGCCGCCGAAGCGGGTGGAGTCGGTGTCGGGCACGCCGTTCGGTGTCGTGCACCTGGACGTGGCGCCGGTCACCTCCGGGCTGGCCATCGGAGCGCTGGTGGCGGGGATCGCGTCGGTCCTGGTGTCGTTACTGGTGATCTGCTTCGGGGTGGCCTTCATGAACGACGGCGGTGCCTGGGCCTCCGGAGCGTTCGCCGCGCTGGGTGTGCTGGCCGGCGGTGCGGCGGTCGTCGTCGGGCTGCTCGGCCGGCGGCAGATCGGTCGGCCGGCCGCGCCCTCCGCGGTCCAGTTCACCGGGCGTGGGCTGGCGATGGCGGGGATCAGCTGCGGCGCGGTGGGGGCGGTGCTCAGTGCGCTGGGCCTGGGCCTGGCCCTGCTGCTCGCACTGACCTGAAAGTGATCATCGACAGATCCGACACCTGACGGGGGTTTCCCGCGGAAGGCTTCCGGTCCGCCCGGGGGCGATGGGTGCTTCTGCGGGAGAGCCGGTACACTTGTATTCGTAGGTGCCCATCGCGGGCGACCGGGCAGGACGAGATACGGCTGGCGGGTGTGAGACTGCCGCCGGGCCATTCCGTTTTGACCTGGGCGGTTGTGGTAGGTACTCTTTCCCCTTGTGCCCGGGCATGCCCGGGCAACTCGTGCGTGCGCTGT
The DNA here is from genome assembly GCF_054462275.1 of Micromonospora sp. SD19. Taxonomy (NCBI): domain Bacteria; kingdom Bacillati; phylum Actinomycetota; class Actinomycetes; order Micromonosporales; family Micromonosporaceae; genus Micromonospora; species Micromonospora sp. SD19. Next base: position 177,854 of record NZ_JBTLMN010000004.1, read on the forward strand.
TACCGGCTTACGGACGGCGGCACGACAAGCCAAGGATCCGGGGCGGGGCGACCCGCGTGCCGGTGACAAAACCCGGTACGCACGCGAGAGCGTCGCAACGGGACCGTGACGAGGGCGACACGCCCGACCGCGGGTGCCGGGGTCTCCGCAAGGTGGCCCTGGTCGGAATGTAGGAGAGCCGGTCATCAGGCCGGCTAACGAGCAGACGGCGCGGCCGCGGATGCGGCCGAAGGGAGCGGAGAAACCCGGTGCCCACGATCCAGCAGCTGGTCCGAAAGGGCCGCCAGGCGAAGACGACCAAGACCAAGACCCCGGCGCTGAAGGGTTCCCCTCAGCGGCGCGGCGTGGTCGCTCGCGTGAAGCTCAGCAGCCAGATCGAGGTGACCGCCTACATCCCCGGCGTCGGTCACAACCTGCAGGAGCACTCGATCGTGCTCGTCCGCGGTGGCCGGGTGAAGGACCTCCCCGGCGTGCGTTACAAGATCGTTCGCGGCTCGCTGGACACCCAGGGTGTCCGCAACCGCAAGCAGGCGCGCAGCCGTTACGGCGCGAAGAAGGAGAAGAGCTGACATGCCGCGTAAGGGACCCGCTCCGCGGCGGCCGCTGGTCGCTGACCCGGTGTACAACTCGCCGCTGGTCACCCAGCTGGTGAACAAGATCCTGCTCCGCGGCAAGCGTCAGCTCGCCGAGTCCATCGTGTACGCGGCCCTCGAGGGCTGCCGCGAGAAGTCCGGCACCGACCCGGTCGTCACCCTCAAGCGGGCGATGGACAACGTCAAGCCGACCCTCGAGGTGCGTAGCCGCCGGGTCGGTGGCGCCACCTACCAGGTTCCGGTCGAGGTCCGCCCGACCCGGGCGACCACCCTGGGCCTGCGCTGGCTGGTCACCTACTCCCGCGCCCGGCGCGAGAAGACCATGGTCGAGCGGCTGATGAACGAGCTGCTGGACGCGAGCAACGGCCTCGGTGCCGCCGTCAAGCGGCGCGAGGACACGCACAAGATGGCCGAGTCGAACAAGGCCTTCGCGCACTACCGCTGGTAACACCCTGGTTCCGGCGCCTACGGGCGCCGGAACCGCCACCAGTTGAGTCGAGACGACGATAAGTAGGGATTGAAGTGGCCGCCGCAGACGCGCTCGCCAACGTACGCAACATCGGCATCATGGCGCACATCGATGCCGGTAAGACCACGACCACCGAGCGAATCCTGTTCTACACCGGTATCACGTACAAGATCGGTGAGGTCCACGAGGGCGCTGCCGTCATGGACTGGATGGAGCAGGAGCAGGAGCGTGGCATCACCATCACCTCCGCTGCCACCAAGTGTGAGTGGAAGGGCCACACGATCCAGATCATCGACACGCCGGGTCACGTCGACTTCACGGTCGAGGTCGAGCGGTCGCTGCGGGTCCTGGATGGTGCGGTCGCGGTCTACGACGGTGTCGCCGGCGTGGAGCCGCAGACGGAGAACGTCTGGCGGCAGGCCGACAAGTACAACGTCCCGCGGATGTGCTTCGTCAACAAGCTCGACCGGACCGGTGCCGACTTCTTCCGCTGCGTGCAGATGATGATCGACCGGCTGAACGCCACCCCGCTGGTGCTCCAGATCCCGATCGGGCTCGAGGGTGACCACATCGGTGTCGTCGACCTGATCGGCATGCGCGCCCTCACCTGGCGTGGGGAGACCCAGAAGGGTGAGGACTACGCGGTTGAGGAGATCCCGGCCGACCTGGCCGACTCCGCTGCCGAGTGGCGCGAGAAGCTGATGGAGACCCTCGCCGACGTCGACGACGCGGTGATGGAGAAGTACCTGGAGGGCGAAGAGGTCTCCGTCGAGGAGATCAAGGCCGCCATCCGGCGTGCCACCATCGCCGGCAAGGCCAACCCGGTGCTCTGCGGCTCGGCGTTCAAGAACAAGGGCGTCCAGCCCATGCTCGACGCCGTGGTCGACTTCCTGCCGTCGCCGCTGGACGTTCCGGCGATCGAGGGTACGGCCACCGACGGTGAGACCCCGCTGGTGCGTAAGCCCTCGAAGTCGGAGCCGTTCTCCGGTCTGGCCTTCAAGATCCAGACCGACAAGCACCTTGGCAAGCTCACCTACGTCCGGGTCTACTCCGGCGTGGTCGAGACCGGCACCCAGGTGGTCAACTCCACCAAGGACCGCAAGGAGCGCATCGGCAAGATCTACCAGATGCACGCCAACAAGCGGGAAGAGCGCAGCTCGGCCCAGGCTGGCGACATCATCGCGGTGCAGGGTCTCAAGCAGACCACCACCGGTGACACGCTGTCCGACCCGGCGAACCCGGTCATCCTGGAGTCGATGACCTTCCCGGAGCCGGTCATCGAGGTCGCCATCGAGCCGAAGACCAAGGCCGACCAGGAGAAGCTCAGCACCGCCATCCAGCGGCTGGCCGAGGAGGACCCGACCTTCCGCGTCAAGCTGGACGAGGAGACCGGTCAGACGGTCATCTCCGGCATGGGCGAGCTGCACCTGGACATCCTGGTCGACCGGATGCGCCGCGAGTTCAACGTCGAAGCCAACATCGGCAAGCCGCAGGTGGCGTACCGCGAGACCATCCGCCGCAAGGTGGAGAAGGTCGAGTACACCCACAAGAAGCAGACCGGTGGTTCCGGCCAGTACGCCCGCGTGATCGTGAGCGTCGAGCCGCTGCCGCTGGACAACGACTCGCCGACCTACGAGTTCGCCAACGCCGTCAGCGGTGGTCGCATCCCCCGGGAGTTCATCCCCTCGGTGGACGCGGGTGCGCAGGACGCGATGCAGTACGGCATCCTCGCCGGCTTCCCGCTGGTCGGCGTGAAGCTGACCCTGCTGGACGGCCAGTACCACGAGGTCGACTCGTCGGAAATGGCATTCAAGATCGCCGGCTCCATGGTGATGAAGGACGCGGCCCGCAAGGCCGATCCCGCACTCCTTGAGCCGATGATGGCCGTTGAGGTCACCACTCCTGAGGAGAACATGGGTGACGTCATCGGCGACCTCAACTCCCGCCGCGGCCTGATCCAGGCGATGGAGGAGCGCAGTGGCGCCCGCATCGTCAGGGCTCTGGTGCCGTTGTCGGAGATGTTCGGCTACGTCGGCGACCTGCGGTCGAAGACCCAGGGCCGGGCGAGCTACAGCATGCAGTTCGACTCCTACGCCGAGGTTCCGGCCTCGGTGGCCAAGGAGATCATCGCCAAGGCGACGGGCGAGTAGCACCCTGAGCAGGTGATTCGTGGTTGGTCGCGGGAGGTTTCACCCGCCCGCGGCCACCACGATCGGATCGCGTGAGACCGGGCCTGTAGGCTTCATCGCCGCAGAACCCACAAAGGCTCTCCGGCCGTCAGGCCGGAAAGGCTGTCGACAGAGTCCTAAGCGCCGACCGGCGCGCCGGGCGTACGAACCAAGAAGTCCACAGGAGGACACCAGTGGCGAAGGCTAAGTTCGAGCGGACTAAGCCGCACGTCAACATCGGCACCATTGGTCACATCGACCACGGTAAGACGACGCTGACGGCGGCCATCACCAAGGTCCTGCACGACCAGTACCCGGACCTGAACCCCTACACGCCGTTCGACGAGATCGACAAGGCGCCGGAGGAGAAGGCCCGCGGCATCACGATCTCGATCGCGCACGTCGAGTACCAGACCGAGTCGCGGCACTACGCGCACGTCGACTGCCCTGGGCACGCCGACTACATCAAGAACATGATCACCGGTGCCGCGCAGATGGACGGCGCGATCCTGGTGGTGGCGGCGACTGACGGCCCGATGCCGCAGACCCGCGAGCACGTGCTGCTGGCCCGTCAGGTCGGTGTGCCGTACATCGTCGTGGCGCTCAACAAGAGCGACATGGTCGATGACGAGGAGCTCCTGGAGCTCGTCGAGCTCGAGGTCCGTGAGCTGCTCTCCTCGCAGGAGTACCCGGGTGACGACCTGCCGGTCGTTCGGGTTTCGGCGCTGAAGGCCCTCGAGGGTGACCCCGAGTGGACCGGCAAGCTGCTGGAGCTGATGACCGCTGTCGACACCTCGATCCCGCAGCCGGAGCGCGAGGTTGACAAGCCGTTCCTGATGCCGGTTGAGGACGTCTTCACGATCACCGGTCGTGGCACCGTCGTCACCGGTCGCGTGGAGCGCGGCGTTCTCCTGCCGAACGAGGATGTTGAGCTCGTCGGTATCAAGGAGAAGAGCTTCAAGACCAAGGTCACCGCGATCGAGATGTTCCGGAAGACCCTGGACGACGCCCGCGCAGGTGAGAACGTCGGCCTGCTGCTGCGTGGTACCAAGCGCGACGAGGTCGAGCGCGGCATGGTCGTCGTGAAGCCGGGCTCGAACACCCCGCACACGGAGTTCGAGGCGACGGTCTACATCCTCTCCAAGGAGGAGGGCGGCCGGCACACCCCGTTCTTCCAGAACTACCGTCCGCAGTTCTACTTCCGGACCACTGACGTCACCGGTGTCGTCACCCTCCCCGAGGGCACCGAGATGGTCATGCCGGGTGACAACACCTCCATGTCGGTGAAGCTGATCCAGCCCATCGCCATGGAGGAGAACCTCAAGTTCGCGATCCGCGAGGGTGGCCGCACCGTCGGCGCCGGGTTCGTCACCAAGATCAACAAGTGAGCTAGGTAACCCCGATTAGACCCGCCGCCGGTCGTGCGGCATACTAGTCAGGTTGCGTAACGACAGTTCGTCGCCTGTGTTCGGCTTTCGCTGAACCTCCGGGTGGCGAGGCAGTCGAGCGTAGGGTGGTTGGCGGCCCAGTCGCCAACCACCCTCGCACGGCGTTCAGGTCGCGGTAATGCGATCGGCGCCTTGACCCACCGCGCGGTCAGCACCACTCCGGAACCACGGGGCGGAGCTCGGCCCGAGGGCGCGACACGCCCGACCGCGGGGGTCGGCGAAGTGGGCCTGTGCCAGCCGGTACAGGCGCCCGCAACACAGCGGCATCGAGAGAAGGAACAGAAGCCACCATGGCGGGACAGAAGATCCGCATCCGGCTCAAGGCCTATGACCACGAGGTCGTCGACTCCTCGGCTCGGAAGATCGTCGAGACGGTGACGCGCACCGGGGCGCAGGTCGCGGGCCCGGTGCCGCTGCCCACGGAGATCAACCGTTTCTGCGTTATCCGCTCGCCGCACAAGTACAAGGACTCGCGCGAGCACTTCGAGATGCGCACGCACAAGCGGCTGATCGACATCATCGACCCGACCCCGAAGACGGTCGACTCGCTCATGCGCCTCGACCTGCCGGCTGGCGTCGACATCGAGATCAAGCTGTAGGGACCGGACAAATGGACAGGCAAGTCAAGGGGATCCTGGGCGCCAAGCTCGGCATGACCCAGGTCTGGGACAACAACCGTGTTGTTCCCGTGACCGTGGTCGAGGCCGGCCCGTGCGTCATCAGCCAGGTTCGTAGCGCCGAGAAGGACGGTTACTCCGCGGTCCAGCTGGCGTACGGCACCATCGACCCGCGCAAGGTCAAGAAGCCGATCAGCGGTCACTACGCCAAGGCGGACGTGGCGCCGCGCCGGCACATCGTCGAGCTGCGCACCACCGACGCTGGGGAATACTCGCTCGGCCAGGAAGTCACTGTCGAGGAGTTCCCGGCCGGCGTCACCATCGACGTCACCGGCAAGACCAAGGGCAAGGGCTACGCCGGCCCGATGAAGCGGCACGGCTTCCACGGTCTGCGCGCCAGCCACGGTGTCGAGCGCAAGCACCGCTCGCCCGGCTCCATCGGCGCCTGCGCCACTCCGGGTCGTGTCTTCAAGGGCACCCGGATGGCCGGCCGGATGGGTGGCGTGCGGTACACCGTGCAGAACCTCACCGTCCAGGCGGTCGACACCGAGAACAACCTGCTGCTCGTCCGGGGTGCCATTCCTGGTCCGAAGGGCGCGCTCGTTCTGGTCCGTACCGCGGCCAAGAGCAAGGTGAAGAAGGGCGGTGCGGCCAAGTGACCACCGTTGACGTGCGCACCGTCGAAGGCACCACCAGTGGCTCGGTCGAGCTGCCGGCGGACATCTTCGACGTGCAGGCCAACGTCGCGCTGATGCACCAGGTCGTGGTGGCCCAGCTCGCGGCGGCCCGACAGGGCACGCACAAGGCCAAGACCCGCGGCGAGGTCGCCGGTGGCGGCAAGAAGCCGTACAAGCAGAAGGGCACCGGTCGCGCCCGGCAGGGCTCGATCCGCGCGCCGCAGTTCGCCGGCGGTGGCGTCGTGCACGGTCCCGTGCCGCGCGACTACAGCCAGCGGACCCCGAAGAAGATGAAGGCCGCCGCTCTGCGCGGTGCCCTCTCCGACCGGGCCCGCGCCGGGCAGGTGCACGTCGTCGAGGCGTTCGTCTCGGGCGAGAAGCCGTCGACCAAGGCGGCCCTGGCCACGCTGACCAAGCTCACCGAGGCCCGTCGGGTCCTGGTGGTGCTGAGCAGCACCGACGAACTGAACTGGGTGTCGCTGCGCAACGAGCCGCGGGTGCACCTGATCGAGTCCGGCCAGCTGAACACGTACGACGTGCTGGTGGCCGACGACGTGGTCTTCACCAAGGACGCCCTGGACGAGTTCCTGGGCGTGCCCGCCGAGACCACCGAGGAGGGTGGCAAGTGAGCACCATCGCCGATCCGCGCGACATCATCGTTGCGCCGGTCGTCTCGGAGAAGAGCTACAGCGAGCTGAACCGGAACTGGTACACCTTCCTGGTGCACCCGGACGCGAACAAGACCGAGATCAAGATCGCTATCCAGCAGATCTTCAACGTCCGCGTCCTGACGGTCAACACGCTCAACCGCCAGGGTAAGCGCAAGCGCACCAAGACCGGCTTCGGTCAGCGCAAGGCGACCAAGCGGGCGATCGTGAAGCTGGCTGACGGTGACCGCATCGAGGCCTTCGGCGGCCCGGTCAGCTGAGGGGTGTAGACAATGGCTATCCGTAAGTACAAGCCGACGACGCCGGGCCGACGTGGCTCGAGTGTCGCTGACTTCGCCGAGATCACCCGGTCCACGCCGGAGAAGTCGCTGCTGGCTCCGTTGCCGAAGAAGGGCGGGCGTAACGCCCACGGCCGGATCACCACGCGGCACCACGGCGGCGGTCACAAGCGCCAGTACCGTCTGATCGACTTCAAGCGGGTCGACAAGGACGGCGTGCCGGCGAAGGTCGCTCACATCGAGTACGACCCGAACCGCACCGCGCGTATCGCGCTGCTGCACTACGCCGACGGCGAGAAGCGGTACATCATCGCGCCGAAGGACATGAAGCAGGGCGACCGCGTCGAGTCCGGCCCGGGCGCCGACATCAAGCCGGGTAACAACCTGCCGCTGCGCAACATCCCGGTCGGTACCACCATCCACAACGTGGAGCTGCGTCCGGGTGGCGGGGCCAAGCTGGCCCGTTCCGCCGGCGTCGGCATCCAGCTGCTCGGCCGTGAGGGCGCGTACGCGACCCTGCGTATGCCGTCCGGTGAGATCCGGCGGGTCGACGTGCGCTGCCGCGCCAGCATCGGCGAGATCGGCAACGCCGACCAGTCGAACATCAACTGGGGTAAGGCCGGCCGGATGCGGTGGAAGGGCAAGCGCCCGACCGTCCGTGGTGTCGCCATGAACCCGGTCGACCACCCGCACGGTGGTGGTGAGGGTAAGACCTCCGGTGGTCGCCACCCGGTCAACCCGCAGGGTAAGCCCGAGGGCCGCACCCGCCGTAAGGGCCAGCCGAGTGACCGGCTGATCGTCCGCCGTCGCTACGCCACGCGTAAGCGCGGCTGAGGGAGATAAGACATGCCTCGCAGCCTGAAGAAGGGCCCGTTCGTCGACGACCACCTGCTCAAGAAGGTGGAAGTTCAGAACGACAAGGGCTCCAAGAACGTGATCAAGACCTGGTCGCGGCGCTCGACGATCATCCCCGAGATGCTGGGGCACACGATCGCCGTGCACGACGGACGCAAGCACGTCCCGGTGTTCGTGACCGAGGCGATGGTCGGGCACAAGCTCGGCGAGTTCGCGCTGACCCGCACGTTCAAGGGTCACGAGAAGGACGACCGGAAGAGCCGTCGGCGCTGACGCCGCGGGCATACGGATAGAGGGAACAAGGGGTTACAGCGATGCCAGGAAAGGGCGACGCTCCGGTGCTTCCGGGCGCGCGGGCGGTTGCGCGGCACGTGCGCATCTCGCCGATGAAGGCGCGCCGGGTGGTCAACCTCGTCCGCGGCCTGCCCGCGAAGGAGGCGCTCACGGTGCTGCAGTTCGCGCCGCAGGCTGCGAGCGAGCAGGTGTACAAGGTGCTCGCTAGCGCGATCGCCAACGCGGAGAACAACGAGCGGCTGGACCCCGACGCGCTGCTCGTCAGCGAGGCCTTCGTGGACGAGGGCCCGACGATGAAGCGGTTCCAGCCGCGGGCCCAGGGTCGGGCCTACCGCATCCGCAAGCGCACGTGCCACATCACCGTGGCGGTCGAAGCGGTCGCGCCGGCAGCACCGAGGAAGGCCGCGGCTAAGAAGGCCGCCCCGGCCACGGAGGCCGCACCGGCCGAAGCGCAGAGCAAGACGGAGGACGCCGAGTAATGGGTCAGAAGGTTCACCCCACTGGGTTCCGGCTCGGCATCTCGACCGACTGGAAGTCCCGCTGGTTCGCGGACAAGCTCTACAAGGACTACATCGGCGAGGATGTCAAGATCCGCCGCATGATGTCCAAGGGCCTCGAGCGTGCCGGGATTTCCAAGGTCGACATCGAGCGCACCCGCGACCGGGTCCGGGTCGACATCCACACCGCCCGGCCGGGCATCGTCATCGGCCGTAAGGGTGCGGAGGCCGACCGGATCCGCGGCGAGCTTGAGAAGCTCACCGGCAAGCAGGTTCAGCTGAACATCATCGAGGTGAAGAACCCCGAGTCGGACGCTCAGCTGGTCGCGCAGGGCGTGGCCGAGCAGCTGTCCAGCCGGGTCAGCTTCCGTCGGGCGATGCGCAAGGCCATGCAGTCGGCGATGAAGAACCCGGTCTGCAAGGGCATCCGGGTTCAGGTTTCGGGTCGCCTCGGCGGCGCCGAGATGAGCCGGACCGAGTTCTACCGTGAGGGCCGGGTTCCGCTGCACACGCTGCGGGCCAACATCGAGTACGGCTTCTTCGAGGCCCGTACCACGTTCGGTCGGATCGGTGTGAAGGTCTGGATCTACAAGGGCGACGCCGTCCCGGGCCGGGAGGCTCCGGCCGAGGCCGGTCCGTCCCGCCCGCGTCGTGGTGAGCGCGGCGACCGTCCCGAGCGTCCGCGCCGTGGCCGGTCGGGTTCGTCCGGCACCACGGCTGGTGGCACCGAGGCCGGTCGGGCTGCTGCGACCACCATCGCGCAGCAGGCCGAGACGCCGAGCGGTGAGCCGGTCGACAGCGCAGCTGTCGCCGCCGCTGCTGCTCCGGCAGAAACGCAGCAGGAGGGCTGACAGATGCTGATGCCGCGCAAGCCCCCGAAGGGCTTCCGCAAGCCGCACCACCCGGACCGCAGTGGCGCGTCCAAGGGTGGTAACCGGGTGGTGTTCGGCGAGTTCGGGATCCAGGCTCTCGAGCCGGCGTACGTGACGAACCGGCAGATCGAGTCGGCACGTATCGCGATGACTCGCCACATCAAGCGTGGTGGCAAGGTCTGGATCACGATCTTCCCGGACCAGGCCCTCACCAAGAAGCCTGCCGAGACCCGGATGGGTTCCGGTAAGGGTTCGCCCGAGTGGTGGGTCGCCAACGTCAAGCCGGGGCGGGTTCTCTTCGAGATGTCCTTCCCCAACGAGCAGATCGCGCGAGAGGCCATGCGTCGCGCGATCCACAAGCTCCCGATGAAGTGCCGCATTGTTACGCGCGAAGTGGGTGAATCCTGATGGCAGCGGGCGTTAAGGCGACCGAGCTGCGTGAGCTCTCCGAGGAGGAGCTGGTCACGAAGCTGCGGGAGGCCAAGGCGGAGCTGTTCAACCTCCGCGTGCAGGCCGCAACCGGGCAGCTGGACAACAACCGGCGGTTGCAGGTCATCCGTCGGGAGATCGCCCGGATCTACACGATCATGCGCGAGCGCGAGCTGGGGCTCTCGGCCGCGCCGACTGAGGTGACTGCATCATGACCGAAGAGACCGCCACCGCCGCCGCGCGGTCCCGCCGCAAGGTCCGTGAGGGCCTGGTGGTCAGCGACAAGATGGACAAGACCGTCGTGGTCGAGGTCGAGGACCGGGTTCGGCACGCGCTGTACGGCAAGATCATGCGCCGTACCAGCAAGCTGAAGGTGCACGACGAGCAGAACGCCGCTGGCACCGGTGACCGGGTTCTCATCATGGAGACCCGGCCGCTGAGCGCCACCAAGCGTTGGCGGATCGTGGAGATCCTGGAAAAGGCCAAGTAGCGAAGGCTCGAGCTCGCCCGGCGTTGCGTCGGGCGTTGGTTCCGCCAGGCTCCGGCCGCTACGGCGGCCGGAGAACCGGCAGACATAGGAGATAGACGTGATTCAGCAGGAGTCGCGACTGCGCGTCGCCGACAACACGGGTGCTCGGGAGATCCTGTGCATCCGGGTTCTCGGTGGCTCGGGTCGGCGCTACGCGAGCATCGGCGACGTCATCGTGGCCACGGTCAAGGACGCCATCCCGGGTGCCGGTGTGAAGAAGGGCGACGTCGTCAAGGCTGTCGTCGTTCGCACCGCGAAGGAGAAGCGGCGTCCGGACGGCTCGTACATCCGCTTCGACGAGAACGCCGCCGTCATCATCAAGGACGGCGGGGACCCGCGTGGAACCCGTATCTTCGGCCCGGTGGGCCGGGAGCTGCGGGACAAGCGGTTCATGAAGATTATTTCCCTCGCGCCGGAGGTGTTGTGACCGTGAAGGTCAAGAAGGGCGACACGGTCGTCGTCATCGCCGGCAAGGACAAGGGTGCCAAGGGCAAGGTCATCGCGGCCTACCCGCGGCAGGACAAGGTCCTGGTCGAGGGCGTGAACCGGGTCAAGAAGCACACCCGCATCAGCACCACCCAGCGTGGCGCCAAGACCGGCGGCATCGTCACTCAGGAGGCCCCGATCCACGTCTCGAACGTGCAGGTCCTGGACTCCGACGGCAAGCCGACCCGCGTCGGTTACCGGATCGACGACAACGGCCAGAAGGTCCGCATCGCGCGTAGCACCGGTAAGGACCTGTGATGACCACGGCTACCGAAAAGACCCTGCCGCGCCTCAAGGAGCGGTACCGCAACGAGATCGTGGCCCAGCTGCGTGAGCAGCACAGCTACGGCAACCCCATGCAGGTGCCGCGGCTGGTCAAGATCGTCGTCAACATGGGTGTCGGCGAGGCTGCTCGCGACGCCAAGCTGATCGACGGTGCGGTCCGCGACCTCGCCACGATCACCGGCCAGAAGCCGCAGGTGCGGCGGGCGACCAAGTCCATCGCGCAGTTCAAGCTCCGCGAGGGCATGCCGATCGGCGCGAAGGTCACCCTTCGTGGCGACCGGATGTGGGAGTTCCTGGACCGGCTGCTCTCCATCGCGCTGCCGCGTATCCGCGACTTCCGCGGCCTGGACGGGCGCAAGCTGGACGGGCACGGCAACTACACGTTCGGTCTGACCGAGCAGTCGGTGTTCCACGAGATCGACCAGGACAAGATCGATCGCCAGCGGGGCATGGACATCACGGTGGTCACGACCGCCACGACCGACGACGAGGGCCGGGCGCTGCTCAAGCTCCTGGGCTTCCCGTTCAAGGAGAACTGAGATGGCCAAGAAGGCGCTGATCATCAAGGCGGCCGCGAAGCCGAAGTTCTCGGTTCGCGCGTACACCCGCTGCCAGCGGTGCGGGCGTCCGAAGGCGGTCTACCGCAAGTTCGGGCTCTGCCGGGTCTGCATCCGGGAGATGGCTCACCGCGGTGAGCTGCCGGGCGTGTCCAAGGCTTCCTGGTAAGGGCGACCGCGTCCCGGCCGTCGGCCGGGAACTCCTGCACCGATTAGGTATTGCTCTTCGCCGTAGGCCCGGGGCTGGTGCCCCGGGAACCCCGGCGAGAAAGGCTGACGAAATCCATGACGATGACCGACCCGATCGCAGACATGCTCACGCGTCTGCGTAACGCCAACCAGGCGTACCACGATCAGGTGAAGATGCCCTACTCCAAGATCAAGGCGAACATCGCCGAGGTCTTGAAGGCCGAGGGTTACATCGCCACCTGGTCGGTCGAGGAGCCCGAGGAGGGCGCCGTCGGCAAGCGACTGGTCGTCGAGCTGAAGTACGGCCAGAACCGCGAGCGGAGCCTGGCCGGTATCAAGCGCGTGTCCAAGCCCGGTCTCCGGGTGTACGCCAAGTCGGACGGGCTCCCGCGGGTGCTCGGTGGGCTGGGCGTGGCGATCATTTCGACGTCCCAGGGGCTGCTGACCGACCGGCAGGCCCGCAAGCGGAGTGTTGGCGGGGAAGTCCTCGCCTTCGTCTGGTAACGGGAGACAGGTAGAAATGTCGCGAATTGGACGTAAGTCGATCCCGGTACCAGCCGGCGTCGATATCACGATCGACGGGCAGACCGTCAAGGTCAAGGGCCCCAAGGGCCAGCTTGAGCACACCCTCGCCGAGCCGATCACGATCGAGCGTGGCGAGGACGGCGAGCTGAGCGTCAACCGGCCGAACGACGAGCGCAAGGCCAAGGAACTCCACGGCCTGAGCCGTACGCTGGTCGCCAACATGATCGTCGGGGTCACCGAGGGCTACCGCAAGAGCCTGGAGATCGCCGGCACCGGTTACCGGGTCACCGCCAAGGGTTCGGACCTCGAGTTCGCGCTCGGGTTCTCGCACCCGGTGGTCGTCCCCGCCCCGGCGGGCATCACCTTCACGGTGGAGCGGCCGACCCTGTTCCACGTGGCTGGCATCGACAAGCAGCAGGTCGGTGAGGTCGCCGCCAACATCCGGAAGATCCGCCCGCCGGAGCCCTACAAGGGCAAGGGCGTCAAGTACCAGGGCGAGGTCATCCGCCGCAAGGCTGGAAAGGCAGGTAAGAAGTGAGCGCCACGCTGCTCAAGCGCCGCCGCGGTGTCGCCGCCAAGCGCGCCGTTGGGCGTGCGCGTCGACACTTCCGCGTCCGCAAGAACGTCAGCGGTACGGCCGAGCGTCCGCGCCTGGTCGTCACCCGCTCCCTGCGGCACATGGTCGCCCAGATCGTCGACGACACCAAGGGTCACACCCTGGCGTCGGCGTCGACCCTGGACGCCTCGCTGCGCGGTGCGGAGGGCGACAAGAGCGCCCTGGCCGGCAAGGTGGGCGCGCTGCTCGCCGAGCGGGCCAAGGCCGCCGGCGTCTCCAAGGTCGTCTTCGACCGCGGTGGCAACCGGTACGCGGGGCGAGTCGCCGCGCTTGCCGACGCCGCCCGCGAAGCCGGGCTCGAGTTCTAACAACCCCGTCACGAGAGAGAAGGAAGGCTGCTGATGCCAGGTCAACAGCGCCGTGGCGGCGGGTCCGGTGGCAACGAGGGTGGTCGCCGCGACAACCGCCGTGAGGGCGGCCGCGGAAACGCGCCCGTCGAGAAGACCCCGCACCTTGAGCGGGTCGTCGCGATCAACCGCGTCGCCAAGGTCGTGAAGGGTGGTCGTCGCTTCAGCTTCACCGCCCTGGTGATCGTGGGCGACGGCGACGGCACGGTCGGCGTGGGCTACGGAAAGGCCAAGGAGGTGCCCGCGGCCATCGCCAAGGGTGTCGAGGAGGCCAAGAAGCACTTCTTCAAGGTTCCGCGTATCGGCGCCTCGATCCCGCACCCGGTGACGGGTGAGGACGCGGCCGGTGTGGTGCTGCTCAAGCCGGCCTCGGCCGGTACGGGTGTCATCGCCGGTGGTCCGGTGCGTGCCGTGCTGGAGTGCGCCGGTATCCACGACGTGCTCTCCAAGAGCCTCGGCTCGTCGAACCCGATCAACATCGTGCACGCCACCGTGGCGGCCCTGAAGGGGCTTGAGTCCCCCGAGCAGGTCGCGGCGCGTCGTGGCCTGCCGGTGGAGGACGTCGCGCCGGCCGCCATGCTGGCGTCGCGGGCGGGGGTGACGTCCTGATGGCACGCCTGAAGGTCACCCAGCTCCGGTCCGGTATCGGGACCAAGCAGAACCAGCGTGACTCGCTGCGTTCGCTCGGTCTCAAGCGGATCAACGACGTGGTGGTCAAGGAGGACCGGCCCGAGATCCGCGGCATGATCTTCACGGTCAACCACCTCGTGAAGGTCGAGGAGGTCGAGTAATGACGATCAAGGTTCACCACCTGCGCCCGGCGCCTGGTTCCAAGACCGCGAAGACCCGTGTGGGTCGCGGTGAGGGTTCCAAGGGCAAGACCGCTGGTCGCGGTACGAAGGGCTCCAAGGCCCGCAAGAACATCTCGGCGGCGTTCGAGGGTGGGCAGATGCCCATCCACATGCGCCTGCCGAAGATGAAGGGCTTCAAGAACAAGTTCAAGGTGGTCTTCCAGGTGGTCAACCTGGACCGACTCGCTGAGCTGTTCCCGAACGGTGGTCAGGTCGGCCCGCTGGAGCTCGTCGAGTCCGGCGCGGTCCGCAAGGGTCACCCGGTCAAGGTCCTCGGCACCGGGGATCTCGGCGGTGTGGCGCTCCAGGTGTCCGCGCACGCGTTCAGTGCGTCGGCCAAGGAGAAGATCGCCGCCGCCGGTGGCTCCGTCACCGAGCTGTAAGGCGTACGACCATGGCGCCCGTCCAGTTGTGAGCAACTGGCGGGCGCCATGGTCTGCCTGGGGCCTGAGCGCCCGGTAACATCGGAATCGATTTATGTAGTCGGGCGCATCTGCCCGGACCGGGGTGAGGCTGTTAGAGTCCCATCCCAGCCATGGATTGCGGGCACTCGCCCGTGATCCACCCCGACCCGCCAGGGATCACCGGCGGCCCGCCTCGCGCAGGAGGAAGAAGTTGCTGTCCGCCTTTCTCAGTGCGTTCCGTACGCCTGACCTGCGCAAGAAGCTGCTGTTCACAGTAGGCATCATCGCGGTCTACCGGCTGGGTGCAACGCTCCCCAGCCCGGGCGTCTCGTACGGCAACGTGCAGAAGTGCCTCGACACCATCCAGGGTGACACCACCGGGGTGGTGAACCTGCTCAACCTCTTCTCCGGCGGAGCGCTGCTGCAGCTCTCGGTCTTCGCGCTGGGCATCATGCCCTACATCACCGCGTCGATCATCCTGCAGCTGCTGACCGTCGTGATCCCGCGTCTGGAGCAGCTCCGCAAGGAGGGCCAGGCCGGTCAGGCGAAGATCACCCAGTACACCCGCTACCTGACCCTGGGCCTCGGTGTGCTGCAGGCCTCGGCGTTCGTGGCCCTGGCCCGCTCCGGCCAGCTGTTCCAGAACCGGTGCGACCAGTTCCCGATCATCCCGACCGGCACCGGCATCCCGGACTGGCTGACGCTGTCCATCCTGGTGATGACGATGACCGCCGGCACCGGCATGGTCATGTGGCTCGGCGAGCTGATCACCGACCGCGGCGTCGGCAACGGCATGTCCGTCCTGATCTTCACCTCGATCGCGGCGCGGCTGCCCAGTGAGGGCTGGCAGATCAAGACCAGCAAGGGCTGGGACATGTTCGCCCTGGTCATCGCCCTGGTCCTGGTGGTCATCACCGCTGTCACCTTCATCGAGCAGGCGCAGCGCCGGATCCCGGTGCAGTACGCCAAGCGGATGATCGGCCGGCGGATGTACGGCGGCACGTCGACCTACATCCCGCTGAAGGTCAACCAGGCTGGTGTGATCCCGGTCATCTTCGGCTCGTCGCTGCTCTACCTGCCGCAGTTGGCGCTGCAGTTCTTCGACCAGACCGACCCGGGCAAGACCCAGTCGTGGATCCAGAACAACCTGGTCAACCCGAGCAGCCCGATCTACATCTCGGTCTACTTCCTGCTGATCATCTTCTTCACGTACTTCTACGTGTCGATCACGTTCAACCCGACCGAGGTCGCTGACAACATGAAGAAGTACGGCGGCTTCGTGCCGGGCATCCGCCCCGGCAAGCCGACCGCCGACTACCTCGACTTCATCCTCAGCCGGATCACCCTGCCGGGCGCGCTCTACCTCGGCGTGATCTCGATCCTGCCGAACTTCTTCTTCATCTGGCTGGACAACCAGCAGTACCAGAACTTCCCGTTCGGCGGCACCGCTGTGCTCATCATGGTCGGCGTCGGTCTGGAGACCGTGAAGCAGATCGAGAGCCAACTCATGCAGCGGAACTACGAAGGGTTCCTGCGGTAGATGAGACTCGTTCTGGTTGGCCCGCCGGGCGCGGGCAAGGGCACACAGGCCGAGTTCATCGCCGCACACCTCTCGGTGCCGAAGATCTCGACCGGAGACATCTTCCGGTCGAACGTCACCCAGGGCACGCCCCTCGGTATCGAGGCGAAGCGGTACATGGACGCGGGCGAGCTGGTCCCGGACGAGGTCACCATCAACATGGTCCGGGACCGGCTGGCCGAGCCCGACGCCAGCGAGGGTTTCCTGCTCGACGGCTTCCCGCGGACGACTCCGCAGGCGGCCGCTCTGGACAAGCTCCTCGCTGATCTGGGCACCGCCCTGGATCTGGTCCTGGAGCTGGTCGTCGACGACGACGAGGTGATCCGGCGGCTCTCCGGTCGGCGTACCTGCCGGGGCTGCGGCAAGATCTGGCACGTCGAGTTCGACGCCACCACCCGGCCGGGCATCTGTGACCGGTGCGGCGCCGAGCTGTTCCAGCGCGACGACGACAAGCCGGAGACGATCGCCACGCGGCTTCGTGAGTACAGCGAGAAGACCGCACCCCTGGTCGACTACTACGGCGCTCAGGGCAAGCTGGTCGGGATCGACGCCACCGGCCCGGTGGAGGACGTCACCACCCGGGCCATCGACGCCCTGCGGTCATACGGCGGCTGAGGTCCGACCGGTTCACGGCGGATAGAGTGCGAACAGCGGGGTACGCGTGACGTGCCCCGCTGAACGGCCACGAAAGGTAATCGCTCCATGCGTCGTCCCCAGCTGGACATCCAGCTGAAGACTCCTGACCAGATCGAGAAGATGCGGGCCGCCGGGCTGGTGGTGGCCGAGGCGCTGCGCCGGATGCGGGAGGCTGTTGCCCCCGGCGTGAGCACCGCCGATCTGGACGCTATCGCCGAGGCGACCATCCGCGAGGCGGGTGGCGTTCCGTCGTTCAAGGGCTATCACGGGTTCCCGGCGTCGATCTGTTCCTCGGTCAACGAGCAGATCGTGCACGCCATCCCGTCGCCGAAGCAGGTGCTCCAGCCCGGTGACCTGATCTCCATCGACTGCGGCGCGGTGTTGAACGGGTGGCACGGCGATTCCGCCATCACGGTCGGGGTCGGCGACGTCGACCCGGCGCTGCTGAAGATGGCCGAGGTCGCCGAGGACGCGATGTGGGCCGGCATCGCCGCCGCCGCCCGGGGCGCGGCGAGCGGCAAGGGCCGCCTCACCGACATCTCGCACGCGGTGGAGACCGCTGTGCGCCAGGGCGGTCGGTACGGCATCGTCGACGGTTACGGCGGGCACGGCATCGGGACCGAGATGCATCAGGACCCGCACGTGCTCAACCACGGCCGGCCGGGCAAGGGCCCGCGTCTGGTTCCCGGGATGGCGCTGGCGATCGAGCCGATGATCACCATGGCGTCGCCGCGTACCGTCGAGTTGGCCGACGGGTGGACGGTCGTCACCCGGGACGGCTCGGTGGCCGCGCACGTCGAGCACTCGATGGCGTTGCTGCCGGACGGGGTCTGGGTGCTCACCGCCTTCGACGGAGGCCGCGCCCGCCTGGGCGACCTGGTGACCGCCCGCCAACCTGCCGCCTCAACAACCCCCTAACCCTCCCAGGGTCCTCGGTCCGCCCGTTGAGCATGAAGTTGTTGCCCCGACACGCCGGTGAGACTGGCAACAACTTCATGATCGACCAGGGTCGGGGGTCGGGCGGACTGGCGCGACGGTGGCATGCTTGCCGGCATGGACGGGCGCGACGGGATGCGAGCCGCTGACTCGGACCGTGCGGCGGTGGCCGACCGGTTGCGGGTCGCCCTCGAGGAGGGCCGGCTGGACCTGCACGAGTACGACGAGCGGTTGCAGCGGGCCTACGCCGCACGCACGTACGCCGACCTGAAGGTCCTGCTCGCCGACCTGCCGCCGGTGACGCCGGCGCAGCGGTCGGGTCTGGCGCCGGCGACCGCCCCGACCGTGGGCCTGCTGGGTGACCAGCCCGGTCAGACGGCCACCCGGGGTGCCACCGCCCGCTGGTTGGCCGAGGTGTGGTTCCCGTACCTGCGGGTGATTGCCATCGTGGTGACCATCTGGGCGGTGGCGTCACTGCTCAGCCAGGACCTGCAGCACTTCTGGCCGGCCTGGGTGGCCGGGCCGTGGGGCGCGGTGCTGGTGATCCGCACCGTCACGGGACTGGCCGGGGGAGAGCCCCGGCGCGAGGCCATCAAGCGGCAGCGCCGCCAGGAACGCAAACAGGCAAAGCGCGCCATCAACCCCGACACCCCCCAATAACCCCGGCCCCCCGGCTCGGCTCCCACTCTTCCCGCGTTGATCATGAAGTTACTGCCACCGGCACCGGCGATTCGTGGCAACAACTTCATGATCAACGGAACTGGGGATGGGAGCCGTGGGGGCGACGCGCGGGGTGGGGGGTGGCCGGTTTGGCGGCGGACTGCAGGCCGGCGTACACTTTCAGATCGGCGCACAGCGTCCACTCCGGCATGCCCACCCTGCGCTTCGGTGGGAGCTGGAGCCGCGGCTGGCGCGGGCTTCTGATTCTGATCAGATTTCCGTGTAAGACGTTGTGGGCCGCCCGGAGCAATCGACGTCAGGACAGCGGAGGACATGCCGAAAAAAGACGGAGCCATTGAGATCGAGGGTCGGGTCATCGAGCCCCTGCCGAACGCCATGTTCCGGGTGGAGCTCGCGAACGGCCACAAGGTGTTGGCTCACATCAGCGGCAAGATGCGGCAGCACTACATCCGCATCCTTCCGGAGGACCGGGTCGTCGTCGAACTTTCGCCGTACGACCTGACCCGCGGGCGCATCGTCTACCGCTACAAGTAGTCCTGACGACGGCCGGGAAGTCCCGTGTCCGTCTTCGACGTCCGGTGTCGCGCAACGCGCGTCCCCGGGCCAGATGGGAAGTAAGGCAACCGTGAAGGTCAAGCCGAGCGTCAAGAGGATCTGCAACAAGTGCCGGGTTATCCGCCGGCACGGCCGGGTCATGGTCATCTGCAGCGACCCGCGCCACAAGCAGCGCCAGGGCTGACTCAGCCCGTCCGGCCGGAGCACGGCCGGGTGGCGTTGGTCCCGGCAGATCCCCAGCGACACACACATCACACATGCTCGTCCCAGCCGCGAGCGGTACGCGATGCGTACTCCCTCGTGGCTGACCCCCGGTCGGAGGCCGGGGCCCGCTTGGGCAGCGACCGATCCCGGTCGCCGGCGCTGATCGCGTCGGAAGGACGGGACGGCCGGTAGCGGGGTGGGACGGGTCCACACCTCCGCCACACATCACGAGGAGTACGCCCGCACATGGCACGTCTAGTCGGCGTGGATCTCCCCCGCGAAAAGCGGTTGGAGATCGCGCTCACCTACATCTTCGGGGTCGGTCGCACCCGCGCCCTGGAGACGCTCGCCGCCACCGGCATCTCGCCGGACAAGCGCGCTCGGGACCTCACGGACGAGGAGCTCGTGCAGCTCCGCGACCACATCGAGGGCAACTACAAGGTTGAAGGCGACCTGCGCCGCGAGGTCGCCGCTGACATCCGCCGCAAGGTCGAGATCGGCTGCTACGCCGGCATCCGGCACCGCCGGGGCCTGCCCGTGCGTGGCCAGCGGACCAAGACCAATGCCCGGACCCGCAAGGGCCCGAAGCGGACCGTCGCCGGCAAGAAGAAGCCCGGCAAGAAGTAGTTCTTAACCGGATGACGGGGTCGGTCGCCGCCGAGGCGGGCCAGACCGCAACCCAGTCCGGAAAGTCAACTAGGAGCGCACAGACTTATGCCACCGAAGGCTCGTGCCGGAGCCGCTGTAAAGAAGGTCCGGCGCAAGGAACGCAAGAACGTCGCCCACGGGCAGGCGCACATCAAGAGCACGTTCAACAACACCATCGTGTCCATCACGGACCCGACCGGTGCGGTCATCTCCTGGGCCTCCGCCGGCCAGGTCGGCTTCAAGGGCTCCCGCAAGTCGACTCCGTTCGCCGCGCAGCTGGCCGCCGAGGCTGCCGCGCGTCGCGCCATGGAGCACGGCATGCGCAAGGTCGACGTGTTCGTCAAGGGCCCCGGCTCCGGCCGGGAAACCGCCATCCGTTCGCTGCAGGCAGTGGGCCTCGAGGTCGGGCAGATCGCCGACGTCACCCCGCAGCCGCACAACGGGTGCCGTCCGCCGAAGCGTCGCCGGGTCTGAGAGGTAGAGAGAGATGGCTCGTTACACCGGTGCAGACTGCCGCCGTTGCCGGCGGGAGAAGATGAAGCTGTTCCTCAAGGGCAGCAAGTGCGATGGTCCGAAGTGCCCGTTCGAGTCCCGGCCGTTCCCGCCCGGGCAGCACGGCCGCGGCCGCACGAAGGAGACGGAGTACCTGCTCCAGCTCCGCGAGAAGCAGAAGGCCCGCCGCGTCTACGGCGTGCTGGAGAAGCAGTTCCGCGGTTACTACGAGGAAGCCGTCGGCAAGCAGGCCAAGACCGGTGAGGTCCTCCTGCAGATCCTCGAGTCGCGGCTGGACAACGTCGTTTACCGGGCCGGCTTCGCCCACTCGCGGGACATGGCCCGCCAGCTGGTCAAGCACGGTCACTTCACGGTGAACGGCAAGAAGGTCGACATCCCGTCGTACCGCGTCAAGGAGCACGACATCATCGAGGTTCGGGGCAAGAGCAAGGAGCTCACCCCGTTCATCGTCGCGCAGGCTCAGGCCGGCTCGAAGACGGTTCCGGCGTGGCTTGAGGCCATCCCGAGCCAGATGAAGGTGCTCGTGCACTCCCTCCCGGCCCGGCAGGTCATCGACACGCAGGTCCAGGAGCAGTTGATCGTCGAGCTCTACTCCAAGTAGTCGGGCTCGTTGCGGTGGCCCGCCCGCTTGGGCGGGCCACCGGAACAGTTTGTGTCGTGGGCGTCAAATAGCGGGCGTCCCGGAAGAGAAGAGAAAAGATGCTCATCAGCCAGCGACCCTCCCTCTCCGAGGAGTCGATCAACGAGACCCGGTCGCGGTTCGCCATCGAGCCGCTGGAGCCGGGCTTCGGCTACACCCTGGGCAACTCGCTGCGGCGTACGCTGCTGTCGTCGATCCCGGGCGCGGCCGTCACCTCGATCAAGATCGACGGTGTGCTGCACGAGTTCACCACGATCCCCGGTGTCAAGGAGGACGTGGTCGAGCTCGTCATGAACATCAAGGAGCTGTGCGTCAGCTCCGAGCACGACGAGCCGGTCAGCATGTACCTGCGTAAGCAGGGCCCGGGCGACGTGACGGCGGGCGACATCCAGCCGCCGGCCGGCGTCTCGGTGCACAACCCGGATCTGAAGCTCGCCACCCTGAACGGCAAGGGCCGGCTCGACATGGAGCTGACCGTCGAGCGGGGCCGGGGCTACGTGACGGCGGCGCAGAACAAGCAGTCCGGCGCCGAGATCGGCCGCATCCCGGTCGACTCGATCTACTCGCCGGTGCTGAAGGTGACCTACCGCGTCGAGGCGACCCGTGTCGAGCAGCGTACCGACTTCGACCGGCTGATCATCGACGTCGAGACCAAGCCGTCGATGGGCCCGCGTACCGCGCTGGCCTCCGCCGGTTCGACGCTGGTGGAGCTGTTCGGGCTCGCCCGGGAGCTGGACGAGACCGCCGAGGGCATCGACATCGGGCCGTCCCCGCAGGACGCCCAGCTGGCGGCGGACCTCGCTCTGCCGATCGAGGAGCTGGACCTCACCGTCCGCTCCTACAACTGCCTCAAGCGCGAGGGCATCAACTCCGTTGGTGAGCTCATCGGGCGTACCGAGGCCGACCTCCTCGACATCCGCAACTTCGGTCAGAAGTCGATCGACGAGGTCAAGATGAAGCTCGCCGGGATGGGTCTCGGGCTGAAGGACTCGGCTCCGAACTTCGACCCGGCGCACGTCGTGGACACCTTCGGCGAGGCCGACTACGACACCGACGACTACCGCGAGACCGAGCAGCTCTAGTCCGCGCTGCCGCCACAACTGAGGAGCACCAAAAATGCCCACGCCCACCAAGGGCCCCCGCCTCGGCGGCAGCCCCTCGCACGAGCGGCTGATGCTCGCCAACCTGGCGACCGCGCTGTTCCAGCACGGCAAGATCCAGACCACCGAGACGAAGGCCCGGCGGCTGCGCCCGCTGGCCGAGCAGCTCATCACCAAGGCCAAGCGCGGTGACCTCGCCTCGCGGCGTCGGGTGCTGGGTGTCGTCAAGGACAAGGACGTCGTCTACGCCCTGTTCGACCAGATCGCGCCCCGGTACGCCAACCGCCCCGGCGGTTACACCCGGATCGTGAAGACCGGTCCGCGCAAGGGTGACGCCGCTCCGATGGCGATCATCGAGCTGGTGGAGGAGCTTCAGGTCGCCGAGCCGAAGGCGAACAAGAAGACCGCCGCCCGCAAGGCCGCGCAGCAGGACAAGGTCGAGGCGCTCGCCCCGGCCGACGAGGCCCCGAAGTCGGCTCCGGCCGACCAGGACTCCGAGGCGCCGGTGTCGGCGTCCGGTGACACCGCCGCCGCCCGCGAGGACAGCGACGAGGCCACCGAGAACAAGGCCTGATCAAGGGCATTGTCGGGCCCGGCACCCCATCGGGGTGTCGGGCCCGACCCGTAACAGGAGGTACGAGGTGGACGAGCGGATCCGGCTGCGGCTGGACGTCTCGTACGACGGCGCCGACTTCTCCGGCTGGGCCGCCCAGCCGGCTCGGCGCACCGTCGCGGGGGTGCTCGTCGAGACCCTGGACCTGGTCCTCGGCGTCGGCACTGCCACCGGGCTGACGGTGGCCGGTCGGACCGACGCGGGGGTGCACGCCACCGGGCAGGTGTGCCACCTGGACCTGCCGGTGGAGGTGTGGCGACAGCACGAAGGGCGACTGCTGCGCCGCCTGGCCCGGCTGCTCCCCACCGACGTGCGGGTACGGGCGATGACGGAGGTGCCGGCCGACTTCGACGCCCGGTTCTCGGCGACCTTCCGGCGCTACGAGTACCGGGTCACCGATGCGCCCTTCGGTGCGGAGCCGCTGCGCCGGCACGAGGTGCTGGCCTGGCCGAAACCGTTGGACCTGACGGCGCTGAACGCCGCCGCTGCCGGGCTGGTGGGGGAGCACGACTTCGCGGCGTACTGCCGGCGCAAGGAGCACGCGACCACGCTGCGCGAGGTGACCAGGCTGGACTGGCGTCGCGACCCGGACGGCATCCTGGTCGCCACCGTGCAGGCCGACGCGTTCTGCCAGGCGATGGTGCGCAGCCTCGTGGGGGCGATGCTGGTGGCCGGGGACGGCCGCCGCCCGGTCGAGTGGCCGGGGAGCCTGCTCACCCGTCAGGAGCGTTCCAGCGAGGTGACAGTGGCGCCCGCGCACGGGCTGACCCTGGTCGCGGTCGGCTACCCGTCCGATCCGACCGAGTACGCACGCCGCGCCGACCTGACCCGCCGGTTGCGGGTTCCGGTCGAAGGCTGACCGCCCGGACCGCCAATGACGACGGGTGTGCCACCTGTCGGCAGCACACCCGTCATCGGGGAACCGGTCAGTCGCCTGGCAGCTCGCCGTTGCCGCCCTGGCTTCCACTGTTGTCGGTCGGCCCGGCCGTCGGTTGCGCGGCCGTGCCACCGTCGGCGCGCTGTTGCAGCACGCTCCGGCTGAGGTGCAGCTCGATCATGTCGAACAGGATCTCGCGGACCTTGGCGTCACCCGCCTTGACCGCCGCGCCGTCCTTGCGGACCACCAGGGCGTACGCCAGGTAGTGGCCGCGGACCTGCCAGCCGACGCGTGCCGGAGCGCTGGTCAGGACGTCGGTGCCGTCGCCGTCGTCGCCGGTGAGGCCACGGAAACGGCCCTGCCGTTCGTCGAGCAGCTGCCGGAGCCGGTCCCGGGCTCGTTCCGCGCTGACCTTGTCGGTGAGGTTGAACAGGCCGGCGGTGACCAGGTGCCCGTCGTCGGGCGTGCTCAGCGTCGCCCGGACGATCTGGTTGCAGCCGAGCCGGACCAGCAGGTCGGCGACCTCGTCGGTGGCGGCGACGGCGCAACTGCCGCTGGACTGGGTCTTGAGCACCCGGTAGCTGGGCTGGCCGTCGGTGAGCTTCAGTTCCTTGCCGGGGAAGAGTTCCTTGGCGGTGAGCGGGGCCTGGTCGGTGTCCCGGGAGTCGAGGGCCACCCGTTCCGGCGTGGCCGACGGCGCGGCGGCGTTCGGCTGGTACGTCGGGTTGCTCTGCGGCTGCTGCTCGTTGCGGTCGATGAGCAGCGCGGCGGCGCCGAGGCCGCAGAGGGCGAGCAGCACCAGGACGGCGGCACCGCCGATCAGTACCTGCCACAGCCGGCCGCCGCCGCGCCGGGCGTTCGGTTCCACCGGGGTCGCCGACGTGTAGATCTGGCTGCGCGGCGGCGCGGGCGGGATGTCGGCACGAGTCGGCGTGGACTGCGGCAGGTCGGCCCGTACCGGCGCGGACTGCGGCAGGTCGGCGCGGGTCGGCGCGGGCGACGACGAGGGCAGCGAGAGCTGGTTCGGCCGGGGCAGCGACGGCGTCGGGAAGCGCGACGGGGACGGCCCGGCCGGCGGGGGCGGGCCGGTGCCGAGCACCGACAGGTCGGACCCGGGCTCCGGGTAATCCTCGAAAGCGTCCTCATCGGACTCGTACCGATACACCATGTCGCCCAGAGTAGGAGCGATTGTCCCTTTAGGGGGTAATTTCAGGGAAATGCGCGCGTGGGCCGGGTCAGGTCCGTGGAGAAGGCCGATCGCCCCGGCGGTCCTTCCCGGGCCGGTGCGAGAATTGCCCGGTGACCGGCGACCACTACTTCACCGCTCAGCCCACCAGCGACGCCCCGGCGCGCGAGGTCGAGTTCTCCGTCGCCGACCGCGACTACCGGCTCGCCTCGGCCGGCGGAGTCTTCTCCGCCAGCCGACTCGACCCGGGCACCGCCGTGCTGCTGCGCAAGGCCGAGCTGCCCGCCGCCGACACCGTGGGCGACCTGCTCGACCTCGGTTGCGGGTTCGGGCCGATCAGCTGCGTCCTGGCCGACCTCGCGCCGGCCAGCACCATCTGGGCCGTCGACGTCAATGCCCGGGCCCGCGAGCTGACCGCCGCCAACGCGACTCGGATCGGCGCCGCCGACCGGGTCCGGGTCAGCGCACCGGACGACGTCCCGGAAGACCTCCGCTTCGCCCAGCTCTGGTCGAACCCGCCCATCCGGATCGGCAAGGACGAGCTGCACGAGCTGTTGCGGCGCTGGCTGCCCCGACTCGCCCCGGACGGTGTCGGCTGGTTGGTCGTCGCCCGACACCTCGGCGGCGACTCGCTGCAACGCTGGCTCACCGAGCAGAGTTGGCAGGTCGAGCGGTACGCCAGCCAGAAGGGCTTCCGGGTGCTGCGCGTCACCCGGTAATTGGATGTACCCCCCGACCCTCACTGGGGCAGGATCCCGGCGTGGGATACGTGGACGTGGCAGCGGTCGGGCACATCCTGCCCGACGGTCGGGAACTCTTCGCCGACGTGTCGTTCCGGGTCGGTGAGGGCAGCAAGGTCGCCCTGGTCGGGCCGAACGGCGCGGGAAAGACGACGCTGCTGAGGATGGTCGCCGGCGACCTGCCGGTGCGCACCGGCGTCGTCGCACGGGCCGGCGGGCTGGGCGTGATGCGCCAGTTCATCGGCATGATCGGCGACGAGTCGAGCCTCGCCGACCTGGCGTTGTCGCTCGCCCCGCCGGCCCTGCGCGACGCCGGCCGGCGACTCGGCGAGACCGAGGCGGCAATGCGGGCGGCCGAGGCCCACGGCACGTTCAGCAACGCCGCGGGCAAGGCCCAACTGGCGTACGCCGATGCGCTCGGCGCCTGGGGCGAGGCCGGCGGGTACGACGCCGAGGTGCTCTTCGACACCGTCGCGACGATCGTGCTCGGCCAGCCGTGGGACGCCGTCCGGGACCGGCCGGTGCGTACCCTCTCCGGCGGCCAGCAGAAGCGCTTCGCGCTGGAGTTGCTGCTGCGCGGCCCGGACGAGGTGCTGCTGCTCGACGAGCCGGACAACTTCCTCGACGTGCCCGGCAAACGCTGGCTGGAGGCGCGACTGCGCGAGTCGACCAAGTCGGTGCTCTACGTCTCGCACGACCGCGAGCTGCTGGCCCAGAGCGCCGACCGGGTGGTCGCCGTCGAGGGTGGTAGTGCCTGGGTGCACCCGGGCGGCTTCGCCAGCTGGCACGAGGCACGGGTGGCCCGGCACGCCCGCCTCGACGAGCTGCGCCGACGGTGGGACGAGGAACACCAGAAGCTGCGTGAGCTGATGCTGATGTACAAGCAGAAGGCCGCGTACAACGACGGGTTGGCCTCGCGCTACCAGGCCGCACAGACCCGGTTGCGGAAGTTCGAGGAGGCCGGGCCGCCGCCCGTACCCCCGAAGGACCAGGACATCCGGATGCGGCTGGCCGGCGGGCGGACCGGCAAGCGCGCGGTCGTCTGCGAGCAGCTTGAACTCGACGGCCTGACCTACCCCTTCGACCTGGAGATCTGGTACGGCGACCGGGTGGCGGTGCTCGGTGCCAACGGCACCGGCAAGTCGCACTTCCTGCGGCTGCTGGCGCGCGGCGGCACCGACCCCGACCCGGCGAACGGGCCGGTCGACGGAGCGGGGGCGCTCGCACCGGTGGCGCACGACGGCGTGGCCCGCCTCGGTGCCCGGGTCCGCCCCGGGCACTTCTCCCAGACCCACGACCGGCCGGAGCTGATGTCGAAGACGCTCGTCGAGATTCTCTGGCGCGGCGACGAACACCGCACCGGGATGGACCGACACGCGGCGATGGGCGTGCTCAGCCGCTACGAGCTGGCCGCGCAGGGCGACCAGCGGTTCGGCACGCTCTCCGGCGGGCAGCAGGCCCGGTTCCTGGTGTTGCTGCTGGAGTTGTCCGGGGCGACCCTGTTGCTGCTCGACGAGCCCACCGACAACCTCGACCTGGCCAGCGCGGAAGCGCTCGAAGCGGGCCTGAACGCGTTCGAGGGGACGGTGATCGCGGTCACCCACGACCGCTGGTTCACCCGCTCCTTCGACCGGTTCGTGCTGTTCCGGGGCGACAGCGAGGTGGTGGAGACCCCGGAACCGGTCTGGGACGTCGGGTGATCCCGGCCGACCTGCCCGACCGGCTGTGCGCCGTGCCGGGCGTGGTCGCCGTGGCGCTCGGCGGCAGCCGGGCACGCGGCGAGCACCGCCCCGACTCCGACTGGGACCTCGGCCTGTACTACCAGGGTGAGCCGGACGTACCGGCGCTGCGGGCGATAGCCGCGACCGTCGCCGACGACCCGGCGGTGGTACTCACCGCACCGGGTGGTTGGGGGCAGTGGGTCGACGGCGGTGGTTGGCTGCGGATCGGCGGGGTCGCCGTGGACTGGATCTACCGGGACCTCGACCGGGTGCGCCGCGTCTGGACGGACTGCCGCGCCGGCCGGTACGAGGTCGGTGTGCAGGCCGGGCACCCGCTCGGGTTCTACTCGTCGGCCTATGTCGGCGAGGTGGCGCTGTGTCAGGTGCTCGCGGACCCGACCGGCCAGCTGACCCGCCTGAAGGAGCAGACCCGGGATTACCCGCCCGCGCTGGCCGACGCGCTGGTGGCGGGCGGCTGGGAGGCCGGCTTCCTGCTGGCCGGCGCGGCCAAGGCCAGCGCTCGCGGGGACAGCGGGTACGTCGCGGGCTGCCTGTTCCGGACGATCGGGGTGCTCGCCCAGGTGCTGCACGCCCGGGCGGGCCGGTGGCTGGTCAACGAGAAAGGGATGATCGACGCCGCGGGGCGGCTGCCGGGTGCGCCGCCGGACTTCGCGCGGCGGGCGCACGCGCTGTTGGGAGCTGTCGGTCACGGCCCCGCCGAACTGGCCGCGACCATCGACGCTGCCCGTGAGCTGGTCAGTGAGGTCATCGGTTGAGCCGCCGCCGAGGTGGCCCGCACCGAGCCGGCATAGGGTGGATCTCGTGACTGACATGACCTATCGCCGGCTGGGCGACTCCGGGCTCGTGGTGTCCGTGGTCGGCATCGGCTGCAACAACTTCGGCCGCAAGCTCGACCTCGACGGCACCCGGGCGGTGGTCGACGCCGCAGTGGACGCCGGCATCACCCTCTTCGACACCGCCGACATCTACGGCGAGCCGCAGGGCGGCTCCGAGGAGCTGCTCGGGCAGGCGCTCAAGGGCCGCCGGGACGACGTGGTGCTGGCCACCAAGTTCGGCATGGACATGAACGGCCTCAACGGGCCGGACTACGGCGCGCGGGGTGCGCGGCGCTACATCGCCCGTGCGGTGGAGGCGTCGCTGCGCCGACTCGGCACCGACCACATCGACCTGTACCAGATGCACGAGCCCGACCCGGGCACCCCGATCGACGAGACCCTGGCCGCCCTGGACGACCTGGTCCGCGACGGCAAGGTGCGTTACCTGGGCAACTCCAACTTCGCCGGCTGGCAGATCGCCGACGCGGACTGGGTCGCCTCGTCCAACGGCCGGTCGCGCTTCATCAGCGCGCAGAACCACTACAGCCTGGTGGAACGCTCGGTGGAGGCCGAGGTGATCCCGGCGTGCGAGCGGTTCGGCCTCGGCATGCTGCCGTTCTTCCCGCTCGCCAACGGCCTGCTCACCGGCAAGTACAAGCGCAGCGAGCAGCCCCCGGCCGGCAGCCGGCTCTCCGGCGGTGGCCGGTACGCCGAGCGGCTCGCCGCCGCCGACTGGGACACCATCGAGGCGATCGAGGCGTACGCGGCCGAGCGGGGTCTGAGCATGCTCCAGGTGGCGATCGGCGGGCTGGCCGCCCAGCCGGCGGTGACCTCGGTGATCGCCGGTGCCACCACGCCCGAGCAGGTACGCGCCAACGCCGCCGCCGGCACCTGGGAGCCCAGCGACGAGGACCTGGCGGCGCTGCGCGCCGTCCTCTGAGCGGCGCGGCCGGGCTCTCGGTGCGGCCTGGCTCTCGGTGCGGCCTGGCTCACGACGCGGCCTGGCTCACGACGCGGCCTGGTTCGGTGTGGCCGGGCTCGCGGTGCGGCTGGGCTCGGTTTGGCCTGGCGCAGTGCGGCCGGGCTCACGGCGCGGCCTGGCTCGGTGCGGTGCGGCCGGCGCGGCGCCTTGATCCACTCGTGTTCCTGGAAGTCGCGGTGACCTGGGGCCGGGGAAGGCGCGGTTTCATGAAAGTCGAGTCGATCATGACCGCGGCCCGGTGACGCCAGCGCGGGCTGGCGGTGACCGACCAACCCGGCTCGGTGGGTGAGATGACGATGGGCCGGGCCGCTGGTTGCGGCCCGGCCCGTTTCGTCGTCAGTGTCGGTCAGTCGGCCGCCCCGGCGAGATCGTCGCGGTCTGTCGGTGCGGCGGCGAGATCGTCGCGGTCTGTCGGTGCGGCGGCGAGATCGTCGCGGTCTGTCGGTGCGGCGGCGAGATCGTGGTGATCCGTCGGCGCGGCGGCGAGGTCGTCTTCGTCAGTCGGTGCGGCGGCGGCCGAACAGCATGGCCACCCCCATCGCCGCGGCGACGAGGACCAGGCCGGCCGCCGCGAACGGCCACCAGCCGGCGCCCGCCTCGCCTGCCCCGTCCGTTGGCTTGGTCACCGCGACCGGCTCGGGCGCCGGCGGTGACTGCGCCGCCCGGGCCTGCACCGTGGCGGTGGCCTTGCCCGGCAACGGGGCGGGGGAGTTCACCGTCACCTTCCAGGTGCCGGTGGAGAGGACCGGGCCGCTGCTGTAGAAGCCGTGCCCCTCGGGCTGCGGTTCCAACTGCACCGGCCCGACCTTCTGCCCGTCCGGGCCGGTGGCGGTGAGGACCAGCCGCACCACCTGTTCCAGCCGGCGGCCATCGGTGTAGCTGGCCTGGATGGTGACGCCCTGAGCGCCGTCGCCGGCCACCGTGAGCTTGAGCTTGTCGGCCTGCGCCGCCCGGGCCGCCGGAGCGGCTTGCGCCGCTGGGGCGCCCTGCACCACCCGGGCCGCCTGCGCCGCTGGAGCGACCTTCACGACCTGAGCGGCCTGCGCCGCCTGAGCCGCCTGAGCCGCCTGGGCGGCGTGCGCCGCCGGGGCGGCGGCGAACAGGGTCAGGGCCAGTCCGACGGACCCGGCGGCCAACACCTTGCGGATACCCGTCACGGACATCCCCTCCCTACCGATGAGGGAGGCCCCTCCCCGACGCCGCAGCGCCGGGGAGGGGCCTCGTCGGATCAGAGCTGGCGACCGGGTGCCAGCCGGGTGGCGTCGCCACCGAGCCGTCCGGTGCCCTTGACCGAGTCGCCGTCGTTCGCCTTGACCCCGGCCTTGCTGGCCGCGCCGCCGAGCCGAACGATCATGGCGTCGGCGTCCCGGATCAGGACGTCCCGGACCTCCGCCTCGGGCACCAGCGTGGTGTCAGAGGCGAGCGTCCGGAACGCGGTCAGCTGCCGTACGGCCGCCTTGTCGTCGCCGGCCGCCTCGGACGCCCGCACAGCGTCGAGCTTGTTCGACAGCTGCTTGTGCGCCTTGGTCGAGAGCCGCCCC
Organism: Micromonospora sp. SD19; assembly: GCF_054462275.1. Classification (NCBI taxonomy): domain Bacteria; kingdom Bacillati; phylum Actinomycetota; class Actinomycetes; order Micromonosporales; family Micromonosporaceae; genus Micromonospora; species Micromonospora sp. SD19. Next base: position 208,496 of record NZ_JBTLMN010000004.1, read on the forward strand.
GTCGCCTTGAACCGGTCCAGCAGGCTCTGCATGTCCCGGAACGAGGTGGTGACGAAGAACCGGACCGTCGAGGTGGTCTTGTTGCCCGCCTTGTCGGTCGCGGTCACGGTCAGCTCGTGCAGGCCGAGCGACAGGTCGTACATGGCCTGCAGCGTGCCGCTGGCGTACGCCTGGCCGTCGAGCTGGCCGACCACGGTCGCGATGCCCGAGGTCGGGTCGACGGCCTGCCAGGACACCCGAACGTCCTGGCTGTCACCGTAGAGCTGGCCGTCGGCGAGACCGGAGACCAGCAGCGTCGGCTTGGTGCCGTCGATCTTCAACACCGCCGACTTGAGCGTCTCGGCGTTGCCCGCCTTGTCGGTCGAGCGGTACAGCAGCTCGTGCTGCCCGTCACCGGTCACCTCGACCGGCATCGTGTACGGCGTCCACGCGCCACCGTCCAACGACCACTCCACCGTCTTGACGCCGGAACCGGCGTCGGTGGAGGCCAGCACGACCGGGATGGTCCCGTTGTGCCAACCGGAGTCGTTCGCCGGAGCGAACGTCGCCGTGGTCACCGGCGCGGTGGCGTCGATCTTGACCGAGACGGTCTTGGTCGCCTCCACGTTGCCGGCCTTGTCCGTCGAGCGGAACCGGAGCTCGTGCTCGCCGTCCCCGCTGACCGCCACCGGAGCGGTGTACGCCGTCCAGGTGGTGGCCCCGTCCAGCTGGTACTCGGTGCTGGCGAGCCCGCTACCGCCGGCCTCGTCGGCGCCGGTGAGCGTGATCGTCACCGGTCCGGTGTACCACCCGTCGGTCGGGGTGCCGGAAACCGCCGCGGTGGTCACCGGTGCGGTCTCGTCGGCCACCTCCGTGCTGAGCCGGAAGTAGTCGAACGAGGCGGTCTTCGACGCCGTCTGGTTGGCGCCGAGGGTGAACAGCCCCACCTTCGGGGTGGCACCCACCGCGGTGTTGGTCAACGCCTCCAACGCGGTCCAGGTCGTCCCGTCCGCCGAGTACGACGCGGTGAACGTGTTGCCGACGCGCGCCAACCGCAGGTGCCAGACGGCGCTGGTCAGGTTGGTCACCTCCGGCTGCGGGTTCTGCACCGTACCGGCGATCTCGCTGCGGAACTCGATCCGCCGCGTCACCGCCGAGCCGGCCTGGTTGTCCGCGATGAAGTCGAACTTCAGGTAGTTGTCGTCGTCGGCCTGCACGAGCAGACCGGCCTGCTGGTACTGCTCGTTCAGCAGACTGCCGTCGACCTTCGTCTCCAGGGTCCAGTCGCCCGACGGCGCGGTCTGGAGGATGAAGTTCTTCGGCCCGGTGTTGTCGGTGCCGTAGATGTCACCGTTGGGCACGTCGATCCGCAACGCGCCACCGGTGACCCGGTAACCGGTCGGGTCCTCCCGCAGGATCGCGTCCCACCGGCACTTGTCCAGCGTGCTGCCGTTGAACTCGTCCGACGGGTCGACCGGCCCGGCCGGGGCGTCCGGCGTCACCTGGAACGAGTCGAAGGCCGCGTCGACAACCGGTGCCTCGGTGCCACCGTTGAGCGCGAAGACCCCGATCCGCGGGTTGGTGATGCCGGCGAGCGCGGCCGAACGGCCGACCGGGGTGAACGTCTGGCCATCGCCCGAAACGGACGCGGTCAGGTTCGTCCCGTCGCTGGTGACCCGCAGGTACACGGTGTCACCCGCCGGTGCGTTGGTGGCGTCGGCAGACTCGTTGCGCGGCGTGCCCGCCGTCTCCCGGATGAACTCCACCCGCCGGCTGCCGTTGTACAGCAGGTCCAGCTTGGCGTAGTTGTCGTCGTCGCCGTACACCAGCAGGCCGGCCTGCTGGTAGTTGGCCGTCACCGGCAGGGTGACCTTGGTGGTCATCTCCCACGCGCCGGTCGGAGCCGCTTGGAGCACCAGGTTGGTGGCGTCGTTGCGTGCGCCGTAGAGGTCACCCACGCCGGTGGGCAGCCGCAGTGCGCCGCCACTGAGCGAGTAGAGCTGGTTCTCCCGGATCACGCTGGTCCAGCGGTCCTTGTCGAGCGTGTTGCCGTTGAAGTCGTCCGAACGCGCCCCGAAGCAGGACGTGTCCGGCGCGTCGACCCGCACCGGCACCGTGGCGTACGACTTGGCGCCCTTGCTGTCGGTCACCGTGAGGGTGGCCGTGAAGGTGCCCGCGCTGGTGTAGGTGTGGCTGGCGTCCAGTGTGGTCGCCGTACCGCCGTCACCGAAGTCCCAGGCGTACGTCAGCGGGGTGTCGCCCTCGGCGTCGGTGGCCGTGCCGTCGAAGGCGACGGTGACCGGTGCGGTGCCGGTGGCCGGGGTGGCCGTGGCGCTGACCACCGGCGGCCCGTTCTCGGTGACACCGCGGCCGACGAAGTCCATCCAGTTGACGTTGAACAGCGAACCCGATCCGCCGTTCGGGTCGCGGGCCAGGAAGTACAGCGAGCCGCTCGCGGCGCCGGTGACCGGTGCGCTCACGTCCGTGTACGTCTGCCACGCGCCGGTCGCCGGCACGGTGGCCGTGGCGACCACCGGTCCGTCAACCGCACCGGCGCGAACCTCGATCCGACCGCCAGCGGCGGCGGAGGCGGCCCGGAACCGGATCTCGGTGATGTTGGTCAGGTCCGCCGGGGCGAGCGACCACCAGTCGCCGTCCTCGATGAACCCGATGTTCTGACCGCCGCCGGCGGTGTCGGCGCCGGTTTCCCGCTGCACGCCGGCGTCGCCGCCGCCGGTGCTCACCGGTGCCCGCCCGGTGGCGGTGAAGAACTCGGCCTGCTTGCGCTTGGGCTGCAGCACCTCGATGACCCGACCGGTGAGCGGGCTGGCGCCGCCGGCGCCACCGTCGTCGGTGTAGGTGGCCTCGAAGACCGCGAAGACGTTCGCCTCGGCGCCGTGCCCGGAGGCGAGCGACGTCTGGACGGTGCCGGTGCAGCCGGTGTGCTGCTCCAACGGGTGGGCGTGCTCGTCGTGACCCAGGAGCACCTGGAGGTTCACCCGGTCACAGTCGATCTCCCCGTCCTCCGGGTCGGTCACCTTGATCGAGTAGCGGACCTGGTCACCCCACTCGAAGAACCCGCCGTCCGGCGGGAACTCGATGGTCACCGTCGGGGACGTGTTGCCCACGGTGACCGGAACGTTGGCCACCGCGGTACGGCCCTTGGGGTTGGTGACGGTGAGCTGGGCGGTGTAGTTGCCCGCCGTGGCGTACGTGTGGGTCGGGTTCGCCTCGGTGGAGGTCTGCCCGTCGCCGAAGGCCCAGGCGTAGGTGAGCGTGCCACCGTCCGGGTCCCGGGATCCGGCGCTGGAGAAGGTCACCGTCAACGGCGCCGCACCCGAGGTCGGGGTGGCGGACGCCGCAGCGATCGGTGCGCGGTCCCCGGCGGTGTAGTCGATCCGGTAGACGCCCGAGTTATCGTTGTTGCCGCCGAAGCCGCTGCCCCACTCGATCAGGTACAGCGCGCCGTCGGGGCCGAACTCGAAGTCCATCGGCCGGACCATGGTCATCCCGGTGAGCAGCTGGTTGATGTCCACCAACGACTTGCCGTCGGGGGTCAGCTGCATCGTGTACATCTTGTTCTGGTTCCACTCGCCGAGCAGCGCCTTGCCGTCGTAGTACGCCGGCCACTTGCGCGTCGAGTTGAGGTCGGCGTCGTAGCGGTAGACCGGGCCGCCCATCGGGGCGCCACCGCCGCCGATCTCCGGGTAACGCGCGTCACCGGCGTATCCGTAGTCGACGGTCGCGGGGACGACCGGCGGGAGGTTGGTCAGGCCGGTGTTGTTGGGCGAGTTGTTCACCGGCGCGGCGCAGTCGAACTTCGCGCCGCTCGGGCCGGACGGGAACGTGTAGTCGTTGTAGGCCTCGTTCGTCCCGGTGCAGTACGGCCAGCCGTAGTTGCCGGGGGTCACGATGTTCCACTCGACCAGGCCCCGAGGGCCGCGGTTCGGGTTGTCGGAGTTGGCGTCCGGCCCGTAGTCCGCGACGTACAGCGTGTTGGTCTTCGGGTCGGTGCCGATCCGGAACGGGTTGCGGAAGCCCATCGCGTAGATCTCGGGACGGGTCTTCTCGGTGCCCGGCGCGAACAGGTTGCCGGCCGGAACGGTGTACGTCCCGTCGTCCTCCGGGTGGATCCGGATCACCTTGCCGCGCAGGTCGTTCGTGTTGGCCGAGGTGCGCTGCGCGTCGTAGTCCTGGCGGCCGGCCCGCTCGTCGATCGGCGAGTACGAGTTCGACTCGAACGGGTTGGTGTTGTCGCCGGTGGCCAGGTACAGGTTGCCCTCGCCGTCGAAGGTCATGCTGCCACCGGCGTGGCAGCAGGTGTTGCGCTGGGTGTCGACCCGCAGCACCTGCTTCTCGCTGGCCGGGTCGATGGTGTCACCGGTCACCGTGAAGCGGGACAGCAGGTTGCGGGTGACCCCGTCGTTCGGGGCGTAGTACAGGTACACCCACTTGTTGGTGGCGAAGTCCGGGTCGAGCCGGATGCCGATCAGGCCGTCCTCGTTGCCGGTGAAGACGTCCAGGTCGACGGCGGTGACGGTGTTGCCGGTGTCCGGCTTGATGATCTGCACCCGACCGTCGCGCTCGATGTAGAAGACCCGCCCGTCGGGGGCGATGTCCAGCTCCATCGGGTTGCTGGTGTTGCTGTCCAGGGAGACCTTCTCGAAGTTGGAGGTCTTCGAGGCGCCACAGTCGGCGTCCACCACACCGGCGGCGCTCTGGATGCCGCCGAGCAGGTGGGACAGGAAGCCGGGCTCGGCGTACGACTCCCGGGTGTGCCCCAGACCGGTGTACCAGGAGCGGCCACCGTCGTAGTCCTGACACCAGGCGACCGGGTGGTCGGCACCCATCGCGCCGGCGCCGGGGGTGTAGCTCTTCTCGTCCAGGCTGGCCAGCACGTGCACGTCCGGCCGCGGGTTGCTCTGGTAGTTGTACCACTCGTCAAAGCGGGACCAGCGGTCCGGCAACTCCGCAGTGGACGGGTGGGCGTGGTCCTCCACCTTGACGGTGGCCGTCTGGTTCTGCGGGTGGTTGGCGAAGTACGCGCCGACCAGGTCGCCGTACCAGGCCCAGCTGTACTCGGTGTCCGACGCGGCGTGGATGCCGACGTAACCACCGCCGGCCTTCACGTAGCGCTCGAACGCGGCCTGCTGCTCGGCGTTGAGCACGTCACCGGTGGTGGAGAGCCAGATCACCGCCTTGTACTTCGCCAGGTTGGCGTCGTTGAATGCGGCGCCGTCCTCGGAGTTGTCAACGGTGAATCCGTTGGCGGCGCCGAGTTGTTGGATGGCGGCGATGCCGGTGGGGATGGAGTCGTGCCGGAAGCCGGCGGTCTTGGAGAAGACGAGGACGGAGTAGGGATCGGCTGCGGCCTTTGGCGCCTTCGGCGCCACCTGGCTGACCGGGGCTGCGGCTTTCGCATCCCGTGGGGGGACCTGGGCGGCCGCCTGGGCGGGCGTGCCGAACAGGGTGGTCGAGGCCATGGCCAGGGAGATCAGGGTTGCGGTGATGGGTACGCGGGCACGACGAGAACGGGACACGCCGCCTCCTGTGTCGTAGTGACAGAGCTCGCGGGAGTCGGCTCGCCGAAGGCCGTCCCTGATGGAGTCGGTGGTGACACCGTGCCAGGGCGCCCCCACCGACATTTTGTCGAATCGCTGAACAAATTAATTCGGCTGGTTCGATGTCGGGCAAGATGCGGACGGGTAACGGTTCTGCAACGGCGGGCGACATTCCGAACAGGACCGCATGAAGTGCCCCATGGATCTTGATCGTTCTGATGTGGTCCGGCCCGCCGGCCGCCGCCGACCCGGCACCTTGGCAGGCTGGCGGATCTGTCGTACGGTGACACGCAAGTAACCCACGGGAGCCCGGTGTACCGGGCTGAGAGGGGGGCTGACAGCCCCCGACCGTCGAACCTGATCCGGGTAATGCCGGCGCAGGGAGGAGTGTTGCCGTGCCGTCCCTGGGGCGATTGCATCTCATCACCGACACCCGACCCGGGCGTGACCCACTCGCCGTGGTCCGGGCCGCCCTCAGCGCGGCCCGTGCCGAGCTGGTGGTGCAGGTCCGGGTAGAGGATTCCGCCACCGACCGCGAGGCGTACGACCTGGCCCGACGGGTGCTGGCGCTGTGCACCTCGTACGGGGCGTCCTGCCTGGTCAACGACCGGTTGCACGTGGCGCTGGCGGTGGGCGCCGCCGGTGGCCACGTCGGCGCCGACGACCTGCCGGTCGCCGCCGCCCGCCGGGTGCTCGGCCCCACCGGCGTGCTGGGCGCCACCGCCCGCGCGCCGGGCACCGCGGGCGAGGCCGTCGCGGCGGGAGCCAGCTACCTCGGCGTCGGACCGTGCCACACCACCAGCACCAAGACCGGTCTGCCGGATCCCATCGGGCCCTCCGGGGTACGTGCCGTCGTCGACGCCGTCGACGTGCCCGTCATCGCGATCGGTGGAGTGACCGCCGCCCGGGTGCCGGCGCTGCGGGCCGCCGGGGCGTACGGGGTGGCGGTGGTCGGTGCCGTCTCCGCCGCCGCCGACCCGGCACTGGCGACCGCCGCGCTGATCGAGGCCCTGACGTGCTGACCGGCCGGTTCCCGTCAGCGCCGTCGAGCGACCGGGTCCGGCCGGACGTGGCAGTGGTGGGGGCGGGGCCGATCGGGCTCGCGATCGCCTGGCGCTGCGCCGCGCGAGGGCTGCGGGTGGCGGTGCACGATCCCGCGCCCGGCTCGGGGGCGTCGTCGGTTGCCGCCGGGATGCTCTCCCCGGTCGCCGAGGCGTACTTCGGCGAACGGCAGCTGACCGCGTTGCTGGTGGCGTCCGCCGAGCGCTGGCCGGCGTTCGCCGCCGAGCTGACCGAGGCGACCGGAGTCGGGATCGGCTACCGGACCGAGGGCACACTGATGGTCGGCCTCACCGGCGACGACCTGGCCGAGGCGCGCCGGCTCTGGGCGTACCAGCAGGGGTTGGGCCTGCCGGTGACGCCGCTGCGCCCCAGCGAGCTGCGCGACCGCGAACCGGCGCTCGCCCCCCGGGTGCGCGGCGGCGCGCTCGCGCCCACCGACCACCAGGTCGACCCCCGGCTGCTGGTGCCGGCGCTGCGCACGGCCGCGCAGCGGGCCGGCGTGGTGCTCGTGCCGCAACCGGTCCGGCAGCTGTCCGATCTGGACGCCGGTGTCACGGTGGTCGCCGCCGGCTGCGGGGCCGCCGCGCTCACCGGCCTGCCGGTGCGGCCGGTGAAGGGTCAGATCCTCCGGCTCCGCGCGCCCGACGGCCTCGCGCCGGGCTTCCGGCACGTGATCCGGGGGTACGCCGACGGCGAGCACGTCTACCTGGTGCCCCGCGACGACGGCGAGGTGGTGCTCGGCGCGACTGTCGAGGAGCGGTCGGACACCACGGTCACCGCGGGCGCGGTGCAGCGGCTGCTGCGCGCCGGGGTCGACCTGCTGCCCGAACTGGCCGAGTACGACCTGGTCGAGGCCGTCGCCGGGCTGCGCCCGGGCACCCCGGACAACGCGCCGATCCTCGGCCCGCTGCCCGACCGGCCGGACGTGCTGGCCGCCACCGGGCATCACCGGCACGGCATCGTGCTCACCCCGATCACCGCCGACCTGATCGCCGACCTGGTGCTCGGCGGCGGACCCGACCCACTGCTCACGCCCTTGCGGGCGGACCGCTTCGGCCCGACCGGTGCCGTCGTGGGCGGACCTGAACCGACAATGGAGGGGGACCCGTGGAGTTGACGGTGAACGGGGCCGGGCGCAGCGTTCCCGCCGGCGCGTCAGTGGCGGACCTGGTCGGCGACATCGTGCCGCACCCACGGGGGGTGGCGGTCGCGGTCAACGGCGAGGTGGTGCCGCGCACCGGCTGGCCTACCCGGGCGCTGCGCGACGGTGACCGGGTCGAGGTGCTCACCGCGGCGCAGGGCGGGTGAGCGGCGTGCCGTTCGAGCTGGGTGGGGAGACCTTCACCTCACGGTTGATCCTCGGCACCGGCGGCGCCGCGAACCTGCACGTGTTGGAGCAGGCGATCCGGGCGTCCGGCACCGAGCTGGTCACAGTGGCGCTGCGCCGGGTGGGCACCGCGCCGGGCTCCACCGGTGGACTGCTGGAACTGCTGGACCGGTGCGGCGTACGCCTGCTGCCGAACACCGCCGGCTGCCACACCGCGACCGAGGCGGTGAAGGTGGCCCGGCTGGCCCGGGACGCGTTCGACACCGCCTGGGTCAAGCTGGAGGTGATCGGCGACGAGCGGACCCTCCTGCCCGACGGGGTGGAGCTGCTCCGCGCCGCCGAGGAGTTGGTCGCCGACGGCTTCACCGTGCTGCCGTACACCAGTGACGACCCGGTGCTCGCCCGCCGCCTCGCCGACGTGGGCTGCGCCGCGGTCATGCCGGCCGGCTCGCCGATCGGTTCCGGGCTCGGCGTCGGCAACCCGCACCACATTCGGCTCATCCGGCAGGGTGTGGACGTGCCGGTGATCCTCGACGCCGGCATCGGCACCGCGTCCGACGCGGCCCTGGCGATGGAGCTGGGCTGTGACGGGGTGCTGCTGGCCAGTGCCGTCACCCGGGCGGCCGATCCGGTGGCGATGGCCACCGCCATGCGCTACGCGGTCGAGGCGGGCCGGCTGGCCGCCGGGGCCGGCCGGATCGAGCGCCGTTTCCACGCGCTCGCCTCCACCCCCGACGAGGGAAGACCCGAGCTGTGACAGCGCCGTCCGGGGTTGTCGTGTTGACCGATCGGCTCGTCGCGCGGGGTGGGCTCGACCGGGTCGTGGCCGCGGCGGTGGCCGGGGGAGTGCGCTGGGTGGTGCTGCGGGAGAAGGACCTGCCCCGTGCCGAACGCGCCGCCGTCGCCGCCGAGCTGCGGGCGATCCTCGCCGACGTCGGCGGAACCCTCGTCGTGGCCGGCCCGGACCCGCTCGGCGGCGACGCCGTGCACCTGCCCGCCGCCGGCCCGTACCCACCGCCACCCCACCAGCTGGTCGGCCGCTCCTGCCACAACCAGACCGAGCTGACCCGCCTCACCACCGAGCACTACGCCACCATCTCCCCGATCTGGCCCACGAAGACAAAACCGGGTTACGGCCCACCCCTGGACGTCGCGGGACTGCGCAATCTGGTCGAGGTCAGCAACGTGCCAGTGCTGGCACTGGGCGGCATCGAGACACCAGAACAGGTAACCGCCTGCGTCGAGGCGGGAGCCGTCGGAGTAGCAGTCCTGGGCGCACTGATGCGAGCCAAAGACCCCGCCGAAACAGCCGCCACCCTGACCAGCGCCTATGCCAAGGCGGTCACCCCCAAGCTGACCCAAACCCGGCACGGGGTCAGCCAGGTCCCCACGTCAGGGCTGCGGCCGACCGTGCCCACGCAGGGATCAAGCCTGACCGCCCGGAGTGGGCACGGTCGGCCGCAGCCCCCAACCGCAACCAACCACGGCCCGCCGCAGCCCCAAACCGCAACCAGAGACTCAGGAAAATGACCCCGAGCACGATCCTCACCATCGCCGGCTCGGACTCCGGCGGCGGCGCCGGCATCCAGGCCGACCTCAAGGTCTTCGCCGCGCTGGGCGCGTACGGCACCAGCGTCCTCACGGCGGTCACCGCGCAGAACACCCGGGGCGTCGACGCGGTACTGCCGCTGCCCCCGCGCACTGTCACCGAGCAGTTGGACAGCGTGCTCACCGATTTCACAGTCGCCGCGGTGAAGACGGGGATGCTCGGCACCCCGGCGATCGCTGACGTGGTGGCCGAGGCGGCCCGGGACGGCCGGTTGCCGCAACTCGTCGTCGATCCGGTGCTGGTCGCCACGAGCGGTCACCGGCTCGGCGTGGTGGGCGCGGTGGAGCGGCTGTTGCCGTACGCCACTGTGGCGACCCCGAACTGCGCGGAGGCGGCGGCGATCACCGGACGCCCGGTGGACGACGTGGCCTCGATGGTCGTGGCCGCCGAGGCTCTGGCGGCCGGCGGCCCGGAGTACGTGGTGGTCACGGGCGGTGACCTCGACGGGGGCGAGGCGGTCGACGTGCTGCACGGCGCCGGGGTCACCACGGTGTTGCGCGGACCCCGGGTGAACACCCGGCACACCCACGGCACGGGGTGTTCGTTCTCCGCGGCCATCGCGGTGCGGCTCGGTCGGGGCGACGCGGTGCCGGTCGCCGTGGGGGCCGCCAAGGAGTACGTGCTCCGTGCGCTGTCCGGCGCGCGGGGCTGGGAGCTGGGCGCGGGGCGCGGGCCGCTGAACCACTTCGGCTGGTCCGCCTGATCACCAGGAGGCTGTCATGCACGCACGAGGCAAGGTGTACGTCGAGGGTTCGCGGCCGGATGTCCGGGTGCCGTTCGCGGAGGTGGGGCTGACCGGTGATCTGCCACCGGTGCGGCTCTACGACACGTCGGGTCCTGGTTCGGACCCGGAGGTGGGGCTGCCGCCGTTGCGGGGGCCGTGGATCGCCGAGCGGGGTGATGTGGCGCCGGTGCGGGGGCCGGGCACCCCGCTGGCCGGAATGGACGGTCGCCGGCCGACGCAGCTCGCGTACGCGCGGGCCGGTGTGGTGACGCCGGAGATGGAGTTCGTGGCGATCCGGGAGAACGTCGACCCGGAACTCGTTCGGTCCGAGATCGCCGCCGGCCGGGCGGTGCTCCCGCTCAACGTCAACCACCCGGAGTGCGAGCCGGCGATCATCGGAAAGGCGTTCCTGGTCAAGGTGAACGCCAACATCGGCACCTCGGCGGTCAGCTCGTCGGTCGCGGAGGAGGTGGAGAAGCTGACCTGGGCCACCCGCTGGGGCGCGGACACCGTGATGGACCTGTCCACCGGTAAGCGCATCCACGAGACCCGGGAGGCGATCGTGCGGAACTCCCCGGTGCCGATCGGAACCGTGCCGATCTACCAGGCGTTGGAGAAGGTCGGCGGCGACCCGGTGAAGTTGAGCTGGGACGTGTTCCGGGAGACCGTGATCGAGCAGGCCGAGCAGGGTGTGGACTACATGACAGTGCACGCCGGTGTGCTCCTGCCGTACGTGCCGCTGGCCGTGAACCGGGTGACCGGGATCGTGTCCCGTGGCGGTTCGATCATGGCGGCGTGGTGCCTGGCGCATCACGAGGAGAACTTCCTCTACACCTACTTCGAGGAGTTGTGCACGCTTCTCGCGAAGTACGACGTGACGTTCTCCCTCGGCGACGGGTTGCGCCCCGGCTCCATCGCTGACGCCAACGACGAGGCGCAGTTCGCCGAGCTGCGTACCCTCGGCGAGCTGACGAAGGTCGCCTGGGAGCACGACGTCCAGGTGATGATCGAGGGCCCCGGTCACGTACCGATGCACAAGATCAAGGAGAACGTGGACCTTCAGCAGGAGTGGTGCCACGAGGCGCCCTTCTACACGCTCGGTCCGTTGACCACCGACATCGCGCCGGCGTACGACCACATCACCTCGGCGATCGGCGCCGCGATGATCGGCATGTTCGGCACCGCGATGCTCTGCTACGTCACGCCGAAGGAGCACCTCGGCCTGCCGGACCGGGACGACGTGAAGGCGGGCGTGATCGCGTACAAGATCGCGGCCCACGCGGCGGACCTGGCCAAGGGGCATCCCGGCGCGCAGGCCTGGGACGACGCCCTGTCGAAGGCGCGGTTCGAGTTCCGCTGGGAGGACCAGTTCAACCTCTCGCTGGACCCGGAGACGGCCCGCTCGTACCACGACGCGACACTGCCCGCCGAGCCGGCGAAGACCGCGCACTTCTGCTCGATGTGTGGCCCGAAGTTCTGCTCCATGAAGATCACCCAAGAGCTCAAGGAGTACGCGGCGCGCGGCATGAAGGACAAGTCGGACGAGTTCATCTCCGGCGGTAGCCGGGTCTACCTGCCGCTCGCCTGACCTGCCCGCTGGGCCGGGCCGTCAGTGGTCCGGTGCGCGGGTTGCCGTGGGTTGATCGACTCGGGTTCATGAATGTCGGGTCGTCCGGGTGACTGTGTCAGCCCGGACGACCCGAGTCGATCGGTCAGTCGCGGTGGTGTCGGCCGCTGGAGCGCAACGACCGGCGGCCGTTCTCCTGCTCGGGCTCGTTGTCCGACACCGGCTTGCTCAGCCCGGCGACCCAGTCGACGAATTCCTCGTCCTGGGTGGCCAGCGGCTCGGCCGCATCCGACGTCTTCGGGCCCTCCTCGTCGGCACGGGACCGGTTGCGGCGGAACAGCCCACCGAGTCGTCCTCGCCGGGAGGGTTGCTCCGCCACCTGTGCCGGTGACGTGGCGTCGGCACCCGCCGGATCGCCGGTGCCGCTGTCGGTCGCACCGGCGGGCGCGCCCACCGTCCCCGGCAACTCCGTCGGCTTCGGGTGTTGGGCCGCTACTGTCGGCTCGCTGGTGCCGGTCGAGGTCGTCCGTGCCGACGAGCTGTCCCGCGGTTCCGTCGACCTGGCGCGCCGGGAGGTGTCGAACGCGTTCCAGGTGCCGGCCCGGCTCAGATCCGGCAACGGTGCCCGATGCCGGGGCCTGGGCGTCGGCTCGGTCGGCTCGTCGGGCCCCCTCGAACCGTCCGACGCCGTCGTCTCGGGCTCGGCGGCCTGCGGTGGCACCGTCCACGCCGAGGTGACCGGCCAGGCCGACGGTGCGGGCGTCCAGCGGTCCGTGTCCGGGTCATCGGCGGCGGTGGCCCCGAACAACCCGGCGGCGGGAACCTCGGGGGCGGGCCCGGCGCTGTCGATGCCCCCGGCGATCACCGAGTCACTGGTCGGGTCGGCCGGTGCTGTCGAGCTGCCCGTGCCGGTCTTCGGAGCGCGTGGGGAGGCGGTGGCCGCCGCGGCAGAGTCGCCGGTCGCTGTCGGTGCCGCCGGTGCTCGCGCCGCGTCAGCTGGGGCGGTCGGTGCGTGTGTCGCCCCGGCGGTGGTGGTCGGTGCCTCGGCGGTTGCCGTGGCCGGTGACTCGGCGTCGGCCGGCACCGGCGTCGTGCCGCCTCCGGCGGCCGTCGAGCGGGCCGGCGTTCGCTTCGAGCCGGTGGCCGTTGCTCGCCGCCCGCCGGGAGCGGTGCTGCGGGCTGCTGCCGTGTCGGCGTCAGCAGCCGACGTGGGCTCGGACGTCGCGCTCGACCGCTCACCCGGGTTCTCCTGGCCGGGCACCGCAGTGGCGGTGGCCGCGTCGGAGCCAACGCTGTCGGCGGACCTGCCCGGCCCGGTCGCCCTCGTGGCGCGGCCGGTGGCCGTCTCGGGGGTGCTCGTCTCGGGGGTGGCCGTCGTGTCGGTGGGGGACGTGCCGTCAGCCACGGCGTCCGGGTCGGTCTTCGGCTTGCGGGCTCGGCGCGGCTTGATCGTCTGCGGCGGCTCGGGCGTGCCGTGGCCGGTCGTGCCCGTCCCGGATGCGCCCGTGCCGGTCGTGTCCGTGCCAGTCGTTCCCGTGGCGGTCGTGTGCGTGCTGGTCGTGTCCGTGCCGGGTGCGTCGGTGCTGGTCGTGTGCGTGCCGGTCGTGTCCGTGCCGGGTGCGTCGGTGCTGGTCGGGGTGGCGGCCTTGCGGGTGGTGCGCCGACCGGTCAGCTTGCCGCTCGTGCCCGTCGCCACGCTGTCGGTCGGCCCGTCGGCCGCTCGGCCGCCTGCCGGGTTGGTGGCGTCGGTGCGTCCGGCGGCGCTGCTGGTCGCGGTGGCGGCACTGGCGTCGGTGCTGGCCGAGGGCCCGGTCGTGGCCGGGGCGTCATCGTCGCGCACCGAGGGCGTCTGGGCTGCCGCGGCGAGTTCACCGGTCGGCGCGGTCAGCCAGGCAGCGGACTGAGTCGGACCGGCGGGAGACAACGAACCAGCGGAAGACAGCGGATCAGCGGCGGACAACGGACCAGCGGGAGACGCCGGGCCGGCGGGGGACAGCGGATCCGCCGGAGACGGCGGGGTGGAGGCGGACGGAGCAGCGGCGGGAGTCGGGCCGTGCTGGCCGCTCGCTGTGGTCCCCGGCCAGTCCCAGTGGGCCGGGACGGTGCGTACGCCCTCGGGGTCGCCCGTCGGCCACGGGCCGGCGACGACGCCCGGCTGTGCGCGGGTGGACAGTTCGGCGTTGGCCGACTCCGGGTCGGCGCGCTCGGCGGTGTCCCGATCGTTCGCCGATGCGGCGTCGGGCAACGCCGGGCCGGCGGGCAGTGGGCGCAGGATGGCGGTGGGCTTGATCGCCTGCGGATCGGCGGTACGGGTGCCCGTCGGCCAGCGCAGCAGCGCGGCGGCGGCCGCGCCGAGTGCTCCGGCGAGGATCGCGATCAACGAGCCGTAGTAGGGGGTGGCCTGGTAGCGGTCCACCGCGTCACCCGGACCGGCGGTCAGGTAGGCGAACGCCACCAGCACCGGTCCGGCCACCCCGGTGGCCCCGCTGACCAGTGGGGCCTGGCCGCGCCAGCGAGCCAGCCCGGCGGTCGCCGCGCCGGCCAACAGCGCCACGGTGGGCAGCAGGAGCAGCGCCAGCCGCTGGGCGGCGGCGTCGCCGAGCCAGCTCGGCTCCAGCACGCCGAGCCGGACGGTCGGCAGCGGGCCGACAGTGCCGAGCGACGGCAGGACGGAGATGAGCGCCAGCAGCCAGACCGCGCCGGCCACTGCCGTCATGTTCCAGCCCAGCTCGGGCCGGAACAGGACGGCGATCGCCGCGCCCGCCCCGATCACCGCACCGACCATGGCGCAGATGCCCACCGCCCAGACCGGGTCGACGGAGATCAGCTCCGCGGCGCGGGCGGGCTGCATGCAGAGCGGGGCGATGACTGTGGCGCCGAGCGCCGCCGCGCCACCGACCGCCAACTGCCGGCCGGTGCTGGCCGCCGGAACGTCGCGGCGGGCGAGGCGTCCGGTCAGGACGGCACCGGCCACGGCGGCGTTCGCGGCGAACCAGCCCACCCAGACGAGCTGGGCCGGCCACTGGTTGACTGTCGTACCGGTGAATGCGCCGGTCAGGCGGACGATGCCGAAACCGTACGCGACGCCGAGCTGGCCGGCTCCGGCCAGCACGCTCACCCCGAGCGCCGTGAGCAGCAGTTTGCCCCAGGTCCGAAAGGCCATGTCCGGCACGTTACGCACCTGGTACACCCGATAGCCAACGGCGCGCCGCGCGGCACGCCGGTGGCCACCGGCGGGTCTACTTGAGTTCGACCAGCCGGGCCAGGTAAGTCGTATCCCCGACATTGGTCAGCATGTGCACCGCGCCCGGGTCCCGGTAGACCACCCCGCCGGTGGGCTCGTCGGCGTCGATCCGGGTGCCGTCGACGGTCTGTACGACGTTCTTGGCGCCCTCGATCGCCACCACCAGGTAGGGGTGGTCGTGCCGGTGCAGCGGTTGCCGCTCGCCCGGTTCGAGGCGGATGTGCCAGACCCGGACCCGGTCGTTCTCGTACACGATCTCCTGACCCACCGGTCCGAGTTCGGTTCCGTCGATCACGTCGGTCATCGTGCTCCGTCCAGTTGGGGCAGCACCTCGGCGGCGATCAGCTCAAGGTGGTCGAGATCATCGAAGTCGATCAGGCGCAGGTGGACCCGCGTGGTGCCGATGGCGGCGAACTCGTTGATCCGTTGCGCGAGTTGCGCGGGGGAGCCGACCACCGGGTCCTCCGGAGGCAGCGCGCTCTTCTCGTGCAGGGGCGCGGCCCGACGCTGGGCCTCCGCGTCGGTGCGGCCGATGGCGACGACGATGCCGGCGGAGAGCACCAACGGGTCGCGCCCGGACTCCGCCCGTCCGGTCCGCTCACACGCCTCGCGCACCCGGTCGTACGCCTCGGCGGTGACGGCCACGGACTTGAACGGCATGTTGAACTCGTCGGCGTACCGGGCGGCCAGTTCGGGTGTGCGCTTGGGGCCGCGCCCGCCCACGATGATCGGCGGGCCGGGAACCTGCACCGGCTTGGGCAGCGCGGGAGCGTCCACCAGCCGGTAGTGGTCGCCGGTGAAGGTGTACGTCTGGCCGGGCGGGGTGCCCCACAAACCGGTGATCACCTCCAGCTGCTCGGCGAGCCGGTCGAAGCGCTCGCCGACGGCCGGGAACGGGATGCCGTACGAGGTGTGCTCGCGCTCGTACCAGCCGGCGCCGATGCCCAGGTCGACCCGGCCACCGCTCATCTGGTCGACCTGCGCGACCATCACCGCGAGCGGGCCGGGCAGGCGGAACGTGGCCGACGTCACCAGGGTGCCGAGCCGGATCCGTTCGGTTTCCCGGGCCAGGGCGGCGAGGGTCAGCCAGGCGTCCGTCGGGCCGGGCAGGCCCGGGTCCGCGCCCATCGACTGGTAGTGATCGGCGCGGAGGAAGCCCTCGTAGCCGCAGGCCTCAACCAGCCGGGCGAACCGGAGCTGGGTGTCGTAGCTGGCGCCACGGTTCGGCTCGGTGAAGACCGACACCCGCATGGTCAGTGTCCTTCCGCGCCGACGGAGGCCGGCTGCTCGCGTTCCATCAGCAGTTCGTGCAGGTCGGCACTGACCTGGGCGACGTCGGCCAGGTGGGCGTTGCGGCCCAGGGTGCGGGGCCGGGGGATGGCCACCTCGACGACCTTGCGGATCCGGCCGGGACGGGGGCTCAGCACGACCACCCGGTCGGCGAGCAGCACCGCCTCGTCGATCGAGTGGGTGACGAAGACGATCGTCGGCTTGTTCTCCATGTGCACCCGCTGGAGTTCGCCGGAGAGTTCCTCGCGGGTGAGCGCGTCCAGCGCGGAGAACGGCTCGTCCATCAGCATCACCCGGGGCTCGCCGATCAGCGACCGGCACAGTGACACCCGCTGCTGCATGCCGCCGGAGAGCTCGTGCGGCAGCCGCTTCTCGAAGCCGGCCAACCCAGCCACGTCGAGCAGTTGCCGGGCCCGTTCCCGGTGCTTGGCGCGGCTCCAGCCGAAGATCTCCACGGGCAGCAGGACGTTGTCCAGCACGGTGCGCCAGGGCAGCAGCGCCGGCTTCTGGAACAGCATGGCGATGTCCTGGCGCGGGCGGGTGATTGGCGTACCGGCGACGGTGATCTCACCGGCGCTCAGCGGGAGCAGGCCGGCGATCAGCCGCAGCAGAGTGGACTTGCCGCAGCCGGAGCGGCCGAGCACGGCGACGAACTCGCCCTCGGCGACGTCGAGGTCGATGCCGCGCAGCGCCTCCACCCGGCCGGACCGGCCCTCGAAGGTTCGGGACACCCCGGACAGTCGGATCATCTCCGGCGTACCTCCGCTGAGTCGAGGGTCAGGAATCCGACAAAGGCTAACCGCCGTGTCGAGGTATGGCACCGGCTGGGGTGGTCGTCATGTTGTTTCCGTTCCGCAACCCGATACGCCTGGCGTCACAACTGTGGGTTTCTCGTACGCTGTGCCCGCGAAGAGTCCCCTCACGACGGCGGAGCCCGGCTTCCACCCCTCTCGCCGGCCCGTCATAACAACCCCCTCCGGTGGCCTGCCGGCCCCGGTCGGAAAGGACATGGTGCACTGATGAGAAGGCTGACCCGTACGGTCGCTACGGCCGCGCTGGCCACCGCCCTCGCCCTTGTCTCCGCCTGCAGCAGCGGGTCGGATTCGGCCGACGACGCCAAGGGCGGCGACGGCAAGGCGCTGGAGAAGGTGACCTACCTCACCTCGTTCGGCAACTTCGGCCGTGACTCCTACGCCTGGGTGGCAAAGGACAAGGGCTTCTTCAAGGAAGCCGGCTTCGACGTCGAGATCAAGGCCGGCCAGGGCACCGGCGGCGTGATCCAGACCGTCGTCGGCGGCCAGGCCGACTTCGGCCCGATCGACCTCACCGGCGGTCTGCTCCAGCTCGGCAACGGCCAGGCGAAGGACTTCACCGCGGTGGCCGCGATCCAGCAGCGCACCATGGCGGGCATCGCCACCGTCGAGGGCAAGAACATCAGCTCCCCGAAGGACCTGGAGGGCAAGAAGCTCGCCGACACCCCCGGGTCCGTGGTCCGCAACCTCTTCCCGACGTACGCCCGGCTCGCCGGTGTGGACGCGACCAAGGTGACCTGGGTCAACGGTGAGGCGCAGAACCTGATCGGCACGCTGGCCTCCGGCTCGGTGGACGGCATCGGTCAGTTCGTCGTCGGTCAGCCGACCATCGAGGCGGCGGCCAAGAAGAAGGCCGTCATGCTGCCGTACAGCAACGTGATGCAGGACCTCTACGGCAACGTGCTGATCACCTCCTCGAAGATCGCCAAGGAGAAGCCCGAGATGGTGAAGCGGTTCACCGCGGCGCTGCTCAAGGGCCTCGAGTACAGCCTGGCGAACTCCAAGGAGGCCGCCGACATCCTGAAGAAGAACGTCGACGCCACCAACCCGGTCTCCGCCGCCGCCGAGCTGGACCTGATGGCCGCGTACGTCCGCTCCGGCAACACCGGCACCGCGATCGGCACCCTGGACAGCGGCCGGGTCGCCAAGAGCATCGCCATCCTGCAGGGCGCCGGCGCGCTGAAGCAGAACATCACCCCCGAGCAGATCATCGACTTCAGCCTCGCGCCGAAGGCCTGATCGTCCGGTCGTCATCAGGGGGTACGTTCCGCCGATCCCGGTGGGGCGTACCCCCGACGCTCGTCGGCCCCCGGCGGGCCGTGGGATTTCGAGGAGGACAGAGATGACCGACGTCCGGTCAGCGGACCCGGCGGTGGCGGAAACCCCGCCTCCCAACGCCGGCCCCGAGGCGGGGCGCGCGGGTCGAGGCGCCGGTCTGCGCGCCGGTGCCGATGCGGTGCTGCCCGCGGTCGGCATCCTGACCGCGCTGGCGGCGTGGTGGCTGGTCGCCCGGCTGGAACTGGTTCACCCGGTCGCCCTGCCGCCGCCCGGTGACGTGCTCAACGCGTTCGTCGAGAAGCCCGTCCAGTTGTTGGAGCACACCTGGGACACCACGCTGGAGATCCTGACCGGCTTCGCCCTCTCGGTGGTCGCCGGTGTGCTGATCGGGCTCGCCCTGGCCAGCTCCCGCACTGTGGAGCGGATGTTCACCCCGCTGCTCGTCGCGGTGAACGCGGTGCCCAAGATCACATTGGGTCCACTGCTGGTGGTGGCGCTGGGCTGGGGCCAGAAACCGATCCTGACCATGGTGTTCCTGCTCTGCTTCTTCCCGATCGTGCTCTCCACCGCGACCGGGCTGACCACCACGCCGGCCGACCTGGCCGAACTGGTGCGCTCCTGGAACGCCTCCCGCTGGCAGGCGTTCCGCAAGGTGCGCTTCCCGGCCGCGCTGCCGCAGATCTTCGTCGGGCTCAAGGTGGGCATGCCGCTGGCCGCTATCGGCGCGGTGATCGGTGAGTTCCAGGCCGGTGAGAGTGGCCTGGGCTACGTCATCACGCAGTACGCGGGCATCGGCGACGCCGCCACCGCCTGGGCGGCGATCATGCTGGTGGCGCTGGTGAGCATCCTGCTCTACTCGGCGCTCCTGCTGATCGAGCGAATCGCCCTGCCCTGGGTCCGAGAAACCACCAGCAGCCGCTGAAGGCAAACCAACAACAGAAGAGATCAATCCCAGAAAACGCGAAGGGCCGGCCTCCCATCGGAGGCCGGCCCTTGTCGCGTCGAAGCCGCAGGCGAGTCAGGTGTGGCCGACCGTGCCCGGCGCAGGGATCAAGCCTGACCGCCCGGAGCCGGGCACGGTCGGCCACACCCCCCACCCGGCACCCCGACAAGCCCTGCCAGATGAAAGGCCCAAGCGTCTACCCCGCCAGCCGCCAGCGACCATTGCGGGCGACAAGCGTGGTGAGCGCCTGCGGCATCAGGCCGCTGTGGTTGTCCGGAGTCATGCGGATCGGGCCGGACAGACCGTCCATCTGGGACGTCTCCAGCACGTCCCGAATGCCGTTGCGGTCGACCTTCCCGATCTCGCCGCCGGCGCGCAGTTCGGCGTCGGCGATGAGCTGGACGGCGTCCGCGGCGAAGGACGAGGACCCGTTGTAGCCGCCGAAGCGTGCCGTGTAGTCCTGGAACCACTGCCGCCGCGCGGCCTTGGCCGGCGTGGTCGCGATCACGTCGTCGATCACCATCGTCTGCGTGAAGATCAGCGTCGCCTTCTCGGTCGCCTTGGCGGCCGCGCCGAGGAAGAGGTCCCCGGCCGCTCCCGCGTCGAAGTAGATCGACCCACGGAAGGTGGTCTGCTGGGCGCTGGCGGCGGCCAGGGTCGCCTGCTCCGGCGGGGTCCAGAAGACCATCGCGTCGGGCTTGCCCGAGGCGAGCTGCTGCACCTGCCGGTTCACGTCGGTGTCGGTGGTCTTGATCCGCTGCTGCCGGAGCGAGATGTTTGCCTTGTCCAGCTCGCTCTTGAGGGCGGTCGCGCCCTCCTGGCCGTAGTCGTCGTCGCTGACCAGCATCCCCACCTTGCGGATGTTGTTGCGGCGCAGTTCGGTGGTCAGCGCGGCGGCGCTGTCCGGGGCGTTAGGGCCCAGCTTGAACACGTAACGCCGTTCGGCGACCGGTGCCGCGATCGCGCCGGAAGCGGCTAGCGCAATGGTGGGAATCCGCTTCTCGTTGATGGTGCCGACCGCACCGACCGCACATTCGTTGCAGCCGCCCATGATGATGGCGCTGACCCGCGAATCGTTGCTGAAGTCGACGATGTTGCGAAGTGACTCGGCGGAGTCGGAACGGTTGTCCTTGACCGTCAGCTTGATCTCCCGGCCGTTCAGTGCTCCGGAGGAGTTCAACTGCTCGACCTTGAGTTCGAGGGCTCGCTGGTATGTCCGGCCAACAGTGGCTGCGGCGCCGGACAGTTCGAGATCAGCGGCGATCACGATCGGACTCGTGTCCTGCTCTGCCTCGCCGAACTGGCAGCCGGTGAGCGTGGTGGCCACTACGGCCGATGCGAGCGCCGCGATGGTCGCGGAGCGGATGGGGCTCAACTCAGTCCTCCAGGTGCGGGCGCGGGCGCTGCCCGGTCACCGCCGCTAATCCGTCCTCAGTGGAGGGCGGGATCTTCTCTGCCGTACGGTGTGCGCGAAGCCTGCAAAACCTTGCCAATGGCCGGCGCTGTGGTCAAGCGCGGACCCCGGTGGCATTTTCGGGACGGCCATCCCACATGCTGGGGTAACGCAATGTTTGCAAAAGCTCACTTTGCATACACGCGTGACCACTCTGGAGTTACATGCCCTGTTCAGGGGCTTGCGGAAATGAAGGTATCAGTTGACCGGATCACGGGATGCGCTCCGTCCGACCGTTTCCTACCTCACTGCGGCTTCCCAAACACGATCATCTCTGATGAAATCGCGGCCGTGCCGCGCGTGGTCCCCTCCGCTTACGGCATGGCTCGGCGGCTCAGGCGGGGAAGAAACGACGGAGGCGATGTCGTGAGCACCGGACCGACGACCCTGCCCGCGCTCGGCGACAGCAACCGGCGTGAACGCCGACGGATGCCGAGACTGCGCGACGCCCGGATCCGGTCCAAGCTGGCGCTGATTCTGGTCGTCCCGGTGGCGGCGGTGATCGCGCTGGCCACGGTCCGTCTGATCTCCGTCGGCGAAGGCGCCTTCGACGCCACCCGGGCCCGGTCGCTGACCGCCCTCTCCATCGACGTCAGCGCTCTCACCCAGGATCTCCACGCCGAGCGGATGGCCGCAGCCGCCTACCTGGCCACCCCGCAGCAGCCGGCCGACGCGTACAACCTGCGGGTCCGCCAGACGCAGCAGAAGGTGGACGAGTACCGCGCCGAGCGAGGCCGGATCGGCGACGTGCCGGCCGCCCTACGGGACCGGCTGGCCGCCATCGACGACCACCTGGCCACTCTGGACGGCACCCGCCAGGAGGTGCTGGACCGCCGGCAGATGGCGGTCGCCGAGGCGGTGCTCCGCTACGGGGTCATCCTCACCGACCTGGTTTCGTACGGTGACGGCCTGGCCCAGCTGCCCGGCGACGAGAGCCTGGCGGACAGCCGCCGCGCCGTCGCCGCGTTCGCCCGCGCCAAGGCTTCCGTCGCCGAGGAAGAGGCGGTCGCCTTCACCGCGCTGACGGCCGGCCAGCTCGACTCGGAGCAGTTCTCGTCCTTCGTGGCAACGTTGACCGGTCAGCAGGAGGCCCTGGTCGCCTTCTCGCTGGCCGCCGACCCGGTGCAGCGCGGCCTGGTCAACAGCACCGTCTCCGGCGACGCGGTCGGTCTGTCCGACCGGGTGGCCACCGACATCACCCGCTCGGTCGGGCAGCGCCCGCTGGTCAGCGCGCAGGACGCCACCGCGGCCATCGGCGCCGTGAACGACCTGATGCGCTGGGCCGAGATCCAACTGCAGGACCGACTGCTCCAGCAGGCCGACCAGGCGCGTTCGGACGTCATCCGGCAGGCAGTGGTCGAGTCGGTGCTGGTGCTGCTGACCCTGATCATCGCCGTGTCGCTGGCCGTGGTGCTGGCCCGCTCGCTCAACCACTCGCTGCGCCGACTGCGTGAGGGCGCCCTCTCGGTGGCCAACCACGACCTGCCCGACGCCGTGCAGCGGCTGCAGAACATGGGCAGCGTGGGCGACGGCGGGGTGGACGAGATCGTCCGCCAGGTCCGCGACCCCATCCAGCTCAACAGTCGCGACGAGGTCGGTCAGGTGGCGCTGGCCTTCAACGTCGTCCACCGGGAGGCGGTGCGGGTCGCCGCCGAGCAGGCGGCACTACGGACCAGCGTCTCGGCGATGTTCCTCAACCTGGCCCGCCGCAGTCAGACCCTGGTCGACCGGATGATCGGCGAGCTGGACGCGATCGAGCGCGGCGAGGAGGACCCGAAGCGGCTCGCGCAGCTCTTCGAACTGGACCACCTGGCCACTCGAATGCGCCGCAACGACGAGAACCTGCTGGTCCTGGCCGGCGCCGACTCCGCCGTACCGCGTCGTGACGATGCGTTGGTGGTGGACGTGCTGCGCGCCGCCCAGTCCGAGGTGGAGCTGTACAACCGCATCGAGTTCGGGACCGTGGACACCGACATCTCGGTGGCCGCCCACGCGGTCAACGACGTGGTACGTCTCGTCGCCGAACTCCTCGACAACGCCACCCGGTTCTCACCGCCGAACACCACTGTGGTCGCCGACGGTCGCCGGATCCGCGACTACGTGCTGATCCAGATCGAGGACCGTGGGCTCGGCCTCACCGACGAACAGCTCGACTCGCTCAACCGGCGGCTGGCCGCCCCGCCGAGCGTCGACGTCGCCGCGTTCCGGCTGATGGGTCTGGCCGTGGTGAGTCGGCTCGCCTCCCGCTACGGCATCCGGGTGGAGCTGCGCCGCAACGTCGAGGGCGGCACCGTAGCCCAGGTGACGCTGCCCGCCACCACGGTGGTGCTGCCCAGCAACCGGGGCCGTGAGCAGGTGCTCACCCGGCCGCGTCAGCCGATGGCCGTGGAGCAGACGCCGCTCACCCCGGTCGGTCACGCCGAGCAGTTCGCCGGTGCCGCCACGTCCGCGGCGACGCTGCCCGACCAGTGGCGGACCAGCACGCCGGCACCCGCCCAGTGGCAGTCACCGCTCGACTCGCGGGACACCACCCCGGCCGTACAGGCGGGTGGCTACACCGGCCCGCGCTCGACCATGCCACCCGTACCCGCCGACCCGGCACCGGCCGCTCCGGCACCCGCCGCCCCGCTCCCGCCGGCACGTCCGGCGTACAGCAACGGCGCGGGTGCCTCGATGGGCAGCCCGACGGTGGCCTACCCGACGGTCGACCCGCTGCCACGTCGGGGCGCCACCGCGGATGGCGCGGACGGGCGCGGCGGCCAGGGCCTTCCGGTCGGGCCGGTCGCCGGGCCGGGTGCGGTGGCACCACCGGCCGCACCGCCGGTCCCCGCCGCACCGCCGGTGCCTGCCGTGCCGTCGGTGCCCGCCGCACCGGTCAGCACCCGGCCCGACTTCCCCGCCGAAGCGCCGATCTTCCGGGAGATGGAAGCGGTCTGGTTCCGGTCCCACGGCGACGACGCCACCGCGATCTTCACCCGGCCCAACTTCGACGAGCCGCCCGCACCCGCCGCCGACTCCGGGCTGCGCAGCGGCAACAGCGCGGCGTCCGTGCCGGCCGCGCCGCCGGCCCGGCCGAAGCTGCCGACCCGCACCCCGGGCAGCTCCGACGGCACGACCGCGCCGGGCACCGGGGGCAACGGCGGCGCGACGATGGACGGGTTCGCCGCCCGGTCGTCGGCGCCACCGTCGTACACCCCGACCCCGAGCCCGGCACCGGCTGGCCGGACGGCTCCGGCCGCGCCCGCTCCCGACCCGGAGGCCTGGCGTACGGCGGCCGACGAGGGCTGGTCGCGGGCAAGCCGGGCTGCCGAGCCGGCCCCCGCCGGGACCACCCGTTCCGGGTTGCCCAAGCGGGTGCCGCAGGCACAGCTCGTGCCGGGTGGCATCGAGCCCAAGAGCGGCCGGGACCGCAGCCGGCGGACCCCGGATGAAGTACGTGGTCTGCTGTCGGCCTACCACCGCGGTGTGCAGCGCGGTCGTACGGCCGGAACGGACCTGAACAGCACCTCGACCAAGGAGAGCCGATGAACAGGCCAGCTGCCATGCAGGACATGGGTTGGCTGCTCACCAACTTCGCCGACAGCGTGGCGGGCATCGCCCACGTGGTGGCGGTGTCCGCAGACGGGCTGTTGCTCGCGTCCTCCCGGGACCTGCCGGCGGACCGGGCGGACCAGCTCGCTGCGATCACCTCCGGGGTGGTGAGCCTGACCGAGGGCGCGGCCCGGATGTTCAGCGCGGGCGGGGTGTTGCAGACAGTCATCGAGATGGACAGCGGGTACCTCTTCCTGATGTCGATCAGCGACGGTTCGTCGATGGCCGTGCTGGCCGCGCGCAGCTGCGACGTGGGTCAGGTGGGCTACGAGATGGCGTTGCTGGTCGAACGGGTGGGCGCCGCGCTGGTGCCGCTGCCGCGCGACGCGGTGCGCTCTTAACACCGGGGGACGGCGCTCACTTCGAGTGCCGGACCAGGGACGAGAGGCGGCGCAGGCCGGCTCCGCAAGGGACGAGGAGGTGACCGGGGATGGACCAACGACGCGCTGACCCGCGCGGCGCGCTGGTGCGTCCGTACGCGGTCACCCGTGGTCGTACCGAGCCCCGGCAGGACATCGCCCTTGAGGCCGTCCTCACCGCCTCGCCCACCCAGGTCGCGGAGTCCCGCTTCGCCGGGCACGACAAGCACCGCATCGCCACGGTCTGTGAGGGCCGAGCACAGTCGCTGGCGGAGATCGCCGCGTACACCCGGATGCCGCTGGGCGTCGCCCGGGTGTTGGTCGCCGACATGGTGGCCGAGAGCCTGCTGACGTTACACACTGCTGCTCCCGCCGAGGGGTTCGAGGAGCGGATGGAACTGCTTGGAAGGGTGCTAAGTGGACTTCGCAGGCTATGACCCCGCAGGGGGGCGGCCGGGCCGGGGAATCGTATCCGCGAAGATCGTCGTCGCGGGCGGCTTCGGCGTCGGTAAGACGACACTGGTCGGGGCGATCTCCGAGATCACACCGCTGACCACCGAGGCATTGATGACCGCGGCGGGTGTCGGCATCGACGACCCGTCCAAGGTGCCGGGCAAGGAGACCACCACGGTCGCCATGGACTTCGGCCGGATCACCATGGCCCAGGACCTGATCCTGTACCTCTTCGGTACACCGGGTCAGACGCGGTTCTGGTTCATGTGGGACGAGATCATCCGGGGGGCGGTGGGTGCCGCCGTGCTGGTGGACACCCGCCGGATCACCGATGCCTTCGCCCCGCTGGACTACTTCGAGAACCGCAACCTGCCGTACGTGGTGGCGCTGAACAAGTTCGACGGCGCTCCGCAGTACGAGGCGGAGGAGGTCCGCGAGGCGCTGGCCATCTCGCCGCAGGTGCCGCTGGTGATGACCGACGCCCGGCAGCGGGACTCGGTCAAGCAGGTGCTGGTGACGGTGGTCGAGCACGCCATGCTCCGGCTCCAGTCGGAGCACGGGCGGGGCTTCCCGACGCCGGTCGGCTGAACCACCGCGTCACGGCCGGCGCGCGACGGCCGGCCGTGACGCCTTCAGTCCACCCGCAGCCGGTAGCCGCGCTTGACCACGGTCTGCACCACGCGGGGCGCGCGCAGGCCGGCCCGCAGGCGGGCGACGGCCATCTCCACGGCGTGCTCGTCGGCGCCCCGGGGCAGGGTCCGCAGCAACGCCGTGCGGGACAGCACCCGCCCCGGTGACTGGGCCAGCGCCCGCAACACCGCCATCGGTGCGGGCGCGAGCGGCCGCAGCTCGCCGTCGATCACCGCGGCGTGCCCGCGCAACGTGAGCAGGTGCCCGGCGGCCTTGAACGTCACGGTCCGGCGGGGCAGCTCGTCGACGATGGTCCGTACCAGCGCGCCCAACCGGGCCCGACCCGGCGCGCTCACCGGCACCCCGCGTCGCAGCAGCGGCTCGGCGGTCACCGCGCCGACGCAACTGGCCAGCACATCACCGCGCAACGCGGACAGCACCGCGTCGGTACGGTCCCCGGCGGCCCGCAGCAACGCCTCGGCCGCCGGCGCCGAGGTGAACGTCACCGCGTCCACCAGCCGGCCGGCGATCAGGTCGATCAAGCGGTGCAGCGGCGCCGGGTCGGTCGGCGGTGCCCAGCGGTAGACCGGCACCTCGATGACGGTGGCGCCCGCCGCCTCCAGCGCGAGCGTGCACTCGGGTTGCCGCTCGCCGTGCAGCTGCATGGCGATCACCTGCCCGGCGACGCCGCGCCGACGCAGGTGGTCGACCACCTCGTCGCAGCTCTCCGAGGCCGGCGACCACTGGTCGTGCAGGCCGGCCGCCCGGATCGCACCGCGGGCCTTCGGGCCGCGCGCCACCACGTACGAGCTGGCCAGCACGGAACGCAGCGGCTCGGCCAGCCCCCAACCCTCGGCCGCCTCCAGCCAACCGCGCATACCGATGCCGGTGTTGGCCATCAGGATGTCCGGCGGCTGGTCGAGGCAGGCGCGGGTCGCCTCACGCAGCTCGGTGTCGTCGGAGAGCGGCACGATCCGCAACGCCGGGGCGAGCACCACCCGGGCGCCCCGTCGTTCGAGCAGCGCGGCCAGCTCGTCGCGCCGCCGGTCGGCGGTCACCCCGATGGTGAAGCCCGCCAGTTCTTCCCGCATCAAGCCTCCTGTCGCAGCCGCACCTCGACCAGCCCGTCTCGGCAGCGCACGTCGTGTCGGGCCACCGTCACCCCGGGCAGGTCGAGGCAGTGCCCGCTGCGCAGGTCGTACACCTGCTTGTGCAGCGGTGAGGCGACCGTCGGCACCCCGCCGCGGCTGCCCACGATGCCCCGGGACAGCACGTACGCCCCGGAGACCGGATCGCGGTTGTCGATCGCGAACAGCCCGTCGGCGGTCCGGAAGAGGGCGATCTGCACCCCGTCGACCAGGGCGGCGACGCCCCGGTCCGGTTCCAACCGGTCGAGGAGGCAGACGGTGGTCCAGGTGAGCGCGAGGGTCTGGGTCATCGCCGTACCTCCGGTAGGCCAAGGGTGACGGGTTGCGGACGGTGACCGCCGACCGGACCGTCAGCGCGTACGGGAACCGGCTGGCCGCGTTCCCGGGTGAAGGTGATCGACGGGTCCGGCACGTCGGGGGCGTTGACGAAGGACGTGTAGCGGCGCAGCCGGTCCGGGTCGTCCAGGACGTCACGCCACTCGTCGGAGTACGACGACACGTGCCGGGCCATCGCCGCGTCCAGGTCGGCGCAGAGCCCGAGCGAGTCGTCCACGATCACCGCGCGCAGGTGGTCGAGGCCGCCGTCCATCGCCTCGATCCAGCCGGCGGTGCGTTGCAGCCGGTCGGCGGTGCGGATGTAGTAGATGAGGAACCTGTCGATCAGCGTGATCAGCCCGTCAGTGGACAGGTCGGTGGCGAACAGGTCGGCGTGCCGGGGGCGGAAACCCCCGTTGCCGCCCACGTAGAGATTCCAGCCGGTCTCGGTGGCGATGATGCCGAAGTCCTTGCTGCGGGCCTCGGCGCACTCCCGGGCGCAACCGGAGACCGCCGACTTGAGCTTGTGCGGGGCGCGTAGCCCGCGGTAGCGCAGCTCCAACGCGACGGCCAACCCCACCGAGTCCTGCACCCCGTACCGGCACCACGTCTCACCCACGCACGACTTCACAGTGCGCAGCGCCTTGCCGTACGCGTGACCGGACTCGAAGCCGGCGTCCACCAGCCGCCGCCAGATCTGCGGCAACTGCTCCACCCGCGCCCCGAACAGGTCGATCCGCTGCCCACCGGTGATCTTCGTGTAGAGCTGGAAGTCCCGGGCGACCTCGCCGATCACGATCAGCTTCTCCGGGGTGATCTCGCCGCCCGGTATCCGGGGCACCACCGAGTAGCTGCCGTCGCGTTGCAGGTTGGCCAGGAAGTGGTCGTTGGTGTCCTGCAACGACGCCTGCTCACCGTCGAGCACGTGCCCGTTGCCCAGCGAGGCGAGGATCGAGGCCACCACCGGCTTGCAGATGTCGCAGCCACGGCCCCGACCGTGCTCGGCGACCAGCCGGGAGAAGGTGCGGATGCCGCGCACCCGGACGATCTCGAACAGCTCCCGCCGGCTGACGTCGAAGTGCTCGCAGAGCGCGCTGGACTGCGCCACCCCCGCCGCGTCCAGGAGCTGCTTCAGCATCGGCACGCACGAACCGCAGCTGGTGCCGGCCCGGGTGCAGGCCTTCACCGCCGCCACGTCCGTGCAACCACCGGCGATGGCGGCGTCCACGTCGCCCCGGGTCACCGCGTTGCAGGAGCAGACCTGCGCGGTGGCCGGCAGCGCCCCGGCGTCCGCGCCGCCGCCGTCGGGGGCGAGCAGCGCCAGCGGCGCGGCCGGCAGCGGGCCGCCCACACTCGCGCGCAGCGTCGGGTACGCGCTGGCGTCGCCGACCAGCACCCCGCCGAGCAGGGTGTGCGCGTCGTCGGAGAGGACCAGCTTCGCGTAGACCCGGGTGGCCGGGTCGGTGAACGTGACGTCCAGACAGCCCTCGGTGGCGCCGTGGGCGTCACCGAACGAGGCCACGTCCACGCCGAGCAGCTTGAGTTTGGTGGCGGTGTCCGCACCCGGGAAGGTCGCCGCGCCGCCGACCAGCCGGTCGGCCACCACCTCGGCCGTCGCGTAGCCCGGCGCGACCAGACCGTGGCAGGTGCCGTCGACCGCCGCGCACTCGCCGACCGCCCAGATCCGTTCGTCGACGGTGCGGCAGGTCGCGTCGACGAGCACCCCGCCGCGCGGGCCCAGCGGCAGACCGGCGTCGCGGGCCAACTGGTCCCGGGGCCGGATGCCGGCGGCCACCACCACCAGCTCGGCGTCGATGGTGCTGCCGTCGGAGAGTTCCAGGGCCGCGACGCCGCCGTCCGGGCCGGGACGGATCGCTGTGGTCGCCACCCCGAGATGGGTCCGTACGCCCAGGTCGTCGACGTAGCGACGGAGCATCGCGCCGCCGGCCTGGTCCACCTGCACCGGCATCAACCGGGGAGCGAACTCGACCACGTCGGTGCTCAGGCCGAGCAGTCGCAGGGCGTTCGCGGCCTCCAGACCGAGCAGACCGCCCCCGATCACCGCGCCGACCCGCCGGCCCCGCGCGTACGCCCGGATCGCCGCCAGATCGTCCAGGGTCCGGTAGACGAAGACCCCGGGCAGTTCGGTGCCGGCCACCGGCGGCACGAACGGGTACGACCCGGTGGCCAGCACCAGCGCGTCATAGCGGTACTCGCCGACGGCGGTGGTCACCACCTGTCGGTCCCGATCGACGGCGGTGGCCGGTTCGCCGAGGCGCAGCCGCACCCCGTCGTCGGGTGTGTGCAGGTTGAGTTCGCTCTCGGTCACCCCGTCGAAGTACGCCGAGAGCCGCACCCGGTCGTACGCCGGGCGCCCCTCCTCGGCCAGCACCGTCACCCGCCAGCTGCCCTGGGGGTCGCGGGCGCGCAGCGCGTCCACGAACCGCTGCCCGACCATTCCGTTGCCGATGACGATCAGATCGCCGCCGCTCATCGCGTCACCTCCACCGATTCCGCCTGGCTCAGCCAGTCGACGATGCCGCTCACCGCGTCCCGGCATCCGCCGCATCCGGTGCCGGCCCGGGTCGCGGCCACCACCGCATCGACAGTCCGGGCGCCGGAGCGCCAGCTTCTGACCAGTGCGCCCTTGCTCACCGTGTTGCACTGGCACACCGTGGCCGCGTCCGGCATCAGCGCCGGTGAGGCGGCCGGGGTCGCGCCGACCGCACCGAGTGCCCGGCCCAGCAGCAGCGCCCGCCGGTCGGTCGGCACCGGGTGGCCACGGTCGAAGAGTTGGATCACCGTGCCGACCGCCGGGTTGTCGCCGAGCAGGATCGCGCCGATCAACCGCTCGTCCCGGATCCGCAACCGGGCGTACGTGCCCCGGGCCGGGTCGGCGAAGGTCAGCTCCTCGCCCGGCTCGCCGCCGGCCGCGTCACCCATCGAGGCCAGGTCGATCCCGGCGGCCTTCAGCCGGGTCACCACCGGCCGGGGCCGGTAGCGGGCCAGTGGGTCGGTGCCGGTCAGCACGTCCGCGAGCACCTGGGCCTGGGCCCAGGCGGGCGCTACCAGCCCGGTGAGCACGCCGTCGTGCTCGGCGCAGTCGCCGATCGCGGAGATGGACCGGTCGCTGGTGCGGAGCCGGTCGTCCACCACCACGCCGCGCCGCACGGTCAGGCCGGCGGCCTGCGCGAGGGCGGTGTCCGGTCGTACGCCGCAGGAGAGCACCAGCAGGTCGGCATGGAGCGACCGGCCGTCGGCCAGGTCGAGGCGGACACCGTTGGCGTCCGTGGCCACGCCGGTGGCCGACACTCCCAGTTGGACGGTGACGCCGAAACCGGCGAGTGTGCCGGCGAGCACCGCACCGGCCGCCGGGTCCAGTTGCCGTTCCATCAGGTGTTCTCTCGGGTGCACCACTGTGGTGGCCAGGCCCCGGGTGGCCAGTCCTCGGGCGGCCTCCAGGCCGAGGAGCCCGCCGCCGAGCACCAGCGCGCTGCGGGCGCCGTCCGCCGCGGCGAGGATCCGCCGGCAGTCGTCCAGGGTCCGGAAGGGGACCACCCGCTCCGGCAGGTTCGCCGGGTCGAGGCCGGGCAGCGACGGGACCACCGCGCGGGCGCCGGTGGCCAGCACCAGGTGGTCGTACCCGATTCGTTCGCCGTCGTCGGTGCGGACCTGCCGGGCGGACCGGTCGATGGCGGTCACCGGTACGCCGCTGCGCAGGTCGACGCCGTGCCCGGCGGCTTCGGTCAGTTCCACGTCCGGCTCGCCGATCCGGCCGGCCAGCAGAGTGGAGAGCAGGATCCGGTTGTACGCGCGGTGCGGCTCGGCCCCGAGCACCGTGACCTTCCGGTCTCCCTCCCGGGCGTGCAGCTCACCGGCGAGGCGCGCGCCCGCCATGCCGTTGCCGACGATGACCACCCGGGCGGTCATGCCTTCTCCACCCGGACGGCGCAGATCTTGAACTCGGGCATCCCGGAGATCGGGTCGACCGCGTCGTTGGTCACCGAGTTGGCGCGTCCCGCCCCGGCGTAGTGGAACGGGGCGAACACGGTGTCGGGTCGTATCCCGGCGCTGAGTCGGGCCGGGGCGCGGAACTCACCTCGGCGCGAGGTGACCCGCACGGGGTCGCCGTCGTCGATGCCCAACCGGGCGGCCAGGTCGGGGTGCAGTTCGACGAACGCCTCCGGCGCGGCGCGGCGCAGCGCGGCCACCCGTCGGGTCTGGGTTCCCGACTGGTACTGCGCGAGCACCCGACCGGTGGTGAAGTGCAGCGGATACGTGGCGCAGACCTGTTCGGCGGCCGGCCGATGGTCGACGGCGTGGAAGCGGGCCCGGCCGTCCGGGGTGGCGAACCGGTCGGCGAAGAGTCGTGGCGTGTCCGGCCCGTCCTCGGTCGGGCAGGGCCAGTAGACGCCGTCGTCGGCGTCGATCCGGTCCCAGCTGATGCCGGCGTAGTCGGCGGCCCCGCCCGCGGAGGCGCGGCGCAGCTCGGCGAAGACGGCAGCCGGGTCGGTGGGAAAACGCCCCGCCGAGACGGCAGCCTCCGGTCGCCCGGCCGTCTCGGCGGGTGCCGGTGCGGTGCCGGCCGGTGCGGTGCCGGGCGTCCTGGTGGTTGTCGGCGCCGTGCCGGCCGGTGCGGTGTCGGTCGCTTCGGCGACTGCCAGCCGCGCCGCCAGGCCGGCGATGATGGCCAGGTCGGTCCGGACATCGGGCGGGGGTGGCCGTAGTGCGCGCCGACGCAGTACCCGACCCTCCAGGTTGGTCATGGTGCCGTCCTCCTCGGCCCACTGCGCGGTGGGCAGCACCACGTCCGCCAACGCGGCCGTCTCGGAGAGCAGCAGGTCGGCGACGACCAGCAGGTCCAGGTCGCGCAGCCGGCCCTCGATCCGGGCCGCCCGGGGTGCCGAGACCACCGGGTTGGACCCGAACACCAGCAACGCGCGCGGCCCGCCCGGGGTGCCCAGCGCGTCGAGCAGTTGGTACGCCGGCACCCCCGGGCCGGGCAGCTCGTCGGCCGGTACGCCCCAGACCCCGGCCACGTGTTCCCGGGCCGCCGGGTCGTCGATCTTGCGGTAGCCGGGGAGTTGGTCGGCCTTCTGCCCGTGTTCCCGGCCGCCCTGGCCGTTGCCCTGGCCGGTGAGGCAGCCGTACCCCGAACCGTCGCGGCCGGGCAGACCGAGGGCGAGGGCGAGATTGACGTACGCGGTGACGGTGTCCACCCCCTTGGCGTGCTGCTCGGCGCCGCGCGCGGTCAGGATGATCACCCGACCGCCGGTGCCCAGCGCGCGGGCGGTCGCCTCCAGGTCGGCCACCGGCACCCCGGACAGCTGTTCCGCGCGGGCCGGCCACCAGGCGGCGACGCCGCGGCGGACCGCGTCGAATCCGGTGGTGCGCTCGGCGACGTACGCCCGGTCGACCCACCCCTCGGTGAGCGCGATGTGCAGCAGCGCGTTGGCAACCGCGAGGTCGGTGCCCGGCAGTGGTTGCAGGTGCAGGTCGGCCTGGCGGGCGGTGGCGGTGACCCGGGGGTCGACGACGATCAGTTTCCCGCCGTTGCCGCGCTGCTCGGTGAGCCACCGCACCAGCGGCGGCATGGTCTCCGCCGGGTTCGCCCCGACCAGCAGCAGGGTGTCGGCCCGGCCCAGGTCGGCCAGCGGGAACGGCAGCCCACGATCGATGCCGAAGGCGCGCATCCCGGCGGCTGCCGCCGAGGACATGCAGAACCGTCCGTTGTAGTCGATGTGCCGGGTCCGCAGCCCGATCCGGGCGAACTTCCCCAACGCGTACGCCTTCTCGTTGGTCAGGCCGCCACCGCCGAAGACGGCGACCGCGTCCCGACCGGCGTCGGCCTGGACGGCGCGGATGCCGGCGACCACCCGGTCGAGCGCGGTGTCCCAGCTTGCCGGTTGCAGTGTGTCGGTGGCCGGGTCGCGCACCAGCGGGGTGGTCAGTCGGTCCGGGTGGTCGAGCAGTTCGGCGGCCGTCCAACCCTTCTGGCAGAGCCCGCCCCGATTGGTGGGGAACTGGCGCGGGTGGACGGTCACCCCGGTGTCGCCCGCGCGTAGCGTCATTCCGCACTGCAGTGCGCAGTACGGGCAGTGCGTCGCCACTTCCCGGGGCGTCAGCCCCGGTGGAGTTGCCGACCGTGCACCGTCTGTCATGTCGGGAAAGCGTGCCGTCGGGCGGTTTCCGGTCCGGGTCCCTTCTGTTTCGGTCCTGTCAAGTGGGGCTCACACCGCACATGGGCAGCGGGCGCGTTGGAGGGTGCGAGTCGGAGTCTGTGGAGCTGAACCGCTGACGTGTGGAGCTGAACCGCTGACGACAGCGGCGGTTGACTCGTTCGCGACATCAGCTCCAAAGCGGCAGCGCACCTCATCGCGCGGGGACCGTCAGCGCAAGTCGGCCTCGGTTCGGCTTTCGGTTCGGGCGTCGGTTCGATTTCCGGCGCGCTTCCGATCGGGCGGCTTGTCCGGCACGTGCTCACCCGGGTCGTCCTTTCGGTGTGCTCAGGGTCAGCGTCGTTCATCGCGTACCGCTTATAATGTGGGAAATCTGTCTCATACTCTGGGAGGCTGCGATGGGCGTGACGGACGTCTTCGACGCGGTGGCCGGCACCTACGACGAGGCGCGCAGGCGGCTGGTGCCCTGCTTCGACGCCTTCTACGGCACCGCCGTCCAGGTGGCCGCGCCGCCGCTGCGCGCCGCGCTCGCCGCCGGGCGTACCCCGGAGGTGTTGGATCTGGGCGCGGGCACCGGCCTGCTCTCGCTGCTGCTGGCCACGACGGTGCCCGGAGTCCGGCTGACGGTGGTGGACGGAGCCCCGGCGATGCTCGCCCGCGCCACCGACCAGTTGGCCGCGCGGTCCGTGCCG
Source organism: Micromonospora sp. SD19 (assembly GCF_054462275.1). Lineage (NCBI taxonomy): Bacteria > Bacillati > Actinomycetota > Actinomycetes > Micromonosporales > Micromonosporaceae > Micromonospora > Micromonospora sp. SD19. The sequence goes on from NZ_JBTLMN010000004.1 coordinate 242,712, forward strand.
CACCGCGCGGTCCGGGCGGACCTGGCTGACGAGCTGCCGCCCGGCCGGTACGACGCGGTGGTCAGCGCCCTGGCGATCCATCACCTGGACGACGGCGGCAAGCGCGCGCTCTACCGGCGGGCCGCCGCCGCGCTGGCGCCGGGCGGGGTGTTCGTCAACGCCGAGCAGGTCGCCGGCCCGACCCCGGAACTGGACCGGCGCTACGACGAGGTGTGGCTGGAGCGGATCACGGAGCTGGGTGCGTCCCCCGACGAGATCGCGGGGTCCCGGGAGCGGATGCGCCACGACCGCCCGGCGACCGTGGCCGACCAGTGCCGGTGGCTCGCCGAGGCGGGCCTGGTCGACGTCGACTGCTACTTCAAGGAGTGGCGTTTCGCGGTGTTCGGTGGTCGGGCCGGGTGAGCCTCGGCGGAATGTGCCTTTCGTCGCCCGGGAGCGAGGCGGTGAGCGCCGGGATGACTGTCGGTCACACCGCTGGGTAATCTGCTCGGCATGACTGCCAAGGTGACTCTCTCGTTCACGGACGAGACGATCGAGGAGGCGCGGCGGTTCGCCAAGCGCGAAGGGCTGTCGCTCTCCGCGTGGATGGACCAGGCCGCCCGGGAGAAGGCGCTGCGCGAGGTCTTCACCGCGCACGCCGCCGCCGTGGGCCGCGCCAGCCTGGATCTGGAGTCCGCCGCCCTCGCCGACGCCCGCGAGGTGGGCATGGTCAACGACCTGTTCTCCGACGGACGGCCGCGTGCTGCGTAGGGGTGAGATCTGGCGCATCGAGGGCGCCCGGGAACGCCTCGGCCTGGTGATCAGCTCGGACGTCTACAACTCCACAGACGTACCCATCGTGATCGTCGTCGAGGTGGTCGAGGAGTCGCTGCTGCGGGACTCACCGCTCGCCGTGCCGATGGGCCGGTACGTGGTGATGCCCGACCGGATCTCCTCACCGATGAAGAAGTGGTTCACCGGGTGCGTGGACGTCGCCGACGCCGACACCATGCTCCGGGTCGGCCGCGCGCTGCGCATTCTCCAACAGCTCTGAGCACGTGGCCCGGGTGGCGTGCTCACCACCCGTGCTCACCACCGCCGCCGGCCCGTGGTGCGATCCCCGTTTCCGGCCCGACCCGCGACGGGCACTGCCAGGTAACCCGGCGTTCCTAGCGTTTCCCCTCGTCACATCGACGAGGAGGAGCCGCCGTGAGCACGCTCACCAGCACCGCAGTCACCGCCGAGCCGCCTGCCGTCACCGGTCGCCGGCAACCGCTGCACGACTGGCGCCCCGAGGACCCGGACTTCTGGCAGACCACCGGCGCGCCGATCGCCCGACGCAACCTCTGGGTCTCGATCTTCGCGGAGCACGTCGGCTTCTCGGTGTGGAGCCTCTGGTCGGTCACCGTGCTCTTCCTCGGCCCCGCGTACGGCATCGATCCGGCCGGCAAGTTCCTGCTCACCGCCGTGCCGGCCGCACTGGGCGCGGTGCTGCGGCTGCCGTACACGCTGGCGGTGGCCCGCTTCGGCGGACGACGCTGGACGATCATCAGCGCACTGCTGTTGCTGGTGCCGGCGGTGCCGATGACGGTACTGCTGGAACCCGGGGTGTCCTACTCCACGCTGATGGTGCTCGCCTGCCTCACCGGGGTCGGCGGCGGCAACTTCGCCTCCTCGATGGCGAACATCAACCTGTTCTACCCGCAGCGACTCAAGGGGCGGGCGCTCGGGCTCAACGCCGGCGGGGGCAACCTGGGCGTACCCGCCGTGCAACTGGTCGGCCTGGCGGTCCTCGCCACCGCAGGCGCCGCGTACCCCCGGTTGGTGCCGGCCGTCTACCTGCCGCTGATCGTGCTGGCCGCGCTGGCGGCGGCCCGCTGGTTGGACACCGTGCCCGGGGCGCGCAACGAGCCGGGGGCGTTGCGTGAGGCGGCCCGCGACCCGCACACCTGGGTGATGTCGCTGCTCTACATCGGCACCTTCGGCTCGTTCATCGGCTTCGGTTTCGCCTTCGGTCAGGTGCTTCAGCTCCAGTTCGCCGAGCGGTTCCCCACCCCTGTCGACGCCGCCTGGCTGACCTTCCTGGGCCCGCTGATCGGCTCGCTGATCCGGCCGCTGGGCGGGCACCTCGCCGACCGGTTGGGCGGTGCCCGGGTGACCTTCTGGAACTTCGTCGCGATGGCGGCCGGCGCGAGCACCGTGCTGTACGCCGCCCGGGAGCGCTCGTTCGGGCTCTACCTGGCGGGGTTCCTCGCCCTCTTCGTCTTCTCCGGCATCGGCAACGGCTCCACCTACAAGATGATCCCGGCGATCTTCCGGGCCCGGGCGGCGGACGCGATGGCCAGCGGCCAGCGCGATCCGGAGGCGGCCGCGCGGTGGGCCCGAAGGATGACCGGCGCGTTGATCGGCATCGCGGGTGCGATCGGGGCCTCCGGTGGCGTGCTGGTCAACATCGCGTTCCGCCAGTCGTTCCTCAGCTCGGGCAACGCCGACGCCGCCTACCTGGCCTTCATCGGCTGGTACGCGTTGTGCTTCGCGGCCACCTGGGTCGTCTACCGTCGGCCGAGGGCCGGCCGTCTCGCCAACGTGTGAGCTGAGCCACCCTCGGCGCGTCATCGTGCGGGACCGTACCCCCGTTTTGACCTGCGGACGGGGCGCCGGGTATCGTTGCCTGCTGTTGTACGACATCCAGAGGCGTGCCCCATCAGGTACGCTTGGTCGTTCGTGCGCGCTGGTCCGGCCTGCTAACTCTGGTCACCTCGGCGCGCGACCCCAGACCGACGACGAGACAAGGTAGACCTGTGCGTACGTACAGCCCGAAGCCGGGTGAGATCGAGCGTCAGTGGCACGTCATCGACGCCTCTGATGTCGTGCTGGGCCGCCTGGCCACCCACGCCGCCACGTTGCTGCGTGGTAAGCACAAGCCGACTTTCGCGCCGCACGTCGACACGGGCGACTTTGTCGTCATCGTGAACGCGGGCAAGGTTGCGTTGACCGGCAACAAGCGCCAGACCAAGGTCGCTTACCGCCACTCCGGTTACCCGGGTGGTCTGAAGCAGGTCGGCTACGACGAGCTGCTGACCAAGCGTCCCGAGCGGGCCATCGAGCTGGCTGTGAAGGGGATGCTCCCGCACAACAAGCTCGGCCGTCAGCTGATCAAGAAGCTGAAGGTCTACGCCGGTGCCGAGCACCCGCACCTCGCGCAGCAGCCGGTGCCGTTCGAGATCAAGCAGATCGCGCAGTGAGCGCGGGCGAAGGAAGCAGCATGACCGACATCATCGAGACCGAGGTCGCCCCGGAAGCCCCCGAGGCCACCGAGGCGCCGGCGCCCGTCGCCCGCGCGCCTCGTGGTGACCGGCCGATCCAGACCGTGGGCCGCCGCAAGGAGGCCATCGTCCGGGTCCGCATCGTCCCGGGCACCGGCAAGATCACCTGCAACGGTCGCGACCTTGAGGCGTACTTCCCGAGCAAGGTGCACCAGCAGCTCATCAAGGACCCGCTGGTCACCGCCGAGAAGCCCGAGCAGTTCGACGTCATCGCGAACCTGCGTGGCGGCGGCACCACCGGCCAGGCCGGTGCGCTGCGGCTGGCCATCGCCCGCGCGCTGATCGTCAACGAGCCGGACGACCGCCCGGCCCTGAAGAAGGCCGGCTTCCTCACCCGTGACGCCCGGGTCAAGGAGAGTAAGAAGTACGGCCTCAAGAAGGCCCGTAAGGCTCCCCAGTACTCGAAGCGCTGATCTTTCCCAGCGCGTTGTACTTCTGACGGACGGCCGGTCCGCCTCCCCCTCGTCGAGGGAGGCGGGTCGGCCGTTCCGCTTTCTCCTCACAGGCAGTGCTCATTCGGAGGTTGGCGGGTATGGGTCGGTTGTTCGGCACGGACGGCGTACGCGGGCGGGCGAACGCGGATCTCACCCCGGAGTTGGCACTGGCGGTGGCGGTGGCCGCCGCGCACACACTCGCCGAGACGGACCGCAGCCACCCGCCGCTCGCCGTCGTCGGCCGGGACACCCGCGCCAGCGGCGAGATGCTGGAGGCCGCCGTGGTGGCCGGGCTGACCAGCGCCGGCGCCAACGTCGTCCGGGTCGGTGTGCTGCCCACCCCCGCGGTGGCGTTCCTCACCGCCGAGGCCAAGGCCGACCTGGGTGTGATGCTCTCCGCGTCACACAACCCGATGCCGGACAACGGCATCAAGCTCTTCGCCGCCGGTGGGCACAAGTTGCCCGACGAGATCGAGATGCGGATCGAGGCGGCCGTCGAGACGAACGCCACCACCGCCTGGGACCGGCCGATCGGCGCCGGCGTCGGCCGCGTGCACGACCTGCTCGACGGTGCCGATCACTACGTCCAGCACCTGGTGGGCACCGTTGGGCACCGGCTCGACGGGATCAAGGTCGTGGTCGACTGCGCCAACGGCGCCGCGGCCGAGGTCGCCCCGGTCGCCTACCGGGAGGCCGGCGCCGAGGTCATCGCCATCTACGCGGAGCCCGACGGCCTGAACATCAACGACGACTGTGGCTCCAACCACATCGACGCGCTGCGTGCCGCAGTGGTCGAGCACGGCGCCCACCTGGGCATCGCCCACGACGGCGACGCCGATCGCTGCCTGGCGGTCACCGCCGACGGTGACGAGGTGGACGGCGACCAGGTCATGGCGATCCTCGCGCTGGCCATGCGGGACGCCGGCACGCTCACCCAGGACACCCTGGTGGCCACCGTGATGAGCAACCTCGGGCTGCGCCTGGCGATGTCCGCGCAGGGCATCCGCCTGATCGAGACCAAGGTCGGCGACCGGTACGTGCTGGAGGAGCTGCGCGCCTCCGGGCTGGCGCTCGGCGGTGAGCAGAGCGGCCACATCGTCATGCCCGCGCACGCCACCACCGGCGACGGGGTGCTCACCGGCCTGCACCTGATGGCCCGGATGGCGGCCACCGGCCAGTCCCTCGCCGAGCTGGCCTCGGTGGTCACCAAGCTGCCCCAGGTGCTGATCAACGTCCCGGTCGGCGACCGGACCATCGGCGCGGCCGCGCCAGCCGTCCGCGCCGAGGTCGAGCGGGCCGAGGCGGAGCTGGGGGAGACCGGTCGGGTGCTGCTGCGCCCGTCGGGCACCGAGCCGCTGGTCCGGGTGATGGTCGAGGCGGCCACCGAGGCGACCGCCCGGTCGGTCGCCGAGCGGATCGCCGAACTGGTCCGCACCGCGAGCCCGGTCGCCTGAGGCCACCTCCGGGCGGCCTCACAACCGCAGTTGGGTCGCCCGCCCGTACGTGTCGGCCGGGTCCTCGCCGTCGGTGAGGTCGAGGTCCTCGGTGACGCGTCCGTCGGCCAGCCGGACCAGCCGGTCACAGCGGGCCGCGATGGCCTGTTCGTGGGTGGCCAGCAGGATCGTCATGCCGTGCCGGTCGCGGAGGTCGAGCAGCAGGTCGAGGATCTGCCCACCGGTGGTGGAGTCGAGGTTGCCGGTGGGCTCGTCGGCCAGCAGCAGGCCCGGCGCGCCCATCAGGGCCCGGGCGATGGCGACCCGCTGCTGCTGGCCACCGGAGAGCTGCGCGGGCAGGGCGCGCTCCCGCCCGGCGAGGCCCACCGCGTCGAGCAGTTCGCGGGCCCGCGTCGCGTGATCGGTCCGGCCCCGGCGGGGGAGGACCGGCGCGATCACGTTGTCCAGCACGGTGAGCGCGGGCAGCAGGTGGTAGCGCTGGAACACGAACCCGACCCGTTGCCGGTAGCGGGCCAGCGCGGCACGACGCAGCGAGGTGACCTCCACGTCGTCGACGGTGACGGTGCCCTTGTCGGCCTGCTCGATGGCGCCGATCAGGTGCAGCAGTGTGGACTTGCCCGAGCCGCTGGGACCGGTCAGCGCCACCACCGACCCGGCCGTGATCTCCAACGAGACGTCGTCGACAGCTGTCAACTTTTCCGTGCCGGTGCGGAACTGCCGGTTCAGCCCGACAGTCCGGACCGTGCTGCCGGTGGTTGCCTCCATCGTCACTCCTCCGCGAGTAGCCGTGCGGTCGGGAGCCGGCGCAGCAACGCGGCCGGCACGAGCGCCGCCAGACAGGTGAGCAGCACCCCGCCGAGGGCCACCGCGGCCGCGACCATGATCAGGGCGGCCGGCAGCGCGCCGACCAGCCAGGCGGCCCCGGCGAGCCCGAGCCCCGCGCCGGCCACCGCCCCGAGCGCGCCGATGAGGAACCCTTCGTAACCCACCAGGCGGCTCAGCGCGGTGTCCGTCCAGCCGACAGCACGCAGCGTGGACAACTCGGCGGCGCGGTCCCGGACGTTCAGGTACAGCACGTCGGCGACGGCACCCGCGCCCAGCAGGACCGTGACGACCGCGGCCAGGGTGTCCGCACCCCGTACGTTCAGCGAGACGGTGTCACCGAGCAGATTGCCGACGATCGCGCCACGGAAGGCGTAGGCGGCGGCGCTGACCACTGTCAACGCGGTCAGCCCGATGGCCAGCGCTCCGGCCCCGAGCAGCGTGCGCCCGGGGGTGCGGACCAGATTGACCACTGCCATCCCGAACAGGTTGCGCGGCCGCCGCACCCACCGGGCCGGGGCGACCATGGGCCGCAGCGCGGCGGCCGGGTGCGCGCCCGCAGCCCGCAGCGCCGGGGCCACGCCCGCCACCAGCGCCAGCAGCAGAGCCACCGGTACGGCGAGCGCTGCCTGATGCCAGCCGATCTCGATGTTCAGCGCGGCGGCCAACGGGAACGCCAGCCCGAGGGCCAGCAGACCGGCGGCGAGCCCCAGCGCGGCCACCTCGCCGAGGATCAGCGCCGCGATCCGCCGGGCTGACCAGCCCAGGCAGGCGAGCACCGCCAGTTCGGGGCGGCGGTCCCGGACGGCGGCGGAGACCGCGTTGCCAAGGAACAGCGCGCAGACCACAAGCACCAGCCCGAACAGAACGAGGCTCTTACGGTCGACCGCCTTGATGATGACCGAGGCGATCCCGAGTGCGGACCACGGCTCGGTCAGCCGCAGGTCGGGCCGGCCTAACGGGCCCGCCGGTAGCTCGACGGTCTGCGGGGCGGGAGACGAGCCGATGGTGAGATCGACGTCCAGCCCGGTCGTGTCGGCGATCCGCTCGGCGATGAGCCGGACCCGCTCGGCGGACCGTTCGGTGTAGCCGGAGACGTCGGCGACCCGGATCCGGATCGCGCTGATCGGCGCCGTCCGGCTGGGGCTGGGGCTGCCCTCCATCAGTTTCGGCACCGCCGCCAGGCTGGTGAGCAGTAGGGGCGGTGCGGAGACGTAGCCGGCCGGGTTGCCGCTCGGTTCCAGCGGCCGGCCGCCCAGCGCCTGGCGGCTGCGCTCGTCCGCGCCGTCGAGGCGTGGCGGCTCGTACGTCTCCAGCGGGAGCCGGGACAGGTCGCTGAACCCGCTCAGCTTCTCCGGATCGAAGATGCCGACGGTCCGCCAGTCCCGCAGCTGGACGATCGGGCCTGGCGGTTGCATGGGGACCGCGGTCAGCGGGCGGAAGCCGTTGTCGTCGGCCGACCACGGACGTCCGTCGAAGTTGTAGGTGTTGTCGGTGCCGAAGGCCTTGGCATCGAACGGCGGTCGCGTGCCAGCACGGAGAGTGCCGTCGGCGAGTCGGTCGTACTCCGGGGCACCCGCTTGAATCATCGTCTGCAACTCACCCCGGCAGCAGCCGGTCGGGGAGATCCCCGCGGCCAGCAGGTCGCGGTACCCGTCGGCGATCGCGTACTCCTCGGTCCCGACCTTGACCCCGGTGGCGCCGGACAGCGCCTGCTCCAGGTCGGGGATGCTCAACCCGGCGGGGCGCGCCTGCGGCAGCCGGGTGAGGGCGGACCGCACTGTGACATCGAGGTAGGGGCGGCTGGTGCTCAACACCGGGATGAACCGTTCGGGTATATGCATGGGGAGGTGGGTGTCGGTGGCCGTGTCGTCGGGTCGAAGAGCGCGGCCCTCGATCACCGCGTCGTCGAGGCCGACGAGCCGCTGCTCCGCCTCGGGGTCGACGGCGGCCAGCAGGAACGGCACCGTCACCCGGTAGGTGGCCACCAGTTGGTCGGTGGCGACGCGCTTGGCGCGACCGGACTGCCAACTGTTCTCTTCGAAGCGCCCATCGGGTAATAGTCGAACGGTGTCGACGCTCCAGTTCTCCCGCTCGGAGGTCCATCCATCGTTCGCCGACCTTGGGATCAGGTGCGGGTCGCAGATCGGCTGGCTCCGCCCGTCCGGAAGCACTTCCCGTGGGACATCCCCGCACTCCTGGTCGTACGGATACATCCGGCCGTCCGAGTACGGGATGGAGGGGGCGTTCGGGTCGCCGCCCTCGGGGTAGAGCAGCGGGCGCTTGGTCACGTACACGTAGCGTGGACGGCTCGGGGCCGTGGTGAGCCCGCGTTCGGCGGTGAAGGTGGGGTCGAGCCGGATGACCTGCTGATCCAGGGAACGATCGACCGCGTCGGTCAGGTCGAACCGGACCGTCACGGACGAGGTCGAGTAACCCAGCATGGCGATCGGCGCGGCCACGTCGACGCCGGCGACCTGTTTCACCTGCTCGTACTGCGCGGGGGTGATGCCGCCGAACAGGCCGGAGAGGTAGTTCGGACGGACCAGTCCCCGTTCGACCTCCAGCGGCGTGCGGGCTCCCTGCGGACGGACGAGGATGTCGTAGGCGGCCCGGGTGTCGCGCTCGACAGCGCCGGTGACCTCGAGGCGGGAGGTGGTGGTGGCGCCGGTCAGGACGACGAAGCCGGTGGTCGCCACCAGCACGCCCGCCAGCAGCGCCACCGACCGACCAGCACGGCCGCGTAGCTGCGCCCAGATGAACCCGAGCATGTCGCGCCTCCCCGTGTGCTCCCCACACTCTGCGCGTTACATTGTCACAATGCAAGACCTGGCCCAGTCGGTCAGCGGACATGGAGGAGACAGTGGCGATCCAGCACGCGGTCCTGGCGCTGCTCGCACGCGGCCCGAGCTACGGCTACGAGTTGAAGAGCGCCTTCGAGGCCGCCGCCGGTCCACAGTGGGGGCCGCTCAACATCGGCCACCTGTACCAGATCCTCGACCGGCTCTCCCGGGACAGCCTGGTGATCGCCGAGCGGCAGGCCCAGCAGGTCAAACCCGACCGGGTGGTCTACCAGATCACTCCCGCTGGGCGGGCTGAACTCGGCCGCTGGCTCGACGAGCCGAGTCCGCGCAGCGGCGGCTTCCGGGACGACTTCTTCCTCAAGGTCACCGCCGCGGCCCGATCGGGCTCCGCGCAGATCGTCCGCACCGTGCTCAGCAACCAACGCGGGCACCTGCTTCGCGAGTTGCGCAATCTCGACGGGCTGCGTCGCAAGGCCGCCGACCCGGTGGTCGGGCTGCTGCTCGCCGCGGCGTGCCGACACGTCGAGGCCGACCTCGCCTTCGTCAACGATGCCGAGGCGGTGCTGTTGGCCGACGGCGGCGCGTTGCTCGCCACCCTGGCCGGCTCACCGTCGGAGATCGCGGCGTCCGCCGCCGACGCGTCGTCGCCACCAGCGACGGACGGTGCCGGACCGGCGCGCGCAGCCGGGTGACCGACCCTCAGCGGTGCCCGGCCAGCCCGCGCAGCCGGGTGACAGCGTCGGCCAGCACTTCGGGGCGCTTGCAGAAGGCGAACCGGACCAGCCGCCGGCCCGCGTCGGTGTCGTCGTAGAAGACCTGGGTGGGCACCGCCACCACACCGCAGCGCTGCGGCAACGACCGGCAGAACTCCGCCCCGTCCCGGCCGCCCAGGGCGGTGATGTCGGCGGTGACGAAGTACGTCCCCTCCGAGCCGAGCACCTCGAACCCGGCGTCGGTGAGACCGCCGACGAGCTGGTCACGCCGTTGCTGGAGGCTGTCCCGGAAGCCGGTGTAGTAGTCGTCCGGCAGGGCCAGCGCCACCGCCACCGCCGGTTGCAGCGGTGCGGCGTTGACGTAGGTGAGGAACTGCTTCACCCGCAGCACCGCCGAGACCAGCGCCGCCGGGCCGCTCGCCCAGCCGATCTTCCACCCGGTGCAGGAGAATGTCTTGCCCGCCGACGAGATGCGCAGCGTCCGCTCCCACATTCCGGGGAGGCTGGCCAGCGGCACGTGCGCGCTCGCCGCGTCGGTGAAGACCAGGTGCTCGTACACCTCGTCGGTGACCGCGTACGCGTCGAACTCCTGGCACAACTCGGCGACCTGCGCCAACTCGGCCGGGGTGAAGACCTTGCCGGTCGGATTGTGCGGTGAGTTCAGCAGCACCAGCCGGGTGCGCGGGCCGAACGCCGCGCGCAGCGCCGCCGGGTCGAAGGCGTACCGGCCGTCGGCCGTGGGACGCAGCGTCACCGGCCGGCGGACCGCGCCGGCCAGCGCGATCGAGGCGGCGTACGAGTCGTAGTACGGCTCGAAGCAGACCACCTCGTCGCCCGGCTCGCAGAGGGCGAGGATGCTCGCCGCGACCGCCTCGGTAGCACCCGCCGTGATCACGATCTCGCCGTCCGGGTCGTACGCCAGGTCGTAGAACCGCCGCTGGTGGGCCGCGACGGCCGCGCGCAGGGCGGGGATCCCCGGGCGGGGCGGGTACTGGTTCTGCCCGCCGCGCAGCGCCTCGGCGGCGGCGGCCAGCATCTCCGGCGGGCCGTCGGTGTCCGGAAACCCCTGCCCGAGGTTGACCGCGCCGGTGCGTACGGCGAGGGCGGACATCTCGGCGAAGATCGTCGTGCCGAACGGCCGCATCCGGGCCACCAGCGGGTCGACATCGGTGCTCGTCGTCACGCCGCCAGCCTACGGGGCCTGCCCTGTCAGCTCGACCTCGGAGATTCGGCCGAAGCAGCTGGCGGGTCGCTGCTTGCGGTCTCGCTGTACGGGTAGGTGGGGGCGTCGGGCGCATCGCGGCACCTCAGGTCGGGTTTCCGCGTCGGTCGTCGTTGCCGCCTCGGCGGTTTGCTCAAACTTGATGTTCGTTTACCCGACTTTTGAGCACCCATCATGAGTGAAACTGGGTTAGGCTGCGGGCCATGTGTGGAATCGTGGGATACGCGGGCGCGCGCCCCGCACTCGGCATCGTCCTCGACGGGCTGCGGCGACTGGAGTATCGCGGCTACGACTCGGCGGGCGTGGCGATCGTCTGCGAAGACCGGCTGCTGACCGAGAAGAAGGCCGGCAAGCTGGCCAACCTGGAGAAGGTGCTCTCCGAGCGGGCCGCCGACGACCCGACCTCCTGCGCGGCCAGCCCGATCGGCATCGGTGACGGCACCACCGGCATCGGGCACACCCGGTGGGCCACCCACGGCGGCCCGACCGACCGCAACGCCCACCCACACGTCGCCCCGGACGGGCGGGTCGCGGTGATCCACAACGGCATCATCGAGAACTTCGCCAAGCTCCGCGCCGAGCTGGAGGCCGACGGCGTCCAGTTCACCAGCGACACCGACACCGAGTGCGCAGCGCATCTGCTCGCCGCCGCGCTGGCCGACCTGCGCGCCGCCGGCCAGCCGGACAGCCCGCAGCTGCTCGCCGCCGGCATGCGCGTGGTCTGCCAGCGACTGGAGGGCGCGTTCACCCTGCTCGCCGTCGACGCCGCCGTGCCCGGTGCGGTGGTCGGCGCCCGACGCAACTCGCCGCTGGTGGTTGGCCGCGGCGACGGGGAGAACTACCTGGCCAGCGACGTGGCCGCGTTCATCGAGCACACCCGGGAGGCGGTCGAGCTGGGCCAGGACCAGATCGTACTGATCACCGGTGACAGCATCGAGATCACCGACTTCGAGGGCCAGCCCGCCGCCGGCAAGGACTTCCACATCGACTGGGACTCCTCGGCCGCGGAGAAGGGCGGCTACGACTGGTTCATGCTCAAGGAGATCGAGGAGCAGCCGCAGGCCATCGCCGACACGCTGCTGGGCCGGCTCACCGAGACCGGTGAGATCGGCCTCGACGAGGTCCGCCTCAGCGACCAGGATCTGCGCGACGTCGACAAGATCTTCATCGTGGCCTGCGGCACGGCGTACCACGCCGGCATGGTCGCCAAGTACGCCATCGAGCACTGGACCCGGATCCCCTGTGAGGTGGAGCTGGCCAGCGAGTTCCGCTACCGCGACCCGGTCCTCGACCGGTCCACGCTGATCGTGGTGATCTCGCAGTCCGGCGAGACGATGGACACCCTGATGGCGCTGCGCCACGCCAAGGAGCAGAAGGCCCGGGTGCTGGCGATCTGCAACACCAACGGCTCGACCATCCCCCGCGAGTCCGACGCCGTGCTCTACACCCACGGTGGGCCGGAGATCGCCGTCGCCTCCACCAAGGCGTTCCTCACCCAGGTCGTCGCCTGCTACCTGATCGGCCTGCACCTGGCCCAGGTGCGCGGGATCAAGTTCGCCGACGAGGTGGGCGCGGTGGTCGCGCAGCTGCAGGAGATTCCCGGCAAGCTGCGGGAGCTGCTCGGCCGGATCGAGCCCGTCCGCGAGCTGGCCCGGGACCTGAAGTCCGAGCCGACAGTGCTGTTCATCGGCCGGCACGTCGGCTACCCGGTGGCCCTGGAGGGTGCGCTGAAGCTCAAGGAGCTGGCGTACATGCACGCCGAGGGCTTCGCCGCCGGTGAGCTGAAGCACGGCCCGATCGCCCTGATCGACAAGGGCACCCCGGTGATCTGCGTGGTGCCCTCGCCGGTCGGCCGGGGCATGCTGCACGACAAGGTCGTCTCCAACATCCAGGAGGTCCGGGCTCGTGGCGCGCGGACCATCGTCATCGCGGAGGAAGGTGACGAGGCCGTCGTCCGGTACGCCGACCACCTGATCTACGTGCCGCGTACGCCCACCCTGCTGGCCCCGCTCGTCACCACCGTGCCGTTGCAGGTGCTCGCCGCCGAGATCGCCGCCGCCCGGGGGCACGACGTGGACCAGCCCCGCAACCTGGCCAAGTCGGTCACCGTCGAGTAGGCCTCAGCGGCCCAGCACGACCCGGGCCATCCCGTCCAGCGCGGGGTTGCCCGGGTCCCAGTAACCGGTGTGACCGCCTCGCCCACTGCCGAAGACCCGGCCGCCGAACCCGGGATCCGACGGGTCGTGCCCGAACCACAGCTCGTGCCCGCTCTGCCCCGGCCAGCCCACCACGGCGGCCAGCGGCACCGTACGCAGCAGGGCCCTGCGGCCCAGCTCCTCCGGTGGTCGGGCCGCCCGGATCACGTCGTCGGGGGCGGTGCTCGCCCAGACCTCCCCGGCTGGCACGCCCAGCTCGCCGGCGTGCGACGCGCCGACACCGGGCGAGCCGACGAAGACCAGCGCGTCGGCGTCGAGCCCGTGCTCCCGGGCGGCCACACCCACCACCACCGACCCGTAGCTGTGCCCGAGCACCGTCTGCCGAGCCGGTGGCCCGTCGTGGCTGGCGCGCAGCCCCTCCTGGAAACGGTGCAACGCCCCGCCGGCGTCCCGGGCCTGACCCGTCGAGGCGGCCTCGGTCAGCAGGTCCGGGGCGTCGTAGTCCAACCAGAGCACCGCCGCGCTGCGCTCGCCCGGGGCGAGCGCGGCGCACCGCTCCAGCACCCGGGCCGCTCGCCCCAGCTCGCCGGCTGCGTCGTCCAGCCCGGCGGTCATCCCCGGCACGTGGGTCAACACCCGGTCGGCGTGGTCCGGGTCGCCGAGCGCCACCACCACCCGGCCCTCACCGCCCGGATCCAACCCGAGCAGGTACGCCCGTGGTGCCCCGCCGGAGGTCAACCGGTCGACCAGCGCGTCCAGGCCGGCCAGCCGCCCGGCCACCGCGTGCAGCCGCAACGACGCGAGCGGCCCCGGCGGCACCCGGGACAGCAGCCGTCGACGCTCGGCCAGCAACTCCGCTCGCCACCCGTCGAGCTGTAACCGGTTCGCCTGGTCGCGGGCGGCCACCGGCACCCCGTCCAACCGGCCGACCAGCGCCGGTTCGCGCCCGATCAGCCACCGTCGCTGGGCCGGGGTCAACCCGGACCACCAGGCGCTGACCAGCGCGGGCGCGGCACCGGGGGCCGGCCGGCCGGGAGGTGGCGGGGACGCCCAGCCGGTGCCGGCGGCCCGGGCCAGCTCGGCCAACCGAGCGGCGGCGACCCGGTCGGCAGTGGCCGCCCCGTCGAGCGCGCGGCGCAGGGCCGCGGCGACTCCGGCCGCTGCCACCCCGGCCCGCTCGGTGGGCTGGGCGCGGGCCGGATCGACCCGCACCCCACCCGAGCGGTCCACCAGCAGGCCGGCCGCGTCGGCCTGGGCGACCGCCTCGGTGAGCCGTGCCTTAGCCGCCGTCAGCCGACCGGCCAGCTCGGCCAGCACCTGGTCGGCCTCGATCAGCGCGGGTGCGATCGAGGCCAGCTCGGCACGCAGCACGGCGAGCCGATGGTCCGCCGCCGTTGCCGCCGCACCCGACCAACCGTCCCGCAACCGCCCGCCGGACGCGCGCAGCCCACCGACGTGCCGATCGAGCGGCCCGGTCAACCCCGCCCACGCTGCCCCGGCGGCCCGCCACTCCCGCGGGTCGACAGCCCACAGTTGCCGGTAGCCGACGCCGCTCACCGGGGCACCGCGGCGAACCGGTCGGCGGCCCGCTCGTCCACCGTCTCGTACGCCTCGGCCGCCGCGCGGACCCCGCCGGAGGCCGCCGCGACCTGGGCGCCCAGCCGGCAGAACCAGGCGTGCCCGGCCGCCTCCAACGCGGCCAGCGCCGCGCCAGCTCGCCACTCGGGGGCCGCCACCACCAGCCCGGGCAACCCGGCGAGGCCAGCCGCCAACCGGTGCGCCTCGTCGTCGAGCAGGACGGCGACCGCCCGCAACTCCTCCGGCCGGACCGTGAACGGCTCGTCGGTCATGACCACACCCCCGTGGACGATCGGCATCGACGCGCTGACGTTAGGCGCGCACCACAGGTCGCGTGGTGCCCTGTGGACAGCCGGCGTCGAGGCGTACCCCGGGGTGTCCACAGGCGTTGCCCAGCGCGAGCCCGACGGCTAATCTGCGGCCTCGACCGCCGGTAGGGTGGTGTGGTGATCGTCGCTGTCGGTATCGACGTCGTGCTGGTCGAGCGGTTCGCCCGAGCCCTGGCCCGGACGCCGCAGCTGGCCGACCGGGTCTTCACCGAGGCCGAGCGGCACACCCGCTCCGGCAGCACGCGCTCGCCCGAGTCGCTCGCCGCCCGGTTCGCGGCCAAGGAGGCCGTGGCCAAGGCGCTCGGCGCTCCGGCCGGGCTGAGCTGGCACGACTGCGAAGTCGTGGCCGACCCGGACGGTCGCCCCTGGTTGGCCGTCTCCGGCACGGTCGCCGAGGCGGCCGACGCGCGGGGGATCAACCACTGGCATCTCTCGTTGTCGCACGACGGCGGGATCGCGTCGGCGATGGTGGTCGCGGAACGATGACGTCGGCCGGGAGGGCCGACCGGGCCCGCCCGCGAACGGAATGGGACACGGTGGCATGAGAGCGGTGTGGCGGGTGGCCGACGTACGGGCGGCCGAGGCGGGGCTGATGGGCACCCTGCCGGAGGGGACGCTGATGCAGCGGGCCGCCGCCGGCCTGGCCCGCCGGGCGGCGCTCGTGCTCACCGAGCGGGGCGGGGTCTACGGCGGCCGAGTGCTGCTGCTGGTCGGCTCCGGTGACAACGGTGGCGACGCGCTGTACGCGGGGGAGCGGTTGGCCCGCCGGGGTGTGCAGGTGTCCGCGATGCTGGTCACACCCGGGCGGGCGCACGCCGCTGGCCTGGCCGCGCTGCGCGCCGCTGGCGGACGGGTGGTGCCGGGTCCGGCCGGCCCGGTCGACCTGGTCCTCGACGGCATCGTCGGCATCGGTGGCACCGGTGGGCTACGGGCGAACGCGGACGAGATCGTCCAGCGCCTCGACGAACTGCGCGGACGAGACGGGGAGCGGGCCACGGTGCTGGCGGTCGACGTGCCCAGCGGCGTCGCTGTCGACACCGGTCACGTACCGCTGTCCGCGTCCGGCCGGCCCACAGCGGTGCGCGCCGACGTGACGGTGGCCTTCGGCGCGCTGAAACCCGCCCTGGTGGTCGGGCCGGCCGCCGCCCTGGCCGGGCAGGTCGAGCTGGTCGACATCGGGCTGCGGCCGTGGCTGCGCGGCACCCCGGCGCTGCGGGTCACCGAGTGGTCCGACCTGGTCGACTGGTGGCCCGAGCTGGGCCCCGCGTCGGAGAAGTACACCCGGGGCGTGGTGGGCGTCGCGACCGGCTCGGCGACCTACCCCGGCGCGGCGGTGCTCTCCGTGGGCGGCGCGCTGGCCGGCCCGACCGGGCTGGTCCGCTACGCCGGCAGCGCCCGCGCCGAGGTGCTGCACCAGCACCCCTCGGTGATCGCCAGTGAGCGGGTCGCCGACGCGGGCCGGGTGCAGGCCTGGGTGTGCGGCTCCGGGCTGGGCACCGGCGCCGACGCGGCCGCCGAGCTGCGTGCCGTGCTGGCCGCCCCGGTGCCGGTGGTGCTCGACGCCGACGCCCTGACCCTGCTGGTGGACGGCTCACTCGCCGACCGGCTGCGGGGTCGGGACGCGCCCATCGTGGTCACCCCGCATGATCGGGAGTTCACGCGTCTCTGCGGTGAGGAACCCGGTGCCGACCGGGTCGGCGCAACGCTGCGGCTGGCCGCCTGGATGAACGCGGTGGTGCTGCTCAAGGGTGACCGCACGGTGATCGGCACGCCGGACGGTCGGGCGTACGTCAACCCGACCGGCACTTCGGCGTTGGCCACCGGCGGCACCGGCGACGTGTTGGCCGGGTTGCTCGGCTCGCTGCTGGCGGCCGGGGTGCCCGCCGATCGGGCTGCGGCGGCGGCCGCGTACCTGCACGGGCTCGCCGGGCGGGAGGCGGCCCGGGGTGGGCCGGTGACCGCGCCCGACGTGGCCACCGCGTTGCGTCCGGTGTTGGCCCGGCTGGGCTGAACGGGCCGTTCCAGCCGTGCTGGGCGGATCGCCGCGCCGGGACGTGCGTCGCCGCCCGCCGTGATCACGGCGGAAAGTAGGCTGGGCACATGTGGCAGGCCGAGGTACGCGTCGATCTTGACGCCATCCGCGAGAACGTGGGCAGGCTCCGCTCCGGCACCACCGCCGAGTTGATGGCGGTGGTGAAGGCCGACGGGTACGGCCACGGCATGCTTCCGGCCGCCCGGGCGGCGCTCGACGGCGGCGCCGACTGGCTCGGCGTCTGCACCCTCGACGAGGCGCTCACCCTGCGCCGGGCCGGCGTGACAGTGCCGGTGCTGGCCTGGCTGCTCGCGCCCGGTTTGCCGCTGCACGAGGGGGTCAGCGCGGGGGTGGACCTCGGCGCGGCCAGCCTGGGTCAACTGGACGAGATGATCGAGGCGAGTCGCCTCGCCGGGCGTCCCGCCCGCCTCCACCTCAAGATCGACACGGGGTTGTCCCGGGGCGGCGCGACAGTCGCCGACTGGCCGGCGCTGCTGGACGCCGCCGCGAAGGCGCAGGCCGACGGCCTGGTCGAGGTGGTCGGCGTGTGGAGCCACTTCGTGTACGCCGACTCGCCCGGCCATCCCACCACCGACCGCCAACTGGCCGTCTTCCACGAGGGGCTGGCCATGGTCGAGCGGGCCGGGCTGCGACCGCGCTGGCGGCACCTCGCCAACTCGGCTGCCACCCTCACCCGCCCGGACACCCACTTCGACCTGGTCCGTCCGGGCCTGGCCATCTACGGGCTCTCCCCGGTGGCCGGCGAGACGTACGGGTTGCGGCCGGCGATGAGCGCCCGCGCCCGGGTGATGCTCACCAAACGGGTGCCCGCCGGCACCGGCATCTCCTACGGGCACGCCTACACGACGCAAGCCGACGCGAACCTGGCCGTGGTGCCGCTCGGGTACGCCGACGGGGTCCCCCGGCACGCGTCCAACACCGGTCCGGTGCAGCTCGGCGGCGTACGCCGGACGATCTCGGGGCGGGTCTGCATGGACCAGTTCGTGCTCGACTGCGGCGACGACCCGGTGGCCGACGGCGACGTGGCGACGCTCTTCGGCAGCGGCGTCGACGGCGAGCCGACCGCTGACGACTGGGCCGAGGCGGTCGGCACCATCAACTACGAGATCGTCACCCGGTTCGGCGGCACACGGGTGCCCCGCGTCTACGACGGCGAAAGACAATGAGTTATCGCATTCCGCGTCCGCGGACGGCAGCTGGTCGGGTCGCGGGGATCGTCGGCGCGGCGGTGGGCGTGGCCGCGGCGGGGCTGGCGGCCGGGGTGGCGACCGAGCGGACCCTGGTCCGCCGGCTCAAGGCCGACCCGGCCGACCGCTACGCGCACGAGACGTTCGACGAGCAACGGTACGACGAGGCGTTCCGCCTGGAGTTGCCGGACGGCACCGACATCCACGTCGAGGTGGTCGAGCCGACCCGGCCGGTGCCGGGGCGCCCGACGGTGGTGCTGGTGCACGGCTTCTGCCTGGACATGGGCACGTTCCACTTCCAGCGTCAGATGCTCGCCGCCCGCGGTGACTACCGGATCGTGGCGTACGACCAGCCCGGTCACGGCCGGTCCGGCCGGTTGGAGACCGGGGAGTACGACCTCACGGTGCTCGGCCGGACGCTGCGCCAGGTGATCGACCGGACCGCCCCGGACGGGCCGCTGGTGCTGGTCGGCCACTCGATGGGCGGCATGACCATCATGGCGTTCGCCGAGTTGTTCCCGGAGCTGTTCGGCGACCGGGTGGTGGGGACCGTTCTGATGGCCACGTCGGGCGGGCTCATCGCGGAGACCAAGCTGGTAGCTCCCGCGCTGCTCGGCCGGGTCGGTGGCCCGGTGCTCTACATGGTCAGCAACGCCACCCGCTACGGCGGGCCGGTGATCGACAAGGCCCGCAAGTCCACCTCGAACGTGGCCTGGCTGTTGACCCGCAAGTACGGCTTCGGCACCCGCAAGCCCAGCCCGTCGCTGGTGTCCTACGTGGAGGCGATGAACTCCCGGACGTCGGCCGACACGGTGACCCGCTACCTGCGGACCCTGGCGACCCACTCGCGCTTCCCGGCGCTGGCGGCGCTGGCGGCGACTCCGGTGCTGGTGGTGGTCGGCGACAAGGACATGATCACTCCGGTGACCCACTCCGAGGAGATCGTCCGCCGGTTGCCGCACGCCGAGTTCGTGAAGATCAAGGACAGCGGTCACGTGGTGATGTTGGAGCACGCGGACGAGGTCAACGCCGCCCTGGCGCGGTTCCTGGAGTCATTGCAGAGCGGGGAGGAACGGTGAGTCACGTCGTCAAGCTGCCGGCTGTCGAGGACACCCGGGATTTCGGCCGACGGCTGGCCGGGCTGCTGCGCGCCGGCGACCTGGTGTTGCTGACCGGCCCGTTGGGTGCCGGCAAGACCGCGCTCACCCAGGGCATCGGCGCCGGGCTCGGTGTCCTCGGGGACATCACGTCGCCGACCTTCGTGATCGCCCGGGTGCACCGACCCGATCCGGCCCGGGGCGGTCGGGTGGCACTGGTGCACGCCGACGCGTACCGGTTGGGTGACGCCACCGATCCGCGCGCCGAGATCGACGACCTGGACCTCGACGCGTCGGTGGACGACTCGGTGACCGTGGTGGAGTGGGGCGAGGGCCTGGTGGAGCAGTTGGTGGACGCGCACCTGCGGGTTCGCATCGACCGCCGCGACGACGACACCCGCATCGTGGAGCTGGACCCGGTCGGCGGCGACTGGGCCCGGCGGCTCGCCGATCTGGGCTAGCTCGGCGGGTGTCGTACCCGATGCCTAGAGTGCGGGGGTCCGACCCGCGCTGTGAGAGGTTTCTGATGCCCGACGACGCTCCCGCCCTGGATCTGCTGGCCCTGCTGCCGGAGCAGTGGCGTGCCGTGCTCACCCCGCACCTCGACCCGGCCCGCACCGCCGCGCTGGGCGAGTTCGTCGCCCGGGAGTACGCGACGCAGACCGTCTTCCCGCCGCTGGAGGACCTGTTCTCGGCCTACCGGCTCTGCCCGCCGCAGGGCACCCGGGTGCTGATCCTGGGGCAGGATCCCTACCACCGGGCCGGGCAGGCACACGGGTTGAGCTTCAGCGTCCGTGACGGGGTGACGGTTCCGCCGTCGTTGCGCAACGTCTTCAAGGAGTTGGGCGAGGACGTGGGTGTTCCCAAACCGCGTGGCGGCAACCTCAACGGTTGGGCCGCGCAGGGTGTGCTGCTGCTCAACGCGGTGCTGACCGTCCGGCAGGCCACCCCTGGCTCGCACGCCAACGCCGGGTGGGAAGAGTTCACCGACGCGACGATCCGTGCGCTGGACGCGGCACCGGAGCGGGTGGTCTTCCTGCTCTGGGGTGGCTACGCCCGTAAGAAGGCCGCGCTGGTCACCAATCCGCAGCACGTGGTGCTGGAGGCGGGCCACCCCAGCCCGATGAACCCGCGTGGCTTCCTGGGCAGCCGTCCGTTCAGCGCCGCCAACAAGGCGCTCGCCGACGCCGGCCTGCCCACCATCGACTGGGAGCGCACCGCCGGCTGACCGGTGACTCGGCCGGCGGCTGGTTCGGCCGGCAGTTGGCTCAGCCGTCGCTGGCCAACTGCCGGCGCCGGTAGCGGCGTAACAGTTCGGCGGAGCGTGGCTCGCTCAGCTCCAGTTCGACGAGCGGCACCACCCGGTAACTCCGCCCGCCGTGGCATACCTCGATGGTCTCGGGCAGTTCGTCGCACATCGTGGCCCTGACCTCCCCGTAGCGGGTCGACCACAGGTGTTCGCCTGGCTCCTCGGGCTCCAACCACACTCCGCCGAACTCACCCCAGCGGGCGTTCCACCGCTGGCCGTAGTTCGCCTCCAGCCATCGGGTGAACGCTTTGGCGTCCTGCCAGCGCAGGGCGATCTCCAGCGCGTCGACCGGCACCGGCGCGCCCTGCAACAGCGCCGCGGTGCTCCCGGTGATCACCTGCGGAAAGTCGGTGAGTCGATCCAGTAGCCGATCCAGCCCCAACCCGTCGATCCGCTCGGCGATCGGCCGGGCGGCCAGGTCGTCGATCTGGGCGTCGAGGTGCGCGTCCAACGGCTCGAACCCGACCACCAACTGCACATCCATCGCGGCAAGCAACCGCTCCAGCACCGCGATGCTGGGCGCTCGCTCGCCGCGTTCGAG
This sequence comes from Micromonospora sp. SD19, assembly GCF_054462275.1. NCBI lineage: Bacteria > Bacillati > Actinomycetota > Actinomycetes > Micromonosporales > Micromonosporaceae > Micromonospora > Micromonospora sp. SD19. Next base: position 263,716 of record NZ_JBTLMN010000004.1, read on the forward strand.
CCGGGCCACCACCGCCTGGTCGACCTCGGCGAGCGCGGCCAACTGACGCTGGCTCAGATCGCGCAGATGTCGTTGCTGCCGCACGGCAGTGCCGAGAAGGGTGGCAAGGCGAGTCGATGACATCCCGGCATGGTGGGCCACGGGCGAGATGCCCGCGATCCCGCTACGGCAGATCGGCGGCTAACGGCCGATCTGACGCCGAGAATCGCCGAGCTCATGACCAGGCTCGCGGGATGGCGGGCTTCACTTCATTGAGCGTGATGTCTGTGCGTCATCACGATGACTCACAGACATCACGCTCAATAGCGGATGTGGCTCCAGCGCTCGTCCGTAAGTAACTACGCGGTGGGCCCGACCGCCGGACGGGCTACGGCGGCGGGCAGCGCGAGCGGGGCGAGCGGGCCGGGGCGAGGGCCGAAGGCGGGCGGTGAGGCGAGGGCGGGGCGAGGGCCGAAGGCGGTGGCGGGGCGGGGCGTGACCGGGGCGCGGGGCGGGGCGGCTAGGCTGGCTTACCGTGCTCGTACTCGTGGTGGACAGCTCGACGCCCGCGGTCACCGCGGCGCTGGTGGAGGTCTCGGCAGACGGCGTGGCGTCGCGGGCGCAGCGGTGCACCGTCGATGCCCGCGCGCACGGTGAGCTGCTCGCGCCCCAGGTGGACGCGGTCCTCGCCGACGCCGACGCGCGTCCGCGTGACCTGACCGCCATCGTCGCCGGGCTCGGCCCGGGACCGTTCACCGGGCTGCGGGTCGGGCTGGTCACCGCCGCGACCATGGGTCAGGTGCTCGGCATCCCCACGTACGGTGTCTGTTCGTTGGACGCCATCGGCTACCCGGCGGCGTCCGGCGCGCCCGTCCTGGCGGGCAGCGATGCGCGGCGCAAGGAGCTCTACTGGGCCGTCTACGACGGCGCCGGTCAGCGGATCGTCGGGCCTGAGGTGTCCGCACCGGCGGTCGCCGCCGCGCGCGCCCGCGAACTGGGCGCGACGACCGCTGTCGGTGACGGGGCGCACCGGTACGCCGAGGTCCTGGACCTGCCCGTCCGGGTCGAGCCGCGCTACCCGGATGCGACAGTGCTGGCGCTGCTCGCCGCCGAGCGGATCCGGGCGGGCGCGCCCAGCGAGCGGCTCACTCCGCTCTACCTGCGCCGCCCCGACGCGGTGGCGGCGACCGGCCGCAAACCGGTCCTGCCATGACGGCGGTACGGCTCGAACCGTTCCGCTGGTGGCACATCGACGACGTGCTGCCGATCGAGGCGGACCTCTTCGGCGCCGAGCAGTGGTCGCCCGCCATGTTCTGGAGCGAACTCGCCAACGGCCACCACTACCGGGTCGCCGTCGACCCGGACGGTTCGGTGCTCGGCTACGCCGGGCTCGCCGGCGTGCCCCCGGACGAGGTCTGGGTGCAGAACATCGCCGTCCGCCGGGACGCCCAGCGGCGCGGTGTGGGCCGCGCCCTGCTGGAGGAGTTGCTCGCCGAGGCGGCCCGGCGCGACGCCCGCAGCGCCCTGTTGGAGGTCGCCGTGGACAACGCCGCGGCACAGCGGCTCTACGCGACCTACGGGTTCGAGCCGATCGGGGTGCGCCGCGGCTACTACCAACCAAGCAACACCGACGCGCTGGTCATGCGGCGCGACGCCGAGCTGACCGGGGACGGACCACGCGACCATGGCTGACGAACCACTGATCCTGGGTATCGAGACCTCCTGCGACGAGACCGGCGTCGGCATCGTGCGGGGACACACCCTGCTGGCCGACGCGCTCGCCTCCAGCGTCGAGGAACACGCCCGGTTCGGCGGTGTGGTGCCGGAGGTGGCCAGCCGGGCACACCTGGAGGCCATCGTGCCGACCATGGACCGGGCGCTGAGCGAGGCCGGCGTGACGCTTGCCGACATCGACGCGATCGCTGTCACCTCCGGGCCGGGACTGGCCGGCGCGCTGCTGGTCGGTGTCGCCGCCGCCAAGGGGTACGCGCTCGCCGCCGAGAAACCCGTCTACGGCGTCAACCATCTCGCCGCGCACGTCGCGGTGGACACCCTTGAGCACGGCCCGCTGCCCGAGCCCGCCATCGCGCTGCTGGTGTCCGGCGGCCACTCGTCCCTCCTGCTCGTCGACGACCTGGCCCGGGGTGTCACCCCGCTGGGCGCCACCATCGACGACGCGGCCGGCGAGGCGTTCGACAAGGTCGCCCGGCTGCTCGGGTTGCCGTTCCCGGGCGGTCCCCCCATCGACCGGGAGGCCCGGGCCGGCGACGCCGCCTCGATCGCCTTCCCCCGGGGCCTGACCGCCGCCAAGGACCTCGCCGCCCACCGGTACGACTTCTCGTTCTCCGGTCTGAAGACGGCGGTGGCCCGGTGGGTCGAGGCCCGTCAGCGCGCCGGCGAGCCGGTGCCGGTGGCCGACGTGGCCGCGTCCTTCCAGGAGGCGGTCTGCGACGTCCTCACCAGCAAGGCGCTCGCCGCCTGCCGCGCCCAGGGCATCGAGACCCTGGTCATCGGCGGGGGAGTGGCGGCGAATTCCCGGCTGCGGGCGATGGCCGAGCAGCGGGCCGAGAAGTACGGCATCCAGGTCCGGGTGCCCCGGCCGAAGCTGTGCACCGACAACGGTGCGATGGTGGCCGCGCTCGGTTCGCACCTGGTCGCCGCCGGGGTCGCGCCGAGCAGACTGGACCTGCCGGCCGATTCGGCGCTGCCGCTGACCACGGTCAGCGTGTGACGGGAGCGGCCGACATGATCGTGCGGATGTGGGAGGCGCGCGCCGAGGCGTACGGCGTCGCCGACCTGATCACCTGGGTGTGCGACACCGCCCTGCCCGAGGTGGAGCACGACCCGCTCCACGTCTCCAGCGAGGTCTTCTCCTCCACCGACCACCGCGTGGTGGTCATCTCCAAGTGGCGCAGCAACCCTCGCCCGCTGCCGGACCCGCCCGCCCTGCTGGTGGCCCGCGCCCCGCACTCCTGGGACTTCACCCAGGTAGACCGCTGACGCGAGCCACCAACCGCCGCCACCGCTGACCGTCAGTTGCGGCGCAACATCCGGTACGTGGCGATTCCGCCAGTGCCCAGCGCGGCGAGGAAGACCAGCCAGACGACGGTGCTGCTGACCCCGACCTGCGGGCCGGTGTTTGCGGAGGCGGCGGCCAGCAGCCCGTCCTCACCCGGGGCGGGCAGCGCGGCCGGCGGCAGCTCCGGCCAGCGGACCAGGCCGGTGCTCTCCAGCATCTGCATGTGGTGCTGGACGAATCCGTTGGCGTCCTCGCAGAGCTTGCGGACCGTGGCGTCCCGGGTGCTGGCCCGGACCGCCCCGATCACCGGGAAGATCTTGCCGTGGGCGACCCGGAGCCGGGTGACGAAGATCTGGTCGAAGCGGGCGCCGGACGCCTTCTGCATCTCCGCCAGCCAGCCCTTCTGCTCGGCCGTCGGCTCGGAGGGGATGGTCGCGCCGAGTTTGTTGGCCGCCTCCACGACGAGTTCGTCGAGCTTCTGGTGCTCGTTCGCGATGCCGGCGCCGATCTCCCGGACCTTCGCCGACTGTCCCTTCTCGGCGGCCATCTGGCCGGCTGGCATCTCCCACAGTCCGGCCAGCCGTACCCCGTTGAGCAGTGTCATGTCGGCGGCGTTGAGCTGTTGACCACCGGCGGGCGCGGCGACGGCCACTCCGGGCAGGACACCGACCCCCGCGATGATCGCGATGAGCAGCAACGCCGCTCGGTGGGTCCGATTGCCCAGTCGGCGATGGGCGGATCTGAGCGGTGCCATGTCTGTGGTGCCTCCTCGGTCCGGACCGGATCGCGTCTGGACCGGGCAGCCGTACCTGCCGGTTGCCCGTCCGCCCACTGGTACGGACTGATCGCGCGATCAGTTCACCGTCGGGCGGCCCGGATCAGCGGGTGACGGCGAGCAGGCCGCCGAGCAGCAGCAGGGTGAGCGCCGCGGCGGCGAAGACCATCAGCAACTCCTGACGCCCGCGCCCGACCGAGTCGGCGTCGACGACCGGGTCCGGCAGGGCCGGTAGGTCGCGGGTCAGCGCGGCCAGGTCGCCGAGGGTGCGCGCGGTCCACACCGCACCGGCCCGCTCGGAGAACTCGTCCAAGGTCAGCCGGCCCGCCGCGGTGTGTTGGTGCAGCGCGGCGACCACCCGGTTGCGGTCGTCGTCGGAGGCGCGCAGCTCGACATCCACGCCGGACAGCGTACGCGGATCAGCCCACGTCGAGGGGGTCCGCGAGGAGCCGTTCGAAGGCCAGCTCGGCGGCGCCGATCAGGGGCGCGTCAGCGCCCAGTTTCGGGGTGCGCAGCCGGACGTGTTCCAGGCAGGCGCCGAGCGCGTTGGAGTTGAGCCGACTGCGGATCTGGGCCGCCGCCGCGAGGTAGAGGTCACGCATGGTCCCACCGAAGATGACCATCTCGGGGTTGAAGATGTTCACCAGGTTGGCCACCCCGAAGCCGAGCCAGTCGCCGGCCTGACGGACCGCCGTCTGGGCCCGGGCGTCTCCCCGGTCGGCCGCGTCGAAGACCTCCAACAGTGCGTCGCGGCCCCGGGCGTCGGAGCGTCCGGCGGCGTGCAGGAGGCCGTGCTCACCGATCTCGGTCTCCCAGCAGCCCCGGGAGCCGCACTCACACTGCCTGCCGTCGCGGACCACCTTCATGTGGCCGACCTCGCCGCCGTATCCACCGTGGCCGGTCAGTCGACGTCCACCGGCGATGATGCCGGCCCCCACGCCGACGTCGCCGTACAGGTAGAGGACGTTGTCACAGCCCGCCGCCACACCTCGGGCGTGCTCGGCGAACGCGGCGACGTCGGCGACGTTGCCCACGGTGATCGGCACGGCGATGCCCAACTCGTCGGCGAGAGCCGCGCCGATCGGCTCGTCCACCCAACCGGTGGTGGGGCCGAGCCGGACCAGACCGTCGTCCCGGCGGACCATGCCGCAGACCGCGACGCCGGCACCGACGCAGATCGCGTCCGCCGGAACCGTCTGCTGCATCTCCTTGACCGCGCCGGCCAGCAGCGGCGCGGCCTCCGCGGCCAGCAGGCCGCGTGGCCGGTCCAGATCCCGGCGGTCCAGGACCGCGCCGCCCAGCCCGATCCGGGCCGCGCGCAGGCGGTCCACCTCCACCGAGTACGCGTACGCGTAGACCCGGGCCGACTCGGGCCGGACGACGAGTGACGGTCGTCCGGCCCGGCCGGTTTCCTTCGGTGCCCCTTCGCTGACCAGCCCCACTGCGGACAGGTCGGCGGTGAGCGCGCCGATGGTGCTGCGGTTGAGGCCCAGCGTGGTGGTCAGTTCGGCGCGGGTGGTCGCCCCGTGGACGTGCACGTGCCGCAGCAGGGCACCGAGGTTCTGCCGTCGGACGTCATCCTGGCTTGGTCCTGGGCGCATGCTGGTGCTACCTCCCGCGCGGTCAGCGGGTGCCGGTGGCTGCCGCGCGGCGGCGGGAGAGCGCGTCGACGCTGGCCGCGAGCAGCAGCACGACGCCGGTGACCACGTACTTGACTCCCGCGCTGTACCCCATCAGGCCCATTCCGTTTTCGATGACCGCGACCACCGCGCCGCCGAGTACGGCGTCGAGGACGCGGCCCTTGCCACCGAAGAGGCTGGTGCCGCCGATCACCGCCGCGCCGACCGCGTAGAGCAGTACGTTACTGCCCCCGGTGTTCGGGTCGACCGAGTTGGCCCGGCTGGCCGCCACGATGCCACCGATGGCGGCCATCGACGAGCAGATCATGAAGACCGAGATCCGGATCCGGTCGACCTCGATGCCGGCCCGCCGGGCGGCTTCCCGGTTGCCACCCACGGCGTAGATGTGCCGGCCGTAGCTGGTGCGTTGCAACACGAAGGTCCCGATGACCAGCAGCACCGCGATGACCGGCACCACGATCGGCACGCCCTTGAGTGAGCTGATCAGGACGTTGCGGCTGCGCTCCAGGTTGAGCACGTACACGGCGGTGCCGAGGATGACGGCGAGCCCGCCGATCCGCAGCGCCACCACAGCGATCGGGTCGGTGATCAGACCGCGGGCCACCCGGGTGCGGTGACGCAGCAGTTGCACCGCCGCGTAGCCGACGACCGCGACGGCGGTCAGCGCCCAGCCCACCGTGGGGGCGAGGTTGCGGTTGGCGATGGCGACCAGCACCTCGTCGCGGACGGAGATGTTGGTGCCCTCCTTGACGAGCAGCAGCACGACGCCCTGGAAGGCGAGGAAACCGGCGAGGGTGACCACGAAGGACGGAATGCCGATCTTCGCGACCAGCATGCCGAGCGTGGTGCCGATGACCACGCCGGTGGCGATCGCGGCGAGCACGGCGACCCACCAGGGGTAGCCGAGCACGGTGACCACATTGGCCAGTACCGCCGCGCAGACGCCGCTGGCGAAGCCGGCGGAGAGGTCGATCTCGCCGAGCAGCAGCACGAAGACCAGACCCATCGCGATCAGCGTGACCGCCGCGCCCTGCGTGAAGAGGTTGGCGAAGTTGCCGGCGGACAGGAACGACGACGGCCGCATGATGGCGAAGACGGTGCAGAGCACGATCAGGCCGAGCACGGCCGGCAGCGCGCCGACGTCGCCACCGCGTACCCGACTCAGGTAGGTGCGGGCGTGGCCTCCGACGGTCGGCGGGGGTGTGACGGCGGCGGGGCCGTCCTTCCGCACGGCGGTGGTGGTCATCGGACGCCTCCTGAGATCGAGTCGGCCGGCTGCGGGCCGTCGCCGTTGCTGCCCGGGTCGGTGGCGAGGCCGAGCCCGCCCGAGCGCCCGGCGGTGATCAGCTCGACCACCTGGGCGTGGGTGATGTCGGTGGTCTTCACCTGGGCGACCATCTGGCCGAGGTACAGCGCGGCGATCCGGTCGGAGACGGCGAAGACGTCGTTCATGTTGTGCGAGATGAGCACCACGGCCAGGCCGTTGTCGGCGAGGCGGCGGACCAGTTCGAGCACCTGGGCGGTCTGTGCCACGCCGAGCGCCGCGGTGGGCTCGTCCAGGATGACCAGCTTGCTGTTCCAGAGCACCGCCTTGGCGATGGCCACGGTCTGGCGCTGACCGCCGGAGAGGCTGGAGACGTGCTGGCGAAGTGACGTGACGGTGCGGATGGAGAGCCCCGCCAGCGTTTCGGCGGCGAGCTGTTCCATGGTCGGCTCGTCCAGGACGATGCCGCTGCGCTTCTCCCGGCCGAGGAACATGTTCTGCACGATGTCCAGGTTGTCGCAGAGCGCGAGGTCCTGGTAGACGACCTCGATGCCGAGCGTGGCGGCGTCGCGGGGGCTGCCGATGTGTACCGGTTCACCGTTGAACAGGAACTCTCCGGCGTCGATGGGGTGGATGCCGCTGATGCACTTCACCAGGGTCGACTTGCCGGCGCCGTTGTCGCCGACCAGTGCGGTCACTTCGCCCGGGTGGACGGTCAGGGCGACGTCGCGGAGCACCTGGACGGGACCGAAGCTCTTGTCGATCCCGCGGAGTTCCAGCAGGGGAGTCGCGGACACGGGGGTCTCCTTCTTAAGGGAGGGTCGGGGCCCGTCCGGCGGGCGCCGCCCGGCACGGGAGGGTGCTCCCGTGCCGGGCGGCGATGGTCGTCCCGGCGGGTACTGCGGCGTCGGTCAGCTGATGCCGGCGTCGGCGCAGAGCTTGGCGTACGCCCCGGCGCAGACCTCTTCCTTGGTCACGTAGCCGTCGGCGATGACGTCCTTGACGTTCTCCTTGTAGATGGCCTTCGGGGTGAGCAGCACCGACGGGACGTCGCGGCCACCCTCCGGGTCCTTCACCGTCTGCCCGGTGTCCTTCTTCTCGCCCTTGGCGAGCGCGATGGCGAGGTCGGAGGCGGCCTTGGCCTCTTCCCGAACCGCCTTGTAGACGGTCATGCACTGGTCACCGACGAGGATGTTCTGCAGGCCCTCGGTGCTGGCGTCCTGCCCGGTCACCGGCACCTTGCCGTTGAGCTTGTTCTTCTTGAGGATCGAGATGGCCGCGTTGCCGAGACCGTCGTTGGCGGCCAGCACGCCGTCGATCTTGCCGTTGGCCTTGGTGAGCTGCTGCTCGAAGATCGTCGCGGCCTGCGCGTTGTCCCACGCAGGCACCGCGTCCTCGGGGCCCTTGACGTACTCCTTGGAGTCGAACTTCGGCTTGAGCACCGAGTCGTAGCCGGCCTTGAACAGGGTGGCGTTGTTGTCGGTGGGGGAGCCGTTCAGGTACGACACGACGGGGTTCTTGACGCCCTTGTCGGTCAGGCACTTCGACAGGCCCTCGCCCTGGAGCTTGCCGACGGTCTCGTTGTCGAAGCTGACGTAGTACTGGGCGGAGCCGCCGAGGGTGAGCCGGTCGTAGTCGATGGTGGCGACGCCCTGCGACTTGGCCTTGTCCAGCACTGCCTTGCCGGTACCGGAGTCCAGGTTGACGATCATCAGGGCGGTGACGCCACTGGTGATCATCTGGTCGGCGATGGTCTGGAAGGCGGTCTTGTCGTTCTGGGCGTTCTGAATGTCGTACTGGACGCCGGCGGCCTTGAACGCCTCCTCCAGGAACCGACGGTCCGCGGTCTCCCAGCGGGCCGAGGACTTGCTGTCCGGGAGGATCACGCCGATCTTGGGGGTCTTGGCGGCGGCGCCGCCGTCGCCGGAGTCGTCGCTGCAAGCGGTCAAGCCGCCGGTCGTGAGCAGGCCCACGGCGGCGATGGTGAGGATCCCCTTACGCATGTGCAGGGTCCTTTCGGAGGTGGGGGAGGTGTTGTTTTGTTGTGTCCGGCAACGTATTTCGCGTCACACCGGCTACACAAGACCGCGCAGGTGCCTAGTTTGTTGGGAGCGATAACAATTCAGCAACGCGACTGTTACTCCGCGGGTATCCCACGGGGAGAGCGACGTAACGACTGTCGTCAGCTGCTCTGCAACACCGCGGTACGGGCGTCGGTCAGCGCCACCAGATCCGCCGCTGCCAGTTCGAGTTGCAGTCCGCGCCGACCAGCCGAGACGTAGATCGTCGGCAGTTGCAGCGCGGACTCGTCCAGCACCGTGGGCAACCGCCGACGCTGCCCGAGCGGGCTGATCCCACCGCGTACATAGCCGGTTGCCCGCTCGGCGACCGCCCGATCCGCCAGCACCGCCCGCTTGCCGCCGACCGCCGCCGCGAGCGCCTTGAGATCCAGCTCTCCGGTCACCGGCACGACCGCCACGGTGAGCGCCCCGTCGACAGCGGTCACCAGCGACTTGAACACCCGCTCCGGCGCCACGCCGAGCGCCACCGCCACCAGCGCGCCGTAGTTCGGGGCGTCCGGCGACACCCGGTACGGATGGGTGCGATGCGCGATCCCGCGCTTGACCAACAGTGCCGTCGCCGGCGTGCCCTGTCCCGCCACGGCGACGACGTTAGTGGACCGGCCGGCCGATGAGCACCGTCGGTGCGCCGTCGACCCGGGTGAGCACCAGACTCGCCGCCTCGTCCCCGGCCAGCCGCAGGTCCTTGCGGAGCTGCTCCGGGACGAGCGCCGAACCCCGCTTGAGGATCTCCACGCGGCCCACCCGCCGGTCCCGCAGCAGCGCCCGCAGGCGCTTGAGCGAGAACGGCAACACGTCGGTGATCTCCAGACAGCGCGCGTACGGGGTGCGGGTCGGCTGGTCGGCGTAGAGGTAGGCGATGCTCGGATCGGCCAGGGTGGCGTCCAGCTCGGTGGCCAGTTCGGCGACGAGATGCGCGCGCACCACCGCCGGCTCCGGGTCGTACAGGTAGCGGCGTACCGGCCCGACCGGCGCCTCGGCGGCACCCGAGCCGGTGAGCTGGTCACGGTGGATCTCGCTGCCCCGCTGCCGGTAGAGGGTGGCGCGGCGGGGCACCTCCGCCAGCTCACCGCACCAGAGCGCCGCCTCGACCAGGTCACCGTCGACGCCGACCCACTCGGCCTCCGCCCCGGCCGGGATGAGCCCGTGGTCCAGGCCCGGCGCCACCTTCACCACAGTGCGCGGCACCCGCTCGGCCAGCCCGGTCACGAAGTCCCACGGCGGCGAGTAGGCGCGCGGGTCGAAGATTCGCCGCCCGGTGCCGCTCGTGCGGCGGGCCGGGTCGCAGAAAACGCCGTCGACCCGTGACACGTCGAACCCGGTCGCGTCGCCGCACTCGACGGTGAACAGCTCGGCCAGGCCGGCCGCCGTGGCGTTGGCGGCGGCCATCGCGGCGGTCACCGGGTCGGCCTCCACCCCGTACACCCGGATGCCGGCACGGGCGGCGGCCAGCGCGTCGGCCCCCAGCCCGCAGCCGAGGTCGGCCAGGGTGCGCACGCCGGCCGCGGACAACCGGGCGGCCCGACGGTCGGCGACCACCCGGCGGGTGGCCTGCTCCAGGCCGGGGCGGGTGAGGAACATCCCAGCGGCGGCCGAGCCGAACTTGCCGACCGCCCGGTGGCGCAGCTCGGCCTGGGTGAGGGCTGCCGCGGCCAGCGTGGGCGGCACCCCGGCCGCGCGCAGCGCCGAGGCCGCGGCCAGCGGGTCACCGCCGGCCAGCCCGGCCGCCGCGGTGAGCGCGGCCGACCCCTCAGGGGTACGCAGCGCCGCCAGCTGATCGAGATCCACCCGGTCATTGTCCCGGCCGAGCCGGAAATCCTGGCTGGCGGGGCGCGACGCGCTGGCACTCTCCTTGACGGAGTGCTAGCCACGGAATAACCTGCGATTAGCACTCTCACCCTGAGGGTGCCAGCTTCCGGGTCTCGCGACCCGGGTGCGCACGCCAGGCGGACCGGCACCCGCGACGACGGCACCGCCCGGTGGCATGAGGCAGATTGACGCTGGCCAGCCCCGCTGGTCAGCAACGAAACCAGTACCCCAGGAGGGTATGCCCGTGACTACCGCGACCAAGGTTGCGATCAAGCCGCTCGAGGACCGCATCGTGGTCCAGGCGAACGAGGCTGAGACCACCACGGCGTCGGGCATCGTGATCCCCGACACCGCCAAGGAGAAGCCGCAGGAGGGCACCGTCCTCGCTGTGGGCCCGGGGCGCGTCGACGACAACGGCAACCGGGTTCCGGTTGACGTGCAGGTCGGCGACACCGTCCTCTACTCGAAGTACGGCGGCACCGAGGTCAAGTACGCCGGCGAGGAGTACCTGGTGCTCTCCGCCCGCGACGTCCTCGCGGTCATCGAGAAGTAAGCAACCGATCAGTGCCACTGCCCCGGTCCGGCTCGCCGGGCCGGGGCAATGGCGCTTCGAAGGGACATTAATGGCGAAGATCCTGAGCTTCTCGGACGACGCCCGACACCTGCTGGAGCACGGTGTCAACGCCCTCGCGGACGCGGTCAAGGTCACCCTCGGCCCGCGCGGGCGCAACGTCGTCCTGGACAAGAAATTCGGTGCGCCGACGATCACCAACGATGGTGTGACCATCGCCAAGGAGATCGAGCTCACCAACCCGTACGAGAACCTTGGCGCGCAGCTGGTCAAGGAGGTGGCGACCAAGACCAACGACGTCGCCGGCGACGGGACCACCACCGCGACCGTGCTGGCCCAGGCCATGGTCCGGGAGGGTCTGCGCAACGTGACCGCCGGGACCAACCCGGCCGGCCTCAAGCGGGGCATCGACGCGGCGGCCACCAAGGTCTCCGAGGCGCTGCTCGGCAAGGCTGCCGAGGTCACCAGCAAGGAGTCGATCGCGAACGTGGCGACGATCTCCGCGCAGGACTCCACGATCGGCGATCTGATCGCCGAGGCGATGGAGCGCGTCGGCCGCGACGGTGTCATCACCGTCGAGGAAGGCTCGATGCTCACCACCGAACTGGACGTGACCGAGGGTCTCCAGTTCGACAAGGGCTTCATCTCGCCGAACTTCGTCACCGACCTGGAGAGCCAGGAGTCCGTCCTCGAGGACGCGTACATCCTGGTCACCACCCAGAAGATCTCGGCGATCGAGGAGCTGCTGCCGCTGCTGGAGAAGGTCCTGCAGAACAGCAAGCCCCTGCTGATCATCGCCGAGGACGTGGACGGCCAGGCGCTCTCCACCCTGGTGGTCAACTCGCTGCGCAAGACCCTCAAGGTCTGCGCGGTCAAGGCCCCGGGCTTCGGTGACCGGCGCAAGGCGATGCTCCAGGACATCGCGATCTCCACGGGCGCCGAGCTGGTCGCCTCGGAGCTGGGCTACAAGCTCGACCAGGTCGGCCTGGAGGTGCTCGGCACCGCCCGGCGCGTCGTGGTCGACAAGGAGAACACCACGATCGTCGACGGCGGTGGCCAGAAGGCCGACGTCGCCGACCGGGTGTCCCAGATCCGCAAGGAGATCGAGGCCTCCGACTCCGAGTGGGACCGGGAGAAGCTGGCCGAGCGGCTGGCGAAGCTCTCCGGTGGCATCGCCGTCATCAAGGCCGGCGCGGCGACCGAGGTCGAGATGAAGGAGCGCAAGCACCGCATCGAGGACGCCATCGCGGCGACCAAGGCAGCGGTCGAGGAGGGCACTGTGCCCGGCGGCGGCGCCGCCCTGGTGCAGATCCTCTCGGTGCTCGACGACGACCTGGGCTTCACCGGTGACGAGAAGGTCGGCGTCTCGGTCGTGCGCAAGGCGCTCGTCGAGCCGCTGCGCTGGATCGCCCAGAACGCCGGTCACGACGGCTACGTCGTGACGCAGAAGGTCGCCGACCTCAGCTGGGGCAACGGCCTCGACGCCGCCAAGGGCGAGTACGTCGACCTGGTCAAGGCCGGCATCATCGACCCGGTGAAGGTGACCCGCAACGCGGTCACCAACGCCGCCTCGATCGCCGGTCTGCTGCTCACCACGGAGAGCCTCGTGGTGGAGAAGCCGGAGCAGGCCGAACCGGCCGCCGCCGGCGGGCACGGCCACGGTCACGGCCACCAGCACGGCCCGGGCTTCTGATCCGGTAGCGACACCCGTTCCGGGGCGCACCGCCGTACGGCGGTGCGCCCCGGCCCGTATCCGTCGGCTGGCAGGTCATTACCGAACGCTGACGTTGTTGGCGACCGGCCGAGATGATCGCGCACACTGGGCCGATGAGCACCACGTCACGGCGGTACGCCGCGCTGGCCGGAATCACCGCCGCCGCCGTCGCGATCGGGATCGCCGAACCGGTAGCGGTGCTGACCGGCCCCCGGTCGGCACCCCTGGTCGCGGTCGGCGGGGTCATCGTCGACGCCGTCCCCGAGTCACTCAAGCAACTCGCCATCGACCTCTTCGGCACCGCCGACAAGATCGCGCTGCTGGTCGGCACCGCCGTGTTGCTGGGCGGCTTCGCCGCGCTCCTCGGCGTACTGGCGGTTCGTCGGCTGGCACTCGGCCTGGCAGGCATCGGCGCGTTCGGCGCCATCGGCGTCGCCGCCGCGTTGACCCGCTCCGGCGCGGACCTCGCCGACGCACTGCCGTCAGTGATCGGCGCGGGTCTCGGCGCCCTGGTGCTCTGGCTGTTCATCGCCGGCCCGTTCGAACTGAACCCCTGGCCCTGGTCACCACCCACGCCGACCGTGCGGTCCGCCGGCCCGGGGCCGTCCAACGGTCCTGTGCCGCCTGCCGGTGCGGCGCGGCCTGACGGTGCGGTGCCGCCTGCCGGGCCTGTGTCGTCCACCGGCCCGGGGTCGGAGTCGCGGGACGAGCTGCCGACGGGAGCCTCCTCAGCATCCGAGCGTCGGCCGGTGTCTCCGGCCGCGCCGGTGCCGGCGCCTTCGGCCGGACCGACGCCGGCGGTTGAGCCGGTTGGGCCCGCCGAGGTGGACCCGGAGTCGCGGCGGCGATTCCTCACCGGCAGCGGGGTGCTGCTCGGAACGGCAGTGGTGGCCGGTCTCGGCGGGCGTTGGCTGGCAGGTCGGCGCGGCGTGTCCGCAGCCCGGGACGCGATCCGCCTGCCCGCGCCAGTCGCCCCCGCACCGGCCGTGCCGGCAGGCGCGAACCTCTCGCTGGCCCAACTGGCGCCGTACGTCACCCCGAACTTCGGGTTCTACCGGATCGACACCGCGCTGGTGGTGCCCCAGGTCGACCCAGACACCTGGCGGCTGCGGATCCACGGACGGGTCGGTAAGGAGCGCACCTACAGTTACGCGGACCTGCTGGCCCGACCGCTGGTCGAGCGGTACGTCACCCTGGCCTGCGTCTCCAACGAGGTGGGCGGGGACCTGATCGGCAATGCCCGCTGGCTCGGCGTACCCCTGCGGGAACTGCTGGACGAGGTCGAACCCGACGACGACGCCGACCAGGTCGTCGGCCGGTCTGTCGACGGCTGGACCTGCGGCACCCCCACCGCCGCACTGCGCGACGGACGGGACGCGCTGCTGGCCGTCGGAATGAACGGCGAGCCGCTGCCGGTCGAGCACGGCTTCCCGGTCCGGATGGTGGTGCCGGGCCTCTACGGCTACGTGTCGGCCTGCAAATGGGTGACCGAACTTGAGCTGACCCGGTTCGCCGACTTCGACGCGTACTGGGTGCCGCGCGGATGGTCCCGCGAGGGGCCGATCAAGACCCAGTCGCGGATCGACACGCCCCGCAGACGCAACCGGCTGACCGCCGGGCCGGTGACCGTCGCCGGGGTGGCCTGGGCGCAGCACCGAGGCATCCGCCGAGTCGAGGTACGCGTCGACGACGGCCAGTGGCAGGCGGCCGAACTGGCCCCCACCGTGTCGGTGGACACCTGGGTCCAGTGGTCCTGGCGCTGGGACGCCACACCGGGCGAACACCGGCTCCAGGTCCGAGCGACAGACGCGACCGGTGAAACCCAAACCGACCGCACCCAGGGCGTCGTCCCGGACGGCGCCACCGGCTGGCATACCGTCACCGTCACCGTCCGCTGACCCCGACGCACCACCGCCCCTCGGTCGACAGCGGGGAGGGGTCCCCGACCTGACTGCGGGGTCCGTGGGTGATCTACCGCGGCTGCCTACCGACCTGGCTTGCGGGTGCCGTGCCTGTCCTTCGGCGCGGCCGGCGGCTGATGGACCGCCGACGCGCGGACCCGTACGTGCAGATCTTGGACAGTTTCCGTTCTGCGCTAACGGAAACTGTCCAAGATCTGTAAACGAACGCCGCTTGATGACGCCATCCGCCTCCGCCGAGGATCCCTTCAGCGCGGCATCTCCCGTTGCGGCCCGCTGCGGCGGTCGGTGGTCGGCGTCCCGGGGGCGGGCGTCCCGGCGGGCCGGCGGCAACGCAAACGCCGCTGGCCGGCACCCCGGGTTGCGGGTGCCGGCCAGCGGTCCGAGTCGTGCGGTGGTCTTGCTGTTCGGTCGTGCGAATCCGGGTCAGCTGTTCCAGTGCTGGGCGACGAGGTCGGTGGCCTGCTGCTCCCACTGGGCGTAGGCGTCCGGGTACGCCGAGACCTGCACGGTCTGCGCGGCGTCGGTCAGGGGCATGTCCTGCCACCCGTCGACCTGCTTGAGGCCCTTGAGGAACGCGGTCGTGGAGTACTCGGGGTCGGTGATCTGCTCCGGGGTACCCCAACCCGAGCTCGGGCGCTGCTGGAACAGGCCCAGCGAGTCGTGATCGTTCCTGTCACCCAGGTGGCCCAGGTTCTCCAGCTTCGACTCCTGCAGGCTCGTCGCGATCGAGATCACCGCGGCGCGCTCGGGCAGGCCGGCCTTCTTCGTGGCGGCGATGATCGCCTTGACGTTGGCCGTCTGCTCGTCGTTGAGGGTGATGTGCGACTGGTCGCCCTGCGGCTTCGGCGCCTGCACGGCCACCGCTGCGGCGGTGGGCTTGGCGTCCACTACCGGGTTGGCGTGGGCGGCGATCGGGCCGGCGAAGACACCACCGGCGAACGCGAGACCAGCAACGGACAGCATGCTCTTACGGAAGATCGTGTTCATGGGGGTAGCTCCTTCGGGGGTAAGAACACCCACACGTCGGGGGGACGCACGGGTGTGAGCACCTCGTCCGGCGCTGCACATAACAAGGGGAAAGTTTGGGGGGTGACGCCTTTAGGGGCGTCGGTCGGCGACTTCACGGGCGCGGGACTCGTGGCGCCGGGGTCCAGGTGTAACGACCGGGGCCGGGGTCATTCCGGGGGTGGCCCAACCCGTCGGCACCCACGGGGAGGCGGTGCCAGCGGTCGATCGTGGGGGTCACAACGACCGGGGGGCCGGGGTCATTCCCCGGTGGCCCAACCTGTCGGCACCCCCATCACGGCGGTGCCTGCGGTCGATCGTGGGGATCACAACGACCGGGCGGCCGGGGTCATTCCCCGGTGGCCCAACCTGTCGGCACCCCCATCACGGCGGTGCCTGCGCTCGGTCGTGGGGACCATAACGACCGGGTGCCGGCGGGCATTCCACCCTGCCGGACCTCAGATCCCGCACCCGTGAAGACCGGGCGGCGGGAGGTCCTGCTGCGATCGTCAGGGTGTGTAACGACCCCGGCCCGGCCATGATTCCGGCCCACCGGTGAGACCGGTAACCAGGCAAAAGCCCCAAACCGTGCATAGCCTAACGGTACGTCACCCTGCAACGGCCCAGACCGGACAAATCTCCCCTGAGATCATCCCCCGCCGGCTGGTCCCGTGCGCACCAGGGCTTGATCCACTCGTCTTCAGTGAAATCGGGGTGTCCGGGCGAGCGGGACGCCCCGATATCAAGGACCTCGTGTTGATCACGGCCGTAACGGGGTCGGCATCGAGCGCGATGGTCGCGGGTTTGCCAGTTGCCTGAAGCCGTGCAGACCTCGCGAAGCCACCCCGAGCCCGTAACGTGACGCAGACCTCGCGAAGCCAGGCAGGCCCGTAAGGCCGCGCAGACCGGTAAGCAACCACAGCCCGCAAGACCGCGCGGACCGGGAAGCAACCCAAGCCCGCAAGGTCGCGCAGAACTCGGAAAGCAACCCAAGTCCGCAAGGACCGCGCGGACCTCGCGAAGCCGCGCGAGCCCGCAACGCGGCGCGGACCCTGCGAAGCCACGCAAGCCCGGCAAGGCCGCGCAGACCTGCGGAGCTGCGTAGGCGGCGCGCCGCGCAGGCCGGGTGGACCCGCGCGTTGGTGCGAGACCGCGCACAACCGCGCGAACCGCGCTCCCAGGTCGGGGCGCGGTTCGCGGATGTTGGGGACGGTCGGGTCAGGCGACCTTGCGCTGGGCCGGGACCGTCGACTTGTGCGGGCGGCCCAGGCGGGCTTCCAGTCGCGCGACGTCGACTCGGGCGTGCCGGCGGTCTGCGAGGTCCTCCCAGCCGACGGCGAGCAGTCGGAGACGCTCCGACTCGCTGAAGCCGCCCCACACGCCGTACGGCTCGCGCACTGACAGTGCGTGGGCGGCGCACTCGGCGCGTACGGGGCAGGTGCGGCAGACCGCCTTGGCGGAGGATTCGCGGCGCAGCCGGGACGAGCCTCGTTCACCGTCGGGGTGGAAGAACTGCGCGCTGTCGCGTCCTCGGCAGGCACCGAGTCGCTGCCAGTCCCAGAGATCGACGATGGGTCCGGGCAGTCTACGTACGTTCGACATCAGCACCCCTCCTCCCGCGCGGCTCCGCGAGAATCCTTGATGGCCGGCGTCCGGGCGGCGGGCCGCGCAGGCGCACCGTTCCCGGCCTGGATCTCCCGTACCCGGGCTTTCGTCAACTCACACGTCTGTGATCGAAAACCTCCGGGAAATTGCGGCTTTCGCCCTATGTGTTGGAAAAGTTCGAACGATTGCCCGGAACCACCTCCCCAGCCGACCGCGTCATGGTCTGCTCGTTGGCGGAGAGGAGACCACAGTGCGTACCGTCCTTGTGTGCGTTCGGACACCGCTCGCGGCCCAGCACCTTACTTCTGCTGCCGCGCGGCTGGGGTTGTCCGCGATCGTTCGTACCGCCGTCTCTGATCCCGAGGTGATGCTGCGGCTGGCGGAGCGGCCGGCCGACGTGGTGTTGGCGGACACCGCCCTCACCCGGCCGGACAGCGCCGGCTTCGTCCGCCGGGTGTTGGCGCGGGCCCCGCAGGCAGCGGTGCTGCTGCTCGGCACCGAGGAGTCCGAGGCCGCGGCGGCCACCATCAGTGCCGGCGCCCGGGGGCTCATCCAGAATGTCGACCACGACCTGACCAGCGCGGTGGCGAAGGCCCTACTGCTGCTCACCGCGCCCGGTCGAGCCTCCCGGCAGCGAAGCACCGATCCGGCCCGCGACGCGGCGGCGGTGGGTGGTTCCGGTCGCTCCGGGCCGGCGCCGCGCGGTTCCGGTGAGCCCGGTTGGACGGCGACGGCCGCTGACGGGTCGGCCGGTCTGGCGTCGGTGCCGGTGCAGCGGGGCGACGACGAGGCGGAGGCGGGGACCGGCGAGCCGGCGGCGCAGACCGACCCGGGCCGTCCCGTCCCGAACGCGCGACCCAGTCGGGCGTCCATCGGCCTCACCGAGCGTGAGCTTCAGGTGCTGCTGGGCATGGCCGAGGGCAAGAGCAACGCGGAGATCGGCCGGGAGCTGTTCGTGTCGGAGGACACCGTCAAGACGCACGCCCGCCGGTTGTTCCGCAAGCTCGGTGCCCGGGACCGGGCGCACGCGGTGGCAGCGGGGTTCCGCGCCGGTCTGGTGGCCTGACGTCCGCGCAGCGCCGCCGCAGGGCACGCCGCGCGGAAGCGGGGCACGCCCGCACGGCACCCGAGAGCAGGGGTACGCCGCGCGCCGGTGTCGTCACTTGGTGGCGGTCGGGGCGCCCGGCTCGTCCTCGGTGCCCTCGGACAGGGTGTCGTGCACCCCGTCGGCGTACCCCCGGGCGTAGTCCCAGGTCACATAGTGATCCGGGTCGGGGTCGTACGCGGGCTCGTGCACCCGGGGTCGGCCGGAGTTGAGCAGGTGCCGCAGGTTGCCGCGGAGCAGGTCCCAGTCGAAGTAGTGCGGCTCCCGGCAGTCCTCGCATTCGATCACCAGCCCGCGGACCCCGATCGGGGCCAGCAGCGCCTGGTAGATCTCCAGGTCGGCGAGGTCCTCCAGCACATCCTGCCGCTCGACGTCGGTCAGCGGATCCGGCGTCGCGTCATCGCCCGGGTCATCCAGACCCGCTGTCGGATCGGCCGGGTCGCCATTGAACGGGTCGATGGGCTCGTCGTGCACCCCCTCACCGTAGACCCAACGCGGCGCGAACGTCCGCCCCCCGGCCTCCGCGCCGGGCCGGCCTGCCACGGACGGGTCGCCCAGCTCACTGGGTACGATGAAGCGACGTGCCGGCACCGCGGCGCGCTCCGGTGCCCGCCCGCGCCACCTCGCTGAAGCCCATCCGAGCAGCTCAGGGGAGCAATCGTGGAAAATTCGCCCAGCACCGATCTTCCGGCCGGCGTCGAGCACGCCGACCTGGGCGGCCACCTGCCTGAGCTGCCGGCCGGCTCCGCCCGGGTGGTTCCGCTCGGTCTGACCTTCGACGACGTGCTGCTCCAGCCGGGCGAGTCGGACGTGGTGCCCAGCCGGGTCAACACCCGGACGAAGCTCACCCGCAACATCGAGTTGTCCATTCCGCTGCTGTCCAGCGCCATGGACACGGTGACCGAGGCCCGGATGGCGATCGCCATGGCCCGTCAGGGCGGCATCGGTGTGCTGCACCGCAACCTCTCCATGGAGGACCAGGCCCTCCAGGTCGACCTGGTCAAGCGCTCCGAGTCCGGCATGATCACCAACCCGGTGACCGCCAGCCCGGACGACACGCTGCGCGAGGTCGACGAGCTGTGCGGGCGGTACCGCATCTCGGGCGTTCCGGTGGTGGACGGCGACGGCCAGCTGGTGGGCATCGTCACCAACCGGGACATGCGTTTCGTCTCTGAGCCGAACACCCCGGTCCGCGAGATCATGACCCGCACTCCGTTGATCACGGCCCGGGTCGGGGTGAGCAAGGACGACGCTCTGGCCCTGCTGCGTCAGCACAAGGTCGAGAAGCTGCCGATCGTCGACGACTCGGGCCGACTGCGCGGCCTGATCACGGTGAAGGACTTCACCAAGAGCGAGCAGTACCCGGACGCCAGCAAGGACGACGCCGGTCGTCTGCGGGTCGCCGCCGCCATCGGTGTCGGTGAGGACGCCTACAAGCGGGCCCGTGCCCTGGTCGACGCGGGCGTGGACGTGCTGATCGTGGACACCGCACACGGTCACCAGCGGGCCGTGCTGGACATGGTCCGCCGGCTCAAGGCCGACGTGGCGGTCGACGTCATGGGCGGCAACGTGGCCACGTACGCCGGCGCGAAGGCGCTCGTCGACGCCGGCGCCGACGGCGTCAAGGTGGGTGTGGGGCCGGGCGCGATCTGCACCACCCGGATCGTCGCCGGGGTCGGCGTGCCGCAGGTGACCGCGATCATGGAGGCGGCCCGGGCCGCCCGCCCGGCCGGCGTGCCGGTGATCGGCGACGGCGGCATTCAATATTCCGGTGACATCGCCAAGGCCCTGGTCGCCGGCGCCGACACGGTGATGCTCGGCAGCCTGCTGGCCGGCTGCGAGGAGAGCCCCGGCGAGCTGATCTTCGTCAACGGCAAGCAGTTCAAGACGTACCGCGGGATGGGGTCGCTCGGCGCGATGCAGTCCCGGGGTCAGGCCAAGTCGTACAGCAAGGACCGCTACTTCCAGCAGGACGTGCTCAGCGACGACAAGCTGGTCCCGGAGGGCGTGGAGGGCCAGGTGCCCTACCGGGGGCCGCTCTCCCGGGTGGCCCACCAGCTGGTCGGCGGTCTGCGACTGGCCATGGGGTACGCCGGTGCGGAGAACATCCCCGATCTGCACCGCCGGGGCCAGCTCATCCGGATCACCGCGGCCGGCCTGAAGGAGAGCCACCCGCACGACATCCAGATGACCGTCGAGGCGCCCAACTACCACACCCGCTGACCCACCACCCCCAACCACCTGGAGTCCCCCATGCGTGACGTGGTCGAGATCGGGCTGGGCAAGACCGCGCAGCGCGGCTACCACCTGGACGACATCGCCATCGTGCCGAGCCGCCGCACCCGGGACGTCGACGACGTGTCGACGTCCTGGCAGCTCGACGCGTACCCGTTCGGCATTCCGTGCGTCGGCCACCCCTCCGACGCCACCATGAGCCCGTCCTCGGCGGTGCGTCTCGGTCAGCTCGGCGGCCTCGGCGTGCTCAACGTGGAGGGGCTCTGGACCCGCTACGAGAACCCGACGAAGGTGCTGGACGAGCTGGCCGGCCTCGACGAGGACGCCCGCGCCACCAAGCGGCTCCAAGAGGTGTACGCGGAGCCGATCCGCCCGGACCTGATCGCGGAGCGGGTCCGTGAGCTGCGCGCCGGTGGCGGCACGGTGGCGGTGCGGGTCTCCCCGCAGCACACCCTGGCGCTGGCGCCGGTGATCCTGGACGCCGGTGTGGACATCCTGGTCATCCAGGGCACCATCGTCTCGGCCGAGCACGTGTCGACCACTGACGAGCCGCTGAACCTCAAGGAGTTCATCGCCGACCTCGACCTGCCGGTGATCGTCGGTGGCTGCACCGACTACAAGACGGCGCTGCACCTGATGCGCACCGGCGCGGCCGGGGTGATCGTGGGCATCGGTGGTGACGAGTGGTCGACCACCGAGTCGGTGCTGGGCATCCGGGTGCCGATGGCCACCGCGATCGCCGACGCCGCGGCGGCCCGCCGTGACTACCTGGACGAGACCGGCGGCCGGTACGTGCACCTGATCGCCGACGGTGACATCCAGACCTCGGGTGACATCGCCAAGGCGCTCGGCTGCGGCGCTGACGCGGTGATGCTCGGTGAGCCGCTGTCGCTGTGCGAGGAGGCCCCCGCCGGTGGTGCCTGGTGGCACTCGGCGGCGAGCCACCCGTCGCTGCCCCGGGGTGCCTTCGAGGTTTCCGGTGAGCCGCTCGGGTCGATGGAGCAGTTGCTCTTCGGGCCGGCCGACGAGGCCGACGGTCAGCTGAACCTGTTCGGCGGGCTGCGTCGGGCGATGGCCAAGTGTGGTTACCGCGACCTGAAGGAGTTCCAGAAGGTCGGTCTGGTCCTCGACCGCTGACCGCTCCTGACGTCCGAAGGCCGGCCCGCACGGGCCGGCCTTCG
This sequence comes from Micromonospora sp. SD19, assembly GCF_054462275.1. Classification (NCBI taxonomy): domain Bacteria; kingdom Bacillati; phylum Actinomycetota; class Actinomycetes; order Micromonosporales; family Micromonosporaceae; genus Micromonospora; species Micromonospora sp. SD19. Next base: position 285,621 of record NZ_JBTLMN010000004.1, read on the forward strand.
TCGCGTTCAGCGGAGAGTCACTTCTCCAGGTAGATGGTCAGGTCGGACATGTTGCGGTAGCTGGTCGCCGCGAAGTCGAGCGACTGGCCCTTGTTGTCAGCGCCGCCGGGGGCGGTGTCCATCTCCCAGTTGGCGTGGTGGAAGTTGCGCTCGCCGATGGTCTGGAAGAACTGCTGGAAGTTGAGGTCGCCGTCGCCCAGCGGGGTCATCTGGTACCCGTTGGGGACGCTGGTGTCCCGGTCGCCGTCCTTGGCGTGGAAGAGCGGGAACCGGGTGGTCCGGTCGGCCACGGTGAGGATCGGGTCGAACAGGTCGGTCACCTCCTGGCCGGCCGGGTTGATGTACTTCTGGTGCTTGTAGCGGGCCACGTAGGCCCAGTAGATGTCCAGCTCGAAGAAGACGTACCGCGGGTCGGTGATCTCGAAGAAGTACTCCAGGCGGCGGATGCCGGAGGACCGGGTCTGCCGGCCCTGCGCGTCGCGCGGGCCCCGGTCGATCAGGAAGCTGTACGCGGCGTCGTGGTTGTGCGTGTAGAGCCGCATGCCCCGGGCCCTGGCCTGCCGGCCCAGCTCGTTCCAGATGTCCGCGGCGGCGTCCCACTCGGCCTTGTACGCGCTGTTGGTCGGGTCGCTGCCGGTGCCGATGTTCTTCATGCCGAGTTCCTCGGCGATGTCCAGTTGTTGCTGGAAGGTGGCCGGCTGGATCGTGGCGTGGGTGCCGTTGGCCACCAGGCCGTTGTCGTCGAGGATCTTGCGGATCTCGGCGGGGGTGATCTGCCGGCCCAGGATCTCGGTGCTCTGGGTGTAGCCGGCGAACTCGATCTCCTTGTAACCGATTTCGGCGAGTCGGGCGAGGACGCGCTCGAAGCCGTACGGGACTCCGCTGTCGTCGGGCGCGGCGGTGATCCGGTCGCGGACGCTGTAGAGGATGATGCCGCGGTTCTTCGCCGGGATCAGCGGTTCGACCCGCAGCTTGCTCTTGGGGTTGGCGAGCGCGGGGGTGCCGGTGGCCAGGACGGGCAGGCCGGCCGCGCCGATCGCGGCGGCGGCGCCGGCGGACGCGGCGAGCAGGGACCGACGGCTGAGTCGGCCGGTGGGGGTGGCGTCGGGGGCGGTGTGGTCGGGCATGGTTCCACCTTTCGCGACGGTGGTCGGGAACAGACACTAACGTCGGTCTAAGTCGAAAGAAAGGTTCGATCGACGGCGTCTTTTGTTTGATTCAACGAAAGTTACTGATGATCGTCGATACCGGCCGCGCGGCCCGCGATGCTGACTAGGCTCGGCCTGAGCGGAGTGCCGCAGGAGGAGTGCGCATGGTCCTGACCGGACGGAGACTGCGGGTCGCCGCCGCGCTGACCTGCGTCCTCGGGCTGGTCGCGGCCGGCTGTACGGGCAATGAGCGCGACGGCTTCCGGCCCGGCGCGGCCGACGTCGGCGACCCGTACGTGCCGGGGCGCGGCAACGGCGGCTACGACGTCGCGCACTACGGCCTCGACGTCCGCTACGACCCGTCGACCGACCGGCTGACCGGGAAGGCCGTCATCACCGCCACCGCCACCCAGGACCTGTCCCGGTTCAACCTGGACCTGGCCGGCCTGGAGGTCGGCGCGGTCAGCGTGGGCGACGCGGCGGCCGAGTACCGGCGCGGCGACGGCGAACTGGTGGTGACGCCCCGCGACGGCGTACCGCGGGGGCGGCAGTTCACCGTGACCGTCGACTACGCGGGCGTACCGACTGCCGTCAACGACGGGGCATTGGGCAGCGGCGGTTTCCTGCACACCAGCGACGGCGCGGTGGCGCTCGGCCAACCCCACTCGGCCGCCACCTGGTTCCCGGTCAACGACCACCCTTCGGACAAGGCCACCTACGAGCTGGCGGTGACCGTCCCGGACGGCCTGGCCGCGCTGAGCAACGGCGTGCCGCTGCCGAGGAGCAGCGCCGACGGGTGGACCACCTGGCGGTGGTCGGAGCGCACCCCGATGGCCAGCTACCTGAGCACCCTCGTGATCGGTGACTACCGGGTGGTGACCGGCACGCACGCCGGCCGGCCGATGGTGACGGCGGTGGCCGCGAGCCTGCCGGCGACCGGTGGGGCGGCCACCTCGCTGGCCCGCACCGGCGCGATCGCCGACTTCCTGGCCAGCCGCTTCGGCCCGTACCCGTTCGACTCGTACGGGGGGATCGTGATCGCCGACGACCGGGTCGGGTACGCCCTGGAGACCCAGTCCCGACCGGTCTACGGGCCGGCCTTCTTCGCCGACGACCGGCCGAACCCGAGCGTCGTCGCACACGAGCTGGCGCACCAGTGGTTCGGCGACAGCGTGTCACTGACCAGGTGGGGTGACATCTGGCTCAACGAGGGTTTCGCCAGCTACGCCGAGTGGCTGTGGGAGGAGCACGACGGCGGCCGGACCGCCCAGCGCAACTTCGAAATGCAGTACGCGGCGACCGACTGGAGGCAGCCGTCGGTCGAGCCGGGCCGGGAGCAGATGTTCGGCACTGCCGTCTACAAGCGGGGTGCGCTCGCCGTGCACGCGTTGCGCCGCACCGTCGGTGACGACCTCTTCTTCCGCATCCTGCGCACCTGGACCGCCGAGCGGGCGGGAGGCAACGCGACCACCGCGGACCTCGTCTCGCTGGCCGAGCGGGTCGCGCAGCGGCAACTGCGCCCGCTCTTCGACGCCTGGCTGGTGGGTGGGTCGGCCCCCACACTGCCGTGACCCGGCCCGGCCGCCCGGTCGATATGCTGCCGCCGGTGAACGGCGGGTAGGCGCCCGTTCGTGCGGAGCGGCGGAGGCCGTGACCGGCCACCGTGCGGAGAGGGTGTGGGATGCGGGGGACGCGGCACAGACTGCGGACGGGTGCCGCTCTGGTGGTGACCGGTGCGCTGGCACTGTCCGGATGCGACTCGACGGGCCCGGAGACGGCACCGTCACCGAGCACGTCCTCCACCACGGCGCGGACGTTCACGGCGGGTGCCGACGGGGTCGGCGACCCCTACTTCCCGACCTACGGCAACGGCGGCTACGACGTCGGCCGGTACACCGTGAAGGTGCGCTACGACCCGGCCAAGGACCAGTTGACGGGTACGACCACGGTGCGGGCCACCGCGACCACCGACCTGTCGACGTTCAACCTCGACCTGGCCGGCCTGACCGTCAGCGCGGTCACCGTGGACGGCGCACCGGCGACGCACAGCCGCAAGCGCAACGAGCTGGTGATCAAGCCGGCGTCCGGCCTGATCAACGGCAACGGGTTCGTCGTCGAGATCACCTACGCCGGCAAGCCGAAGCCGTTGAAGAACGAGACGCTCGGTGACGGCGGCTTCCTGCACACCGCCGACGGTGCCATCGCGCTGGGTCAGCCCGAATCGGCCAGCACCTGGTTCCCGGTCAACGACCACCCGTCGGACAAGGCGGCCTACGACTTCGAGGTCACCGTTCCGGACGGGCTGACCGCGATCAGCAACGGCGTTCCCGGCGGGAAGGTCAGCTCGGGCGGTTGGACCACCTGGAAGTGGTCGGAGAAGTCGCCGATGGCCAGCTATCTGAGCACGCTGGTGATCGGCAAGTTCCGGATCACCACCGGTGAGCACAAGGGCCGCCCGGTCTACAACGCTGTCACCACCAACCTGGCCAAGGGGAGCGCCGACGCGTCGATCGCCCGGACCGTGGAAGTGGCCGACTACCTGGAGAGCGTGTTCGGGCCGTACCCGTTCGACGCGTACGGCGGTGTGGTGATCTCCGACAGCCGGATCTCCTACGCCCTGGAGACGCAGAGCCGACCGGTGTACGCGGCGAGCTTCTTCCGGCAGGGCGAGAACACCGAGGTCGTCGCCCACGAGTTGGCCCACCAGTGGTTCGGCGACAGCGTCGCGTTGGCCAAGTGGGAGGACATCTGGCTCAACGAGGGCTTCGCGACGTACGCGGAGTGGCTCTGGGCGGAGCACACCGACGAGTACACCGCCAAGGAGGCGTTCGACACCCGCTACGTCGAGATGTCCGCGCAGGTGTGGCAGACACCGCCGGGCAAGCCGGGTGCGGAGAAGCTGTTCAGCGAGTCGGTCTACCAGCGCGGCGGGATGACGGTGCACGCCCTGCGGGTGGCCGTTGGCGACGAGGCTTTCTTCGACATCATCAAGACCTGGGCGGCGGAGAAGCGCGACGGCACCGCCACCACCGCCGAGTTCGTGGCCCTCGCCGAACGGGTCTCCGGCAAGAAGCTCGACGCGCTCTTCGACGCCTGGCTCTACGGCACCAAGAAGCCCGCCCTGCCCAAGCGGCTCTGAACGGCTGTCAGTTCTTGACGACCAGCTTGGGGTGGGCGGCCAGGTACGCGTCGGCGCGACCGGCGCGCAGTTCGGTGAGGAACGTGCGGCCCTCGGTGGTCAGCTGCTCGCCCCGGTAGGCGCTGCCCTTGCCGACGCCGGAACCGGGCAGCCCGACCAGCGTGAACCGGTTCTCCGGCAGGCCACTGAGGGCGTACGCGATGTCGACGATCCGGCGTCCGCCGACGTAGACCAACGTGTCGCCCAGCGCGGAGACCACCTTGTCGACGCGCTCCGGTTGCTTGGCCAGGCCCTCGTCCAGGATCTTGCGGGTCATCGCCCGGATCAGCTGCTGCTGGTGACGCTGCCGGGCGTAGTCGCCGCCGGTGATGTAGCGCTGCCGCGCGTAGTCCAGCGCCTGCCAGCCGTTGAGGTGCCGCTCGCCCTTCTCGTAGACCTGCTGCGGCCCCTTGTACCCGCCCGGCGCGGGCTCGCGGTACTTGCCGTCCGGTCGACGGTGCAGCGACTCGACCCGCTGGTCGACGTAGATGTCCACCCCGCCCAGTTCGTCGACCAGCCGGTCGAACCCGTTGAACGTGAGCACCGCGCCAGCGTCGATGCGCAGCCCGGTGTAACCGCTGACCGTGCTGCGCAGCAGCTCGTACCCCTGGGCGGTGCTGGGTTGTTTGGGTTTGCCCGGCACCCGGCTGCCGAAGCTCATCGCGTGGGTGAGCTTGGTCTTGCCGCCCTTGTAGCCGGCCTTCGGGAACGCCGGGATGTCCACGAGCAGGTCGCGGGGGAGTGAGAAGAGGTACGCCCGGTTCAGTCCCTTGGGTACGTGCAGCACCAGCACGGCGTCCGAGTGCGGCTCCCATCCGGGCACGCTGACCCGGGTGTCCACACCGACCAGCAGCAGGTTGAGTGGGCCGGTGATGTCCGCGCCCGGCGGTGGACCGCTGGGGCTCGGGGTGGGCGTGCCGACCGGCGACGGGGTCGGTGAGCCGGCCACCGGAGCGCCGCCCGGCGTGTTGTCACCGGTCAGCCGGGTGGCCACCACGGCGCCGGCCGCGATCAGCGCGACCACGGCGAGGGCCGTGAGCCCCAGCAGCAGCCACCGTCGGCGTGGTGCCATCGACCCGAGAACCATGTGGATTCCTCCCACCCGTCTGGTGAACAACGCTCCGACGGGTGCTCCGGGTTGCGGCCGGGAGGCGCCGGGTCGGTCGGCCGGAGCATGATCGCGCGAAAAGTGCCGCTGGCGCGAGCGCTACTCACGAGTAATGATGCCTTCATGCGGTACGACGTGGTCGTCATCGGGTCCGGCTTCGGTGGCAGCGTCACCGCGCTCCGACTCGCCGAGAAGGGTTACTCGGTGGCGGTGCTGGAGGCCGGCCGCCGCTTCACCGACGAGGAGTTCCCGCAGACGTCCTGGCGGGTCCGCCGGTTCCTCTGGGCACCGAAGCTGGGCTGCTACGGCATCCAACGACTCACCCTGCTCCGCCCGGCCGACCGACGATCCGGCGGTGGGGTGCTGGTGCTCTCCGGCGCCGGGGTGGGCGGCGGTTCGCTGGTCTACGCGAACACCCTCTACGAACCGCTGCCGGCCTTCTACGACGACCCGCAGTGGCGGGACATCACCGACTGGCGCGACGAGTTGGCCCACCACTACGACCAGGCGAAACGGATGCTCGGCGTCACCACGTACCCCGTGCACACCGGTGCGGACCGGGCCATGCGGGCGGTGGCCGAGCGGATGGGGGTGGGGCACACCTTCCACGCCACCCCGGTGGGCGTGCACATCGGCCGGCCCGGCCAGCGGGTCGCGGACCCGTACTTCGGCGGCGCCGGCCCGGAGCGCACCGGCTGCACGCACTGCGGCTCGTGCATGACCGGTTGCCGGCACGGGGCGAAGAACACGCTTGTCAAGAACTACCTCTGGCTCGCCGAGCGGCTCGGGGTCACGGTCCGCCCGTTGACCACCGTGACCGCCGTTCGGCCCGCCGACGGCGGCGGCTACCAGGTGCACACCGAACGCACCGGCGCCTGGCTGCGCCGGGGCCGGCAGGTCATCCACGCCGACCAGGTGGTCTTCGCCGCCGGGGCGCTCGGCACCCAGCGGCTGCTGCACGCGATGCGCGCCGACGCGGCGCTACCCGGGCTCTCGCCCCGCCTCGGCGAGCTGACCCGAACCAACTCGGAGGCGATCCTCGGCGCCTCGGTGCCACGACAGCGGGCCCGCTCCGAGCGGTTGGACTACACCGAGGGGGTGGCCATCACCAGCTCGTTCCACCCCGACCCGCAGACGCACATCGAGCCGGTCCGCTACGGGCGCGGCTCCAACGCGATGGGGCTGCTCCAGTCGCTGCTGGTCGACGGCGGCCCGCACCGGGTACGCCGCTGGCTGGGCAGCATCGTGCGGCAGCCCAGGTTGGCTGCCCGGATGGTGTCGGTCCGGGGCTGGTCGGAACGGACGGTGATCGCCCTGGTCATGCAGTCGGTGGACAACTCGCTGACCACCCGGTGGCGGCGTGGCCCACTGGGCCGCAGGCTGGTCACCGGCCCGGGTCACGGCACCCCGAGCCCGACCTGGATCCCGGCCGGCAACACAGCGGCCCGGCTGCTCGCCGACGAGATCGGCGGCACCGCCGGCGGCTCGCTCACCGAGCCGTTCGACATCCCGGTGACCGCGCACATCCTGGGCGGGGCGGTCATCGGCGCGACAGCGGCCGACGGAGTGATCGATCCCTGGCACCGGGTGTACGGGCACGCCGGGCTGCACGTGGTCGACGGCGCGGCGGTCTCGGCCAACCTGGGCGTGAACCCCTCCCTGACGATCACCGCCCAGGCGGAACGGGCCATGTCCTTCTGGCCGAACAAGGGCGAAGAAGATCCCCGACCGCCGCTCGGCGGCCCGTACCGCCGGCTGGCCCCCGTACCCCCGAGGAACCCGGCGGTCCCCCCGGGCGCCCCAGGCGCGCTGCGACAGTGACCCGCCGCCACTTCCGCGATCTTGCACTTTCGGTCGTCGTTACGCGGCATTCGTGGCTTTTGTCGGGACAGAAAGTGCAAGATCGCGGGGAGAGTGGATTGCTGGCGAGCCGGTGCCGGGAGCGGGGGTGACACTCGGTAGGCTTTGTGCACATGAGCCTGCCTCGCCCTGTCCTCGTGGTGGACTTCGGAGCCCAGTACGCCCAGCTCATCGCCCGTCGGGTCCGTGAGGCGAAGGTCTACTCCGAGATCGTGCCGCACTCGATGCCGATCGCCGAAATGCTGGCGAAGAACCCCGCCGCGATCATCCTGTCCGGCGGCCCGGCCAGCGTCTACGCCCCGGACGCGCCGCAGATCGACGCGGGGGTGTTCAACGCCGACGTGCCGGTCTTCGGCATCTGCTACGGCTTCCAGGCAATGGCCCAGGCGCTCGGCGGCACGGTCACCAGGACCGGCAACCGTGAGTACGGCGGCACCCCGCTGCGCCCCCGCCTGCTCGACCCCGGTGTGCTGCTGCGGGACCTGCCGGCCGACCTGCCGGTGTGGATGAGCCACGGCGACTGCGTCACCGAGGCGCCCGAGGGCTTCACGGTGACCGCCGAGTCGGCGGGCGCCCCCGTCGCGGCATTCGAGGACCTGGCCGGCCGGCGGGCCGGCGTGCAGTTCCACCCGGAGGTCGGGCACACCGCGCACGGCCAGGAGATGCTGACCCGTTTCCTCTACGACATCGCCGGCATCGAGCCGACCTGGACGCCCGAGAACATCATCGACGAGCAGGTCGCCCGGATCCGCGCCCAGATCGGCGACAAGGAGGTCATCTGCGGCCTCTCCGGCGGGGTGGACTCGGCGGTCGCCGCGGCGCTGGTGCACAAGGCGGTCGGTGACCAGCTCACCTGCGTCTTCGTCGACCACGGCCTGCTGCGCGCCGGCGAGGCCGAGCAGGTGGAGAAGGACTACGTCGCCGCCACCGGCATCAAGCTGAAGGTGGTCGACGCCGCCGACCGGTTCCTCGGCGCGCTCGCCGGGGTGACCGACCCGGAGCAGAAGCGCAAGATCATTGGCCGGGAGTTCATCCGGGTCTTCGAGGCGGCGGCCCGCGAGATCGCCGCGCACGGCGACGTGGAGTTCCTCGTCCAGGGCACCCTCTACCCCGACGTGGTGGAGTCCGGCGGCGGCACCGGCACCGCCAACATCAAGAGCCACCACAACGTCGGCGGCCTCCCGGAGGACCTGAAGTTCGCGCTGGTCGAGCCGCTGCGCACCCTGTTCAAGGACGAGGTCCGAGCGCTCGGCCTCCAGCTGGGTCTGCCCGAGGCAATGGTCTGGCGGCACCCGTTCCCCGGCCCCGGCCTCGCCATCCGGATCATCGGCGCCGTCGACCAGGAGCGCCTCGACCTGCTTCGCCAGGCCGACCTGATCGCCCGCGAGGAGTTGACCGCCTCCGGCCTCGACCGGGGCGTGTGGCAGTTCCCGGTGGTGCTGCTCGCCGACGTGCGCAGCGTCGGTGTGCAGGGAGACGGGCGCAGCTACGGGCACCCCGTGGTGCTGCGCCCGGTCTCCAGCGAGGACGCGATGACCGCCGACTGGTCCCGGCTGCCCTACGACGTGGTGGCCCGGATCTCCACCCGGATCACCAACGAGGTCGCCGAGGTCAACCGGGTGGTCCTGGACGTCACCAGCAAGCCGCCGGGCACCATCGAGTGGGAGTGAGCGCCGCTCAGGCGGCCGGCGGCGGGCTGGACGGGGTCGTCGGCGGGTAGGGCGGCGTCGGGGCGTACCCCTGCGGTGGGCCGCCGGGCGCGGGCCCGGCGGTGGGCGGCGGGCCGTTCTGCGGCGCGACGCCCGCGGCGTGCGGCCAGGCCGGCGCGCCGGCGGGCTCCTCCGGCATCAGGAACCACATGATCGGGTACGCGAACAGCGCGAGCCCGCCGGTGAGCAGGCCGGTGACCGCGAAGATCACCCGGACCAGTGTGGGGTCGATGTCGAAGTAGCGGCCGATGCCGCTGGCGACCCCCGCGACCATGCGGTCGGTGGTGGGTCGCCGAAGCTGCTTGTACGGGGCGTGGGGTGCGGTGGTCGATGTCATACCCCCACGGTCCGCGCTGGCGTCCGCCCCGCCCTCGGTGACCGCCCGGATCATTACCCTGACCAATCCCTGATCGGGGCCGGACAGTCAGGAATCCGACTCTTTTCCGTTCCGGTAACCCGGCCCGGGGAGAATTTGCTTCCGTGACCACCTTGCTCAAGCCGCTCCGCAGGATCGCGGCATACGCAGTTTGTGCTGATTCAAGCGGCCGCGTCCTGCTGGTCCGCGCATCGGAGCACTCCGGGACCCCCGGGGCGTGGTCGCTGCCCGGCGGGGCCGTCGACCACGGCGAGGACCCGAACCACACCGTCGTCCGTGAGACCGCCGCCGAAACCGGCCTCTCGGTCGCCGTCTCCGGGCTGGCCGACGTGCTCGCCGACATGCGGGCACTCCCGGATCGCGGCATCACCATCCACACCGACCGGCTGATCTACCGGGTGGCCGTGCGCGGCGGCACCCTCGCGGACCGGGCCGGCGAACGCCCCACCGACCTCGCCCGGTGGTACACCCTCGACGAGGCGCGCGAGCTGCCGCTGCGCTCGTTCACCGCACGCGCCCTCGGGCTGCCCGCCTCCTCGGCCGACGTGGTGCCCGACGAGGCACCCGAGTTCCCCTCCTTCTACGCCGTGCCCGGCCCCGACGGGCTGCACCGGGCCCAGCGCTTCGCCGCGTACGCGGTCTGCACCGACCCGGCCGGTCGCGTCCTGCTCACCCGGGTCTCCGACGGCTACCCCGGTGCCGGCTGCTGGCACCTGCCCGGCGGCGGCACCGACTACGGTGAGCAGCCCGGCGCGGCCCTCATCCGGGAGTTGGTCGAGGAGACCGGGCAGACCGGCCGCCTCGTCGAACTGCTCGGCGTGGCCAGCCACCGCGACGCCGCCTCGCTCGGCCCGGAGGGCTACCCGATCGACTGGCACGGCGTACGCGCCTTCTACCGGGTCGTCGTCGACCAGCCCAATCCGCTGACCGTGGCTGACGTGGGCGGCTCCACCTGCGAGGCCCGCTGGTTCGGCCGCGAGGAGTTGGGCGCGCTCCCCACCGACCGCCTCACCGAGGTGACCGCCGAGGCGGTGCAGGCGGCCCAGCTAACCTGACCCCGGCCGGTCTACGAGGAGACGGCCCAACGGTCGCGCCCCCGTCCGGCACGACCTGCCGGCTTGCCGCCGGCTGCCCGTGGTCGCGCCCCGCCGCTGCGCAGTGGCCTCGCCCTGTGATCGACTGGCCTCACCCCCTTGATCAACTCGGGTTCCTTGAAGGCGCGGTATCCCGGCGCGCGGGACACCGCGCCTTCCGTGAACCCGAGTGGATCACGCTTCGTCCTGAGTGACGCCGGTTCGCCAGCTCCGTGGGTTCCCATGCGCCACCTCGCGTTGATCATGAAGTTATTGTCAGAGTGCGAGATGGATGGCGATAACTTCATGATCAACGGCATGGGGTGCGAAGCGGGGGCGAGCAAAGGTGCAATTGATGCGGCGGGTCGGGGTCTACGGGCTCATCAGGGATTCGGGCCGTGTCCTGGTGGTTCGGGACGGGGTTGAAGGCGAATTCCCGGGTCTCTGGCGGTTGCCGGGCGGTGCCGTCGGGCATGCCGAGGACCCGGAGCGTGCAGTGGTCCGCGAGGTCGCCGAACAGGTCGGGTTGACGGTGACGGTGTCTCGACTGCTCGCGGTGGTCGCCGATGTGGCCACTTCTTCGGAGGGCAGGATCTCGCTGCACACCGACCGGCTGTTGTTTGAACTCAGCACGCCCCACGGCGCTCTGTCCGATGCCCCGCGACCCCAGGCGGCTCAGCCGCAGGATGCGCAGCCCCAAGGCGCGCAGCCCGAGGCCGGGGCTGGTCTGGTTGATCAGTCTCGCTGGCTCTCCCCGGCGGAGGTGGCGCAGGTGCCGCTGACCCCGTTCACCGCCGAGGCGCTCGGTGTGCCGGTCACCCCACTGCCGCCCGGGACGCACCGGCTGCGGCATCCGACTGCGCCGCCACACCCCGATCGTCGGCTGCGCTTCGGGGCGTACGGGCTGGTCACCGACCCTGCTGGGCGGATTCTGCTGACGCAGATCGCGCAGGGCTATCCGGGGGCCGGTCTCTGGCATCTGCCCGGCGGTGGCACCGATCACGGTGAGCAGCCAGCCACCGGGTTGCTCCGGGAGCTCGTCGAGGAGGGTGGGCAGGTGGGCCGGGTGGTGGAGCTCCTCGGCGTCAACAACCTGCACAATCCGGCCGCGTACGGCCCGGAGGGTCGTCCGCTGGACTGGCATGGCGTACGGGTGATCTATCGGGTGTTGGTGGACGTACCTACTGACGCGACGGTCACCGAAGCCGCCGGAGGGTCGACGGCCCGGGCGGGGTGGTTCACCCGGGCCGAGGCGGTTGACCTGCCGTTGAGCGACATCGCTGCCGTGGCAATCGGACAGAGTGGCCGATAGCACTCGGCTCACTGAGCCGAGTTGGTGACCCTCCGGTACAGTCAAAGGCGGGAATGATGGAGGAAACGGGCGATGAGGCCCGGGATGGGAACAAGCGAGCGGTTCGAGCGGTTTAAGCCAGTTATAAGTACCGCCGGCAGCTATCGCCAAGCCATGTTCCCCTATGCGATGGTGTACTCCGCAAAACGGCTGCCGGGCCATGCAAGGTCCGGCACGAGACAGCCGGACACCGCCCCACGGCGGCCAGCAGATCCGGTGATGGAGGAAACGTGCCGAGAGCCCCATGGCGCCGGCGTCGTACTACTGACAGTCCGCGCCCCGCAGGGCGTCGCTGGGCGGGCCGGTTGCGCCGCAGCAGCACGTTCGCCCGCCAGGTGCTGTTGGTCCGGGTCGGTCGCCGCGACGGCGACCTGCACCCGACCGACCTGACCCCGACCGAGCACCGGTACGCCGACCGGCAGCGCCGTCGTTACGGCCTGGACCGGCTCAGCCGACCGACGCTGGGTGTGGACCCGACACTGGGCCTGGACCGGGCGGACATCGACGCGGTCGTACCGGTCAGCCCGGCGATGCCGCCGATGGCGCAGGTCGACGAGGCCCGCTCGATCCCGCTGCTTCCCGGCGAGCGCACCATCGCGCGCCGGATGAAGTTCGGCCTGGTCAACGCCTGCACGCTGGCCAGCCTGATGCTCGGCATGCTGGCCATCTTCCTGGCCATGCAGGGTGAGGTGCGCATGGCCGCGCTCTGCCTGATCGCCTGCGTCGGCTTCGACGGTCTGGACGGCGCGCTGGCCCGACGCCTCGGCGTGGCCAGCCCGTTCGGCGCTCAGATGGACTCACTGGCCGACATGTGCTCGTTCGGCCTGGCCGCGCCGGTCGTGGTCTACGCGTCGCTCGCCGGCTCGGTCTCCACGGCCGCGGCGGCGGTGGCCTGCGCCCTGGTCGCCGCGTGTGCCGCGATCCGCCTGGCCCGGTTCAACGTCTCGCCGAAGGACGGCCGCTTCTTCTGCGGTGTGCCCACCACCATGGCCGCCGCGGTGCTCGCCGTGACGGTGGCGATCGGCCTGCCGGTGCCCGGTGCCGTGCTGGTCGCCGGGGTGGCGTTGCTGGCGTTCGCGATGGTGTCGAGCTTCCCGTACGCCAAGCTCGCCCGCCTGGTGAAGCTGCCGCCGTGGCTCTGGTTGGCTCCGGTGATCGGCGCACTGGTCGACATCCGGCTGACGTTCGCCCTGATCGTGGTGGGTTACCTGGTCAGCGGGCCGGTTCTCTGGCTGCGGCAGCGTCGTACCGCCTGATTGAGCAGACAGAACGGGGCGCCGCGGACCGCGGCGCCCCGTTCGTCGTCAGCGGGTCAGCGCCAGCGGGCGATGACCGTGGACCCACCGACCACCTTGTCGCCCGGCCCGACCAGCGGGTCCGCGGTCTCGGCGGGCAGGTAGACGTCGGTCCGGGAGCCGAACCGGATCAGCCCGAAGCGCTCGCCCTTGGCCAGCAGTGCGCCGATCGGCGCGCGCTGCACGATCCGGCGAGCGATCAGCCCGGTCCGCTGCGCGACCACCACAGTGCCGCGCGCGGTGTCCAGCACGGTGTACGCGGCGACGTTGTGCTCGGCGTCCGGCTTCATCGCGTTGACGAAGCCGCCGTCGGCGACGAAGTAGTCCACCACCTTGCCGGCGACCGGTGCGCGGTTGACGTGCACGTCCAGCACCGACAGGAACACCGCGATTCGCAGCCACTCGCCGTCGCCGAAGCGCTCGTCGTGCAGCCGCTGAACCGACAGGACCTTTCCGTCCGCGCTGGCGACCACGGCGCTCGGGTCCTCCGGCACGTCCCGCTCGGGGTCCCGGAAGAACGCGGCGACCGGCCCGGCGGCCAGGGCCGGCAGCAGCCACAGCTTGGACGACGGACGCGCCACCCGGGTGAGCGCGGCGAGGCCCAGCGCGATGCCCGCCGCCGCCACACCGTTGGAGTCGATGTGCATGCTCCGGGTCACCGGCACACTCGATGGCCGGTACGCGGGGGCCAGGCTGTCGGCGGTGGCCGGGCTGGCCGGGGTGAACCGCAGTCGGTAGACCCGTACCGGTGGCGTGTTGCGCAGCACCAGGTCGGCGCCGACGCCATAGAGGGCGTCCTGTCGGGCCAGCTCGGCGGCGGCGCCCTCGGTCCGGCCGGGCGTGGCGACTGTCGCCACGCTCAGCACCGCCCCGTCGATCAGGTACTTGGCCAGCCCTTCGACGCCGCCGCGGGTCGCCTCGGCGGTGCCGGTGAACACCTCACCGGCGATGACGACCGCGGCGGGCTCGGCTTCGGCCAGCGAGTCGACGACGTTCACCCGGTCGGCGACCCAGCGGCCCTGGGCGGCGACGTGCTCGCGCAGCGCGGCGGCGCCGAACGGCTCGGTGGGCACCACGGTGAGCCGGTCACCGGGGAGCAGCGCCTCGATCGCCGCGGCCAGCACCGCGGAGGCCGGGTGCACCCCGACCAGCAGGGCGGCCTTGGCGTCGTTGATCCGGGCCAGCTCGGCGACGAGGGTACGGGCGGCTCGCTCGCCGATGCGGACCGGACCGGACCGGCCGGTGGTACGCACGGCGGGGGACTGGGTCATGTCGGGCGGGCTCCTGACGGGGGTAGAGACGGGAATCGCGGCGGGACCGCCATGGGCGGGACGGGCCGGCCGGCGGAGGCGAGATCTCCACCGGCCAGCATATGCGCCCGTCCGCGCCGGTCCCACCGCCGTGCGGCTGTGGTGGACCGACGCGGGTCAGGCGCCCGGGGTCAGACTTCCCGGCGCGGACCCTCCCGCTCGTCGCGGGTCTGGTCGCCGCCGCTGGCTGCCGCATCGTCGGCGGCGGCCGTGCCCGGGTGGTCACCGCCGGCCGCGACCGGTTGGTCGGACCGGGTCGGCTCGTCCCCGTCGGACGTCCCCGGGCGGGCGAGGACCCCGAGAGTCGGCTCCTCGTCCGCGCCGCCGGACCGGCCGGGGATCGGCTCGGTCGGCGGCTCCGACGGCGGATGTGCCAGCCAGGCCGGGTGGATCACATCGGTGATCGGCGCATCCTCCGCCCGCACCTCGGCGGTCGGCGTCTCCAGCGACCGGTCCGAGGCGAACGTCGGGTCCGAGATGCGCGTCGGGTCCGGGGAGGGGGTGTCCCAGGTGGAGCGTTCGGCCTCCCAGACCGGCAGGGCCGCACCGGATGTCGACGTGGCGGCACCGGAGACCGGCGCGGGCGTACCGGAGCTGGGCGCACCGGAGACCGACGTGCCGGAAACGGGCACGACGGCCTCGGCGACCCCGGCGGTCGGCTCCGGCTGGCTCGGTCGACCCGAGCGCAGCGCGCCGACCAGCCCGAAGACCCCGATCAGGATGAGTGCGCCGGCCAGGAACCAGCCGACCGGCGGCAGCGCCAGCCCGAGCAGTTGGGCGAGCAGCCACCAGGCGGACAGCGCCAGGAACACGAGCCCGAAGGCGAACGACACCAGATCCGTGCGGTGAGCCTTCACCGGGTCACCTCCAGGTTGCCCGCGTTGACGTGGATGTAGAGGCGCAGGGTCCCGCCACCGGGCCCGTCCGCGCCGAGGTCGGTGGATTCCCGCAGACGGCCGTCCAGGCCACCGGAGCGGTTGCCGAAGACGGTGGCGTCACCCGCGTTGACGTCGGCCACCGTCGTGACGTCGACGTTCGGAGGCACGACCACTGTCGCCTGGCCGAAGTTGACGGCCACCGTCACCTGGCTCTCCCGTTTCGCGAAGTCGATCCCGCGCAGGTCGAGCACGGCGTCACCGAAGCTGTTCTCGTACCGGTCCGCCAGGTCGCGGTAGTCGGTGGGCGCCCAGGTCACCGCGCCGTCGACCCCTCGGATCCGGTCGTAGGACTCGGCGACGGTAGCCGTGCCCAGCGCCGCGGCGGTCACCAGGCCGAGCGCGATGAGCCAGCGGGCCCGCCCGAACCAGGTGCCGACCAGCAGACCCAGCGCGATGGTGGCCAACGCGGCGGCGAAGTACGCCGAGGCGCTGATGGCGAAGACGTCCAGCAGGTCGAGCAGGGCGACCAGACCGAGCACCAGGAAGATCAGCGAGAAGGTCACCGCGCCGAGTGGTGACCGCTCCTTCGGGCGCTTCGGCGGCTTCGGTGGCTTGGGCGGAGGCGGCGCGGCCGGGGTCGGCGAAGCGTACGGGCCGTGCGGCGCGAACGGCGGGCGGTAACCGGAGGGCGGCGGGGCGGTCGGATAGCCGGCCGGGGCAGCGGGTGCGCTGCTCACCGGTGGCGACGGCCAACCGGAGCTGGGCATGGCGGTGCTCGGCCAGCCGGGCTGGGCAGCCGTCGTGCCGGCCGGTTGCCCGGACACCGGACCCATCCCGGACACCTGCTGGGTCGCGGTGGCCGGCTGCGGGCCGCTGGTCGGCGGCGTGTCGTACCCCGGGATGGTGGCGGTGGGGGCTGCCCCCGTGGTCGCGGTGGCGTACCCCGGACCGGTGCCGAACATCGGCGGCGTCATCGCCGGGCTGGTCGACGGCGCCGCGCCGTACGACGGTGCGGGCCAGGCCACCGGTGGGACGATCGGGCCGGCCGGGTTGCCGGCCGGTGGCGGACCGCCCGGGTTGCCGGGCCGTGGGTTGCGGCCGTCCCGGTTGAGCAGGAGCGCGCCGGCGACCAGGATGGCGGCGCCGAGCAGCACCGCGCGGAAGGCGTCGGTGACGATGTACGCGAAGCTGGCCGCGACCAGGATGCCCAGGACGATCACGGTCACCGGCGACATGCTGGAGCGACCGCGGCCGAGCATGGATTCGACAGGGGAGGCGGTGTCGCCCTCGTTCGGGATGATCAGCCAGGCGGCGACGTACACCAGAATGCCGATGCCCCCGAAGAAGCCGAGCACCGCGAGCAGCACCCGCCAGAGCACCGGATCGGTGTTGGTGGCGCGCCCGATGGCCGCGCAGACCCCGGCCAGATACCGCCCGTCGCGCGGTCGGACCAGCCCGTACCGTGAGGTGAAGCTGGTGCCGCCCAGCGGCGGTGGCGGTGCGGACGGTCCGGGACCACCGGGTGGCGTGCCGCCCGGACCGTAGCCGGTGCCCGCCGCGAACCCCGGGCCTGGACCGTAGCCCGCAGCGGGCGGCGCGTAGCCGTCGGCCGGATCGCCGGGTGCGGTGTCGGCGGGCGCGTCGGTGCCAGCGTGCGGACCGAAGGTGCGGGGCTCGGTCCATTCGGTGGGCGTGGTGGCGGGCGGGGGCGGTGCTGAACCGCCCGACTGTGCCGACCCCGGTCGGGGCGGCGGGGCAGCTTCCTCGGTCATGCTTCGATCCTGCTGCCCGGCGCACCCGAACGACCTCAGGACCCGACCCTGACCCCACCCTGAGATCCGGCGGCCGGAATGTCGGGGGCGTCCCCGTGGTCACCGACGCCGCAGCGTGTGACGATCGAGTCACCGACCTCGACCTGTCCGCCACCGTGACCAGGGAGCCTCCGATCAGCAGCACCGTGACCCCACCCCCGCGGCTCTACCGCGCCCCCGAGCACCGGATGGCCGCCGGCGTCGCCGCCGGTATCGCCGACCACCTCGGCATCTCGGTGCTGCGGGTGCGCGTCGCGTTCATGGTCCTGCTCGGGCTGAGCGGGCTCGGTCTGCTGCTCTACGCGGCCTTCTGGGCGGTGGTGCCGCTGCGTCCCGGTGACACTGCGGTGCCGCCCCGGCGGGATGTCGCCCAACTCCTGCCGTTCGTGGGGATCGGGCTCGGTGTCCTGCTGATCCAGGTGATGGTCTTCGACTCGGTGGGCGCGGCGGGCACCGCCGGCTGGTTGGTGGCGATCATCGCGGTCGGCGCCGGGGTCATCTGGCACCAGTCCGCGCCCGAGCGGCGGCGGCAGTGGGGCGACGCGATGCCGGTGCCCTGGCTCGGCGCAGTCGTCGAGGAGAGCGACCGCCGGGCCTTCGTGCTCCGGTTCATCGGCGGTGGAGTGCTGGTCGCGGTCGGCATCATCGGTGTCGCGGCCGTCTACTCGCCGGCACAGAACTTCGACGCGGTGATCAACGGCGTGATCTTCGCGCTGGTCGGGCTGGCGGGCGTCGGCGTGGTCGCCGCGCCGGTGCTCTGGCGGACGTACAGCCAGCTCCGCTCGGAGCGCGAGGGGCGCATCCGCGAGCAGGAGCGGGCCGAGTTGGCCGCCATGGTGCACGACCAGGTGCTGCACACGTTGGCCCTGATCCAGCGCAACGCCGGTGACGTGAAGACCGTGCAGCGGCTGGCCCGAGGGCAGGAGCGTTCGCTGCGCAACTGGCTCTACAAGCCCACCGCCTCGCCGAGCGAGCGCTTCGCCGCCGCCCTGGAGCAGGCCGCGGCCGAGGTCGAGGACACCTTCGCGATCAGCGTGGAGACGGTGGTGGTCGGCGATCGGGAGACCGACGAGAAGGTCGGGGCACTGGTGGCGGCCGCCCGCGAGGCTCTGGTGAACGCGGCCCGGCACGCCGGCGTGCAGACCGTGTCGCTCTACGCCGAGGTGGAGCCGGATCAGGTCAGCGTCTTCGTTCGGGACCGGGGGAAGGGCTTCGATCCGGATACCGTGGAGGACCACCGGCACGGCGTACGCGGCTCGATCATCGGGCGGATGAAGCGGCACGGCGGACGGGCCGAAATCCGGTCCGGCCCGGGGGAGGGGACCGAGGTCCGGTTGATCCTGCCGATCTCCCGGGACTCGTCCGCAGCGGAAAGGAACAGATGACCATGGCCGAGCAGTCGACCGAGCACCTCGACCCGGCGGATGCCCGCCCCGAGCGGCTGCGGGTGTTCCTGGTGGACGACCACGCCATGTTCCGGGCCGGGGTGCGCGCGGAGTTGGGCGCCCACGTCGAGGTGGTGGGCGAGGCGAGCACGGTGGCCGAGGCGGTCACCCGGATCGCCGCCGTCGGCCCGGACGTGGTCCTGCTCGACGTGCACATGCCCGACGGTGGCGGTCGCGCGGTGCTGGAGGCGATGCGGCGTACCCATCCGCAGGTCAAGTTCCTGGCGTTGAGCGTCTCCGACGCGGCGGAGGACGTGATCGGGCTGATCCGTGCCGGTGCCCGGGGGTACGTCACCAAGACCATCTCCCCGGACGAGTTGGCTGCCGCGATCCGTCGGGTGGCCGACGGCGACGCGGTGTTCAGCCCACGGCTGGCCGGGTTCGTGCTGGACGCCTTCGCGGCCCGGCCGGACGCCCCGGTGGCCGACCCGGAGCTGGACCAGCTCACCAACCGTGAGCGGGAGGTGCTGCGGCTGCTGGCCCGGGGGTACGCGTACAAGGAGATCGCCAAGGAGCTGTTCATCTCCATCAAGACGGTGGAGACGCACGTGTCCAACGTGCTGCGCAAGCTCCAGATGTCCAACCGTTACGAGCTCTCCCGGTGGGCGGCGGATCGCCGGCTCGTCTGACGTGGGTCGCCAGCGGCGAGGATCAGAGAAACGTCCGGCGCACCCTCGTCCACCCAGCCGGTGATCGTGGCCGGGTAGTCCTGGGCACCCTCATCCGGATGGCTCGAAACGTGAGTGGTGACGGACGTCCCACCGGGCCCGGGTGACCTCGGGGACGCGCACGGGCTGAGGCCTCGTGTTCGGGCGGCGCAACGTATTTCCTGCTCAACGCTGCCTGCGGCGACCGTTTTATGATCATTTTTCAAGTATCGGCAACGTGGCGGGCAACTAACGGCTTGATAACGGCACCTTCACGGAAGCGGCCAGTGGGTGTCACAGTGGCAGCACCTCACCATCGGTGTGTGGCACTCCGTACGCCCCACGACCACGAATCTGCCGATCACGGCGGCCCGTGGCTGTGTCGGTTGCGTCGTGTCGCGCCTCGTTGGTGAGGGAGCCCGGCGGATCGGAACATCAGGGGTGTCCCCAACTTCCCTGTGGTCCCGGCGACCCGCGCCCCGGGGTGGTCGGGCGGTGTCACCCCCAAACGTGCGTGAAACCCACGACGGAACCTGGTTAGAAAGAGGAGGCCCCTCGGAATGAGAGTCTCGAAGCGGGCGACGAGCGCCATCGCGCTCAGCGCGGCTGCCGCGCTTGTCGCGAGCGGTTGCTCGAGCGGCGGCGACGGCGATACTGCCGCCAGCGCGGACGGCTCGATCGTTGTGCACGGCGTCCAGCCGGAGAACCCGCTGGTCCCGTCGAACACCACGGAGACCGGCGGCGGGAAGATCGTCGACTGGCTGTGGACCGGCCTGGTCGAGTACCCGAACGACGGTGGGGCCCCGCGTAACGCGCTGGCGGAGTCCATCAACACCACGGACTCCAAGGTCTTCACGATCAAGATCAAGGCCGGTACCAAGTTCCACGACGGTACCGAGGTCAAGGCGAAGAACTTCGTCGACGCCTGGAACTGGGCCGCCTACTCGCCGAACGGCGCGCAGAACGGCACCTTCTTCGCCGACATCGCGGGCTTCGACCAGACCTACACCACGGACCCGGACGGCCCGGACGGCCCGAAGAAGGCCCCGACGCCGACGACCGACAAGATGTCCGGCCTGAAGGTCATCGACGAGCAGACCTTCGAGGTCACGCTGTCGGCGCCGACCGCGGTCTTCCCGACCAAGCTCGGCTACAGCGCCTTCATGCCGCTGCCGGACGTGTTCTTCACCATGAAGCCCGAGGAGTTCGGCCGCAAGCCGATCGCCAACGGCCCGGTGAAGTTCGTGTCGTGGGAGGACAACTCCCTCATCAAGCTGACGCGCTTCGACGACTACAATCTTCGCGACAAGATGAAGATCAAGGACGTCGACGTCAAGCTGTACCAGGACGACAACGCCGCCTACGCCGACCTGCTGGCGAACAACCTCGACTTCATGGAGGTTGTCCCCACCTCGGCGCTCGCCGGTGACAAGTGGAAGACCGACCTCGGTGACCGGGGCCGCTCGACCGTCACGCCGTCGACCGCGTTCATCGCGTTCCCGATCTACGACAAGCGCTTCCAGAACCCGAAGCTGCGTCGTGCCGTGTCGCTGGCGGTCAACCGGCAGGAGATCTCGGACAAGATCTTCTTCGGCACCCGCAAGCCGGCCGACAGCTGGGCGAACCCGCTGACCCCGGGCGCCAAGCCGGGCAACTGCACCGCCTGCAAGTTCGACCCGGAGACGGCCAAGACGCTGCTCGCCGAGGCCGGTGGCTTCACCGGTGAGATGGTCTTCTACTACAACGCGGACTCCGCCCACAAGGACTGGATGGACGCCGTCGCGCAGCAGATCAAGACCAACCTCAACATCAACGCTCGGGCTGAGGGCGTGCCGACCTTCGCGGTCTTCCGCCAGAACATCAACGCCCACACCATGAAGGGCCCGTACCGCGCCGCCTGGCAGCAGGACTACCCGGACGTGGAGAACTGGGTGAACCCCCTGTTCGTCACCAACGGCTCCTCCAACGACGGTCTGTACAGCAACCCCGAGGTCGACGCGCTGGCCAAGCAGGCCAGCGGCGCGCCGAGCCTGGAGGCCTCGCACGAGGCGTTCGCCAAGGCCGTCGAGAAGGTCGACCAGGACGTCCCGAGCATCCCGGTCTACTTCTACGGCCAGCAGTCCGGCCACTCGGAGAAGATCAAGAAGCTCGAGCTGAACAACGTCGGCGAGATCGACATCACCTCGGTCGAGCTCTGATCCGAACGGTCTGACCCCGGGTCGGGCTCGCCACATCCGGTGAGCCCGACCCGGGGCCGTTCCGCGAGTGGGTGTTACAACGCTCCACTCGCACGTTGTCACCACCGTGTCGGCCGTCCGACGCGCCCCCTGTCTGGAGGACCACCCCATGGGCCGTTATCTGTTGAGACGGCTGCTCCAACTCGTGCCGGTCTTCATCGGTACGACGTTCCTGATCTACTGGCTCGTCTGGGCCGTCCCCGGCGACCCGTTCGCCGGCAAGTGCGGTGAGCGCCGCTGCCCGGACCAGTACATCGCCTTCATGACCGAGAAGTACCACCTCGACCAGAACGTCTTCGTGCAGTACGGCAGCTACATGAAGAACCTGCTCCAGGGCGATTTCGGTCAGACCTTCTCGCAGCGCGAGATCAGCGACATCATCATGACCTCGTACCCGAACACGCTGAAGCTGGCGCTCGTGGCGCTCGCCATCGAGGCGATCATCGGCCTCGGTGCCGGCGTGCTGAGCGGCCTGCGGCGTAACGGCTTCCTGGACAACCTGGTCCTGGTCTCCACCCTCTTCCTGATCGCGCTGCCGGTCTTCGTGGTCGGCTTCGTGCTGCAGTGGCTGCTGGGTGTGCAGTGGGGCATCATCAAGCCGACCGTCTCCTCGGAGATGCGGTGGTCCGAGCTGATCGTGCCGGGCTTCGTGCTCGGTAGCGCGTCGGTGGCGTACATCGCCCGGGTGGCACGAACGAGCATCGCGGAGAACCGTCGCGCGGACTACGTGCGTACCGCGATCGCCAAGGGCCTGCCGATGCGCCGGGTGGTGGGCGTGCACCTGCTGCGCAACTCGCTCATCCCAGTGGTGACCCTGCTCGGCACCGACCTCGGCGCCCTGATGGGTGGCGCGATCGTCACCGAGGGAATCTTCGGCATCAACGGAATCGGCCGCCAGGTCTTCCGGGCGATCATCACCAAGGAAAGCGCCACGGTGGTAGGAATCGTGGTCGTCCTGGTGCTGGTCTATCTCGTGATGAACCTGCTGGTTGACCTGCTCTACGCCGCCCTGGACCCGAGGATCCGTTATGAGTGACCCGAGTACCGCATCGATCGTCAGCACCCCTGGCGCACACCCGACCGACTCCGCCGCCCCCGCCACCGCGGGTCAGCCGCAGAGCAACGAGAAGCCGCGCGGCCTGCTCGCCGACGCCTGGCGTGACCTGCGGCGCAAGCCGCTGTTCTGGATCTCGGCCACGCTGATCCTGATCTTCCTGCTGATGGCGGCCTTCCCGGCGCTCTTCGCCCCGGGCGACGCGGTCAACGGTTCGCTGTCCCGCAGCCTCGACAAGCCGTCGGCCAATGGCTGGTTCGGCTACGACGTGCAGGGCCGTGACGTCTACGCCCGGGTCATCTACGGCGCACGGGCTTCCGTCGTGGTCGCCGTGCTCTCCGTGCTGGGCACCCTGCTCATCGGCGGAACGATGGGCATCATCTCCGGCTACCGCGGTGGTTGGGTGGACGCGCTGCTGAGCCGGATCGCCGACGTCTTCTTCGGTCTGCCCTTCGTGCTCGGCGCGATCGTCATCCTGACCACGTTCAACGGGTCGGGCTCCGGCAACAGCAAGGCCCAGATCATGGGCCTGGTGATCGCGTCGCTGATCGTGCTGAGCTGGCCGGTCGTGATGCGGCTGATGCGCTCCTCGGTGCTCGCCACCAAGGAGGCCGACTACATCGTCGCGGCCCGCGCACTGGGTGCCGGCACCGGCCGGATCATCCTCAAGCACCTGCTGCCGAACTGCCTGGCCCCACTGCTGGTCTACGGCACGATCATGGTCGGCTCGTTCATCGGCGCCGAGGCCACGCTGTCGTTCCTGGGCGTCGGTCTGAAGTCGCCGGTGGTGTCCTGGGGCATCATGATCAGTGATGGGCAGCAGTTCGTCCGGGTCGCGCCGGGGCTGGTGTTCTTCCCCGCCGCGTTCCTCGTCACCGCAGTGCTGAGCTTCGTGATGCTCGGTGAGTCGGTCCGCGAGGCCCTCGATCCGAAACTCCGCTAGGGGAGATCCAGTTGTCCGACATTCTCGTGTCCGAGCAGTCAGCGCCGGGATCCGGCGGCTCCGGGCGTCCCTCCGGCCGGCTGCTCGAGGTCGACGACCTGCGGGTGGAGTTCCGTACCCGGGACGGCGTCGCAAAGGTCATCAACGGGGTCACGTACCACGTCGACGCGGGGGAGACCCTCGCCGTGCTCGGCGAGTCCGGCTCCGGTAAGAGCGTCACGGCGCAGACCATCATGGGCATCCTCGACACGCCGCCGGGCTTCGTGACCGGTGGGCAGGTCCGCTTCCACGGCAAGGACATGCTGCGCATGTCCGACGAGGAGCGCCGCCGCATCCGCGGCGAGGGCATCGCGATGATCTTCCAGGACGCGCTCTCCGCGCTGAACCCCGTCTTCACCGTCGGGTTCCAGATCGCCGAGCAGTTCCGGGTCCGGCGGGGCATGGGTCGCGCGGAGGCCAAGAAGCGCGCGATCGACATGCTCGACCAGGTCAAGATCCCGAACGCCAAGGGTCGGTTCAACAACTACCCGCACCAGTTCTCCGGCGGTATGCGGCAGCGCGCGATGATCGCGATGTCGCTGGCGCTCGACCCGGAGGTGCTGATCGCGGACGAGCCGACCACCGCTCTCGACGTGACCGTGCAGGCCCAGATCATGGACCTGCTGGCCGAGCTCCAGCGTGAGCGGCAGATGGGCATGATCCTGATCACCCACGACCTCGGCGTGGTCGCCGACGTCGCGGACCGGATCGCGGTCATGTACGCGGGCCGGATCGTCGAGGAAGCGGACGTGTACGACCTGTACGCAAAGCCGGCGCACCCGTACACGATGGGTCTGATCGACTCGATCCCGCGGATGGACGAGAAGGGGCAGCAGCTCCGGACGATCAAGGGCCTCCCGCCGAACCTGATGAACATCCCGCCGGGCTGCCCGTTCAACCCGCGCTGCCCCATGGCTCAGCCGGTGTGTCGGGAGAAGGTCCCGCCGCTGCTGCAGGTGGGCAATGCCCGGGCCAGCGCCTGCCACTTCGCCGAGGAGCTGGTGAACCGTGTCTGAGAACATCCTCGAGGTCCGTGACCTGGTCAAGCACTACCCCGTGACGCAGGGTGTGGTGTTCAAGAAGACCGTCGGTCAGGTCAAGGCGGTCGACGGGGTCTCCTTCGATCTGCGCGCCGGCGAGACGCTCGGCGTGGTCGGCGAGTCCGGCTGCGGCAAGTCGACGCTCGCCCGGGTGCTGATGAACCTGGAGAAGCCGACCGAAGGCAGCGTCCTCTACAAGGGTCAGGACATCTCCAAGCTGTCCGGTGGTGCGCTGCGGCGCCTGCGCCGGCAGATCCAGCTGGTCATGCAGGACCCGTACACCTCGCTGAACCCGCGGATGACCGTCGGTGACCTGCTCGGTGAGCCGTTCGAGATCCACCCGGAGGTGGCGCCGAAGGGCAGCCGCCGGGCCAAGGTCAGGGAGCTGCTCGACCTGGTCGGGCTCAACCCCGAGCACATCAACCGGTACCCGCACCAGTTCTCCGGCGGTCAGCGTCAGCGCATCGGCATCGCCCGTGCGCTCGCGTTGCGGCCCGAGATCATCGTCTGCGACGAGCCGGTGTCGGCGCTCGACGTCTCCATCCAGGCCCAGGTCATGAACCTGCTGGAGCAGCTGCAGGGCGAGTTCGGGCTGTCGTACGTCTTCATCGCGCACGACCTGTCGGTGGTCCGTCACCTCTCGGACCGGGTCGCGGTGATGTACCTCGGCAAGATCGTGGAGATCGGCACCGAGGACGAGATCTACGAGCGGCCGACCCACCCGTACACCCAGGCTCTGCTCTCCGCGGTGCCGGTGCCGGACCCGACGCAGCGGCACAACAAGACGATCATCCGGCTCACGGGTGACGTGCCGTCGCCGATCAGCCCGCCCTCGGGCTGCCGGTTCCGGACCCGCTGCTGGAAGGCGCAGGACGTCTGCGCCGAGCAGGTCCCGCTGCTGGAGATCCGGCCGGGCTCGGACCACCCGAGCGCCTGCCACTTCGCCGAGAAGCGTGAGATCGTCGCCACCCACGAGGTGTGAGTCACCGAAACCGCCTGCCGCCGTCATCGCGACGACGGCAGGCGGTTTCGTCTGTCAGAGACCCCTGGACGAGTGCTGCACGCGGCCATGGTTCAGCGCGTCGGGTGATCCGACCGCCGGCCGGTGTGGCTCACAGCGGGCCGCGGCCGGCGCGGAGCAGCAGCAGGGCCAGCTGGGTGCCGTCGGCGCCGAGCGCGACCCGGAACCGCTCCAGGATCTCCCGTTCCCGGGAGAGCACCAGGCGGGTCCCACCGGACGCCATCCGGGTCGCCCCGACCTCCTGGGACAACGCGGCCCGCTCCTGCCAGAGCGTGATCAACGCGTTGTCGATCTCGTCGATCCGTTCCCTGATCTGCACGATCCGCGCGGAGGCGGACGGCTCCTCGGTGCCGGTCTGCTGCTCGGCCGGTTCGGTGTGCCCACCCGTCGGCGGTGTGGCCGCCACCGGCCCAGCGCCCTGCGCTGCGGGCTGCCCCGGTCGGGTCGGGCCGCCGCTCTGCTCCATCACGTCTGTCATCATCGGGTACCTCTCGCAGTGTGGTGCCCGGTGCCCGGAACCTGGGACGGAAAAAGCCCCGGACTCCAGGAGCCCGGGGCTTTAGCAGGTCTGAATCGATCAGGCGCGACCTACGACAGCCGGACTCCCGGTGCCATAGTAAAAGTAGTAGCGCGCAGCGATCACGCCGTCGAGTATGCCCACGTCGTTGCCCGGCGCGCAAGCAGTCCGGGTCGAGAAGGGCAGCTTTCCCGACGGTGGGCGCACCCGGTGGTGGTGCGCGGTGTCGGGCATGAGCCGCTGAGCGCCGAAGGCGCAGTGTCGGGCCGGCGGCATAGACTTGTCGGGCGATGCATCCTCTCTTCGACATCCCCGCGTCCCCGCCTGCGCCGGAGTCCGCGCCGGTCCGCCCGCACCGACCCGGGGCGGTCGCCGCGCGTCTCGATCCGCAGCAGCTCCTCGACGGGCTGAACGGGCCGCAGCGCGACGCCGTCAGTCATGCCGGCTCGCCGCTGCTGATCGTGGCCGGCGCCGGGTCGGGCAAGACCCGGGTGCTCACGCACCGGATCGCCTACCTGCTCGCCGCTCGGGACGTGCACCCCGGTGAGATCATCGCGATCACCTTCACCAACAAGGCCGCCGGCGAGATGAAGGAGCGCGTCGCCGCGCTGGTGGGCCCCCGGGCCCGCCTGATGTGGGTGTCGACGTTCCACTCGGCCTGCGTGCGGATCCTGCGCGCCGAGCACGAGCACGCCGGCCTCAAGTCGACGTTCTCGATCTACGACGCGGACGACTCCCGCCGGCTGATGCAGTTGGTGACCCGCGAGCTGGATCTCGACCCGAAGCGCTACCCGGCGCGAGGGCTCGCCGCCCAGGTCTCCAACCTCAAGAACGAGCTGGTCGACCCGGAGCAGTTCGCGGCGCGGGCCACCGGCCCCAACGAGCGGGCACTGGCCGAGGCGTACACGCTCTACCAGCGCCGGTTGCGTGAGGCGCACGCCCTGGACTTCGACGACCTGATCATGACCACGGTGCACCTGCTCCAGTCCCACCCGCACGTCGCGGAGAGCTACCGGCGGCGGTTCCGGCACGTGCTGGTGGACGAATACCAGGACACCAACCACGCCCAGTACGTCCTGATCAAGGAGTTGGTCTCCGGCACCGACGGGTTGGCGCCCGCCGAGCTGTGCGTGGTCGGCGACGCCGACCAGTCGATCTACGCGTTCCGGGGTGCGACGATCCGCAACATCCTGGAGTTCGAACGGGACTTCACCGACGCCCGGACGATCCTGCTGGAGCAGAACTACCGCTCCACCCAGACGATTCTCAACGCGGCCAACGCGGTGATCGACCGCAACACCTCCCGCAAACCCAAACGGCTGTGGAGCGAGGCCGGCGCCGGCGAGCAGATCGTCGGCTACGTGGCCGACACCGAGCACGCCGAGGCCGACTGGGTGGCCCGCGAGATCGACCGGCTGGTCGACGCCGACGAGACCCGCCCCGGCGATGTGGCGGTCTTCTACCGCACCAACGCCCAGTCCCGCGTCTTCGAGGAGGTGTTCATCCGCGTCGGCCTGCCCTACAAGGTGGTCGGCGGGGTGCGCTTCTACGAGCGCAAGGAGGTCCGCGACGCCCTGGCGTACCTGCGTTCGGTGGTCAACGACGACGACACGGTGAGCCTGCGGCGGGTGCTCAACACCCCGCGCCGGGGGATCGGCGACCGGGCCGAGGCGTGTGTCGAGGCGCTCTCCAGCCGTGATCGGATCTCCTTCGGCGCGGCCCTGCGCCGGGCCCGGGAGGCGCCGGGCATCTCCAGCCGGGCGGCGAACGGCATCGCCGACTTCGTGGCGCTGCTCGACGGCGCCCGTGAGCTGGCCGAGACCGGCACCCCCGAGGAGGTGCTGGAGGCGCTGCTGACCCGCTCCGGCTACCTCACCGAGCTGGAGGAGAGCCTGGACCCGCAGGACGCCGGTCGGGTGGACAACCTCCAGGAACTGGTCAGCGTCGCCCGCGAGTACACCGAGCGGATCGAGGCGCTCGGCGCCGACGGGGAGCGGGCCACCCTGGCCGGCTTCCTGGAGCAGGTGGCGCTGGTCGCCGACGCCGACCAGATCCCCTCCGACGACCCCGACCACCAGGGCGTGGTCACCCTGATGACGTTGCACACCGCCAAGGGGCTCGAGTTCCCGGTGGTCTTCCTGACCGGGTTGGAGGACGGCGTCTTCCCGCACCTGCGCTCGCTCGGCGACACCCGCGAGCTGGAGGAGGAGCGCCGGCTGGCGTACGTCGGCATCACCCGCGCTCGGCAGCGGCTCTACCTCTCCCGGGCGGTGACCCGCTCGGCCTGGGGGCAGCCGTCCTACAACCCGCCGTCGCGCTTCCTGGAGGAGTTGCCGACCGAGTTGGTGCACTGGGAGCGCACCGAGGGGTCGTACACCTCGTGGGCCGGCGGGGGCGGCGGCGTCGGCGGCCGTGCGGACCGCGCGCCCGGCGGCCGTGGCACCTTCACCGGTGGCACGCCGAAGGCGGCGCAGCTGGCCCAGCGGCTCGGCGTGGACGCCAGCCGGCTGACCACGGCCAGCGAGCTGCCGCAGGGGCCGAAGGTGTCAGCGGGCGACCGGGTCAATCACCAGCGGTACGGGCTGGGCCGGGTGCTCGCCGTCGAGGGCCACGGCCCGGGTGCCCGCGCGCAGATCGACTTCGGCGACCAGACCATGTGGCTGGTGCTTCGGCACGCCCCGGTCGACAAGCTCTGACCCGGCACGCCGGAGATCGCACCAGATCAGGGAAAGAGTGGTCTCAGCGCTGTCTGAGGCCACTCTTTCCCTGATGTTGTTCCGGAGACGTGCAGGCGTCAGCAGCCCAGGTCGACGCCGCGCGCCCGCATGAACGGGGCCGGATCGATCTGGTTCCACATGCCCTGGTGCACCTCGAAGTGCAGGTGCGGGCCGGTGGCGTCGCCGGTGGCGCCCTCGTAGCCGATGACCTGGCCGGCCTTGACCGCCTGCCCGACCGTGACCGCGATGCGGCTCTGGTGGGCGTAGTGGGTCAGGTAGCCGTTGCCGTGGTCGACGAAGACGGAGTTGCCGTACCCGTCGGAGGCGTCGCCGGCCTGGGTCACGGTGCCCGCGGCGGCGGCGCGGATCGGCGTACCGGAGGGCAGCGCCAGGTCGATACCGGCGTGCAGGGTGCCCCAGCGCTGCCCGTAGCAGGAGGTGACGGCTGCTCCCGGCATCGGGTTGACCCAGGCAGGCGCGGGCTTGGTGGTCTTCTTCGGCTTCGGCTTGGCCTTCGCGACGGCCGTCCTGGTGGGGGTCGGGCTGGCGCTGACCGCGGACGGGCTCGGCGTCGGGCTGATCGAGGGGGTGGCCGGCGCGCTCGACTCGCGTACCGAGCGGTCGGCCCGGCCCGCGGCCTCGGCCCGGGACTGGGTGTCGAGGGAGACGGCGGCGGGTGCCGGGTGGTCGGTGCCGCTGGTGGCGACGGCGACCCCACCGAGGCCGAGGGCTACCAGGGCGGCGGCCCCGAGCACGATGAGGCGGTTCCGTCGGCCGGTGCGCCGCGGCTGCGCGGTCTGGCTGGTGTCGGGGGTGTTCTCGTTCTGGACGGGGCTGTCTTCCTGCACGGCGGACCTTCACAGTCGAGGGGCACTTGACCTCGAAATACTGGTGTCGGGCCGAGTTGCGGCAGGCGCGGGGACCGAACGGTCGGAGCACCAACGGACGGCCGGCTGCCCGGATATGACCCGCTCTGGTGCGCTACTTCCGGAAAAGTGATCATGTTTGCCCGTGGCGTCGGTCACAATCGCCGCTGTGACCCGGGATACATCAGCCAGAGCCGCCGCACGAAAAACCGCCCGGATCGACAGATCCGGGCGGTCAACGGTCGTGACGAAGCGTCAGGAGGCGGCTACCTCGCTGTAAATTGCCTCGACTTGCAGCTTGATGTCCACTCCGCGCTCCTGGAGGAACGGCACCGGGTCCTTCGGCTGCCCCTTGACATGGATCTCCAGGTGCAGGTGGGTGCCGTACGCGTGGCCGGTCTGACCCACCAGGCCGAGCTGGTCGCCCGCCTTGACCTGCTGGCCTTCCTTCACGCTGACCGCGGAGGAGTGGCCGTAGATGGCCTCGCTGCCGTCGGCGTGCTGGACGATCACCGCGTTGCCGTACCCGCCGAACCAGCCGGCCTTGGTGACCAGGCCATCGTGGATCGCCACATAGGGAGTGCCCTCGGCGGCGACCAGGTCGACGCCGGTGTGCAGCTTGCCCCAGCGCATCCCGTACGGGGAGTTGAAGTCGTAGCCCTGCAGCGGCAGCAGCCAGACCTCGGGCTCGGCGCTGTCCTCCTTGCGGCTGTCCCGGGAGGCGCGGTCGGCGTTCTCCGAACGGGCAGCGGCATCCTGGCTGGTGACCGACGCCTGCTTGAGCTCGTCGAGGACCGACGGGCTGACGTCCTTGGCGTCCGGCAGGGCGCTTGCGCCGAGGGCCACGATGCCGGCACCGACGAACGCGGTGGTGACGACAGCGGCGTAACGGCTGCGGGGTGGGGTGGGTACGCGGCGGCGACCGCGATATCGATCGGGCTCAGACGACAGGCGCTGGCGCACGCACACCCTCCGTTGTCGGGGTTCCGAAGCGGCCGGTGGGCGTCCTCTGAAGTTCCAGTGAACGTCCGCTGACCGCGTCGTCACCCGTCCATGGACCTGATGACAACCGTGGACACGTTAGCCATTCGCCAGGCGAGTCACAAGCTAGAGCGAGAAATTGGCGTGTCGATCTGTCCGTTTGCGTCCATGATTGTCATGCATCGCGACGCCGAACGGTGCCCCCGTCGCTGCCCGTTCGTCGCCGAGCGTGACCGTTCCGGCGGACTCGTCCGGCTTGACTCCGCACCGCGCCGGGATCGTGTCGACGGCACTGTCCAGGAGGTGGCGGGAGGGTTCGCGGCCTGAGCACCCGGGGTTGCCGGGCGGCTGCGCCGGGTAACGGCCGGTGACGGAGCCCGGATTTCCCGGGCCGGGCCCGCCGGGTTACCGTTCGTTAAGGTGAAGGCGGTCAAGCCGGTGAAAGGTGTGCGCTGATGAGCTCTCGTATCCGGGTCGTCGTCGCGAAGCCTGGCCTGGACGGCCACGACCGAGGCGCGAAGGTCGTCGCGCGCGCCCTGCGGGACGCCGGGATGGAGGTCGTCTACACCGGCCTGCACCAGACTCCCGAGCAGATCGTGGAAACCGCCATCCAGGAGGACGCCGACGCGGTCGGCCTGTCCGTGCTCTCCGGCGCGCACATGACGCTCTTCCGGCGGGTGCTGGAACTGCTCGCTGAGCGGGACGCCCGCGACATCGTCGTGTTCGGCGGCGGCATCATTCCGAACGGCGACATTCCCGAGTTGGAGAAGCTGGGCGTGGCGAAGATCTTCACGCCGGGCGCCACCACTCAGGCGATTGTCGACTGGGTCCGGCAGAACGTGGCCCAGCCGGTTTCCTGAGAAACACGCCAGGCGACCGGATCTGGGCACGGGGGAGGGGCCGGACGCACCCCTCACACGTCCGGCCCCTCTATGCACGATGCCCCGCCGCCACCCCTCGACCGACAGGGCATCGGCCGTCTCCCGTCATTGCGCTGTTCAGCGCTCCGACATCTGACTCAACGACGCCCCCACGGCAGGGTTACGCAAGCCGGACAACATCGCTCGGACGGTGGATGTCACCCGGGTGATGACCGGAAACCGGCCACACCTGATGTCCGGTTGTGCATTACCGCACACCGTGCACCCGCTCGGTTGCCGGCGGTGCCGACCTCGCTAGGCTGCGGCCAATGGCCTGTTTCAACTGATGACAGGCGTCAAACTGTTTTCTGAACGCTGGTGGCGGCGCGACGGCGCGCCGCGGAGACGGGACGGGACGCGCAATCGTGGACCTGTACGAGTACCAGGGGCGGGACCTGTTCGAGCGGCACGGCTTGCCCGTGCTGGCCGGCGGCGTCGCCACTACCCCGGAAGAGGCCCGCGCGATCGCCGAACGCCTCGGCGGCCGTGTGGTCGTCAAGGCGCAGGTAAAGGTCGGCGGCCGAGGTAAGGCCGGCGGCGTCAAGCTGGCCGAGGGCCCGGATGAGGCGGTGGCTCGGGCCACCGACATCCTCGGCATGGACATCAAGGGTCACACCGTCCACAAGGTCATGATCACCGTGACCGCGGACGTGGCCGAGGAGTACTACTTCTCGTACCTGCTCGACCGGGCGAACCGCACCTTCCTCTGCATCGCCAGCGTCGCCGGCGGCATGGACATCGAGCAGGTCGCCGCCGACACCCCCGACAAGGTCGTGAAGGCCCCGATCGACGCCGTGAAGGGCGTGGACGAGGCCAAGGCCCGCGAGATCGTGACCGCTGCCGGCTTCCCGACCGCTGTCGCCGACCAGGTGGTCGAGATCGCCGTCGGCCTGTGGCAGGCGTTCGTCGCCGAGGACGCCACCCTGGTCGAGGTCAACCCGCTCGCCAAGAACGGCGACGGTCGGATGCTGCTGCTCGACGCCAAGATCAGCCTGGACGAGAACGCGGCGTTCCGGCACCCGGACCACGAGGCCCTGGTCGACCAGGCCGCTGTGGACCCGCTGGAGCAGGCCGCCAAGGCCAAGGACCTCAACTACGTCAAGCTCGACGGCGAGGTCGGCATCATCGGCAACGGTGCGGGTCTGGTCATGTCGACCCTCGACGTGGTCGCGTACGCCGGTGAGCGGCACGGCAACGTCAAGCCGGCCAACTTCCTCGACATCGGCGGCGGCGCGAGCGCCGCGGTGATGGCGAACGGGCTGGAGATCGTGCTCTCCGACCCGGCCGTGAAGAGCGTCTTCGTCAACGTCTTCGGCGGCATCACCGCCTGCGACGAGGTCGCCAACGGCATCATCCAGGCGCTGGCCCTGCTGGAGCAGCGCGGCGAGCGGGTCACCAAGCCGCTCGTCGTCCGGCTCGACGGCAACAACGCCGAGGCTGGCCGGGCGATCCTGGACAGCGCGAACAACCCGCTCGTGCAGCGGGTGGACACCATGGACGGTGCGGCCGAGCGGGCCGCCGAGCTGGCAGCTGCGGGGGTCTGATCATGGCTATCTGGCTGACCAAGGACTCGAAGGTCATCGTCCAGGGGATGACCGGTTCCGAGGGTTCCAAGCACACCCGGCGGATGCTGGCCGCCGGCACCAACGTGGTGGGCGGCGTCAACCCGCGCAAGGCGGGCCAGACTGTCGACTTCGACGGCACCGAGCTGCCGGTCTTCGCGTCCGTGGCGGACGCGATGGCCGAGACCGGGGCCGACGTCACCGTCATCTTCGTGCCGCCGCAGTTCACCAAGGCCGCCGTGGTCGAGGCGATCGACGCCGCGATCCCGTTGGCGGTCGTGATCACCGAGGGCGTCCCGGTGCACGACACCGCGTCGTTCTGGGCGTACAACGTGGCGCAGGGCGAGCGGACCCGGATCATCGGGCCGAACTGCCCGGGCATCGCCTCGCCGGGCGCGTCCAACGCCGGCATCATCCCGGCCGACATCACCGGCTCCGGCCGGATCGGTCTGGTCAGCAAGAGCGGCACGCTGACCTACCAGATGATGTACGAGCTGCGCGACATCGGCTTCTCCACCTGCGTCGGCATCGGCGGCGACCCGATCATCGGGACCACCCACATCGACGCCCTCGCGGCGTTCGAGGCCGACCCGGAGACGGACGCCATCGTCATGATCGGTGAGATCGGTGGCGACGCCGAGGAGCGGGCCGCCGAGTTCATCAAGGCGAACGTCACCAAGCCGGTGGTCGGCTACATCGCCGGCTTCACCGCGCCTCCCGGCAAGACCATGGGTCACGCCGGGGCGATCATCTCCGGCTCGGCCGGCACCGCCGAGGCGAAGCAGGCGGCGCTGGAGGCGGTCGGCGTCAAGGTCGGCAAGACGCCGACCGAGACGGCGAAGCTGATGCGGGAGATCATGTCCGGCAGCTGAGCCGGTCAGGCAACACGAAGGGGGTCGACCGGTCGCGGTCGACCCCCTTCGGCGTACCTGTGCTCGCCGCCGGTCAGTCGTTGTTCCAGAACGGGTAGTTGCCGGTCGCCCGCAGGATCGCGCCGCCGATGATGTTGATCACGCCGAACGCGATGGCGAGGTAACCGAGCAACGGCGACTGCCCGTACCGCCGGGCGTCGCGGATGGACAGGTAGCCGAAGATGATGCCGAGGATGCCGCAGCAGATCAGCCCCAGCACGATGCCCAGCACGCCCCAGAGGGTGGTCCGGTCGCGTCCCTGCGCCGGTGGTGGCGGGGGAGGCGGGTATGGCGTCGTCACAACTTCCTCCGAACGCTCATGGGCGACGCGCCGGCCCGGACGCCGGCCGGCGGACCCGTCCCGGGTGGCGGCGACTCGCGCCCCCTCTGGGCCGAGGCTAGACCGGCCCGGGTGGGCAGGACGCCGGTTCGGTGAACTCGCGGTCCTTAGGAGGGGTTAACGGACTGCCACCGCCCGCGCGACGTGCCAGAGTAGAGCTGATGTCCCCCGTCACCCCTGATCGTCCCAGCCGTCCCGGCGGTGTGAGCGCCGACGACCGGCCGGTCGACCGTGCCGCGTCGGCCCGGCGGGTGCCCGCGCCCCGCGCGGGTGGGTCGCCGCGCGGGCGTGCGCCGTTGCCCGTCGCCGCCGGGGTGGCCGCCTGTTGGGCCGCGCTCACGTCCTACCTGCCGGTCGCCATCGTGCTCGGCCTGGTGCAGCTCGGCACGGACTCCACCACGCTGACCGGCACCCTGCGCACCGCGCTGGCCGGCTGGCTGCTCGGGCACGGTGTGCCCCTGCGCACCGAGTCCGGCCCGCTCGGGCTCGCCCCGCTCGCGCTGACGGTGCTCGCGCTCTGGCGGCTGACCCGTGCCGGCGTGCACGTCAGCCGGGCGATCGGCGCCCGCGACACCCGCTCGCCCCGTCGGGCACTGCTCGCCGCGGCTGCTGTCGGCATCGCGTACGCGCTGCTCGGCGCGCTCGCGGCGGTGCTGGTCGGCACCGGCGGACCGGAGGTGTCGCTGATCCGGGCGGGCGCCACGTTCGCGGTGGTCGGCACACTCGCCGCGCTGGTCGGCGCGGTCCGGATCACCGCCGTGACCCGGCTGCTCGTCGCAGGGCTGCCCGGCCCGGTGCGCGACGGTGTGCGCACCGGTCTGGTGGCCGGGCTGCTGCTGCTCGGCGCGGGCGCTGGCGCGGCCGGCCTGGCGGTGGCCACCGGCGGCGGCGACGCGGCCGACATGATCGGGGCGTACCGGACCGGGGTCGCCGGGCAGGCCGGCATCACACTGGTCAGCGTCGCCTACGCGCCCAACGCGGCGGTCTGGTCGACCAGTTACCTGCTGGGGCCGGGCTTCGCGGTCGGGACCGACACCGCGGTGCGCACCAGCGAGGTGTCGGTCGGCGCGCTGCCGGCCGTGCCGCTGCTCGCTGGCCTGCCGCGCGGCCCGGTGGACGGCTTCGGCGCGCTGCTGCTCGCGGTGCCGGTGCTGGCCGGAATGGTCGCCGGCTGGCTGCTCGCCCGTCGGGTGGCTCGACTCGCCGGGCCGGAGCGGGCCGCCGGACGCTGGGCCCAGTTGCTGGCACCGGCGGCGTTGGCCGGGCCGGTGGCCGGGGTGGTGCTCGGTGCGGCCGCCGCGGTCTCCGGTGGGCCGCTCGGCGCCGGTCGGCTGGCCCAGGTCGGGCCGGTGGGTTGGCAGGTCGGTGCGGTGGCGGCCGGTGTCATCGCGGCCGGCGCGCTCCTGGGCGCCGCCGCCACCCGCGTGCTGACCCGCAGGCCGGCACAGTAGACGAGCGCGGGGCGCCCCGGGTGAACCCGGAACGCCCCGTCGAATCCGAGCCCGTCAGGGCTGGGTGGGCAGGTTGACCTGCGCCACGACGCTCAGGATGAGCAGCAGGATGCCCAGCCCGACGCCGACCGCGCCGCAGATCAGACCGGCCTTGGCCTGGCCGGCGTTGTTGGCCTGGCCCTGCGCCACCTTCTGCTTGGCGAGATAACCGGTCACGATGCCCGCGATGCCGACCGGGATGCCCAGGTACAGGCAGCAGACCAGCGGGATCGACGCGATACCGAGGATCATCGACACCAGGCCGAGGGTGTTGTTCTGCCCCTGCGCCTGCGGGTACCCGGCGTTCGGGTACGTCGGGGCGCCGTACGGGGGCTGCTGCTGGGCGTACGGGTCCTGGTACGGCGGCTGCTGGCCGTACGGCTGCCCCGAGGTGGGCTGCTGACCGTACGGTGCCTGCGGTGCGGCGTACGGGTCCTGGTTGGGCTGCTGGCCGTACGGCTGTCCCGAGGTGGGCTGCTGGCCGTACGGGGCGGCCGGCGGCTGGGGAGCGGTCGGGTCCTGGTTGGGCTGCTGGCCGTACGGGTCCTGACCGGGGTTACCGGGCTGCATTCGAGAAGCTCCTTGAACTGGGTTCCGTCAGTTGGTGCTCTTTGTTTCCATCCATGATCGCGGTCAGTCCTCCCAATGCCCAGTGATGCGGCCGGAGGACATTCTTTCCCAAAGCACGTGAACAGCCCTTGTCGGCCGCTTCGTTGTGCCGGATCAGGGGCGGTGTGTGGGCCGGTGCGGCGTTCAGCCCGAGCGAGCGGCAGCGTACCGGGTCGAGGCACGTGGTCGCTGCTGATGACGGCGCGCCGCCCAGCCGATGGGCATCCCTGACCTGCCGATAGGGTGACCCGGTGACCGAGCCCGCGTCTGTCGCCCGCATCGTCGTCCTCATCTCCGGCTCCGGGAGCAACCTTCAGTCGCTGCTGGATGCCGCCGCCGACCCCGCGTACGGCGCGCAGGTCGTCGCGGTCGGCGCGGACCGCGACGGCATCGCGGGCCTGGACCGGGCCGAGGCGGCGGGGGTGCCGACGTTCGTGGAGCGGGTCCGCGACCACGACACCCGGGAGGCCTGGGACCGTGCGCTCACCGCGCACGTCGCGAAGCATCAACCCGACCTGGTCATCTCGGCCGGTTTCCTGAAGTTGGTCGGGCCGCACTTTCTCGCCGCCTTCGGCGACCGCTACCTGAACACCCACAACACGCTGCTGCCGGCGTTTCCCGGCATCCACGGCCCGCGTGACGCCCTCGCCTACGGCGTGAAGCTCACCGGGGCCACCCTCTTCTTCGTCGACGCCGGCATGGACACCGGGCCGATCGTCGCGCAGGTCGCGGTGCCGGTGCTGGACGACGACGACGTGGACACGCTCACCGAGCGCATCAAGGAAGCCGAGCGGCGCCAGCTCGTCGAGCAGGTCGGTCGCCTGGTCCGCGAAGGCTGGACCATCACCGGAAGGAAGGTCACGGTTCCGTGAGTCCCACTCAGGACGGGCGCCGCCCGATCAGGCGGGCGCTGGTCAGCGTCTACGACAAGACCGGGCTGGTCGAGCTGGCTCAGGCCCTGCACGCGGCCGGCGTGGAGATCGTCTCCACCGGCAGCACCGCGGGCACCATCGCCGCCGCCGGGGTGCCGGTGACGCCGGTGGAGACGGTGACCGGGTTTCCCGAGGTGCTCGACGGCCGGGTGAAGACCCTGCACCCGAAGGTGCACGCGGGTCTCCTCGCGGACCTGCGCAAGGACACGCACGTCACGCAGCTCGACGAGTTGGGCGTGGCGGCGTTCGACCTGCTGGTCTCCAACCTCTACCCGTTCCAGGCGACAGTCGCCTCCGGCGCCGGCGTCGAGGAGTGCGTGGAGCAGATCGATATCGGTGGCCCCGCGATGGTGCGGGCCGCCGCCAAGAACCACGCCTCGGTCGCCGTGCTCACCGACCCGGCCGGTTACCCGGCGCTGGTCGACGCGCTCAGCGAGGGTGGCTTCACACTGGCCCAGCGTCGTGCGCTGGCGGCGCGGGCGTTCGCCGACATCGCCGAGTACGACGTGGCCGTCGCGCAGTGGTGCGCCCGGGAGTTGGCGCCGGCCGACGACTCCTGGCCGACGTTCACCGGTTCGGCGCTGCGTAAGTCGGCGGTGCTGCGCTACGGCGAGAACCCGCACCAGCCGGCAGCGCTCTACGTCGACCCGGACGCCCCGGCGGGGCTGGCCCAGGCGGAGCAGCTGCACGGCAAGGAGATGTCGTACAACAACTACGTCGACGCGGACGCCGCCTGGCGGGCCGCGAACGACTTCGCCGACCAGCCGGCGGTGGCGATCATCAAGCACGCCAACCCGTGCGGCATCGCCATCGGCGCTGACATCGCCGAGGCGCACCGCCTGGCGCACGCCTGCGACCCGGTGTCGGCGTTCGGTGGCGTCATCGCTGTCAACCGGCCGGTCTCGGTCGAGCTGGCCCGGCAGGTCGCCGAGATCTTCACCGAGGTGGTGGTCGCCCCCGGTTTCGACGAGGGCGCGGTCGAGGTGTTGCAGGGCAAGAAGAACATCCGGCTGCTGCGGGCGCCGGCCTGGACGCCGGCCCGGGTGGAGGTGCGGCAGGTGACCGGTGGCGTGCTGGCCCAGGTCGCCGACCGGGTGGACGCCCCCGGTGACGATCCGGCCAACTGGCGGTTGGTGACCGGTGAGGCCGCCGACGAGGAGTTGCTGCGGGACCTCGCGTTCGCCTGGCGGGCGGTCCGCGCGGTGAAGAGCAACGCGATCCTGCTCGCCAAGGACGGCGCCACCGTCGGGGTCGGCATGGGTCAGGTCAACCGGGTCGACTCGGCGCAGCTGGCGGTCACCCGTGCCGGTGCCGACCGGGCCCGCGGCTCGGTCGCCGCCTCGGACGCGTTCTTCCCGTTCGCCGACGGGCCGCAGATCCTCATCGACGCCGGCGTCCGTGCCATCGTCCAGCCGGGCGGCTCGATCCGCGACGAAGAGGTCATCGAGGCGGCCAAGAAGGCCAACGTGACCATGTACCTAACGGGAACCCGCCACTTCTTCCACTAACCCCCCGCCCCCCGCCCCCCCGGGCCCACCGCCCAATGGGTTGATCATGAGGTTGACGGGCGACAAGCCGGATGAAACGGCCCGTCAACCTCATGATCGCCGTGGGTGGGCGGCGGGCCGGGGTCGGCCGGGTGGGTCAGGCCGGGGTGGGGCGTAGTTCGGCGAAGTGGCAGGCGGAGGGGTGCGGGTCGGCCGCCCGGGGGACCGTTTGCGGGTCTTCCACGGCGCAGATCTCCTGGGCCTTCCAGCAGCGGGTCCGGAAGTGGCATCCGCTCGGCGGGTCGGCCGGGCTGGGCACGTCGCCGACCAGCCGGATCATGGTGCGCTGGTCCCGGGCCTCCGGGTCCGGCACCGGCACGGCAGAGAGCAGAGCCTGGGTGTACGGGTGGGTGGCCCGCTCGTAGATCTCGTCCTCGGTGCCGATCTCGACGATCCGACCGAGGTACATCACGGCGACGCGGTCGGCGATGTGCCGCACCACTGACAGGTCGTGCGCGATGAAGATGTACGAGAGCCCGAGCTCACCCTGCAGCTGCTTGAGCAGGTTGATCACCTGCGCCTGGATGGAGACGTCCAGCGCCGACACCGGCTCGTCGCAGACGATCACCTCGGGCTTCAGCGCGAGCGCACGAGCGATGCCGATGCGCTGACGCTGACCGCCGGAGAACTGGTGCGGGTACCGGTTGATGTGCTCCGGGTTGAGCCCGACCAGGTCCAACAGCTCCTGGACCCGCTTGGCCTTGCTGCCCTTCGGCGCCGCATCCGGGTGGATCTCGAACGGCTCGCCGATGATGTCGCCGACCGTCATCCGCGGGTTCAGCGAGGTGTACGGGTCCTGCATGACCATCTGCATGTTGCGGCGCAACCGGCGCAGTTCGCCCCCGGAGGCCTTGAACAGGTCCCTGCCCTCCAGGGTGGCGCGCCCCGAGGTGGGCGTCTCCAGCCGCATCAGCAGTCGGGCGAGGGTGGACTTGCCGCAGCCGGACTCGCCGACCACGCCGAGCGTCTCGCCCCGACGCAGCTCGAAGCTCACCCCGTCGACGGCCTTCACCGCCCCGATCTGCCGCTGGAACAGCACGCCCTGAGTGATCGGGAAGTGCTTCACCAGGTTGTCGACGGAGAGGATGGTCTCGCCGCGGACCTTGGTGGGGTTAGCGGGCGACGCTGTCATCACGGACCTCCTGCGCGAAGTGGCAAGCGCTGGTCCGGCCGTCGCCGAGGACCAGGTCGTGCGGCACCTCGTCCACGCAGACCTGCTGCACGTACGGGCACCGGGGGTGGAACGGGCAGCCGGACGGGATGCGCATCAGGTTCGGCGGCAACCCCTTGATCGTCGACAGTTCCTGGCCGCGGACGTCCAGGCGCGGGATCGACTCCAACAACCCCTTGGTGTACGGGTGGGCGGGCGCCTTGTAGAGCGAGCGGACGTCGGCGTGCTCGACGATCCGGCCGGCGTACATGACCGCGATCCGGTCCGCGACACCGGCGACCACACCCAGGTCATGGGTAATCAGGATCATCGCCATGTTGAGTTCGCGGCGCAGGTCGGCGAGCAGGTCCATGATCTGGGCCTGCACCGTCACGTCGAGCGCCGTGGTGGGCTCGTCGGCGATCAGCACCTTCGGGTCCAGCGCCAACGCCATGGCGATCATGACGCGCTGCCGCATACCGCCCGAGAACTGGTGCGGGTAGTCCCCGATCCGCTTGGCGGCACCCGGAATCTTGACCAGATCCATCAGCTCGATGGCACGACGTCGAGCGTCGGCCCGGGACATGCCGGCGCGCTGACGAAGCGTCTCACCGATCTGCCAACCGACCGGGAAGACCGGGTTGAGGGCGGAGAGCGCGTCCTGGAAGATCATCGCGATCTCCTTGCCGCGTACCTGCCGGCGCTGCTCCTCGGAGCGGGTGAGCAGGTCCTCGCCCTGGTAGAGGATCTGGCCGGAGCGGACGAACGCGGGCGGGGTGTCCAGGATGCCCATGATCGCCTGGGCGGTGACCGACTTGCCCGAGCCGGACTCGCCGAGCACCGCGAGGGTCTCGCCGGCGTCCAGGTGGTACGACACGCCGTTGATCACCCGGGCGACACCCTCGTTGGTGCGGAACTCGACGTGCAGGTCCCGCAACTCCAACAGGTGGCCGCCCTCGGGCGTGGCGGAGGCGGGCGTGGGATTGATGGTCATGAGGGATCACCGCAGCTTCGGATCGAAGGCGTCACGGATCGCGTCGCCGAGCATGATGAACGCCAGCACTGTCAACGCCAGGAAGGTCGACGGGACGATCAACGGGGTGGCCGCCTCCCGCATGTGGATCCGGCCGGTGTCGATGTCCTGCCCCCACGAGATGGTGGGCGCCTTCAGGCCGATACCGAGGAAGGAGAGCGTCGCCTCGGCCGCGATGAACGAGCCGAGCGCGATGGTCAGTACCACGATCGCCGGGGCCAGCGAGTTCGGCAGGATGTGCCGCCACATGATCCGGCTGTTGCCGGCGCCGAGCATCCGGGCCGCCGCGACGTAGTCCTGCTCCTTCGCGGTGATCACCGACGACCGGACCACGCGGGCGGCGGTGGTCCAGCCGAGGAGGGCCAACACGAAGACGACAGCGCCGATGCGCGCCCACTGGCTGTCACTGGAGACCCGCTTGAGCAGCACGATCGCGGCCAGCAGCAGCGGGATGCCGAGCACCACGTCGATCACCCGGGAGAGCACCGCGTCGACCCAGCGGCCGAAGTAGCCGGCCAGCATGCCGACCACCAGCGCGATGATCCCGGTGCCGAGCGCGGCCAGGGCGCCGACCAGCAGCGACGCCCGGGTGCCGTAGACCGCCCGGGAGTACGTGTCGCAGCCCTGGAAGTCGTACCCGAAGATGGCCCCGCCGGACGGCCCGGCGTGCTGCCGGGAGAGCAGGCAGTCGTTCGGGCTGTTGGCGGTGAACACGCCGGGGAGCAGCGCCATCAGGGTGAAGATGACCACCAGCGCCAGCGAGATCCAGAAGATCGGGTTGCGGCGCAGGTCGCGCCAGGCGTCCCCGGCCAGGCTGCGGGGCTTGTTCGCGGCGCCGACCTGGTTGGGGGTTCCCGGCTCACCCGAGGGGCCCCGTCGCGCGGCCTGGTTCTCGGTGGCCGCCACGGTCTCAAAGTCGCTCATGCCGGCACCTCGCTGCGGTCACTCATAGCGGATCCTCGGGTCGAGTACGGCGTACAGGACGTCCACCACCAGGTTCGAGACCAGGTAGACCACGACGAGCACGCTGACGATGCCCACCACCAGGGGGCCGTCCTCGGTGCGGATGCCGCGGAAGAGGTTGAAGCCCACGCCGGGGATGTTGAAGACGCCCTCGGTGATGATCGCGCCGCTCATCAGGTTGCCCAGTTCCACACCGAGGAAGGTGACCACCGGGATCAGCGAGTTGCGCAGCACGTGGACGATGACGATGCGCCGCTTGACCAGGCCCTTGGACCGGGCGGTCCGGACGTAGTCGGCGCGCAGGTTCTCCGCCACCGAGGCCCGGGTGAGTCGCAGGGCGGTGGCCAGCGACAGCGAGCCGAGCACGATGCCCGGCAGCAGGAGCGCGTAGAACGTCGGGTCGGAGCCGGCGGTGGGTGGGAAGAGCTGC
Organism: Micromonospora sp. SD19; assembly: GCF_054462275.1. Taxonomy (NCBI): domain Bacteria; kingdom Bacillati; phylum Actinomycetota; class Actinomycetes; order Micromonosporales; family Micromonosporaceae; genus Micromonospora; species Micromonospora sp. SD19. The sequence goes on from NZ_JBTLMN010000004.1 coordinate 328,112, forward strand.
CACTTGACGCCCAGGAGGTACTGCGCCAGCGGGGCCAGCACGATGGTCGGGATGCCCAGCACCAGCAGGGTCAGCACGAGCGTCGAGTTGTCGAAGATGCTGGCCCGGCGGATGCCGGCGAGCACACCGGCGGTGACGCCGAAGATGATCGCCACTGCGAGCGCGATGAGCGCGAGCCGCACGGTGACCGGCCAGGCCTGCTGGAGGATGTCACCGATGTTCCGACCGGTGAGTGACTCGCCCAGATTGCCCTGGAGCAGGTTCTTCACGTAGTCGAAGTAGCGGTAGAAGAAGCCGCCGACGCCGGTGGCGTCCAGGTGGTACTTCTCGGTCAGGTACGCCCGTTGCGCCGGCGTCACCGGGCGTTCGCCGGCGAGCGCCTGGATCGGGTCGCCCTGCCCGGCGAATGTCAGCGCGTAGACGATCAGGGTGGTCCCGAAGAAGGCCAGGACCATCTGCAGTAGGCGCCGCAGGATGTAGCGGAACATGCTTAGCAGTCTCTCCGGAAATGTGCGAAAGGGTCGCAGGACGGCATCTCTGGTCGTACCCGAAATGTCGGAGACGTGCCGTCCGGCCCGGGGGAGCCGGCACCACCGACGCCGGGTCCGCTGCTGCGGCCCGGCCTCGGTGGCGCGGATTGGGCCACCCGGGCTTCGTCGCCCGGGTGGCCCGCACCATGCTCAGCTCAGCTGGCTGCTTCGATCTTGACGAGGTTGACCCGCTGGAACAGGTCCATCTCGACGTTCTTGACCTTGGACGAGTGGCCGAACACGTTCTCGCCGAAGCGGAGCGGGATCACCGGCATGTCCTTGGCCAGGATGTCCTCCGCCTGCTGGTACTTGGCGATCGCCTCGTCCTGCGTCTTGGCGGCGGCACCCTCCTTGACCAGCTTGTCGAACTCCGGGTTGCTGTAGCCGTAGTAGTTCGACGAGCCGTTCGTGCTGTACAGCGGGCCGAGGTAGTCCTCCATGGTCGGGTAGTCCATGACCCAACCCATCCGGAACGCACCCACCGGCGTCTTGTTCTCGACCTTGGTGAGCAGGTCGGCGAACTTCGGCTCGGCCGAACCCACCGCGTCCACGCCCAGGTTGGTCTTGAGCTGGTTGACGGTGGCGTCGACCCAGTCCTTGTGCCCGCCGTCGCCGTTGTACGAGATGACGATCTTCGACGGACCACCGGCGGCCTGGTAGAGCTTCTTGGCCTCGGTCGGGTTGAACTCGCCCGACTTACCCGTGGTGTCGTCCCGGTAGCCCGGCAGGACCGGCGAGACGAAGGAGCGCGCCGGCGTCTGCGAGCCCTTGAAGACCGACTTGGTGATCTCGTCACGGTCGATCGCCATCGAGATGGCCTTGCGGACGTCCGGGTTGCTGTAGTCCTTGTCGAACGTCGGGAACGCCAGGAACTGGAACGACGACATCGGGCTGGTCTTGTACCGGTCACCCAGGTCGCTCGGCGCGGTGCTCAGGCTCTCGGTCGGGATCGTGGGCAGCACGTCCAGGTTGTCCGCCAGGACGTCCGCGTAGGCCGCGGTGAGCTGCTGGTAGATCCGGAACTCGACGTTCTTCACCTTGGGCTTCTCACCCGGGAAGGCGTCGTAGCGCTCGACCTCGATCTTGCTGTCGTGCTGCCAGGTGCCCTTCATCTTGAAGGGGCCCTGCCCGATCGGCGCCTGCTCGTAGGAGTCCTTGAGCACGCCCGGAGCCGAGAACGCGGCGTCCGGCATCGGGAAGAACGCGTTGTAGCCCAGCGTGGTCTTGAAGTCGATGTACGGCTCGTTGAGCGTCACGGTGAAGGTGAGGTCGTCGACCTTCTTCAGCCCGGACATCTCCTTGGCCTTCGGCTCCTTGCCCTGCAGGTCCGCGTAACCAGCGATCTTCTCGAAGAACGGGTTGGTGTCCTGACCGTTGGGGCCGTACGCGCCGTAGTTCCAGGCGTTGATGTAGCTCTGGGCGGTGACCTTCTCGCCGTTGTGGAAGGTGTAGCCGTCCTTGAGCTTGATCGTCCAGACCTTGTTGTCGGTCGAGGTGACCGAGTCGGCCGCGACCTCGTACGGCTTGTTCTGGGCGTCGTAGTCGACGAGCGGGCTGAACAGGCCGGCGATGACCTGCGAACCCGACGTCTCGGTGGTGTTGGTGGGAACCAGGTGCTTCGGCTCGGCGATCTGGATGCTGACCACCGAACTGTCGCTGCCACCGGATCCACCGTCTCCGCCGCTGCCGCAGGCCGCGAGGCCCAGCGTCACCGCGAGCGGGAGGGCGGTCCAGGCGGCGAGTCTACGAACTCGCATTGAGCCTCCTCATCTCCTCACGCTGCGCAGTCAAGCCCGACGCTGGGTTACGCTGCGCAACAAGCGGTAACGGTAGGTCGGCGGCGAGCCTTCGGCAACGGCGCGGTTGCGGGTGGGTAACGGTCCGGGCTCTCCCTCCTTGTCGAAGGCGGGTGAATCTGCTAGCCGAAACCGGGTTTACTGGCAATATCCTGCGGATATTCGGGCGGCTGGCGAGCTGATTGGGCTCGGTTGGGTTGGCTTGACACCTGCTGGGACGAAGGTCCGGTCTCCGTTTCGCCGACCCGGTCTGTCTGGTTCGACAGTGATCGAACCCACAAACTGTAACCGAGAGTGACTAGCGACACGTCACACACCGTCACGCAGGCGGTAGTCAGTTCGGCTCGGCCCGAACGTTGGGCAACCAGCACCTGGCACTGGCGGCGGACCGCCCCGAGCTGAGGTCGTCTGAACCGCGGGTGCCGGTCGTGAGACGATCTGGTCGTGACGGCGACGCTTCTGGACGGCAAGGCAACCGCAGCGGAGATCAAGGACGAGCTGCGCATTCGGGTGAAGGCCCTCGCGGAACGCGGCATCACCCCGGGGCTCGGCACGGTCCTGGTCGGGGCGGATCCGGGCAGCCAGGCGTACGTCAACGGCAAGCACCGCGACTGCGCCGAGGTGGGCATCGCCTCGATCCGCCGCGAACTGCCGGCCGACGCCACCCAGCAGCAGGTCGACGACGTGCTGGCCGAGCTGAACGCCGACCCGGCGTGCCACGGCTACATCGTCCAGTTGCCGCTGCCGGCCCACCTCGACACCCAGCGGGTGCTGGAGTTGATCGACCCGGACAAGGACGCCGACGGCCTGCACCCGGTCAACCTGGGTCGGCTCGTGCTCGGCTACGACGGGCCGCTGCCGTGCACCCCGCGCGGCATCGTCGAGCTGCTCCGCCGGCACGACGTGGCGCTGCGCGGTGCCACCGTCGCCGTGGTCGGCCGGGGCAACACCGTCGGGCGCCCACTCGGCCTGCTGCTCACCCGGCGCAGTGAGAACGCCACAGTCACCCTGTGCCACACCGGCACCCTCGACCTCGCCTCGCACACCCGCGCCGCCGACATCGTCATCGTCGCGGCCGGCGTACCCGGTCTGCTCACCGCCGACATGATCAACCCTGGCGCGGTGGTGGTGGATGTCGGCATCACCCGCGTGATCGGCGCGGACGGCAAGGGCCGCTACACCGGCGACGTGGACCCGGAGGTGGTCCAGACGGCCGGCGCGCTCGTCCCCATGCCCGGCGGCGTGGGCCCGATGACCCGGGCCATGCTGCTCACCAATGTCGTGGAGCGCGCCGAGCGCGGCTGACCCGCACGTCGGCGCACCGAACCAGGACGGCGGTGACGTTCGCCCCATCCCGGCGATGCCCGCCGCCCCTGGCCGGATCGGTGCCAGGATGACTGATACGGTCCGGAAAACCGACTGGTATCAGGGAGTGGGACGACCATGGGTAAGAAGGTCACTGTCGTCGGGGCTGGCTTCTACGGCTCCACCACCGCACAGCGCCTGGCCGAGTACGACGTCTTCGACACCGTAGTGATCACCGACATCGTGGAGGGCAAGCCCGCGGGCCTGGCACTCGACCTCAACCAGTCGCGGGCCATCGAGGGCTTCGAGACCAAGGTCGTCGGCGTGACGACCGGCCCCAACGGTGAGGGCTACGAGCAGATCGAGGGCTCCGACGTCGTCGTGATCACCGCTGGTCTGCCGCGCAAGCCCGGCATGAGCCGGATGGACCTGCTGGAGACCAACGCCAAGATCGTCCGCCAGGTCGCCGAGAACGTCGCCAAGTATGCCCCGAACGCCGTCGTCATCGTGGTCTCCAACCCGCTGGACGAGATGACCGCGCTGGCCCAGCTCGCCACCCAGTTCCCGAAGAACCGGGTGCTCGGCCAGGCCGGCATGCTGGACACCGCCCGGTTCAGCAACTTCGTCGCCGAGGCGCTGAACGTGCCGGTGGCGTCGGTACGCACGCTGACCCTGGGCTCGCACGGCGACACGATGGTCCCGGTGCCCTCGAAGAGCACCGTCAACGGCAAGCCGTTGCGTGACGTGATGCCGGCCGAGCAGATCGAGGAGCTGGTCGTCAAGACCCGCAACGGTGGCGCCGAGGTGGTCGCCCTGCTCAAGACCGGTTCGGCGTACTACGCCCCGTCCGCCGCCGCGGCCCGGATGGCGAAGGCCGTCGCCGAGGACTCCGGCGACGTCATGCCGGTCTGCGCCTGGGTCGACGGCGAGTACGGCATCTCCGGTGTCTACCTGGGTGTCGAGGCCGAGATCGGCGCTCAGGGCGTCAAGCGGGTCGTCGAGACCGACCTGGACGCCGACGAGCTGGCCAGCCTCAAGGAGGCCGCCGAGGCCGTCCGTGCCAAGCAGGCTGACATCTCCAGCATGTAGTTCCCCGAACCACCGAAAGGGCGCGCCGGCAGAGCCGACGCGCCCTTTCCCCGTCCCACCCCGTCCCACCCCACCCCACCCCACCCCACCCCACCCCCTCCGGTCGATCATGGGGTTAGCGGCAGGCGTGGAGATCGAAAACCCCGCCAACCTCATGATCAACCGATCAGAGGGTGGGGTCGGCGGTGGGCAGGGGGTGAAGGGTGAAGGGGGTGGCCAGGTGGGGGGTGGCCAGGAGGGTGGGGTTCGCCGTGGCCAGGGCGGTCTGGCGGGAGCGGCGGGCTTGTTCCTGGTCCACCTCGTGGGCGTACGCCAGGTCGGGATCGACCAGCTGCACCATGTGCACCAGCAGGTCGCCGGTGAACAGCATCCGCTCGTCGGCTGCGGTCAGCAGCACCGACTGGTGGCCAGGGGTGTGGCCGGGGGTGGGCAGCAGACGTACCGCCGGGGTGAGGGTGGTCTCGCCGTCGACCACCCGGAGCTGGCCGGCGGCGCGCAACGGCCCGATCACGCCGGCCGGCAGCCCCGGGTTCAGCGTCTCCGCCGCGTCGACTTCGGCCCGTTGCACCAGGTAGCTCGCGTTCGGGAAGTACGGCCGCCCCGGCGTGCCGGTGACCGCCCAGCCGATGTGGTCGCTGTGCAGATGGGTCAGCACTACCGTGTCGACGTCGGCCGGGTCGATGCCGGCGGCGGCCAGCTCGGCGGGCATCCGGCCGGGCACCGGCGCCCAGCTCGCGGCGAGGGAGTCCGACGGCCCGATGCCGGCGTCGACGAGCGTCACCGGCCCGTCGTCGACCCGGATCGCGAAGCTGCGGAACGGCAGCCACCACTGCCCGTCGGCGGTCACCGAGCCGGGGTCGCGTCGGTCGGCCTCCGCCCAGTGAGCGGCCGTGGCCTGCGGAAACGCGTCCGCGCGAGGCTGGAAGAACTGACCCTCACCGTCGGTGAGCGCAGTGACCGTGATAGACCCGAGGGTGCGGTTCAGTGGCATCGGACGATGATTCCAGGGCATTCCTGTTCCGCGCAGTCCGGTTCCGCCGGCCGGTCGAGGCCGGCTGGGGGCTGCCGGTCCAATTGCAGTACGCTCGTACTGCTTGAGCACGTGTCCCCCGAGAGGAGCGCCGGCCGATGGCGAAGATCAAGGTAAACAACCCGGTCGTAGAACTCGACGGCGACGAGATGACCCGGATCATCTGGAAGCAGATCCGGGAGCAGCTGATCCTGCCCTACCTCGACGTCGACCTGCACTACTACGACCTGTCGATCCAGCACCGCGACGAGACCGACGACCAGGTCACGATCGACGCCGCCAACGCCATCAAGGAGCACGGCGTCGGCGTCAAGTGCGCGACCATCACCCCGGACGAGGCCCGGGTCGAGGAGTTCGGCCTGAAGAAGATGTGGCGGTCGCCCAACGGCACCATCCGCAACATCCTCGGCGGCGTCGTCTTCCGTGAGCCGATCATCATGTCCAACGTGCCGCGGCTGGTCCCCGGCTGGACCAAGCCGATCATCATCGGCCGGCACGCCCACGGTGACCAGTACAAGGCCACCGACTTCGTCGTCCCCGGCCCGGGCACGGTGACCATCACCTACACCCCGGCCGACGGCGGCACGCCGATGGAGATGGAGGTCGCCAACTTCCCCGGCGGCGGCATCGCCATGGGCATGTACAACTACGACGAGTCGATCCGGGACTTCGCCCGCGCCTCGTTCCGGTACGGCCTGGACCGCAACTACCCGGTCTACATGTCGACCAAGAACACCATCCTCAAGGCGTACGACGGCCGCTTCAAGGACATCTTCGCCGAGGTGTTCGAGGCGGAGTTCAAGGCCGAGTTCGACGCCGCCGGCCTCACCTACGAGCACCGGCTCATCGACGACATGGTCGCCGCCGCGCTCAAGTGGGAGGGCGGCTATGTCTGGGCCTGCAAGAACTACGACGGTGACGTGCAGTCCGACACCGTGGCGCAGGGCTTCGGCTCGCTGGGTCTGATGACCTCCGTCCTGCTCTCCCCGGACGGCCGTACCGTCGAGGCCGAGGCCGCGCACGGCACTGTCACCCGGCACTACCGGCAGTACCAGAAGGGCGAGAAGACCTCGACCAACCCGATCGCGTCGATCTACGCCTGGACCCGGGGCCTGGCCCACCGGGGCAAGCTGGACGGCACGCCGGCGGTCACCGAGTTCGCCAACACGCTGGAGCAGGTCATCGTCGACACCGTCGAGGGTGGCCAGATGACCAAGGACCTCGCGCTGCTCATCTCGCGCGACGCCCCGTGGCTGACCACCGACGAGTTCATGAACGCTCTCGACGAGAACCTGGCCCGCAAGCTCGCCGCCTGATCCGGGCGTACCGCGTCATCGGAGCCCGCCGGCACCCTGCCGGCGGGCTCCGGTGTGTCCGGGGCCGCCACGCCGGCCGGCGTCACTGCTGCCGGCGCGCCTCGTTGACCAGGATGGACGAGATGCCAGTCGCGTCCAGGAAGGTTGACCACGGTCGACCCGCGGCACCGTGCGCCGATCAGCCAGCCTTCCCGGCTGTGCCGTGCACAGCCAGCCGTCCCTTCCCTGCGGGGGGCCCTGTCCCGGGCCCCCCGCGCCCTGTTTCCCGCAACGTCGGCCCGGCCGTGCTCAGCCAACGGCCACAGCGGGCCCGCTCAGGCGGCACGCAGCAGGTCGGCGGCGCGTTCCGGGGCGATGTCGTTGATGAAGACGCCCATCCCGGACTCGGAGCCCGCCAGGAACTTCAGCTTGTCGGTGGCCCGCCGGATGCTGAACAGCTGCAGGTGCAGGTAACCCAGCTCGCGATCGATCCGTACCGGGGCCTGGTGCCAGGCCGAGATGTACGGCATCGGCATGTCGAACAGGCCGTCGAAGCGGCGCAGCAGATCCAGGTAGAGCGGACCGAACGACTCCCGCTCGCTGTCGCTGAGCGCCGGGATGTCCGGCAGCACCCGGTGCGGCGCGACGTGCACCTCGAACGGCCAGCGGGCGGCCGCCGGGACGTACGCCGTCCAGTGTTCGTTCTCGGCGACCACCCGGTCACCGGTGGCCCGCTCGGCGGCCAGCACGTCCGCGTACAGGTTGCCCCCGCCGGTCCGCTCGGCGTGCCGGCGGGCCGCGGCCAGCATCGCGCGGGTGCGCGGCGTCACGAAGGGGTACGCGTAGATCTGCCCGTGCGGGTGGTGCAGCGTGACACCGATCTCGACGCCCCGGTTCTCGAAGCAGAAGACCTGCTCGACGCCGGGCAGCGCGCCGAGCGCCTCGGTGCGGTCGGCGAGCGCGTCCAACACGGTGCGGACCCGGCGCGGCGGCAGGCTGGCGAAGGACGCGTTGTGGTCGGAGGTGAAGCAGACCACCTCGCACCGGCCGACGCCCGGCCGGACCGGTGTGAACGGGGTGATCTCCCCGGGCTCCTCGGCCACCCGACCGCTCAGCGACGGAAACCGGTTCTCGAAGACCACCACGTCGTAGTCGGGTGCGGGGATCTCGGTCAGCCGGTCGCCCACCGACGGGTCGAGCGGGCACTCGTTCGCCGGTGGGAGGAAGGTGCGGGTCTGCCGGTGCACGGCGACCGCCACCCACTCGTCGGTCAGCGGGTCGTAGCGCAGTTGCGACGCGGGGGGAGGCGGTGGCAGGTCCCGGCGGTCCGGCTGGTCGCGGACCGCGTCGTCGCGCTCGTCGAAGTAGATCAGCTCCCGGCCGTCGGCCAGGTCGATCGCGGTGCGCTTCACGGCGCCGTCCCCTCAGTTGTCGGCGTGCGCGTCACGCGGCCCGCCCCCTGTCGCCTTCACCATGATCAGTTCGCCCACCCGTTCGTCGAGTACCCGCCGTGCGGCTGGGGGCAACCGGTCGTCGCTGACCAGTACGTGGGCCGCCGCCAACTCGACGATCGAGGAGATGCCCACGGTGCCCCACTTGGTGTGGTCGGCGAGCACCACCAGTTGGTCCGCCGCGGCCACCAGCGCCCGGTCGGTCTCCGCCTCCATCAGGTTCGGGGTGGTGAAGCCGGCCCGCTCGGTGATGCCGTGCACGCCCAGGAAGAGCAGATCCAGGTGCAGTGACCGGACGGCCCCCACCGCGAGTGGGCCGACCAGCGCGTCCGACGGTGTGCGTACCCCGCCGGTGAGCACCACCGTCTGGTCCGGACGGCCGCCCGCGTGCATGATCTCGGCCACCGGCAGCGAGTTCGTCACGACGGTCAGCTCGGGGACGTCCACCAGCCGGCGGGCCAGCTCGGCGGTGGTGGTGCCGGCGGAGAGCGCGACCGCCGCGCCGGGCCGGACCAGTTGGGCGGCCCGATCGGCGATGGCCGCCTTCTCCGGCAGTTGGCGGACCGACTTGGCGCGGAAGCCCGGCTCGTCGGTCGCGCTCGGCCCGGTCGTGGTGGCACCGCCGTGCACCTTGGCCAGCAGGCCGCGCTCGTGCAGCGCGTCCAGGTCACGCCGGATGGTCATGTCGGACACGCCGAACTCGCCGGCCAGCTCGCTGACCCGGACGCCGCCGGTCGAGCGGACCCGCTCCAGGATGGCCGCCTGCCGCTGCTGAGCGAGCATCCGCCGTGCCTCCCCGGGGTCCACGTACCCTCACGCGGTCAAACGTGTTCCAACAAAGATGAACACTAGCGCGTGCCGGTCAGCGGCGGAAGAAACGGGGTACGGCGACGCCTCAGGTGGACGGGATGGTCAGCTCCACCCAACCGGTCTCGGTCAGATGGTGCAGCACCGCCTGCACCGCGTCCGCCACGCTCACGTCACTGGTGTCGAGAACCAGATCCGCGTCGGTCGGCTCCTCGTACGGGTCGTCGATGCCGGTCATCCCGGTGAGCAGGCCGGCCCGCGCCCGCGCGTACAGGCCCTTGCGGTCCCTGCGCTCGCACACCTCCAGCGGAGTGGCCACGTGCACCAGCACGAAACCCGCCCCGGCGGCGAGAGCCATCTCCCGGGCGGTGGCGCGGGCCGCCGCGTACGGGGCGATCGGGCAGCAGATGCTCACCCCACGGTGCCGGGCGATCTCGGCGGCCACCCAGCCGATCCGCCGGACGTTGAGATCCCGGTCGGCCTTGCTGAAACTCAACCCGGCGGAGAGCTCCCGGCGCACCACGTCCCCGTCGAGCAGGGTCACCGTCCGGTCGCCGCTCTCCCGCAACGCGTCCGCCAGCCCCCGGGCGACAGTCGACTTGCCGGAGCCGGAGAGGCCGGTCAGGAAGACCACCAGCCCTCGCTGCCGGCGCGGCGGCCGGGCCCGGGCCAACTCCCGCGCCACAGCGGGCGGCGTGTGCCACTCCGGCAGCGGGAAACCCCTGTCGAGCAGGTCGTCGATCTCCGCCTGGGTCAGCGCGAGCCGGCGGTTGCGCGGTGGGATGTCCTCCCGCCACCGCCACTGCCCGTCCCGGTTGTCGTAGGCGAGTTCGCGGGGCACCAGCACCCGCAGCCCGGCGCCGGAGAGCATCTCCCCGGTGGAGAGCAGGTGGGTGACCCCGTACGCGGCGGAGACCCGGGCGCGCAGCAACGCGTCGCTGATCTCCTCGTTGCGGTGCGACAGCGGCACCGCGACCAGCGTGGCGGGCGGCATCCGGTCGCGGGCGGCGAAGATCGTACGGACCAGCGCCTCCGGCGGGAGCCCACCGACGCCGCCCTCACCGACCGGGATCATCACGAGCAGATGAGCGGCCAGGGTGCGGGCGGCATGGGCGATCTGGGCGAGCTGCGGACGATGCAACGGCCGATCGGCGATCACCCCGAGCACCCGGCCCGGGGGCAGCAGCGCGCGGACCTCCTCCGGGTCACGACGCAGCCGCTGGAACGGGCCGTGCCCACCGTCGCCCAGTCGTCGGACCTGGCCGCCCACCCCCGCCACACCCTCGCGGATCGGCCAGACGTCGGCCACGTCCAGGGCCGCAGCCGGGGCACCCTCCCCGTCGGTCAGCACGAGCGCCCGGCGGGCCGGGTCGCGCGGATCGAAGCTCTGCGCCAGCGCGGTCGGCACCTGGAGAACCACCGCCACCTGCCACGGGGTTCCGTCGGCCAGCCGGCCGCGCCGGCTCACCGAGACCAGGTCGGCGCGGGTCATGAAGCCGGTCAGCGGGGCGTACGCGCCGGTCAGCAGCAGCTCCAGATCCGCGAGCTCACCGGGACGTGGCGTGTACGCCGGCGCGTCCCGTAGCACCTCGTCGGGCAGCACCCAGCCGTTGCTCATTCACGCTCCCCACTCGCTGACCGGCACACAGTTTCGCAGCCGACCGCCGATCGGTCGAGGGTGCCACTCCAAGACCCCCGCCGACGGGTCAGCGTTTGATCCGCCGGCCCACCGCCGACCGCAGCCGGTTCCACACCTTCCGCTCGTCGCGGATGCGCGGTCGCGAGCCGTCGGCACGGCAGATGAACACCAGCGGCAGTCGCGCGTCCTCGGTCCAGCCCACGTTGGTGATCCGGGCCTTGAGCAGCCAGCTACCCCGCGTCCGGCCGCCGTTGAGGGCGGCGAAGTCGATGGTGGCGGTGGCCCGGTGCACCAGGTGGACCGTGTCCGCCGCTGTCGTACCGGTGATCCGTTCGGTCTCGAAGGTGTTCGGCAGGAAGATCTCGGCGCCGGTCTCCCGGTGGCGGGCCACCAGGTCCAGGCGGGCCTTGCGCACCTGCGCGGTCGCGTCGAGCACCTCGGGCTCGATCTCCTCCATCGGCAGCATCAGCACGTCGCGGTCACCGTCGGCGCGAAAGCTGACCGGCTGGTCCGCGGAGCGCAGCTCGGCGGCGACGGTCACCGTGACGGCGTGATCGGCGCGCCGAAGCTCACCGACGGTGCCGTGGGCGCCGATGCCCGCCTCCCAGTGGGCAAGCCTGCGCAGGTCCGCGACCCGGCCCCGCTCCGCCAGGTACGCCATCGCCCGGAGCATCGGCGGCAGTCCACCGGCGACGCCAGGGGCGAAGCGGTCCTGCATGATCTTCTGGACCTCCAGCGCGACCTGCTCCACCCATGCCTCAGGGGCGTTCAGCAGCCGCTTGCCGCGCAGCCGGCTGAGCATCTCGTTGCGCAGCCAGCGCCGGTGCAGCCGGTCCCGCAGCGCACCCGGCTCGGTGTGGGCGTCCACCACGTCCAGCGCCTCCCGCACGCTGGCGTAGTAGCTCGACGGGTCCAGCGGGGCCGCGGTGACGTTGCGTGCGTCGCCCCGTTGAACGTGGTGGTAGCAGATGTAGTCGGACAACACGGAGGTCCGCCGGGACAGGAAGTAGGCCCGGACCACCAGCGAATGATCCTCCAGCCGACGCTTGCCGCCCTCCGGGAACCGCAGACCGTGCTCGTTGAGGAACGACCGCCGGAACAGCTTGTGGCAGGTCAGACTGTCGATCAGAGGTGAGTTGCTGAGCGTCGCGTCGAAGCGGTTCTTCCGGAACAGCTCCCGCGGCACGGGCCGGCCGTACCCGGCCATCTTCCCGATCACGATGTCGGCGTCGTTCGCCTTCGCGCAGGCGTACAGCCGCTCCAACGCCTCGTCGGCGAACCAGTCGTCGTCGTCGGCGAAGAAGACGTACTCGCCGCGGGCCTGCTCGATGCCGAGGTTGCGCGGACGCGACGGCCAGCCGGAGTTCTCGATGTGCAGCACAGTGACGTGTCGGTGCTCAGCGGCCAGCCGATCCAGCCGCTCGGCCGTCTCGTCGGTCGAGCCGTCGTCGACGAAGATCATCTCGAACTCGTCGGCGGGCAGTGACTGGCGCAGCAGTGAGGCGACGAGCTTCTCGATGTGCGGGCCGCAGTTGTACGCCGGCACCACGACGCTCACCTTCGGGACGCCCACCTCGGCCATCAGGATCCCTCCCGCGTCGTCGGTCGATCGCCAGGCGGATCGATGCCCGGTGAACGAGAGGTGAATGGTGTCACCTCGGATGGGTCTTTCCGGAAGCGGGGTCCGACCGAACGCGGGACCGGCGAAAACGCCGCGAGAGCCCGCCGCGGACCTTAGGGGGCCGGCCGGGAAAGGATCAGGGGAGCGCCGGGGGCGTGCCGGTGTCCATGCTGGGCATCGACTCCCTACGCTGGGCGCGTGACACTGATCGCGACCCAGTCGCTCACCAAGACGTACGGAGGTCGGGTCACCGCGTTGGCCGACCTCACCGTCGCCGTCGAGCCCGGGATCATCGGCCTGGTGGGCGCGAACGGCGCCGGCAAATCCACCTTGATCAAGATCCTGCTCGGCCTGATCGCACCAACCAGCGGCCAGGTCTCGGTGCTGGGCATCGACCCGACCGCGGACCCGGCGGCCGTCCGCAACCGGGTCGGTTACATGCCGGAGCACGACTGCCTCCCACCGGACCTGTCCGCCGCCGAGCTGGTCACCCACCTCGGCCGGATGAGCGGCCTGCCCCGCACCGCGGCCCGCGAGCGGGCCTCGGAGGCGCTGCGGCACGTGGGGCTCTACGAGGAGCGCTACCGGCCGGTCGGTGGCTACTCGACCGGCATGAAGCAGCGCGTCAAGCTGGCCCAGGCGCTCGTGCACGACCCCGACCTGCTGTTGCTCGACGAGCCGACGAACGGTCTGGACCCGGCCGGCCGCGACGCCATGCTGGCCCTGGTGCACCGGATCGGCACCGAGTTCGGCATCTCCGTCCTGGTCTGCTCACACCTCCTCGGCGAGGTCGAGCGGATCTGCGACACGCTGATCGCCATCGACGGTGGCCGGTTGCTGCGCGCCGACAACATCTCCGCGATGACCACGGCCACCGACGTGCTCGCCGTTGAGGTCAGTGAGGGCACCGAGGAGCTCGCCGCCCGACTCGCCGAGCTGAAGCTGCCGGTCGCCCGGGACGGGCGGCTGCTCCTCGTGCCGCTCGCCGACGACGGCACCTACGACCTGATCCTCGGCGCGGTCGCCGACCTCGACCTGCCACTGCACCGACTCGACCAGCGCCGGCACCGGGTGGCCGAACTCTTCGCCACGAGGGAGCTCACTCATGCCTGAGCCGTCCACCACCACCGCCCGGCAGACGCCGACCGGAGTCATCCACGACATCGGCTACCAGCGCTACGAGGGCCCGAGGCTGGGCCGTCGGCAGGTCTTCGGCGCGCTCTACCTGCACGGTCTGCGCACCGCGTTCGGGTTCGGGCGCAGCGCCAAGGCCAAGATCTTCCCGTGGCTGGTGGTCGGCATCGTCACCCTGGTCGCGGTGGCCCTGGCCGCCATCCGTAGCCAGATCGGCGAGCCGGTCGCCACGTACGCCCAGTTCGCCGACTCGATGAGCTGGCTGGTCATCTTCTTCGTCGCGGTCGTCGCCCCGGAGCTGGTCTCCCGCGATCTGCGCAGCGGTGTACTGCCGCTGTACTTCTCCCGGCCGCTGCCGCGCAGCGACTACGCGTTGGCCAAGCTGCTGGCGCTGGCCACCGCGCTCTGGCTGCTGCTCGGCGGGCCGCAGCTGCTGATGTTCCTGGGCGCCGCGTTCACCACCAAGCAGGGCATGCGCGGGGTGTGGAACGAGTTGCTCGACCTGCTGCCCGGGCTGCTCTACGCCGGCCTGTGGGCGGTGGTCTTCGCCTCGGTCGGCCTGCTCGTCGCGTCGCTGACCGGCAAGCGTGCCTTCGCCGCCGGCGGTGTGGTCGCGGTCTTTCTGATGACCACCCCGATCGTGGGCGTGCTGAGCATCCTGCCGTCGCGCGCCGCCAACGAACTGGCCGGGCTCGCCTCCCCGTCCACGCTGGTGCAGGGGGTGGGCATCTGGTCGCTCGGTGACCTGCTCGTCGAAGGTGACCAGGGCGGCCCGTCCATCGGCGGGTTCGGCCCGGTCTACGCCCTGGCCGCGGTGCTGCTGGTCGCCGGCGCGACCGCTCTGCTGCTGGCCCGCTACCGGAAGGTCGCCTCCTGATGAGCACGCTGAGCCTGACCGGGGTGTCCCGGTGGTACGGCAACGTGGTCGCCGTCAACGACATCAGCATGGCCCTGGGGCCGGGCGTGACCGGGCTGCTCGGCCCGAACGGCGCCGGCAAGACCACGCTGCTGCACATGATGGCCGGGTTCCTCGCCCCGTCGCGCGGCACTGTCACCCTCGACGACGAGCCGACCTGGCGCAACCCCGACGTCTACCGGCGGTTGGGGCTGGTCAGCGAACGGGAAGCGGTGCAGGGCTTCCTGACCGCGTACGAGTTCGTGCTGGCCAGCGCGAAGCTGCACCGGCTGCCCGACCCCGCGGCCGCGGCCCGACGGGCGATCGATCTGGTGGAGCTGGAATCGGCGCAGGACCGCCGGATCGGCACGTACTCCAAGGGCATGCGCCAGCGCGCCCGAGTGGCCGCCGCACTGGTGCACGAGCCGCAGGTGCTGCTGCTCGACGAGCCGTTCAACGGCATGGACCCCCGCCAGCGGCTGCACATGATGCAGCTGCTGCACACCCTGGGCGACGCCGGCCGGACGATCCTGTTCAGCTCGCACATCCTGGAGGAGGTCGAGCAGGTCTCCGGAACGGTGCAGGTGATGGTGGCCGGCCGGTTGGCAGCCTCCGGCGACTTCCGGACCATCCGTCGGTTGATGACCAACCGCCCGCACGTCTTCGCGGTGCGCTCCACCGACGACCGGGCGTTGGCCGTCGCGCTGATCGCCGAGGCGTCGGTGAGCGGGGTCGAGTTGGAACCGACCGGCCTGACCGTGCGGGCCGGTGACTACGGCGCGTTCACCCGGGCGCTACCCCGGATCGCCCTGAGCAAGGGCATCCGGGTGCGGCAACTGGTGCCGTCCGACGAATCCCTGGAGAGCGTCTTCTCCTACCTGGTGGAGGCATAGATGTCCACGGTTACCTGGATCACCGCGCGCGGGTTGTTCGGCCGACGTCGGTTCCTGCTGCTGTTGCCGCTGCCGTTGGTGCTGCTCGGCCTGGCCGTGCTCTGTCGGTCGCTGGGGGTGGACCCGCGCGAGTGGGGGCCGCCGGTGCTCGTCGGTCTCGGGCTCGCCGTGGTGCTACCGGTGGTCGCGCTGATCATCGGCACGGGCGTGCTGGGCGCCGAGATCGACGACGGCACCGTGGTGCACATCCTGACCAAGCCGCTGCCGCGCTGGCAGATCGTGCTGCCGAAGCTCGCGGTGGCCGCCGGGGTCACCGCGGTCACCGTGGCGGTGCCGCTCTACGTCGCGGGCGTGCTCGCCAGTTCGGTACGCCTCGGTCTGGCGCTGGCCGCCGCGGCGGCGCTCGGCGCGCTGGCGTACTCGGCGTTCTTCCTCGCGCTCAGCCTGGTCACCAGGCGGCCGGTGCTCCTCGGCCTGGTCTACGTGCTGATCTGGGAGGGTCTGCTGGGCAACTTCGTCAGCGGCACCAAGGTGCTCTCCATCCAGCAGTACGTGATCGCCCTCGCCGACCGGATCGCCCCCACCGGGCTGTTGGAGGCGAGCGTGTCGGTGTCGGTGGCGTCGGTGATGACCGCGCTGGTCAGCGTCGGCTTCACAGTGCTCGCCATCGACCGCCTGCGCTCGTTCAGCGTGGCCGGCGAGACGAGTTGACAGCGGTGCGAGCCGCTGTTCCGGCCAGCCCCCGCCCGGCGGTAGGGCTGGCCGGATGGACCGGTCGGGCCCGCTCGGGTCAGGCTGACGGGCGTGAGCGTCGAAGCGGAGCGGACGTCGTTGGCTGAGCCGTACTCCCGGAGCAGCCGGCCGTGGCTGACCAGCCTGGCCGTCGCCGGGCTGGCCTGTGCCACGGTCGCCACGGCGGCCCAGGGCAGCGGCCAGTTCCACTGGTGGGCCGTGTTCATCCTGATTCCGGCCGCGTTGATCGCGGCCAGCGGTGGGCCGTTGCTGGCCCGCGGGGGTGGCCGGTCCTTCGCCGGGTACGTGCTGGCCTGCGTCGGCACGATCGTCTTCGCGGTCGGCGCGCTGCTGATGTTCGGCGTGATGGGGCGGGGCTGGCCGCTGCTGGTGGTGCTGCCCTGCCTGGCCGTCGCCGGCACCTACGGCTGGCGGGCGGCTCACCCGCTGGCCCGCGGCCTGCATCGGGCGGTCGCCCTGCTCGCGCTGACCGGCGCGCTGCTCGGCGTGACCCTGCAACTGATCCGGGTGGATCTGATCCACCTCAAGACCGGCTGGTGGGGCGCCTTCCTGATGCTGGCCGGGGCGATCGTGCTGGGCAACGCGGGGGAGCTGACCCGGCACCGGATGCCGTACCGACTCCAGGCGATCACCCTGCTGGTGGGGCCCTCCGTGGTCGCGTTCCTGCTCGGGCTGCGGTTCCTGCGCGGCTGGTGACCCGACGGTCCGCCGCCGCCCGGACGGGCGGCGGCGGACCCGGCTCAGAAGGCGCAGGCGATGACCAGCTCCGGGGCGCGGTCCGGGAGCAGGTCGAGCTTGCCGATCCGGCCCGCCGCCCGTAGGTCGTCGGCGACCAGGGTGAGCTGCTCCAGCAGCGCCGCCGGGCCGAGCGCCTCGGCCAACGGCACCTCCGCCTTCATCGACAGCTTCCGCTCCGACTTGGCCCGGCGCACCTGGCTCAACGCGTCACCGGCGAGCCGCAGCAGCGCCGGGTCCCCCGACCCCTCGATCGTCCGGGCCACCTCGTGGGTGGTGGGCCAGGGTGCCCGGTGCACCGAGCCGTACCGCCACCACGACCAGACCTCCTCGGTCACGTACGGCAGCACCGGGGCGAACAACCGCAGCTGCACCGACAGCGCCGAGGCCAACGCGGCCCGTGCCGAGTCGGCCGCCGCGCCGGTGCCGTAGGCGCGCTCCTTGACCAGCTCGATGTAGTCGTCGCAGAACCGCCAGAAGAACGCCTCGGTCACCTGCAACGCCGCCGTGTGGTCGTACGAGTCGAAGGCGGCGCCCGCGGCGGTGACCACGGTGGCCAGCTCGGCGAGCATGGCCCGGTCCAGTGGTGTGGTCGTCGGGGCGCGCAGGGCGTCCGCCGCGCCCAGCCCGAGCGCGAACTTGGACGCGTTGAGCAGCTTGGTGGCCAGTCGCCGGCCCACCTTGATCTGCGCCGGGTCGAACGCCAGGTCCATGCCGGGCTTGCCGCTGGCCGCCCAGTAGCGCACCGCGTCCGAGCCGTGCTGCTCCAACAGGGCCAGCGGGGTCACCACGTTTCCCTTGGACTTCGCCATCTTCTTGCGGTCGGGGTCGAGGATCCAGCCCGAGAGCACAGTGTCCCGCCAGGGCAGCACCCCGTGTTCGAAGTGGGAACGGACCACGCTGTCGAAGAGCCAGGTCCGGATGATCTCCTGCCCCTGCGGGCGGAGGTCCATCGGGAAGACCCTGGCGAACAGGTCCGGGTCGGTCTCCCAGCCACCGACGATCTGCGGGGTCAGCGACGACGTGGCCCAGGTGTCCAGCACGTCCGGGTCGCCGATGAAACCGCCCGGCTGGCCGCGCTGAGACTCGTCGTACCCCGGCGCCGGATCGCTGGATGGATCGACCGGCAGCGCGGACTCGTCCGGCGTGAGAGGGTGGGACCAGTCCGGCTCGCCAGCGTCGTCGAGCCGGTACCACACCGGCACCGGCACCCCGAAGAAGCGTTGACGGCTGACCAGCCAGTCCCCGTTGAGGCCGCCCACCCAGTTGTCGTAGCGGTGTTTCATGTGCGCCGGCACCCAGTGCAGCTCCTCGCCGCGACCCAACAGGGTGGCGCGCAGCGCCTCGTCCCGGCCGCCGTTGCGCAGATACCACTGTCGGGTCGAGACGATCTCCAGTGGCCGGTCACCGCGTTCGTAGAACTTGACCGGGTGCGTGACCGGGCGCGGCTCGCCGATCAGGTCACCGGCGTCGGCCAGCATCCCGACGATCTCCCGGCGGGCACCGTTGACGGTCTGCCCGGCCAGCGCCGCGTACGGCTGCGGGGGCACCCCGTCCGGCGGCTCGGGGAGCAGTCGACCGTCCCGGCCGATCACCACCCGGGTGGCCAGCCCCAGCTCACGCCACCAGGTCACGTCGGTCAGGTCACCGAAGGTGCAGACCATCGCGATGCCGGTGCCCTTGCCGGGTTCGGCGAGGGGATGGGCGTACACCGGCACCTCGACGTCGAACAGCGGGCTGCGCACCGTGCCGCCCACCAGGTCGGCGTACCGCTCGTCGTCGGGGTGGCAGACCAGCGCCACGCAGGCCGGCAACAGCTCGGGCCGGGTGGTGTCGATGAGCACCGCACGCCCGTCGGCAGTGGCGAACCGCAGCCGGTGGTAGGCGCCGGGGCGCTCCCGGTCCTCCAGCTCCGCCTGGGCGACAGCGGTGGCGAAGCCGACGTCCCAGAGTGTCGGCGCCTCTGACTGGTACGCCTCGCCGCGGCGCAGGTTGCGCAGGAACGCCCGTTGGCTGGTGGTCCGGGCGATCCGGCCGATCGTCGTGTACGTCAGGGACCAGTCCACCGAGAGCCCCAGCCGCCGCCACAGCGCCTCGAAGGCCTGCTCGTCGGTGACCGTCAGCCGTTCGCACAGCTCGATGAAGTTGCGCCGGGAGATCGGGGTGGGGTCGCGGCGGGCCGCGTCGTCGACCGGGGCCGCCGGTGGCCGCCACACCGGGTCGTACGGCAGCGCCGGGTCGGGTCGCACCCCGTACACGTTCTGCGCCCGACGCTCGGTGGGCAGGCCGTTGTCGTCCCAGCCCATCGGGTAGAAGACGGCCTTGCCGCGCATCCGCTGGTAGCGCGCCGAGGTGTCGGTGTGCGTGTACGAGAACACGTGCCCCATGTGCAGCTCGCCCGATACGGTCGGCGGCGGGGTGTCGATCGCGTACACGTCCTTGCGCTCCTTCGAGCGGTCGAACGCGTACGTGCCTTCCTCCTGCCAGCGGCGCGCCCAGCTCTCCTCGAGCCCGTCCAGGGTCGGACGCTCGGGAACGCCGGCGCGGGCCGTCCTCGCCGTGTCGGTCATCCTGCGATCGTAGGCATCCGCCGGGTGCGGGGCGACGTAGTTGCGGCCGAACACACCGGCCGGCGGGGAACGGCCACCACCGGGGCGGCCCGGCTAGATCAGCGAGTCGCGCCACTGGCGGTGCAGGGCGGCGTACCGGCCGCCGGCCTGGGCCAGCACGGCGGGTGGGCCGTCCTCGACGACCTTCCCGCCGTCGATGACGAGCACCCGGTCGGCGGTCTCCACCGTGGAGAGTCGGTGGGCGATCACCAGTGCGGTCCGGTCGCGCAGGATGGTGCCGAGTGCCCGCTGCACCAGACGTTCCGTCGGCACGTCCAGCGACGACGTCGCCTCGTCCAGGATGAGCACGCTCGGGTCGGCCAGGAACGCGCGGGCGAACGCGACGAGCTGCCGCTGCCCGGCGGAGAGCCGCCCGCCTCGTCGGTGCACCTGGGTGGCGTACCCGTCGGGTAGCGCGGCGATGAAGTCGTGCGCCCCGATCGCCCGCGCGGCGGCCTGCACGGCGGCGTCGTCGGCCCCCGGGCGACCGAACCGGATGTTCTCCGCGACGGTGCCGCTGAACAGGTGGTTCTCCTGCGTCACCAGCACCACCGCCCGGCGCAGGTCGGCGTCGCGTACGTCGCGCAGGTCGACCCCGTCCAACGTGACGGTGCCGGTGTCCGGGTCGTGGAACCGGGCGACCAGCTTGGCGATTGTCGACTTGCCCGCCCCGGTGGGCCCGATCAGCGCGACGGTCTGCCCGGCCGGCACCGTCAACTCCAGCCGGCGGAGGATCGGGGTGTCGGTCCGGTAGCCGAAGCTGACCGCCCGGAAGGTCAGCTCGCCACGGCCGGGCCCGGTCGGCAGTGGTGTGGGCCGGGCCGGTTCGGCGACGGCCGGTCGTTCGTCGAGCACCCCGGCCAGCTTCTCCAGGGCGGCGGTGGCCGACTGCAACGAGTTGTAGAACTGGCTCAGCTCCTGCATCGGCTCGAAGAAGCGGCGCAGGTAGAGCAGGAACGCGGCGAGCACACCGATCTCGGTCTGCCCGCCGAGCACCCGCCACCCGCCGTAGCAGAGCACCACGGCCACCGTGACGTTGCCGATCAGCTTGATCGCCGGCGAGTACGTGGCGATCAGCCGGAACGCGTGCAGGCTGGTCCGTCGGTAGTCGTCGCCGAGCGCCACGAAGATCCGTTGGTTGCGGGGTTCCCGGCGGAACGCCTGCACCGCCCGGATGCCCCGCATCGACTCGACGAAGTGCACGATGACCAGCGCGACAGCGTCCCGGGTCCGTCGGTACGCGCTGGCCGACGACCGGGCGAACCAGCGGGAGAGCGAGAACAGGAACGGAAACGCGAACAGCGTCACGCCCGCCAGCGGCAGGTCCAGCCAGAGCAGGATGGCGGCCACCGACAGGATCGAGAGCCCGGCCAGCACCAGGCTGTCGATCCCACCGTCGACCAGCTCGGCGATCGAGTCCAGGTCGCTGGTGAGCCGGGACACCATCCGGCCGGACGTGTACCGCTCGTGGAAGTCCACCGACAGCCGCAGGAAGTGCCCGAACACCTGTTTGCGCAGGTCGAGCAGGACGGCCTGGCCGATCCGGGCGGACAGGGCGAGGAAGCCGCGGCGGGCCGCGTACTCGGTCACCGAGGCCACCGCGAATGCCCCGGCGACGGCGATCAGCAGCCCGGGGTCGCCGGCGCGCAACGGTGGGATGGCCCGGTCGATGCCGATCATGACCAGGTACGGGCCGGCCATCGCGGCGGCGTTCTGGACCAGCAGCAGGGCGACCGCCGCGGCGAGCCGCTTCCGGTGCCCGCGCAGCAGGTCGCCCAGCAGGCTGCGGCTGAGCCGGCGCAGCCGGGCCACCGCCTCGGGGCTGGTGTCCTCCGCTCGACTGCGGTCGGCCTCCGGGTCGGTGGCGGTTCCGCGCCAGCGGGTGAGCTCGGGCTCCTCCTCCGGAGGTGGGTCGGCCTGCCTGGGCACGCTCACGAACGCACCAGTCCCCACCCGTCCGAAGGGGACGGGCTGGGCCCGCCGGCCCCGGCCGGTGGGGGATGCCCGGCGGGCGGCTCGGCGGCGAGCAGCGCCCGGTACGCCGGGACGGTGGCCAGCAGGTCGGAGTGTGTGCCGGTCGCGGTGATCCGCCCGTCCTCCAACAGGGCGACCCGGTCGGCCAGCGCGATCGTCGACGGCCGGTGCACCACCAGCAGCGCGGTGCTGTCGCGCAGGACCCGGCGAAGCGCCGCCTCGACCAGGGCTTCCGTGTGCACGTCGAGGGCGGAGAGCGGGTCGTCCAGCACCAGCACCGCCGGTCGGCCGAGCACGGCCCGCGCCAACGCGAGCCGTTGCCGTTGCCCGCCGGAGAGGGACAACCCCTGCTCGCCCACCCGGGTGGCCAACCCCCAGGGCAGGTCGTACGCGAAGTCGGCCTGGGCCAGCGCGAGGGCCGCGCGGACCTCGTCGTCGCCGGCGTCCGGGCGACCCAGGGTGAGGTTCTCGCGCACCGACATGGAGAAGAGCGTGGGTTCCTCGAACGCCACCCCGACCAGCCGGCGCAGCGAGGCCAGCCGCAGGTCGCGCAGGTCGTGGCCGTCCACTGTGATCCGCCCGGCGGTCACCTCGTGCAGCCGGGGCACCAGGGAGAGCAGTGTGCTCTTGCCGCTGCCGGTGGCGCCGACCAGGGCCAGTGTCTCGCCCGGCTCGATGCTCAGGTCGATCTCACGCAGCACCGGCGTGCTGGCACCCGGATAGCTGAACGCGACGCGCTCGAAGCGCAGCCGGCCGCGCACCGCGTCGCGGAGCAGAGCGACAGCGCCGGGAGAATCCACGATCTCCGGTGGGGTGTCCAGCACCTCCTGGATCCGGTCGGCGGCGGTGGCCGCCTCCTGACCGTTGGCGATGATCCAACCCAGTGACTGCACCGGCCAGATGAGCATCAGTTGCAGGCTGACGAACGCGACCAGCTCGCCGATGGTGAGCGCCCCGTGCGCGGCGGCGGCCGCCCCCGCCGCCAGCACCACGCCCAGTGTCACGTTGGGCACCAGGTCGAGCAGCGCCGAGGTGTTGGCCAGCAGCCGCCCCTTGCCGACCCCGGTGTCGTGCAGCCGCCGGGCCGCGCCGGCGAAGCGGCCGGCCAGTTCGGGCCCCCGCCCGTACGCCTTCATGGTGCGCAGACCCTGTGCGGTCTCCTCGACCAGGGTCGCCACGTCGCCCTGCAGGTCCTGCATCCGGCGGGACGCGGCGTGGTAGTGCCGCCCGAACCGGCGACTGATCAGCAGCAGCGGCACCGCGCTGGCCGCTACCAGCACCCCGAGCACCGGATGCAGGTTGATCAGCAGCAGCACCACGACCACGTACGTGGTCAGGTTGAGCACCAGGAAGAACACGCCGAAGGAGAGGAACCGGCGGATCACCGACAGGTCGCTGGTGATCCGGGAGAGCAGCTGGCCGGACTGCCAGCGGTCGTGGAAGCTCGTCGGCAGCCGTTGCAGGTGGGCGTAGACGTCGGCGCGCAGCGCCGCCTCCATGCCCACCGCCGAGGATGACTGCACCCACCGGCGGATGAAGATGAGCACCGCCTCGACGACACCCAGCAGCAGCGCCAGGCCGCCGAGCTGGAGCAGCCCGGCGGGTTCGTGTCGGGCCACCGGCCCGTCCACGACCCGCTGCACGACCAGCGGTACGGCGATCCCGGCGGCGGTGCCGGCGAGCCCCGCGACGAGCAGCCAGGCGAACTCGGCGGCGTACGGGCGCAGGTAGCGGCGTAGCCGCCAGAGGTTGTGCGCGGGGCGGGTTCCCGCGGCGGCCCGGGTGGCCGGGTCGCCGTCGCTCTCCACAGGCACTACCAGACGGTAGCGTCTAACAGGTGTCGATGCTTCTGTCAGCTTGCCGTCAAGCGGCGCTCATGACCGAGAAGCCACTTCTTCACCTCCAGCCCCCAGCGGTAACCGCCGAGCGTGCCGTCGGTGCGAAGAACCCGGTGGCACGGCACGAAGAGGGCTGCCGCGTTCCGGGCGCAGGCCGCCGCGGCGGCCCGCACCGCCGGTGGCCGACCGGCCAGCGCGGCGTACCCGGTGTAGGTGACCGGGGTGCCGGGCGGCACCTCGCGCAGCACCTGCCAGGCGTGCGCCATGAACTCGCCGCCGGTGCGTTGCTGGACCGGCACCGCGTCGATGGCGGCGAGGTCACCGTCCAGGTAGGAGGTGACCGCCGCGCTGACCGGCCCGAGGTCGGTGCGCTCCCGCAGCGGTGCCCGCAGGGTCGGGTGGACCAGGGGCAGCAGTGCCGCCGGGTCCGGGGTGAAGCCGGCCGCCCGAACGGCACCGTCGGGGCCGGCGAGGATGCTCAGTGGACCGGCCGGTGTGCGCAGTACGGTGCTGTCGATGGTCATGCCGTTCTCCAGAGTCTGATCGTGGCGTAGGACCGCCAGGGACGCCATCGCTGGGCGTACCGGTCGAGGGTTGTCGGGGTGTCGGGCAGGCCGAGCGCGGCGGCACCGCGCCGGACCGCGAGGTCGGAGCTGAGCAGGATGTCCGGGTCGCCGAAGGCGCGCATGGCCAGGTAGTTGGCGGTCCACGGGCCGATGCCCGGGAGCACGAGCAGCCCTCGGACGGCCTCCCCCCGATCCACCCCGGGGGCGAGGTCGACAGACCCGTCCACCACGGCCCGGGCCAACCCCCGCAAGGACTCCCGCCGCCCCACCGGCATTCCGAACGCCGAATCCGGCAGCGACAAGAGCTCCTCCGCCCCCAAGAACCCCCGCAGCCCACCCCGTTGATCATGAGGTTGACCTGGGGTTTGATCTTCATCGACCTCGTCAACCTCATGATCAACGCGGTGGGAGAGGAGGCGGGTGAGGGTGGTTCTTGCCGAGGTGATCGAGACCTGCTGGTTGATGATGGCGCGGACGGCCACCTCGAAGCCGTCGACCGACCGGGGAACGCGGATGCCGGGTTCAGCGGCGACCGCCGGGGCCAGCGCCGGGTCGGCGGCCAGCGTGGCGTCGATGGCCACCGGGTCCGCATCCAGGTCGAGCAGTCGGCGGCAGCGGGCCACAGCGGGCGCCAGGTCGCGCAGGTCGGTCAGCCGCAACGTCGCTGCCACGTGCCCGTCCGCCGGGGTCAGCGCCACCTGGCCGGTGCCGTGTGGCAACCGCAGACCCCGGTGGTACGTCCCGTCGCGGACCTCCTCCACACCGGGCAACGCCCGCACCGCGAGGAAGTCCAGCAGCGCCCGGGCGTGCAGCGGCGGGCGGTACGCCAGCCGGAGCGTGATCGTCCCCGCCCCGACCGCCGTCCGCTGGCGACCACGGGCCGTGCGCAGGTCGGACGGGGCGCTCGCGTACACCTCGCGGAGCGTGTCGTTGAACTGCCGCACGCTGCCGAAGCCCGCGGCGAACGCGATCTCGGCCATCCCGAGGTCGGTCGTCTCGATGAGGATCCGGGCGGTCTGGGCCCGCTGCGCCCGGGCCAGCGCGAGCGGCCCGGCGCCCATCTCGGCGCTGAGCATCCGGTGCAGGTGCCGCTCGGTGTACCCCAGCCGGGAGGCCAGCCCCGGCACGCCGTCCCGGTCGATCACCCCGTCCGCGATCAACCGCATCGCCCGGCCGACCACGTCGGCGCGGACGTCCCACTGCGGTGAGCCGGGCGCGGCGTCCGGCCGGCAGCGGCGGCAGGCGCGCAGCCCGGCGCCCTGCGCCGCCGCGGCGGACGGGAAGAACCGGACGTTCTTCCGCTTGGGCGTGATCGCCGGGCAGGACGGCCGGCAGTAGATGCCGGTGGACGTCACACCGGTGTAGAACCAGCCGTCGAACCGCTGGTCACGGCTGTCCACGGCCCGGTAACACCGCTCGAAGTCCAGCTCCATGTCACCGATGATGCCCCGCTCGACTGGTCATCGGCTGGCGGGAATCGGACCTGGGCGTGCCGGTGCGAAGCGACCCGGTCAACGGGGGCGTCGACGACGCCGGTGTGGTTGACCAGACCCGCTGGGCTGGGCGGCGCGGTTGGGCTGGGCGGTGCGGTTGGGCTGGCCGGTCAGCAGGGCCGGTCGGAACACGCCGTCCGGGTCGTACCGCTTCCACAGCCGCCGGACCCGGGCCCCGGTCTCGCCCGGGTAGATCCGGGCGAACGCGGCCGGGTCCGGCCGGCTCTCGAAATTGACGTACGCACCGTCGGCCCGCGCTCCGACCGCCCGCCAGGCGGCGTTCAACGCGGCGTCGGCCTGCGGCGGAAACACCGACGCCACGATCAGGGTGTCCTGGTGGCGATGCGGGTACGCGGTCGCGTCGGGGGCGACGTCGTTGACCGCCCCGCCCAACGAGCGGAGTTGGACCACGGCCCGCCCCGGCCCGGTCACCGCTCGCGTCACGGCCCGCGCCCCGGCGTCGTCCAGCGCGGCAAACAGCCCGTTGGTGGTGGTGCCACGCTGCTGCCCGACGTTGGGGTTGAGGTGCGCGGTCGGCACCAGCGTCGGGTAGGGCAGCAGGTCGGTCCGGTGTTCGAGCACCTTGCCGATGGCGAGCAGCGGCTCCACCGCCGGTCGGGCCCGACGCAGGCTCTCGGCGGCGACCACGGCGGTGATGGACATGAGCACCGATCGGCCCTCCGCGAACACCACAGCGGCGGCGGACAACTCCCGGGGCGCCTGCCCGAGATAGCTCGTCCACTCCCGGACCGTGCGACCGTCCGGATGCGCCTCGACGACCAGCTGCGCGACACCGACGTTGCGCTGCTCGGCCGCCTCGATCTCGAAGGCCACCACGATCCCCGCGCCGGCTCCGGCCCCGCGGACCAGCCAGAACAGCTCCGGCTCGTGGTCGGCGTCCGCGCGCACCAGCGTCCCGTCCGCCAGCACCACCTCGACGGCGCGGACCCGGTCGACGGTCAGGCCGTGCGCGCGGACCAGCCAGCCGACACCACCGCCGGTGGCCAGGCCGCCGACCCCGACGCCGCCGTAGTCACCCGAACTGATCACCAGGCCGTACGGGGCCAACGCCTTCGCGACGTTCGCCCAGCGGGCACCGGCCTCGACCCGGACCAGCCCGGCCCGCTCGTCGATCACCTGAACCTGGTTGAGCATGGACAGGTCGATGACCACCCCACCGTTGTTCGACGAGGCCCCGGACAGGCCGTGCCCGCCGCTGCGGACCGCGATGGGCAGCCGCTGCTCGCGGGCGTAGCGGAGTGCGTCGACCACCTGGGCGGTGGTCTTCGGCAGCAGAACGGCGGCCGGCGACGCCGACCTGGTGTACGTCGAGCGCAGGTTGGCGTACCGGCGGTCGCCGGGTGTGACGATCTGCCCTCGGAGGGAGTCGGGCACCCGGGCCATGGCGGTGCTCATCGGTGCCCCCGCGGCGCGCGCCTCGGGTGTCCGGGATCGGTCATGGCCCAAGGATGAGCGGGCACGTCGGCGTCGACAAATCTGGTGCGCCGGTGCCCGCTGGTCGCCGCGCCGCACGACGCTCGCCGGTGCGAGGGAGTGGCGCGCGAAGGTGACCGGAATCTCCGACCGGCTCTCGCCTCCGGCGGTGACGGTGAGACGGCCGGCCCGGCCGGCGTGCGGTGACCGCCGACCGGACCGGTGGTGCTCAGGACAACGGGGTCGGCGAAGCCGTCGGCCGGCCCGGCACACCGGGCGGGCCCGCCGAGCTCGACGGGCTCGGTGAGACGGTCGGTCCGCCCGGTTTGCCCGGCACGCCCGGCGGCGTCAACGGGGTCGGCGACACAGTCGGCCGGCCGGGGACGCCGGGCGGACCCACCGGGCTGGCCAGTCCGCCACCGGGGCTGCGCTCGACCGTCGGCACCGCGGTGGGCGCGGACGGGATGGGTGCCGACGGGCTGGGTACGTCCGCCGGGCCGGCCGGGCTGGGCACGGCCGGGGGCGGTTCGTCCGAGCCGGTCGCGGCCACTGCGAGCGGAGTGGCGATCAGGATCGCCGCCAGGGTGCTCACCGCCCCCACCGTCACCGTGGCGCGGCGTCGGTTGCGCACCCGCCGTTCCGCTCGGCTCAACTGGTCATGCACGATCGGTGCCTCCTCGGCCAGGTCGGTGAGGGTGGAGCGGATGAGGTGCTCGAAGGGGTCCGTCATCGCCGTACCTCCAGCATGTCGACGTCCGGCAGCAGTTCCCGCAGTCGCTGCACCGCTCGATGGGTACGGCTGCGCACGGTGCCCACCGAGCAGCCGAGCAACTCGGCCACCCGGGCTTCGGGCAGGTCCTCGTAGTAGCGCAGGACCACCACCGCCCGCTGCGTCGGTGGCAGGTGACGCAGCGCGGCACGCATCGCCAACCGCACGTCGGAGCCGCCGCTGGGGTCACCGCCGACCGGTTCGTCCGCCGGGTTGAGCGGGGTCTCCCGCCGCCGTCGAAACCGCCGCCACCAGCTGATCTGCTCGCGGTACATCACCACCCGCAGATAGCCCTCCGGATCGGCGTGTCGAATGCTGTCCCACTTGGGGATGGCCCGCGCCAACGCCGACTGGAACAGGTCCTCGGCGGCGTTGCGGTCCCCCGTCAACAGGTACGCGACCCGCATCAGCGCCGGAGTCCGGCTGCCGACGAACTCGGCCAGCCGCGCGCGCTCGTCCTCGTCCACCCACCACCCCCGTTTCGTTGTCACAGATACAGACGTCCCAGGTCATCGTCGCTATCCACGATCGGTGGGGTTTTTCGGCCCGAAAGTGTCGGTCGTGCCGGGTAGCGTCCGGCCACCAACTGAAGAAGGGGTGCGG
Organism: Micromonospora sp. SD19; assembly: GCF_054462275.1. Lineage (NCBI taxonomy): Bacteria > Bacillati > Actinomycetota > Actinomycetes > Micromonosporales > Micromonosporaceae > Micromonospora > Micromonospora sp. SD19. The sequence goes on from NZ_JBTLMN010000004.1 coordinate 356,371, forward strand.
CGAATGACGAGCGTGGCGGGTTGGACGACGGCGTCGACACCGGGTGCGTTCCCCCCGCTGCCCCGCGCGGTGGCGCAGTCCTTCTACCGCCGGATGCGGGCCGTCGCGCCGGCCGCCGTCGGCGCCATCGAACGGGACCGGACGGGCGATCCCGAGCAGCGCTTCCCCGACACCGCCTGCGGCCGGTTGGTGGGCTCGCTGGACGACGCCGGCCTGCGGGCGCTCGGGATGTGGACGCACCACTGGTGCATGCGTTTCTACGACGACGACACGACTGTTGGTCGGCGGTTGATCCGTGAGCTCGCCGCGCGGCCGGGGCTGGGCTGGACGGCCGACGAGGTGCGGTGGATGCTGCGCGAGTCGGCTTCGGCCGGACCGGCCGCCGCCGACCGGTTCACCCTGCCCCGGGCCGCCGCCGGGCAACTGCCGCCGGCCGACCGTCCCACCCTGGGGCTGTGGCCGGATGTCGAGGTGCCCCGGCAACGGCGTCCCGACCAGTCTGGTTGATCATGGAGGTTGGCGGGGGTTGCGACTGTCGGACACCCCGCCACCACCATGATCGCCACGGGTGGAGGTCGGGCCCCGCGCCGGAACGCAACGGGCGGGAGGCCGGCTGCGGCAGGATGGACGCCGCATCGCCCGCAACGGAAGGACGCCCCGATGCCCGCCAGCGAACCGACCATCATCGCCACCAGCATGGGCTTCCTCCGGGGCGACCGTGGGCCCTACGACCTGCGTCCCGGCCCGGTCTTCGAGCTGGCGGCCGAGCTGGCTGAGGCCGGTTCGCGGCCGCGAATCTGCTACCTCGGGCAGGCCGTCGGCGACCAGCCCACCTCGCTGACCGGCGTCTACGGCGCGTTCGCCGGCACCCGGTTCGAGCCGTCCCACCTCGCGCTGTTCCCGATGCCGAACGTCGAGGACGTCCGCGCCCACCTGCTCGCCCAGGACGTGATCTGGGTCGGTGGCGGCAGCGTCGCCAACCTGCTCGCCGTGTGGCGGGTGCACGGGCTCGACGAGATCCTGCACGAGTGCTGGCAGGCCGGCGTGGTGCTGGCCGGTGTCTCCGCCGGCTCGATCTGCTGGCACGTCGGCGGTGCCACCGACAGTTTCGGGCCGCGGCTGCGGGGCTTCACCGACGGCCTGGCCTGGCTGCCGTACGGCAACGGGGTGCACTACGACAGTGAGGGCCAGCGCCGCCCGCTCATGCACGAGCTGGTCGGCGACGGCACGCTCCCCACGAGTCACTGCACCGACGACGGCGTCGGCCTGATCTACCGGGGCACCCGGCTGGTCGAGGCAATCGCGGACCGCGAGGGCGTCTCGGCGTACGAGGTCAGCCGGGGCGTGGACGGCAGCGTCCGGGAGGCGGTCATCGCCCCTCGCCTGCTCGGCTGAGCGTCACGCCTCGCTGAGCGTTACGCCTGCTCGGTCGGTCAGGGCGTCACGCCTGCTCGGCCGGGGGTGACGCCTCTTCGGCGGGCTGTCGGCGGCGGAGCACCGCGTCGAAGACCTGGGCCAGCTCGGCGGCGTCCTCACCGGCGTGGTGCGTGTGCGGCACGTCGTGCAGGCCCAGCTCGTGCTTGATCGTGCCTTTGCGGGTCCGGACCCATTCGCTGCCGGTCAACCCCATCCAGTAGCTGCGCAGATCGACGCCGGAGCCGGTCGCGCCGAACGGGCTGTGCCCGACGAAGCGGACGAAGTACCAGTGCACGAACATGCCGTCCCAGACGGCCGGGGCGGCCAGGAAGACCGGACGGCCGACCCGCCGCAGCCCGTTGACCCAGGCCGCGGCGGCGGACATCGCCTCCTGCGCGGTGGGCGCCTCCCGCAGCAGACGGTCCCGGTCCAGGCCGGAGACGGCCAGCGCCGCCGGGACGAACTCGTCGGAGATGGGACGCAGCTCGGTGTAGAAGGTCAGGTCCGGGCGGCCGGCCACGGCCATGCCCAACGAGATCATGCTGTACGGCCCGGGGATCGGCCCGTCGGCCTCCACATCGACGGCGATGTACAGCTCGGGCAACGTCGAGGTCATCTCACCTCCAACAGGGGAAGATCGAACCGGCAGGGTAGCAACGCGACAGGGGCCCGGCAGGCCCGACGATCGACCACCTGCCGACCGCCGAATCGGAGCCGCCTGGACCGGCCCGGCCGGGACCGGCGTAAGCTGGCCCGTCGTGAGTCTCACCATCGGCATCGTCGGCCTGCCCAACGTCGGCAAGAGCACGCTTTTCAACGCGTTGACCAAGAACGACGTGCTGGCGGCGAACTACCCGTTCGCCACCATCGAGCCCAACGTCGGCGTGGTCGGGCTCCCCGACGAGCGGCTGGGCAAGCTGGCCGAGATCTTCTCCTCGCAGAAGGTGCTGCCGGCGCCGGTGTCGTTCGTCGACATCGCCGGCCTGGTCCGTGGCGCGTCGAAGGGGCAGGGCCGGGGCAACGCCTTCCTGGCCAACATCCGGGACGCCTCGGCGATCTGCCAGGTCGTCCGGGCCTTCTCCGACCCGAACGTGGTGCACGTCGACGGCAAGGTCTCCCCGGCCGACGACATCGAGACGATCAACACCGAGCTGATCCTCGCCGACCTGCAGACCCTGGACAAGGCGCTGCCCCGGTTGGAGAAGGAAGCCAAGCTCCGCAAGGACCGGGCCGCCGCCGTCGCCGCCGCGAAGGCCGCGATCGAGGTGCTCGACGGTGGCACCACCCTGTACTCCGGGGCCGCCGCCGCCAAGATCGAGCTGGAGCACCTGCGCGAGCTGCACCTGCTCACCACCAAGCCCTTCCTGTACGTCTTCAACGTCGACGAGGCCGAGTTGGCCAACGAGACGTTCCTCGACGAGCTGCGCGCCCTCGTCGCCCCCGCCGAGGCCATCTTCATGGACGCCAAGATCGAGTCCGAGCTGGTGGACCTGCCCGAGGAGGAGGCCCGCGAACTGCTGGAGTCGATCGGGCAGAACGAGCCCGGCCTCAACCAGCTGGTCCGGGTGGGCTTCCGCACCCTCGGCCTCCAGACGTACCTCACGGCTGGCCCGAAGGAAGCGCGCGCCTGGACCGTCCCGATCGGCGCCACCGCGCCGGAGGCCGCGGGCGTCATCCACAGCGACTTCCAGCGCGGCTTCATCAAGGCCGAGGTGGTCTCGTACCAGGACCTGGTCGAGCACGGTTCGATGGCGGCGGCCAAGGCGGCGGGCAAGGTCCGCATCGAGGGCAAGGAGTACGTCATGCAGGACGGCGACGTGGTGGAGTTCCGCTTCAACGTCTGACATGCATGATCGACTCGGCTTCATTGACGTCGCGGTGTCCCCCCGACCTCGATAGCACGGTATTCAGGAAGGCGAGTGGATCATGACCAACCTGACCGGGATGCCGAGCACGTAGACGGGCTGGGCGGACGCCCCACCGGCTCCGCAGGGTCTGCACGCCGGCCACGGGGCAGTCGATGCCCACGAGCGGCGGTAGGTTGACCGCATGGCCGAACAGCTGCTGCGATCGTCGTTCGGCGCGGCCGCTGCCGCGTACGCCGAGCACCGCCCGGACTACGCGCAGGCCGCGGTGCGGTGGGCGCTGGAGCCCGCGCCCGGCCTACGTGTGCTCGACCTGGGAGCCGGCACCGGCAAGCTGTCCGCGACGCTGGTCGCGGTGGGCGCGGACGTCGTGGCGGTCGAGCCCGACCCGGCGATGCTTGCCGAGCTACGCCGTGCGCTGCCGGCCGTCCGTGCCCTGCCGGGTAGCGCGGAGGCGATCCCGTTGCCGGACGCGTCCGTCGACGCCGTGCTGGCCGGCAACGCCCTGCACTGGTTCGACATGACCGTCGCCGGGGCGGAAATCGCCAGAGTCCTCGCACCGGGCGGTGTCCTGGCCGGTCTGTGGAACATCATGGACGACCGGATCGACTGGGTTGCCGGGCTCGAACGCGTCAGCGGGAGTGCCGCCATCGGCCCGCGTGACACGTTGAGTAGTTGGCGCGCGGCGACGGCGGACATGGTCGTTGCGCGCACCGGCCTGATCGCCCGGTTCGGGTCGGCGGAGCAGGTCGAGTTCCCGCACGGTCAGCGGCGTACCGCCGACTCGCTCGTCGCGACGCTCGCGACGCGGGCCGGGATGCTGGTCATGCCGGACGCGGAACGAGCGGCCACACTCGACCGGGTCCGCGCCTTCCTCGGGAGTCGACCGGAGACCGCCAACGGCGAGTTCACAGTGCCCATGCTGACCGGCGTGCTGCGCGCCCGGCGACGCTGACAGCCGGCGAACCGGCGAGCAGACATCGGGACGGGGGGCGTTGAAAGCTGTGCTGGCAGGCACCGACGTGGCGCTGGTGGGCCTGTTCTCGGCGAAGGACAAGGAGTTCGAAAGCAAGCTCGACCTGCTGGCCGGCTTGGTGGAAGCCCGTGGTGGCCGGGTCGTGAGCCGGTACGTGCAGCGGCGGGGTGTCTCATCCGGCGGCGCGGACAAGATGGGCGACCCGTTCTCGCGGCGGACGTTGCTCAGCCCTGGTAGGGCCCGCGAAGTAGCCGATGCGTGCCAGCAGCACGGGGTTGGCGTTGCGGTCTTCGTGAACCCGTTGACCGACCACCAGCGGGCCGTCCTCACGGACATGTTCGGCTGCCTCGTCCTGAGCGGCGAGGACCTCTGACAGGTCAGGGACTGACGGCCTACTCGTCAGGAACGCGTCCTACTGCTCGGCCCAGGCACCCAGCTCGTTGCCGCTGGGGTCGGTGAAGTGGAACCGCCGGCCACCGGGGAACTCGTACGGCCCGTTCACCACCCGGCCGCCGGCTTCCTTGACGGCCTGCACCGACCGGTCCAGGTCGGTGGAGTAGAGCAGCACGAGTGGGCCGCCCGCCCGCACTTCCGCGTCCAGCCGGAGACCGCCCACCTCTGGTGCGTCGTCGCCGTGTGGACTGCGGATGCCGGCGTACTCCGGCCCGTAGTCGGTGAACCGCCAGCCGAACGCGTCGGCGTAGAAGCGCTTGGCCACGGCGAGGTCGGTCACCGTGAGCTCGATGTAGTCGATGGCGTGGTGGCGGTGCGGCGACGGCTCAGACATGCCCGGCATTGTGCATCCCGGGTACGACGGATTCCGCGACATGCAACGAAAGGTTGCGGGACGGCGTCCGGCTGTCGTAGGTTGAGTGCAACCAAAGGTTGCGAAAGGTTGTGGGTATGGAACAGGGAACGATCGAACGCGACATCCACGTCAACGCGTCCCCCGAGGTGGTCTTCGAGGTGGTCAGCCAGCCCGAGCACATGCGGGAGTGGTGGCCAGACGACGCGCGGTTCGAGTCGGTCGCTGGTGCGCCCGGCGAACTGGTGTGGCGCGACGCCGACACCGGCGAGACGACGACCGTCGCGTTCGCCGTGGTCGAGGTCGACCCGCCGAAGCGGTTCTCCTTCCGGTGGTGCTTCACCGAGCCGGACCGCGGCGGGCAGGCGCTGCTCGTCACCTTCGACCTGATCCCCAACGGCACGGGGACGCAGATCCGGATGACCGAGACCGGGTTCCGTGAGCAGGGGTGGGAGGTCGCCGTCCTGGAGGAGCAGTACCGCGACCACGAGAACGGTTGGGACCACTACATTCCCCGGCTGGGCGTGTACGTTTCGCGGCTGGTCGCGACCGCGTGAGCACTGTGGTCGACGACGAGCTGTGGTCGGCGATCGGCGACCCGATTCGGCGTACGATGATCGATCTTCTGCTCTCCGACGGACCGGGCACCGCCACCTCGTTGAGCAGGCAGCTACCCGTCACCCGGCAGGCCGTCTCGAAACACCTGGCGGTGCTGGACCGCGTTGGGCTGATCCACGCCGAGCCGGCCGGTCGCGAGCGTCACTACCAGGTCGACGAGGCGCAACTCGCCCGCGCGGTGGCCCAGCTGTCGGCGGTGGGCTCCACCTGGGACGCCCGACTCCGCCGGATCAAGCGCATCGCCGAGACGGTCGAACGCCACCGCACCAACGAGGGAAGCTGACAGTGGTCGACGTCCAGCTCAGCGACGGGCACTGACCTCGGTGACTGCCGGGTCGCCGGAGGATCGTGTCTTCCGCCAGGGAATCGCGAATCCTCCGGCGACCAGGCCGACGGTCACGATCGCCGTGGCGCAGAGCAGCATCGTCGGCCGGGCACCGATGGCACCCACCAGTGGCCCACCCAGCATGGTGCCCAGGGGCACCGCCACCACGAGGACCGCGCCGTTGGCGGCGAGCACCGCCGGTAGCTGCGCGATGGACGTGCTGCGCTGGAACAGCGCCATCGACGTGGACATGTACGGTGCCCAGATCAGGCCCGCCAAGGCGAACGCCGGCAGCGACACGCCGACGGGCGCACCGAGGCCCAGCGGCAACATGGCCACGCCGAACGCGACGACGATGGTGATGGTGGTGGCCCGCAGCGGCCAGCGGCGCAGGTGTCCAGTGATCAGCCCTCCGACGAGGCCGCCGACGCCGAACGCGGTGTAGTAGGCGCCCAACAGCGTCGCCGAGGCGTGCAGGTCATCGGTGATGTGGATCGGCATGGCCACGTACACCGGCCCGAACAGGAAGAAGAACGCGAGGCTCAGCGCCAGCAGGCCCAGGAGGGCGGGATTGCGGCGGATGACAGCGAACCCGGCGGTCCGCGACGCGCCGCGTTCGTGCCGGTGGTCGCTGTCCGCGGCGGACACCGCGAAGCGGTACGTCAGGGCCAGCGCGGCGAAGGTGGCGGCGTCGATGGCGATCACCCACACCGGCCCGACCCAGGCGATCAGGAGGCCCGCCAGTGGTGGACCGACGATGGTGGCGAACCCGCCGATGGTGGAGAGCACCGCGTTGGCCGGCAGATGGTGTCGCTGCGGCAGCAGTTCGGCGATCAGTGTGAACCGCCCGGCGGAACCCCACGAGTGCAGCAGTGCGGACGCGGCCAGCAGCACGACGTACAGCCCGATGGTGAGCGCACCGAAGAGGTAGGCGACGGGGATCGCCGCGAGTGCCGTGGCCCGCAGGATCGCGTCCCACCCGGCGAGCTGGGCACCGCCGCGACCGCGCAGCAGCCGGCCGAAGACGACAGTTCCGGCCGCGCTGGGCAGTGTGTACGCCGCCATGGTCACCGCGATCCAGGGGCCCCATTGATCATGCGGGACGAGTTGGATGGCGAGCCAGGACACCGCGACAACCGCCATCCCGTCGCCCAACGCGGAGACGGCGAGCCCGGGCAGCACGCGCCGGAGCTGAGGGTGACTGACCACCGGCCAGTACGGCGAGGAGCGTGGGAATCGGGAGGCGTACGGCATGCCGTCAGCTCACCCCGGTGCGGCCCTCGCAGACCAGCAAAACCTGCTCTCAGCAGAATCCGCCCAAGGCGGAACGTGGCCGGATCTCAGCCACGCCCCGGTCTGGGCGGCCGCTGTCGTGGGAGGCCGGGAAGGACAAGTCGATGGCCGCCTTCGGGCGGCGGGAGATCGACTCGGGTTCCTTGAAATCGGGCTGTCCTCGTGGCGAGGACACCCCGGCTTTCCGGAACCCGAGTCGATCAAACCGCTACTCCGCCCGGTAGACGGAGATGTGCGACGGGCTGTCGGCCTGGAACGGTCGCCGGTGCCAGTCGGCGTACCGCTCGGTGAGCCGGAGCCCTGCCTGCTGCGCCATCTCGTCGATCTGGTGTGGCCAGGCGTACCGCATGGCGAACGGCTTCAGGTGCACACCGTCGGCGTCGAACGTGATGGTCTGCCGGATGAACCGCTGCGCCGGCCGGTCGTACTTGTGCAGCCGGATCGTCGCGGAATCCTCGGTCACGGCCCGCACCTGCACCTGCTCGTCCGAGTCGAAGCCGCGAGGGTCGGGCACGAACGTCTCGACGACGAACGCGCCGCCGGGCGACAGCACCCGGGCGACGTTGCGGAAGCAGTCCGCCTGCCGCTCGGCGTCCACCAGGTTGAACAGGGTGTTGAAGACCAGGTACGCGAGCCGGAACTCACCGGTCACCGGGACGTCCGCCATGTCGGCGACGACCACCGGTATCCGCTCGCCGCCGGGTTTCGCCCGCAGCAGCGCCAGCATCTCCTCGGACGCCTCGACGCCGTGCACGTCGAGGCCCCGTTCGGCCAGCGGAAGCGCGACCCGGCCGGTGCCGATCGCCAGTTCGAGAACCGGGCCGCCGTCGGCCAGGTCGGCCAGGAAATCCACGGCGGGGGCCGGGTCAGGGTTGGTGTCGCCGTCGTCGTAGTCGGCGGCCCACAGCCGGCCGAAGAGGCCGGGATCGTCGAAGACCGACATCAGCGGCCTCCGGGGTTGGCGTCAGTGGCGCCCAGCGCCAGGGGAACGATGCTGCTCACGAAGTCTCGATTCGTCAGATCGGATGACGGTGGGTTCGGGGGACTTCGTCGTGTCGGGCATGGCGGCTGCTCCCTTCGCGCGGCTGTCGACCGAGGACACCAGAGACACCGCGGGCCCGGCAAGGCAATTACGCCAGCCGGGCCCACGCCGGGACGTGCCGTCAGGAGATGTGGTGCAGGATCACGTTGTGTACGTGGTGGCTCTTCTGCGCGCCACGGAACTCCACCTCGTAGGTGTGCGTGCCGACGTGGATGGCGATGGCGCCGGTGGAGAAGAACGAACCACCCCACGACTTGTTGCTGACCACGCTCACGCTGGTGATCTTCGAGTACGGGATGCTGGTGATCGCGAACCGCTTCCCGACGAACGAGCGGTCCTGGATGATCACCCGGCGGTCGGTCAGCCCGATGAACCCGGTGCCGGTGCCGACGGCGTCGTAGACGGCGATGATCTGCTCGCCTTCGAGGAGGCCACTCTCGATCTGCTGGACCTGCTCCTTGCGGTCGTACGCGATGTTCGCCATGCCGTTCAGGCTAGAAAACCGGTGCCAACGGGCCCAGCCGGGCGAGGACCCCGAGCGTCCGGGTCAGCTCGGCGGGGGTAAGCGCCCACTCGGCGTGTCTCGTCGGGGGTTCGCGTCGGTCGCGGCGCGGACGAACTCGCGCACGCGGGTGGTGGTGTTGCCGGGCAGCCAGACCGGCCCCCGTTCGATCGGTGGTGCGTCGTGGATGGGCACGTACGCCACGTCGGGACGCGGGTAGTAGCGCCGCGTGTGCTCGCCCACCGGCAGCACACCCCGGCCCAGCGCGACCAGTGACAGCATCTCGGAGAAGGTGTTCCCGGCGGGTCCCTTCGGCACCGGGCGGCCGCCGGGGGTGCGCTCCGGGGTGCGGTCCCGCTTGAACTCCGCCGAGGTCACGCTCGGGTACTGCACCACCGGGTGGTCGGCGAGCACCTCCAACGACACCGACCGTTCCCGGGTGAGCGGGTGACCCGCCGCCACCGCCAGCACCCGATCCTCGCGAAGCAGCGCCGGGCCGGTGGCCATCCCGTCGAACGGGTACGAGGCGATCAACACGTCCGTCGAGCCGTCGAGCAGCCCGGAGCGGGTGGTGGACAACTGTGCCTCGTGCACCTCCACCCGACAGTCGGGGTGCCGCTCGCCGAACAGGGCCACCGCCCGGAGCAGCACCGGCGCGGTCCACTCGCCGAGGAACGCCACCCGTAGCGTCCCGGTCACACCCCGGGCGGCGTCGGTCGCGCGGCGGACGGCCTCGTCCATCCCGGCAACCAGCGGGGCCAGTTCCTCGGCGAGCTGCCGGCCGATCGGGGTGAGCTGGACGACCCGACTGGTACGGGCGAACAGCGGTGCCCCGATCCGGCGTTCCAGCTTCTTCACGATGTGGCTGACCCGACCGGTGCTGACTGTCAACCGCTCGGCGGTGCGGCCGAAGTGCAGTTCCTTCGCGAGCGTCAGGAAGGTCTCGACCTCGTACCGCTCCAGCACACCGCCCCCATCGTTGACCTGTGGGCAACGATCGTAGCGACATCAGGTCTTGGTCGGTGTCCCTCGTCAGGGGATCGTGAACGCGGCAGGGAACACCGAGCGAAAGGCGAGAACGTGAGCGTTGACGACTACCTGGCCGGCCTGGCCGGCCCACTGCGCGAGATCGGCGAGAAGCTGACGCCGATCATCGCGGCGGCCCTGCCGGCGGCGACGGGCGCGATGTGGCACGGGCACCCGGTCTGGGGCCTGGGCGACCGGCCCGGCCAGCGCCCGGTCTGCCTGATCAAGGCGTACGGGTCCTTTGTCACCTTCGGGTTGTGGCGGGGACAGGAGATCGCCGACCCGTCAGGACGGTTGGTGCCCGGTGCGCGCTCGATGGCGGCGGTGAAGCTGCGCGACCTCGCCGACGTCGACCCGGCGCTGTTCAGCGGCTGGTTGCGCGCGGCGGCCGACTTGGAGCAGGCATGAGCGCGGTGCGGGTCACCGGTTTCGACCACCTGGTGCTGACCGTCGCCGACGTGGAACGGTCCCTGGACTTCTACTGCGGCCGGCTCGGGCTGGCGCCGGTACGGGTCGACGAGTGGCGGGCGGGCGCAGTCCCGTTTCCGTCGGTGCGGATCAGCCCCGACAGCATCATCGACCTCGTTCGAGGTGAACCGCAGGGCGCGAACGTGGACCACTTCTGCCTGGTGGTGGCGCCGTTGGGCTGGGCGCAGGTGATCGGGTCGGAAGTCTTCACGGTGCTGACCGGGCCGGTCAGCCGGTTCGGCGCCCGCGGTTCGGCGACCTCGATCTACGTGCGGGACCCGGACGGCAACTCGGTGGAGCTGCGCTGGTACCCGCAGGACGCGGAGTCGGCGTCGGTCGTCAGCCCTCGGTGACCGCCCGGTACGCGTCCTCGATGCGGGCGGCCAACAGGACCTCGCCCTCGGTCAGGGGCTCGCCGCTGCCGTGCCCGACCCGGATCTGGGTGCTGTCGGCCCGGCGGCTGATCTCGGGTCGCAGATGCAGCGCGTCCGCGACGACCTTGACCCGTTCAGTTAGTGCGGCGTGTTGGGTATCGTCGATCATGAGCGTCCGTCGGATCTGCTCGCCCTCGCGTGTCCAACCAGATAGCAAGGTCAACGCGTCGGAAAGGTAGTCGTGCTTGGCCCTGCTGTTGAACAGCACGCGCATCACCGCACCCCCCAAGCGCCGTTGCCGGCTCGTGGCCAAATCGTCGCCATCCCGTGTCTTGTCGGTGTCCCCTAGTCTCTCGCTGCTCGGAGGGGGTGTCCACGCCCACACTTCCGTGTCTTATTGGCCTAGCGGACGGCTACGGTACCCAAACCGCCGATTGATCTGGCACCCTGGACGCCCGTGCGGACCGAACGGGCGAATGGTGGCGGGCAGGCCGAGCGACGGGACCTGAAGGTGATCGTCGGCGCGGCGATCATCCGGGATGGGCGGGTGCTCGCCTGTGCGCGTTCCGCGCCACCCGAGGTAGCGGGCATGTGGGAGTTTCCGGGCGGAAAGGTCGAGCCGGGGGAGGCCGAGACCGACGCGTTGATCCGGGAGTGCGCCGAGGAGTTGGCCGTACGCGTCGAGATCGGCGACCGGGTCGGCCGCAACGTACGGATGGCGCACGGCCGCTCGGTGCTCAAGGTGTACGCGGCCCGCCTGCTCGGCGGCGACCAACCGCAGGCGCTGGAGCACGAGGCGCTGCGGTGGCTCACCGCCGACGAACTGGACTCGGTCACCTGGCTCCCCGCCGACGCCCCCATCGTGGCAGCCCTCCGCCCCCTCCTCACCCCCCGGTGATCACGCCCAGCCCCCGTTGATCACGCAAGTGGGACGGGGGCCGTGGCAACTGCCACGGCCCCCGTTGTTGTTCCGGGTGATTAGTGCTTGTTGTCCTGCTCCGGGTGGGCGAAGTTGAGGTGCTCCGGAGGCAGCGGGAAGGTCACGTCGTCGCCGAACGGCGACGGCGCGGCGGCCCGGTCGAAGGTGAGCTCGGTCAGCGGCAGCTTGCCCCGGTCGTCGACCGCCGGAGCGGTCGGGTGGGGCACCTCCCGGTGCCAGTTGACGCCGCTCTGCGCCTGCGCCTCAGCCCGCGAGTCGTGGGAGCCACCCGCGTGCGAGTGCACCCCACCCCGGGCGGAGCCCGGCGTCGCCGAGCCCTGACGGGCGGTGGTCACGCTGGTCTGGGGCGTCTCGCCCCGACGGAAGATCTTGCTACCAAGCCACACAAGGGGATCGTACCTGCGGTCGACGACCCGTTCCTTCATGGGGATGATCCCGTTGTCGGTGATCTTGATGTGCTCGGGGCAGACCTCGGTGCAGCACTTGGTGATGTTGCAGAAGCCGAGGCCCTGTTCGGCCTGCGCGTACTCCTTGCGGTCGGTCCGCGCGTCCAGCGGGTGCATGTCCAGCTCGGCCGCCCGGATGAAGTACCGCGGGCCGGAGAACGCCTGCTTGTTCTCCTCGTGGTCGCGGATCACGTGGCAGACCGTCTGGCACAGGAAGCACTCGATGCACTTGCGGAACTCCTGCGAGCGCTCGACGTCGACCTGCTGCATCCGGTAGTCGCCCGGAGCGACGTCCGCCGGAGGCGCGAACGCCGGGGTCTCCCGTGCCTTCTCGTAGTTGAACGAGACGTCGGTGACCAGGTCCCGGATCACCGGGAAGGTGCGCAGCGGGGTGACAGTGACGGTCTCGTCGTCGCCGAAGGTCGACATCCGCGTCATGCAACCCAACCGCGGCTTACCGTTGATCTCCATGGAGCAGGAGCCGCACTTGCCGGCCTTGCAGTTCCACCGGCAGGCCAGGTCGGGCGCGTCGGTGGCCTGCAGACGGTGGATGACGTCGAGGACGACCTCGCCCTCGTTCACCTCCACCATGTAGTCCTGGAGGTCACCGCCGCTCTCGTCGCCCCGCCAGATCCGGAACTGACGCTTCGCGCTCATCGGTTGTCCGCCTCTCCAGCGTCGGCGACGAGGGCGTCGAAGTCGGCGAGCTCCTCGTCGGTGAGGTACTTGGCCAGCTCGGCCCGGTCGAAGAGGCCGATCAGCTCCGGCCGCATCTTCGGCAGCGGCTTGCGGGTCAGCTGCACGGTGTCGCCGTCCAGTGCGCAGACCAGGTTGACCTGCCGCCACTTGGGCTCCATCGCCGGGTAGTCCTCCCGGGTGTGCCCGCCGCGCGACTCCTGCCGCTCCAGCGCCGCCTTCGCTGTGCACTCCGAGACCACCAGCATGTTGCGCAGATCCAGGGCCAGGTGCCAGCCCGGGTTGTAGCGTCGGCCGCCGGCCGCGCTCACCTTGGCCACCCGCTCCCGCAGCTCGGCGAGCCGGACCAGCGCGTCGGCCAGCTCACCCTCGCGCCGGATGATGCCGACCAGGTCGCCCATGACCGCCTGGAGGTCCTGCTGAAGGGTGTACGGGCTCTCGCCGGTGTCCCGTTGCAGCGGGGCGAGGGCGGTCTCCACGGCGGCCTCGACCTCGTGCACCGCCACCTTCGGCCGGGTGGTCAGCCCGTCGGCGTAGCTGGCGGCGTGCCCGCCCGCTCGCTTGCCGAAGACCAGCAGGTCGGACAGGGAGTTGCCACCGAGTCGGTTGGAACCGTGCATGCCGCCGGAGACCTCACCGGCGGCGAACAGCCCGCGTACGTGGCCGAAGGCGGCACCCGAATCCGGGTCCACCTCGACGCCGCCCATCACGTAGTGACAGGTCGGCCCCACCTCCATCGGCTCGGCCGTGATGTCGACGTCGGCCAGCTCCTTGAACTGGTGGTACATCGACGGCAGCCGCCGGCGGATCTCGTCGGCGGAGCGTCGGCTCGCGATGTCCAGGAAGACACCACCGGCGGGGGAGCCCCGACCGGCCTTGACCTCGCTGTTGATGGCGCGGGCCACCTCGTCGCGGGGGAGCAGCTCCGGCGGACGCCGGTTGTTGTCCGGGTCGGTGTACCAGCGGTCCGCCTCCTCCTCGGTCTCCGCGTACTGCTTGCGGAAGACGTCGGGGACGTAGTCGAACATGAACCGCTTGCCTTCGGAGTTCTTCAGGACACCGCCGTCACCGCGCACCGACTCGGTGACCAGGATGCCCTTCACCGAGGGCGGCCAGACCATGCCGGTGGGGTGGAACTGGAGGAACTCCATGTTGATCAGTGTCGCCCCGGCGCGCAGCGCCAGCGCGTGCCCGTCCCCGGTGTACTCCCACGAGTTCGAGGTGACCTTGTAGGAGCGTCCGACGCCACCGGTGGCCAACACGACCGCCGGCGCCTCGAAGAGGATGAACTCGCCCGACTCCCGGTAGTAGCCGAACGCGCCGGCCACCCGGTCACCGTCGAGCAGCAGCTCGGTGATGGTCGTCTCGGAGAACACCCGGATCCGGGCGTCGTACGAGCCGAACTCGCGCTGGTCCTCCTGCTGGAGGGAGACGATCTTCTGCTGGAGGGTGCGGATCAGCTCCAGGCCGGTCCGGTCGCCCACGTGCGCCAGACGCGGGTACTCGTGGCCGCCGAAGTTGCGCTGCGAGATCTTGCCGTCCTTGGTGCGGTCGAAGAGCGCACCGTACGTCTCCAGCTCCCAGATCCGCTGCGGCGACTCCTTCGCGTGCAGCTCGGCCATCCGGAAGTTGTTGAGGAACTTCCCGCCGCGCATGGTGTCGCGGAAGTGCACCTGCCAGTTGTCCCGGCTGTTCACGTTGCCCATCGCGGCGGCCGCGCCGCCCTCGGCCATCACCGTGTGCGCCTTGCCGAACAGCGACTTGGAGATGATCGCGGTCTTCTTGCCGGCGAGCCGGGCCTCGATCGCCGCGCGGAGACCGGCGCCGCCGGCCCCGATGACGACGACGTCGTAGTGGTGTCGTTCGATGCGAGTGGTTGTGGTCATGTCAGGGGCCCTTTAGTTGATGAACCGCAGGTCGGAGAACCAGCCGGCAGCGAGCGCCATGATGTAGAAGTCGGCCAGCGCCAGGGTGCCGAGGGTGATCCAGGCGAGCTGCATGTGCCGGACGTTCAGGGCCGAGACGAACGTCCAGGCCCGGTAGCGCACCGGGTGCTTGGAGAAGTGCTTGAGCCGGCCGCCGATGATGTGCCGGCAGGAGTGGCAGGAAATCGTGTACGCCCAGAGCATCACCACGTTGAGCACCAGGATGATGTTGCCCAGCCCGAAGCCGAAGCCCTTCGGCGAGTGGAACGCGAGGATCGCGTCCCAGGTGTTGATCAGCGAGATGATCGCCGCGGCGTAGAAGAAGTAGCGGTGCAGGTTCTGCCCGAGCAGCGGGAAACGGGTCTCACCGCTGTACTCCTTGTGCCCGTCCGGGACGGCGCAGGCCGGCGGCGACAGCCAGAACGACCGGTAGTACGCCTTGCGGTAGTAGTAGCAGGTGAGCCGGAACAGCAGCAGGAACGGCAGCGTCAGCGCGGCGTCCGGGATGATCCACCAGCCGGGCAGGAAACGGCCGAAGTGCGAGGCGCCCTCGATACACCGCTCCGTGACGCAGGGCGAGTAGAACGGGGTCAGGTAGTGGTAATCCGCGACCCAGTAGAAGTCGTGCATGAAGACACGGACCGTCGCGTACACGACCCAGGCGCTGAGCCCGATCACGGTGATCAGCGGGGCGAACCACCATCGGTCGGTACGCAACGTCTTCGCCGCGATGGCGGCGCGCGCCCGCGCCCCCCTCGGCCTCGTTGCCGTTGAAGTCATTCGAGTCGTCTCCTCGACGGGCCCGTACGGGCGGGCTGATCTCTCTCCGGTCGGCACGCGGACCGGCGAACCCGCACCCGCTGCCACGTCATGCGCACACCAACGACCGCGCCGGATCGACCGACGCAGCTAAGTGACACACGTTACGCCGATCTCTGCGGGCCGTCCGCGCAAGGGAGTGTCCCGTGTGTCTGGCCTGCGGAAAAGCCCCCAGCGAGCCGGTTTCCGCGCGCCGGTTGACCATCAACCGGAGGCGCCTCCGGTGAAGTGCCAGGACGCCAGCCGCAACGAGGGCGCCGCCCACCAGGCACCGTCCACCCGATCCGGTTGACGCACCGCCCGCGCACCCAGCCCGAGCACCGCCCCCGGCCCCAGCGCCCTCGGGTACGACTCGGTGAACCGCAGGTCACGGACCGCCCTGACCACAGTGCCGTCCTCGATCAGCCAGACACCATTGCGGGTCAGCCCGGTGACGACGAGGCTCTTCGGGTCGAGCACCCGCGTGTACCAGAGGTCGGTGACCAGCAGGCCCCGGCGTACCCCAGCCACCAACGCGGCGGTGTCCGCGTCGACGACAGCGCCGGCCGCCGCGCCGGTGGTGCTCCGGCCCGCGGCACTGGCCGGGCCCGCCGCCGCACCACTCAGCCGCAGGTTGCGGGGCATCGGGCCCCAGGTGGCACCCCCCGCGACAGCGTGCCCGGTGGACTCCGTGCCCGCCTCGGCGGCGGTCCGGCGATCGTGGGCCACCGCCCTGGTGGTGCCCGCCTCGACCAACGTCAACGCCCCCCGGCCGGTGCCCTCCGCGTCGAACGGCAACCCGGACCCGCCCAGCGGATCGTCCACCACTGTCACCGCCCTGTCGAACTGGGCCGCGCCCGGCTCGGCGAACGACTGCCGCTCGTTGTACCGCTTGCCGTTGAAGCCGTAGAACGACAAATTCTGCAACAGGTCCGCCACGGCGGCCGGCTCGAACACCACCTCGTAGTGCCCCGGCGGCAACTCGACCGGGTCGGCCGCCGCCTGCGCCTTCGCCGCCGCCTGCGCGCCCAACTCGGCGCCGTCGAGGTCGGACAGCCGGTCAGCGCTGCGCCGGGCCACCCCGTCCGCGCCGTCGCGGCGGGCGATGCCGTCCATCGCCGCCTCCACCGAGCGGCCGTACGCCGAGTGCCCGGCCGAGTTGGCGAACGCCGACGAGCGGTGCGCGGTACGGCAGTAACCGGCGGTGCTCAGGCCCCCGGCGGCGGCCACGAACGCCCCCACCCGGTCGGCCCGCTGATCCGGCTCGGCCTGCGCGGTGGCCTCGTCGACGGGCGGCGCCTGCGGCATCGGCACGGGCGCGGTCAACCCCGGCCAGCCCTGGTCAGGTGGGCACAGCCGCGCCGCCGTCAGGGTGCGCTCCACCAGTGCGGACAACCCGTCGGCGGTGACCACGCTGCCGCCGCCGGCAGCCGTCCGACCGTCGACGTGCACCCGCAGTCGGACCCCCACTGTCGACTCGGAAACGTTCTGATGGATGCCCGAGTTGGCGAACCGGGTCAACGCCAGGTCCGCCCGGGTCACCACCGCCTCCGCCTGCGCGGCCGGCCCGCCGAGCCGCCGCACCAACTCCACAACCTGCCCCGCCAGCTCCAGCTCGGTCATGCCGACACCCCCACCCGGACGTTGCGGAACCGGGCCGGCGCGGCCGGGTGGCCGGTGTGCCCGATCTGGCCGGGCTGGCCCTTGCCGCAGTTGGGCGTCCCCCAGGAGACCGTCTCACCGGAGAGCATGTCCATCGAGCGCCAGAACAGCGGGCCGATCCCGGTGTACGTGGGATTGCGCAGCATCCGCCCCCGCCGCCCCTTCTTGATCTCCCAGCCGACCTCGCAGCCGAACTGGAAGTTGAGACGCTTGTCGTCGATCGACCAGGACCGGTTGAGGTCCATCAGCACCCCGTCGTCGGTGGCCGCGATGATCTCCTCCAGGGTGTGCGGGCCGGGTTCCAGGCCGACGTTGGTCATCCGCACCATCGGCAGCCGCGCCCACCCGTCGGCCCGTACGCTGCCGCCGTAGTCGAGGCTGGCCATCGCTGCGGAGTCCCGGCCGGCGAGCACCCCCACCCAGCGACCGTCGCGGACCGCGTCCCGCTTGACCGCCGGGGAGCCCTCGTCGTCGAAACCGAAGCTGCCCAACGCGCCCGGGATCGTCGGGTCGATGGTGATGTTCATCAGCTCCGAGCCGTAGCGCAGCGAACCGAGCTGGGCCAGGTCCAGCCAGGACGTGCCGGCGAACGCCGCCTCCCACCCGAGGATCCGGTCCAGTTCGATGGCGTGCCCCACCGACTCGTGGATCTGGAGGGCCAACTGCTCGCCGCCGAGGATCAGATCCGTCTCACCGGCCGGGCACTGCGGCGCGGTGAGCAGCGCCCGGGACTCCTCGGCGATCTGCGCGGCGTGCGCGGCCAGGTCCAGCGACTCGACCAGCTCCCACCCGGTCGTGCCGTACTGGCCGCGGTAGCTGGGCCAGGACCGGCGCTGCGTCTCGCCGTCGCCAATGGAGGTGGCCGAGATGCCACCACCGCACTCGCGGATGCGCTGGTCGATCCGGTGGCCCTCGCTGGAGACGAACCACTTCGCGGTGTCCCAGATCTGGTAAAGGCCCTCGGCCAGATCCGCGCCGTGCTCGGCCATCGTGCGGGTCGCGTCGACCAGCAGATCGCCCTTGTCGGACAGGGGCACCCCGAGCGGGTCGATCTGGCAGCCGGAGGCCCAGCTCGCGGTGACCGCCTCGACCGGCACCAGGTCGACCGGAGGGCCCGGCACCCGCGCGCTCGCCATCGCGATCCGGGTCGCGCGCCGGCCGGCGTCGCGGGCGGCGGCGTCCGACAGATCGGGTACGGCGTGGAAGCCCCAGCTCGCCCCGACCAACGCGCGGACTCCCAGCCCGATGCTCTCGTCCTGGGTCAGCTCCTCCACGTCACCGTTGCGCGCGGTCATCGACTCGTAGCGGCGGTGCATCACCCGGGCGTCGGCGTACCGCGCGCCCGCGTCGAGGGCGGCCTGTACGGCGGCGGTCGCCGCGTCGAACTCGGTCATGGACCGACCCTAGGCCAGCCGCCCACACCTGTCAGGGAAGCAGTTCCTCCGGCCGGATGGTCGCCCGCACCGGCTCGGTCAGTTCCAGAACCTCGCCGCGCTTGGTCGTTGCCCTCTCCAGGTAGTGGCCGCCCTGCCGTTGGTGGAGACGCACGGTCAGGCTGTCTCCTGCCTGTCGGAGACAGCAACATCGGGGAAGTTGCTCGGATCTTGGCGCGGGGCGCGGGGCGCGGGGCGCGGGCGGCAGCGCATCCAGCGTGCGATCGCGGCATGAACGGGTGTGGATGGGGAGGTGACGGGGGTGCGGGGCCGATGCCGACTCGTTACGCTCGGGCCCGCTGACACGTGCCGACTTTGTAGCTTATTTTCACCCTCGGGACTTTCCTGTAAGTTCCCTTCGTCACTGAGGGAGGTGGCCGTGGACAGCTCGGAACCGTTGCCGTCCGGCGAACCGGACGACCGTCCCGCCGTGCCGGCACAACGCTCCGACCAGGACGCCTACCTGCGGGTGGATGACCTTCGGGTCCGGTTCGACACCTCGGACGGCGTGGTGCGCGCCGTCGACGGGGTGTCGTTCTCCGTCGACCGGGGTCGCACCCTCGGCATCGTTGGTGAGTCCGGCTCCGGCAAGAGCGTCACCTCGCTGGCCATCCTCGGCCTGCACGACCCGAAACGGACCACCATCACCGGGGAGATCTCCGTGGGCGGCCGGCAGGTGGTCGGTCTCGCCGACGAGGAGGTACGCCGGCTGCGCGGCCGGGACATGGCGATGATCTTTCAGGATCCGCTGTCGGCGCTGCACCCGTACTACACGGTGGGCCGGCAGATCGCCGAGGCGTACCGGGTGCACCACCTGAAGGCCAACCGGCGGGAGGCCCGCCAGCGGGCTGTCGACATGTTGGACCGGGTGGGCATCCCGCAGCCGGCGCGTCGCTTCGACCAGTACCCGCACGAGTTCTCCGGCGGCATGCGACAGCGGGCGATGATCGCGATGTCCCTGGTCAACGACCCGGCGCTGCTGATCGCCGACGAGCCGACCACGGCGCTGGACGTGACAGTGCAGGCGCAGATCCTGGACCTGCTCGCCGACCTGCAGGCCGAGTTCCACTCCGCGATCATCCTGATCACCCACGACCTCGGCGTGGTCGGCCAGGTCGCCGACGACGTGCTGGTCATGTACGGCGGGCGGGCCGTCGAGCGGGGCAGCGTCGAGCAGGTGCTCCGCTCGCCGCAGCACCCGTACACCTGGGGGTTGCTCTCCAGCGTGCCGTCGCTGCACGGCGACGCGGACGCGGACCTGGTGCCCATCCCCGGCAACCCGCCCAGCCTGATCAACCTGCCGCAGGGCTGCGCGTTCCACCCACGCTGCCGGTACGCCGACCGGGCCGGCAGTCGCTCCCGCACCGACGTGCCGGAGCTGCGCCCGGCCGGCGCGGCCGGTCACCTGGTCGCCTGCCACCTCGGCGAAGAGGAGCGTGCCACGTTCTACGCCGAGGACATCGCATCCGTGGGGGTGGCCCGATGACCGACGAACCACTGCTGCGGGTCCGCGGCCTGACCAAGCACTTCCCGGTACGGCAGGGGCTGCGCGCCACCGGCCTGGTGCGGGCGGTGGACGGGCTCGACTTCGACGTGCGCCCGGGCGAGACGCTCGGCCTGGTGGGGGAGTCGGGCTGCGGCAAGACCACCACCGGTCGGATGCTGGTGCGGCTGCTGGAGCCGACCAGCGGCAGCATCGAGTTCGCCGGCCGGGACATCACGCACGCCGGCCGCCGGGAGTTGCGTCCGCTGCGACAGGAACTCCAGATCATCTTCCAGGACCCGTACGCGTCGCTGAACCCCCGGCACACCGTCGGCCGGATCGTGGCGATGCCGTTGCAGGTCAACGGGATCAAGCCGCCGGGCGGGATCAAGGCGCGGGTGCAGGAGTTGCTGGAGCTGGTCGGGTTGAACCCGGAGCACTACAACAGGTACCCGCACGAGTTCTCCGGCGGCCAGCGCCAGCGCATCGGCATCGCCCGCGCGCTGGCCCTGCGGCCCAAGCTGATCGTCGCCGACGAGCCGGTCTCCGCGCTGGACGTGTCGATCCAGGCGCAGGTCGTCAACCTGCTGCGTGACCTGCAACGGGAACTCGGCCTGGCGTTCGTCTTCATCGCGCACGACCTGGCGGTGATCAGGCACTTCTGCCAGCGGGTCGCGGTGATGTACCTGGGCCGGATCGTGGAGATCGGCGACCGGGAGGACATCTACGAGCGCCCGCAGCACCCGTACACCCGGGCTCTGCTCTCGGCGATCCCGGACGTCACCCAGCTCGGCCCGGCGGGCCGGATCCGGCTGACCGGTGACGTGCCCACCCCGCTCGACCCGCCGTCGGGCTGCCGGTTCCGCACCCGGTGCTGGAAGGCGCAGGACATCTGCGCCACCGAGGAGCCCGCGCTGGTCCCGCGCGACGGCGGCCGGCAGGCCACCGCGTGTCACTTCCCCGAAGGGGAATCAGCCGGCACGAGCCCCGAAGGGGAATCAGCCGGCACGAGCCCCGAAGGGGAATCAGCCGGCACGAGCCCCGAAGGGGAAACGGCCGGCACCACCCCCGAACCAGCCGGGTCGATCACCCAGGTCGACGAGGAGGTGTCGTCGTGAGTCTCTCCCCGGTGGAGGGTGTGGCGCTGGCCGAGATCGAGTCCGACCCGGACGCGAGCACGACCGCCGCCAGGGGTGTCGTCGGCCGCTCACCCGGGCAGCTCGCCTGGCTGCGGCTGCGCGGTGACCGGACGGCAGTGGTCAGCGGCGTACTCCTGGTGTTCTTCATGGTGTTGGGGTTGGCCGCGCCGCTGATCGAGATGGTCTACGGGGTCGGGCCGCGGGAGCAGTTCCAGAATCTGCTGGACGGCAACGGCATGCCGCTGGGGTACGCCGGCGGTGTCACCGGTGACCACTGGTTCGGGCTGGAACCGGGGCTGGGACGGGACATCTTCGTCCGGCTGATCTACGGGTTGCGCACGTCGCTGTTCATCGCGCTCGCCGCCGCGCTGATCACCGCGACGATCGGCGTCACGCTCGGCACGCTCGCCGGCTATCTCGGTGGCTGGCTCGACGCGGTGGTCAACTGGATCACCGACCTGACCCTGGCGATGCCCTTCCTGATCATCGCGCTGGCCCTCACCCCCGCCATCACGCTGCGCTTCTACGGCGAGCGGGGGCAGGTGTCGTCCGCGTTCGGGGTGGGTGTGCTGATCGCCGTCTTCGCCATTTTCGGCTGGACCAGCACCGCGCGGTTGGTCCGTGGGCAGGTCATCGCGCTGCGGGAGCGGGAGTTCGTGGAGGCGGCCAAGGCCAGTGGCGCCGGGTTGGGGCACATGCTCTTCCGGCAGCTGCTGCCGAACATCTGGGCGCCGATCCTGGTCTCGTTCTCGCTGGCGGTGCCGCAGTTCATCACCAGCGAGGCGGCGCTGTCGTTCATCGGCGTCGGGCTCAGTGATGAGACGCCGAGCTTCGGCCGAATGATCTACGACAGTCTGGACTACCTCCAGACCGACCCGGCGTACGTGTTCTTCCCGGGCGTCATGATCTTCGCCCTGGTGTTCGCCTTCAACCTCTTCGGCGACGCGTTGCGGGACGCGCTCGACCCGAAGTCGTCCCGGTAGGGGGTACCCCATGGCGCGGTTTCTGCTCAAGCGGCTCTTCTCGGCCACGCTGACCCTGTTCGCGGTGAGCGTGTTGACCTTCCTGATGTTCTTCGCCCTGCCGCGTGACCCGGTGAGCAGCATCTGCTCGAAGAACTGCAACCCGGAGCGGTTGGAACGGGTCCGCGACGACCTGGGCCTCAACGACCCGCTGATCAGCCAGTACGCCGGTTACATGAAGGGCATCGTGACCGGCCGGGACCTGGGCAGCGCCCAGGGTGGTCGGTGCGACGCGCCCTGCCTGGGCTGGTCGTACGTCACCAACGAGGCCGTTTCGGACACCATCGCCCGGGTGCTGCCGGTGACGCTGAGCATCGTGATCCCGGCGGCGATCCTGTGGTTGCTGCTCGGTGTCGGTCTTGGCATGATCTCCGCGTTGCGTCGGGGCACCTGGCTGGACCGGGCCGCCATCGGCTTCTCGTTGACCGGCGCGTCGTTGCAGCTGTACTTCGTGGGCGCGGTGCTGCTGATGGTCTTCGTCTACAACCTGCGGCTGCTGCCGGTGCCCAGCTACACGTCGGTGTTCGAGAACCCGGCGAAATGGGCCAGTGGGTTGGCGCTCGCCTGGGTGTCGCTGGCGTTCCTGTTCTCGGCCATCTACGCCCGGCTGTCCCGGGCGCAGATGTTGGAGACGCTGTCGGAGGACTTCGTCCGGACCGCGCGGGCCAAGGGCCTGGCCAAACCCACCGTGTACGGGCGGCACGCGTTGCGCGCGGCGATCACTCCGGTGGTGACGATCGCCGGGTTGGACGTGGGCGGGGCGCTGGGCGGGACGGTGATCACCGAGACGACGTTCGGCATCCAGGGGTTGGGGCGTACGGCGGTGGACGCGGTGCGCTCGGGCGATCTGCCCACCATCATGGCCACCGTGCTGATCGCGGCCGTCTTCGTCGTCCTGGCGAACGTGTTGGTGGATCTGCTCTACGCGGTGATCGACCCCCGGGTCCGGCTGCGCTGACCCCACGGTGCCCGCCACGCCGACGGATGGCGAAATTTATCGACAACTGTTACACAACTCGTAGGTTTTCTTCCTTACGATCCTCGGGACGTCGGCGGTTCTCGCCCCGACGAAACCGCACGGCACATGGCTGAAGGAGGTACTTCATGCGACCACGCGTGGCGGTTGCCGCAGGCGGCGCGATTGCTCTGGTTGTGGCACTGGGTGCGTGCTCGAAGAACACGGGCGAGGGCACGACGGTGGACACCGACCGGAAGCAGACCGGGGTCATCGCGACCGACCCCAAGGACTCGCAGGGGCCGGCGGCCGAGGTGAGCGGCGCCGCGAAGGGCGGCACCTTCACCGTCATCCGGGAATCGCCGATCTCCCACCTCGACCCGCAACGGACGTACTCGTTCGCCGGTCTCATGGCCAACCCGCTCTGGTCCCGCTACCTGACCACCTGGAAGGACGACGGCAAGGGTGGCCTGGTCCTGGTGGGTGACCTGGCCGAGACCCCGGGCAAGAACGTCAACAACGACTGCAAGGTCTGGGAATTCACCATCAAGGACGGGGTGAAGTTCGAGGACGGCCGGCCGATCACCGCCAAGGAGATCGCGTACGGCATCGCCCGGTCCTTCGACCCCGACCTCGCCGGCGGCCCCACCTACATCCAGGAGTGGCTGGCCGACACCGCGCAGTTCGACACCAAGTGGGACTTCAAGAAGAACAAGACGTCGCTGCCGCCCGGCCTCTCCACGCCGGACGCCAAGACGCTGCGCTTCGAGTTCGCCAAGCCCCGCTGCGACCTGCCGTTCGCCGCCTCGCTGCCGACCACCGCGCCGCTGCCCGCCGACAAGGACACCGGCATCAACGTGGACAAGCAGCCGTTCTCGTCCGGCCCGTACCGGGTCGCCGAGAACCAGGTGGGCGTCCAGCTCACCCTGGAGCGCAACCCGAACTGGGACGCCAACACCGACCCGGTGCGCCACCAGTACCCGGACCGGTTCGTCTGGACCTTCGGGCCGACCGCGGACGCCGCCAACAACCGGGTGATCGCCGACAACGGCGCTGACCAGAGCGCACTGGCGTTCAACACCGTGCCCGCCTCGCTGGTCGCCAAGGTGGCCGGAGACGCCGCGCTCAAGTCCCGGACGATCCTCTCGCCGACCCCGAGCGCCAACCAGTTGGTCATCAACAACCAACGGGTCACCGACCTCAAGGTCCGGCAGGCGCTCAACTACGCCATCGACCGCGAAGGCATGATCAAGGTGCTCGGCGGCCAGAACGTCGCCGCACCGCTGACCACGCTGATGCCGTCGTCGACCATCGGCTACAAGGCGTACGAGGCGTACCCGGCCGGGCCCAACGGCAACGTCGACAAGGCCAAGGAGCTGCTCGGCGGCAAGACGCCGGAGCTGGTCCTCGGCGTCGCCGACAACTCCACCGAGCAGCAGCAGGGCGCCCAGCTCAAGGCCAACCTGGAGCGGGCCGGCTTCAAGATCACGCTGCGGAACATCTCCGACGACGCCAAGCTCGACGAGATCAAGAAGAAGAACAACCCCTGGGACCTGTACATCGGTAACTGGGCTGCCGACTGGCCGAGCGGGGCGTCGATCCTGCCGGTGCTCTATGACGGCCGCACCATCAAGGCCGAGGGCAACAGCAACCAGTCCTTCTTCAACGACCCGGCCGTCAACGCCGAGATGGACCGCATCCTGGCGCTCGCCCCGGCCGACCAGGGCCCGGAGTGGGCCAAGCTCGACGAGCGGATCATGAAGGAGCACGCGCCGGTGGTGCCGCTCTACGTGGACGTGGCGTACAACGTGCACGGGTCCAAGGCCGGCGGAGTCTTCATCTCCAGCGTCTTCGGCTACCCGTCGTTCGTGAACGCGCACGTCAAGCCGTAAGGCGCAGCGCAGAAGTTCAGGGGTCCCCTTCCGACAACGCCGTCGGGAGGGGACCCCTGTCGTCGTCCGGGAAGCCGCGCCCCCGATCGGATCGGACCGCTACGGTCGGGTGCGGGGCAGGGTCCTTCGGTCAGGCTTGACGTCGAAAGGAGGCCTCGTGATCGCGGCACTCAACAGGCTTGTCGACCTGCTCGAAGAGCACCTTGCCGAGGAGTTCGACGTCAACGCGGTGGCCAGGACGCTCGGCACCACCGAGTACCACCTGCGTCGGATGTTCTCCTCGTTGGCCGGCATGCCGCTGTCCGAGTACGTGCGCCGACGCCGCATGACCGTCGCCGCCGCCGACGTCGTTCGGGGCGAGGACGATCTGCTGGGCATCGCCGTCCGGCACGGATACGGCTCGACCGAGGCGTTCGGGCGGGCGTTCCGGGCGGTCCACGGTGCCAGCCCCGGTGACGTACGCCGCGATGGAGGCCCCCTTCGCACACAACCGCAGCTCAGGTTCCGCCTGACCGTCGAAGGGAGCACCCCCATGGACACCCGCATCGCCGACCGCCCCGCGTTCCGGCTCGTCGGACACGCCGCCCGGGTACCACTCATCCACCAGGGCATCAACCCGCACATCCAGCAGCACATCGCCGGGCTGGCACCGCAGGAGCATGTCCGGCTCAAGGCGCTCAGCGACACCGAGCCCGCCGGGCTGCTGCAGGTCAGCGACGACGTCGACGCCGAGGCCACCGAGGGCACCGAACTGACGTACCTGCACGGGGTCGCGGTGTCCCGGGACACCCCGGTCCCCGACGACCTGGACGCCATCGAGGTGCCGGCCGGCCAGTGGGCGGTCTTCCGCACCGCCGGACCCCATCCGCAGGCCCTGCAGGACACCTGGGCCGCGACCGCGACCGAGTGGTTCCCGTCCAACCCGTGGCGGCTGCGGCCGGGCCCATCGATGGTTGCCATCCTCGAACGCGCTGCCGACTTCAGCACCGCGACCTGCGAACTGTGGCTGCCCATCGAGCCGGCGTGACGTGAGACCCAGGGCCAGACCGGCGTGAGTCGGCTGCAACCTGCGCCATGAGAGGGCTGAATGTAACCTTGTGGATACGTACCCATCCGGTTACGTTAGCTGCCATGGACGCCGTGTTGCACGCGCTGGCAGACGAGAGCCGGCGCACGGTTCTCGATATTCTCCGCGACCGCCCGGCGAGTGCGGGAGAGCTGGCCGAGGCCCTCCCGATCGCTCGTCCGGGCGTCTCCCGGCATCTCCGCGTACTGCGGGAAGCCGGGCTGGTCGACGTACGGCAGGACGCGCAGCGCCGGATCTACACCCTCCGCCCGGAGGCGCTCGTCGAGGTCGACGAGTGGCTGGGGGAGTACCGCCGGCTCTGGGAGAACCGGCTCGGCGCTCTTCAGACCGAGATCGCACGAGGAAAGAAGGCGCGACGATGACCACGATCGCGACGATGCGGACGCTCGATGAAAACCGCGGAGCAGTCCGGGTCGAGACCCTTTACGACACGGGCATCGACGACCTCTGGGAGGCGTGTACGACGCCCGAGCGGCTGGCCCGCTGGATCGCCCGGGTCGACGGCGACATGCGGGTCGGCGGCACCATCCAGGCCGTCTTCACGAGCAGTTGGACCGGTCCCGCGCGCATCGAGTTGTGCGATGCGCCTCACCACCTGCTGCTGACGACGAAGCCGGGTGCGGACGACGAGGGGCAGATCGAGGCGTGGCTGACCGAGGAGGGCTCCAGGACTCGGCTGGTGGTCGAGGAGCGCGGCCTGCCGACGGGGCACCTCCCGTCCCACGCCTCTGGTTGGCGGGTCCACCTCGAGGATCTCGGTCGGTCGCTGGAGGTCGACGGACCGGTCCATCCGGAGGGCTGGAGCTCCGATTCCCGAGCGCCCGGCTGGACGGAGCGCTGGGAAGAACTCACGCCGACATACCAAAAGATAGGGATCGGTTGATGTCGAACCTGATCAGGCTCAGCCTGACGACGGTAAATGCTCCCGACGCCATCGCGCTCGCGCGGTTCTACGCAGAGATCACCGGCGGGGTCGCGAAGGGTGACGAGTGCTGGGCGCTGGTGGAAGGGCCGAACGGTGACATCGGCTTCCAGCAGGTCGACGACTACCGGCCCCCCACCTGGCCGGATGGCGAGGTGGGGATGCAGATGCACCTCGAGTTCTTCGTCGACGACCTGGAAGCGACCGGAGCGCGTGTGCTGGCAGCCGGTGCCACCCGATTCGAGCATCAGCCCAACGCGGACCACTGCTTCGTGTACGCAGACCCGGCCGGGCACCCGTTCTGCCTGTCGATGTGGGGGGCACCGAGAGTCGGCGACTGACTCAGCTCGTTCGGGCATCGGTCTTCAGGCGCGGGCCACAGCGGCTTCGAACCCGCACCCGCAGCCTGCTCATCGAAGCCACGAATCAGGTCCTCGTGCCAATGTGATTGTGAGGCGACGCAGTGGCCTGTTGAGGGGAATCTGTGTACTTCGGTGCGGGCGCTCCCGGTGATGCTGGCTGCGCCTCTCGGAGTGTGGGCGTTGCGGCTACTGCTCCTCGGCTGCCCGGCCGTTGACCCCAGGATATCGATCTGCTTGGCTGCCTTCGCGATGACCTTGAGAACCCCTCAAACAACGGGAGATAGTCATGTCCTTCGGTGCCGCGATCAAGTCGGTCCTCAGCCAGTACGTCGGCTTCTCGGGTCGGGCCCGCCGATCTGAGTACTGGTGGTTCACCCTGTTCACATTCCTTGTCAGCATTGCCGCCGCCATCCTGGACAGCGCGCTGGGATTGACCTTCGAGGGCTCGTCGACCGGCTTCATCGGTCTTGTCGCCTCCCTGGCGCTGCTGCTGCCGGCGCTGGCGGTCGCGGTGCGGCGCCTGCACGACACCGACCGGACGGGGTGGTGGTTGCTGATCGGCGTGGTGCCGCTCGTGGGCGCCATCGTCCTGATCGTGTTCTTCGTATCGGACAGCACCCCCGGAGCGAACCGCTTTGGCCCCAGTCCCAAGGGCTGACCGCTGTCCGCGCCCAGCATCGCGTGAACATCCCGAACGCGCACGTCAGGCGGTAGCTTGACCGCGGGCAGGGGAGGGTCCCTTCTCGACATTCTTGGCGGGAGGGGACCCTTCCGTCTGGCGGCGGCGCGGCGGATCAGGGGACGAGCACCACTCCGCCGCGCACGCCGCCCTGGGCCACCCGCTCGTGGGCGGTCGCCGCGTCGGCGAAGTGGTGCACGTGAGCGACCCGGAGCGGGAGGTCGCCGATGGCGACGAGTTTGACCAACTCGCCCAGCCGGGATCCGTCCGGTTGCACCTCCAGCGCGGAGGTCCGGATCCCCCGCACCGGCTCCGGGCGCAGCGGGGGTGACGCGGCCACGTAGCCGCCGCCGTCCCGGACGAGGTCCAGCAGCGAGGGGCCGATCACCGCCAGGTCGATGACCGCGTCGTACGTCCCGGTCGGGTCGTCGGCGCGCGACAGGAACGCCGCGCCCAGCGACTCGACGAACTCTCTGTCGTCGGCCCCGGCGAGTCCCGTGGCGTGCAGACCGGTCGCCCGGGCCAGCGCCAGCACGAACCCGCCAACCTGCCCGGCGGCGCCGGTGACGAGCACCGTCGACCCCGCGGGGAGCGCGAGCAGGTCGAGGGCCTGGGCGGCGGCGAGGCCATTGGTCGGCAGCGTCGCCGCCTCGGTGGCGGGGACACCGGTGGGCGCGGAGGTCAGCCAGGCGGCGTCGAGGACCACGTACTCCGCGTGGGTGCCGACGGTGGTCTGTAGCCACGGCGAGAAGCCGATGACCTCGTCGCCGATGGTGAACTCCTCGACCGACGGGCCGACCGCGTCGACGCTGCCGGCGACGTCCCAGCCGGGGGTGTAGGGCAGGCCGGTCGGCAGCGGGGCCGGGAACCGACCGGAGCGGATCATCAGATCGACCGGATGTATCACCGACGCCGCGACCCGTACCCGCACCTGCCCCGGCCCGGGCTCGGGCATCGGCACGTCGACCACCTGCAGGACCTCCGGCCCTCCGAACTGTGCATAACTGACCGCGCGCATCGCCGTCTCCTTCGTGGCTTTTTTTCTGATCACCACGACCGTACGAATCACAGGCACTGTCAGTAAGTAGGTACCGTAAAGTGCCTAGGGCACCCGAGGGGGAATCGATGGCGACGACATCCGCGGCGCAACGCCGCGAGCAGGCCAAACGCGACTACGACGCGTTCCTGGAGGGTTGCCCTACCCGTGAGCTGCTGAGCAGGCTCACCGACAAATGGGTCGCCCTGGTGATTCCGGCGCTCGCCGGCGGCCCGCTGCGGCACGGCGAACTCGCCCGCCGCATCGCCGGTGTCAGCCAGAAGATGCTCACCCAGACCCTGCGCACGCTGGAGCGCGACGGCCTGGTCACCCGTACGGTCACCCTCTCGGTGCCGGTCCGCGTCGACTACGCGCTCACCCCGCTCGGCCATGAGCTGTTCCCGGTCATGGTCGCGATCAAGAACTGGGCGGAGACACACATGGACCGCGTCTTCGAAGCCCGGACCCAGTTCGACGCCCGCCCCTGAAGGCACCGCGGACCGTCCTGACGTATCGCTCGCCGGCTTGCCTGCGCCCGCCGAGGGCGCGCCGTCGTGTCGTGGGTGGCGGCTAGGGTCCGCGCCGTGGATGACACCTCGACGGCCCGGCGGGCCGCCCACGCCTACGTTGATCTCTTGGAGCGCCGCGACTGGTCTGGGTTGGCGGCTCTGCTCACCGACGATGTGGTCTACGAGATGCCGCAGACCCGGGAGCGGATTCGCGGCAAGGACGCGTTCGTGCGGTTCAACACCGAGTATCCCGGAGACTGGCACCTCCGGCCACGACGGGTGATCGTCGATGGCCGCCTCGCTGCCCTGTGGCTCGACGTCCGCGTCGGCGTGGAGCAGCAGGACGCGTGCGTCTGGCTGGAGCTGTCCGAGCACTGGTTGATCAGCAAGATCATCGACTACTGGCCCGAGCCGTACGACCCGCCGCCGGGCCGGGAACACCTCGTGGAGCGTTGGTGATCGCGGCCCTTTACAGCAGGTGGGTGCGGAGGAAATCCAGCTCCAGGGGGAGTAGCCGCTCGGCGGTGCCATTGGAGGCCATGTGGGTGGCCCCGGTCAACGGCAGCACGGCGTGCGGCCGGCCGGCGCTCAGCAGGGCCGCGGAGAGCCGCAGCGTGTGCGCTGCCACCACGTTGTCGTCCGCCATGCCGTGCACCAGCAGCAACGGGCGGGCCTGGTCCGGGCCGGTGACCGGCTCGCCGGCCAACTCGACCAGCGAGTGGTGCGCGTAGATGTCCATGCCGTCTTCCGGCAACCCCAGATAACGCTCGGTGTACGCGGTGTCGTACAGCGCCCAGTCGGTCACCGGCGCACCCGCGATCCCGCACCGGAACAGCTCCGGGTGGCGCAGCACCGCCAACCCGGCCAGCCACCCGCCGAACGACCAACCGCGCACCCCCACCCGACCCAGGTCCAGATCCGGGTGCTTGCCGGCGAGCGCGGTCAGCGCGTCGATCTGGTCGGTCAGGATCACGTCGGCGACCCGCCGGTGGATCGCCTTCTCGAACGACGGGGCGACGCCCGGCGTACCCCGGTTGTCGATGGTGACCACCGCGAACCCGGCGTCGGCCCACCACTGCCGTTCCAACCACGCGGCCCGCGCCGCCACGACCTCCTGGTGCCCCGGGCCGCCGTAGATGTCCAGCAGCACCGGCAGCCGTCGGCCCGTCACGTGGTTGTCCGGGTAGAGCACCGCCGCCGGCAGCCGTCGATCAGTCACCCGTTCCAGCAGCGGCAGTGGGGAGTACGGCGGGGTGGCGGCGAACGACTGCAGTTCGGCGATCTCCTCGTTGCCGCGGCGGACCGTCCAGCGCACCCCGGCGTGGTCCAGTGACGCGACGCCGACGGCCAGCACGTCCCCGCCCACCGCTGCGGTGTACCAGCCGGAGTCGGTGGTGAGCCGGCGCGCGTCCACCCCACCGCCGATGGTGGTGCGGACCCGGAACAGGTGCCGTTCGCTCGGCTCGCCGTCGCTCGCCTCCACCAGCAGGTCGGCCGGGCCGGCGGCGGCCGGCAGCCGACCCACCACCCGCCGCACGTACAGCGACGGCGGGGTCAGCAGGGTGCCGTCCGCGAACAGGCACCGGGCGTCGTACCCGTCGTGGGCCAGCTCCCCACCGACCAGCACCCGGCCGTCGGGCAGGTGGGCGGGGGTGCCGGCGATCGGTTCGACCCAGCGCGGGTCGGCCAGTTCGGCGTGCACCTGCGTCTCACCCGTTCGTGGGTCCACGGCCAGCACCAGCCCGTGCTGCTGCGAGCGGCGCAGCACGGTGATCAACGGGCTGCCCTCGCCCCAGCTGACCCCGGTCAGGTACGGGTAGGTCTCCCGGTCCCAGTGCACGTCGACCCAGCCGTCGTCCAGGTCCAGCAGGTGCAGGCTGACCTCCGCGTTCGGCCCACCGGCCCGGGGGTACGCCACCGCCGTCGGCGGGCTCGCCGGCTGCGCCGGGTCGTGCAGGTGCCACCGCTCCAGGCGGGACTCGTCGACCCGGGCGGCGAGCACCATCCGGCCGTCCGGCGCCCACCAGTACCCCCGGTACCGGCCGAACTCCTCCGCCGCGATGTGCTCGGCCAACCCCCAGCTCACCCCGGCGTCCTCGCCGGCCAGCAGGGTGTCGGTGCCGTCGCTGTCGATCACCCGCAGCTCACCCCGACGCACACCGTCGGCGGCGTCCGTCACGTACGCCAGGCGTTGCCCGCTCGGGTCCGGACGGGGGTCCAGCACCGGGCCGACGGCCGCCACCTCCACCACGTCGCCGTGCACCAGGTCGGCCCGGAACAGCCGCCCGGCCAGCGCGAACACCGCAACCCGGCCGGCCGCGTCCAACGCGTACGAGCCGATGCCGGCGGCGCTGAGCCGCAGACGCTCGCGCAGCGCCCGTTCGCCGGGGGAGAGGGACCGAACGTCCCCGCCCTCGCCCAGCAGGGTCGCCGGATCGGCGACCAGCCGCTCCTCGCCGGTGCTGACGTCCAGCAGCCAGAGCGCGTCCGCCGGATCCTCGGGGCCGGCGGAGCGCAGGAAGATCACCCGGGAGCCGTCCTCAGCCACCGAGACAGCGCGTGGCGCGCCGTGGCTGAACCGGCGGGTGCGGGCGGCCAGCTCCGGAAAGTCCACACGCCAAATCGTAGAGCCGCAGCGGAGGTGATGTGGCCGACCTGGGCGGACGCGTCAGCCTCGGCCGGGGAGAACTGCCAGTTAGAGTGACCGTCGTGACGATGCTGCCCGACCGCCGCCTGCTGCTGGTCCACGCGCACCCCGATGACGAGTCGATCGGCACCGGCTCGACGATGGCCCACTACGCCGCCGCCGGCGCGCACGTCACCCTGGTGACCTGCACGCTCGGCGAGGAGGGCGAGATCCACGTGCCCGCGTTGGCCCAGCTCGCCGCCGCCGAGGCCGACCAGCTCGGCGGGTACCGCATCGCCGAGCTGGCTGCCGCGTGTGCCGCGCTCGGCGTCCGCGACCACCGCTTCCTCGGCGGCGCGGGCCGATACCGCGACTCCGGGATGATGGGGCTCGCGACCAACGAGCACCCCCGGGCCTTCTGGCAGGCCGACCTCGACGAGGCCGCGGGGCATCTCGTGGAGATCATGCGGGAGGTACGCCCACAGGTGCTCGTCACGTACGACCCGAACGGCTTCTACGGCCACCCCGACCACATCCAGGCGCACCGGGTGGCCATGCGCGCCGTCGAGCTGGCCGCCGCGCAGGGCTGCGCCCCGGCGAAGGTCTACTGGACGGCCATGCCGCTCAGCGTCCTGGAAGCCGGCATGGCGCACTTCGCCGAGTCGTCCGACAACCCGTTCGGCGGCATCGAGGACATCGCCGACCTGCCCTTCGGCACCCCGGACGCCCAGATCGCCGCCCGGATCGACGGCACCGACCAGCACCTGGCCAAGGAGGCCGCGATGCGGGCGCACGCCACCCAGATCCCGGCCAACTCCTGGCTCTACTCGATCGCCGGCAACTTCGGCGGCGAGTTCATGGGTGTGGAGTTCTTCACCCTCGCGGTCGGCGAGAAGGGTCCGGGCGCCGGGCCGTACGGCTGGGAGGACGACCTCTTCGCCGGTCTGCCCGCGCAGCCCGCCCCGGACCGTTCCCCGGTCGCGGCGGCGGGTCTGCGGTGACGCTGCCGGCCGCACCGGTGACGGTCGTGGACGACCAGGAAGCCCCGCCCCCGGCGGGGCCACCGCCGCGACTGGTGGACCTGGGTCTGCGGCTGGTCGGTGCGCTCGTCGTGGCCGTCGCCGGGGTGGTGACCGGCGTGCTGGAGCTGCTGCTCGCCACGGTCCGCGTCGGCGGGCAACTGGTCGGTGTGTCGGTGCTCCTCGCCATCGGCGCCAACATCGTGTTGAGCTGGTTCGCGCACGAGGCGGTCGGCCGTCGCTGGGCGGTGGCGCTGCCGGCGGTGCCGTGGTTCGCGCTGATGGCGGTCGCCGCCATCCGGACCAGCGAGGGCGACCTGCTGCTGGCCGGCGACAACTGGGTCGGGCTGGCCATGATCGTGGCGGGCGCGATGACGTTCGCGGTGATGGGTTTCCGGCAGATTCTCGCCCCGCAGCCGCCCATGCTCGGCGGCTGACGCCGTGGCTGCTGCCGGGCTGCTGCCGGCTGATGACGGATCCCAGGTAAGGGTGGTAGATATTCCTGCCAGGGATGCGAACCCCACGACGGGGCGTACGGCAGGAGGGTCCGGCGATGGACAAGCGGTGGCGTGACATCGGGGTGCTCGTAGCAGCGTTGTTCGCGGTCAACGTGGTCGCCCGGCTGATCACCGAGTTCGGCTTCGACGGTGACGACACCGCCGCCGACCGGGTGTCGCTGACGATGTTCGCGGTGATCGGGTTGATCCTCGCCGTTGTCGCCTTCCGCTGGGGTCGACGCCGGCCGTTGGCGGACTGGGCGGCTGACATGGCCCTCGTGGTGCCGGTGGCGATGGTGTTGACAGTGCTGGTCGGGCCCCTGCTGGTCGGTCACAACCCGTTCGCCGGTGGCGCGGGGACGTTCTTCGCCCAGATCTGGCTCTACCTGCTCGCCACCGGCGCGGGGGTGCTGGTCGGTTACCTGGTGCTCACCGCGCTCGGCCGTGACTACCGCTCTCAGCAGCTCAAGCGGTACGCGGAGGTCAAGGCCGCCAAGCCGCGCCGGGTCGTGCGCCGCTGACCACCGGCCCAGCCCGACCCGCGCCAGCCTCGGCCCGTCCGGCGGTACGTGTGGCGGTCCGTCCCACGCCCCCAAGCTTGATCGACTCGGTTTCCGTGAAGTCGGGGTGTCCCGGGCGCCGGAATGCCGCGATTTCCGGAAAGTCGAGTCGACCACCGCCGGGACGCCGCGACTTGTTGACACTCGAGTCGATCATCTGCTCGGGGCGACCCGGGTCAGGTAGGTGTGGTGGGTGACGAACCCGAGCCGCTGGTAGAGCGCGACCGCCGCTTCGTTGCGCTGCTCGACCTGGAGAAAGGCGTGCGTTGCGCCGCCGGACGCCCCCCAGCCGGCCAGTTCGTTGATCACACGGCGAGCCAGTCCCTGTCGGCGGGCCACCGGCAGCACTTCGATCAGGCTGAGGCCCAGCCAGCGCCCCTGGCCGGTCACTGTGCCACGGCCGATCGCCACCAGGGTGCCGTCGGCGTACACGTGGGCGAAGCGGACCTGGTCCACCGCGGAGAGGACGTGCCGGGCGGCCTCCGGTAGGCCGCCCTTGCGCCCGGCGGCGATGGCCAGCCACTCGTCGCTCGGCGTGGCGGCCAGATCGACGACCGCACTGCTCCCGCCGGCTGGCGCACCGGCGGCGGCGTCGATCCGAGCGGCGGCGTCCGGTGTGCCGGAGGCGGGGTCGGCAGTATCGGTCGGTGCACCCCTGGCGTCGCCCTGGTCGATGGACGTGCCGCAGTGCTCGTCGGCGGGGGCCGACGCGAGCCGGGGGAGCGGCGCGGTCTGCACCAGCGTCGGTGGGCGGGTGCCCCAGCCGCGGGCGTCCAGTTCGGCGCCGACCGGGGCGGCGAGCGGCAGCGGCGTGTTGACCAACGCGGGTTGGCCCAGCTCGGCGTACCAGCGCTGCACGGCGTCGACAGCGGCGGCCAGCGGCCGGTCCGGATCGCCGATCGGCAGTGCCGAGTTGGCGCGCCCGGTCCAGCCCTCGGCCGACCGGAGCAGCCAGTCACCCAGCCGGCCCCGGGTCGGTGCCGGCCAGGCCTCGTCGGCGGCCCGCTCCAGCGCCACCACCGCGGCGGCGGTCGGCCGACGGGTCGGCGGTACGCGCTTGGCCCGGTGGACCTGCGCCACCGGAACCCGAAGCTGCCCCTGCGCGGTGGCCAGCGTGAGATGAGTCTCGCTCAGCTCGACCAGCTCGCCGAGAGCGTCGGAG
This sequence comes from Micromonospora sp. SD19, assembly GCF_054462275.1. Taxonomy (NCBI): domain Bacteria; kingdom Bacillati; phylum Actinomycetota; class Actinomycetes; order Micromonosporales; family Micromonosporaceae; genus Micromonospora; species Micromonospora sp. SD19. Next base: position 391,931 of record NZ_JBTLMN010000004.1, read on the forward strand.
AATAGCGGGCGGCCCTCGCGAATCCCCACAATCCGGCGGACCACGATTCGGTGTCCCACATCCTGCTGTCGGAGCACGATCGACCCCCTCCCCGGCGAGATACTAGGCTCTTACCGTCGCGGGAGATCGCGGCGAGTCTTGCGGAGGAGAAGACCGGTGACCTACATCATCGCCGAGCCGTGCGTAGATGTGCTCGACAAGGCATGCATCGAGGAGTGCCCGGTCGACTGCATTTACGAGGGCAACCGGATGCTCTACATCCACCCCGACGAGTGCGTCGACTGTGGTGCCTGTGAGCCCGTCTGCCCCGTGGAGGCGATCTTCTACGAGGACGACGTCCCGGAGCAGTGGAAGGACTACACCGGCGCGAACTACGAGTTCTTCGAGGATCTGGGCTCGCCCGGTGGTGCCTCGAAGATCGGCAAGGTGGAGAAGGACGCCACCTTCGTCGCCGCGCAGCCGCCGCGCGGCGAGGGCCACTGAACCGGCCCGCGCCGGTCTCGTCGCGGCTGCCCGAGTTCACCTGGGACACCCTGGACGCCGCGGCCACACTGGCCGCGGCGCATCCGGAGGGCCTGATCAACCTCTCCATGGGTACGCCGGTCGACCCGGTGCCCGAGGTGATCCGGCGGGCGCTTGCTGACGCGTCCGACGCTCCCGGTTACCCGCTGACCGCCGGCACCCCGGCGTTGCGGGCCGCCATCGCGGCGTGGGTGTCCCGGGCCTGTGGCGCTGGCGTCGACGGTCTCGGAGTGCTGCCGACCATCGGCTCGAAGGAGCTGGTGGCCTGGCTGCCGACGCTGCTCGGGATCGGCCCGGGGGACGTGGTGGTGGTGCCGTCGATCGCGTACCCCACCTACGAGGACGGTGCTCGGCTGGCCGGCGCCACCGTCGTCCGTACCGACTCGCTCACCTCGCTCGGGCCGACCCCACGGGTCCGGCTGGTCTGGGTCAACTCGCCCGGCAACCCGACCGGCCGGGTGCTGCCAGCGGCGCACCTGCGCAAGGTGGTCGACTGGGCCCGCGAGCGCGGCGCCGTCGTCGCGAGCGACGAGTGCTACCTGCCCCTGGGCTGGTCGGCCGACCCGGTTTCGGTGCTGTCTCCGCAGGTCAGCGGGGGCAGCTACGCCGGGGTGCTGGCCGTGCACTCGCTCTCCAAGCGGTCCAACCTCGCCGGCTACCGGGCCGGGTTCGTCGCCGGCGACCCGGCGCTCGTCGCCGAGCTGCTCAAGGTGCGCAAGCACGCCGGCATGATCGTGCCCGCGCCGGTGCAGGCGGCCATGGTGGCAGCGCTGGAGGACGAGCGACACGCCGAGGAGCAGCGGGAGCGTTACCGCGCCCGGCGGGAGGTGCTCACCGCGGCGTTCACCGGTGCCGGGTTCACCGTCGAGCACTCCGAGGCGGGCCTGTACCTCTGGCTGACCAGAGGTGAGGACTGCTGGCAGACGGTCGACTGGCTGGCCCGACGCGGCATCCTGGTCGCCGCCGGCGTCTTCTACGGCCCCACGGCCGGGCAGCATGTCCGCGTCGCCCTGACCGAGTCCGACGAGCACGTCGCCGCCGTCGCCGCGCGCCTGGCCTGATCGCGGTCCGGGCGGGTCGAGCCGTCCCGGGTCCGCGGCGCGACGACCGGCCCGCGCCGACCGATATCCTCGGCGCCGGACCTGGTCGGGGCCGTCGCGGCCCCGCGAGCCCAGCAGGAACATCGAGGTGTGCGGATGGTGGACAGGCCAGGTGCGCGGGTGCGGGCGGCGGTGGTCGGCACCGGCCTGATCGGTGGTTCGCTGCTGCTCCGGCTGGTGGCCGCCGGCGTCGACGTGGTCGGGTGGGACCCGGACGAGGCCACCCGGCGGGAGACCCGACGGGCGGGCGTACCCGCGCCGGACCGGCTGGTCGAGGCGGTGGCCGACCGGGACGTGGTCTTCCTGTGCGGGCCGCTGCCCACCCTGCCGTCGACGCTGGTCGAGGTGGCGGCGATGACCGGTGAGCGGTGTGTGCTGACCGACGTCGGCAGCACCAAGGAACAGGTGGCGGCGTTCGCCGCCGCGCAGGGGCTGACGCACCGGTTCGTGCCCGGCCACCCGATGGCGGGCACCGACCGGGCCGGGCTGACCGCCGCGCGGGCGGACCTGCTTACCGGCGCGGCCTGGGTGCTCTGTCCGGCCCCCGGGCCGGCGATCACCGCGTTCCGCTGGCTGGCCGCGCTGCTGGTGGAGCACTTCGAGGCCCGGGTGGTGCCGATGTCGGCCACTGAGCACGACTCGGCCGCCGCGCTCGCCTCACACGTGCCGCACCTGCTCGCCGGCGCGCTGGCCGGTGCTGTGCAGCGCGCACCACTGCGCGACGCGATACTCGCGCTCGCCGCCGGCAGCTTCTCCGACGGCACCCGGGTCGCCGGGACCCCGGCCGATCGGACCGCCAACATGCTGCTGGGCAACCGGGACCAGGTGCTGCGGGAGCTGGCCGAGGTCACCAGGTTCCTGGACGACCTGACCACCGCGCTGCGCGCCGACGACGCCGCCGGGCTCACCGCCCGGTACGACGAGGCGCGCGCCGCCCGCGCGGCGCTGCGCGACCGGCGGTTCGACGCGGACGACAGGCGGTTCCCGGCCGGTGGTGACCACGCCGCAGAGGTGTCCTGGCTGCGGGAGCTGGGGGTGAGCGGCGGCCATCTGAGCGGTCTGCACGTCGACGCGGACACTGTCTCCTACGCGGCGCGGCGTCCCGTGGCTGACTAGGCTGAGGGGCATGGCGGTGGACGGTCCGGTGGTGCAGGTGCGCGGCGAGGCGTACCAGGAGGTGCCGCCCGAGCTGGCCCGGTTCGCGGTCACCGCGACAGCCCGCGACCGGGACCGGGAGGCGACGCTGACCCGGTTGGCCGAGCGGGCCGCGGCGGTCCGGGTGCTGTTGGACGGCTCCGGGCCGGCGGTGGCCCGGCGGGAGACCGGCGACCTGCGGGTGTGGCCGGAGACCCGGCGCTCGGGTGAGCGGGTGGTCGCCTGGCACGGCAGTGTCACCACCACCGTCACCGTCACCGACTTCACCGCGCTGGGTGAGCTGATGCTCCGGCTCGCCGACCAGGACCAGGTCGAGGTGGCCGGCCCGTGGTGGGAGCTCCGTCCGGACAGCCCCGCCCATCGTGCGGCCCGGCACGCCGCGATCAGCGACGCGCTGCTGCGCGCCCGGGAGTACGCGGAGGCGCTGGGCGCGCGGGTCACCTCGTTGATCGAGCTGGCCGACGCGGGCCCCGTCGACCGGCCGATGTTCGCCCGTGCGGCCTTCGCCGGGGCCGCCGACGCGGGCGGTCCGCCGGAGCTTCAGCTGGACCCGCAGCCGCAGACCGTGCAGGCGGCCGTGCAGGCGCGGTTCACCATCAGCGACCCGGTTCTGGGCTGATGCCGCCGGCCCGGGTGCTCTCCGTCGACGAGCTGGTGGCGCGGGCGAAGGCGCTCGCCGAGGCGGGCCCGCGACAACTGCTCGGCATCGCCGGCGCGCCGGGGGCCGGGAAATCCACCCTGGCGGAACGGATCGTCGCCGAGGTCGGGTCGGCCGCCTGTCTGGTGCCGATGGACGGCTTCCACCTGGCGCAGGCGCAGCTGGTCCGCCTGGGCCGCGCCGACCGCAAGGGCGCGGCGGACACCTTCGACGTCAACGGGTACGTCTCGCTGCTGCGCCGGTTGCACCGGTTGGAGCCGACGTCGGTCTACGCCCCGGAGTTCCGCCGGGAGTTGGAGGAGCCGGTGGCCGGCGCCATCGAGGTGCTGCCCTCGGTCCGGCTGGTGGTGACCGAGGGCAACTACCTGTTGTTGCGGGATTTCCCCTGGCAGGAGATCCGACCGCTGCTGCACGAGGCGTGGTTTCTCGACCTGGAGGCCGAGGTGCGGCACCGCCGGCTGACCGCCCGGCACGAGGCGTTCGGTAGGTCCCCGGAGCAGGCGCGGGCGTGGGCGCTGGGCAGCGACGAGGCGAACGCGGCCCTGATCACCCCCACCGCCGACCGGGCTGATCTGGTGGTCCGCCTGTCGGAGCCCCCGCCGGCCTGACCACGGGCCAGCCGGGACGCGCTACTGCTCGACGCCGCGTCCCGGGCGGCTCATGTCCCCGGTGCCGGGCGTCCCGGCGGCGAGGCCGTACCGCAGGAGCACCGCGCCCCTGCCGGAGGTGGCTGGCGGTTCGAGCAGGGTCAGGTTCGCGGGCACCGCGCCGCCGTCGAACACCTTCTTGCCGACGCCCAGCACGATGGGGAAGATCCACAGGTTGAGCTGGTCGAAGAGGCGCTCGTGCAGCAGCGTCTGCACCAGGTTCAGGCTGCCGATCACGTGGACCTTCTCGTGCTTGTCCCGCACCGCCCGGACGGCGGTCACCAGGTCGGGTCCGAGGTGTGTCGAGCCCTCCCAGCCCAGATCCGGGTTGCCGCGTGAGGCGACGTACTTCGGGATGCTGTTGAACAGGGTGGCGATTCCGCCGTCGACGCCGTCGGCCTGGTGCGGCCAGTACGCGGCGAAGATGTCGTAGGTCCGGCGGCCCAGGAGCAGCGCGTCCATGCCCCGCATGCCGTCCATGACCTGGCGGCCGCCCGTCTCGTCGAACAGGGGCGCCTGCCACCCTCCGTACGGGAAGCCTTCGGGGTCCTCCTCGGGACCACCCGGGGCCTGGGCGACCAGGTCGAGTGTCGCGAACAGGTCAATGTGGATCGTGCCCATGCTGTCCTCCGTGTTCCCGCTCGAGTTAGCCCTCGATGGCGCACCCTAGTCGAGTTGACGGACGGGTCGGGCGGGGTTGCCGACCGCCACGACGTTGGCGGGCAGGTCCCGGGTGACCACGGCGCCCGCCCCGACGACGGTGTTCACGCCGATCGTCACGCCGGCCAACACGATCGCGCCACCGCCGAGCCACACGTTGTCGCCGATGGTGATCGGTCGGGCCGCCTCCCACTTGTCCCGTCGCGGGCCGGGTTCGACCGGGTGTGTCGGGGTGAGCAGCTGCACGTTCGGGCCGACCTGGACGTCCGCGCCGAGGGTGATCCGGCCGACGTCGAGGAAGACGGCGTTGTAGTTGACGAAGCTGCGCGGGCCGATTCGGATCTGCCAGCCGTAGTCGCAGTAGAACGGCGGGCGGATCCAGGTGTCCTCGCCCAGTTCGCCGAGGAGGTCCCGCAGCGCCGTGATCCGGGCCTGGGGGTCGTCGGCGGGACTGGTGTTGAAGCGTTCCATCAGCCGGGCGGCCCGGGCCAGGTCGGCGACGATGTCCGGATCGTCGGCCAGGTACGGCTCGCCGGCGAGCATCTTGTCCTTCATGGAGGTCACCGCCCGATCATGCCGGCCCGGTTCGTCGGCTCGTGGCGGGTCCGTCATTTTTTGTACTTCATTTTGCATACCCAGTATGTAATTGTGGGATGTCAATGCGACTCCCATGTATCAAAGACGCTTGACCAGGAGGATCCGTTGCATCAGACAAGAAGATTGGCCGCCGTCGGCCTCGTGCTCACGCTGGCGCTATCCGCGCCGGCTCCCGCCTCAGCCACGGCCACCGCGCCCGCCTTACCCGGCGGCACCGGCCAGACCACGCCGGGTGGACCCACCGCCAACCGCTCGAGCACCGTCACGCTGATCACCGGTGACCGGGTCACCGTCACCGGTTCCGGCGCCGCGGTCCGGCCCGGCGCCGGCCGGGAGAGCGTGCAGTTCCTCGTCCGGCGCGAGCGCGGACGCCTCTCGGTGACGCCGACGGACGCGCTGCCGTTGCTGCGTTCGGGCCGGGTGGACCGGCGACTCTTCGACGTCACCGGGCTGGTCGAGGCGGGTTACGACGACGCCCACCGCGACACCCTGCCGCTCCTGGTGACGTACGGCGCGACGGGTGCCGCCCGGCGTGCCCCGGCCGCGCTGCCCGGCACCCGGCAGACCCGCGACCTGCCGGTGATTCGCGGCGCCGCGCTGGCCAGCGACAAATCCTCTTTGGGCGCGGTCTGGGAGACGGTGACCACCGGTCCCGCTGGGGCCCGGCTCGACGCGGCAGGGGGCGTCGAACGGATCTGGCTGGACGGCCGTCGACGGGTGACCCTCGACCACAGCGTGCCGCAGATCGGCGCGCCCGCCGCCTGGGCGGCCGGGTTCACCGGCGCGGGAGTGTCCGTCGCGGTGCTGGACACCGGCGTCGACGCGACGCACCCCGACCTGGCCGGCAAGGTGGCCGAGGCGCGCAACTTCACCGAGGCCACCGACGCTCGGGACACGGTCGGCCACGGCACCCACGTGGCCTCGACCATCGCGGGCAGCGGCGCGGCCTCCGGCGGCAAGTACCGGGGTGTGGCGCCGGACGCGACGCTGCTGGACGGCAAGGTCTGTGAGGACGCCGGCTGCAGTGACTCGGCGATCCTCGCCGGGATGCAGTGGGCCGCTGTCGAGAAGAAGGCCGCCGTGGTCAACATGAGCCTCAGCGGCTGGGACACCCCCGAGGTGGACCCGCTGGAGGAGGCCGTGCAGACGCTGACCGCGCAGACCGGCACCCTCTTCGTCCTCGCCGCCGGCAACGACGGCTCGGACGGCTCGGTGGGCTCCCCGGCCAGCGCCGACGCCGGGCTCGCCGTGGGTGCGGTGGACCGGGACGACGAACTGGCCGACTTCTCCAGCCGGGGTCCCCGGGTCGGCGACGACGCGGTGAAGCCGGACATCACCGCGCCCGGCGTCGACATCGTCGCCGCCCGGTCCGCCAACGGCTTCATCGGCGATCCGGTCGACGACCGTTACGTCACCATCTCCGGCACCTCGATGGCCACCCCGCACGTGGCCGGGTCGGCCGCGCTGCTGGCCCAGCAGCACCCGGGATGGCGGGCCGACCGGATCAAGGCCACCCTGATGGCCGCCGCCAAGCCGCACCCGGAGCAGACCGCCTACCAGCAGGGAGCCGGGCGGGTCGACGTCGCGCACGCGATCACCCAGCAGGTCACCACCGACCCGGTGAGTGTCTCGTTCGGGCGTGCGCTCTGGCCGCACGGTGACGACGCGCCGATCACCCGCACGGTGACCTGGCGCAACGACGGTCCGGCGGCGGTCACCCTGGAGCTGAGCGTCGAGGGCGCCGGCCCCGGCGGTCGCGCGCTGCCAGCCGGCCTGTTCCAGTTGGGTGCCAACCAACTCACCGTGCCGGCCGGCGGCACGGCCGCCACGACCGTCACCACCGACACCCGCCTCGGCGACGCCGACGGCTACTGGACCGGGCGGATCGTGGCCCGATCCGGGGCGGCGGTCGCGGTCACCCCGTTGGCAGTGAACCGGGAGGTGGAGAGCTACACGCTGACAGTGGAGCACCTGAACCGGGCCGGTGAGCGCACCGCTGACCACTGGACCTTGCTGCTCGGGATGGACACCTTCGGCGCCTGGGACGTCGTCAGCTCCGACGGGGTGGCCAGCGTTCGGGTGCCGAAGGGGCGCTACGGCCTCAGCGGTCTGGTCTTCGAGCCCGGTCCGGAGGATGAGCCGCGCGGGATGTCCCTGTTGGCGCAGCCCGAGGTGACAGTCGAGCGGGACACCCGGATCGTGGTGGACGCCCGCCGCGCCAAGCCGGTGCGGACGACCATTCCGGACCGGACCGCCGTACCGCTCCTGATCGACGTCAGCGGCAACTTCACCGCCGACGACGGCAGCGCGTACGCCGTCGGCCTCTGGGCCGAGACGTTCGCCGACCTGACCAGCGGTCAGCTCGGCAAGCCGAGCCCCGCCGACCGGTTCGTCGCCACCGTCAGCAGCCAGTGGACCACGCCGGACCCGACCAACAGCCCGTACCTGTACGCGCTGGCCGAGGCGATCCCCGGCCGGATGCCGACCGGGTTCGTCCGCGACTACACCCGACGGGACCTGGCAACCGTCGTGCACCGGTTCCATGGCGGCTACCCGGGCATGCAGGCCGAGCGGATCGTGTACCCCGTACTGGAGTACAACGTCGGCGGCTCCGCCCTGATCCTGCCCACCGCCGTGCCCGGCCAGCGGGTCGAGCACTACAACACCAAGGGGGTGACGTGGGAATCCGAGGTCTCCTTCGGGACGGTGGACGACGAAGGCTGGTTGAACCCCCAGACGGTGCTGTTCTCCGTCCCCACCGCGTACCGGGCTGGGCGGACGGTGCAGGAGATCTGGAACCAGGGCCCGTACGGACCGTCGTTCCCGAAGCCGCGCTGGCCGCACCAGAGCGTCACCCGCGACGGCGACACGATAGTGGTCGACGTGCCGATCCACAGCGACGCGGCCGGGCACCCGGGCGGCTCACTGAACGACAGCGCGCAGACCAAGCTCTGGCGCAACGGCAAGCTGGTCGGCGAGAGCGAGTACGCCGGCTACGGCGAGTTCACAGTGCCACCGGGCAGGGCGGACTACCGGCTCGTCACGTCGGCGAAGCGCAGCTTCACCGACCTGAGCACCGAGGTGGAGTCCAGTTGGACCTTCCGGTCGCGGCACGTCGCCGGTGACACGCCGGCCCGACTGCCACTGTCGGTGGTGCGCTTCGCGCCGCCGCTGCGGGTCGACAACAGCGCTCCGGCCGGTCAGGGCTTCGTCATCCCGGTACGGGTGCAGCGGCAGCCCGGCGCGCCCAGCGCCCGGGTGGAGAAGCTCACCGTCGACGTCTCCTACGACGGCGGGAAGACCTGGGGCAGGGCGAAGCTGGTCCGCACCTCGGCCGACGGCTGGTCGGCGCTGTTGCGGCATCCGGCCGGCACCGGCCACGTGTCGCTACGGGCCACCGCCCGGGACACCGCCGGTAACACGGTGACCCAACGGATCATCCAGGCGTACCGGTTGCGCTGAGGCGTACCCCGTCCGGGTCCGCGGCCGAACGCCGCGGACCCGGCGGGGCCGTCAGTCGTTGGCGTGCAGGGCGGCGTTCAGCTCGATGCCCCGGCCGGTGCGCGGCCGGGCCTCCAGCCCGCCGGTGACCGAGTTGCGCCAGAACAGCAGCCCGTCGACGCCGGACAGCTCCCGGGCCTTGACGACCCGGCCGTCGGGGAGCGTGATCTTCGACGCGGCGGTGATGTAGCAGCCGGCCTCGACCACACAGTCGTCGCCGAGCGAGATGCCGACGCCGGCGTTCGCGCCGACCAGGCTCCGCTCACCGATGCTGATCTTGTCGGTGCCGCCGCCGGAGAGGGTGCCCATGATGGAGGCCCCGCCGCCGATGTCGGAGCCGTCGCCGACCAGCACGCCCTGCACGATCCGCCCCTCGACCATCGAGGTGCCCACGGTGCCGGCGTTGAAGTTGACGAAGCCCTCGTGCATCACTGTGGTGCCGGCGGCCAGGTGCGCGCCCAGGCGGACGCGGTCGGCGTCGGCGATCCGCACCCCGGACGGCACCACGTAGTCGGTCATCCGGGGGAACTTGTCCACCCCGTACACCGACAGGTGCCGGCCGGCCGCCCGCTCGATCACCCGCAGCTCGTCCACCCGCTCCGGTGGGCACGGCCCGGCGGACGTCCAGGCCACGTTGGCCAGCTTGCCGAAGATGCCGTCCAGGTTGACCTGGTTGGGTCGCACCAGGCGGTGCGAGAGCAGGTGCAACCGGAGGTACGCGTCGGAGGCGTCCTTGATCGGATCGTCCAGCGAGCCGATCACGGTGACCACCTGCACGGTACGCAGACCGGGCAGCGGCCGGTCACCGAGCGCGGCCGGCGGCAGGTCGAGCACGTCCGCCTTGTCCTCGCCGGCGACCAGCGGCAGCTCGCCCAGGCCCAGCTTGCCGGTCGGGTACCAGGTGTCGAGCACCTGCTCGTCTGCGGTGACCGTAGCCAGGCCGATGCCCCAGGCGGAATCTGCGGACGTCACTGTTACACCTCTCGGTCACGGCCGGGCTGACCTCGGCTCGCTCCTCGCACTGACAGACCTGAAGGTACCGTGCGAACCATGGAGAACCCGCTGACCCCCGAGGTCCTCGCCGATCCGGTGCAGCTGACCCGCGCTCTGGTCGACATAGAGTCCGTGTCCCTCAACGAGAAGGCGATTGCCGACTGTGTCGAGGAGGTGCTGCGGGGCGTACCGCACCTGACCACCCACCGGCACGGCAACACGGTGATGGCGCGCACCGACCTCGGTCGGCCGCAGCGTGTCGTGCTGGCCGGGCACCTCGACACGGTGCCGTTGAACAACAACTTCCCGTCGACCATGCGCGGCGACCTGATGTACGGCTGCGGCACCTCCGACATGAAGTCCGGCACCGCGTACGCGCTGCACCTGGCGGTCACCCTGCCCGAGCCGCGCTACGACGTGACGTACTTCTTCTACGAGGCCGAGGAGATCGAGTCCCGGTACAACGGCCTCAACCTCGTCGCCCAGGCGTTCCCGGAGTGGCTGCAGGCGGACTTCGCGGTGCTGCTGGAGCCGACCTACGGCATCGTCGAGGCGGGCTGCCAGGGCACCATGCGTTCGGTGGTCACCACGACCGGGGTACGCGCCCACTCGGCGCGCTCCTGGCACGGGGTGAACGCCATCCACGCCGCCGGTGAGGTGCTGCGGCGTCTCCAGACGTACGAGGCCCGCCGGGTCACCATCGACGGTTGCGACTACCGCGAGGGCATGAACGCGGTACGGATCAACGGCGGGGTCGCCGGCAACGTGGTTCCCGACCACTGCGAGGTCGAGGTCAACTACCGGTTCGCGCCGGACCGTACGCCGGCCGAGGCGGAGGCGCACCTGCGGGAGGTCTTCGACGGCTTCGAGGTGACGGTCACCGACATGGCTGCCGGTGCCGCGCCCGGGCTCGAAGCGGCCCCCGCGAAGGAGTTCCTGGCGGCGGTCGGCGCCGCGCCGATCGGCAAGCTGGGCTGGACGGACGTGGCCCGGTTCGCGGCGATGGGCATCCCCGCGCTCAACTTCGGCCCCGGCGACCCGAACCTGGCCCACCACCCCGACGAGCACGTCGAGATCAGCAAGATCCGCGACGGCGCGGCAACCCTGCACCGCTGGCTAGCCCCAGCCTGACCGGTCGCGGCCCGGCTTCCGTCGGTGATCAAGAGGTTTGCGTCAGCCTGGCCCGTTGTCGGCGACGCAAACCTCTTGATCGGCTCCGGACGGGGTGGGGGAGGTGGGGATCGGGTTCTGCTGGCGGGTGCGGCGGCGTTCGGCCACCACGTCTCGGATCCGTCGCTGCATCTGGCGACGGATCCGGATCATCTCGCTATTGCTGATCACGCTGTCTCCTCCCCCGAAGGCGCGCGCCGGGGCATACCCGGTATGTGAATAGTAAGACGTACGGGAGCGTCGAATAGTTGCCCTTGATCGCGAACAATTTCTCGGCGTCCCCGCCCCGCGCACCCGGCCGGTGCTGCTCCACTACGGTTGCTCCATGAGCCAGAGCAACGGGCGGGAGGCCGGTCGCGGTCCGGGCCAGGAGCGGCATCGCGGTGCGGTCACCCTGCGCAGGGGGGCGATCCCGAGCAGCACCGCCGACCAGCGTCTGCTGGATTCGCGGGGGCGCGGCGACTGGAAGACCAAGGACGCCTGGCGCGCGCTGCGCATCCTCGCCGAGTTCGTCGAGGGCTTCGACACCCTCGCCGACGTGCCGTCGGCGGTCAGCGTCTTCGGCTCCGCGCGCAGCGCGCCGGACAGCGCCGAGTGCCAGTTGGCCGAGGAGTTGGGTGGCGCGCTGGCCCGAGCCGGCTACGCGGTGATCACCGGAGGTGGGCCCGGAGTGATGGAGGCCGCCAACCGCGGCGCCAGCGAGGCCGGCGGGCTCTCCGTGGGCCTCGGCATCGAGCTTCCGTTCGAGCAGGGCATCAACGAGTGGGTCGACCTGGCCATCGACTTCCGCTACTTCTTCGCCCGCAAGACGATGTTCGTCAAGTACGCCCAGGCGTTCGTCGTGCTGCCCGGCGGGTTCGGCACCATGGACGAGCTGTTCGAGGCGCTCACCCTGGTGCAGACCGGCAAGGTCACCCGGTTCCCGGTGGTGCTGATGGGCGTCGCCTACTGGCAGGGCCTGCTGGACTGGCTGCGCGACACGATGGCCGCCACCGGCAAGATCGGGCCGGTCGACCTGGACCTGATCTGTCTCACCGACGAGGTCAACGAGGCGGTCCGGTACATCGTCGAGGCGGAGGCCGTGCTCTCCGCCGAGCAGGAGGCGGTCCGCGAGGAGGCCGTCGCCCGGACCGGGGCGGACCAGCAGGCCGCCGCCGTCCAGGCCACCGAGCAGCCCCGGGATCACGACTGATGGCGGCGATCTGCGTCTTCTGCGCCTCCTCTCGTACCCTCGACCAGCGCTGGTTGGACCTGGCCGCCGAGACCGGTGCGGAGCTGGCCCAGCGCGGGCACACGCTGGTCAGCGGCGGTGGCTGCGTCGGCATGATGGGCGCGTTGGCCGACGGCGCCCGCTCCGCCGGTGGGCGCACCCTCGGCGTGATCCCGCAGTCGCTGGTCGACCTGGAGGTCGCCGACCTGGCCTCGGACGAGCTGCTGGTGACCGACTCGATGGCCACCCGCAAGACCGTGATGATCGACAAGTCGGACGCCTTCCTCACCGTGCCCGGCGGCCTGGGCACCCTGGACGAGTTGTTCGAGGTCTGGACGACCGCCACCCTCGCCCTGCACGCGAAGCCGATGGTGCTGATCGACACCGACGGGTTCTACCGCCCCCTGTTGGACTGGCTCGACGCGCTGGCCGATCAGACCTTCCTGAAGCCCGCCGGCCGCGACCTGCTGACCGTGACCACCACCGTTACCGAGGCCCTGGACATCCTCGAATCCCACCTGACCTGACCCGCACCCCTCCGCCCCTGCGGTGATCATGAAGTTGTCGACGTCGCTGTCGGCGTGTCGCGCCGCTAACTTCATGATCGACGAGGTGGGTTGGGGTGTGGGTGGGTTGGTGTCGGATGGGTCTGATGGGATGAGCTGATGCAGGCGTACCGGTTGGTGCGGCGGCCCGGTGGGCCGGCGCGGGGGGACGGGGCGACGCCTGACGGCGCTTCCGTGCCTGCCAGCGACGGCACGTCCGGCGGCGGTGTCGGGGCGGCGGGTGGGTCCGCGCGCCCGGGTGGGTCCACCGGCGTCGGTGGGGCCGAGCGTGTGGTCGGGCCTGAGGTGGCGGTCGGCGGCGGCTGGCGGGCCGATCCGGTGCAGGCCGAGGTGGTCGGGCACACCGACGGGCCGATGCTCGTGCTCGGTGGTCCGGGCACCGGCAAGACCAGCACGCTGGTCGAGGCGGTCGCCGCCCGGGTGGCCGAGGGGGTCGACCCCGAACGGATCCTCGTGCTGACCTTCGGCCGCCGAGGCGCCACCGCACTGCGGCAGCGCATCGAGGCCCGCATCGCGCAGGACGGCCACCGGGTGCTGCGGGAGCCGCTGGTGCGCACCTTCCCGGCGTACGCCTTCGGGTTGCTCCGCCGCGCCGCCGCCGAGCGGGGGGAACCGTCGCCCCGGCTGCTCACCGGCCCCGAGCAGGATCTGATCATCCGTGAGCTGCTGGACGTGGTGGGCGAGGAGCCCGAGGACGACCCGGTCGGCTGGCCGACCGACCTGCGCCCAGCCCTGCGGACCAGGGCGTTCGCCGGCCAGCTGCGTGACCTGCTGATGCGCGCCGCCGAACGCGGGGTGGGCTCGGCCGACCTGGCCCGGCTGGGTGAGAAGCTCGGCCGCGCCGACTGGCCCGCTGCCGCCCGCTTCCTGCGGGAGTACGTGGCAGTGCTCGCCCTGCGCGACGTCAGCAACCGCGGCTCCATCGCGTACGACCCGGCGGAGCTGGTCCGGGCGGCCACCGGGCTGCTGCGCGACGACGAGGAGTTGCTGGCCGCCGAGCGCCGCCGGCTCGCCCACGTCTACCTCGACGAGTTGGCCGACACCGACCCTGCCCAACTGGAGCTGCTCTCGGTCATCGCGGGCGGCGGCAAGTCGCTTGTCGCGTTCGCCGACCCCGACTCGTCCACGTACGCCTTCCGGGGCGCCGACCCGGCCGGGGTGACGCCGTTCACGCACCGGTTCCGGACGGCCTCCGGTGCGCCCGCCGCACAGGTGCTGCTGTCCACGTCGTACCGGGCCGGGCCGGGTCTGCTCGCGGCGATCGCCCGGCTGGGTCGCCGGTTGCGGGGTCCGGCCGCGCACCGCCGGCTGCACCCGCTGCCGGACGCGCCGCCTGGTGTGGTCGAGGTGCACACGTTCCGCTCGGCGACCAGCGAGGCCGCCTGGTTGGCCCACGCGCTGCGCTCGGCGCACCTGCTCGACGGCGTGCCCTGGTCCCGGATGGCGGTGCTGGTGCGGTCCACCGCGTTGCAGCTGCCCACCCTGCGACGGGCGTTGCACGCGGCCGGGGTGCCCACAGTGGTGCACGGTGAGGATCTGCCCCTGCACCTGCAACCGGCGGTCGCGCCGCTGCTGCTCCTGCTGCGGTGCGCACTGGAGCCGGAACGCCTCGACGAGGAGTCGGCTGTCGCACTGCTGCACTCGCCGCTGGGTGGGGCAGACCCGCTGGCCGAGCGGCGACTGCGGCAGGGCCTGCGGGCGCTCGCGCTGGCTGCCGGTGACCGACGTCCCTCCGGTGAGCTGATCGTCGAGGCGTTGCGCGATCCGGAGGAGTTGGCCGGCATCGACCGTCGCTGGGCGGAACCGGCGCAGGCGGTGGCCGGGCTGCTGGCCATCGCACGCGAGGCCGCCGATCGGCCGGGTTCGACAGCCGAGGACGTGCTCTGGGCCGTCTGGCAGGCCAGTGGTCTCGCCGAACGCTGGGCCGGCGCGATCAACCAGGGCCGCCCGGAGGCCGGCGAGGGTGACCTGGCCCGGCGACGGCGGGCCGAGGCGGCCGACCGTGACCTGGACGCCGTGCTGGTCCTCTTCGACGCGGCGGCCCGGTTCACCGACCGGCTGCCCGGTGCCCGTACCGAGGTGTTCCTCGATCACGTGCTCGCCCAGGATCTGCCGGCCGACACCATCGCGCCGACCGCCGACCGGGGTGCGGCGGTACGCCTGCTCACCGCGCACGCGGCGAAGGGCCTGGAATGGGACCTGGTCGCGGTGGCCGGCGTGCAGGAGGGCATCTGGCCGGACCTGCGGCTGCGCGGCAGCCTGCTCGGCTCCGAGCGGCTGGTCGACGTGCTGGCCGGCCGGTCGGTCGACGGCGCGAGAGCGGCGAACGTGGTGGGTCAGACCTCGGCGTTGCTGGACGAGGAGCGTCGGCTCTTCCACGTCGCCGTCAGCCGGGCCCGGCACAGGTTGCTGGTCAGCGCGGTGGCGTCGGCCGCCGTCGGCGGTGACGATCACGAGGAGCAGCCGAGCCGGTTCCTGCACGAGCTGATCCCGAACACCCCGCCCGGCACGCCGCCGCCCGGCACCCCGCCGACAGCGCCGGGCCCGCCGCCCGGTCCCCGCACCGAGCCGTCCTCCGGTGGCACCACCGCGGGTGAGGCCGGCGACGAGGGGCCGGACCATCCGGGGGCGCTGCCGGTGACCCGTCCACCCCGGGCGCTCACCCTGCCGGCGTTGGTGGCGGAACTCCGTACCGCCATCACCGACCCGGCCGCCCCGGCGACCCGGCGGCGCGCCGCGGCGGCCGAACTGGCCCGGCTTGCCGCCGCCGGAGTGCCCGGCGCGCACCCCGACGACTGGTGGGGGTTGCGGGCGCTCTCCGACGACCGGCCGCTCGTCGACGACGGCGACCCGGTGCGGGTCACCCCGTCGGCCATGGAGAGCGCGCTGCGGTGCAGCCTGCGGTGGCTGTTGGAACGGCATGGCGGCAGCGGGCCGACCAGCACCGCGCAGGGGGTGGGCAACCTGGTGCACGCCGCCGCGATGCTCGCCGAGGACGCCAGTGCCGACCGGGGCGCGCTGCTCGACTACGTGGCCGCCCGGTTCGACGCGATCGAGCTGGCGGCCCGGTGGATGGCCGGGCCGGAGCGGGAGCGCGCCGAGGCGATGGTCGACAAGCTGCTGCGCTGGCTGGCCACCAACCCGCGTCGGTTGCTCGCCATCGAGCACGAGTTCGCCGTCCGCCTGGACGATCCCCACCGGCCCGTCGAGCTGACCGGTCGGGTCGACCGGCTGGAGGTCGACGAGGCCGGGCGGTTGGTGGTGATCGACCTGAAGACCGGCAAGTCCACCGCTGTCACCGGCGCCGACCTGGCGGAGCACCCGCAGCTTGGCGCCTACCAGGCGGCGGTGGAGGCGGGGGCGTTCGCCGAGTTCGGTGACGAGTCCGGGGGCGCCGCGCTGGTGCAGCTGGGGACCACCGCCAAGGACGCCAGGGAGCAGAACCAACCGGCGGCCAGCGAGGGGCCGGCGGCCGGTTGGGCGACCGCGCTGGTCCGGCGAACCGCCGATACGATGGCAGCCGCCACGTTCGCGGCGGTGGCCAACTCGAAGTGCCGGGTCTGCCCGGTGCGCACCAGCTGCCCGGTCTCCGGGCAGGGGCGCCAGGTCGTCGAGCCGCCCACCGTCCGGCGCACCAGTGAGGGCGAGGAGTGAGCCGGTGTTGCGAGCCCCGCAGTCACGAACCAAGACGGCACAGTGAGGGCGAGGAGTGAGCCGGTGTTGCAGCCTGTGACGACACCGTGAGTCAGCCCACCCTGTTCGGCGCGGGTCCCGCACCGACGCCCCGGCTCGCGGACTCCGGCCCCCGGTACACGCCGGTGGAGCTGGCCAAGCTGCTGCGGTTGCCGGCACCGACCCGGGAGCAGGCCGCGATCATCGCCGCTCCGGTGGAGCCGCTGCTGGTGGTCGCCGGTGCCGGGTCGGGCAAGACCGAGACGATGGCCGCGCGGGTGGTCTGGCTGGTGGCCAACTCGTACGTGCGGCCGGAGCAGATCCTCGGGTTGACCTTCACCCGCAAGGCGGCCGGCGAGTTGGCCCATCGGGTACGCACCCGGCTCGACCAGCTGATCCGCCGCGTCGGCCGGCAGGGGCGGGACCCGTTGGACGATCCGCTCGCCGGTGAGCCCACCGTCTCCACCTACCACTCGTACGCGGGGCGGATCGTCACCGAGCACGGGCTACGGGCTGGCTACGAGCCGTCCACCCGGCTGCTCACCGAAGCGTCCCGCTGGCAGTTGGTGGACCTGCTGGTGCGCAACTACGACGGCGACATGTCCGAGGTGGACCGGATGCCGAGCACCATCACCGACGCGGTGCTGGCGCTCGCCGGGGAGTTGGACGAGCACCTGGTCGCGCCGGACGAGTTGGCGGCCTGGACCGGTCGGTTCTTCGCCGAGGTGCAGTCCCGGCCGGGTCGGGTGTACGCCGACGTGCGCAAGGCGCTCACCCTGCAGCAGACCCGGTTGCGGCTGCTGCCGTTGGTGCGGGCGTACGCCCGGCGCAAGGTGGACTTCGAGGCGATGGACTTCGCCGACCAGCTCGCCCGGGCGGCGCGGGTGGCCCGGGACCATCCGGCGGTCGGCGCGATCGAGCGGGACCGGTTCCGGGTGGTGTTGCTCGACGAGTACCAGGACACCAGCCACGCCCAGGTGGTGTTGCTCAACGCGCTGTTCGGTGGGGGGCACCCGGTGACCGCGGTGGGCGACCCGTGCCAGTCGATCTACGGCTGGCGGGGGGCCAGCGCGGGCACCCTGGACCGGTTTCCCACCGAGTTCGCCCGCGCCGACGGTGAGCCGGCCCCGGCGCTGGGGCTCACCACGAGTTGGCGCAACCGTCCGGAGATCCTCCGGGTGGCGAACGCGCTCTCCACCCCGCTGCGGGCGGCGGGTGCCCGGGTGCCGGAGCTGCGCTCGGCGTTGACCGTCCGGGACCCGATCCCGCACCGCAGCCCGGCCGGTGCGGCCGGGGGCACCGTGCACTGCGCGATGCTGCCCACGTACGCCGACGAGGCCGACTGGATCGCCGACAGCGTGCTGGCCGCCTGGCGTGGGGCTGCCGGGATGCCGGGCGTGGCCCCGGAGCACATCCCGGTGGCGCGGCGCCCGACGACCGCCGTGCTGGTTCGGGTACGCAGCCAGATCCCGGCGATCGAGTCGGCGCTGCGCGAGCGTGGTCTGCCGGTCGAGGTGGTGGGGCTGGGCGGCCTGCTGGACACTCCCGAGGTGCGCGACGTGGTGTGCACGTTGCGGGTGCTGGCCGACCCGACCGACGGGGCCGCGCTGTTGCGGCTGCTCACCGGTGCCCGTTGGCGGATCGGGCCGCGTGACCTGGTGGCCCTGCACCGCCGGGCTCGGGCCATCGCTACAGCTCGACGGCAGGTGGCCGCCGACGACGACGCGGAGATCAGCCCCGACCTGTTGGACGAGGCGACTCTGGTGGAGGCGCTGGCCGACCTCGGGCCGGCGCAGGCGTACTCGGCGGAGGGGTTCGCGCGGCTGCGCGCGTACGGCCGGGAGTTGGCGCTGCTGCGCTACCGACTGGACCAGGCGCTGCCGGACCTGATCGCGGACATCGAGCGAACCATCGGCCTGGACGTGGAGGTCGCGGTGCGGGCCGGCCGCGACGGCGCCGGCGACGCGGGCCTGGCCCGGGGGCACCTGGACGCGCTCGGCGACGTGGCGGCCCGGTTCAGCGGGGAGACGCCCGGCGCCACCCTGTCCGGTTTCCTGTCCTATCTGGCCGCCGCCGAGGACGAGGAGCGTGGTCTGGCGCCGGGCGAGGTCGAGGTGGTGGAGGGCGCGGTGCAGGTGGTCACCGCACACGCCGCCAAGGGTCTGGAGTGGGACGTGGTGGCGGTGGCCGGGCTCAGTCGCGGGCTGTGGCCCGGGCCGGTCCGCAACTCCGACCACTGGTTGGGCGGGCTGGGCGTGCTGCCGTTCCCGCTGCGCGGTGACGCCGACGGGCTGCCCGAGTTGGCGCTCGACGAGGCGGGCGACCAGCGGGCCGTGGCGCGGGCGGTGACCGACTTCACCGACGCGTGGCGGGCCCACGACGAGCGGGAGGAACGCCGGCTGACGTACGTGGCGGTGACCCGGCCGCGCCGGCTGCTGCTCTGCTCCGGTTACTGGTGGGGGGAGGGCACGAAGCGACCGCGAGGTCCGTCGGTCTTCCTGCGTGAGGTGTACGACGCCTGCCTCGACGGTGGGCCGGGGCACCTGATCGACGTGTGGGCACCGGAGCCGACCCCGGACGCGACGAACCCCACGGCCGAGGTGGTGCTCCGCGCGGAGTGGCCGGCCGACCCGTTGGGTGGTCGCCGGCCGGCGCTGGCCGAGGCTGCCGGGCTGGTGCGTCGCCTGATGGCCGACGGTCCGGCGGCGGCGCTCCCGGGACCGGTCGGGCCGGTCCTCCCCGGGCCGGTCGGGTCGAGTGGCTCGGTGCCCGCCGGATCGGTGGCGGCGGCCGGCTCGGCGCCCGCCGGGTCGGTGATGCCGGGCGGGCCGACTGTCGAGGCGGCCGAGCCGGAGGTGGACCCGGAGGTGGCGCGCTGGCAGCGTGAGGCGGACCTGCTGCTGGCCGAGCGCGCCGAGCTGACCCGGCTCTCCGGTGCGGTCGAGGTGGCGCTGCCCGGGGCGCTGAGCGTCACCCAACTCGTCGCGTTGCGGCGCGATCCGGCGGCGCTGGCCCGTACGCTGCGCCGGCCGGTGCCGACCGAACCCAACCCGTACGCGCGTCGGGGCACCGCCTTCCACGCCTGGTTGGAGCAGCGCTTCGGCGCGGACCGCCTGTTGGACCTGGACGAACTGCCCGGCGCTGCCGATGCCGATGCCGCACCCGACGAGGCGCTTGTCGAGCTTCAGGAGCGGTTCCTGGCCAGCGAGTGGGCCGACCGGTCACCGGTGGAGGTGGAGGTGCCGTTCGCCACGGTGATCGCCGGGGTGGTGGTACGAGGCCGGATGGACGCGGTCTTCGCCCGGCCGGGTGGCCGGTTCGACGTGGTCGACTGGAAGACCGGCGCGCAGCCCACCGGGCCGGCGGCTGAGGTGGCCGCCGTGCAGCTGGCCGTGTACCGGCTGGCCTGGGCGGAGTTGGCCGGTGTGCCGGTCGAGCGGGTGGGCGCGGCGTTCCACTACGTCCGGCACGGGGTGACCGTACGGCCCGCCGACCTGCTGGATGTGGCGGGCCTCACGGCCATGATCGCCCAGTTGCCCGAGGATTCTGCCCAACATTGACCACTGCGGGGAAAACCGTGGTAGGTTGACCGGGTTGCAGTTTTGGTTACCAGAGACTCTGTGTGCGCCTGGCGGGATTGTGGCCCCAGGCGCTCTTTGTTGTGTCCGGAGTTCTCCGGGCGGGGCGACCAGAAGCGACAGGCGATTCGCGCATCCCCGCGCGGAGCGCTCCTCTTCGGGCGTGCAACAAGTGCGCGTCCGACGTTCCGTCAAGGAGACGAAACACATGGCTATTGGCACCGTGAAGTGGTTCAACGCTGACAAGGGCTTCGGCTTCATCACCCCGGACGGCGGCGGCGCTGACGTCTTCGCCCACTTCTCGGCGATCCAGTCCTCCGGCTACCGGAGCCTGGACGAGAACCAGCGGGTCGAGTTCGAGGTGACCCAGGGCCAGAAGGGCCCGCAGGCGGAGAACATCCGCCCGCTCTGATCTTCGGATCGGTCAGCATTACCTGTCGCGCCCTCCGGGTGTGACGGTGACGGGACCGGCCCGCCCCGCCGCCGCCTGCGTCCGCAGGCGGCGGCCCGGCGGCGGGCCGGCCTGTACTCCCTTCGGTTCGTGCTTGTGAGTCCTGGCGGTCTCTTTCCGCTGGTTGACAGCGCCGACTTCGGCGCCCTCCCTCGACACGTGCCGCGTCGAGGAAGGCTTCCGCATGACCACAGTTATTCCCTCTTTCGCCCATACCGGTCTGGCGCCGGCGCTGCTCACCGCGCTGACCGCGCAGGGCATCACCGAGCCGTTCCCGATCCAGTCGGCGACGCTGCCCGACTCGCTCGCCGGCCGGGACGTGCTGGGAAGAGGCCGTACCGGCTCCGGCAAGACCCTCGCCTTCGGGCTTCCCCTGCTGTCGCGCACCGCCGGCCGTAAGGCCCGGCCGGGTCGCCCGCTGGCCCTGGTGCTGGTGCCGACCCGCGAACTGGCCCAGCAGGTCACCACCGCCCTGGCCCCGTACGCCCGCGCCGTCGGGCTGCGCTGCGCCACCGTCGTCGGCGGGCTGTCGCTGCAACGGCAGGCGGACGCGCTGCGTGCCGGTGCCGAGGTGGTCGTCGCCACCCCCGGCCGGCTGCACGACCTGATCAACCGTGGCGACGCCCGGCTCGACCAGGTCGAGATCACCGTGCTCGACGAGGCCGACCAGATGGCCGACATGGGTTTCCTGCCGCAGGTCACCAAGCTGCTGGAGCAGGTCGCGCCGCAGGGGCAGCGGATGCTCTTCTCCGCGA
This sequence comes from Micromonospora sp. SD19, assembly GCF_054462275.1. Lineage (NCBI taxonomy): Bacteria > Bacillati > Actinomycetota > Actinomycetes > Micromonosporales > Micromonosporaceae > Micromonospora > Micromonospora sp. SD19. The sequence goes on from NZ_JBTLMN010000004.1 coordinate 413,166, forward strand.
CCCTGGACGGCGGCGTGGACCGGCTGGTCCGCCGCTTCCTGAGCAACCCGGTCACCCACTCGGTCGACCCGGGCACCGCGACCGTCACCGCGATGACCCACCACGTGTTGCACGTCGACGCCGCCGACAAGCCCGACGCGTTGACCCGGATCGCCGCCCGTGAGGGCCGCACCATCCTGTTCATGGGCACCAAGCACCGCGCCGACCGGCTGGCCCGTCAGCTGCTCTCCAAGGGCGTACGCGCTGCCGCGCTGCACGGCGGCAAGTCCCAGCCGCAGCGCACCCGGATCCTGGAGCAGTTCCGCAACGGTCAGGTGACCGCCCTGGTCGCCACCGACGTGGCGGCCCGTGGCATCCACGTGGATGGCCTGGACATGGTGGTCAACGTGGACCCGCCGACCGAGGCGAAGGACTACCTGCACCGGGGCGGCCGTACCGCCCGGGCCGGCGAGTCCGGTTCCGTGGTCACCCTGGTCCTGCCGGAGCAGCGCCGGGACGTGTCCCGGCTGATGGCCACTGCCGGCATCCGACCCGAGTCGGTCCAGGTGCGCCCCGGTGACGCGGCGTTGGCCCGGGTGACCGGTGCCCGTGAGCCGTCCGGTGTGCCGGTGACCATCGTCGCGCCGCCGGTGCCCGCCTCTCGGACGCGTACCTCCGGTGGTTCGGCCTCCGACGGCGGCGCCCGGCCGGCGCACCGCGCGTCGGGACGCTCCCGGCGCCCGCGTCGCCCCCGTACCGTCTGATCTTCCGCTCGTCGACCGACCCGTCCCGCTTCGGCTGGGCGGGTCGGTGTCGTTCCCGCCCATCGCGTGCCCTCCGGGCCGCCTCGTGATGAGGGCTCGGTCACCCGTTCGGCTGAGTCGGTAATCAGCCTCCGCTGGGTCGGCTGGCCGACTGCGCCCCGGCCGGTGGTGGTCGAGGCTGACGGACGGGGGAAGTCGGGCGGGGGGCCCGACACGGGAGGGGTGACCATGGCGGGCGAAGCCGGCTCGGGCGCACTGCGTGAACTGATCCTGGTGGTCGCGGTCGCGCTCGCCGGGTTGTTGCTCGCCATGGTCGCGGCCTTCGCGCCCTGGCATGCCACCCCGGCGGGCAATGCTCCCGCCGGTCTGGTGGAGCTGCACAGTCCTGGCGGCCCGGGCTCCGGCCCGGCGGACGCACACGTGGGCTGAGCAGCGACCGGCCTACCGGTGCCGGCGGAGGGGCAGGCCCGGTCAGGATCGGTGCGAGGTGTGGTCGGGTCGGCGGGGCACCGGCCCGACCACATCACCGTCGCCGCAACCCACCGCAACCCACGCATGCGCCGATCTTGCGCTTTCGGTTGTCAATTCGGCAGGATGCGTCCCTTTTGCCGCGACAGAAAGTGCAAGATCGCGGGATACGGGGACACGGGGGCGCGGGGGCGCGGCGCGGGCGGGCTAGGGGGTTGTGGGGGTTTGGGTTTGGGTTTGGGTGAGCAGGTTGGCGAGGGTGGTGCTGTCGACGACGGTGGCGATCGCCCCGTGCACCGCCAGCCAGACGTCGGTGAGCCCCGCGGCCACTCCGTGATAGTCGGCCCGCTCGGCCGGCAGGCCGCGCACCGTGGTGAGCGAACCGCCGACCGCGCGCAGCACGTCCCCGACGGTGATTTCGTGGGGCGGGCGGGTCAGCGCGTACCCGCCGTCGGCACCGCGGTGGCTGTGCAGCAGACCGGCCCGGCGCAGGTCGAGCAGGATGCCCTGCAGGAAGCTGAGCGGGATGCCCTGCACCTCGGCCAGGCTGGCAGCCTTCACCAACTCGCCGGCCCTGTCGCCGTCGCCGTCGCCACCACCGGCGGCGGCGACGGCGAGCATCGCCCGGAGCGCGTAGTCGCTGCGCGCGGAGACGAACACGTCACTGACCAGCCTGGTCCAGTACGCCCCAGCGACGCCGGATCGCCTTGTCCGCAGCGCCGAACGCGGCGTCCACGACCAGGCCGACGACCAGGATGACGATCATCGTGGAGAGCAGCCAGGGCGCGTCGGACAGTTCGCGGGAGTAGGTGAGCTGGGCGCCGAGTGAGGTCTGCGAGATGCCGACCACGAGCAGCTCACCGGCCATCAGGCTGCGCCAGGAGAACGCCCAGCCCTGCTTGAGCCCGGCGACGATCGCCGGCAGGGCGGCCGGAGCGATGACGTACCGGTAGAGGTTGAGCCCACGGGCGCCCAGGTTGCGGCCGGCGCGCAGCAGCAGCGGCGGCACGTAGTCCACTCCGGAGATCACCCCGTTGGCGATGGACGGTGCCGCTCCGAGCACCACCACGAAGAAGATCGCCTTCTCGCTCAGCTCGAAGAGCAGGATGGCCAGCGGGAACCAGGCGATCGACGGCATGGTCTGCAACGCGGTGATCATCGAGCCGATGGCGGCGCGCAGCACGGTGGACCGGGCCACCGCGAGGCCGAGCAGCAGGCCGACGGCGACCGAGAAGACGTACCCGAGGGCGGCCCGGCGCAACGTGGTGACCAGGCCGTCCCAGAGCTGCGGGCTCTGGGCCTGGGCCATCAGCTCGCGGCCGACCTCCAGCGGGCCGGGCAGCGAGTACGGCGGCTTCCAACCCGAGAGGACCACGAGTTGCCAGGCGGCGATGGCGATGGCCAGCGCGGCGAGCTTGGGCCAGGTGGCCGCCCAGAGGCGGGTGCCCCGGGAGACGTCCTTGTCCCGACCGGCGATCTCCAGCGCGTCCAGGCCGGTGATCTCGGCGTCGGTACGGGCCGAACTGGTGAGGGTGTCACTGGCCATGGCGGCCCACCTCCGTACGGAGCCGCTCGGTGACCTCGGCGGCGATGGCCGCGACCTCGGGGGAGTCGATCCGACGGGGGCGCGGGATGGTCACCTCGGTGGAGTAGATGATCCGGCCGGGTCGGCTGGAGAGCAGGATGATCCGGTCGGCCAGTCGGGCCGCCTCGCGGACGTTGTGCGTCACGAAGAGCACCGAGAGTTGGCGCTCGGACCAGATCCGTTCCAGCTCGTCGTGCAGGATGTCCCGGGTCATCGCGTCCAGCGCGCCGAACGGCTCGTCCATCAGCAGCACAGGGGTGTCCAGGGCCAACGTGCGGGCCAGCGCGACCCGTTGCCGCATCCCGCCGGAGAGTTCGTGCGGGCGCTTGCGGCCGAACTCGCCCAGGTGCACCGTCCGCAGCAGTTCGGCGACCCGCTCGCGGCGTTGGGCCCGGGGGAGCCGGCGCAGCTTGAGGGGGACCTCCACGTTGGCGTCGACGGTCAGCCACGGAAAGAGCGCCGGTTCCTGGAACATCAGGCCCGGGTTGACGTCGCCGGCCAGGGTGATCTGGCCACCGCTGACCCGGTCCAGCCCGGCCACCAGGTTGAGCAGGGTGCTCTTGCCGCAGCCGGACGCGCCGACCAGGCAGACGAACTCGCCGGGCGCGACGTCCAGCGACACACCGTCCAGGGCCAGGACGGCGCTCGACCCGCGTCCGTACACCTTGGTCACGCCGGAGAGCGCGACGGCTGTGGTCGCGCTCCGCGGCGTCGTCGTGGTCGACGTCATGGCTGGACGACCTCGGGCTTGCCGGCGGCCTTCAGCGCGTTGTTGAGGTACTTCAGGTCGTACAGGCCCTTGAGGTCCACCGGCTCGGTCAGCTGCACGTCGACGGCGTGGTCGAGCCCGGCCTTGAGGGAGGACGGGATCGGGTCGTTGGTGAACTCCAACGTCGGCCACGCCTGCTTGATCAGCTTCAGGTCCAGCGGCTTGCCGGTGATCTTGCCGATCGCGTCGGAGATGGCCTGCTGCGCCTCCTCCGGCTTGGTGTTGACGAACTCGTTGGCGGCCACCTGGCCGTCGACCAGCTTCTGCACCACGTCCGGGTGCGCCTTGAGGAACTTCGTGCTCACCAGCAGGTTGGTGATGACGAACTTCTTGTCGGGCCACAGGTCACGCTCGTCGACGAGCACCGTGCCGCCGGCGTTGACCAGGCGGGAGACGAACGGCTCGGGCACCCACGCCCCGTCGATCGCGCCACTGGTGAACGTCTCGATGGTCTGGGCGTTCTCCTGCGGCACGATCTTGACGTCACCGCCACCCTCCTTGGTGGTGGTGAGGCCCTGCTGCTTGAGCCAGTACCGGACCGCCACGTCCTGGGTGTTGCCCAGCTGCGGGGTGGCGATCTTTTTGCCCTTCAGGTCCTGCGCCCCGGTGATGCCGGGCTTGACCACCAGCGCCACGCCGCCGGACGCCGCTCCGGAGATGACCCGGACAGCCTCGCCCTTGGACTTGGAGAAGGCGTTCACCGTCGGGTTCGGACCGATGTAGGTGGCGTCCAGCGCGCCGGAGAAGACCGCCTCGATGGCGGCCGGGCCGGCGTTGAAGGTCTTCGGGTCCAGCTTGACGTCGGTGCCGAGCTTCTCCGCGAAGATGCCCTTCTCCACGCCGACGACCGCTGGCGCGTGGGTGATGTTGGGGAAGTAGCCGAGGCGCAGCGTCACCGGGCCGGAGCTGCCGCCCGCGCCCTCGCTGTCGTCGCCGCACCCGGCGGTGCTGCCCAGGGTCGCCGCGCCGAGGGCGGCGAGGGTCATCAGCGTGACCGTCCGGCGCAGGGGGAGCCGTCTCATCGTCCATCCAATCCGCAGTATTCCTACTTAGTTGGTAGGAAGAGTGGGCCAGGCCGTGGTCAGCGTCAAGACCCATCCACATGGCGGGATGGCGCGTCTCAGTTATGTCGGCATTTCCTACCAGCTTGCTGTGATAAGCGGCGTAGCGTTGGCGGGGAGCGACCGGCTGCTGGCCGGGACGAGCCCGGAGCGGATCGCCGCCGCAAAGGCCCGGTTCCGTCGGACCGACTCGGCCGCACCGCGAGGAGGCCGAACGGGTCGCCAACGAGGTGCTGACCCTGGTGACCGCCCCCGTCGCGGCGGCTCCGGGAAGGTCGCGGGTGGCGACCGTGTCGACGCGCTAGGGTCGACTCCGTGGCGGCGCGGAGATCCAGAATTCCAGCGACGAAGTATCCGGTCGAGCGGTTCACCCTCGACAACGGCCTGCGGGTGGTGCTCACCCCCGATCGCAGTGCCCCGGTGATCGGGGTGGCGGTGGTCTACGACGTCGGCATCCGCTCGGAGCCCGAGGGGCGCACCGGCTTCGCCCACCTCTTCGAGCACCTGATGTTCCAGGGCTCGGAAAACCTGGAGAAGCTGGCTCACTTCCGACACGTGCAGGGCGCGGGCGGCACCTTCAACGGCTCCACCCACCTGGACTACACCGACTACTTCGAGACGTTGCCGAGCAACGCGCTGGAACGCGCACTGTTCCTGGAGGCGGACCGGATGCGCGGCCCTCGGCTGACCGAGGAGAACCTGCGCAACCAGGTCGACGTGGTCAAGGAGGAGATCCGGGTCAACGTCCTCAACCGGCCGTACGGCGGTTTCCCCTGGCTGACCCTGCCGCCGGTCATGTTCGACACCTTCCCCAACGCCCACGACGGCTACGGCTCCTTCGACGACCTGGAGTCGGCGACCGTCGCCGACGCAGCGGACTTCTTCCGCCGCTACTACGCCAGCGGCAACGCCGTGCTCGCCGTCAGCGGTGACATCGACGTGGCCGAGGCGACCGAGCTGGTCAGCCGGCACTTCGGCGACGTGCCGGCCCGGCCGGCACCGCAACGGCCCGACTTCACCGAACCCGACCTGAGCGCCGAGCGGCGCACCTCGTACACCGACGCCCTGGCGCCGCTGCCGGCGGTGGCCGGCGCGTGGCGGGTGCCCGACCCGGTCACCGACTTCGCCGGCTACCTGCCGTACGTGGTGCTGGCCGAGGTGCTCACCGACGGCGACGCGTCGCGGCTGGTCGAGCGGCTGGTGCAGCGCGACCGCACAGTGACCAGCCTCGGCGGATACCTCGGTTTCATGGGCGACCCGTTCGACGTCCGCGACCCCACCGCGCTGCTGTTGCAGGCGCACCTGCCGCCCGGGGGTGACGTGGACAAGGTGCTGCGCACCATCGACGAGGAGCTGGACCGGCTGGCCACCGACGGGCTGACCGACGGTGAGCTGGCCCGCACCCAGGCCCGGATGGCGACCCACCTGCTGCGGGACACCGACGCGGTGCTCGGTCGGGCGCTGCGGATGGCAGTGTTGGAGCAGCAACGCGGCGAGCCGGGCCTGCTCAACGAGTTGCCCCGGCTGGTCGGCGAGGTCACCGAGGAGCAGGTCCGGGCCGCCGCGGCCACAGTGCGTCCGGAGCGTCGCGCCGCCATCGAAGTCATCCCCGGAGGTGCCCGATGACCGGGACTGTGGCCGCCGCGCCGCGCACGCTTCCCCCGCTCGGTCCGACCCGCAAGCTCAAGGTGCCCAAGCAGGCCGAGCGGACGCTGCCCAACGGGCTCACCGTGATCGCGGTACGCCGGCCCGCCGTGCCCCTGGTCGAACTGCGGCTCTGGGTGCCGTTCGGTCGGGTGCACCTGGCCCGCGGCGCGATGCTCTCGCAGACCATGCTCTCCGGCACCGGGTCGATGACCAGCGTGCAGATCGCCGCCGAGTTGCAGAAGGTGGGCGGCGGGCTCTCCGCGGGCGTCGACCCGGACCGGCTGATGCTCTCCGGCGCCGGCCTGGTCACCGGTCTGGACCGGATGCTGGAGCTGCTGGCCGAGGTGCTGACCGGCGCCAGCTACCCCAGCGACGAGGTGGCCACCGAACGGGACCGACTGGTCGACCGGATCCAGGTGGCGCAGAGTCAACCGGCGCACCTGGCCCGGGAGGCGCTGCTCAAGCGGATCTACGGCCGGCACCCGTACGCGACGCAGACGCCCGAGCCCGACCAGATCCGGGCCGTCCGACCGGCGGCCCTGCGCACCCTGCACTCGGAGCGGGTGCATCCGACCGGCGCGCAGTTGGTGCTGGTCGGTGACGTGCAGCCGGAGAAGGCGTTGGACGCCGCCGAGCGGGCACTCGGCGGCTGGTCGGGTGCCGGGCGTGTGGCCGACCTGCCGGCGACCCCGCCGCTGGAGCCGGGGCCGCTGCTGCTTGTCGACCGGCCGGGCTCGGTGCAGTCGTCGCTGCGGATCGCGCTTCCGGCGGTGTCGCGCACCGACCCGGACCACGCCCCGCTGCAACTCGCCAACCTGATCTTCGGCGGCTACTTCTCCTCCCGGTGGGTGGAGAACATCCGCGAGGACAAGGGCTACACGTACGGCCCGCACTCGGGTATCGAGCACTCCGTCGCCGGGTCGGTGCTGGTCGCCGCCGCCGACGTGGCCACCGAGGTCACCGGTCCGGCGCTGCTGGAGACGACGTACGAGCTGGGCCGGTTGGCGTCGCTGCCACCGAAGCCCGAGGAGTTGGAGCAGGCCCGGCAGTACGCTCTGGGCACCCTTCAGCTCGGCATGTCCACCCAGGCCGGGCTGGCCGCGTTGACCAGCGCGTACGCGGGCAACGGGCTACGCCTGGACTTCCTCGCCGAGTACGCGGCGCGGTTGGCGAAGGCGAGCATCGAGGACGTGGCGCAGGCGGCGGCCCGGTACCTGGCACCGGCTCGGGCGGCGATCGTGGTGCTCGGCGACGCGGAGCGGATCACCCCGGGGCTGGCCGCGCTGACCGCTGTCCACACCGAGCGACAGGCGTGAGCGGGGAGGCGGCGCCGCCGTTGGCGCGGTCCACGCTGGATCGGGCGGCGCACCGGCGGGGCGACTCGCAGTGGTTGACCGAGGCGTGGTTGCGCGCCCGGGTGCTGCTGATCGACTCGACCGACGACGGTCGGACGCTGGCCCGCACCGAGACGTCGCCGCCGACGTTGGTGCTGTTCGGGGCGGGTGACGTGCCCGCCGGCTCCGAGTCGGCGGCGATGTTCCTGGGGGTCGAGCCGGACGGGGTGCCGGTCTTCGCCGTCGACGCGCCGCTGCCGGCGATCCCGGGGACCCGGGCGGTCCACCTCCGCGAGGTGGGTCACCTGCTCGCCGACCGGGAGGCCGGCATCTTCACCACCGCGCTGGCACTCGTCAACTGGCACACCCGGCACGGTTACTCGACCAGCACCGGTGCGCCGACCGCGATGGACGAGGCCGGTTGGTCCCGGGTGGACCGCAACGGCGGGCGGATCTGGCCGCGTACCGACCCGGCGATGATCGTGCTCGTTCACGACGGGGTGGACGGCCCGGACGGCCGCTGCCTGCTCGGCAACAACGCCGGCTGGCAGGGCACCCCCGGTGGTCGCCGCTACTCCTGCCTGGCCGGCTACGTCGAGCCGGGCGAGTCGGCGGAGGCGGCAGTGTTGCGCGAGGTCCGCGAGGAGGTGGGCATCGGGGTCGAGCGCATCGGGTACGTGGGCAGCCAGGCCTGGCCGTTCCCCGGTTCGCTGATGCTGGGCTTCCTTGCCACCGCGAACCCGGCCGAGCCGGTGCGGGTCGACCCGTCCGAGATCGCGTACGCCCGGTGGTTCTCCCGCCAGGAGATCGGGGCGGCACTGGCCGGGCAGACGGTCGACGTGGGCGACGGGGCCCGACTGGTCCTGCCGCCGCCGTCGTCGATCGCGCTCTTCCTCATTCACCGGTGGCTGGACGGCTGGGTGGACGCCGACCGCTGAGCGCGGTCCCGGCCCGCGGCCGCCGTTGCCGCGACGGTCACGGGCCGGGAACACGGGCCGTCGTGGTCGGCGGGTGCGAGTAACGCGGCGGGGGAGCCGGTCCGACCACGACGGACGACCTGTGAATCAGGTGCCGGTACGGCCCGGTCTGTGTCGGAAGGCGGGCCGCGACTCGATCAGCGGGAGGACCTTGACCCGCTGCTTGCCGGCGCGGACCGCGCCGACGGTGGCCAGGGCGCGGGCCAGCAGCAGCGCGGCGTCCCGGTCCTCGGCGTGCACGATCTGACGTCGCGGCTCGGGCGCGGTCGTCTCGTCGCGAAGTCGATGGCCGTCCGCCCAGGCGGCGGCGATGTCCCCGTCGGCGACGGCGCGGATGTCGGTGCGAACGATCAGGAACCGCATGTGGGTCTCCGGATGAACCGCGACGGATGAGCAGTGTGGAAGTTCCACGTATCCGAGGGCCATGTTACGCCCCGTGTTCGTCTCAGCAACTGAAACGCGCCTATCGGTTTCGAGCCTCGTCCGATCAGTCGATGGCTGCTCAGCAGGGTTGGCGGGTCACCGGGCGACGGGTCGACGGGTGTGACGAGACGGGGCCGCCGGCGCTACGCCGACGGCCCCGTACCCGATGACCGGGTCAGTTCAGATCGAACTGGCCCTTCTTGGCGCCGGTGATGAAACCGAGCCACCCCGCGCGGTTGAACAGCAGCACCGGGCCGCCCCGGTCCTTGCTGTCGCGTAGGGCGACCGCCGACGGGCCGGTGGCGAGCGGGGCGACCTCCACACAGTTGGAGGTCTGGCTGCGGGTGCTGGTACGCCACGGGGCGTCCGCCAACGAGTGGGCGGAGACGGACGGCGTGTTGCGGATGTCGTTCATGGTTCTGCTCCTGATGTGCAGCGATCCGATGGGACGAGTGGTGCCGCACGCCCGACGGAGGTCCCCCGTGGATCACCGGTCCGTCAGTCGCCCCGAACCCTGGCGGCGTTGGGTCGGCGCCGTTGCCGGCCCGAACGCCACTGTGGATGGGGGCGTCGCCTCGGTCAGCCGTCCCGCCGCCTCGATCAGCCAGGAGAGGGTGTCCGAGGCGTTAAGTGCCGCCGTGCATAGCCACTCGAACACCACTTTATAGCGATTTAGCGTGATTGCCTCGGTCGACATGACGTCGGTGAAGCCACCTTCGATGGCCAATGTCTCCGGATCGAGGGGATCGGCGAACCGATAGACCGAGAACGCGGTCGGCGGAAGGAACCAACTGCCGATCTGGGTGTCCCGGAGCAGCACGTGCAGGGTCACGTTCGGCAGCAGGGCCAGCTCGCAGAGTTGGAGCAGCTGCTCGTGCAGCACCTCCGGCGGCCCGGCCCGGCGGCCGAGAGCGGCCTCCTCCAGCACGGCGGTGTAGCGGGGAGCGTGCGGCTCCCGGGTGAGCAGCGACTGGCGGGCCAATCGCGCCTGCACCTCGGTCTCCGGCTCGTCGCCGGGCTCCGGCTCGCCCGCGCCCGCGCTCACCTGGCGGGCCGACACGATCCGCAGCTGGGCGTACCCGGGGGTCTGCAACAGGCCCGGCACCAGCACCGGGTTGTACTCGGAGATTTCCGCGCAGCCCGCCTCCAACTCGGCCCAGCCGCGCTGCTGCTGCGTCATCACCGGGAAGTTCTTCAACCAGCCGCGCATGTCGCCGGCCTCGTTGGTGATGCCCAGCAGTTCGTCGTGCAGCGCCTGGTCGGCGCCGTAGAGGTCGAGCAGGTCGCCGACGTCCTGCGGGTCCGGTCGGCTGCGGCCATTCTCCAGGCGGGACAGTTTGGACGCGGAGGCCCAACCGATACGCTCGATGACCTGATCGCCGGTGAGGCCCGCGGCCTCACGCAGGCGGCGCAGCTCGATGCCCAACCGGCGACGACGCAGGATCGGGCTGGGTGCGGCAGGAGGCACAGTGTCCTCTTTCCCGTCGACCGCCGCAGACGCGACGGTAACTGTATGAAATTCGCCCCCCACGGTCAGTATGGACGGCGCGACCGGTGTCGGAGGTTCCGGCGAGGGCGTGTCTTGCGAAAATCGGACCACGGGAATGCCGGACGACGACGGACCCGCGGTCGCGGCCGTCGACCTCGCCCACCTGGGCACGCCATCCCGCCGGAGGGACCCATGCGCACGATCCTGCGCCGACCCGACTTCCGTCTGCTCTTCGGCGGCCTGCTGGCCAGCATGACCGCCGAGTCGATCCTGCTGCTGGCACTCGCCATCTGGGTCAAGGATCTGACTGGCTCGGACGGGTTGGCCGGTGCCACGATCTTCGCGGTCATCGCGCCGATGACGCTGGCACCGCTGGTCGGCTGGGTCGTGGACCGCTACCCGCGCCGACCGTTCTTCGTCGCCGCGAACGTGGCGACCGCCGCCCTGCTCACCCCGCTGTTCACCGTCCACGACGCGGGCGACGTCTGGGTCGTCTACCTGGTGGCCGCCCTCTACGGACTCTCGTCCATCACGCTCGGTGCGGCGCTCAGCGGGCTCATCCGCGAGTTGGTGCCGGTCGAGCTGCTGGCCGAGGCGAACGGCGTGCTGCAGACCGTACGCCAGGGGATACGACTGGTCGGCCCGCTGGTGGGCGCGGCTCTCTACGCGGCGCTCGGCGGCTGGGCGCTGGCCGGAATCGGCATGGTCGGATTTCTGACCGCGGCGGCGGTGGTGACCGCGCTGCCCGCCCCGCAACAGGTGCCGCCGACCGTACGGCTGCGGTGGCCGGCCGAGCTGGGCGCCGGCCTGCGGCACCTGGCCGGCGAGCCGGCCCTGCGGCGGGCCCTGCTCGGCTACGGGCTCGGCTCACTGGTGATGGGCTTCAGCGAGTCGCTCATCTTCGCCTACGTGGACCAGGGGCTGAACCGGGATGCCGCGTTCGTGGGTGTGCTGGTCACCGTGCAGGGCGTTGGTGGTCTGCTCGGCGGACTCTGCTCACCGACGCTGGTCCGCCGGCTCGGCGAGGTCGGCACGCTGGCCGCCGGGGTCGCCTTCTTCTCGCCGGCCGCGCTCGCGCTCGCGTACCCCGATCTGCGGCTCGGGTTCGCGGCGGTGCTGCTGGCCGGGGTCTCGCTCCCGCTGACGATGGTGGGTTTGCACACGCTGATCCAGCGCCGCACCCCGCCCGCGCTGGTCGGCCGGGTCGCCGCGGCCACCCAGGCGGTGGTCAGCGGGCCGCAGGCGTTCTCCATCGGGGCGGGTGCCCTGCTGGTCGGGTTACTGGACTACCGGCTGCTGTTCGCGCTGGTCGGAGTGGCCACCCTGGCCGCCGGTAGCTACCTGTGGCGGGGCCGCCACCTGAGCGCGCCGCCCGGGGCACCCGCACCGACGCCACCCACCCGCCCGACGCTCCCGGCACCCCGCCGACCGGTTGAGGACACCGACCGACCCGGACTTCCAACGCCCGCCGACCGTCGCCACCGTGACTCGTGCCCAGACACGACGAACGGCCGCCCCGGTGGGGCGGCCGTGCGCCGAGGATGAACCGGCAGATCAGGCGTTGAGGGTTTCCAGGTGCTGCTTGACCTGGGTGATCGAGGGATTCGTCAGCGCGCTGCCGTCGGCGAAGCGCAGCGTCGGCACCGTCTGGTTACCGCCGTTGACACTCATCACGAACTCCGCGGCCTTCGGGTCCTGCTCGATGTCGACCACCTCGTAACCGATGCCCTCCCGGTCGAGCTGCGACTTCAGCCGGTGGCAGTAGCCGCACCAGGGGGTGGAATACATCGTCAACATGGTCGGATCCTCCAACTCCTCCGGCCGCGGCTTGCCGATCAAGCCGAGGCTGTTCGCTGCAACGCTGGGAGGAGCTGAGATGATTCCTGGTTGTGGCGGTTCACTCAGCGTCGGAACAGGTGCTCGCCGGGCTGGACCCGGAGCAACGCGCCGCGGTGACCGCACCCGCCGGCCCGGTCTGCATCCTGGCCGGCGCCGGCACCGGCAAGACCCGCGCGATCACCTCCCGAATCGCCCACCGGGCGCTCTCCGGGGAGATCTCCCCCCGACACGTGCTCGCTGTCACCTTCACCGCCCGCGCCGCCGCCGAGATGCGGAGTCGTCTCACGGTGCTCGGGGTGGGTGGCGTCCAGGCGCGGACGTTCCACGCCGCCGCGCTGCGTCAGGTGCGGTACTTCGCGCCCCGGCTGCTGGCCGGGCGTGCCATGCCCGAACTGCTGGACAGCAAGGTACGACTGGTCACCCTCGCTGCCGCCCGGGTCGGCCTGCGTACCGACCGGGCCGCCGCCCGCGACCTGGCCGGCGAGATCGAGTGGGCGAAGTCGTCGCTCGTCGAACCGACGGACTACGTGGTGGCCGCGGCCCGGGCGCTGCGCGACACACCCCACGAGCCGGCGAAGGTGGCCGACGTGTTCACCGCGTACGAGCAGCTCAAGCGCTCGAACGGTGTGATCGACTTCGAGGACATGCTGCGGGCCGCGGTGTGGGGGATCGAGGAGCACCCGGACGTCGGTGAGCAGGTCCGTGGCCAGTACCGGCACTTCGTCGTCGACGAGTACCAGGACGTCAACCCCCTCCAACAGCGGTTGCTGGACGCCTGGCTCGGCGGCCGGGACGACCTGACAGTGGTCGGGGACGCCAGCCAGACGATCTACTCGTTCACCGGGGCGACGTCGGCGTACCTGGTCGACTTCCCGCGCCGACACCGCAACGCCACGGTGGTCCGGCTGGTCCGTGACTACCGCTCCACCCCGCAGGTGGTCGGGCTGGCCAACGCGGTGATCTCCCAGGCCCGGGGCACCGAGGCGCGCCTGCGCCTGGAACTGAGCGGCCAGCGCCCCCCGGGCCCCGAACCGGATCTGCGGATCTTCACCGACGAGCCGGCGGAGGCGAACGCGGTGGCCGCGCGTTGCCGTTCCCTGATCGACGCGGGCACCCCGGCGAAGGAGATCGCCGTGCTGTTCCGGGTCAACGCCCAGTCCGAGGCGTACGAGAAGGCGCTCACCGAGGCCGAGGTGCCGTACGTCGTGCAAGGCGCGGAGCGGTTCTTCGAACGGGCCGAGGTGCGCCAGGCGATGGTCGCGCTGCGTGCCGCCACCCGCTCGATCCCGGGAGAGACACCGTTGCCGGCCGCCGTCGTCGAGGCGCTCACCGCCGTCGGCTGGACCCCGGACACCCCACCGACCGGCGGTGCCGCCCGCGAGCGGTGGGAGGCGCTGTCCGCGCTGGTCCAGCTCGCCGAGGAGTACGCGGCGACCCCCGAGGTCGTGCCGATCGGCGAGGCCGCCTCGGTGGAACGCCCGGTCACCCTCACCGACTTCACCGAGGAACTGGCCCGCCGGGCCGCCCAGCAGCACGTACCGACCGTGGACGGCGTGACGCTGGCGTCCCTGCACTCGGCGAAGGGCCTGGAGTGGGACGCGGTCTTCCTGGTCGGTCTCGCCGAGGGCACCCTGCCCACCACGTACGCGAAGACCGTCGAGCAGGTCGAGGAGGAGCGCCGGCTGCTCTACGTCGGGATCACCCGCGCACGCGAGTGGCTCTGGCTGTCGTACGCGGCCGCGCGGTCGCCGGGCGGACGGGCCCGGCGGCCGTCGCGGTTCCTGCCCCACCTGGACCGCTCCGGCGGCACCGAACGGGCCAGCGGCGGCACCGGTCCGGCCCGCCGTCCCGAGCGGCGACGCACCCAGATCGTCTCCTGCCGGATCTGCGGTGCCACTCTGCTCGCCGGCCCGGACCGAAAGCTCGGCCGCTGCCCCACCTGCCCGTCCGACATCGACGATGAGCTGCACGAACGGCTGCGCGAGTGGCGGCAGCGGGTGGCCGGTGCGCAGAAGGTCCCGGCGTACGTGGTCTTCACCGACGCGACGCTCGTCGCGTTGGCCGAGCGGCGACCGGCCCGGTCGGAGGAGCTGATCGCCATCGCCGGTATCGGCCCCCGCAAGCTGGGCCTCTACGGGGAGTCGGTGCTGGCCCTCGTGGCAGGTGCCGGGGTGGACGATGTCTGCCCGGAGAAAACTTTCGAAATCTCGTCGTAAATTCGTTTGCCCTCGCCCCGGCGCGAGGAATAGCCTCAGGACACACCACGCGAGCGGCGCCATTCCGGCTGCTCACGGGGGCGGTCCAGTCGATTCGAGGAACGTGAGGGAGGTGGCCACCGTGAAGATCTTCACCTATGAGCGTCTGACGGCGATGCCGTCTGTCTGCGCTCCGCTGTCGGCTGTCCGGGTGGCCCTCACGGCTGCACGACCGTCGGTTCCGCAGGTGCACCAGGTTCAGGCCGAGCTGACCCTGACCGTCGCGCCCGTCGGAGTCGAGGGGACCAGTGGCTTCACGGGCATGGGCATCAATGACGTCAAGAAGCGCATGGATGTCCGCGGCGTTCCACCTCGAGGTAAACCGGTCTGACCATCAGACTCCGGCTCACCTCGAGGCCGCGGAACCCGCTTACCGGGATCCGCGGCCTCAGTTTTTTGCCCGCCGTAAGTACGTCGGAATGCGATCCACGAGATCGAAGTGAGAGAGAGGTGACCGGGAGATGAGTCTGGCGTTGGCCCCCCTCGACATGAGCGTCGAGATGGAGGCGAACCTGCCCTGCCGGAAGTTCGACCCCGACCTGTGGTTCTCCGACTCGCCCACCGAGCTCGAGCTGGCCAAGTCGCTCTGCGGGGACTGCCCGCTGCGCGTCGAGTGCCTGGCCGGAGCCGTTGAGCGAGCGGAGCCCTGGGGCGTCTGGGGCGGCGAGATCTTCGAGCGTGGCGCGGTTGTCCCGCGTAAGCGGCCCCGTGGCCGTCCGCGTAAGGAGGACGTCGCCCGAGACGCCGCGCTTCGGGTCGAGGCCGAGGCGCGCCTGGCAGCCAGTGGGCTGTCCGAGGTGCGTGGCGCGGTCCGGCTGGCAGCCTGACATGTTCCCGACCCGTTCCAACGACGCCGGTGTCCTACCGGCAGTGAGTGAGAAAACGATGTTGAACATTCCGAGTGGAGCCTTCGAGATGCAACTACTCAACGAAGCGTTGACCAGGGCTCGAATGCGCCGGCCTCAGGCCGGTCGTACCACCACGAGCACTGAGGCAACCCGATCCGCCCGTACCGTCGCCATGACCGGCCGCAATCAGGCGGCTCGCGACCTGGGCGTTCTCTAGTACCACTCCACTCAGAAGGGCGGGTGCCGACCGGCACCCGCCCTTCCTCACGTTCTCAGGCGACCGGGGCCTCGACCTGCTCAGGCGACCGGGGCGAAGCCGGGCAACCAGCGCTCCAGGATGCTCCGGTAGGGGGCCTTCGCCTCCAACTGGCAGAGCACCCCGATCGATCCGAGCGTCACCCGGTGGATCAGCAGGTACGACGGTGGCAGGTTGAGCTGCCGGCTCAGCTGGTACGTGGGGGAGCGAGGGCTGGCCAGTCGACCCGCCTCGGCCCGCAGCCAGGCTCGGGTGAACCGGAAGCCGTCCGCCGCGATGGGCTCCAGCATGGGACGGATGAAGTCGAGCACCCCCTCGGCGTCGATCTCGTCGGCCGAGCCGATGAACCCCTCCGACCGCAGCCCCGCCACGACCTCGTCGGCGTTGCCGCGCAGGGCCATCGCGGCGATCCGACCGATCGGCTCCGGAGTGCCCTCCGGCATACGGGCCACCGCCCCGAAGTCGATCACGCCGAGCCGACCGTCGGGCAGCAGCCGGAAGTTTCCCGGATGCGGGTCGGCGTGCAGCAGCCCGGCCCGCTGCGGCGCGGAGAGGTGCAGGGTGGCCATCAACCGGCCGGCCTCGTTCCGATCCTCCTCGGTGCCCTCCCGGATGATGTCGGCCAGCGGGGTGCCCGTCACCCACTCGGTGACCAGCACCCGCGGCGAGGCGTTGACCACCTCCGGGATGTAGATCTCCGGATCGTCGGCGTACGCGGACGCGAAGGCGCGCTGCGACTCGGCCTCCAGCTCGTAGTCCAACTCCTCGGTGATCCGTTCGCGCAGTTCGGCCAGGAGCGGCTTGACGTCCAGGCCGGGCTGGATGGCCCGGAACATCCCGCCCAGTCGGGAGAGCTGCTTGAGGTCGGCGAGCAGGGCGTCGCCGGCCCCCGGATATTGGATCTTGACCGCCACGTCGCGGCTGTTCGGTGCGCCCGCCGCGTCGAACCCCGGCTCGCGCCAGCGCGCCCGGTGCACCTGACCGATGCTCGCGGCGGCGGCCGGAACGTCGTTGAACTCGACGAACAGGTCCCGCCAGTCGGGGCCGAGCTGCTCGGCCAGCACCTTGTGCACGCTGGCGGCCGGCAGCGGCGGCGCGGCCTCCTGCAACTTCGTCAACGCCTGCCGGTAGGGCGCGGCGATCTCCTCCGGCAGAGCCGCCTCGAAGACCGACAGCGCCTGGCCGAACTTCATCGCCCCGCCCTTGAGCTGACCTAGGACGCTGAACAGCTGCTCGGCGGTGCGCTGTTGGATCTCCGCCGAGATCACGTCGGAGGCGAGCCCGGTGACGCGCTTTCCCATCCCGAGAACGGTCCGGCCGGCGAAGCCGAGCGGCAGGGCGGCGAGCTTGGCGGTGCGGGACACGGCGCGGCGCGGGATGTCGGTCACCCGGTCATTGTTACCGACCGGAGGGCCCCCCTGCTGCTCTGCGGCCGGGCTGGTGCGGACACTCGACCCTGCGAGCACCCGCACGCCGGGTGTGGCGGCCAACCCCGACGACGGAAACGGCCGGCACCGGCGATCTCCATGGCACCACCAAGCGTCTCCGGTTGGCCCCCGTCCAGCTGCGTCAGCGCCTCGGCCAGCGCGTACCCGCAGGCGGCGAGCAGGGTGCCGGTCGTTCCGGCGGCCACCGGGTCGGCGACGGCGAGTTGAGCGGCGAGCCGCGGCCAGTCCGGGTCGCGGTCGGCCCGGTGCAGCTCGACGCAGTGCAGGCAGGGCCCGGCGGGCGGGCGGACCAACGGCCCGATCACCGGTACGCCTTCGCGGAGTGTGACGAGCAGGTGCGGCTGCCGACGCTGGGCGAAACCGGCGGCGAGCAGCGCGGGAGGCCGGTCCATGCCGAGCTGGATCACCAGGTCGACCCGCCCGGCGCGGCTCGGGTGGGTGCCGGTGCCCGGCGCGACGCGATCGACCGCGGCCCGTACCGCCGATGCCAGCGGGCGACCCAGGTCGGCGGCGGGGATGCCGGTGCCGATCAGGTCGACGGCGCGTACCGGGCCGGTGAGCTGGGGAATCACCTGGCCCACGCCGGACTGGGCCAGCGCCACCGTCAGGGGCCCGCCGAGCGCCCCCGCACCGGTGAGCAGGACGCGGGCCGCCCGCCGCCGACGCAGGACCTGAGCCGGGGTGCCGGGCAGCCGGGAGGCGGTCAGGGCCAGCGCGCCGGCCTCCGCCGCGAGTCGGGCCCGGACCGGGCCGGTCAGGTCGCGGGGGACCAGGCTGTGCGCCGGCACCAACAGGCCGGCAGCTTGCAGCGCGTCGAGCAGGGTACGCGCGTCGTTGGCGCTGACCTGGGCGGTCGTCGCCTCGGCCAGCACGGTGCGCTCGCTGCGGGTGCCGTCGAGCAGGTCGAGCAGGTGGGCCGCGCGGGGGTTGGCCAACTCCAGCAGGACTGCCGGACCGGGGCCGACGCCGAGCTGGAGGGTGTGCCGGTCCCGCCAGAGCCGGTTGAGGCCGGGCAGCAGGGTGGGGCGGAGCAGTGCGGTGCGGCTCATGTCACGAATCGTGACCGCGTCTTCGCGCTCGGTCGATCGTTGTCCACAGGCGGTCAGGCCGCTGTCCAGCGCTATCCACAGGATCTGGCGGGTTTTCCACAGCCCGCGAGCCGTGTTGTCAGCCAGCCGACAGGGCCGCCCCCCGACGCCGGTGGCGTCGAGTGCCGATCGGCAACGGGGGTGGGGTGGCCACCGGCCACCCCACCCCCGTTCATCCCGTTCGGGTCAGACCTTGGCCTTGCCCAGGATGCGGTTCACTGTTGTTCCGCATACCGGACACTTGCCCTTGGCCATGTTCATTCCGGTCTTCGAGACCTCGACGTGCCCCTCGAAGTCCCGCTTCTCCTTGCACTTCACGCAGTAACCGTTGTAGGTCGTCTGGGCCTGGTCGGCCACGGTGCCCTCCTCGTCTCGTCCGCCGGTCAATGCCGTTCCGGCGGGGTGCCCGGCGGCGGGCCACACGGGGCGCCGGCGCTGGGTCTCACTCCGCGGCCACCTTCGTGACCGCTGGTTCGCGGACCCTACCCAGGTCTGGGCAGTTCCATGTCAGCTGTGCATCGACACTGTGAGCAAGTCGACGTCGAGAGTGTGCATGGCGAAATAGGTCGGATAAGTCAGTTTGGCGGGGACACGCCGACCAAACCCTGACAGCCACCCGTGCGAGTGCCCCCGCGGGGGCATCCGGGACGGTGATCACCTACGGTGGGGACGTGCCGCGTACCCGCGTCATCGGCGTTCACGAAGGGTGACGAGATGGCGCGATGGCGCATCCGTCAAGAAATTTTCGGGACGCCTGGCGACCAATCACCATTTTCTGGGCGCGTGTCGTGCGGTTGACTCTTGCGGACCCCTGGTCAGTGGGCATTAGCTTTCCTTCGTGACACGTAGCCGAGGCTGCGCGGGCCAGTGATGGCGGGGACGCGCAAGCCTGTCGTCGAGGTGCGGCGCAGCCAGCGTCGACGACGCACGGTGTCCGCGTACCGTGACGGTGAGCGAGTGGTCGTCCTCATCCCCGACCAGTTCTCCCGCGCCGAGGAGAGCGAGTGGGTCGACCGGATGCTCGCCCGACTCGCCGCGCGTGAGGGGCGACTGGCCCGCTCCGACGCCGAGCTGCTGGCCCGCGCCAACCGGCTCATCGACCTCTATCTCGCCGAGTACCCCGCGAAAGCGGTCCCGGCCAGCGTCCGGTGGGTCACCAACCAGAACGGCCGGTGGGGTTCCTGCACCCCGGCGGACCGCAGCATCCGCATCTCGCACCGCGTCCAGGAGATGCCCGAGTGGGTGATCGACTACGTGTTGCTCCACGAGTTGGCGCACCTCATCGTGCCCAGCCACAACGCCCGGTTCTGGGCGCTGGTCGGTCGCTATCCCAAGGCGGAACGCGCCCGCGGCTACCTCGAAGGGGTCGCCGCCGCCTCCTGCGCACCGCTCCCCACCTGATCCACACCCTCCCACCCCCCCCGGGGGCGCGTGGGTTCCGGCGCACCAGGCCCCGTCGGGTGCCGCGCCGGACACCATCTGAGGCGCGATCAGCCTAGATCCACTCGGGTTCCTGAATATCGCGCTATTGATGGCCCTGGGACACCGCGACTTCAATGAAACCGAGTCGATCATGCCGCCAGGCCGCGCCGGGTGGGTCGGGTCGGGTCGGGCCGGGTGGGTCGGGTCGGGCCGGGTGGGCCGGGTCGGGTCGCGCCGGGTGGGCCGGGTCGGGTCGGGTCGGGTAGGTCGGGCCGGGTGGGCCGGGTCGGGCCGCGCCGGGTGGGCCGGGTCGGGCCGGGCAGGGTGGGCCGGGCCGGGTGGGGTGGCGGTACGGGGTGGGGCGCTAGGGTCGGGGGATGGCGCGACGGGTGGTGGTGGCGTTACTCGGGCCGGTGCACTGGTCGCCGCCGGGCGTTGACCTGGCGGAATGGCGGGCGGCTCTCGCGGAGGACGTCATCGACCTGCTGGCCACGCTCAACGAGGTGGAGGTCGCGGTAGCGGTGACCCCGGCGGACCGGGCTCTGGCCGACGCGCTGGTGTGGCCCGGCACGGCCGTGTACGAGGTTGCCGAGCCGACGCCGAACGCCGTGTTCGCCGCGCTGGAGGGGTACGACCAGGCGGCGGTGCTGGTCAGCGACGTGCCTGACCTGCCCGCCCTGACCGTCGGCAAGCTGCTGCGCCCACTCACCACCCGACCGGTCGCGGTGGCTCCGGTCGAGGGCGGCGGCCCTGGTCTGCTCGGGGTCGCGTCACGACTGCCCGCGCCGGAATGGCTGCCGACGCTGGAGCTGGACACGGCGACGCCGGCCGAGGCGCGCGCCAATGCCCCGCGCCCGGGTGACGTGGCGGTCACCGCCGGGTGGCGACGACTGCGGGGCCCGGCCGACCTGGCCACGCTGGACCCGGCCTTCGAGGGTTGGGAAGCGACCCGTGCCCTGCTCTCCGGGTCGGCCCGACCCGCCTGAACCGTCAGCCCGGCCTGCTCCGCGATCCGGCCTGCTCCGCGATCCGGCCTGCTCCGTTGACGTGCCGAACACGCGCCCGGGGCACCCGCTGTCGATCAGGCGGGAACCCCGGGCATCGGCCATCAATGCGCGGACGTCAGGACTTGGCGTCACCCTCGCCGTCGGTCTCGTCGGACGGACCGGACTGACCCGACGGGCCGGACTGACCCGACGGGCCGGACTGACCCGAGGGACCGGGCTGACCCGGCTGACCGGGGGCCTTCTCCTCGACCCCGCCGGGGGCGGTGAAGTCGAAGTTGTCCAGCTCGCTGAGGTCCATGTCGTTCATCGCGAAGGCGACCGGGTCGGCGAAGTCGTCGTCCGACGGGAGCAGGTCCGGGTGGCCCCAGACCGCGTCGCGGCCCTCGATGCCACGGTGCTGGGTGAGCGCCGCCCAGAGCGCCGCGGCCTCGCGCAGCCGGCGGGGACGCAGCTCCAGGCCGACCAGCGCGGCGAAGGTCTGCTCGGCGGGACCGCCGGCGGCCCGACGACGGCGGAACGCCTCGCCCAACCGGACGACGTTGGGCAGCCGGTCGCTGGCGGCGCTGTCGACGACGTGGCACACCCACCCCTCGACCAGGGCGAGCGCGGTTTCCAGGCGGGCCAGTGAGGCCTTCTGCGCCGGGGTGTCCTCCGGGGTGAAGATGCCCTCCAGGGCGATCGCCTGCATCGACTCGGGGTCGGTCGGGTCGACCCGACCCATCGCCTCCTCGATCGCCTCCCGGTTGACCCGGATGCCCGAGGCGTACATCTCGACCGCGCTGAGCACGTGCCCACGCAGCCACGGGACGTGCTGGAACAGCCGCTGGTGGGCGGCCTCGCGCAGCGCCACGTAGAGGCGGACCTCGTCCTCGGGCAGCTCCAGGCCCTCGCCGTACGCCCGGATGTTGGCCGGGATCAGCGCGGCCGTGCCGGCCGGGCCGAGCGGGAGCCCGATGTCGCCGGCGGAGAGCACCTCCGCGGCGAGCGAACCGAGGGCCTGGCCCAACTGGCCGCCGAAGAGCGCACCACCGAGGGAGGCCACCATCGACTGCATCGGGCCGAGCTGGGCGCGCGCCTCCGGTGGCACCAGGTCGCCCATCGCGCCGACCATCCGGCTGGCGACGGGGTCGCACAGCTTGCGCCACACGTCCAGCGTCTTGAAGATCCACTCGTTGCGGTTCCACGCAACGGGGTTCTGGATGCCGGAGGGCCACGCCGAGGCGGGCTCCAACCACAGGTCGGCCAGGCGCAGCGCCTCCTCGACCGCGTTGCGTTCGTACATCGACACCGCCGGGTCACCGGCGGCCGCGAGCTGGCTGGCCGCAACCTGCCGGGCCAGGTCCCAGTTGACCGGCCCGCTGCCCGGCGCGGAGAGCAGGTGCTGCAACTGCGACATGAACTGCTGCATCTGCGCGGGATCGTTGGGGTCTGGTGGCTGCCCACCCGGGAGCGCGAAACCGAACGGAATATCAGGCACGACATCTACGGTACGCGGACCGCGCCCCAGGTCGCCGTCGCTGGCGTTGCGCTGAGGGCGAAGTCGCGCGGCGCATCCGCCGGGTGACCCGTGCCCGGTCGGTACGCTCTGCGGCATGAGACGTCGTGGCCTGACGGTCCTGCTCGGTGCCCTGTTCACCGCCCTGCTGAGCATCGGGGTGCTCCGGGTGCCGATTCCGTACGTGGTGCTGGGCCCGGGTCCGACCGTCAACACCCTCGGGACGGCCGACGGTAAGGAGGTCATCCAGGTCTCGGGTCGGGAGACCTCGACCTCGGCCGGCCAGTTGCGGCTGACCACGGTGGGGGTGCAGCCCACTGTGCGGTTGCGGGGGGCGATCGCTGGCTGGTTCTCCGACGACGAGGCGGTGGTGCCGCGCGAGCTGGTCTACCCGCCGGGGGAGTCGACGGAGCAGGTCGAGCAGCGCAACGCCGAGGACTTCAAGGCGTCACAGACCAGCGCGGAGACCGCCGCGCTGCGGAAGTTGGGCTTTCCGGTGCAGGTGGTGATCAAGACGGTGGCCGGGGACGGCCCGGCGGCCGGGGCGTTGAAGGCGGGCGACCTGATCACCTCGGTCGACGGCCAGCCGGTGCCGGTGGCCGCGAAGGTCACCGAGCTGGTCCGGGCGAAGCCGGCGGGCACGGCGTTGACCATCGGCTACACCCGTGACGGGGTGCCGGCCACCGCGACGGTGACCAGTCAGGAGCAGGACGGCCGACCGCGGATCGGTGTCGAGATCGATCAGCAGCAGCCGCATCCGTTCACGCTCGGCATCGACCTGGGCGACATCGGTGGGCCGAGCGCCGGTCTGATGTTCGCCCTGGGGATCGTGGACAAGCTGACCCCGGCCGACCTGACCGGCGGTCAGGTCATCGCGGGCACCGGCACCATCGACGACGAGGGCGCCGTCGGCCCGATCGGCGGTATCGCCCAGAAGCTGGTCGGCGCCAAGCGCGCCGGGGCCAAGGTCTTCCTGGTGCCGGCGGACAACTGTGCCGAGGCGGTCCGCAATCCGCAGCCCGATCTGCCGCTGTTGCGGGTGGGCTCGTTGGACGAGGCGATGACCGCTCTGGAGACGTTGCGAGCGGGTGGTCAGCCGACGCGTTGCTGACGGGTGTGACCGTGCCCCGACACGCTCAGGAACACCCCGTACTCTGGGTGCCTGGTCGGAGCCGATCATATCGAGCGTGCGGAGCCAACAGTGGTCATGCGTAGCAGCAGCCCCCTTCCGAGGATGAGCCGGCGCGGGCGCGTCACGATCGCCGTCCTGGTCGGGGTGTTCGTGCTCTTCACCCTGCTCGGCTGGGGTGTGCAGGCGTGGACCGACTGGCTCTGGTTCGACGAGGTCAACTACACCCAGGTCTTCACCGGCGTCCTGCTCACCCGGCTGGTGCTGTTCCTCGCCATCGGCCTCGGCATGGCGGTGATCGTCGGCGGCAACCTGTGGCTGGCCTACCGGCTGCGCCCGCGACTGCGCCCGCACTCGGTGGAGCAGGCGACCCTGGAGCGCTACCGGATGGTGCTCACCCCGCGGCTGGGCACCTGGATCGCGCTGACCGCCGCGGTGGTCGGGCTCTTCGCCGGCCTCTCGGCGCAGAACCGGTGGAACCAGTGGCTGCTCTTCCGCAACGGCGGTGACTTCGGCGTCAAGGACCCGGAGTTCGGGGTCGACATCGGCTTCTACGTGTTCCAACTGCCGTTCTGGCGGTACCTGCTCGGGGTCGCCTTCACCGCTGTGGTGCTGGCCGTGATCGGCGCGCTGGCGGTGCACTACCTCTTCGGCGGTGTCCGCCTGCAGGGCGTCGGTGACCGGATGAGCAACGCGGCCCGCGCCCACCTGAGTTCCCTGGTCGCGGTGTTCGTGCTGTTGAAGGCCGTCGCGTACGTGCTGGACCGGCGGGCGATGCTGCTGGAGTA
This sequence comes from Micromonospora sp. SD19, assembly GCF_054462275.1. Taxonomy (NCBI): domain Bacteria; kingdom Bacillati; phylum Actinomycetota; class Actinomycetes; order Micromonosporales; family Micromonosporaceae; genus Micromonospora; species Micromonospora sp. SD19. Next base: position 437,237 of record NZ_JBTLMN010000004.1, read on the forward strand.
CAACGAGGGCGCCAAGTTGTACGGCGCCGGCTACGCCGACGTCAACGCGCTGCTGCCGGCGAAGGAGATCCTCGCCTACATCTCGATCGTGGTGGCGATCGCGATCATCGTGTTCTCCAACGCCTGGATGCGGAACCTGGTCTGGCCGGGCATCTCGCTGGCGCTGCTCGGCGTGTCCGCGGTGGCCATCGGCGGCATCTACCCCTGGGCGGTGCAGACCTTCGAGGTCAAGCCGAGCGCCAAGGACAAGGAAGCGCCGTACATCCAACGCAGCATCGACGCGACGCGGGCGGCGTTCGGGTTGGCGGCCACCGAGACGACCCCGTACGCGGCGAACAACCTCACCCCACCGGGGAACCTGGCCACCGACACCTCGGTGGTGTCGAACGTGCGGCTGCTCGACCCGCAGCTGGTCAGCGAGACGTACACCCAGCTCCAGCAGGTGCGTGGCTTCTACGACTTCGGTCCGAAGCTGGACATCGACCGGTACGGGGTGAACGGGAATGTCTCCGATTACGTGGTCGGCGTCCGGGAGATCAACTATGGCGAGCTGACCGACCAGCAGAACACCTGGATCAACCGGCACACCGTCTACACCCACGGGTACGGGCTGGTGGCCGCACCGGCCAACCAGGTGGTCTGCGGTGGTCAGCCGTTCTTCGTCTCCGGCTTCCTGGGCGAGAAGACCCAGGAGGCGTGTTCCTCGCAGACCGAGCAGATCCCGGCCAAGCAGCCGCGCATCTACTACGGCGAGCGGATGGAGGCCGACGACTACGCCATCGTCGGGCAGTCCGACCCGAACAAGAAGGCCGAGTTCGACCGGCCGGTCGGTGAGGGCGGCGGCGAGTCCTACACCTACACCGGTGAGGGCGGCGTGGAGATCGGCTCCTTCACCCGGCGACTGCTGTACGCCATCAAGGAGCAGGAGTCGAACTTCCTGCTCTCGGAGGCGGTCAACAAGGATTCCAAGCTGCTGTACGTGCGTAACCCGCGCGACCGGGTGGAGAAGGTCGCGCCGTTCCTCACCCTGGACGGCGACCCGTACCCGGCGGTGGTCGACGGTCGGGTGCAGTGGATCGTCGACGGCTACACCACGGCGGCCTCCTACCCGTACGCGGAGAAGGTCAACCTCCAGACCGAGACCACCGACGAGTTGACCAACCGGGGCACCTTCCAGCTGGCCCGGGAGGACGTCAACTACATGCGTAACTCGGTGAAGGCCACTGTCGACGCGTACGACGGCACGGTGAAGCTCTACGAGTACGACGACACCGACCCGGTGCTGAAGGCGTGGAACAAGGCGTTCGGCGGTGACCTGGTGCTGCCGAAGGCGGAGATCCCGGTCGAGCTGAGTGAGCACCTGCGCTACCCGGCGGACATGTTCAAGGTGCAGCGCAACCTGCTCACCAAGTTCCACGTGACCAACCCGGGTGACTTCTACTCCGCGCAGGACTTCTGGCAGGTGCCCAACGTGCCGGACGCCCCGGACAGCGGTCAGAAGCAGCCGCCGTACTACCTCTTCACCCAGTTCCCGGGGCAGGAGAGCCCCCGGTTCCAGCTCACCTCCGCGGTCACCCCGAACGGCCGGCAGAACCTCGCCGCGCTGATCTCCGGGTCGTACGTCGACGGGCAGCCCCGGTTGGAGGTGCTGGAGTTGCCGGATCAGACCCGGATCTCCGGCCCGGTGCAGGTGCACCAGCAGATGACGAACAACGCGAACATCCGTCAGCAGCTGAACCTGCTCTCCAGCAATCAGGCGCAGGTGCAGTACGGCAACCTGCTCTCGCTGCCCTTCGCCGACGGGATGCTCTACGTCGAGCCGGTCTACGTGAAGAGCAACCAGCAGGACGCGTACCCGCTGTTGCAGAAGGTGCTGCTCTCGTACGGTGACGGCGGCTCGTTCGTGGCGCTCGCCGACAACATCAACGACGGCATCAAGCAGTTGGTCGAGCAGGGTAAGAAGGCCGGGCAGGGCACGTCGCCGCCGCCGACGACCGGGGGCAACCCGACGACACCGACCCCGACGCCGACTCCTTCGGGGACGGCGGCGCCGACGCCGACCCCGAGCGCCGGCACCCCACCGCCGGCCGGTGACCTGGCCGCCGCCGCGGACCGGGTGCAGACCGCGATCACCGAGGTCCGGGCCGCGCAGGCGTCGGGCGACTTCGAGCGGTACGGGCGGGCGCTGAAGGCCCTCGACGAGGCGCTCACCGCGTTCCAGCAGGCACAGCAGGCAGCTGGTGGGTCTGGTGCCAGCCCGAGTGCCGGCGGCTGACCCGGCACGCCCGCACGTACGTCTCGGAGCCCTCGTCGTCGGACCGCACCGGTCCGGACGGCGGGGGCTCCGCCGCGTCCGGAGCCGTGCCCGGCTGTCACCTCGCTGACAGGCGCGGACGTGCCGCAACCTGCGGCACCGGCCCGTCGTCCTCATTTGCAACGGGGTGGATGAGGGGGAGCAGTGGTGAGAGATGCGCAGAGCTTCGATGACTTCTACCGCAGCACCGCACGGCGGATGATGCGGTACGGCTATGCGGTGATCGGCGATCACACCGAGGCGCAGGACCTGGTGCAGGAGGCCTACGCCCGGGCCTGGCGGCAGTGGGGGCGGCTGTCGTCGCATCCGGCGCCGGAGGCGTGGCTGCGGCTGGTGGTGTCCCGGCTGGCGACCGATCGCTGGCGGCGGCTGCGCAGTCTGCGGGGCGCCTTGCGGTTGGCCGGGCCACCGCCGACGGTGTCGCCGCCCAACGAGGACAGCGTGCTGCTGGTCCAGGCGCTGCGTCAGGTGCCGGCGACCCACCGGCGGGCGTTGGCGCTGCACTACCTGTTCGACATGCCGGTCGAGGAGATCGCCCACGAGATCGACGTGCCCGTCGGCACGGTGAAGTCGTGGCTGTCCCGCGGCCGGGCCCGGCTCGCCGCGTTGTTGCCCGATCTGGCTGTCGTGGAATTGGAGGCCACCGATGTCGCGTGAACTGTCCGAGCTGTACCGGTCCCTCGCCGCCGACGCTGACGCCGCCGATCTGGGCGTTCCCGAGGTGCTGCGGCACCACACGGACCGTCGGGCCCGGTTCCGTGCGGCCGGGGGAACGCTGGCCGTGGCGCTGGTGGTGGTGGGCGCGGTGATCGGTGCCCAGGTGGTCACCCGGCCGCCGACGTCCGTAGCCGTACCGGCCGGCACGCCGACGCCGACGCCGACGCCGACGCCGTCGGCGAGCGTGACCGGCGCTCCGTCATCGCCGCCCGTCTCGCCGACGACCCCCGGCCGCTCCCCGGGCACGTCGACGGCTCCGGGTGGTACCGGCACGCAGCCGCCCAGGACGCCGACGAGCATCCCGGACCGGGCGTTCTTCGCGGTTCCGTCGGCCAACCAGACCGGCATCGCGCCGCAGTTTCGCGACGAGGCCGTGCTGCCGGGCCTGTGCGGCGCGGACATCGGGAGCGAGGCGGTCGTGCACCGCCGCACCCGGCTGCTGATCTACAAGCTGCCGCAGACCCCCAAGGGGTACGTCCCGGACGGCACCTACACGCACTCGATCACGATCTACCGGGCCGGGCGCGCCGACGACGTGCTGGACGAGTTGCGGCAGGCGGTGCGGGACTGCCCCGAGCAGAAGCTGCCGGGCGGCGACACGGCGGTGCGGAGTCGACAGCGGCTGCTCCCGGACAGCGGGTTCGGCGACGAGTCGGTGCTGTTCGAGATGCGTAGCGCGGGTCAGGACGTCAACGGCGACCCGACCGGTGTGCAGGACGTTCGGTTGGTCCGGGCGATCCGGGTCGGCGACGTGGTGACCATCCTCTGGGAGCAGGGCTGGGAGGGCACCTCCAGCCAGCGGGCGCAGGTCGACGCGGACGGTCGACGCGCGGTCACCGCCATTCGGAGGTGGCTCGGCTGACCGGGGTGTGCCGGCCGCCAGCCGGCGGATTCGGATGTCGTTTTGCGGGGCCCGGGGGTGGTGCGCTACGGTTAGCGAGCCGACGCGGGGTGGAGCAGCTCGGTAGCTCGCTGGGCTCATAACCCAGAGGTCGCAGGTTCAAATCCTGTCCCCGCTACGAGAGAAACAGCAGTTCGAAGCCCGCCTCCGGGTCACCGGGGGCGGGCTTCGACGTTGCGGGGGTGCCGGGCCGCGGCGGTTGGTGACCCCCACTGATCATGACTGGGACGGATGGGATAGTCTTAACCAGTCGACGCGGGGTGGAGCAGCTCGGTAGCTCGCTGGGCTCATAACCCAGAGGTCGCAGGTTCAAATCCTGTCCCCGCTACCACTGAAAGTGATATGAGTCCGGCCCTCACACTGTGGGGGCCGGACTTGTTTGGTGCCGCTGTGACCCGAGCGTTCCCGGGAGGGGCCGGCACCGTGCAGGCACCGGCCCCGGCGGGTGCTACCGCAGGCCGAAGGCCCGGGTGACGGTCTGGGTGACGCCGCCGCCGTTGCGCTGCGTGGCGGTGACCCGGATCGACACGAAGTCGGCCCGCTGCGGCGCGTTCAAGGACGCCTGCCAGGCGCCCTTTTTCTCCCGCAGGTCCTGCCGCTGCCAGGTCGCCCCGTCGTCGTACGAGATCTCCAGTCGGAGCGACGACACGGCGTCCCGGGCCGCGGTGCTGCCCACCACCACGGGGCTGACCGTGAGGTCCGTTCGGCGCTTCGTCCGACCCGCGAGGTCCACGTCCGTTCCGTAGTCCAGTTGGACCAACGGGATGGCCTGCACCTGCGTGCTGCCGCCGGAGACGAAGCTCCACTCGGTGTGCGTGGCGGTCGAGTACGGGCTGAACTCGGGGTTGCCCGTGGTCTCGACGACCAGTCGGTACGGCAGCTTCTCCGGCGACAGGTCACCCGCGCCGACCTCCGGCCAGCCGTTGAACTGGGTCAGCTGTTTGTCGCCCTGATAGAACGTGGCGACCTGCGACATGCTGGCCCCGCCACTGTGTGCGGCACCCGCGTCGCCGAACCCCTGGATGTAGGCGCTCATGGCGGTCTCGCCCCGGAACGGGATCTCGGTGCTGAGCAGCCGTGGCCGGGTGATGGGCCCGAACCAGCGGTCCTTCTGCACGCTGCCCGGCCGGTAGGCGATGGCCTCCGTGTTGGACCGTGCCCAGTCGGCGACGTCGGCGTACTGCATCCACGTGACGCCGCCACCCGCGGAGACCCAGTCGGTACGCGGCCCCGGCGCGACCGGTTCGAACGGGAACGGGCGTGCCGCCGCGTACTCGTACGGTGGGAAGTCCACCCGCGTCTCGCTGGACTGCTTGCCCGGGGGCGGGGAGAAGGTGAGATCGATCCGGGCGAGGTTGCCCGGGTCGGTCTTGGCCGACGGGTCCTTCGGCACCGCGCCACGGTGGTAGTCCACCAGGTCGTACAGGTACGTGGCCCTGGGATGGGCGACGACGACCAGCCGGAGCGGCTTGCGGCCGGCAGCGCCGATCTTCTGGATCAACGCCTCACCCTCGTCCATGGGCACCGAGGCCACCGGGATCGGTCCGGTCGTCACGGCGTCGGGGTTGCCGTACCAGTCGCTCTTGCGGCCCGCGCGGTCGTTGACCACGACGAGCATGGCCGCGCCGGCGGTGTGCGCCGCCGCCGCCTGATCCGTGGGGGTCACCGATTCGTTGCCGCGCACGACCACGGCCTTGCCGCGGGCGGCGAGGCCGGCGTAGTCGGCGGTGCCGCCGGCACCCGCGAAGACGGCGTCCAGGCGCGTGGTGCCGTCGGGCAGCGGCGGGGAACCGGGCTGCGCGAGCGGGTCGTTGAGCTGCTGGCCGGGGTAGCTGATGGCCAGCGGCGTCTGCTCGGCGCGGATCCGGGTGGTGAAGACGAAGCTGCCCTTGCGCACCTTGTTCCCGGTAGGCAGGGCCCACAGGCTGTCGTAGCCGGCACCCGGCCAGAACGTCTCGCGCAGGGCGTTCCAGTCGGTGGGTGTCGGTTCGCTCTCGGTGAAGGAGCGGTAGACGTCGATGCGGCTGTTGACGACGGCGGTCGGCTGGGCTGTCGCCACCTTCACCTGGCGGGCCCGCGCGGCGTCGAGTTCCACCACCCGATCGGTGCTCAGGTCGACCTCGGGAGCGGTCAGCATCGCGAGCCCGAGGGAGCGGGGCCCGTGCAGACCTTCCACGTCCGCCGCCGCGACGACGGTGTACGAGCCGGGCGCGAGGCGGGCGGTGAGCTTTCCGTCCGGCACCCACATGAAGGCCGAACCGGTGTCGGCGTTGACGACCTCGACCTCACCGCTCATGGGTCGCCCGGCGCGGTCCTTCAGGTGGATGGTGAGGTCGTGCTTCTCGGACTCCACGGCGAGCCCGACGGCAGTGTGCACCTCGCCGGTCGCGAACCGGGCCGTGACCTGGGCGGAGTACCTGCCGGCGGGGAGACCGGCCGGGGCCACCACGACGTCGGCGGTCGCGCTCGCCCGGGCGGGCACCGTGAGGCCCTCGGCGGTCGCCGTGAACGTCCGCGCGGGGGAGGCGCCCTGGTCGACGGAGAGCGTCAGAGTGATCGGGCTGTCCGTGGTGTTGGTGTAGGTGATGGTCCGCCTGATCGGCTGTGGGGTGCTGCCCGGCGACCACCCGACGAGTCCGGCGTCCACCGACCCGGTCGCGATGACCTGGTCCTGATGGTAGGCGGCGGCGACGTTCAACCGACCGCTGCCGGCCTGGTAGGCGTCGTAGTCGGGCGTGCGGACGCTGGTGCTCATCAGCGCGTCCTTGATCTGCCGCGCACTCCAGGTCGGATGCTTCTGGGCCAGCAGCGCGGCCGCCCCGGCGACGTGGGGCGCCGCCATCGAGGTGCCGCTGTCGACGTAGTAGTAGCCCTCACCCCAGGAGATGTGCTGCGAGCGGGCCGCCAGCACGTCCACCCCGGGAGCGGTCATGTCGGGCTTGAGTGCCTCGTCGTTCATCCGGGGCCCGACGCTGGAGAAGCCGGCCAGGTGGTCGGAGGTGTCCACCGCGCCGATGGTCAGCGCGGCGTCCGCGGTGCCTGGGGCACCGAGGGTGTACGGATCTGGTCCGCTGTTGCCGGCGGCCACGACGAAGAGCGCACCCGTCTCGGCGGTCAGCTGGTTGACGGCCTGGCTCAGCGGGTCGTCCTGGGTGTGCCACGCGCTCACGCCGAGGCTCATGTTGATCACCTTGGCGTGCTCGGCCCGCGCCGCCCACTCCATGCCCGCGATGATCCCCGAGATGGATCCGCTGCCGTACTCGTCGAGGACCTTGCCGATCACCAGGTCGGCGTCGGGTGCCACCCCCCGTTCCCGGCCGCCGGAGGCTGCGCCCGTCCCGGCCACTGTGGAGGCGGTGTGGGTGCCGTGCCCGTTCCGGTCGATCACGTCCTGGCCGGGGATGAAGCTCCGGGAGGCCACCACCCGGTCGGCCAGGTCCGGGTGGGTGGTGTCCACCCCGCTGTCCAGGACGGCGACGCGGACCCCGTCGCCGGTGCCACCCGCGGCCCACGCCGCCGGAGCGCCGACCTGGGCGGTGGTGTCGGCCAGGCTGGCCGTCGCCTTGCCGTCGAGCCACACCTTGTCGATGCCGGCGGTGAAGGAGGGTGCCGAGGTGGCAGCGCTGCGGGCGGTCGGTGACCGCCCGTCGGTGAGGGCCGACCAGAAGTCCGCGGCCTGTGACCGGCGGGTGCGGATCGCCTCACCCCGGACGGAGGGAAGCTGCTGCGTGGTCTGCGTGCCCGGCAGCGTGGTCGCGGTCCTGAGCTTCGCCGACCCCGTCGTACGGGTGACGATCAGGGGGAGTTCGGCGCTCCGCGCGTCGTCGTAGCCCTGGGCGATGAGCTGGGTGACGTCGAACAGCTGCTTGTCGAGCCGGCCGGTGGCGAGGTAGGGCACCGCCTCGTCCGGGTAGACGTAGGTGTCCCGGCCCTCGGTGGAGATGCGTACGGAGCCGGTGGCGCCGGGCGCGCGCTTGACGTCCACCGAGGGAGTCGCACCGGGCCGGCCCGGGGTCACCGTCACCCGGTCGCCGGTGATCAGCGTGACCGTGACGGGGGTACGGTCCGCGGCACCGCTCGGAGCGGGTTTCGTGGGCGGTGCCGGTGGGGGCGGCGGGGCGCCGTGCGCCGCGGTGGGGGTGAGGAGAGCGGCGACGAGGGTGACGCCGACCGCTGCCGCCGCAGATCTTCGGGTGCGAGAGATCCGCGCACTGTCTACAGAGTTGACCATGAGGCGAATCCGATCACCTCAAGACATTCATGTAAAGATCATCATCTTTGCCGGGGCGTTGCGAACACGTTGCGCGCCGGCCGGAGCGTTCCGGACATTCCGCTCCCGGGAAATCCGCGTGGACCAACGTGCCGAGGTTGCGCCCTTCGGCGAGGATGGGCACATGTCTTCATTCGGTAAGTGGTGGGGCCGCCTGAGCGCGGTCTTCGGTGCGGTCGTACTGGCGGTCTTCGTGCCCGTGGCGGCCTGGGCGTCCACGGGCACCGGCGAACTCGTGGTGGAGGCCGCCCGGCGGCGTGGCCGCAGCGGGTTCGGGGTGCTGCCGCTGCTCTGCTGCCTGGTGGTGGTCGCGATCGTCGTGTTCCTGGTGCTGCGTCTGATGCGCAACCGCCGGGGTGGCCCGCCGCGCTGACCGGGTCGGCGGCCCCGACGGTCACCGGCGGCCGGTCCCGGGACCGGCCGCCGGTGTTCACACCGCCAGGGCCGCGATGGCCTGGGACAGGAAGCGGGCGGTGGCCTCGCGGGTGCCGTCGCGCTTGACCCGGATGCGCTCGGCGGCGGTGACCAGCAGGGTGCGCACCTTGGCGTGCCCCTTCGGCGGCGGCGCGGGCGCCGGCCCGAGCAGGTCGGCGATGCTGGTGCCGAACGCGGCGGCACGTCGCTGGGCCGCGTCGGTGATGCTGCCCTCGGCGTAGCGGCGCACGGCGGAACTGGCGTTGAGCCCACGCTCGTGACCGAGGACGGCACCGACCTCACCGTTGTTGGTCAAGAAGTTGATGACGTCGGCGACCGTGTCCGGGTGGCGGGTGCCCCGGAACGCCGCCCAGTACATCGACGCCCGTGCCCACTGGGCGCCCGGCGGGCCGGGGAAGCCGACGATGCCCAACTCCGACTCGGTGAGTCGTTGCAGCTCCGGTAGCTGGTGCGACCAGGCGAAGGACGCGGCGGTCGCCCCGCTCACCACCAGCTGTCGGGCCGGCTCGCCGCTGTCGGCCTGCTCGACCAGCGCCGCGCTCGGCGTGGCCCGTGCCCGGCGAGCCCGCTGCCACAGCTCGAACCACGCGATCAGCTCGTCCGCGCCGAAGCCGAGCTGGTTGCCCCGGTAGAACTCGCCACCCTGCGCCCGCAGCCAGAGCCAGAGCGCCCGGTAGTCGCCCGACCCGTCCATGGTGCCGGCCACCCGCCGGTCGCTGACCTCGGTGACCTCGGTGGCCCAGGAGATGTAGTCGGCCCAGGACATCCCGGCCCGTGGCTCCGGCACCTGCAGCTCCCGCAGCAGGTCCCGGTTGAACACCACGACGGCGTGGGTCTGCCCGGCGGCCACCGCCATCGTCCGCCCCTCCACCGTGCCGTAGCGGATCAGGCCCTCCGGCAGGCCCCGAAGATCCAGGTGCCGGTCGGTGAGGTCGAGGATGACCTGACGTCGGGTGTACTCCGTCAGCATGGCGTCGTCGATCTGGATCAGGTCCGGTACGTTCCCGCCGCCCGCCTGGGTGGCCAACCTGTCGTAGTAGCCGTCGGCGCCCTGCCAGGTGACCCGGAAGGTGACCCGGGGGTTGCGGGTCGAGTACAGCTGGAGCGCCTTCTCGGTGAGCGCGGCCCGGTTGGCGTCACCCCACCAGAAGACCGACAGCTCGACGGGCCCGTCCTGGGTCGAGGTGGCGGCTCCGTCGCTGCAACCCGCCAGCCCGCCGGACGCGAGCAAAGGCGCACCGAGCAGCGCGCTGAGCAGTCGGCGCCGGCCCGGGTCGGCGCCGAGGCGGTCGAGCGGGGGTCGAACAACGGGCACGGCGCTCTCCTGGGCCTACGGGGGTGGCGGTCGGACCATTCACGCAGGCAGCGCACGAAGGTGTCAACGTCCGTCCGGTCACCCTCGGCCGGGTGGTCGAATCTGGGCCTTCCGCTGTCGCGTGGTGTACTAGGGCGCGTGGAACTTCTGCACTCGGGCAAGGTCCGGGACGTCTACGCCGACGGCGACGACCTGATCCTGGTGGCCTCGGATCGCATCTCGATCTACGACGTGGCGCTGCCGACGCCGATTCCGGACAAGGGTCGCCTGCTCACCGCGCTCTCGCTCTGGTGGTTCGAGCAGCTCGCCGACCTGGTGCCGAACCACGTCATCTCGGCCACCGACGTGCCCGCCGAGTTCGCCGGGCGGGCCATCCGCTGCCAGCGGCTGGACATGGTCCCGGTCGAGTGCGTCGCCCGCGGTTACCTGACCGGTGGCGGCCTGCGGGAGTACGAGCGCACCGGCGCGGTCTCCGGCGTACCGCTGCCGCGAGGGCTCGGCGAGGCGTCGATCCTGCCTGAGCCGATCTTCACGCCGTCGAGCAAGGCGCCGGCGGGCGAGCACGACGAGCCGATCACGTACGACGACGTGGTGGACAAGGTGGGCGCGGCGACCGCCGAGCGACTGCGGCAGATCACCCTCGACATCTACCGGCGCGGTGCCGAACTGGCCGCCGACCGGGGCATCCTGATCGCCGACACCAAGATCGAGCTGGGCTGGGCGCCGGACGGCACGCTGGTCCTCGCCGACGAGCTGCTCACCTCCGACTCGTCGCGGTTCTGGCCGGCCGAGTCGTACCAGCCGGGGCGGGTGCAGTTCTCCTACGACAAGCAGTACGTGCGGGACTGGGCCACCGGCAGCGGCTGGGACAAGCAGCCCCCCGCCCCGGACGTGCCGGCCGAGGTGGTCGAGGCGACCCGGGCCCGCTACGTCGATGTCTACGAGAAGCTCACCGGTAACCGCTGGGACTGACCGGGATACCGCGCTTTCCCCGTACCTGCTGGACCTGACCGTCATCACCGTCGAGGATGGACCCGTCACTCTTCGTGGAGTCTGGGGCGGTCGGATGAACGGCGACATGTGGATCAGGGCGCTCAAGGCGGCCCGGGCCGGTGCGGGTGTCTCGCAGGAGGCCCTGGCGGAGCTGATCAGGTGGAGCCCGTCCACCATCGCGGCTATCGAGACCGGGCGGCGCCGGCCCACCCCCCAGTTCGCCGAGGCGGCGGACGCGGCGCTGAACACCGGCGGGCTGCTGGCCGAGCTGCTGGCGGTGGCGGCCCGGCAGGAGTCGCCGGCCTGGTTCGCGCCGTGGCGGGCGATCGAGGCCGAGGCGGTCGCCCTCCGCACCGTTCAACCGTCGCTCGTGCCGGGCCTGCTCCAGACCGAGGCGTACGCGCACGCGGTGCTCAGCGCCCAGGGCACCCACACCCCGGAGCAGGTCGCCCAGCTGGTCGCCGGCCGGCTGGCCCGCCAGGAGCTGCTGACCGGCCCGGCCCCGAAGCGGTTCACCGCGATCGTCGACGAGACCGCGCTGCGCCGCGTGGTCGGCGATCGGGACGTTCAGCTCGCCCAGTTGGAACGGCTGGTCGAGTTGGCCACCCTGCCCCACGTGCGGCTCTACGTGATCCCCGCCGGGGTGGGCGCGCACCCCGGGCTGGCCGGCGGCTTCGTGCTGGCCAACCTGACTGACGGCGACGAGGTGGCCTACGTCGACGGGGTCTTCGGTCAGATCGTCGACCGGCCCGACACCGTGGCTACCATCAGGACGATGTGGGACACGCTGCTGGGCGAGGCCCTGCCGGCGGGCGTGTCCGTCGAGCTGATCGGAAAGCTGGTGAACGAGCTGTGAACTCCGCCCCCACCCCTCGGTGGCGCGTGTCGACCCGGAGCGGTAACGGCGGCGACACCTGCGTGGAGGTGGCCGACAACCTGCCGGGTCAGGTGTTGGTCCGCGACTCCACCGACCGCGCCGGTGCCGTTCTCACCTTCGCGCCGGCGGCCTGGCGCGCGTTCGTGGCGCGGGTCCGCGCCGGCCGCTGAGGTCAGTCCACCCAGTCCAGAGTGCGCCGCACGGCCTTGCGCCACTGGCGCAGCTCCTGATCGCGCAGCTCCGGGGCCATCGCCGGCTCCCACTGCGCGTCGGAACGCCACTGCGCCCGCAGGGTGGCCAGATCCGGCCAGAAACCGACCGCCAACCCGGCCGCGTACGCCGCACCCAGGCAGGTGGTCTCGGTGATCCGGGAACGGACGACAGGCACGTCGAGCACGTCCGCCAGGAACTGCATGAGCAGGCCGTTGGCGGTCATGCCGCCGTCCACCCTCAGGCGGCGCAGCGCCACATCCGAGTCGGCGTTCATCGCGTCGACCACCTCGCGGGTCTGCCACGCCGACGCCTCCAGCACCGCCCGCGCCAGGTGCCCCTTGGTGATGTAGCCGGTCAGGCCGGCGATCACCCCGCGGGCGTCGCTGCGCCAGTGCGGGGCGAACAGCCCGGAGAACGCCGGCACCACGTAACAGCCGCCGTTGTCGTCGACGGTGCGGGCCAGCTCCTCCACCTCGGCCGCCGAGGAGATCAACCCCAGGTTGTCCCGCAGCCACTGCACCAGTGAGCCGGTGACCGCGATGGCACCTTCCAGGGCGTACGCCGGTGGTTGGTTCTTGATCCGGTAGGCGACGGTGGTGAGCAGGCCGTGGGTCGACGGAACCGGGCTGGCACCGGTGTTGAGCAGCAGGAAACTGCCGGTGCCGTAGGTGCACTTCGCCTCGCCCGGCTGGAAGCAGGTCTGCCCGAACAGGGCGGCCTGCTGGTCGCCGAGCGCACTGGCCACCGGCACCCCGCCGAGCACGCCGGTCGCCGAGCCGTACACCTCGGCGGAGGAGCGGATCTCCGGGAGCATCGCCGCCGGCACGCCCATGGCGTCCAGCAGCTCCGGGTCCCAGTCGAGCGTCGTGAGGTCCATCAGCATGGTCCGGCTGGCGTTCGTCACGTCGGTGACGTGCGCGCCGGTCAGCTTCCAGATCAGCCAGCTGTCCATGGTGCCGAAGAGCACCTCGCCGCGCTCGGCGCGCTCGCGCAGGCCGTCGACCTCGTCGAGCAGCCAGCGCAGCTTCGGCCCGGCGAAGTAGGTGGCCAGCGGCAGGCCGGTGCGGGTCCGGAACCGCTCCTCGCCGTACGCCGAAGCGAGCTCGCGCAGCAGCGGCCCGGTCCGGGTGTCCTGCCAGACGATGGCGTTGGCCACCGGGCGGCCGGTGGCCCGGTCCCAGACGACAGTGGTCTCCCGCTGGTTGGTGATGCCGACGGCGGCCAACCCGGACGCGTCGGTGCCGGCGGCCCGCAGCGCCTCGGCGACCACCTGCTGGACGTTGTCCCAGATCTCCTCGGCGTCGTGCTCCACCCAACCCGGTCGGGGGAAGACCTGCCGGTGCTCGCGCTGGGCCACGGCGACGATGTCCCCGGCCCGGTCGAAGACGATGCACCGCGAGGAGGTGGTGCCCTGGTCGATGGCGGCGACGTACTGGGGGGTCACCGCAGCACCGTACCCGGACGGCGGAGTGGCGCGACAGGCGTCGCTGTGGGTTCCGGCCCACCGCCGTCGGCTGCCGTCCGCGTCCCCTACGATGTGCGAACGTGCGCGACATCGCAGTTTTCAGTGGAACCGCCCATCCCGACCTGGCTGCCGAGATCTGCGCTCACCTGGGAGTGCCGCTGCACCCGGTGCGGGTCTCCCGGTTCGCCAACGACTGCCTGGAAGTCCAGTTGCAGGCCAACTGCCGGGAGCGGGACGTCTTTCTGATCCAGCCGCTGGTGCCGCCGGTGCAGGAGCACCTGGTCGAGCTGCTGCTGATGATCGACGCGGCTCGGGGCGCCTCCGCCGGTCGGATCACCGTGGTGCTGCCGCACTACGCGTACGCCCGCTCGGACAAGAAGGACGCGCCGCGGATCTCGATCGGCGCCCGGCTCGTCGCCGACCTGCTCACCTCGGCCGGGGCGGACCGGGTGCTCGCGATGACCCTGCACTCGCCGCAGGTGCACGGCTTCTTCAGCGTCCCGGTGGATCATCTGCACGCGCTGCGGGAGCTGGCCACCCACTTCCGGCGCTACGACCTCAGCAACACCGTGGTGGTCTCACCCGACCTGGGCAACGCCAAGGAGGCCGCGGCCTTCGCCCGGCTGCTCGGCACACCGGTGGCGGCCGGGGCGAAGCAGCGGTTCAGCGACGACCTGGTCAAGATCAGCGCGGTGATCGGTGACGTGACCGACCGGGACGTCATCGTGCTGGACGACGAGATCGCCAAGGGCAGCACGGTGGTCGAGTTGATGGAGCATCTGCGCGGCCTGAAGGTTCGGTCGATCCGGCTCGCCTGCACGCACGGCCTCTTCTCCGGCGACGCGTTGCAACGGCTCAGCGACCAGGACGGCGTCCTGGAGATCGTCTGCACCAACACGGTGCCCATCCCGGACGCCAAGCGGGTCCCCAAGTTGCGGGTCCTGTCGGTGGCCCCCGCCCTGGCCGAGGCGACGCGCCGAATCCACAACGGAGAATCCGTCTCCGCCCTCTTCGCCTGACCCACCCCGTCTCCCCGCCCTGCTCTTCCCCGCGATCTTGCGGTTTGTGTCGCCGGGATGAGTGGTTTCGGGTGATTCGCCGCGACAGCAAGTGCAAGATCGCGTGCGGGTGGGGTGGGGCGGGGTGGGGTGGGGTTAGTGCGGGGTGGGATTTTGGGTGGGTAGGCCGGTGGTGATGCGGACTGTGGTGCCGGCGGTGCCGGTGGACACCTCCATCGCGTCGGTCAACTCGCGGGCCAGCCAGAGCCCCCAGCCGCCGGCGGTGTCCGGGGCCGGCCGACTGCGGTCGCCCAGTCGCTGCGGGCTGATCCCGCGCCCGTGGTCGGCGATCTCGCAGACCAGCACACCCGACTCCTGCCAGAGGCGCAGCCAGCCGCGCCCGCCGCCGTGGCGCACCGCATTCGTGATCAGCTCGTTGATCGCGAGCACGAAGTCGTCCAGCCGCTGGCCCCGCAGGCCCGAGGCATGCGCGCAGGAGGCGACCGAGTGTCGAATCTCGGTCACCTGAGCCTGGTCAAAGGCGTCGGCGATCAGGAGGGCAGGTTCGATGGGCACAACCGTACGCGGTGCGTGCGGATCTGCGTTCGTCATGGGCCCGTCCCGGCGGCGCATCTCGGAGTATTTCGCGGCTTTTCCACCGTACGTCAGGGTTTCCCGAACCGCACTCGCTGATCGCCGGGCGGCCGAACCGTTGTGGCATCCTGACCGCCATGCCGTCGCCGCCGGGTGGATTCGAGGTGCCGCTGTGGCGTGCCCTCACCGTGTTCAGGCTGGCCTCCCTGGCGTACGTCTGCGCGCTCGCGGTGCGCGACGCAGACCGGTACGCCCACCCGTACGCCGTCGGCGCCCTGATCCTGCTGATGATCACCTGGACCGGGGCGACCGCTGTCGGGTACGCCCGACCGTCCTGGCGGCGCTGGCCGCTGCTGCTGGCCGACCTCGCGGTGGTGGTGGCCATCGTGCTGGCCACCCCGTGGGTGGTCGGTCGGACGGCGCTCACCCACGGCGTACCCACCCTCGGGGTGGCCTGGATGGCCGGCCCGGTGCTGGCCTGGGCCGTCTCCGGCGGCCGGCGGCGGGGCACTGTCGCCGCGCTGATCGTCGCCGGAGCGGACCTGGCCACCCGGGAGCGGATCGGTCAGTCCTCGTTCACCGGGGTGATCCTGATGCTGCTCGCCGGAGTGGTGGTCGGGCACGTGGCCCGGCTGGCGGCGAGCGCCGAGGAGCGGCTGCAACGCGCCGTGGAGCTGGAGGCCGCCACGCGGGAGCGGGAACGGCTGGCCCGGGGCATTCACGACTCGGTTCTGCAGGTGCTGGCGCTGGTCCAGCGGCGCGGCGCCGACCTGCCCGGGGAGGCCGGCGAGCTGGCCCGGCTGGCCGGTGAGCAGGAGGCCGCACTGCGCACGCTGATCACCGGTGCCAGCCCGACCGCCGCGAACCTCCCGGAGGGGGGCGAGGCGGTGGACCTGCGGACCCTGCTCGGCCGGTACGCCTCGGCGACGGTGGCGCTCTCCGCCCCGGCCACGCCGGTGCCGCTGCCCCGACAGGTGGCCGGCGAGTTGGCGGCGGCGACCGGTGCGGCACTGGACAACGTGGGACGGCACGCCGGTGGGCGGGCCTGGGTGCTGATCGAGGACGAGGGGGAGACGGTGACCGTGTCGATCCGTGACGAGGGGCCGGGCATCCCGGACGGCCGGCTGGCCGAGGCGGCCGCCCAGGGGCGGCTCGGGGTGACCCAGTCGATCCGGGGCCGGGTGACCGACCTGGGCGGGACGGTGCGGATCGTGTCCGCACCCGAGGCGGGCACCGAGATCGAGCTGAGCGTGCCGAGGTCGGCGCGGTGAACCAGATCCGGGTCATGGTGGTGGACGACCATCCGATGTGGCGGGAGGGGGTGGCCCGCGACCTGACCGAGGCCGGCTTCCTGGTGGTGGCGACCAGCGGGGAGGGGCGACAGGCCGTTCGGGTGGCCGCCGCCGCCCGGCCCGACGTCGTCGTCCTCGACCTGCAACTGCCGGACATCTCCGGCGTCGAGGTGATCCTGGGGTTGCGCACGGCGCTGCCCGCCGTACGGGTGCTGATGCTCAGCGCCAGCGGCGAGCAGCAGAGCGTGCTGGACGCGGTCAAGGCCGGTGCCACCGGTTACCTGGTGAAGTCGACAGCGCCCGCCGAGTTCCTGGAGGCGGTCCACCGCACCGCGGCCGGCGAGGCGGTGTTCACCCCCGGCCTGGCCGGACTGGTGCTCGGCGAGTACCGCCGGTTGGCCGCCGGACCGGGGCGGGGGAGCGCCGGCGCTGCCGAACCCGCGACGCCCCAGCTCACCGAACGGGAGACGGAGGTGCTGCGGCTGGTGGCGAAGGGGATGTCGTACAAGCAGATCGCCCAGCGGCTCGGCCTGTCGCACCGCACCGTGCAGAACCACGTGCAGAACACCCTGGGCAAGCTGCAACTGCACAACCGGGTCGAGCTGACCCGGTACGCCATCGAACGCGGCCTGGACGACTGAGCGGACGGACGTCAGATCGAGCGGACGTCAGACCGAGCGCGGTGGCTCCGTCTCGTGGATGGCCAACTCCTCGGCGGTCGCCCCGCCGCCGGCCGATCCGGCGTCGTACGCCACCGAGTCGGTCTCCTGGTCGGTGTGCGACCCCTCGTCCGGTTCCACCAGCCGGCCCACAGTGGCGTCGGCCACCGTGCCGAGCTGACCGTGGTCGTACAGCGAGACCGGCGAGTTCGGGTCCGAGGTGGGCCCGGGATCCATCACGTCGGCGTCCAGCTGGGCCTCCGCCGCGGCTTCCAGATTGTCCGCCTCGAAGGCGATCTTCGGGTCGATCGTGCCGGCCAGCGGATCGTCCGCCGGGCGTTCGTAGACCTCACGGTCGAGCTTGTAGTCCAACGACTCACCGTCGAGCTGCTCCTCAGCTGTCGTTCCGAACCGGTCCACCGCCACCGGCGTCCGGTCGCCGGGCAGCTGGGCCGGGTCGGGGCCGTCCGCCTCGCGCCCGGTGAAGACGTCGTCGTTGGCGGTCGAGTCGTCATCGGCGGTGTCGGGCAGCCCTTGCGCCTCGGTGTCGGACACGGGGGTCGGGTACTCGTTGTCGCGCATGTCTGATCACTACCCGCTGCCCTCCCGCCGTAACCGGGTGACCCTTCGGCGAAACGGCACCGAACCGGGCGTCGACGGCGAAAGCCCGGGGCCGGCAGCGCGTACCGGCCGGCGAGGTACGCCGCGATCAGCTTGGTCAGAGGGCCTCGTCGTCCGGGTGCAGCACACACCAGACGACCTTGCCGTCCCCTACGGCGCTGCTGCCCCAGCGACGGGTCACCGTGTCGATCAGCAGCAGGCCCCGGCCGCCGGCCCGGGACGGCGGGGAGATCCCGGCGAACGTCGGCCGGCGCGGGGAGTGGTCACGAACCGCCAGGTGCAGGGTGGTCTCCTGGGGTGCCAGCCGAACCGTCATCGGGGTCTGGGCATGGGCCACCACGTTGTTGACCATCTCGGTGATGGCGATGCACGCCGGATCGGCGAGCGTCGGCATGCCCCAGCGCTCGCAACCGGTGTTGACCAGATCGCGGGCCTGCCGGGCGGCTCCCACCGTCGGGGCGAGTTCGGCGGTGAGCACCGCCGCCAGTGGTGTCGTCGCGATGGCGGCCAGCGCGCCGTCGAGCGTCGGCCAGGCCGGCACGCCGTCGAGCGCCGAGTCCGAGTGGGCGGGCCCGGCGGCTGCGGAGTCCGGTTGGGCGGGCCCGGCGGCCGTCGGGTCACACAGCAGCAGATCCGCGGCGGGCCAGTCGGCGACCTCCCGGCGAATGTCGGCGAAGATGCCCCGACCGGCCGGCTCGACGAACCGCAGACCGGTCACGTCCGCCACCACCGGGCCGGGGCGGTCCGCGAGGCGGGTGAGCAGGGCGCCGCGTACCGCCTCGGCTCCGGCGGCGTCGAGCACACCGGTCAACCGGACCACCGCCGACGACTCGTCGACTTCCACGAGACAGCTCGCCATGATCGCCCCATTGTGCGCGCCGGTGACGGTCGGCGCATTCTGACGCTCGACGTCCGCCATCAGCGGTCCGACCGGGAGCGGCGGTTGATGGCCGCCAGGGTGCCGACGGCGGTGCCGGCGGCGGCCAGACCGAACGCGGCGGTCATCCGCACCAATTGCCGGCGTCGACCGTGCCAGCCGCCGTCCTGGCGCGCCTGAGCGTCGGCGTGGAACACGTTGCCGCTGCTGTCCACGCGGGCGCCCGGCCCGAACTGGGTTCGGTGCGCGTACCAGCCGAGGGTGCGCTCCACCAGCGCGGGCGCCAGCCGCCACTGCAGGCCGATCAACCGGGCCGCGCCACCGGCGTACGCCTCGCGGCGCGGCCGGCGCAGCAGCCGGACGATGGTCTCGGCGACCACCTCCGGCGGGTAGATCGGAGGCGGCGGCACCAGCTCCCGGCCGCTGTGATTGCCGGTGTGCCGGAAGAACGGGGTGTCGATGGTGGCCGGCAGCACGGTGCAGACGGAGATGTGCCCCCGGCCGGTGACCCGCAGCTCCTGACGGACGGTGTCGGCCAACCCCCGGATGCCGTGCTTGGTGGCGTTGTACGCAGACTGGTACGGCATGGCCACCTCGGCCAGCACCGAGGCGTTGTTGACCAGCACACCGCCACCGGCGGCGCCGAGGTAGGGCAGGGCCGCCTTGATGCCGTGCACCGCCCCGAGCAGGTTGACCTCCAGCACCCGGCGGAACTCGGCGACCGGGATCTCGTCGAACAGACCCACCGCGCTGACCGCGGCGTTGTTCACCCAGGCGTCGATCCGACCGAACTCGGCCACCGCCTGTTCGGCCAGCCGCCGCACCGACTCCAACTCGGTCACGTCGGTCGGTACGACGAGCGCCTGACCGCCCAGCTCCCGGCAGCGCTGCGCGACCTGTCGCAGGGCCGGCTCACTGCGGGCGGCCAGCACGACGGCGGCACCCCGGCGGGCCAGTGCGTAGGCGGTCGCCGTGCCGATCCCGCTGGACGCGCCGGTGATCACCACGGTCGAATCGTCGAGACTGCGGGTCAGCGGCATTCCTGAGCGGTACCCCCGGCCGGACCTGGTCACACCAGCGACAGGTTGTCGATCACCATCGAATCGTGCGGTCGGGTGTCACCTGTGCTTGCTGTGGCGCAAGTGTCGGTGGCAGTCGGGCGGACTCTTCCTGATCTGCCAGGTTTCGACTCAGCGTCGCGGGGTTAATGGGACGCTCTGACCGGGAGGACCACCGCCGAGGAAAGATCGCAGGGAGGTGACCCATGCGCGTCGGCCTCGTCTGCGCGCACGCCAGCTCATACCGCCACGCCGACGGCCCACCGGTCGGCACTCGACAGCACATCGCCAGGGTCGCCGCGGAACTGACCGAGCGGGGCCATGACGTCCGGCTCTACGTCCGCCGGGACGACCCGGCGCTGCCGGCGACGATGAACGTCGACGGCTACCAGGTGCACCACGTGCCGGCCGGCCCGCCCACCGCACTACCCACCGCCGAGCTGATCCCGTACGTGACGGAGGTCGGCCGTTGGCTGGCCGACGAGTGGTCCGGTGCCTGGCGGCCCGAGGTGGTGCACGGGCACTACTGGGTCGGCGGCCTGGCCGCCGCACACGCCGTTCGGGAGACCGACATCCCGGTGGTGCAGACGTTCCACTCGCTCGGCGTCGAGCAGCTGCGTCACCTGGGCGGTCACTACGACGGGCCGGGGCAGCGGATCACGCTGGAACGCGCGCTGACCCGGGCCGTCGACATCGCCGTGGCCCAGTCCAACGACGAGGTCGACGAGCTGACCCGGATGGGTCTGCAACGCAGCTCGGTCGCGTTGGTGCCGGCCGGCGTCGACATCGACCTGTTCCATCCCGACGGCGAGGCCGCGCCGCGCGAACAGCGGCCCCGCATCCTCTCGGTGGGCTCGCTCGCCGCCGGGCACGGCCAGGAGGACCTGATCCGGGCGATGCGGCTGGTCGGCGACGCCGAGTTGGTGATCGCCGGTGGGCCGCCGGCCGACCAGTTGGCCAACCACGCGGAGGCGCGCCGGCTGCGCGAGCTGGCCGAACAGATCGGCGTCGTCGACCAGGTGCGGCTCGTCGGGGCGGTGCCGCACGACCAGATGGCCACCTGGTACCGGTCGGCGGACGTGGTCGCCTGCACGCCGCACTACTCCTCGGCCGGGCGGGTCTCGCTGGAGGCGATGGCCTGCGGGGTGCCGGTGATCGGCTACGCGATGGGCGGCCTGGCGGACGCCGTCGTCGACGAGGTCACCGGCCGCCTGGTGCCTCCCGGTGACGTACGCGCGCTCGGCGTGTCGCTGCGTCGGCTGCTCGCCGACAACGCCGGCCGGTTCGCGTACGGACACGCCGCGGTGGACCGGGTGCGCAGCAGCTACACCTGGGAGCGGACCGCCGGTGCGTTGGAGCGTCTCTACGAGCGGGTGGTGAGCCGGCGCAAGCCGGTCGAGGCCTGAGCGGGGCGGTGCCGCGACACCCGCGGGCGCGGTGTCGGCCCGCCCGGCCGGGCCAGCGGCGGCCGGTCAGCCGGTCCGGCCGGCACCCACCATGGCGGGGTCCCGCCGGGGAGCCACCGAACGGTGCTGCTGCGGTTCGGCGTACCGGGTCAGGCCGATCACCGCGGCCAGGGTGACCAGGAAGCCGGCCGCGGCCAGCCACTCCCGCCCCGGCCAGATCTTGTCGTTGAGCAGCAGCAGGCCGACGATCGCGGCCGGCACCGCCCCGGCGGCGTCCATCGCGGCGACAGCGGCGGTCGTCGAGCCACGCTGCATGGCCAGACCGAGCAGCAGCTGACCGACGATCGAGTGGACGATCAGCAGGTAGAACAACGGGTTGACGAGGAACGCCTCGGCGGACGGCGCGGACGCCAGAGGCCGGGCGGCGACAGCTGCCGAGCTGAACGCCAGCCCGGCCAGGGAGCCGAGGGCCACCGAACCCGGTGCCCCGTGCAGCCGTACGGCGAAGACACCGAGCACCGCGATCACCCCGAGCGCCACCAGCAGGGCTATCGAACCGGCGGTGCCGAGCTGCTTCGACGGTGCCGGCCGGGCGGACAGCACCAGCGCGGTGATCCCCGCGAAGAGCAACGCCAGCAGCACCACCTCCGCCGCCGGCAGCCGCCACTTCAACACCAGCACCCCGAGGATGGCGGTCACCCCGAGCCCGGCGGCCACGCTGGCCTGCACGAGGAACAGCGGCAGGTCCCGTCGGGCCAGGAAGGCGAGCACGAAGCCGCCGATCTGGCAGCCCAGGCCGACCAGGTACGTCCGATGCCCGGCGAGGCGCAGCAGCAGACCCGGATCGAAGGTGTGGTGGACAGTGGTGCGGGCCGCCGCCACCGACTGGAGCAGGTTGGCGAAGCCGTACGCGACGATCATCGCCGCGAGGAAGCACCAGCCGGAGGAGACCACCTGGCGAGGATAGAGGTTGCCGGGGGTCAGCGCGCGGCTGGTCGATCGAGGCGGGTGAGGATGTCGGCGTGCAGCACACCGTTGGTGGCCACCACGCTGCTGTCGGTGCCCGGGGCGCCCGCCGGGGCCGGTCGACCGGACAGATCAGTGACCGTGCCACCCGCCTCCGTGATGATCGGCACCAGCGCCGCCACGTCCCACAGCGACAGCTCCGGCTCGGCCATCACATCCAGTGCCCCCTCGGCCAACAGCATGTAGCCGTAGAAGTCGCCGTACGCCCGGCTGCGCCAGCTGTCCCGCATCAGGTCGAGCACCGCGTCGAGCCGGCCGGCCTGCTCCCACCCGTCCAACGATGAGTAGCAGAAGCTGGCGTCCGCGACCCCACGCACCGCTGACACACCGATCCGCTCGCCAGCCGTGGGGCCCGGCCCGGCGTACGCGCCCGCGCCCGCGCTGGCCCACCAGCGTCGTCCGAGCGCCGGTGCGGACACCACACCGACCGCCGGCCGGTCGCCGTCGTAGAGCGCGATCAGGGTGGCCCAGATCGGCACGCCCCGGACGAAGTTCTTGGTGCCGTCGATCGGGTCGATGATCCACCGGCGGCCGTTCGCGTCGGCGGACGGCTGTGCGCCGTACTCCTCACCGAGCAGCCCGTCGGCCGGCCGGTGCTCGGTCAGCAGGGCGCGGATCTCCCGCTCCACAGCGGTGTCCGCGTCGGAGACCGGCGTCAGGTCGGGCTTCGCCTCGACGCGCAGGTCGAGCGCGCGGAACCGGGCCGTGGCGATGGCGTCGGCCCGATCGGCGAGCAGGTGGGCGAGGGCGAGGTCGTCGGCGTACCCGGTCATCCCGGCAACCTAGCCCACGCCCGTCGGGTCACTCGTCGGGCCCGCGCCGGTCACCCTCGCCCGGCCCGCGCTGGTCACTGTCGCCGCGCGAGTCACCCTCGCCGGCGCGGGAGGCGAGCAACCGGCGGTACGAGGCCAGCCGGCGCGGGTCCGCCTTACCGGCGGCCACCCAGGCGTCCAGCCCACACTCGGCCTCGTCGGCCGTGTGCGGGCAGTTCGGTGGGCAGTCGACGGTGCCCTCGACCAGGTCCGGAAAGCCGTGCAGCAGGCTGTCGGCCGAAACGTGCGCCAACCCGAAGCTGCGGATCCCGGGGGTGTCGATGATCCAACCCGGGTCCGTGTCGACCCCGGGCACCGGTGGCAGCCGCAGCGCCACCGCGCTGGTCGAGGTGTGCCGGCCCCGGCCGAACGCGCTGACCACGCCGACCGCGCGCAGCGCGTCCGGCACGAGCCGGTTGACGAGCGTCGACTTGCCCACCCCGGAGTGTCCGACCAGCACCGACACCTTGCCGCTCAACAGCGCGCGGAGCGCGTCGAGGTCGGAGTCGGGGCGGTTGAGCACGTACGGCAACTCCAACTCGGTGTAGTAGCCCAGCACCTCCTCCGGCCCGGCCAGGTCGGCCTTGGTGAGGCAGAGCAGCGGCTCCACGTCCGCGTCGTACGCGGCCACCAGGCAACGGTCGATGAACCCGGTACGCGGCGGCGGGTCGGCCAACGCGCTCACGATCACCAACTGGTCGGCGTTGGCCACCACCACGCGTTCCAGCCGACCCTCGGCGGTGGTCTCGTCGTCGTCGGCGGTGCGCCGCAGCACCGAGCGGCGCTCGGCGATCCGGACGATGCGGGCGAGTGCGCCCTCCGCGCCGGACGTGTCGCCGACCAGGCTGACCCGGTCACCCACCACCACCGACTTGCGGCCCAGCTCGCGGGCCCGCATGGCGGTGACAGTGGGCAGCTCGGCGCCGACCACGCCGCGCTCGGCCCCGGACAGCACGCAGGTGTAGCGCCCCCGGTCGACGGCGATGACGAACCCGTCGACCGCGTCGGCGTGCTGCGGGCGGGTGCGCGTACGCGGGCGTGACGACTTACGGGGCCGGACCCGTACGTCGTCCTCGTCGTACTCCCGCCGTTTGGTCGCCAGGACCTTCCTCCGTCGCGTCAGCTCTTGCCGGTCACCATCGCTGACCATAGTGCCGGGAACTCGGGCATCGTCTTGGAGGTACACCCCACGTCGTCCACCTCGATGCCCGGAACGGCGAGCCCGGCCACCGCGGCGGCGTGCGCCATCCGGTGGTCGTGGTAGGTGCGGAAGAGCCCGCCGCGCAGCGGACGGGGCCGGATCTCCAACCCGTCGGGGGTCTCGGTGATGTCCGCGCCGAGCCCGCCGAACTCCCGCGTGAGCGCGGCGAGCCGGTCGGTCTCGTGGCCCCGGATGTGCCCGACGCCGGTGAAGACCGACGGTGAGTCGGCCAGCAGGGCCAGCGCGGTCAGCACGAGGGTCAGCTCGCCGACGTCGGACAGGTCGGCGGTCAGACCGTGCACCACGCCGGTGCCGCGCACGGTCAGCCCGTCGGTGGAGAGGCTGACCTCGCCGCCCATCCGTTGCAGCAGCGAGCGGAGCTGCTCGACCGGCTGGGCGCTGCTGTGCGGCCAGCCCTGCAGGGTCACCTCACCGCCGGTGACCAGGGCGGCGGCGAAGAACGGCACGGCGCCGGAGAGATCCGGCTCGACGTCCCAGCCGCGCCCGGTGAGCGGGCCGGGCTCGACGGTCCAGACATCGGGGGTGCTGTCGTCGACCGCCGCGCCGGCGGCCCGCAGCATCTGCACCGTCATCCGCAGGTGCGGCGCGGACGGCACCGGCGGGCCGACGTGGCGCACCACGACGCCCCGGTCGAAGCGCGGGGCGGCCAGCAACAGCCCGGAGACGAGCTGGCTGGAGGCGGACGCGTCGATCACCACCTCGCCCCCGGTGACCCGGCCGGTGCCGAGCACGGTCAGCGGCAGGCTGCCGGTGCCGGTGACGTCGATCCGGACGCCCAGCGAGCGCAGCGCGTCGACCAGCGGGCCCAGCGGCCGGGTGCGGACGTACGGGTCGCCGTCGAAGCTGACCTGCCCGTCGGCCAGGCCCGCCACCGGTGGCACGAACCGCATCACGGTGCCGGCCAGCCCGACGTCGACGTGGGCGGGGCCGACCAGGGGGTGCGGTCGGACCAGCCAGCGCTCGTCGTCGCTGATCGACACGTGCGCGCCCATCGCCCGCAGGCCGGCGGCCATCAACTCGGTGTCCCGGGCGCGCAGCGGCCGGGCCAGCGTCGACGGGCCGGCAGCCAGCGCGCTGAGCACCAGGGCGCGGGCCGTCATCGATTTGGAACCGGGCAGGCGCAACGTCGCTGCCACCGGGTCGGATGCGGTCGGTGCGGTCCACGGCTGCGGCGGCCGGGTCGCTGTCAGGTTCCCCACGGTTACATTCTGCCGTGTCGTCGGGGGTCCGGCGGCACCCGGCGCTCGTACTCCCGGTTGGCGGGACAGCCGACAGCGCCCCCGACGCGTTAGCGTGTGCCCCATGTGCGGCAGGTACGCGACGACCCGGAGCTCCGGCGAGCTGAGCGCGCTGTTCGAGTCGTCCGACGACTCCGACGGCCTGGTCCGCGCCGATCACAACGTCGCGCCCACCGACCCGGTGCCGCTGGTCCGGCTCAGCCCGGAGGGGCACCGCAGCCTCTGTGTCGGCCGCTGGGGTCTGTTGCCGCACTGGTCCCGGTCCGCCTCGGCGGCGGCCCGCATGATCAACGCGCGGGCGGAGACGGTGGCCACCAGCCGGGCGTACGCGGGCTCCTTCGCCCGTCGCCGCTGTCTGGTCCCCGCCGACGGCTGGTACGAGTGGGTCCGGCTGCCCGACGGTGGCCGCCAGGCGTACTTCATGACCCCCCGGGACGGTTCGGTGCTCGCCCTGGCCGGCATCTGGTCGGTCTGGGAGTCCGACGCCGAGACCCGGCTCACCTTCAGCGTGCTGACGACCGCGGCGCTCGGCGACCTGACCGAGGTGCACGACCGGATGCCGGTGCTGCTGCCAGCGGAGCGTTGGTCGTCGTGGTTGGCCCCGACGGACGAGCCGGAGCGGCTGCTCAGCCCGGCGTCAGCGGAGCAGTTGGCGGGGTTGGAGATCCGCCCGGTGGGCGCGGCGGTGGGAGACGTCCGCAACGACGGGCCGCACCTGACCGCCCGGGTGCCGGTGGCGCCAACGGTGACGCCGCAGGAGTTGACCCTTTTCTGACGCTGTCGCGCATCGTTGGCCGCCGATTTGCCAGGGTTCCGCGTGATTCGTCTCCCGACTGTTCAGTCAGGTTCCCGGCAGACACTTGTCCCGATGTTGCGAAGTGCGATAGAACACAGCGCCGGTAGTGGACATCGATTCGCACGGGGCGGACGACGTCCACCGATTTTGCCGGTCCCACGGGGGAGGTGGGCGGATGACACGGGCACGTATGCCGCGTCCGCACGAGGTGGCGGCGGCGCGGCGAGATCCGCGACTGCTGCGGGCAGTGCGGGAACGGCGACAGGACGACGCGTGGCGTACCAGGGGTACCTGCCAGAGCGTCGATCCGGAGACCTTCTTTCCGGCACCGAACGAACCGGCGGACGCCGCCGTCGCGTTGTGCCGCAGTTGTGACGTACAGGGGTCCTGCCTGGCCTGGGCCCTCGACGTCGGCGACTGCCACGGCGTCTGGGGCGGCACCACGCCGCGGGAACGACGGGCGATGCTCGTCGCCTGGCGCGGTGAGGTCGACCCCGACCCGGACGCCATCGACGACGCCGGCCCGCCGGTGCGCGATCGCCTGCTCGCCCTGGTCCCGCTGAGCTGATCGGCGGCCGGGTTCACACCCGTCGGCGGTGCGGCGGCGCAGAATGGGGCGGTGCCACCCAGCGACGACATCGACACCCCGCGCGGTCCGGCGCGGATCGACACCGACCTGCCGGCCCGACCGGCCACCGCCCTGCTCGTCCTCGGGCACGGTGCGGGCGGCAGCGTCGACGCGCCTGACCTGCTCGCGGTCCGGGACGCGTCGGTCGCTGCCGGGCTGGCGGTGGTCCGGGTGACCCAGCCGTACCGGGTCGCCGGTCGACGGGCGCCGGCACCGGCCGGTCACCTCGACGAAGCCTGGGCGGCGGTGCTCGGCGTGCTGCGTGACCGGCACGCCGACGTGCCGACGGTGCTGGTCGGTGGGCGTTCCAGTGGCGCGCGGGTGGCCTGCCGGACGGCCCGCGCGGTGGGCGCGGTGGGCGTGGTCGCCCTGGCCTTTCCGCTGCACCCGCCCGGCCGGCCGGAACGCTCACGGGCCGCCGAGCTGGACACCGGCCTGCCGACGCTTGTCGTCAACGGTGACCGGGACCCGTTCGGGACGCCGGAGCCGGGGCCGGCGGTGCAGGTGGTGAGCCGTCCCGGTGAGACGCACGATCTGCGCCGGGATCCGGCCGGTACCGCCGCCGCCGTGCGCGACTGGCTGTCCGCCCAGGGCTGGGCGGCCGGCTGACCGGTCGCGTCGGCTCGCCGGGGCGACCGTTTCCGGTGCCGGGCACGGGTCGTTGCATCCGATGGTGCCGCCGGCCCGATCCGGGCTGGTGACACCAGTCCTCCCAGGCCCTTCCTGGTCCCAGCGCCGGCCGCCGTCGGGGCCGGGACCAGGAACGGGGAGAGCCGGCCGGAATGCCCCAGTGGTCATCTCGCGTTACTACCCCCGGACGACTTTTCTGCGAGGGGGGTGACCGGTGCCAACCGAGACACGAAGCCTGGAACAGGATGAACGGGACGCCCGGCAGTTGAAGCGGCTGCTGGACGGCCCGCAGTGGCCCGCCACGGCGGGACCGGGCGGGGTGGGTGCGGTGAGCACGGGCACACCAGCCGGAAGTGAATCTGTGGGTAGGTCTGTGCGCGTATCCTCGGCGGGAAAGCATCCGACGCGAGGGGATGTGCGGTTGACCACCGAGAAGACGGACGAGCGCAGGGCCCGATTCGAGCGGGACGCGATGCCATTCGTCGATCAGCTCTACGCTGCTGGGCTGCGAATGACGCGCAACCCGGCGGATGCCGAGGACCTGGTCCAGGAGACCTACCTGAAGGCGTACGCGGCCTTCCACCAGTTCGAGCAGGGCACGAACCTGAAGGCCTGGCTGTACCGGATCCTGACCAACACCTACATCAACTCCTACCGCAAGCGGCAGCGCCAGCCGATCCAGGCGCCCACGGAGGAGATCACCGACTGGCAGCTCGCCGAGGCCGAGTCGCACACCTCCAGCGGGTTGCGCTCCGCCGAGACGGAGGCACTGGACCGGCTGCCGGACAGTGACGTCAAGGAGGCCCTCCAGCAGTTGCCGGAGGAGTTCCGCCTGGCCGTCTACCTCACCGATGTCGAGGGCTTTTCCTACAAGGAGGTCGCGGACATCATGGGTACGCCGATCGGCACCGTGATGTCGCGTCTGCACCGTGGCCGTCGTAATCTGCGCAAGCTGCTCGAGCGCTACGCGGGGGAGCGGGGCTTCAGTGCGGCCCGCTCGGCGAAGGGTTCGACCGCCGCCGCTGCCGGCCGGGAGGTGTGACGTGAGCTGTGGGGAGCCGCACGAGACGGACTGCCGCGAAGTCCTCGCGGAGGTGTATCTCTACCTGGATCTGGAGTGCGCCGACGAGCGCCGCTCGCTGATCCGGCACCACCTGGACGAGTGCGGGCCCTGCCTGCGCGAGTACGGGCTGGAGCAGGAGGTGCGGGCGCTGGTGGCGCGTTGCTGTGGCAACGAGACCGCGCCGGACGAGCTGCGTGAGCGGCTGCGGGTCAAGCTCACCGAGCTGGTGGTCTTCGAGACCAGCGATTCCCGTGAGCTGGCCGACTGAGCGTCGGCATGAGCTGGCAAGACCGGTGGCCCGGGTCGATGTCGACCCGGGCCACCGGTGTATCCGGCCTCGGCCGGCTGAGCGACGACGGGCAGTGGGCCCGTCGACCCGTTCAGGAGTTGGGACGCTTGCCGTGGTTCGCGGCGCTCTTCTTACGAGCCTTCTTCTTCCGGGACTTCTTCGCCATGCTGACCTCCTCGTGATGGGTCGGATCCGTCCTGCGCACGACCTCGGCGCGGATGCGGCCACCGGCGGTCCGGCGTCGGGTCCGACCCGCTGATGGTAGTGCGGTCGGCACCCGCCGCCTCCCCCAGGGCGGGACTGCCGTCGCGGCTGTGCCGCTGCGCGCCCACCACCGGTCGACGCATGATTGGATACATCGGCAGGCACGTCGCGAAGAGGGAGGGCCTGAACATGGCCGAGGAGATCCGCGCCGAGATGGTGGCCAACGTCTGGAAGGTCGTCGCCGCGGCGGGTGACACGGTGGCCGAGGGTGACACCCTGGTGATCCTCGAGTCGATGAAGATGGAGATCCCGGTCGTCGCCGAGTCCGACGGTGTGCTGCAGCAGCTCGCCGTGCACGAGGGCGACGTCGTGCAGGACGGTGACCTGATCGCGGTGATTGCGTGACCGGTTTACTGGTCCGTCCGGCCGAGCCCGCCGACTTTCCGGCGGTGGCCCGGCTGACCGTTGCCGCGTACGAGGCGGACGGTCAGCTCAAGGGCGAGCACGGGTACGGCGAGGTGCTGGCCGACGTGGCGACCCGGGCCGCCAGCGGCGAGGTGCTGGTCGCTGTCGACGAGCTGACCGGCGCGGTGCTCGGCTCGGTCACGTTCGTGCTGCCGGGCACCCCGTTCGCGGAGCTGTCCGGGCCGGGCGAGGCGGAGTTCCGGATGCTCGCCGTCGACCCGGGCGCGCAGGGTCGTGGCGTCGGTGCCGTGTTGGTCGAGGCGTGCGTCGACCGGGCTACCGGGTTGGGTTGCACGGCGGTGGTGATCTGCGTCCGGGCCGG
Source organism: Micromonospora sp. SD19 (assembly GCF_054462275.1). Taxonomy (NCBI): domain Bacteria; kingdom Bacillati; phylum Actinomycetota; class Actinomycetes; order Micromonosporales; family Micromonosporaceae; genus Micromonospora; species Micromonospora sp. SD19. Next base: position 466,937 of record NZ_JBTLMN010000004.1, read on the forward strand.
GATGGCCGATCCGGCGCACCGGCTCTACTCGCGGCGCGGGTTCGTCCGCTCGCCGGAGAAGGACTGGTCACCGGCACCGGGCGTGGACCTGCTCGGCCTGCGCCTGGAGCTGGCGCGCCGCTGAGCCGCCGGGCCGTTCCCGCTGAACCGCCCACCGCCGGGCCGTGCTGAGCCGCCGGGCGGGCCCGGGTCAGGCGTCGGGCTCTGTACCGATGGCGGCCAGCAGCTCGTCGGCCACGTCCAGGGCGAGCTTGCGACGTTCGTCGTCGCTGATGTGCGGGGCGCGGACCGCGAACCAGCTGGTGTGCACCGCGAACAGCGACAGCACGGCGCGCAGTTGGGCGGCGGGGGAGTCGTCGCCCCGGCAGAGCGCCCCGGCCAGCTCCATCATCCGGCCGCGCATCTTCTGGCCGGAGGAGAGACTCTTGAGCGCGGTCTGGTTCTGCTCGAAGAAGCGCATCACCGACGGCTGACTGCCGTCGAACATCGTGTCGGCGTATCGGGAGATCAGCTCCCGCCGGGTGGCCAGGGTGGCGGGCTGGGTGGCGGCCCAGGCGGTCAGCGCGTCCATCCGCTCCAGGCGGTCCTCGACGAAGCTGGCGACGATGTCGTCCTTGCTCTTGAAGTGGTAGTAGAGCGCAGCTTTGGTGACGTTGAGGCGCTCGGCGATCTCCCGGAGCGAGGTCTTCTCGTACCCCTGCTCGGTGAAGAGTTCGAGCGCGACGGCCTTGATCCGTTCCCGCGTTCCGCCGCCTGTGCTCTCGCTCACGCACGCCCTCCAAATGGCTTGACCGTTGCTCGTACCCAACTTACCGTGCGGCTAGTAAGGTGACTAGCCGGGCGGCAAGTAAGTACGGCAATCCTCGGGGGGAGCTTATCCATGACTCAGGCAACCCAGGTCGGCACACGACCCAACAACATCAGGGTCGTGCTGTTCGGGCTGATGATCGCGATGATGCTCGCGATGCTCGACAACATGATCGTCAGCACCGCGCTACCGCGGATCGTCGGCGAGTTCGGCGGGCTCAACCACTTCACCTGGGTGGTCACCGCGTACGTCCTGGGCACCACCGTCTCCACCCCGATCTGGGGCAAGCTCGGTGACCTCTACGGCCGCAAGTCGGTCTTCCTGACCTCGGTCGTCATCTTCCTGGTCGGCTCCGCCCTCTGCGGCATGGCCGGCTCCGGCATGTTCGGCGGCCCGCAGGACGGCATGGTCCAGCTCATCGCCTTCCGGGCCGTGCAGGGCCTCGGCGCCGGTGGCCTCATGGTCGGCGTGATGGCGATCATCGGTGACCTGGTCCCGCCCCGCGAGCGCGGGCGCTACCAGGGCATGATCGCCGGCATCATGGCCATCGCCATGGTCGCCGGCCCGCTGGTCGGCGGCTTCATCACCGACCACCTCTCCTGGCGCTGGGCGTTCTACGTGAACCTGCCGCTGGGCGGTGTCGCGCTGCTCGTGCTGATCACCACCATGCACCTGCCGAAGTACCGCACCGAGCACCGGATCGACTGGCTCGGCGCCGGGCTGCTCTCGGTCGGCATCACCGCGATCGTGCTCATCACCACCTGGGGTGGCAACGAGTACGACTGGACCTCGACGCAGATCCTCGGCCTGGCCGTGCTGGCCGTCGTCGCGTTGGTGGTGTTCGGGCTGGTGGAACGCCGGGTCCAGGAACCGATCCTGCCGCTGGCGCTCTTCGCCAACCGCAACTTCGCGCTGATCTCGGTGATCGGCTTCCTGCTCGGCTTCGCGATGTTCGGCGCGATGAACTTCCTGCCGCTCTACCAGCAGACCGTGCAGGGGGCGTCGGCGACAAACAGTGGTCTGCTGTTGCTGCCGCTGATGTTCGGCATGCTCGTCGTCTCGCTGGTCATCGGCCGGGCGATCACCCGCAACGGCAGGTACCGCGCGTACCCGATCATCGGTGGCGTGGTGATGACCGCGGGCATGGCGCTGCTGTCCATGCTCGACACCGACACCAGCAAGTTGATGTCCTCGCTGTACATGATCGTGCTCGGTGTCGGCATGGGCTTCCTCATGCAGACGTCGATGCTGATCGCGCAGAACAGCGTGGAGCAGAAGGACCTCGGCGCGGCCAGCGGCGCGGCCACCTTCTTCCGGTCGATCGGCGGCTCGTTCGGCATCTCGCTGTTCGGCGCGATCTTCGCCAACCGGCTGGCCAGCTCGGAGGGCGGTCGGGCCTTCGGCGGCGGCGAGGCCGGCGCCGGGATGGACCTGGCGAAGCTCAGGGAGTTGCCCGCTCAGGCCCGCGAGGCGGTGCTCGGCGGTCTCTCCGACGCCATCTCGCACGTCTTCCTCTGGGCGGTCCTGTTCACCATCGTGATCCCGGTGCTCGCCTGGTTCATCAAGGAGATCCCGCTGCGGACCGCGAACGAGGCCCCGCCGCAGGCCACCCCGGAGGAGGACGCCGAGGTCGCCCTCGGCAAGGCCCCCGTCGCGTAACCCCCACCCTCGCCCCACACCCCCGCGATCTTGCACTTTGTGCGGTGACATAAGCCCTCTATACCGGCAAAACGCCGACAGAAAGTGCAAGATCGCGGGGATGGGGCGCGGGCAAGATCGCGGGGGTTGGCAGGGAGTCAGCGGCGGAGCAGGCGTTGCCAGAGGCGGCGTAGGGGGTTGCGGGGGCGGGGGAGTCGGGGGGAGTGGGCGTTCAGCAGCTCGGTGGCCAGTGCCGCGGTCGCCGGGTCGAGCTGTGGGGCGGCCAGTGCCAGGTGCGCCAGTGACGCGGCGATCGGGACCGGTCGGGTCCGCGCCACGGCGGCCACGTCGGCCAGCCGCTCCGCCACCACCCGGGCCACGTCCGGCCGTACCGAAGGGTCCACCCAGGCCGCGGTGACGAGGGCGAACAGCGCCGCCTCGGTGACCCAGTCCTCGACGCCCCAGATCAGGTCGAGGAGCACCCGGCGTCGGGTCGAGCCCTCCCACGGCTCGTCGGTGCGGTGGTGCAGCAGCCCCAGACAGGCCCACACCTGCACGCCACGGACCCAGACCGACGGGTCGTGAGCCGCCAGCAGCCGACCTACCGCGTTGGCCGGCGCGGCCGGCGGGTGCACCAGCAGGCCGAGCAGGTCGGCCAGCTCAAGGCCGGCCAGGCCCACCGCCGCGTCGTACGCCGCCGGTGGGTGCGCCCACGCCGGGTGGGCGATCTGCCCGATCCGTTCGACAGCAGCCGCCGAGGGCGCGGCCAGCGCGGGCGTGGGGACGGCGTCCGCGTAGTGCCACAACCGCTGCGCGGACGCCCGTCGGGGTTCGCGCGGGTCGGGCTCCGGCGCGCCGACGACCTCGATCCGCAGCCCGGGGGCGGTGGCGATCGCCGTCCCGACCGCGCTGGGCGGGGCGGCGGCGGGTAGGCGTACGGCGCCGCCGAGACCGTTGTCGTCATCGGCCACCGCCTGGCGCATCGCGTCGACCAGGGGCCCGCCGGCCGGGGTGAGTTGCCCGAGCCAGGGCTTGCCTCGGCAGCACTGGGCCAGGTCGCCGTGCTCGTGGCTGTCGTCCGGGTGGTCCCGCACGAAGTCGGCGAGCGCGACCAGGTGGGCGAGGTCGCCGTCGCGCAGGTGCCGCAGGCGGTGGGCGGTGTGCACCGCGCAGTCGAACGACGGATCGCGGGCCAGCGCCCGCTCGGTCCACTCCAGCGCCTCGTCCAGTCGGCCGATCTCGGCCAGGGTGCCGGCGATGTCCGCGTAGATCGCCAGGTCGTCGGGGTCCAGCTCGACGGCCCGACCGAGGGCCGCGAGGCCGTCGCGGGTCCGGCCCGAGCTGCGGTACGCGTACCCGAGCCACACCTCGCCCATCTTCGAGGGCTGGGCGCGTACCCCTCGGGTGGCCCAGCGGACCGCCAGCTCGGTCTCGCCGAGGCGCCGGGCCAGCGCGGACGCCGCGCCCAGCAGTAGGCCGTGTTCCGGGTGCACGGTGGCCGCGTTGCGCGCGAGGGTGAGGTACGGGGACAGCGGGGCCCGGCCGATGCGGGGGACGGGGTCGGGCAGCGCGGCGCAGATCTGCATGAGGACGCGGGCGATGTGCTCCGGGTCCAGTCGTTCGGCCAGTTCGGGCGCGGTGACCCAGGGCACGGCGGCCCACTCGGTGCCGGGTGCGTACGCCGTCGCCGCGGCCAGCAGCTCCAGCCCTTCGGCGGGGCGGCCGGCGGTGGCCAGGAGGTGCGCGCGGGCGACCACCGCGCCCACGAAGGTGTGGTGGTTGATCGGGAAGAGGTCGAGGCCGCCGCCGCTCGTCGCAGCGAGCCGGGCCAGCGTCTCGTGCACCTCCGGAAGGGTGGGGGCCTGCGCCAACGCGCCGGCGAGGTGGCCGGCGGCGTGGTGCAGGTCGCCCTCGTCGAGGGCCAGCCGGGCCAGCGCCAGCTCCTCCGTCACGGAGAGCGCGGGATCGTCCGTTCCCTCAGGCACGTCGTCCTCTCGTGGCAGCTAGACCGGGTGCGGCGGGTGAAGCTTAGTTGATATTGAGATCAACTGGTGATCAGCTGCGCAGTCCTGCTCGTTCGATTGCTGAGATACGGTTAAAAGTGCAAGACTGAGCAAGAATCGCGCGGCAATCGCGCAGGGGAGGGGCTTCCGTGACACGTGCAGGGGCTGGAATGGCCGCCGACATCGACGAGCAGCCGGCTGGCTACGCGCGCCTGCTCTCCGCGGCCAACGCCGCGGAGATCGCCCGGGTCGCGGCGATCATCGCCGAACGGCGGCCACGGCACGTGGTCTTCACCGCGCGGGGCACCTCTGACCACGCGGCGCTCTACGGGGCCTACCTGACCGAGATCCGGCTCGGCCTGCCCGCCGGGCTCGCCTCGCCCAGCGTCGTCACCCTGTTCGGGGCCCGCCCCGACCTGTCCGACGCGCTGGTCGTCGGGGTCAGCCAGAGCGGTGGCTCGCCCGACCTGGCCGAGGTGCTGCGCGCCGCCCGCGCCTCCGGGGCGCTGACCCTCGCGGTGACCAACGCCCCCGACTCGCCGCTGGTCGACGTGGCCGAGCTGAGCGTCGACATCGCCGCCGGGCACGAGCGGGCGGTGGCCGCCACCAAGACGTACACCGCCGAGCTGCTCGCCCTGTTGATGCTGGTGGAGGGGGTCCGGGCCGGCGACGGGGTGCTGCCGACCGCCGAACGGGAAGCGCTCGACGCGCTGCCCGAGCTGGCTGCCCGCACCCTGGCCGACGACACCCCGGCCCAGCTCGCCCCGCGCTACCGGTTCGCCCGCCAGTTGGTCACCACCGGCCGCGGCTACGCCTACCCGACCGCCCGGGAGGCCGCGCTCAAGCTGATGGAGACCTCGTACCTGCCGGCGCTCGCCTTCTCCGGTGCCGACCTGCTGCACGGCCCGCTCGCGATGACCGACCCGGAGGTCCCGGTGCTCGCCGTGGTCGGCTCCGGCCCCGGTGGCCGGTCGATGGGGGAGGTGCTGCCCCGCCTCGGCGAACGCCGCGCCGACGTCGTGGTGGTCGGCTCCGCCGACGTGCCGGGCGCGACCCGGCTGGCCGTTCCCGAGGTCGACGAGCGGTACGCCCCACTGCTGGACATCCTGCCGATGCAGCGGCTGGCGCTGGCCCTGGCGCTCACCCGGGGCGAGGATCCGGACGCGCCGCGCGGGTTGAAGAAGGTCACCGCGACGATGTGAGGCGTGGCGTGGCACCCTGGTCACCGTGTCCACGCTGCGCGACCTCGCCGAGGAGCACACCCATCTCCGTCCGGCCGACATCGACCACCTGCACCGGATCGCCGGCGACTGGCAGCTGCTCTCCGATCTGTCCTTCGCTGACCTGCTGCTCTGGGTGCCTGTCGACACCGAGGGCACGTTCCTCTGCGTCGCCCAGGTCCGTCCGACCACCGCGCCGACCGCGTACCAGGACGACCAGGTGGGTCGGATCGTCGGCGGACCGGAGGTGGCCCACCTGGGGGTGGCGTACTCCCAGGGTCGGATCTGGCGGGAGGGCGACCCGGTCTGGTACGGCGACGTGCCGGCCCGACACGAGGCGATCCCGGTTCGGCTGCGTACCGCCGAGGGGGAGGCCGGCGAGGTGATCGCGGTGGTGGGGCGGGACACCAACCTCTCCACCGCGCGTACGCCCAGCCAGCTGGAGCTCAACTACCTCACCACGGCCGACGACCTGGCGCAGATGATCGCGGACGGCACCTTCCCGCCGCCACGGCATCCGGGTGAGACCACCTCGGCGCCCCGGGTCGGCGACGGCCTGGTCCGGCTCGATGCCGGCGGCAAGGTCACCTACGCCAGCCCGAACGCGCAGTCCGCGTACCGCCGACTGGGCTACGCCGCGCACCTGGTGGGCGAGGATCTGGCCGCGCTGCACCGCCGACTGGCCGGCGACCCGCTGGACGGCACCGAGGCGTCGAACGGCATCCTGGCCGCGCTGCGCGGTGAGGCGCCACCGCGCCGGGAGATCGACGCACGGGGTGCCACGATGCTCACCAGGGCGCTGCCGCTGATGCCGGCCGGGGTGCCGATCGGGGCGCTGGTGCTGGTCCGGGACATCACCGAGGTTCGACGCCGGGACCGGGCACTTATCACCAAGGACGCCACCATTCGGGAGATCCACCATCGGGTGAAGAACAACCTCCAGACGGTGGCTGCGCTGCTGCGGTTGCAGGCCCGCCGGGTGGCGATGCCGGAGGCCCGGGTCGCGTTGGAGGAATCGGTCCGACGGGTCGCCTCGATCGCCCTGGTGCACGAGACGCTCTCCATGTCCAGCGACGAGGCGGTCGAGTTCGACGGCATCGTCGACCGGGTGGCCAGCGCGGCGACCGAGGTCGCGGCGACCGAGGTGAGCGTCGGCATGCGGCGGCGGGGCAGCTTCGGCGTGCTGCCGGCGGAGATCGCCACCTCGCTGGTGATGGTCCTCAACGAGTTGCTGCTCAACGCCGTCGAGCACGGCTTCCCGCCGGCCGACGAGGCGGACGAGGTCCCGGTGCCCGCCGCGTCCGGCATGGTGCCGGTCGCCGCCCCCGAGGTCGACCCGTCGCTGCGGCCCGAGGTGGTGGTCTCCGCGCACCGGTTCCGCAAGATGCTGCACGTTTCGGTGACCGACAACGGCCGCGGCCTGCCGCCGGACTTCGACGCCGAACACGGCAGCCGGCTCGGCCTCCAGATCGTCCGCGCCCTGATCACCGGGGAGCTGCGCGGCACCATCGAACTGCGGGCCGGTGCCAACGGTGGCACCGAGGCGGTGCTGATCATCCCACTGGCCCGCAGCGCCCCGGAGGGCCGCTCCCAACCCTGACCCGCCCTGCCGCCTCCAATGGGGCGGGGTCCGCAGCGGGAGCGGATGTCGGGATGGGCGTGATGCCTCTCAGTCATCCTGATGACTGAGAGGCATCAGGCACATCGAGGTGGGTGGGCCTGGTCGCCGGCCGGCGACCCGGGGCCGGGTCAGCGGTCGGAGCGGGTGGTCAGCAGGGCGACGGTCAGGCCGGGGCGCTGCCAGACCTGCGCGACGGTGAAGTCCGCACGGAGCGCGTCGCCCTTGGCGTCGGGCACGGCGGCCAGCGGGTCGGCGTGCCGGCCGGAGACGACGAGCCACACCCGCGTCGTACCGGCCAGGCACTGTGCCGGCTGGGGGCACTCGGCAGCCCACAGATCGCCGCGGCGTGCCTCGTCCTCGGTGACCAGCACGTCGCGTGGTGGGTCGGCGAGGTGGTACTCGATGCCGAGGTCGAGGAAGAGCCAGCTGTGCCTTGGCGAGTAGACCACCGCGTCCCCCGGTCGTTGACCGTCCGCGATCACCCGCGCCGCCCCCGCGTAGTCCACCGGGGCGCTGCGCGGCCACTCGTGGGTGCGTCGCAGCGCCGCCTGGTCGGGCAGGCCGAGCAGCCCGGCCAGGACCACCGCCACCAGCGCGCCCGGTGCGCTCACGGCGGCGAGCGCCGCCCCCGCCAACAGGCAGGCGAAGGGCACCACGAAGACCAGGTACCGGGGCACCCACAGCGGCACGACCGCGCCGGCGGCGAAGAGCAGCAGTACGGGCAGCAGCACCGCGCTGACCGGCAGCACCGCGCGTCGCCCGAGCCGGGCTGCGCCCAGGGCGGCGACCCCGACCAGCAGGCCACCCACCACACTGCTCTGGGCCACGCCGCCGGGCAGCGCGCTCAGGTCGTCCGGCCGGACCAGGTGGACCCAGTTCAACTGCCGGGACTGCTGGGTCCGGGCCTTGACCAGCAACGGGCTGACCAGCAGCGCGGCCGGCAGTATGGCGACCAGCCACCGCCACACCCGCCGTTCCCGCTCGGCGTCGAGGCGCGGGGCGGTGCTGCCGGCTGTGGTCGGGGTGGCGCTGGCCGGGGCGGCGATGCCGGCCGCAGCCGGGCCGCGCCACCAGGCGATGAGGACGACCAGCGCGTGCGCGGCGAGCAGTGTGAGTGCGATCAGATGGATGAGCCCGAGCGCGGCGACGGCGACGGCGTAACCGCCCCAACGGGCCCAGCCCGGTCGACGCAGCGCCGTCACCAGCAGCACTGTGGCCAGCACGGCGAGCATGGTGGCCAGCGCGTACGGGCGGGCCTCCTGCCCGTAGCGGGAGGTGCCGGGCAGCACCGCGAACAGCAGCCCGGCGAACAGGCCGGCGCGCCGGTCGACGAGCCGCGCGCCGAGCACGGCGAGCAGCCCGGCGGCCACTGTCATCGCCAGCACCGCCGGTAGCCGCAGGGCGATCGTGGAGTCGCCGACGACAGTGGTCCACCAGTGCATCAGCAGGTAGTACGGCCCGGTGGCGGCGTCGATGGTGCCGGCCAGCCGGGCCAGGTCGGTGGGCGAGCGGGTGGCCGCGCTCCACGTCGCCAGCTCGTCGCGCCAGAGCTGGGCGGAGCCCAGCCCGGTCACTGTCACCGCCAGGGTCAGCAGCGCCGGGGGGAGCCAGACCGGCAGGCGGCGCAGCCGCTCCCACGCCGACCCGGCCGACCTCTCGGACAATTGCCCCACGGTTCGAGCCTGCCACGGCCACCCCCTCCGTGGGCGTCACCCAGCGGCAGGAGGCGGGCGCCAGGCGGACATCACGTCGTTCGGTCGGGCGGTCTTCGCCGGATCACGCTCCACGAGTTCGTCGAGCACGGCGTCGATCCGGGCGATCAGATCGTCGTCGAGCCGTACCGTGGCGGCCTTGGCCGTCTCGGCGAGCTGCTCCGGCCGGGACGCGCCGACGATCGCGCTCGCCACGGTCGGACGGGCCAGCACCCACGCCACCGCCAGCTGGGCCATCGTGCAGCCGGCCGCCTCGGCGACCGGTCGGAGCTGACGTACCCGGGAGAGCAGCAGATCCGAGGAGTAGCGGGCGATGAACGCGCCACCGAAGCCGTCGGTGGCCCGGGAGCCGGCGGGCGGACGTCGACCAGGTTCGTACCGACCGGTCAGCACGCCCATCGCGAGTGGCGCCCAGGCGAGCTGGCCCAGGCCGAGGTCCGCGCAGGCGGGCGACACCTCGGCCTCCACCACCCGCCACACCATCGAGTACTGCGGCTGGTTGGCGATGAACGGGATGCGCAGCTCGGCGGCGAGCCGCAGGCCCTCGCGCAGCTGCGGGGCGGTCCACTCGGAGGCGCCGACGTAGAGCACCTTGCCCTGGCGGACCAGGTCGGCGAAGGCGAGCATCGTCTCCTCCAGCGGCACGCTGTCGTCGTACCGGTGCGCCTGGTAGAGGTCGACGTAGTCGGTGCCCAGCCGGCTCAGCGAGGCGTGGCAGCCCTCGATGATGTGTTTGCGGGACAGCCCGGCGTCGTTGGCCCCCGGCCCGACCGGTAGGCACACCTTCGTGCACAGCTCGATCGAGCTGCGCCGGACGCCGCTCAGAGCCTTGCCCAACGCCTCCTCGGCCCGCCCGTTGGCGTACCGGTCGGCGGTGTCGAACGTGGTGATGCCCGCGTCCAGGGCGGCGGCCACGCACGCTGCCGCCCCGTCGTCGTCGAGCTGGTTGCCGTGGGTGACCCAGTTGCCGTACGCGACCGCGCTGACGCGCAGGCCCGACCGGCCCAGTTGCCTGTACTCCATACCGAGGATCCTCGGGCCGCCCCGCGCTGTCGCCGAACCGTTCGACCATGGTCGAATCCGTGGGTGATCGAGGTTCGGTTCTCGCCCGACGACCTGAGCCGGGTCCGGTTCGTGCACTCGCCGCTGGCCGAGCTGGTGGCCAGCTCCTGGGCGTTACGCAAGCCGACGAAGTACTGGATGCACCGCCCGTGGCGGGAACGCGCGGAGCGGCTGCTGCCGGACGCCGGCCTGGAGCCGCTGCTGGCGGTGCTCAGGTCGTCCAACGGTTACGTACCGGATTTCCTCACCCCGATCGGGGCGGCACCGAACCTGGCCGCCGAGCTGCGGGCGGTCGCCGGCACCGACCCGTCCGTGGTGCGCCGGCAACTGGACCGGGCCGGCGCGCCCCGGCTGACACCGGACGAGCTGGTCGCGCAGCTCCACCGATACTTCACACTGCTGATCGCACCGGACTGGCCCCGACTGCGGGCGCTCGCACTGGCCGACATCCGGCGGCGGACGCTGCTCGCTGCCGAGCAGGGTGGGCGCATCCTGCTCCGCGAGCTGCACCCGTTGATCCGCTGGGACGGCGCGGCACTGCGGGTCGCCGTCGGCACGAGCCTGCCGGCCGGCCTGGACGGACGCCCGTGGACGCTGCTGCCCACCTCCTTCTCCGGGCCGACGGTGCACGCGATCATGGAGGGCGATGCCGGCCCGGCCCTCTGCTATCCGCCCAGTGGGCTGGGCGGGCTGTGGGCTTCGCCGCCGCCCAGCGCCGCGCTGGCCGCCCTGCTCGGCGGTACGCGGGCGGCGGCCCTCGCGCTGCTCGACGCACCGCTGAGCACCGGTGAGCTGGCCGCGATGCTGGGTCTCGCGCCGGCGACCGCGTCGCACCACCTCACCACGCTGCGGGACAACGGCCTGATCGTCGGCGTACGCCAGGGACGGGTGGTGCGTTATGCCCGAACTGTCCTCGGTGACCAACTGGTCGGCTGACCTCCGGCCCGTGATGTGGGATCCAGCACGCGGACATTGGCCGGCCCCCATGGGGTGTGGCAGCATGAGCCCATGACCGCCGCAGTCGTCCGCCGCTTCGTGGCACGTCGCCACGTCGATTACGGCCGCGTGCGCAGCGCGATCTGTCCGGCCAACTGACGACGCCCGACCAATCCGTCTCGGGCGCGCTCCGCGCCGGCTGTCCCCGACACCGTTGTCTTGCCCGCTTCGCCGGGCCGGCCGCCGCGCCCCGCGTGCCCCGAGGCACAGCAGACAACGGAGGACGCCGCGATGGCGGTCAGCAGCATCCCGGCCCGTTCCGAGGACCCGACGGCTCGCCCGACCCGAGCGCCGCGCCGGCCACGGGGTGAGGGTCAGTGGGCGCTCGGCCACCGTGAGCCGCTCAACCCCAACGAGCGGATCAAGAAGGACGACGACCCACTCAACGTTCGAGCCCGCATCGAAACCATCTACGCGCACCGCGGCTTCGCCTCCATCGACCCGCAGGACCTGCGCGGCCGGTTCCGCTGGTGGGGCCTCTACACCCAGCGCAAGGCGGGCATCGACGGTGGGCGCACCGCCGTGCTGGAGCCGCACGAGCTGGAGGACGAGTTCTTCATGCTCCGGGTTCGCATCGACGGCGGTCAGCTCAGCCTGGCCCAGCTGCGGGTGATCGCGGACATCTCCCGGGAGTTCGCCCGGGACACCGCCGACATCACCGACCGGCAGAACATCCAGTACCACTGGATCCGGGTCGAGGACATGCCGGAGATCTGGCGTCGGCTGGAGTCGGTCGGCCTGCAGACCACCGAGGCGTGCGGCGACTGCCCGCGGATCGTGCTGGGCAGCCCGGTCGCCGGGGTGGCCCGCGACGAGCTGCTCGACCCGACCCCGGCGATCGACGAGATCGTCTCGCGGTACGTCGGTGACAAGCAGTTCTCCAACCTGCCCCGCAAGTTCAAGACGTCGATCTCCTGGCTGGTGGACACCCCGTACGAGTCGAACGACATCGCCTTCCTCGGTGTCGACCACCCCGAACACGGCCCCGGCTTCGACGTCTGGGTCGGCGGGGGTCTCGCCACCAACCCGATGCTCGCCAAGCGGCTCGGCGTCTGGGTGCCGCTGGCCGAGGTGCCGGACGTGTGGGCCGGGGTGGTCGGGATCTTCCGCGACTACGGCTACCGCCGACTGCGCAACCGGGCCCGGCTGAAGTTCCTGGTGGCCGACTGGGGCGTGGAGCGCTTCCGCGAGGTGCTGGAGAAGGACTACCTCGGTCGTACGCTGCTCGACGGCCCAGCGCCGATCCTGCCGTCGAAGCCGATCGATCACGTGGGCGTGCACGAGCAGGCCGACGGGCGGCACTACGTGGGCGCCGCCCCGGTGGTCGGGCGGGTTTCCGGCGCGCAGCTCAGCCAGCTCGCCGACGTGGTCGAGGCGCACGGCAGCGACCGGGTGCGGCTCACTCCGTACCAGAAGCTGCTGGTGCTCGACGTGCCGTCGGAGCGGACGGAGTCGCTCGTCGACGCGCTGCGCGGGATCGGTCTGGAGGCCCGGCCGTCGGCCTGGCGGCGCGGCACGATGGCGTGCACCGGCATCGAGTACTGCAAGCTCGCCATCGTCGAGACGAAGGCCCGTGGCGAGGAGTTGGTGGCCCGGCTGGAGCAGCGGCTGCGCGACTTCGACGCGGACATCTCGATCCACATCAACGGCTGCCCGAACGCGTGTGCCCGCACCCAGGTGGCCGACATCGGGCTGAAGGGCCAACTGGTGGTCGGCCCGGACGGCCGGCAGGTCGAGGGTTTCCAGGTGCACCTGGGCGGCGGCCTGGGCATGGCGCAGGGGCAGACCGCCGGGTTCGGCCGCAAGCTGCGCGGCCTGAAGACCACCGCCGACGAGCTTCCGGAGTACGTGGAACGGCTGGCCCTTCGCTACCTGGCCGGTCGCAGCGAGGGCGAGACGTTCGCCAACTGGGTGATCAGAGTCGACGAGGAGGAACTGCGGTGAGCAGCGAGAACCGAGCGGCACCTCTGCACTGCCCGTACTGCGGCGAGGAGGACCTGCGGCCGCACGAGTCGGGGCACGGCGCCTGGGAGTGCCACGCCTGCACCCGGGTCTTCTCGGTGAAGTTCATCGGGCTGCTCAGCCGGACGGTGACCCGGTGAGCGCGGGTCTCGTCTCGGCCACGAGCCTGCGCCTGGTGGGCCCGGGCGCCTCGGCACCGGCCGACCCGAGCGGGCGCAGCCCGGACGAGCTGCGGGCCCTGGCCGAGCAGGCCGCTCGGGACCTGGAGGGCGCCCCGGCACTGGAGATCGCCCGCTGGGCGGCGCAGACCTTCGGCGAGCGGTTCTGCGTGACCAGCTCGATGGCCGACGCCGTGCTGGCGCACCTGGTGTCCCGGGTGGCTCCCGGGGTGGACGTGGTCTTCCTCGACACCGGGCTGCACTTCCCCGAGACGCTGCGGGTCCGTGACGAGGTGGCCCGGACGCTGCCGGTGAACGTCCGGTCGATCCGGCCCCGGCTCACCGTCGGCCAGCAGGACGGCCAGTACGGTCCGCGACTGTTCAACAAGTCACCGGACGACTGCTGCCAGCTGCGCAAGGTGGAGCCGCTGGAGCGGGCGCTGAGCGGGTACGACGCCTGGGCCGCCGGTCTGCGTCGGGACGAGTCGCCGACCCGGGCCAACACCCCGGTGGTGACCTTCGACGCGCGCCGCGGCAAGGTCAAGGTGAACCCGATCGCGGCCTGGTCGCAACGGGACGTGGACGCCTACATCGCCCGGTTCAACGTGCCGGTCAACGAACTCTTCAAGCAGGGGTACGGGTCGATCGGCTGCTGGCCGTGCACCCGCCGTACGAAGGCCGGCGAGGACGCGCGGGCCGGCCGGTGGGCGATGTTCGAGAAGACCGAGTGCGGGCTGCACGTCTGACCTCGCCGGGCACGACAGTGACCGGTGCGGCCGGCGGGGCGGACCCGGTGGTGCTCGTCGCGCACGGCAGCCGTGATCCGCGAGCGGCCGATGCCACCCGGGCGCTGGCTCGGGCGGTGTCGGCGGCCCGGCCCGGCACACCGGTGTGGGCGAGCTGGCTGGACCACACCGAGCCGGGGCCGACCGAGCTGCTGCGTCAGCTGGCCGTGGCCGGTCACCGTCGGGCGGTGCTGGTGCCACTGCTGCTGACCGCCGCGTACCACCATCGGGTGGACATTCCCGCGGCGGTCGCCGCGGCCACCCGGTCCGGGCCGCCACTGGCGGTACGGGTGACCGACGTGCTCGGCCCGGCGGACGACACCCCCGATCCGGCGCTGCTGGCCGGGCTGTGCCGTCGGCTGGGTGAGACGTGGCCGGATGGCTCGACCGCGTCGCGTCGGGGCGGCTTGGACGCGTCGCGTCGGGGCAGCTTGGACGCGTCGCGTCGGGGCGGTTTGGACGCGTCGCGTCGGGGTCGGTTCGACGCGTTGGTGCTGGCTGCGGCGGGCACCCGGGATGCGCGGGCGCGCCGCTCGGTGGGCCGGGTTGCCGATGCGCTCGGCGTGGAGTTCGGGGTGCCCTGCCGGGTGGCGTACGCGTCGGCGGCTCCACCGGCGGCCGGCGTGGCGGTGTCCCGGTTGCGGGCGTCCGGCGCGCGGCGGGTCGCGGTGTCCGCGTACTTCCTGGCGCCGGGGTTGTTCCATGACGCGGTGGCCGAGGCGGCCGGGGCGGCGGGTGCGGTGGCGGTTGCCGCGCCGTTGACCGACGCGCCGGAGCTGGTCGAGTTGGTGCTGCGCCGGGTCGACGATCGGCCCGTGCTGGCGTCGACGGGCTGATCCGGTGCCGGCCTCGACGGGGCTGATCCGGTGCCGGCCCGGTGCCGGACAGCGGAACGCCCCGGTGGGCGAACCCACCGGGGCGTACAGCTGTGTCGTTGGGGATCAGGCGGAGTGAGCGCGCAGCACCCGGAGACCGCCGCGCCGCTTGACAGCGCGCCGCTCCTCCTCGCTCATTCCGCCCCAGACGCCGGCGTCCTGACCAGACTCGAGTGCCCACTGCAGGCACTGGTCGGTCACGGAGCAGCGCCTGCAGACGGCCTTGGCCTGCTCGACCTGCAGGAGAGCCGGTCCGGACGTCCCAATCGGGAAGAACAGCTCCGGGTCCTCGTCGCGGCAGACAGCATGGTGACGCCAGTCCATGGCGGCAACACTCCTCATTCTGGATGGGTGGCAAATATTGCTTGTCGTGCTTTCCCTATATGCATCCGCAGTGCCGAGGTGACAGTTAGCGTTCGTCCATTCGGCAGTGCGTGAGCAGGCAGTTAGTGCCGGGGACCTGCTGGAACAGCTCAACCTGACGAGCATATCCAGGCAATGTCCCGGTAACTCAAGTTCGCTTGTGAATACTTTCACGAACAGTCGTGATGTCAAGGGTGACGCTCGGAAAAACTCCGGGCGGTGAGCAAGCCCACAACCCGTTTGTCCGGGTTTCCGCGCTTTCCTGGTTACCCGGCGTGCCACAGTCGAGGATCAATATAGTACAGTCCGCGTGACATTGCTGACATTTCCGGCACCTGCCCCTCGGTGTGGCGGCGACCCGGCCGATCGGTTGTGGCCACCGTGTCGACCAACTGCGGTACCCGAGACCTAGCAGATTACTCTCAGTGCGGCCGGAACGGAGGTGAATCTGACTTTCTCCCGCTCGCCGAGATAGTCCCCGTCCAGCTGGAACGCCTGCGGGCGGCTGGAGACCAGGGTAAACTCCGCCGTGTCATGGAGTCGTAACACCTGACGACCGCGCGGATTCGGTTGCCGGGACAGGAACTGCGTCACTGTCCGTGTTGTGCTAGCCACCCGGAGCTGACGCAACGCCAGTACGTCCAGCCCGAGATCGAACGACGCCTCCGGGTTCGGGTTGACCTCCCGGTCGCCCAGGTACGTCCACGGGGCAGTGTTCTGGATGATGACGGTGGCCAGCTCGGCCTCCGCCGGCTCGCCCGGGCGCTCCAGGACGATCGCCGGGTGCCGCCGGTCCGAGGCGAGGAAATACTGGTTCATGATCGAACGCAGGTAGAGCGACGGCGTGGACACCCGCCCCTTGCGCCGGGCCTGCTCCACCCGGTGGATCACCGCGGCGTCCAGGCCGAACCCGGCGCAGAAGGTGAAGTAGCGGTCGTCGGCGCGGCCCAGCCCCACCGTCCGGCTGCGGCCCAGCCGCAGCCCCTCCAGGATCATGCTGGTCGCCTCCGGCCACTCCCGGGGCAGCCCCACCGCGCGGGCGAACACGTTTGTCGAACCGCCGGGGACGGTGGCCAGCGCGGGCAGTCGCTCGGCCATCGGCGCATCACCGGCGCGGGTCGGCGGCTCGGCCGTCATCAGGCCGTTCACCACCTCGTTCACCGTGCCGTCGCCACCCAGGGTGACGACCAGGTCGACCCCCTCCGCGGCTGCCTCCCGGGCGAGCGCCACGGCGTGCCCGCGCCGACGGGTGTAGCGCACGCTGAGATCGACTTCGCTGCGCAGCGCCCGGACAAGCACGTCCCGGCTGCGTTCGCTGGTGGTGGTGGCCTTCGGATTGACCACCAGGACGGCCCGCATGGGCGGCACTGTACCTGCCGGCAGCCCGGGTATCGTGGCGCGCGTGACCATCGACTCGGACCCGATCCCCGTCACGCTCCGCTGGGCGGTCCGGCTGCTGTGGGCAGAGGCGGCAGTCGTCGGGCTGATCGCCGTCTGGCTGATCTGGGCCGACCTCACCGCCACCCGCACCGACCTGCTGGCGGCGTTGCTGGTGACCGGGTTCGCCATCGGCGCGGCCGTCGTGCTCTGGGCGCTGGGACGCGCGCTGCTGCGCCGTCAGGCGGGCGCACGCGCCCCCGCCATCGTGCTTCAGCTGATGCTGCTGCCGATCGGTTGGTTCATGATCCAGGCTGGGCTGGGCTGGCTGGGCGTGCCGCTGATGGCGCTCGGCCTGGGCGTGGGCTGGCTGCTGGTCTGCTCCCCGACGACCCGTGCCCTCGGCTTCCAGTGACCACCAGGGTGGGCCGGGTCGGTCAGTAGCCGCCGGAGCGGCGGGTGAGCAGCGCGATCGTGGCCCGGCCGTCGGCCGACGTGGCGGACGCCGACGTGGTCAGCGCGGTGAGCACCTTCCAGGCGAAGGACGACTCGGCGGGCAGGGTGGCACCGCGCACGGTCGGCACTGTCACCTCGACGGTGAGCGCGTCCTCGGTGACCGCGAAACGGCACTCCAGCTCGGCGTCGCGGGTGGCGATGGCGAGCAGCATGGCGCACGCCTCGTCGACAGCGATCCGCAGATCCTCGATCTCGTCGAGCGCGAACTGCAACCGGGCCGCGAGACCGGCGGTGGCGGTGCGAAGAACGCCGAGGTAACCGCCGTCGGCGGGCACCGTGAGGTGCACCACGTCGTCGTCGGTCGCTGGCTGGCCAGTCAGTTGAGTCACGCCTCATCCCCCCGGTCGGGGACTCTACCCGGTCAGTCGCCCGTACGCGTGCCGGCGGTGGTGACGTGATCGGCCAGCTGGCGGAGCGCGTCGCCGCTGAGCCGGTAGGGAACCCACTCGCTCATCTGCTCGGCGCCGATCGAGGCGTAGAAACCGGCGGCCGGGTTCCAGTCGATCATCCACCACTCCAGCCGCCGGTAGCCGCGTCGTACGCAGATGTCGGCCAGCGTGGCGAGCAGCAGCCGACCGGCGCCGGTGCCCCGGGCGGCCGGCCGGACGTAGAGGTCCTCCAGGTAGATGCCGTGCACGCCGGCCCAGGTGGAGAAGTTGAGGAACCACAGTGCGAAGCCGACCGGCTGGTCCTGCTCATCCACCGCGACGTGGCCGAAGAGCGCCGGAGCGCTCGGCTCTTCCGACGTCGCGCCGGCACCGAACAGGGCCGAGGTCAACTGCTCGGCGGTGAGGTGGCACTGCTCCGGCGCGCGTTCGTACTCGGCCAGCTCGTGCACCATGGCGACGACGGCCGGCACGTCCTCGGGACGTGCCGGCCGGATCGTCGGGATGACCGGAGAGGTCACGCCTTCTTGGTCTCCCAGAAGATCTTCGAGATCTCGTCGATCTTCGCGAGCAGCTTGTCGGCGGTGGCCGGGTCGAGGCTGCCCTTGACGCCACCGGCGCCGGCGAGCTTGGTGGCCTCGTTGAACAGGCTGTGCAGGTTCGGGTACTTCTCGAAGTGCGGCGGCTTGAAGTAGTCGGTCCAGAGCACCCAGAGGTGGTGCTTGACCAGCTCGGCGCGCTGCTCCTTGATGATGATGGCGCGGGTGCGGAACTCCGGGTCGGTGTTCGACTGGTACTTCTCGCAGATCATTTTGACCGACTCGGCCTCGATCCGGGCCTGGGCCGGGTCGTAGACACCGCACGGCAGGTCGCAGTGAGCGCTCGCGGTGACGCGGGGCGCAAGGATGCGCGGAAATCGCATCGGGATCCTCCATGGGAAGTTTGCGATGATCAAAGGCGACATTACTCCTGGAGATGCTCCCCCAACCGGTTGAGGTGAAACCAGTGACCGCCGATCACCCGGCTGAGGCGCCCCGGCTGCGGAGGCCGCTGACCGCCGTTCTGGTGACCGGCCCGTCCATGGTCCCGACGCTGCGGCACGGCGACGCGGTGCTGGTTCGCGTCGGTGGCCGCCCGATCCGGGCCGGTGACGTGGTGGTCGCGGTCTTCCGGACCCGGCCCGATCTGCTGGTGGTGAAGCGTGCGGTCCGGTCGCAGGACGGCGGCTGGTGGCTGCGGGGCGACAACGACCTGATCACCGACGACTCCCGGGCGTACGGGGTGGCCGACGTGCGCGGACGGGTGGTGGCCCGCTACTGGCCGCGCCCGGGACGGGTACCTCGCCGGCAGTTATGACCCTGCTCACATCCGAGGGGTGGTGTCGACACTATGCTCGGAAAGTGCCCGGGTGACCCCCCGCACCGCGTGCCACCGCCCGCCGCCCACCTCGCGGCGGGGCCGGCCGCCTCACATCTGCTCGACAGATCCTGGAGTCACCACCATGTCTTCGTCCACCGTGGACCCCGCTGATCCCGTCTTCCAACTGCACCGGGGCGGCAAGATGGCCGTCACCTCGACCGTGCCGCTCACCAGCCGGGAGGACCTCTCCCTGGCGTACACCCCAGGGGTGGCCCGGGTGTGTGAGGCGATCGCCGCCGACCCGGCCCTGGTGGATGACTACACCTGGGTGTCGCACACGGTCGCGGTGGTCACCGACGGCTCGGCGGTGCTCGGGCTGGGCAACATCGGCCCCCGGGCCGCGCTGCCGGTGATGGAGGGCAAGGCCGTGCTGTTCAAGCAGTTCGGCGGCGTGGACGCGGTGCCGGTGTGCCTGGACACCCAGGACGTGGACGAGATCGTCGCGGTGGTGCGGGCGTTGGCACCCTCGTTCGGTGGGATCAACCTGGAGGACATCAGCGCCCCGCGCTGCTTCGAGATCGAGCGTCGACTCGACGAGGCGTTGGACATCCCGGTCTTCCACGACGACCAGCACGGCACCGCGATCGTGGTGCTCGCCGCGCTGCGCAACGCCGCGACGTTGCTCGACCGCAAGCTGGGTGACCTGCGGGTGGCGGTGAGCGGCGCGGGCGCGGCCGGCGTGGCGGTGACGAAGATGCTGATCGCCGGGGGCGTCAACCCCGACCAGGTGGTGGTCTGTGACTCCAAGGGGATCATCGGCCGCCACCGCACCGAGCTGACCGGCACCAAGGCCGAGTTGGCCGCGAGCACCAACGCCGACGGCCGGCACGGCGACGTCACCGAGGCGCTGCGCGACGCGGACGTGCTGGTCGGGGTCTCCGGCGGGCAGATCCCCGAGGCGGCGGTGGCTCAGATGGCGCCCGGCGGAATCGTGTTCGCGCTGGCGAACCCCACCCCCGAGGTGCACCCCGAGGTGGCCGCCCGGCACGTCGCGGTGGTCGCCACCGGGCGCAGTGACTACCCCAACCAGATCAACAACGTGCTGGCCTTCCCCGGGGTGTTCCGCGGTGCGCTGGACGCCGGCGCCACCAGGATCACCGAGGCGATGAAGGTCGCCGCCGCGGACGCCATCGCCGGTGTGGTGGCCGAGTCGCTGACCGCCGACGCGATCGTGCCGTCCCCGCTCGACCCGCGCGTCGCGCCGGCCGTGGCCGAGGCGGTCGCCGAAGCCGCCCGCCGCGACGGCGTCGCCCGCCGCTAGGACGCACGCGTGGCCAGGGGCGCTCGGGCGCGGCATGCGCCGCCGGCTCTACGCGCACGCCTGGGCCGGGGGTTCTCCGGGGCGGCATGCGCCGCCGGCTCTACGCGCACGCGTGGGCCAGGGGCGCTCCGGCGAAGCATGCGCCGCTGGCCTACGCGCACGCCTTCTTAACGAGCGCTCAGCTTGTTACCGTGCCGATCATGCGTGCTGCCTTTGCCTCCCGTTTCGACGACGCCGACCCGCTCGCCGCGCTCACCGTCGGTGAGCGGCCCGAGCCGACCCCTCCGGCGGACGACTGGGTGACCGTGCAGTTGCGGGCCACCTCGCTCAACCACCACGACCTCTGGTCGCTGCGCGGGGTGGGTCTCACCGAGGCCCAACTTCCGATGATCCTCGGCTGCGACGCGGTCGGGGTGGACCCGGAGGGGCGTCCGGTGGTCGTCTACCCGGTGGTCGTCACCCCGGGTGACCCGCGCGGGGTCTCCATCCTCTCCGAGCACTTCGCCGGGACGCTCGCCGAGCGGGTGGTCGTACCCCGGTCGAATCTGATCCCGCTGCCCGACGGCATGGCGGCGACCGACGCGGCGTGCCTGCCCACGGCCTGGCTGACCGCGTGGCGGATGCTGACCACCAAGGGCCGCGTCGCGGAGGCCGACAGCGTGCTGGTCCAGGGCGCGGGCGGTGGGGTGGCCACCGCGGCCGTCGCGCTCGCCGTCGCGATGGGCAAGCGGGTGTACGCGACCAGCCGCGACGCCGTGAAGCGTGACCGGATCTCCGCCCTCGGCGCCACCGCCGTGGAGCCCGGCGCCCGGCTGCCGGAGCGGGTCGACGTGGTGATCGAGACGGTCGGCGCGGCCACCTTCGACCACTCGCTGAAGTCGGCCGCGCCGATGGCCCGGATCGTGGTCTCCGGCGCGACCGCCGGGCACGAGCCGTCGGTCAACCTGCGCCGCGTCTTCGCCATGCAGCTGGAGATCCTGGGCACCTCGATGGGCACGCCCGGCGAGCTGTACGAGCTGCTGGCGTTCTGCTCGGACAACGAGGTGCGCCCGGTAGTCGACTGCGTCATCCCGTTCAGCCGGGTCGAGGACGCCTTCGCCCGACTGCACTCCGGCGACGCCTTCGGCAAGGTCGTCATCGACCACGAGGCCTAACGCCCGCCTGTCCGCGCCGCGCTCGCGCCGCGCCATGATCTGCGCAACATCGGGGAAACTGCTGCATTCCGGCGTGCCGAGGCAGCAACATCCCCGATGTTGGCAGATCTTGGGCGTGCGGCGTGCGGCGCGGGGCGCGAGGCGCGGGATCAGAGGTGGTCGTCGAAGGTGGCGATGTCGCCGCGCGTCGCGTCGGTGGAGATGCGCTTCTTGGCGTCCGGGTCGCCGTAGAGCGACCAGCGTAGGAACTCGACCGAGGTGTCCGAGACGACCCGCAGCGTCGCGCCGTCGCTGAGCAGCGCCCGCCCGTGGTCGCCCTTCGGCAGGCTCAGCATCGCCTTCGGCCAGGGCACCTTGTCGTAGGCGGCCTTGCCGGCCGCGTACTCGACCACCTCGTCCAGCTCACCGTGCACGAACAACTGCGGGGCGGCGGCACCGGCGAACGCGGTACCCACCCCGAGCGCCGTGCCGGCGAACACCACTCCCGCGTCCAGCCGTTCGTCCCGGCTCGCGGTGAACAGGCCGATGGTGGTCACCCCGCCCGCCGAGTGCCCGGCGGCGGCCACCCGCTCACCGTCCAACCGGCCGCGCAACGCGTCGCCGGCCTTGCCGTCCAACGCCAACACCTGATCCAACGCGTACGACACGTCGGCGGGCTGGTTGAGCACGTCGAGGACGTTGTTGTCGGCGCCCCGGGAGGTGTGCGGGAACGCGGGCGCGGCCACCACGAAACCGGCCGCCGCCCAGCGGGTCAGCAGCGTGGCGTAGTCGTCCGGCCGCCCACCCAGGCCGTGACTGAACATCACCACCGGGAACCGGCCCTCCGCCGCCGTCGCCGACCGCTTGGCCGCGCCGCCGGACTGCCCGGCCGCCGGGTACCAGAGCGTCGTCGGCAGCGCGCGGCCGTCCCTGTTCAGCTTCAGCTGGCGTACGCCGACAGCGAAGGCGCGCTGCGGGGCTTTCCCGGCGGGTACCTGCGGTGTCGGGGTGGCGGCGGGCGGTGGTTCGACGGGCGCCTGCTGGCTCTCGGCCTTCCTGGCGTCCGCCGAGCAGCCGACCAGACCGGCCAGGAGCAGGGCGCTGGCCAGCAGGGCGGGGGTGACACGACGCGACATGAGTCCGATTGTGCCTCGCCCCGCAGACCTGCCCGGCGCACTTTGGCACTGTGTGCCCGCCCGCTCACCCACAGCTCAGGGGGCGCGCCGCGGGGCGGGGGCGAGATCGCGCAGGCGGGCCAGGTCGTCGGCGTCCTTCGGGCGGCGCTGACGTTCCGGCATCCAGACTGGGTACATCTGCTTGAACTCGATCTGGGCGGCCACCGAGATGGTCGGCACGGTGAGCGGGCCGATCCGGCCGGGTGGGGCGGCCAGCATCCCGGCCGGCAGTGGGGTGCCGGCCCAGGACCCGGCACCCACCGTCGGTCGGCCGGCGGCATCCCGACCCAGGTACGCGAAGCTGACCTCCACGTCGGCGGCGAACAGGTCAAGCTGCAACCGGGCGGGCATCCGCGGGTCGGGAAGCCAGCCCCGGGCCAGCAGCAGGTCGGCCAGCCGGTCCGCGTCGTCGCGCCAGCAGTACCAGTCGACGTCGACGTGCGGGCGGGTCACAGTGCCGAGCTGGAAGTCCATCGCCCAGCCGCCGCGCAGCCACACCGGGATGCCACAGGCCCCGGTCACCGTGATGACCTCGGCGATGCTCGCCAACTGCCGGCGCGCAAGCTCGTCCACCGCACGACCGTACCGACAGCGGCAGGGGTCAGTGGGCCGGGCGGGACTCGTAACGGGTCAGGTTGGGGGAGTGGGCGTCGGTGCGGAGGCGGGCGGCGGCAACCTGATCGCCGTAGAGGGTCCAGCGCAGGAAGTCGGTGGTGGTGGCGAGGACCGGGGCGAAGCCCGGGTGGCCCGGCGTGAGGTACGCCCCGTGGTCCTGGTCGAGCAGGCTGAGGAACGCGGCCGGCCCGGGCGTGCGCGCGTAAGCGGCCCGGCCGACAGTCACCGGCACCACCGGGTCGGCCGTGCCGTGCACGAAGAGCACCGGCGCGGCTGGCCCGGCGAAGCTGCCCGGCAACCCGCCGCCGGCGATCACGATCCCGGCGCGCAACCGGGCCTGATGGCCCTCGCTGAACATGCCGGAGGTGGTGAAGCCGCCCGCCGAGTGCCCGGCGGCGGCGATCGAGGTCAGGTCGAGGTGCCCGGCGAGCGGATCGGCGCGGTTGCGGTCGAGCCGCCCGAGGTGCCGGATCAGCCGCCAGGCGTCGGCCGGCTGGTGGCGTACGTCGGCCCGGGTGAAGTGCGCGGCACCCTGCCGGGTGTGCGGGTACGCGGGTGCGGCCACCACGAAACCGGCCGCCGCCCAGCGGGTGGTCAGGCCGGCGTGCAACTCGGGTCGGCTGCCCAGGCCGTGGCTGTAGATCACCACCGGGAACCGTCCGGCCGCCACCTGACCGGTCGACGTCGGGTACCAGATCGTCACCGGCAGCGGGCGCGCCGAACGCGGATCGAGGGTGAGCGTACGCACGCCGACGGCGTACGACCCCTCGGGCGCTCGACGCGCCGGTACCGGGTCGGTGGCCCCGCCGGCCACTGCCGTGGCCGGCGCGCAGCCGGCCAGCAACGCTGTCACCAGTACGGCCAGCAGCCGGCCCGCCCCCATCGTTTCACGGTAGGTGCCCGGGAGGGCGTAGCAGCCCCGCCGTCCGGTTCGGCTGCACCGGCCACCCGGTCGGGTCACCTCCACCGGCCGGGTCCACCCCCGCGACGCCGTGGACCGGGGACGGTGCCGCGTGACCAGCTTCGCTAGGGTCACCGACATGCCTGAGAACTACACAGACCCCAGCGGCAACACCGAGGCGTTCCGTGCCTTCAGCCAGACGCCGGAGGCCGCGGCACCGGCGGAGGCCCCGTCCCGCCTGCCGCTCATCATCGGCGCGGCGGTGGTCGTCGTGGTGCTGGTGGCCCTCGTCGCCTGGCTGGCGGGCGGCTGAGCTGGTGGCCCGACTGGCGGGCGGCTGGTCAAGCCGTCAGGCCGCCCCGACCAGGTCCCGGGTCTGCCTGGCGATCTCCCGCTCCTCGTCGGTGCGGATGACGCAGACGCTCACGTCGGCGCCGTCCGGTGAGATCACCCGGTCGCCGTCACCGTCGTTGCGGGCGTCGTCCACGCTGATGCCGAGCCGACCCAGGCCGGCCAGCGCGGCGGCCCGCACCGGCGCGGCGTGCTCGCCGACCCCGGCGGTGAAGGTGATCGCGTCGACCCGGCCGAGCAGCGCGTAGTACGCCCCGACGTAGCCGGTGATGCGCCGGCAGTACACCTCGAAGGCCAGCGTCGCCGCCTGATCACCGGCAGCCCGACGCTCGAGGACCTCGCGCATGTCGTTGACGCCGGTCAGCCCGAGCAGGCCGCTGCGGTGGTTGAGCAGGTCGTCGATGTCGTCCACCGACAGCCCGCCCTCCCGGCGCAGGTGGAAGATCACGGTGGGGTCGATGTCGCCGCTGCGGGTGCCCATCACCAGCCCTTCGAGGGGGGACATGCCCATCGAGGTGGCGACGCTGCGACCGTTCTCGACAGCGCACGCGCTGGCCCCGTTACCCAGGTGCAGGGTGATCGTGTTGATCTGCTCGTAGGGCCGGCCCAGCAGTTCGGCGGTGCGGCGGGACACGTACGCGTGTGAGGTGCCGTGGAAGCCGTACCGGCGGATGTCGTACCGCTCGGCGACCTCGCGGTCGATCGCGTACGTCGCGACGGCCTCCGGCAGGGTGTGGTGGAACGCGGTGTCGAAGACGGCGACCTGCGGCACGTCCGGCAGTGCCGAGCGGGCCACCTCGATGCCCGCCAGGTTGACCGGGTTGTGCAGTGGGGCGAGCGGGATCAGCTCGCGGATCGCGGCCAGCACCGCGTCGTCGACGAGCACCGGCGCGCTGAACTTCCGGCCGCCGTGCACCACCCGGTGCCCGACCGCCGCCAACCCGGTCAGGTCCAGCCCGTCCAGGATCTGCTGGACCGCCTCGGTGTGGTCAGTCGGGCCACCACCGGGCTCACCGATGCGTTCGACGGTGCCGTGGTCCAGCGCCCGCTCACCGTCGTAGCGGCGCCACTTCACCGACGACGACCCGCAGTTGAGCACCAGTACCTGACTCACGACGCCTCCTCGGTGGCCGCCTGGATGGCGGTGATCGCCACCGTGTTGACGATGTCCGTCACCAACGCGCCCCGGGACAGGTCGTTCACCGGTCGGCGTAGACCCTGCATGACCGGGCCGACGGCGACCGCCCCGGCGGAGCGTTGCACCGCCTTGTACGTGTTGTTGCCGGTGTTCAGGTCCGGGAAGATGAAGACCGTGGCGTGGCCGGCGACCGGGCTGCCCGGCAGCTTCGTCGCCGCCACCGCCGGGTCGATCGCCGCGTCGTACTGGATGGGCCCCTCGACCAGCAGGTCGGGCCGGCGTTCCCGGACCAGCGCGGTGGCCGCGGCGACCTTCTCCACGTCCGCGCCGGCACCGGAGCTGCCGGTGGAGTACGACAGCATCGCCACCCGGGGTTCGATGCCGAACCGGGCCGCGGTGTCGGCCGACGAGATCGCGATGTCGGCGAGCTGGGCGGCGTCGGGGTCGCGGTTGACGGCGCAGTCGCCGTAGACCAGCACCCGGTCGGCGAGCAGCATGAAGAAGACGCTGGAGGCCACCGAGACGTCCGGCAGCGTACGGATGATCTCGAACGCGGGCCGGATGGTCGCGGCGGTGGTGTGCGTCGCGCCGGAGACCATGCCGTCGGCTCGGCCGGTCGCCACCATCAGGGTGCCGAAGTAGTTGGGCTGCGCCACGATGTCGTGCGCCAACTCGGCAGTGACGCCCCGGTGGGCGCGCAGCCGGGCGTACTCGGCGGCGAAGTCGTCGCGCCACCCGCTGGTGACCGGGTCGACCAGGTGCGCGTCGCCCAGGTCGATGCCCAGCTCGCGGGTGCGCCGGGCGATGTCGTCCGGCCTGCCGAGCAGCGTCAGCTCGGCCACTCCGCGGCGTAGCAGGATCTCCGCCGCGCGCAGGATCCGCTCGTCGGTGCCCTCCGGCAGCACCAGGTGACGGGGCTTCGAGCGGGCCCGGTCGATCAGCTCGTTCTCGAACATCAGCGGGGTGACCCGCGCCGACCGGCTGACCCGCAGCCGGCGGGCCAGGTCGTCGGTGTCCACGCAGCGTTCGAACGCGCCGAGCGCGGCCTCCACCTTGCGGGGATTGGCCGCGCTGGGCCGGCCCTCGATGCGGCTGGACGCGGCCACCGTGTCGTAGCTGTCGCTGCGCACGGAGAGCACCGCCAGCCCGGTGTTGAGCCCCTCCACCAGCCGCATGACCCGGGGGTCGGGCTGCTCGCCGAGGGTGAGCACCAGCCCGGCCACCGACACCTGCCCGGCCACGTGCGCGGCGCTCGCGGCGACGAGCAGGTCGGCCCGGTCCCCGGGGGTGATCACCAGGGCGCCCTCGGTGAGGTGGCCCAGCAGGGTCGGCACATGCGCCGCGCCGACCACGAAATCCAGCACGTCGCGACCGAGCGCGGCGTCGTCCCCGGCCAGCAGGGTGGCGCCGAGCGCCGCCGCCACCTCGGCCACCGTCGGCGCCGACACGCTCGGCACCTCCGGGATGGCGTACGCGGGCACCGGCAGGTCGGGCAGCGTCATCGGCTCGGACACCCGGTTGGCGATCACCGCGAGCACTGTCGCGCCCAGGTCGGCCAGGTCGTGGTACGCCCCCCGCATCGCCGCCGCCACGGCCGCCGGCTCCTGCCCGAAGCCGTCCACCACCGGCACCACCACGCTGCCGAACTCGGTGGCCAGCCGGGCGTTGAAGGCCAGCTCGCGGGGGCGGGCCGGATCACCCGGGTCGTCGAAGTCGCTGCCCACCACGACCACCGCCGGGCACTGCCGTTCCACCGCCCGGTAGCGCTCGACGATCGCGGAGATCAGCTGTTCCCGTCGGCCGTCCGCGACCAGCGCGGCGGCCTCGGCGTAGCTCGCCCCGGCCAGCTCGGCCAGCGGCACCTCGACCCGGTACCGCTCGCTGAGCAGGGCGAGGATCGGATCCTGCCCGGTGTCGGCGACCAGCGGCCGGAACACGCCGATCCGCCCGACCTGGCGGGACAGCAACTCGGCCAGCCCGAGGGCGATCGTCGACTTGCCTCCGCCCGAACCGACGCTGGTCAGATACACGCTGCGAGCCACAGCCCCCACCCTAGAAGATCGCGAGACTCCCCACCCGGGCCCTACGGCCCCTGAGCTGCCGCCGTCACCGGCCGCAGGCCGGGTACGAACCCTCCCTGACGACGAGAAGGCGGCGGTCGCGGCGACCCCCGTCGTGGCCCCGACGGTGCGGTCGGCGTCTCAATCAGTGAGCCGTCAGCAAAGCTGAGAAAAACTCACGCCTAGACTCGCGTCCCATGACCACCCGGGGCTTGAGCAGCGACGATACGTCGACTGGGAGGTCAACGCCCGCCGGGTCCGGCGACCCTCGGTCCCGACCGGCGGCGCCGGTCGACGAGCCCACCATGGTGGCCAACCGCACCGACGGCCCCACCGAGCTGATCGCCGCCGCGCCCCAACCGCCCCCGGTCTTCGTCGACCCCAGCGGCCGACGCCGCTCCCGCCTGCGCTGGCTCGCATACGTCGTCGGTCTGCTGGGCCTGACCTACACCGGGCTGGTGGCCGTCAGCTTCGCCGGCGGCATGGTGGAGCCGCACACGGTGCTCCCGTTCGTGGACGAGGCCGAGCAGCCTGAACGGACCCAGTCGCCGCAGGCCGAGGCGATTACCGCCATCCCCGAGCCGTCGACAGCCGTCCCCCGTACGCCGGCGGCCAGGGTGGCACCCACCGTCGCCCCGCCGGCTCCCCGCTCACCTGCCCCCACGCGGTCACGGAGCGCCGCCAGCCCGGCGAGCGGTGACCCCACCAGCGTGCCGCCCTCGCCCAGCTCGGGGCGGCCCACCTCGGTGGCACCGACACCCGCCGTCTCACCCTCGACCGAGGACCCGCCGCTCCCACCCGAGGAACCGGCCGAACCCGGCGGACTCCCCACCGACCTCCTCCCCGCGGATGGCTGAGCCGGCGATCACGGCCCGCCGTCGTCGGGCCGTACCTCCACCGCGCTGGGTCCTGCTCGGCATGCTGCTGGCGGTTCTGGCCGGCGTACTTCTGGTCAACGCGTACACCAACGCCTCCTTCACCCCGGACCACCAGCACAGCAACCAGGGGCAACGCGAGGTCCCCACCTCAGTGGTGAACGGGGGGCCGATCATCAGCGCCAACAGCGAGCAGGTCCGCTCCTACCGCTTGCCGGACCGGACCATCGCGCTCACCTTCGACGACGGCCCCGACCCCGTCTGGACCCCCGAGGTTCTGCGCGTCCTCGACGCCCACCAGGTCACTGGCACGTTCTTCGTGCTGGGTTCGCAGGTCGCCCGGCACCCCGACATGGCCCGGAACCTGGTCGCGGGTGGCCACGAGCTCGGCGTGCACACGTTCACCCACCCCGACCTCACCGAGCTGTCCGGATGGCGGCAAGAGCTGGAGTACGCCCAGACCCAGCTCGCCCTCGCCGCCGTCACCGGCGTGCGCACCTCGCTGGTCCGGTTTCCGTACTCCTCGCATGCCGACGCGATCGACAACCAGGACTGGCCGGTGCTGATCGCCGCCGGTGACCTGGGCTACCTGACGGTGCTCAACGACACCGACAGCCAGGACTGGGCGCTGCCCGGCGTAGACAAGATCGTCGAGAACGCCACCCCGGACGGCGACTCGGGTGCGATCACCCTCTGGCACGACGCCGGCGGTGACCGCGCGCAGACCGTCGCCGCCCTCGACCGCTTCATCCCGATGATGAAGCAACGGGGATACCGCTTCGTCACCGCGACGGACGGACTGAACCTCGCCTTCGCCGCCGCCGGGGTCGACTACCGGGCGGAATCCGGTGCGGCGGCCACCGCTGGGGACCGTTGGCGCGGCCAGATGCTGGTCTGGGCGGTACGGGGCGCCGACCAGGTGCTGACCGTGTTCGGGATCCTCTTCGTGCTCGTCGGGGTGCTCACCCTCGGGCGTACCGCCGTGCTGTTCCTGCTCGCCGGGCGACACGCCCGTCGCCGTCGGGCCACGGACTGGACGTGGGGGCCGCCGGTCACCGCGCCGGTGTCGGTGATCGTCCCGGCGTACAACGAGAAGGAGGGGATCGCCGCGGCGGTCCGTTCACTCGCTGGCGGCGACCATCCCGGCGGAATCGAGGTGGTTGTCGTCGACGACGGCTCCACCGACGGGACCGCGGACATCGTCGACGCGCTCCGCCTGCCCAACGTCCGGGTGGTCCGCAAACCCAACGGTGGCAAGCCCAGCGCATTGAACACCGGCGTGGCGCTCGCCCGGCACGACCTGATCGTCATGGTCGACGGGGACACTGTCTTCGAACCCGACGCCGTCCGCCGGCTCGTGCAGCCCTTCGCCGACCCGCAGGTGGGCGCGGTGGCCGGCAACGTGAAGGTCGGCAACCGGCGCAGCCTGATCGCCAAGTGGCAGCACATCGAGTACGTCATCGGGTTCAACCTGGACCGGCGCCTCTACGAGACGCTGCGCTGCATGCCGACGGTGCCCGGGGCGATCGGCGGTTTCCGGCGACAGGCGCTGCGGTACGCCGGGGGGATGACCGATGACACCCTGGCCGAGGACACGGACGTCACCATCGCGCTCGGTCGGGCCGGCTGGAAGGTCGTCTACGAGGAGACGGCCCGCGCCTGGACCGAGGCGCCGACGAGCATCGGCCAGCTCTGGAAACAGCGCTACCGGTGGAGCTACGGCACCATGCAGGCGATGTGGAAGCATCGCCGCTCCGTATTCGACCGGGGTGCGTCGGGCCGGTTCACCCGGCGTTGCCTGTTCTTCCTCAGCCTCTTCGGCGTGCTGTTGCCGCTGCTCGCGCCGGTGATCGACCTACTGGCCCTGTACGGCCTCTTCTTCCTCGACCGGACCGCCACGGCGGTGGCCTGGCTGGTCATGCTCGGCGTGCAACTGGTCACCGCAGTGGTGGCGTTCCGGCTGGACCGGGAGAAGTTGGGGGTGCTGTGGGTGTTGCCGCTCCAACAGTTCGTCTACCGGCAGTTGATGTATCTGGTGATGGTTCAGGCCGTGGTCACCGCGTTGACCGGCGGCCGGCTGGGCTGGCAGAAACTGCGACGCACGGGCCTGGAACCGGTCACTTCGCGGACCGGCTGACCGGCCGGCGCCGGCCAGCTGCCAGCCGCCCGTCAGCTGCCCAATCGGGCGGTGGTTCCCGGCACCGGGTGGGTCAGTCCTCGTCGGGGTCGTCGAGCCGGGCCAGCCAGGTGGCGAAGCGCTCGATCGGTGTCTCGAACTCGGGGTTGAGGTCGACGAAGTCGCGCAGCCGCTCGCCGAGCCACTCCAGGGTCACCTGCTCGTCGCCCCGGCGCTCGACCAGCTCCTCGATGCCACGGTCGGTGAAGTACATGGGTATGTCCTCTTACTCGGCCCGGCGCAGGCCGGGCGGGTGGTTGGGTCGACCGACGGAGCCGGGGCAGGACCGTGGAAACGGCCCTGCCCCGGCTGTCGCGGTGCGGTCAGGTCACGGGCGCGGAAGTGCCGCCTCGATCAGCGCGTTCTGCTCGACCTCGTGGGTCTTGGCCGAGCCGACCGCCGGGGCGGCCGCGGCCGGGCGGGAGATCCGCCGCAGCCGAACGTCGGTGAGGTGCTCCAGCAGGTTGAGCGCGACGAACGACCAGGCGCCCTGGTTGGCCGGCTCCTCCTGCACCCAGGCGAAGTCCTCCGCGTTCGGGAACTGCGCCAGGGCGGCCCGGATCTCCTCCACCGGCAGCGGGTACAGCTGCTCGAGCCGGATGATGGCGGTGTCGGTGACGCCGCGCTCCTGCCGGGCCTGGAACAGGTCGTAGTAGACCTTGCCGGAGCAGAGCAGCACCCGCTTCACCGCCTCCGGCGCCGGGGCGGCGGTGTCGCGCAGCACCGGCTGGAAGGTGCCGGTGGTGAAGTCCTCCACCGGCGAGACGCAGAGCTTGTGCCGCAGCAGCGACTTCGGCGTGAACACCACCAACGGCTTGCGCTTGGGCGACAGGGCCTGGCGGCGCAGCAGGTGGAAGTAGTTCGCCGGGGTGGTCGGGATGGACACCCGCATGTTGTCCTCGGCGCACATCTGCAGGAACCGCTCCGGCCGGCCGGAGGTGTGGTCCGGGCCCTGACCCTCGTGGCCGTGCGGCAGCAGCAGGGTGATGGCGGAGCGCTGGCCCCACTTCACCTCACCGGACGAGATGAACTCGTCGATCACCGACTGGGCGCCGTTGACGAAGTCGCCGAACTGGGCCTCCCAGGCGACGAGGGCGTTGATGTTCTCCACCGAGTAGCCGTACTCGAAGCCCATCGCCGCGTACTCGCTGAGCAGCGAGTCGTGCACGAAGAACCGGGAGCGGTCGCCGTCGCCGGTGAGCGACTTCAACGGCAGGTAGTCGTCGCCGGTGCGGGAGTCGACCACCGAGGCGTGCCGCTGGACGAACGTGCCGCGACGCGAGTCCTGCCCGGCGAGCCGGACGGTGACCCCGTCGTGCAGCAGCGCCCCGAGCGCGATGATCTCGCCGAAGCCCCAGTCGATGTTGCCCTCGACGGACATCTTGGCCCGCCGGTCCAGCAGTTGCTGGATCCGCTTGTGCGGGGTGAAGCCCTCCGGCAGGTTGATGTGCGCCTCGCCGATGGCCTTGACCACCGACGCGTCGGTGGCGGTGTCGACCTGCGGCTCCGGCTCCTCCTCACGGCGCGGCCGGTTGAGCTGGCGCGGTGCCGAGGCGGCGTCCCGGGTGGCCTTGAAGACCTTCTCCAGCTGCGCCTGGTAGTCGCGCAGCAGCTCCTCCGCGTCCTCCACGGTGATGTCGCCGCGACCGATCAGCTCCTCGGTGTAGAGCTTGCGGACCGAGCGCTTCGAGTCAATGATCTTGTACATCTGGGGGTTGGACATCGACGGGTCGTCGCCCTCGTTGTGCCCGCGCCGGCGGTAGCAGACCATGTCGATCACGACGTCCTTGTTGAACGTCTGCCGGTACTCGAACGCCAGCCGGGCCACCCGGACCACGGCCTCCGGGTCGTCGCCGTTGACGTGGAAGATCGGCGCCTGGATCATCCGGGCCACGTCGGTGCTGTAGAGGCTGGACCGGCTGTACTCCGGGGCGGTGGTGAAGCCGACCTGGTTGTTGACCACCACGTGCACGGTGCCGCCGGTGCGGTAGCCGCGCAGCTGCGACAGGTTGAGCGTCTCGGCCACCACGCCCTGCCCGGCGAAGGCGGCGTCACCGTGCACCGCCAGCGGCAGCACGGTGTAGCCCTCCAGCTTGAGGTCTATCCGGTCCTGCTTGGCCCGGACGATGCCCTCCAGCACCGGGTCGACGGCCTCCAGGTGCGACGGGTTGGCCACCACCGACACCTTGACCGCGTGCTCGCCGTCGGGGGTGGTGAACTTGCCGTTCTGACCCAGGTGGTACTTCACGTCGCCGGAGCCCTGCGTCGAGCGCGGGTCCAGGTGGCCCTCGAACTCGGAGAAGATCTTCTCGTACGGCTTGCCGACGATGTTGGCCAGCACGTTGAGCCGACCCCGGTGGGCCATGCCGATGACGACCTCGTCCAGCCCGCTCTCGGCGGACGACTCCAGCACCTCACCGAGCAGCGGGATCAGCGACTCGCCGCCCTCCAGCGAGAAGCGCTTCTGGCCGACGTACTTCGTCTGCAGGAAGGTCTCGAACGCCTCGGCGGCGTTGAGCCGGTTGAGCACGTGCTTCTGCTCGTCGGCGGACGGCTTCTCGTACTTGCGCTCGATCCGTTCCTGGACCCAGCGGCGCTCCTCCGGGTCCTGGATGTGCATGTACTCGATGCCGACCCGGCGGCAGTACGAGTCGCGCAGCACGCCGAGGATCTCGCGCAGCTTCATCCGCTGCCGACCGGCGAAGCCGTTGACCGGGAACTCGCGGTCCAGGTCCCACAGGGTGAGCCCGTGCTGGAGGACGTCCAGGTCGGGGTGCTTGCGAATCTTGAATTCCAGCGGGTCGGTGTCGGCCATCAGGTGACCGCGCACCCGGTACGCGTGGATCAGCTCGTGCACCCGGGCGGTCTTGTTGATCTGCCCCTCGGAGTTGACCGCCACGTCGCGCATCCACCGCACCGGCTCGTACGGGATGCGCAGCGAGGTGAAGATCTCGTCGTAGAAGTCGTGCTCGCCCAGGATCAGCTCGTGCATCACCTTGAGGAACTCGCCGGACTGCGCGCCCTGGATGATCCGGTGGTCGTACGTGCTGGTCAGCGTGATGATCTTGCTGACCGCCAGCTCGGCCAGGGTGGCCTCGGACATCCCCTGGTAAGGGGCCGGGTACTCCATCGCGCCGACACCGATGATCGCGCTCTGCCCCTGCATGAGCCGCGGCATCGAGTGCACGGTGCCGATGCCGCCCGGGTTGGTCAGCGAGATCGTGGTGCCGGAGTAGTCCTCCATGGTCAGCTCGTTGCGCCGGGCCCGGCGGACCACGTCCTCGTACGCCTGCCAGAACTGCCGGAAGTCCATCTGCTCGCAGCCCTTGATGGAGGGGACCACCAGGTTGCGGCTGCCGTCCGGCTTGGCCAGGTCGATCGCGATGCCGAGGTTGACGTGTGCCGGGCGGACCACCGCCGGCTTGCCGTTGGCCTCGGCGAAGGAGTTGTTCATCTCCGGGTGCTGGACCAGCGCGCGCACCATCGCGTAGCCGACCAGGTGGGTGAAGCTGACCTTGCCACCCCGCCCTCGGGCGAGGTGGTTGTTGATCACGATGCGGTTGTCCACGAGCAGCTTGGCCGGGACCGCGCGCACGCTGGTCGCGGTGGGCACGCTCAGCGAGGCGTCCATGTTCTGGACGATCTTCGCGGCGACGCCCCGCAACGGGGTGGTCTGCGGGCCGTCGGCGCTCGGCTCGGTGGCCTTGGCGGCCGGCTTGGCCGGGGCCGCCTTCTCCGGCGCTGCCTTCGCCGGGGCGGCCTTGGGCGTGGCCGGAGCGGCGGACTTGGTCGGCGCCGGCTGGGCGGCGGCCGGCTTGCTCGGGGCGGCCGGCTTGCTCGCGGTCGCCGGCTTGGCCGGGGCGCTCGGCTGGGCGATGCTGACGGCGGCCTCGGGCTGGCCGTCCGGCTCGGGGGCGGCGGCCGGCTTGTCCGACGATTCGGCACCGCCCGGGGTGCCCGCCCCTGGTGCGGGCCGGTAGTCGGCGAAGAAGTCGTGCCAGGCCGAATCGACGCTCGATGGGTCGGCGAGGTAACGCTGGTACATCTCCTCGACGATCCACTCATTCGGGCCGAAACCCGCCAGTGGGTTCTCCTGCGAAGTCTGCTGGGTCGACACGGCCGGTAATCGCCTCTTTCACGCGGGTTTGTGTGGCACGCGGTGTGTCCTGTCGCGCCCGATTAGGAGCACGGACTGGACGGCTCCCAGGCTACGCCGTACCGATCCCGCAGGCATTTCCGCCTCGGTCCCGTGGCCGGTTTCACAGAAGATGCCAGAAGTTCGGCAGCCGCTGCGCGTCCGGTGGAGAGCTGGTAGCGCGTCAGTTCCACGATGTCCCGGGCCCGCCGATGGCGGTGACGACCCCGGAGCGGCCAGCTTGTCACGGCCACCCCGGGGTCGGGTGCCTTGTCAGGCGATGTCGCGCCGTCGGGTGAGCAGGACGCCGACAACCCCGCTGACCAGCGCATAGCCGATCAGCACCAGGGCGCCGACCCACCAGGACGGGGTGAACTCGGAGGTGCCCTCCGTGATCATGACCTGGGATGCCACCGCCGGCCAGATCACCTGCCACTTGAGCACCGCCTCGCTGTCGAGCAGGTTCGACAGGAGCAGGAACAGCAGACCCACCACCTGGGTGCCGATCAGATAGAGCACCGCCGCCGTGATCACCGCTCCGAGCTGGTTGGTGATCAGCGTGCCGATGCCCACCCCGAGGATCGTCCAGATCGCGTAGGCGAGCAGGTTGAACAGCAGTGCCCGCTGCACGGGCCACTCACCGAGCTGGGTGCCGTAGTCGTTCGCGGACAGGAACATCGCGCCCGCGGCCAGGTCGATCAGCGTGGTCGCCAGCCAGAACATGAAGCCGAGCAGGCTCGCGGCGACGAGCTTGCTGACGATGACCGACGTTCGCCGCGGGGTCGTCAGGAACGTGGTGGTCGCGGTCTGGTGGAAGAACTCGTTGGTGACCATCAGGATGCCGATGAGCATCACGAACATCAGCCCGAGGTACTGGCCCGAGGTGTAGAGGTTCGCCGCCTGCGCCGGCGCGGTCGCCTGCTCGGCGCTGACGCCGATCTCGTCGGCGTCGCCGCCGAGCGCCGTGACGGCCAGCCACGCGTTGACCGCGAACGCCAGCGCGATCGAGAGGAACGCGCCGAGAGCCAACCACCACCAGGTGCTGGTGGTGCGGATCTTGAGTAGCTCGGATCGGACCAGGTTCATCGGATGCCCGCCTTTCCGGCCGTCAGCTCCAGGAAGACCCGTTCCAGATCGGGCCGTTCGGTGGTCAGTTCGTGCAGCTCCACCCCGGCGGTGAGGGCGGCGCGACCGATCGTCGGGGCGTCCACCCCGGCGACCAGCAGCACGCCGTGCTCGTCGACATCCACTGTCGCCGACTGCGCCTTCAGGGCGGCGGTCAGCGCCTCGGCCTGCGGGGTGCGGACCCGGACCCGGGCGCCCTGGGCCATCGACCCGAGAACCTGGTCGACCGGGCCCTGCCGGACCAGCTGCCCGGCCGCGATGATCACCACGTCGTCGGCGAGCAGCTGCATCTCCGACAGCAGGTGACTGGAGACCAGCACCGTACGGCCCTCGTGGGCGAGGTTCTTGAGGAATCCGCGCATCCACCGGATGCCCTCCGGGTCGAGCCCGTTGGCCGGCTCGTCGAGGATCAGCACCCGAGGGTCACCGAGCATCGCGGCGGCGATACCGAGCCGCTGCTTCATGCCCAGCGAGTAACCCTTGAACTTGCGCTTCGCCGCCGGGCTCAGCCCGACCAGGGCCAGCGCCTCGTCGGCCCGCTGCTTGGGCAGCCCGGCCGCCGCGCAGATGACCCGCAGGTGGTTGATGCCGGTACGGCCCTTGTGCGCGCTGGACGCCTCCAGCACCGCGCCGACGTGCCGCAGCGGGTCGGTGAGGTCGGCGTACCGCTGACCGCTGATGGTGGTCGTGCCGGCGGTCGGCGTGACCAGGTTCAGCAGCATGCGCAGCGTGGTGGTCTTGCCGGCGCCGTTCGGGCCGAGGAAGCCGGTCACCCGTCCCGGTGCCACGGTGAAGGACAGGTTGTTCACCGCCCGGACGTTCTTGTACTGCTTTGTCAGACCGGACACCACGATCTGACCGTCGCTGGTGGGGCTTCGCTGCCCGTCAGTCATCGTTCTCCTCCCGTGTGTGGCGTCGAGGTACGCCGTGGCACAGCGTGACGGCCCAATGCAACAAGGTCAATCAGGCGCGGTCCGTATGTCCTGATCCGTCGCAGGGCGGAGGCGACTCCTCCCTGCGGACTACGGTCGGGTTCAGCGGGCGATCCAGGTTGCCCGCGCCGCGCCGAGCAGCGCGCCGTCCGGCCCGTACAGGCTGGTGTGCACGAGCGCCTTGCGGCCATCGACGCGCAGCAACGCCCCGGTCACCACGCACTCGTCGTCCGGCCGCGGCAGCGCCGCGACCACTGCGGCGATGCGGCCCAGCAGGTACGGGCGGCCCGGCGCGAGCACCGCCCAACCGCCGGGGCAGTCCAACGCCGCCCAGACCGTGGCCGCACTGACCTTCGCGGGCGCGCGGAACGGCGCGGCGGTCCGCCCGTCCGGCAGCCGGCCGGGGAAGATCCGCAGCCCGTCGACCCGTTGCGGTCCGCACACGTAGCAGCTGGGGAACGGATGCTCGACCAGGCCGGGGTAGCGGGTCGCGGCGGCCACCGCCGTCTCCAGGTCGACCGGGGGTACGACGGCATCGACCACTCCGGCCGCGCGCACCTCGGCCACCAGTTCACCGGTCGGGTCCCGGACCTCGCCGCCGATCAGGGTCAGCTCGGTCTCCAGCGGTGGTGGCCGGCGCAGCGTCACCTCGACCGGCCCGCTGCCGCCCGCCGCGGCGGCGAAGGTCCCCGCGCTCCAGCCGCCGTTGCCGGAACCGGCCGGCCCGTTGTATCGGGACTCGATGCGCATCGTCGACCTCCGATGGTGCGTGTCGGCGCCGTCGCCAGTCTGCCCCGGGCAGCCTCGCACGGTCCCCGCCGGGCGTCGCCAGCGGTCTCGCCGGCCGGCGTTCACCCGATCGACACCAGTGGTCCCCGTGGATGGCAACCCGGGCACCTACACAGATCCCATGGCCGTTCTGCATGCCGCTGGCGCACCCTTGACGACCAGCGGATACACCCTGCTGATCGCCGACGACCCCATCCAGGTCGCGGCCGCGCAACGCCTGCGCCACGAGGTGTTCGCCACCGAGTTGGGCGCCACCCTCCTTCCCGGCGAGGCCGGGCTGGACGTGGACCCCTTCGACGCGTACTGCGACCATCTGATCGTTCGCGAGGACAGCACCGGCGAGGTGGTCGGCACGTACCGGCTGCTGCCACCGGGACGCACCGCTCGGCGGTACGCCGAGAACGAGTTCGACCTCACCGCGCTCGACCCGCTCCGTGACGACCTGGTCGAGACGGGCCGGTCCTGTGTGCACCCGGACCATCGCTCCGGGGCGGTGATCAACCTGATGTGGGCTGGCCTCACCCGCTACCTGCACCTGCGTGGCTCGCGCTGGCTCGGCGGCTGTGCGTCGGTGCCGGTGGCCGACGGCGGGCGGACGGTCGCCGAGGTGTGGGCCCAGGCCCAGGCCCGGCACCTGTCGCCCCCGCCGCTGCGGGTCCGCCCGTTGCGGCCCTGGTTCGCCGAGGCCGCCTCCGCGCCCGGCCCGCTCCCCGCCGCCACCGGCCCGCTCCCCGCTGCCAGGGCCGGGCGCGTCACCATTCCGCCACTGCTGCGGGGCTACCTCCGGCTGGGTGCGTGGATCTGCGGCGAGCCGTCGTACGACAGCGACTTCGGCTGCGCGGACTTCTACGTCCTCTTCTCCCTGGACCGGATGAACCCGCGCTACCTGCGGCACTTCCTGGGTGGGGAGCAGCGGTGACCGGCGTACCGCGCGACCTGTGGCGGCCCTTTTCGGGCTGCGACGACGACTGCCTGCCGGTGGCCGGCGAGGTGCCCACCGTGCCGGTGGGCCGCCGGGTGCTCCGGCTGGTCGCCGCGCTCGGCATGCTGCTGGCCGGGATCCCGGTGGCGCTGCTGTCGCCAGTGCTTCCCACCCGGGAGCGGCAGACGTTGATCAGCGGCTGGGCGCGGGCCACCGTGCGCGCGTTCGGTGTCCGCCTCGTGGTGAAGGGGCGGCTGCCCCGACGGCGCGCGCTGCTGGTCGCCAACCACGTCTCCTGGCTGGACATCCTCGCGGTGCTGGCGGTCGCGCCCACCCGGATGGTCGCGAAGCGGGAGGTCCGCTCGTGGCCGGTGCTCGGGCTGCTGGCCGCGGCGGCGGGCACCGTCTTCGTGGACCGGTCCCGGCCCCTGGCGTTGCCGACCACCGTCGGCCGGGTCGCCGACGCGCTGCGCGCCGGGCGGTCGGTGACGGTCTTTCCGGAGGGTACGACGTGGTGCGCCGGAAGCACCGCGACCGACTGTCGTCCCGGCGGTGGCTTCCGGCCCGCGACGTTCCAGGCGGCCATCGACACCGGCAGTCCGGTGGTGCCGCTGCGGCTCAGCTACCGCTGTGCGGCCACCGGGTCGACCACCACGGTCGCCGCCTTCCTCGGCGCGGACACCCTGCTGCGCTCGGTGGCCCGGGTGGTGACGGCGCGGGAGCTGGTGGTCTCGGTGACGATCGCCGGAGCGCTGCACCCGGCCCCTGGTGCCGACCGGCGGTGGCTGGCCCGGGCCGCCGAGTCGGCCGTACACCTGTTGCCAGCGGCGGGTGCCCCGACGCCGGCCCGGCTGCGGGCGGTCCCCACGGCGAGCCCGACTGTTCCGGTCCCGACGCACACCCCCGATCGGGAGCTGGACCTGGCGGCCTGAGGGAGAGCCGTCCGCGCCCCGCGCCCCGCGCCCCGCGCCCCGCGCCCCGCGCCAAGATCGCGCTTGATCCAGGAAACAGTGGCCTCGGTCGTGGGCGGTTTCAAGCGGCTGTTGCGACTAGGTGTTTGTGGAGTACCTCGGCTGGATTCTGCCAGTCGAGGGTTTGGCGT
>NZ_JBTLMN010000005.1:0-495440 GCF_054462275.1 Micromonospora sp. SD19
CGGAAGCTAAGCCCTCCAGCGCCGATGGTACTGCACTCGTGAGGGTGTGGGAGAGTAGGACGCCGCCGGACAATCTTCCAGTCGAGGGCCGCCCCATCCGGGTCGGCCCTCGACTGCGTAGCGCCATTGGTGGCGCAATCAGGAAGGATGTACCTGTGAGTTCAGGACCGCAGGGCGGAGATCGTCCCCGTCGTTACGAAGACCGTACTGACGGTGCGGGCGGACGCGACCGCGGCCCGCGCCGCGACGACCGAGACCGGCCTCCGTACCGGGGAGACCGTGACAGCGGCGGCGCCCGAGGCGGATACGCCGGCGGCCGCGACTCTGGCTCCCGTGGTGGTGACCGGGACAGCTCGCGCTCCAGCGCCCCGCGTGACGGCGGTTTCCGCGGCGGCGATCGCCGTGACGGTGGCTTCCGCGGCGGTGACCGGGACGGTTCGCGTTCCAGCGCCCCCCGCGAGGGCGGCTACCGCGGCGGTGACCGGGACGGGTCGCGCTCGGGTGCTCCCCGTGACGGTGGGTTCCGGTCCGGACCTCCCCGCGAGGGCGGTTTCCGTGGCGGCGATCGGGACGGTTCGCGTTCCAGCGCCCCGCGTGAGGGTGGCTTCCGTGGTGGTGACCGTGACGGTGGTTTCCGTGGTGGTGACCGTCGTGAGGGCGGGTACCAGGGTGGCGACCGCACTCGCTCCGGCCCGTCGCGTGAGGGTGGTTTCCGCGGCGGCGACCGTGACGGTGGCTTCCGTGGTGGTGACCGCCGTGAAGGTGGTTTCCGTGGCGGCGATCGGGACGGTTCGCGTTCCAGCGCCCCGCGTGAGGGCGGTTTCCGCGGTGGCGACCGCGACGGCGGGTTCCGTGGCGGTGACCGCCGCGAGGGCGGTTTCCGTGGCGGCGACCGGGACAGTTCGCGTTCCAGCTCGCCCCGTGAGGGTGGCTTCCGCGGCGGTGACCGTGACGGTGGTTTCCGTGGTGGTGACCGCGATGGTGGTTTCCGTGGTGGCGACCGTCGTGAAGGCGGGTACCAGGGTGGTGACCGCACTCGCTCCGGCCCGCCGCGCGAGGGTGGCTTCCGCGGCGGCGACCGTGACGGTGGTTTCCGTGGTGGTGACCGCCGTGAGGGCGGTTTCCGTGGTGGTGACCGCGATGGTGGTTTCCGTGGTGGTGACCGTCGTGAGGGCGGGTACCAGGGTGGCGACCGCACTCGCTCCGGCCCGCCGCGCGAGGGTGGCTTCCGCGGCGGCGACCGTGACGGTGGCTTCCGTGGCGGTGACCGCCGCGAAGGCGGCTTCCGTGGCGGCGACCGGGACAGCTCGCGTTCCAGCGCCCCGCGTGAAGGCGGCTTCCGCGGTGGCGACCGCGACGGCGGGTTCCGTGGCGGTGACCGCCGCGAGGGTGGTTTCCGTGGCGGCGACCGGGACAGCTCGCGTTCCAGCGCGCCGCGTGAGGGCGGGTACCAGGGTGGCGACCGCACTCGCTCCGGCCCGCCGCGCGAGGGTGGTTTCCGTGGCGGTGACCGCCGTGAAGGTGGTTTCCGTGGCGGCGACCGGGACAGTTCGCGTTCCAGCGCGCCGCGTGAAGGCGGTTTCCGTGGTGGTGACCGCGACGGCGGGTTCCGTGGCGGCGATCGCCGTGAGGGCGGGTACCAGGGTGGCGACCGCACTCGCTCCGGCCCGCCGCGCGAGGGTGGCTTCCGCGGTGGCGACCGCGAGGGTGGTTTCCGTGGCGGTGACCGCCGCGAAGGCGGCTTCCGTGGCGGCGACCGGGACAGCTCGCGTTCCGGCGACCGCCGTGAGGGCGGGTTCCGTGGCGGTGACCGCGAGGGCGGCTACCGGGGCGGAGAGCGCACCGGCGGTTCCCGGGCCGACGAGCGGCCACGTCGCGAGGGGGAGTTCCGTCGGGACGACCGCGCGGGTGGCTCCGAGTCGTTCGAGGGCGGGCGCAGTTCGGCCCCGGCGTTGCCGGACGACATCGTCGCGACCGACCTCGACAAGGACGTCCGCGCCGAGTTGCTCTCGCTGAACAAGCCGGTCGCCGAGACGGTGGCCCGGCACCTGGTCGCGACCGGGCAGTTGATCGACGAGGATCCCGCCGAGGCGTTGGCGCACGCGCTGGCCGCCCGGCGGTTGGCGTCGCGCATCTCCGCCGTCCGTGAGGCGGTCGGTCTGGCCGCGTACCACGCGGGGGAGTGGCAGTCGGCGATCGCCGAACTGCGCACGTACCACCGGATGAGCGGGTTGCAGAGTCACCTGGCCGTGCTCGCGGACTGCGAGCGGGCTCTCGGCCGGCCGGAGCGGGCCATCGACCTGTTCCGGGGCGCGGACCGGGAGAAGCTGGACCAGGCCGTGGCGATCGAACTGTTGATCGTCGCCGCTGGGGCACGGGGCGACCTCGGGCAGAAGGACGCCGCGGTCGCGATGCTCCAGGTCCCGGACCTCACCAGCGAGGCCACCGTGCCGTGGACGGCCCGGCTGCGGTACGCGTACGCCGACGCGCTGCTCGCGGTGGGTCGGCGCGACGAGGCCCGCGAGTGGTTCTCCCGCGCCGCTGACGTGGACACCGAGGGCGAGACCGACGCCGCCGAGCGGCTGCTCGAACTCGACGGTGTGGTCATCGAGGGTGACGACGAGGACGAGGCCGCCGAGGAGATCGCCGCGGGCCCGGGCGCTCCCGGCGCGGTGCCGGCCCGACCCGACGCCGACCTGACCGGTGACGACGAAGACGACGACGAAGACGACGACGAAGACGACGACCAGGACGACGACGAAGACGACGACGACGAAGACGACGACCAGGACGACGACGAAGACGACGACGACCAGGACGGCGACGAGGACGACGCGGACTTCGACGACGACGAGGACGACGCCGCTGTCAGCCGTCCCGGCGACGACGAGGACTTCGACGACGAGGACGAGGACCGTCACCCCAGCGGAAGCGGCAACGCCGACGCGGGCACCGCTGGCGACAGCGGTGTGACGTCCGGCGACGCGGCGGACGGGGACACAGCGGACGGGGACACGGCGAACGCCGCCGGGACCGTGCCGGCCGAGGGCGACGAGTCAGGGTCGACGCGGCGGTGAGCGCGGGCGTGGGGGAGCGGCTGGTCGACGGGTACACCCTGGTCGTCTTCGATCTGGATGGCGTGATCTACCTGATCGACCGGCCGATCCCCGGCGCCGTCGAGGCGGTGGCCCGGCTGCACGCCGAGGGACGGGCGGTGGCGTACGCGACCAACAACGCGTCCCGCCGCTCCAGCGAGGTCGCGGACCTGCTGACCGGAATGGGTGTGGCGGCCCGGCCGGAGGAGGTCCTCACCTCCGCCGCGGCCTCGGCCGAGTTGCTGCGTGACCGGCTGCCCGCCGGCGCGTCGGTGCTGGTGGTCGGCGCGGAGGCGCTGCGCGCGGAACTGCGCGCGGTCGGTCTGACCCCGGTCACCCAGGCCGACGAGAAGCCGGCGGCGGTGGTGCAGGGGTACGGCCCGCAGGTCGGCTGGGCCGAGTTGGCCGAAGCGTCGATCGCGGTGCGGGCGGGTGCCATCTGGATCGCCACCAACACCGATCGGACCCTGCCCAGTGGGCGGGGTCCGTTGCCGGGCAACGGTTCGCTGGTCGCCGTGCTGCGGACGGCGCTGGAGCGGGACCCCGACGTGGTGGTCGGCAAGCCGGAACCCGCGCTGTTCGAGACCGCCGCTCGGCGCAGTGGCGGTGGGCGGAGCCTGGTGGTGGGTGACCGGCTGGACACCGACATCGAGGGCGCCTGTCGGGCGGGTTTGGACAGCCTGCTCGTGCTCACCGGCGTGCACGGCGTACCGGATCTGCTGGCCGCCGAGCCGCAGCGGCGTCCGACGTACGTCGCGAGGGACCTGGCGGGGCTGTTCGACCCGGCTGCCGCCGTGCGGGTCCCGGGCCCGGCGGACGCCGGCGGCTGGTCCGTGACCGACCGGGACGGCACGCTGGAGCTGGCGGGGACCGGTCGACAGCTGGACGCCCTGGCGGCGCTCTGCGCGGTGGCCTGGTCGGCGCCGGTGCCGGCGCTGCCGAAGATCCGTCCGGTGGGCCCGGACGCGGCCCAGGCGATGGAGAGCTTCGGTCTGACCGCTGCCGAGTGACGGCAACAGTTCAGAGCAGCTTGCGCAGCTTCAGCAGGTCGAACGGGTTGGCTTTGATCGACACCCGGCGGGAGGTCACCGCGTTGGTGACGTCCAGGTCGCCGCGGACCAGGGCGAGCAGGTCGTCGCTGGACGTGCTCAGCGCGATCTTGGCCTTGGGGTCGTCGCCGTCGGTCAGCTCGACCAGCCGGCCACCGGTGATCCGGCCGTGAAACGCGGTGTCCAGGTCGGTGATCCGGCAGGCCAGCGTCCGGTCCAGGTCGATCCGTTCGCGGACCGTCTCGGCGTTGCGATCCAACCGGGCGGCCAGCTCCTGCAACGCCTGGCGGCACTCGTCCACGCTGGCCACATCTCCCCCTCGCTGATCGCCACGCCGTCCTCGGCACCGTACCGCACGGACCGGTCCGGGGTGCCCGGTAGCGTGACACCTGCACACCCCGCCCCGTGGAAGGACTCAGGCATGCAGGACGCGTGGCGCGCCTACCTCGAGCTGGCCATGGGCCTGACGGAGGCGCCCCGGAAGAAGGCCCAGGACGTGGCACGTCGCCTCGTCGGCTCCGGCGGCGCGACCGCCGCCCAACTCCAGGCCCTCGGCGAGGAACTGCTCACCACCAGCGCCGCCAACCGGGAGGCGTTGACCAAACTGGTCCGCTTCGAGGTCGACCGGGCCCTCGGTGCGGTCGGTCTGGCCACCGCCGACGAGGTGGCCGAGCTGACCCGACGGGTGCACGACCTGGAGCGGCAACTGCGGGAGGCGCGGTCCGTCGACGCGTCGACCGTCGGCCCGACGGCAGCACCCGACCCGACTGCCGCCGCGCGGCCCGGCACCGGCCTCGTGCCGTCCGACGCCCCGGCCGGTGCGCCGGTCTCCGCGCCGGTGGCGAAGAAGGCGGTGGCGAAGAAGGCGGTCGCCAAGAAGGCCATCGCGAAGAAGCCGCCGGCGACGGTCAGCCGGACCGCCGACGAGGACGTTCCGACGCCGGCGGCGATGCCCGCCAAGAAGGCGGTCCGCAAGCAGCGGCCGGACGACGCCGAA
The DNA here is from genome assembly GCF_054462275.1 of Micromonospora sp. SD19. Classification (NCBI taxonomy): domain Bacteria; kingdom Bacillati; phylum Actinomycetota; class Actinomycetes; order Micromonosporales; family Micromonosporaceae; genus Micromonospora; species Micromonospora sp. SD19. The sequence goes on from NZ_JBTLMN010000005.1 coordinate 5,142, forward strand.
TGACCCGGCCCGGCCCACCGCCCGGCGGGTCTTTCCCGGCCCGCCCCGGCCCACCGGCGGGCAGCTCCTTCCCGGCCCGGCCCGGGCCGCCGGCGGGTGCCCGCCCCGGGCCGCCGCCGGAGTTCGGGGACGACGACGACACGCGACACCCGGCGGTGGACGCCGCCGTGCAGTCCCTGGCGAACGCGGCGACGCTCGCCCCCGCCGACCAGATCGCCCAGTACGAGGCGGCCTACGAGACGCTGCGGGAAACCCTCGCCACCATCGACCAGACCTGAGCGGGACGACCAGGCCTGAGCAGACCGGAGAACCACCCATGGCACGTCGTAACCGGCTGGACGCCGAACTCGTCCGGCGCGGTCTGGCCCGCTCCCGTGAGCAGGCCGCCGCGTTGGTGGAGGCCGGCCGGGTCCAACTGCGGGGCGTGGTCGCCCGCAAGGCGGCCGCGATGGTCGACCCCGCCGATCCGCTCCTGGTGACCGGTGCGGACCCCGCCGAGGAGTACGTCTCCCGGGGCGGGCACAAGCTCGCCGGGGCGCTGGCCGCGTTCGCCCCCGGAGGGTTGCGGGTCGCCGGGCGGCGCTGCCTGGACGCGGGCGCGTCGACCGGCGGGTTCACCGACGTGCTGCTGCGCGCCGACGCGGCCGAGGTGGTGGCGGTGGACGTCGGGTACGGGCAGCTCGCCTGGCCGCTGCGCACGAACGAGCGGGTCCGCGTTCTGGAGCGCACCAACGTTCGTACCCTCGACGCGGACACCATCGGCGGTCAGGTCGATCTCACGGTGGCCGACCTGTCGTTCATCTCGCTGCGGTTGGTGCTGCCGGCGTTGGCCGGCTGCACCCGCGACGACGGTGACCTGGCGTTGATGGTCAAGCCGCAGTTCGAGGTCGGCAAGGAGCGGGTCGGCGCCGGCGGTGTGGTCCGCGATCCGGAGCTGCGCGCCGAAGCGGTGCTGGATGTGGCCGCGGCGGCCGCGCGGCTCGGCCTCGGCCTGGCGGATGTGGCGGCCAGCCCGCTGCCCGGGCCGAGCGGCAACGTGGAGTTCTTCGTATGGTTGCGCCGGGGCGCACCACCGGCCGACCCGCAGCGGGTGCGGGCCGTGGTGGCGGCCGGGCCGGACGGCCCGACGACGACCGGCGACGTGCCGGACGGGGCGGCGGAGGAGGTCGCAGGGTGAACGCGCGCAGCGAGGGCACCGCGACGACACGCGGTTGTGGCGGGGCGACGGTGTCGCGGTGCCGCCCGGTCCAGGATGGGCGGGCGACCCGATGAGCCGGACCGCGCTGCTGGTGACCCACACCGGTCGTCGGCGCAGCACCGAGCACGCCCGGTCGGTCGCCGCCGACCTGATCGACGCGGGTTTCGAGGTACGGGTGGTCGCCGATGAGGCCGAGGACCTCGACCTGCCCGGCGTGGTGCCGGTCGGCGGCCCGCAGGCCGCCGAGGGCGCCGAGATCGTCTTCGCGCTCGGTGGGGACGGCACCTTCCTGCGCGCCGCCGAGCTGGCCCGGCCGGCGAAGGCGCCGCTGCTCGGCATCAACCTCGGCAAGGTGGGCTTCCTGGCGGAGGCGGAGATCGACGACCTGGACACCGCCGTCCGGGACGTCGTCGGCCGCAACTACACCGTCGACGAGCGGCTGACCCTGGACGTCACCGCCGAGTTCGACGGCGGGCCGACCATCGAGTCGTGGGCGCTCAACGAGATCAGCATCGAGAAGGGCGAGCGTGCCCAGATGCTGGAGCTGCTCGTCGACGTGGACGGCCGGCCGCTGTCCCGCTACGGCTGCGACGGTGTCGTCTGCGCCACCCCAACCGGCTCCACCGCGTACGCGTTCTCCGGTGGCGGTCCGGTGGTCTGGCCGGAGGTGGAGGCGCTGCTGCTGGTGCCGATCAGCGCGCACGCGTTGTTCAGCCGCCCGTTGGTCACGGCCCCGACGTCCACCTTCGTGATCACCGTGGACCCGTTCACCACCCTCGCCGTGCTCTCCTGCGACGGCCGGCGGGTCTACGACCTGCCACCCGGCGCCCGGGTGACGGTGCGCCGCGGCGCCCTGCCGGTGCGCATCGTGCGGCTGCGCCCCCGCCCGTTCACCGACCGGCTGGTGGCCAAGTTCGACCTCCCCGTGCACGGGTGGCGCGGCAGCCGCCGGTGACCGCGGCACACACTGTCGGTGGATGTGCGGTGTCCACCTGACGACATGTCGCCGCTGCGGCGGCTGGCGACTAGTGACCTGGTGACGCGCGCCGTCGCAGACTCCGATCGGCCCTCATCTACGGATGGTGGGCCTGGAGGAGTAGAGGAGCGCATCGCATGCACTGGTCCCCCCGCTGGCTCGCCGTCGGCGCGGTCGGCGCGTTGGTGGTCGGCGTCGCCGCACCGGCGTCCGCCGACCCGCCCGCCCGGCCCACCGGCCCGACGTCGGGCACGCCCGCCCAGCACGCACCCGTCCGCATCACCCTGATCACCGGCGATCAGGTCGATCTGGTCCAGGCGGCACCCGGTCGGGTCGCCGCCACCGTCCACCCCGGCCCGGGGCGCAACCGGATCACCTTCCAGACCGTCGAGGCCGACGGCGGGTTGCGGGTGCTGCCCAGCGACGTCGTGCCGTACCTCTCCGCCGGGGTGCTCGACCCCGACCTGTTCGACGTCCAGGAGTTGGCGGCCGACGGGTACGGCGACGCCGCGCAGGCCACGTTGCCGCTGATCGTGCGCTACCAGGAGCCGGCCGCCGGACGGGTCAGGCCGCTGGCCGGCGCCACCGGCGCGCGTCCCCTGGGGAGCATCAACGGCGCCGCGATGCGGGTCGGCAAGGGCGAGCTCGGCGGTCTGTGGACGTCGCTGCGCGGCGCGCCCGGGCAGCGGGTCACCGCCGGCTCACCCGCCCGGCTCGGCGCGGGTGTCGCCCGGATCTGGCTGGACGGGAAGGTCCGCCCGACGCTGGAGCACAGCGTTCCGCAGATCGGCGCCCCGGCCGCCTGGGCCGCCGGCCGCGACGGTGCCGGCGTGACGGTGGCGGTGCTCGACACCGGCGTCGACGCCACCCACCCCGACCTGGCCGGTCGGATCGCCGAGGCGCAGGACTTCTCCGACAGTGGCAGCGCCCGCGACGGGCACGGTCACGGCACCCACGTGGCCGCTACCATCGCCGGCAGCGGGGCGGCGTCCGACGGGCGACGCAAGGGCGTCGCCCCGGGCGCGCGGTTGCTGGTCGGCAAGGTGCTCGACGACGCGGGCTCCGGCTACAGCTCGTCCATCATCGCGGGGATGGAGTGGGCCGCCCACTCCGGCGCGAAGGTGGTCAGCATGAGCCTCGGCGGCGACCCGACCGACGGCACCGACCCGATGAGCCAGGCGGTGAACGACCTGACCGCCGAGACCGGCGCGCTCTTCGTGGTCGCCGCCGGCAACTCGGGTGCCGCGCGTACCGTCGGCGCGCCCGGCGCGGCCTCGGCGGCGCTCACCGTCGGCGCGGTGGACCGCGCCGACAACCTGGCGGAGTTCTCCAGCCGGGGCCCGCGCCTCGGCGACAACGGCCTCAAGCCCGAGATCACCGCGCCGGGTGTCGGCATCATCGCCGCCCGGGCCGCCGGAACCGCCATGGGTACGCCGGTGGACGACGCCTACACGACCGCGTCGGGCACCTCGATGGCCACCCCGCACGTGGCCGGAGCGGCGGCGATCCTCGCCCAGGAACACCCCGACTGGTCCGCCGTGAAGCTCAAGGACGCGCTGGTCAGCACCACGAAGGCGAACCCGGCGTTGACCGTCTTCGAGCAGGGCGCCGGCCGGGTCGACGTGGCCCGCGCGCTCGGCCAGCGGGTGTACTCCTCCGCCACCGCCGACTTCGGTCGGCTCAGCACCGGTGGCGCGACGGTCGAGCGGACTGTGACGTACACCAACGGCGGCACCACCCCGCAGACCCTGCGGTTGGCCCTGGAGCTGCGCAACCTGGACACCCGCGCGGCCGAGACCGACGGGGTGGCGGTCGGCGGCACCGAGGTGACGGTGCCGGCCGGCGGCAGCGTCGCCGTGCCGCTGCGGGCGGACCCGGCGAAGCTGGACCGGGGGGTGCACGGCGGGTGGCTGGTGGCCACCGGCGCGGACGGCGTCGCGGTGCGTACCGCCGTCGCGCTGACCCTCAGCGGCCCGCTGCACACCGTCACCGTGAAGGCGCTGGACATGAAGGGTCAGCCGGGTCTCGCGTCGGTGCTCACCCTCTTCGGTGAGCAGCCCGAATCCGACTGGCTCGGCTGGGTCGGCGGCGAGGTGCAACTCCAGGTCGAGGAGGGCCCCTACCTGGTCGAGGCGTTGATCGAGCACGGTGCCCCACTGGACGAGCAGATCACCCTGGTCACCGACCCGGAGCTGCTGGTCGACCGGGACCTCACCGTCGTGCTCGACCCGCGCAAGGGCACCCCGGTACGGATCGAGACGCCGAAGCCGACCGAGCAGCGGTCGACGATCAGCTTCTACGAGCACCGGGTCTTCGGCAACGGCCGGCAGGTCGACCACGGGGTGATGACCTACAGCACCATCCAGCAGGTCAACGTCACGCCGACCCGCCCGGTCCGCCAGGGCGAGTTCGAGTTCGCGTCCCGCTGGCAACTGGTCGCTCCGATGGTGGACGCGAAGATCAGCGGGGTGTCCGGACCGCTGGACATCAACCTGCTGGGCTACTCGCCGGCGCCGGCCGACCGACGCAAGCTGCCGCTGGTCTGGGCCGGCACCGGCACCCCCGCCGAGCTGACCCGGGTACGCGGCGCCGCGGCACTGCTCACCAGCAGCCCGGACGCCTCGGAGGAGGAGCAGATCGCGGCCGCGGCCGCCGCCGGCGCTGCCGTGGTGCTGATCGTCCGGCCGGCGGACTTCAGCGCGTGGACGGTGTGGCAGCCGCTCGGGGAACGGCTGCCGATCCCGTCGATGGTGGTGGCCAACGACGACGGGCAGCGGCTGATCGCGGCGGCCCGGAAGGGCCGGGCGACGCTGGACCTGACGTTGACGGTGGACAGCCCGTACCTGTACGACGTGTGGCAGGTGTCGAAGGGTCGCGTGCCGGAGCGGATCACGCACACGGTCACCGGGAAGAACACGGCCGAGGTGACCGCCAGCTACGGCGACGTCGGCGGTACGCCGTGGGCCAGCGAGCAGCGGTTCGGCTGGCGTCCGTGGCAGGAGACCTCCTGGAACGACGACCAGCGCCCGGTGCGTACCGGCACCACCCGCCAGGAGTTCGTCAGCGCCGGGGACAACTGGTGGCAGCACCAGGTCCTGCACAAGGTCACCTGGTCCTGGGGGCGGCTGCTCGGCGGGCTCACCCAGCAGCCCCGGCAGTACGCCGCCGACGACCGGGTCGCCGAGACCTGGCACGCTCCGGTGATCCGACCGGCCGTGCCGGCCGGCGGCGGTGTCCCGGTACCGACCCGTACCGGGGACACCTTGAACCTGCGGGTGGCCGAGTTCGTCGACGCCGACGGGAACTTCAGGGAGGCCGGCGGCAGCGACGAGTCGGACACTGTCGCGATCCGGGTCAGCCGCGACGGGCAGCAGATCGCCGACCTCTCCGGCGGGTGGGCGCCGGTGCCCACCACCGCGAAGTCGGCCCGCTACCGACTGGACCTGACGACGCAGCGGTCCTCGGACGAGTGGCGCTACGGCACGCGGACCGACACCGCCTGGGAGTTCACCTCGGCCCGGCCGGCGGGCGACGCCGCCACGCCGTTGTCGCTGCTGCAGGTGGACTACCGGGTGCCGGCCGACCTGTCCGGCACGGTCCGCGGCAACCGCTCACACCAGGTGGGGCTGACCCTGCGGCAGCCGGCCGGGGTGCCGGCGCCGACCGGCACCAGCGTCCGGGTGCAGGTCTCCTTCGACGGGGGCGTCACCTGGCGCACCGCGCCGACGAAGGGGTCGGGCACCCGGTACACCGCGACAGTGCCGGCGGGGCGCGGAACGGTGTCGCTACGGGTGCACGCCGCCGACCGGGCCGGGAACACCGTCGACCAGACCGTGCTCCAGGCGTACGGGCTGCGCTGACGCGGCGTGGGCGGGGCGGCCTGGCCGTCCCGCCCGGTCGGCGAGGGTCCGCCGTCGGGGTCGACGGCGGGCCCTCGCGGCGTCAGAGCCAGCCGCGGCGGGCGACCTGGAACGCCAACCCGGGCCGGGTGTCCACGCCGGCGGCGGCCATCAGGTCGGCGATGCGCCGTTGCACGGTCCGTCGGCTCACCCCGAGCTGGGAGGCGATGGACTTGTCCGGTACGCCCGCCACGAACAGCGACAGCAGCCGCGCCTCGTCGGCGTCGGGCTGGTAACCGTCGCCCGGATGGCACTCGGGCTCCGGCCGTCGACCCTCGGGGGCCGCGACGGCGAGCGGGTCGTCGAGCCGCAGCCGGGTGGCCACCCGCCAGTGACTCTCGAAGAGGGCGAGCAGGGCGTCGAGCAGTTGACTGCGCCCGATCACGGCGGCGCTCGGTTCGCCGCCGGCACGGTCGGGCACCAGCGGGCAGATGGCGGTGCGGGCGTCCACGATGGCCAGTCGGACCGGCAGCCGGTCCAGGACGCGGGCCTGCTCGCCGGCGGCGACGCCCTTGGCCAGGTCGGCCAACGCGCCCGGCTCCAGCAGCAGGTCACGCTCGTAGATGGCCCGGTAGCTCACCCCACGGGCCAGCGCGTCGAACTCCTCGACGTTCTCCGGGCCGGCCATGGCCAGGGGATTGGCCCGGCAGAACCAGAGCACCTCGGTACGCGCCGAGTTCTGCAGGTCACGCAGGCGGTCCCGGAGGACCCGGCCACCGGTGATCACCTCCACGAGGTGGTCGACGTGGTGCCGGCGCAGCCCGGAGCGGTACTCCTCGGCCAGTTGGGTGACCAGCCGGCGGGCCGCCTCCAGGTCCTCCTGGCGGCGCAGCAGCGTCCCGCCGAGGGCGACGTCCGGGGCGGTCGGGCGCAGCGGGGCGTCCGGGTCGTTGTCGGTGGGCTGCACGAGGCCCTTGCCGCGCAGCGCCTCGACCTGGGCGACGACCTGCTCACGGGGGCGGTGCAGGCGATGGACCAACTCGTCGATGCGGGCCGTGGTGAGCTGGAGCAGGCAGCGGTAGAGCTCCTCCTCAGCCGGGGTCAGGCCGATCACGTCCAACACGGGGCAGAACTGTACGTCGGCCGGGTGCGGGCCGTGCCCGGGCCCGTCGGCTGGTCAAGTGTCGGGCCTCGCGTCTACTGTCGGTGGCTGTGCTGGAAGAGCTGCGCATCACCGGGCTGGGCGTCATCGAGGACACCACGCTGCCGTTGACCGGCGGCATGAACGTCATCACCGGCGAGACCGGTGCGGGCAAGACGATGGTGGTGACCGGCCTCGGCCTGCTCTTCGGCGGCCGGGCCGACGCCGGGCGGGTCCGCGCCCAACCAGGCCGGGCGGTGGTGGAGGGGCGGTTGCGGCTGCACGGGCGGGTCGCCGACGCCGTGCACGCGCGGATCACCGAGGCCGGTGGCGAGCCCGACGAGGACGGCACGGTGCTGCTGAGCCGCACGGTCACGGTGGAGGGGCGCTCGCGCGCCCACGTCGGCGGCCGGAGCATGCCGGTGTCGATGCTCGGTGAGGTCGGCGAGCAGGCGGTGGCCGTGCACGGTCAGTCCGACCAGTTGCGGCTGCTGCGCCCGGCCGAGCAGCGGGCCGCACTGGACCGGTTCGCCGGCCCCGCGCACGAGAAGCTGCTCGACGCGCTGCGGGAGGCGTACACGGGGTGGCGTCGGGTGGTCGACGACCTGGCCGACCGGCGGCGCAACGCCCGTGAGCGCAACCAGGAGGCCGACCTGCTGCGGCTGGGCCTCGACGAGATCACCCGGGTCGATCCGCAGCCCGGCGAGGACGACGAGCTGAAGACCGAGGCGCAGCGGCTGGAGCACGCCGAGGGCCTGCGGACGGCCGCGCAGATCGCCCAGCAGTGCGTGGCCGGTGGCGCGGAGGCCACCGACGAGACCCCGGACGCGGCGGCACTGCTGGGCACCGCCCGGCGGACCCTGGAGGCGCAGTCCGGCACCGATCCGGCGCTCGGTGAGCTGGCGGCCCGCCTGGAGGAGGCGGCCACCCTGGTCACCGACGTGTCCGCGGAGCTGTCGACGTACCTGGCGACGCTGGACGCGGACCCGGCCCGGTTGCAGCACGTCTACGAGCGGCGGGCGGCGTTGCGCGCGTTGACCCGCAAGTACGCCGACGACGTGGACGGGGTGATCGCCTGGGCTGACCGGGCGCGCACCCGACTGTCCGACCTGGACATGTCCGACGACGTGTTGGACGAGTTGGAGCGGGAGGGTCAGCGGCTCGCCGTCGAGGTGGCCGACCTCGCCGGCCGGGTGTCCGCCTCCCGGCAGGAGGCGGCGATCCGCTTCGCCGACCAGGTCACCGTCGAGCTTGCCGGGCTGGCCATGCCGCACGCGCGGATCGAGGTGGCGGTGCTGCCCCGTCCGGCCGGTCGCGCGGAGCCGACGTTGGCGGTCAACGGCGTCGAGGTGGGTGTCACACCGGACGGCGGTGACGAGGTGGAGCTGCGGTTGCTGGCCCATCCGGGCGCGCCGTCGCTGCCGTTGCAACGCGGCGCCTCCGGCGGTGAGCTGTCCCGGGTGATGCTCGCCATCGAGGTCGTGTTCGCCGGCTCGGGCGGCCCGCCCACACTGGTCTTCGACGAGGTCGACGCGGGGGTCGGCGGTCAGGCGGCGGTGGAGATCGGCCGCCGGTTGGCGCGGCTGGCCCGCAGCCACCAGGTGCTGGTGGTCACGCACCTGCCGCAGGTGGCCGCGTTCGCCGATCGGCACCTGGTGGTGGCGAAGGACACCGGCGGCGCGGTGACGACGAGCGGGGTGCGGGTGGTGGAGGACACCGAGCGGGCCCGGGAGTTGGCGCGCATGTTGGCGGGTTTGCCCGATTCGGATCTGGGTATCGCCCACGCCGAGGAGTTGCTGGCGGTGGCCGCCAAGGAAAGGCGGTTGTGACGCCGCGTATTGTGAGCGCAAGCACACCGGCTTGTGCCGGTGTGTGCTTCCCTGGGTAGGCGGCCCTGCTCAGGCATGTCGCGACAGAAAAGCCTGCCTCACATGCCAGGATGGTCACGATGCGTCTACCCACGTTGCGCCGGAACCGGAACTCCGAACCGGGCAGAGTCCTCGGCACCGCGCGCCTTGATCGCCGGACGAAACGCCTGGTCGGTCGGCTGCGACCCGGTGACATCGCGGTCATCGACCACGTCGACCTGGACCGGGTGGCGGCCGATTCGCTGGTCGCCGTCGGGGTCGCGGCGGTGCTCAACGCCAAGCCGTCGGTCTCCGGCCGTTACCCGAACCTCGGCCCGGAGGTGCTGGTCGCCGCCGGCATTCCGCTCCTCGACGACCTGGGTGAGGGCGTCTTCGAGCGGATCCGCGAGGGCGACCAGGTGCGCATCGAGGGCAACACGGTCTTCGCCGGTGACGAGCCGGTGGCCCACGGCAGCCTGCAGGACGCCGAGACGGTCGCCAAGGCGATGGCTGACGCCCGGGAGGGTCTGTCGGTGCAGTTGGAGGCGTTCGCCGCCAACACGATGGACTACCTGCGCCAGGAGCGCGACCTGCTGCTCGACGGTGTCGGGGTGCCCGACATCGAGACCCAGATCCAGGGTCGCCACTGCCTGATCGTGGTGCGCGGCTACGACTACAAGGCCGACCTGGACGTGCTGCGCCCGTACATCCGGGAGTTCAAGCCGGTGCTGATCGGCGTCGACGGTGGCGCGGACGCGCTCGTCGAGGCCGGCTACACCCCCGACATGATCATCGGCGACATGGATTCGGTCACCGACGACGTGCTGCGCTGCGGCGCCGAGGTGATCGTGCACGCGTACCCGGACGGTCGGGCGCCCGGCCTGCCCCGGGTCAACGGCCTCGGTGTGCCGGCGATCACCTTCCCGGCCGCGGCGACCAGCGAGGACCTGGCCATGCTGCTCGCCGACGAGAAGGGCGCCTCGCTGCTCGTAGCGGTCGGCACCCACGCGACACTTGTCGAGTTCCTGGACAAGGGTCGAGGCGGGATGGCCTCGACGTTCCTGACCCGGCTGAAGGTCGGCGGCAAGCTGGTCGACGCCAAGGGGGTGAGCCGGCTCTACCGGCAGAGCATCTCCGGCTCGTCTCTGCTGCTGCTGGTGCTGTCGGCGATCGCGGCGATGGCGTCCGCGGTGGCCGTGTCGACAGTCGGGAAGGCGTACCTGGGCGTGGTCGCCGAGTGGTGGGACAATTTCGTGTTCCAGCTGTACCGGCTCTTCTAGTTCCCGACCGATCAAGAGGCTGCAAGCGTGATCAACTTCCGCTACCACGTGGTGTCCCTCACCGCGGTCTTCCTGGCTCTGGCGATCGGCCTGGTGGTCGGCACGGCCGCCCTCAACGGCCCGGTCGCCGACTCGCTCGAGGGGCAGGTCACCGGGCTGCGCAAGGACAACCAACACTGGCGCCAGACGGTCAGCAACATGGAGAAGCAACTCGCCCTGGAGGAGGAGTTCGCCGAGGAGATCTCCCAGGTCGTCCTGCCCGGCACCCTCACCGGGCGGCGGGTGGTGGTGCTCAGCCTGCCCAACGGCCGTGACCACACCGAGGGCGTGCTCAAGAAGCTCCAGCAGGCCGGGGCCACCATCACCGGTCAGGTCGACCTGCAGGACAAGTTCATCAACCCGGACAACAACTCCAACCTGCTGGAGTTGGCGGTCACCGCGGCCCGACCGACCGCGCAGACCACCGGCCTGCCGGGCAACGGGCACGGCGTGGAGACCTCCAGCGCGCTGCTGGCCAGCGTCCTGCTGGACCGGGCCCAGGGCGTCGCGCCGGTCAGTGACGCCGACCGGCGGGCGGTGCTCGCCGCGTACAACAACGCCGGTTACCTGACCACCGACAGCAACAAGGTCACCGCCTCGGCGGAGGCCGTCGTCGTGGTCAGCGGCCAGCCGTACGTCGACAAGGACTCCGACAAGCGGGACGAGTCGGTCGTCAAGATCGCCGAGCAGTTCGACCGCACCGGGTCGATAGTGGTGGCCGGCAACGGTTCCGTCGGGGGCAACCTGGTCGGCGTGGTGCGCGGCGACCCGGTGCTCACCCAGACCATCTCCACGGTCGACAACGCCAACACGGTGCAGGGGCAGGTGGTGACCACCCTCGCCCTGGTGGAGCAACTCACCGAGAAGAAGGCCGGACAGTACGGCGTCGGCGACAACGCCCCGTCGCTGCTGCCTAGACTGCCCCAGTGAGCGAACGACGTACCCCCGTGTCCGGATCCGACCAGGCGGCGCGTGACCGAGCGAGCGAGGTGGCGGCGTGAGCGCGCTGGGTCGGCTGTTGATCGCCGCCGCAGGTGCCGCGGCGGCCCGCTACGCGCTGCGTGAGGTGCGTACCTCACCGGCCGGGCCCGCGTTGGAGCGCACCAACTTCCGCGGCCGCACGGTCAGCCTGGCCGCCGGCCCGGCGCTCGCCGCCGGCGCTGCCGCCGCCGGCGCGTTCGGTGCCACCGGCGGTGCCGCCGGTGGTGCCGCACTGGTCGCCGGGCTCGGTGCGGGCGGCGTCGGGCTCTACGACGACGTGGTCGGCGCGCGCCCGGAGCAGAAGGCCGCCAAGGGTTTCGCCGGGCACCTCGCCGCGCTGCGTGAGGGACGCATCACCGCCGGTCTGGTCAAGGTCGTCGGGGTGGGCGCCGCCGGGCTGGGCGCCGCCGCGCTGCTCGCCGCCGACCCCCGGGTCGCCGCGCACCCGCGCCGGCAGCGGCACCGGGCGTTCGGCCGGGGGGTCGACGTGCTGCTCGGTGCCGGCGTGATCGCCGGCACGGCCAACCTGCTGAACCTGCTCGACCTACGACCGGGCCGGGCGATCAAGTCCGGTCTGCTGCTCGCCGCGCCGCTCACCGGCGGCCCGCAGGGTGGGATCGCCGCCGGTGCGGCCGGCGCCGCCGCCGGCCTGCTCCGCGACGACCTGGCCGAGGACGTGATGCTCGGCGACAGCGGCGCCAACGCGCTCGGGGCGCTGCTCGGCGTCGCGCTCGCCGCCCGCACCGGTCCACTGGGCCGCGCCGGTCTGCTCGCCGTCCTGGCCGGGCTGACCGCCGCCAGTGAGAAGGTCAGCTTCACGGCGGTGATTCAGCGGACCCCGGGGCTCCGCGAACTCGACGCACTGGGCCGACGCGCCGACTGACGTGAACAGACCGGCACCCCTCGCCGGCGCCGGCCGGCTGGCCGGGGCAGCCGCGCTCATCGCCGTCCTCACCGTCGCCAGCCGACTCGCCGGCTTCGGCCGTACCGCCGTGTTCACCTGGGTGGTCGAGCAGAGCGACCTCGGCGGCATGTACGTCATCGCGAACACGGTGCCGAACATCGTCTTCGAGATCGTCGCGGGTGGGGCGTTGGCCAGCCTGGTCGTGCCGCTGCTGGCCGGGGCGGTCGCGGCGCAGGACCGGCGGGCGGTGGCGGCGACCACCGGCGCCCTGCTCACCTGGACGGTGAGCCTGCTGGTTCCCCTCGCCGTGCTCGTCGCCGTGTTCGCCGACCCGATCATCTCGCTCATCAGCGAGGGACGATCGGCGGCGGAACTCGCCGCCGGCGCCCGGATGTTGCGCGTGTTCGCCCCGCAGCTGCCGCTGTACGGGATCGGCATCGTGCTCACCGGCGTCCTGCAGGCGCACCGACGTTTCGCCTGGCCGGTCATCGCGCCGTTGCTGTCCAGCCTCACCGTGGTCGTCGTCTACGTGGCCTTCGGCGCCGCCCAGGGACGGGGGGTGTCCGTCGCCCAGGTCGGCCGCAGTGGCGAACTGCTCCTGTCCGGCGGCACCACGCTGGGCGTGGTGGTGCTGTCGCTCTCGCTGCTGATCCCGCTGCGGGGGCTGCGGCTACGGCCCCGGTTCGGGTACGCCTTCACCGATGACGCCCGGGCGCGGATCGGCGGACTCGCCACGGCCGGCGCGGTGACGGTGGCCGCGCAGCAGGTGGCGCTGCTGGTGGTGCTGAACCGGGTCTCCGGCGGCCCCACCGGCTCCCCGCAGGTGTTCAACCTGGCCCAGGCGATCTACCTGTTGCCGTGGGCGGTGCTCGCCGTGCCGCTGGCGGTGGCGTCGTACCCCACCCTGGCCACCGCCAGCGCCGCCGGTGACGAGGACGGCTACCGGCGGACCCTGTCCAGCGCGGTGCGGGGCGTGCTGCTCTTCAGCTGCCTGGGCGCCGCGGCGTTGATCGGTACCGCGCGGCCGGTCGCTGCCCTCTTCTACCCGGACAATCCGGCGTCCACCGCGGCGGCCATCATCGGATTCGCGCCGGGTCTGCTCGGCTACGGCGTGTTCGCGATCCTGTCCCGCGCGCTGTACGCGCGCGGCGACACCCGGCCGGCGACCGTGGCGATCACACTCGGCTGGCTGGTCGTTCCGGCGGTGGCGCTGCCGTTGACGGCACTGCTCCCCACCGCCGACCGGGTGCTCGCGGTGACGTCGGCGAACTCGGTGGGGATGCTGGTGCTCGGTGCCCTGCTGCTCCTGGCGGTGCTGCGCGGCGCCGGCAGTCGCGCCCTCGCCGGCGCGGGGCGGGCCGGGGCGGCCGGTGGCCTCGGCGGTGTGCTCGCCGGGCTCGCCGGGTGGGGCCTCACCGGTTGGCTCGCCCCGTCGGACGGCGGCACCCCGACGATCGCGGCGGCGTTCGGTCAGGGCATGCTGTCCGGGGTTCTGGTTGGGGTTGTGTTCCTCGCCGTGGTCTGGTTCGTCGACCGGCGGGACGTACAGCCACTGCTCGCCGGGGTGCTGCGGCGTCTGGGCCGGCGGGGGCCGTCCGGCGGTGCGCCGACACCGGGCGCGGACGCCGCGGAGCGGGGCGACGGGAAGGAGACGGCGACGCGATGACTGAGCCAGCTCTGCCCACCGGCTGGTCGGGCACCGTCGCGTTGGTGCTCGCGTCGAGCACCGGTGGCGTCGGCCAGCACGTCCGCTCGGTGGCCGGTGGCCTCGTCGCGGGCGGCACCAGCGTGCTGGTCTGCGGGCCCGCGGCGACTCAGGAGCAGTTCGACTTCACCGGTGTCGGTGCGCGTTTCGCGCCGGTGGAGATCCCGGCCAGTCCGACTCCGGCCGACGCCCGGGCGGTGCTCGCCCTGCGTAGGGTGCTCGCCGCCGCCAGCGTCGACGTGGTGCACGCGCACGGCCTGCGGGCCGGGTTGGTCGCCGTGCTGGCCCGCCCCACCGCCCCGCTGGTCGTCACCTGGCACAACGCGGTGCTCGCCGGGGGACTGCGCGGCGGGGTGTCCCGGCTCGTCGAACGGGTGGTGGCCCGGGGCGTGCGGGTGGCGCTCGGCGCTTCGATGGACCTGGTGCGACGGGCCGCCGAGGTGGGCGCCACGGACGCCCGGCTCGCCCCGGTCGCGGCGCCGACGTTGCCCGCGCCGCGTCGACGCCCGGCGGCGGTACGCGCCGAGTTCGGGGTCCGCCCGGACCAGCCGCTGATCGTCTCGGTCGGTCGACTGCACCCGCAGAAACGCTACGACGTGCTGATCGACGCGGCGGCCCGCTGGCGTACCCGTACCCCGCCGCCGGTCGTGGTGATCGCGGGCAGCGGGCCGGCCTACCTGCCGCTCGCGGCACGGACCTCCGCCGCCCGCGCGCCGGTGACCCTGCTGGGGCACCGTACCGACGTGGCCGACCTGCTCGCCGGCGCGGACCTGGCGGTGGTGACCAGCGACTGGGAGGCGCGGCAGCTCTTCGCTCAGGAGGCGCTGCGCGCCGGTGTTCCGCTGGTGGCCACGGCGGTCGGTGGGCTGCCGGATCTGGTCGGTGACGCCGCCACGCTGGTCCCCGCCGGTGACGTGGACGCTGTCGACGCGGCTGTACGCGCGTTGCTGGACGACCCGGCGGCGCGGGCGGAGTTGAGCCGGCGCGGCGTCGAACGGGCGGCGACGTGGCCGACCGAGGCGGACACCGTCGCCACGCTCGTCGCCCTCTACGCCGAGCTGGCCGGGAGTCCGGGTGGCCCGACGGCCGCCCCGGGCTCCGACGCCCCGAGAACGGGACACCGGTGATGCTGCGCCGAATCGCCCCCGCCCTGTTGACAGTGCTCGTGGTGGCGTTGGGCGTCACCGCGCTCGCCGCCCGCCCACCCCAGGGCACCCCGCAACGCACCGCCGACTTCGTGGTGCTCGCCGGGATCGCCGGGCTGCGCTGGGAGGACGTGGATCCGCAGCGCACCCCGACGTTGTGGCGGATGGCCCAGGACGGGTCGATCGGCTCCCTGTCGGTGCGCTCCGCCCACCGGCCCACCTGCCCGGTGGACGGCTGGCTGACGGTGGGCGCGGGCAGCTTCGCCGCCTGGAACGGCAGCCGGGCGGCCGGTGGTTGCCCGGCGGCGGCGGTGACGGTGGAACAACCGGACGGCATCGGCGCGAACCTGCCCGACCAGGAGAGCGTGGTCCAGTACAACCAGCAGCGGTTGCCCTGGGGGGCGCTGCCCGGCTCGTTGTCGGAGTCGGTGCGGTGTTCCGTCGCGGTGGGCCCGGGCGCGGCAGTGGCCGCCGCCCGACCGTTCGGCCGCGTCGACCGGTACGCGTCGGCGCTGCCGGCCGATCCGCGGCCGCTGCTCGGCTCCTGTGTGCTGAGCATCGTCGACCTCGGCACGGTCGGGGGAGCCGACCCGGCGACCCGCGCCGCTGAGGCCCGCGCGGCGGACGCCGAGCTGGCCCGGGTGCTGGCGGCGCGACCCCCACGGTCGTTGGTGCTGGTCGCCGGGATCTCCGACACCACCCAGCCGTCGCGGCTGCACGTGGCGGTCGCCGACGGGCCGGGCTGGGAGCGGGGGTGGCTCACCTCGGCCAGCACCGGCCGCGACGGGTACCTGCAACTTGTCGACCTCGCGCCGACCGCCCTCGCCGCGTTGGGCCGGCCGATGCCGGAGCGGCTCTTCCTCGGCCGCCCGGCGATCAGCACCGGCGACCGTCCGACCGACCTGGCCGAGGCCATCGCCGCGCCGGCGAACGCCGACCGGGAGGCCGCCGCCCAGCGTGCGGTCTCCGGTGGGTTCTTCGCGCTGCTCGCCGGGGTGCAGGTGCTGCTGGCGCTCGCGATCCTGCCGCTGCTGCGCCGGGCCCGTCCGCATGCCGGCCCGGCCGGTCCGACGCCCGTCTCCGGACGGATCGTGGCGGTGGTCGAGCTGCTGCTGGTCGCCGCGGCGTTGACGGTGCCGGCGGCGCTGCTGGCCGACGCGGTGCCCTGGTGGCGCGGCGAGCACCCCGGGTGGATCTTCGCCGGGGTGACGGCGTTGCTGGTGGCCGCCGGCACCGCGGCGGTGCGGTTCGCCCCCGGGTACGCGAACACCCTCGGGCCGGTCGGCGCGGTGGCCGGCCTCACCACGCTCGTGGTCGGGCTGGACGTGCTCACCGGGGCTCGACTCCAGCTCAACGGCGTGGTCGGCTACTCGGCGTTGCAGGGTGGCCGCTACGCCGGGCTGAGCACCGTGGGGCTGGGAGTGTTCCTCGCCGGCGCGTTGGTCACCGGCGGCTGGCTCGCCCAACGGGTGCACCGGGGTTGGCGGCCAGCGGTGATGGTCGCGGTGGGTGGTCTCGCCGTGGTGGTGGTCGGCAGTCCGTACCTGGGTGCCGACCCGGTCGGCGCGATCGCGCTCACCGCCGGGGTGAGCGTCGCCGCCGTGATCAGCGCCGGCGGCTGGTTGACGATCAGCCGGTTGGCCTGGGCCACCATGGCCGCGCTGGCGGTCGGTATCGGGTTCGCCGTGGTGGACCTGCGGCGTCCGGCGGGGGAGCGGGGCAGCCTGGGCCGGTTCCTCTCCGCGCTCGGCGACGGCACCGGCGGGTTCGCCGTGCACCGGTCCAGCACGGAGAACTTCGAGACGTTGGTCAACAGCCCGCTGACGGTGCTGGCGCTGGCCGGCGGGTTGCTGGTGTGGTTCGCCCTGTTGCAGCCGTGGGGTGGGCTGATGCGGCTGTTCGGCATCTACCCGGCGGTCCGGGCGGCGCTGGCCGGCACTGTGGTCGCCGCGGTGCTCGGTGGGGTGCTCGACGGCGCGGCACTGGATGTGATGGGTGCTGCCGCCGCCCTGGTGGTGCCGATGGCGGCCCTGGCGTCGCTGCGGGTGCTCGGGCACGCCGCGGACCGGACCCGCCCGGCACCGGCCCGTTCCCGGGCCAACGGCGCCGAGGACGAGTCGGGGCCGGGTGGGATTGGCCCGGTCGACGGGGGCGAGGGCCCGACCGGCGGTGGCGGACCCCTGGGTGCCGCGCACCCCGCGCCGATCGGCGACCCGCCGACGGGCACGCCGGCGACCGTCACCCGAGCGGGCTCGGACGCTCCGGGGGAGCACGGTGGGGACGCCGACGACCCGGCCGGGCCGACCGCGAGCGGGTCGACGCCGGACGGCACGCCGCCGGTGCCCGTGCCGCCCCGGCAGGTCTCCCGCTCATCGACGGAGGTTGCCGCGTCCTGAGCGCCGGGCCTCGTCCGGATGTCCCGCAGGTGGCGCAGCCGGGGTGCGGCCTGCGGGTACCTGCCCGGGAGGTGTTACCGTCGAATCCCGTGGATCGCGTGATCACTTTGCTGATCAAGCACGGCGGTCTGCATGACCGCGACAGACGACACGGGAGCAGGCCTTGGCCCCATCAGCACGGACGACCAGGCACATTTTCGTCACCGGGGGCGTCGCCTCCTCGCTGGGTAAGGGCCTCACCGCCTCCAGCCTCGGCAACCTGCTGACCGCGCGCGGGCTGCGCGTGGTGATGCAGAAGCTCGACCCCTACCTGAACGTCGACCCGGGGACGATGAACCCGTTCCAGCACGGTGAGGTCTTCGTCACCGATGACGGCGCCGAGACCGACCTCGACGTCGGGCACTACGAGCGCTTCCTCGACCGGGCGCTGTCCGGCAAGGCGAACGTCACCACCGGCCAGATCTACTCCGACGTGATCGCCAAGGAGCGCCGCGGCGAGTACCTGGGCGACACCGTCCAGGTCATCCCGCACATCACCAACGAGATCAAGTCCCGGATCGTGGGGATGGGTGACCCGGACGAGGACGGCCAGCTCCCCGATGTGGTGATCACCGAGGTCGGCGGCACCGTCGGCGACATCGAGTCGCTGCCGTTCCTGGAGGCGATCCGCCAGGTCCGCCACGACCTGGGCCGCGACAACTGCTTCTACCTGCACGTCTCGCTGGTGCCGTACCTGGCGCCGTCGGGCGAGCTGAAGACCAAGCCGACCCAGCACTCGGTGGCGCAGCTGCGCAACATCGGTATCCAACCGGACGCGATCGTGCTCCGCTGCGACCGGGAGATCCCGGTGAAGCTCAAGGAGAAGCTGTCGCTGTACTGCGACGTGGACGCCGAAGCGGTCGTCGCCGCCCCGGACGCACCGAGCATCTACGACATCCCGAAGGTGCTGCACCGGGAAGGGCTCGACGCGTACGTGGTGCGCCGGCTCGGCCTGTCCTTCCGGGACGTGGACTGGACCAGCTGGGACGACCTGCTGGAGCGGGTGCACCGCCCCCGGCACACGGTCACCGTCGCGGTGGTCGGCAAGTACGTCGACCTGCCCGACGCGTACCTGTCGGTGAGTGAGGCGATCCGGGCGGCCGGGTTCGGTAACCGGTCGCGGGTGCAGATCAAGTGGGTGCCCAGCGACGAGTGCGTCACCCCGGCCGGCGCGGCGGCGGCTCTGGCCGGCGTGGACGGCATCCTCATCCCGGGCGGCTTCGGCGTTCGCGGCATCGAGGGCAAGATCGGCACCGCCCGGTACGCCCGGGAGGCCGGCATCCCGCTGCTCGGCCTCTGCCTCGGTCTGCAGTGCATGACCATCGAGGTGGCCCGGCACCTGGCCGGTCTGGACGGCGCCAACTCGGTGGAGTTCGACGAGCAGGCGACCCACCCGGTCATCGCCACGATGGCCGACCAGGAGGACATCGTCGCCGGCCGGGGTGACCTGGGCGGCACCATGCGGCTGGGCGCGTACCCGGCGACGCTGACCGAGGGTTCGATCGTCGCCGAGGCGTACGGCAGCACCGAGATCAGCGAGCGGCACCGGCACCGGTACGAGGTGAACAACGCCTACCGGGACGCGCTGACCAAGGCGGGCCTGCACATCTCCGGCACCTCCCCGGACGGCCGGCTGGTCGAGTTCATCGAGCTGGACCGCGGCCTGCACCCGTTCTTCGTGGCCACCCAGGCGCACCCCGAGTTGAAGAGCCGCCCGACCCGCCCGCACCCGCTGTTCGCCTCGTTCGTCAAGGCCGCTGTGGCGTACTCGCAGGCCGACCAGCTGCCGGTGGACCTGGACGCGGCGGCGGAGGCTCCGACGACGCGCAAGGCCGCCCGCAACGGCGCCGCGACGAAGGCGGCGTCCCCGTCGTGAGCGGGCGCAGCGAGCGAACCAGCAGGCTCAGTCGGGTGCCGCACGCCGGCGCCGCGCGCAGCGGGGCGGCGGCGTGAGCGGGCTTGAGCACCGCTACGAGGTGCGGTCCCGGCAGGAGCGGTACCAGGGGCGCATCTTCGACGTGGTCACCGACGAGGTGAGCATGCCGGGCGGTGGGACGGCGCTGCGGGACCTGGTCCGGCACGTCGGGGCGGTGGCCGTGGTGGCGCTCGACGACGCCGGCCAGGTGGTGCTGATCCGCCAGTACCGGCACCCGGTCGGGCGGCACCTGTGGGAGCTGCCGGCCGGTCTGATGGACGTCTCCGGCGAGGAGTTGCCGGCGGCGGCGCTGCGGGAGCTGGCCGAGGAGGCCGACCTGACCGCCGGGCGGGTCGGCGTGCTGGTCGACCTGCACAGCTCGCCGGGGTTCACCAACGAGATCGTCCGGGTGTTCCTGGCCCGGGACCTCGCCGACGTGCCGGCCGACGAGCGGCACGAGCGCCACGACGAGGAGGCCGACCTCCAGGTCGTCCGGATCGACCTGGACGAGGCGGTCGCCATGGTCCTGGCCGGTGAGGTCACCAACGCCGCCGCCGTGGCCGGGCTGCTGGCCGCCGCCCGCGCCCGGGACACCGGCTTCACGCGGCTGCGTCGGGCGGAAGCGCCGCTGCCACGCTGAGGCGTCCCCCGCCGGTCCAGCCGGCGGGGGAGTACGCGCGAAAGGGGCCCCGCGGTCAGCCGCGGGGCCCCTTGTCGCTGTCCGGTCCGTCAGTCGCGCAGCGGACGACCCTGCGCGTCCGTGCCGCCGTTGACCAGGATGAGGATGCCGTCGATGAGGCCCCAGATGCTGCCGACGCCGCAGGTCACCACGCTCACGACGAGCTGCAGCACGCCGGTCTTGACGTCACCGATGTAGAACCGGCCGGCCCCGAAGAAGCCGAGCAGGATGCCGAGGACGCCCGCGACGATCTTGCTCTTGTCGGAAACGCCCTGGGGGTACCCCGGCTGGGGGTAGCCGGGCTGATAAGGAGGAGTGGTCATGGCCGGACACCTTAGTGATCCACTCGCCGGCTGTCCGCACCGCCACCCGGCAGATGGGACGATAATGGTGGAACACTGTCCTGTCGGCTGAGGTGACGCTCGACCGCTCGATCCGGGCGGTGCCCTGACACTTCGTCAGGACACCCGCGCACCGGATGCCACTGTGCTGGCTCTCGGCGGCGTCGGGCGCGCCTAGACTGCCGCCGCGGGACCGGTGTACCGCGGTGGCAAAGGGGCCGCCGCGGCACCGAGCAGTCGGGGGAGAGCAGCCCCGAAGAGAGGTGTCTGCATCGTGAAGGTCGGAATCCCACGCGAGGTCAAGAACCACGAGTACCGCGTGGCGATCACGCCAGCGGGCGTCAACGAGTTCACCCGCAGCGGCCACCAGGTCTTCGTCGAGTCCGGCGCCGGGGTTGGCTCCAGCATCACCGACGAGGAGTTCGCCGCCGCCGGCGCGAAGATCCTCGCCACCGCCGACGAGGTCTGGGAGACCGCCGAGCTGGTGCTCAAGGTCAAGGAGCCGATCGCCGAGGAGTACCACCGGATGCGCGAGGGGCAGGTGCTCTTCACCTACCTGCACCTGGCCGCCTCCAAGGAGTGCACCGACGCGCTGATCGACCGCAAGGTCACCGGCATCGCGTACGAGACCGTCGAGCTGCCCGACCGGTCGCTGCCGTTGCTCGCCCCGATGTCCGAGGTCGCCGGCCGGCTCGCCCCGCAGGTGGGCGCCTTCTACATGATGCGCACCGGCGGTGGGCGCGGTGTGCTGCCCGGCGGTGTCTCCGGCGTGTACGCGGCCAAGACCGTCGTCATCGGCGCCGGCGTCTCCGGCATGAACGCCGCCGCCATCGCGCTGGGCCTGCAGTCCGAGGTGCTGCTGCTGGACAAGAACGTCGCCCGGCTGCGGCAGGCCGACGCGATCTACCGGGGCCACCTGCAGACCGTCGCGTCCAACGCGTACGAGGTGGAGCGGGCCGTGCTCGACGCCGACCTGGTCATCGGCGCGGTGCTGGTGCCCGGCGCGAAGGCCCCGACGTTGATCTCCAACGAGCTGGTGTCCCGGATGAAGCCGGGCAGCGTGCTTGTCGACATCGCCATCGACCAGGGTGGCTGCTTCGAGGACTCGCGCCCCACCACGCACGCCGACCCGGTCTACAAGGTGCACGAGTCGATCTTCTACTGCGTCGCGAACATGCCCGGCGCGGTGCCGAACACCAGCACCTACGCGCTGACCAACGTCACCCTGCCGTACGCCCTGGAGCTGGCCAACCAGGGCTGGCGCGAGGCGCTGCGCAACGACCCGGCGCTGGCCCTGGGCCTGAACACCCACGCCGGTCAGGTCACCTACGGCCCGGTCGCCGAGGCGCACGGCATGGACGTGCTGCCGCTGGCCGACGCGCTGGCCTGAACGGTGGCGGCCGAGCGGTAGCGAGCCGAGGAGCATGGCACTGACCGACGACTTAGCCGGCGCCGGCGTGGGCACGGCACCCACGCCGGCGCTGCGCCGTGCCGTTCGCGGCTACCTCGACCACCTGACCGTCGAACGTGGCCTCTCCGCGAACACGCTCGCCTCGTACCGGCGGGATCTGGACCGTTATCTCGCCACCCTGGTCGACGCCGGCGTCACCGACCTCGCGTCGGTCGGCGCCGGCCTCGTCGAGACGCACCTGGCGCGGCTGCGGGCCGGCGACGACGCGCACCCGCCCCTCGCTGTCTCCTCCGCCGCCCGCGCCGCCAGCGCGGTCCGCGGCCTGCACCGCTTCGCGCTGCGTGAGGGCCTGACCGGGGCCGATCCGAGCCGCGACGTCCGCCCGCCCACGCCGCCGCGGCGGCTGCCCCGGGCACTGCCGGTCGACGACGTGGTCCGGCTGCTGGAGACCGCCGGCCCGATCACCGCGACCGGCGACGACGCGCCCCTGGCGCTGCGCGACCGGGCGTTGCTGGAATTCCTGTACGGCACCGGCGCGCGCATCTCCGAGGCGGTCGGCGCCGCCGTGGACGACCTCGACACCGACGAGGGCACGGTGCTGCTGCGCGGCAAGGGCGGCCGGGTACGGCTGGTGCCCATCGGCGGGTACGCCGTCGACGCGGTCCGCGCCTACCTGGTCCGGGCCCGCCCCTCGCTGGCCGCCTCCGGCCGGGGAACACCAGCGGTGTTCCTCAACGCCCGCGGCGGCGCGCTGTCGCGCCAGGGCGCCTGGGGCATCCTGCGCCGCGCCGCCGACCGGGCCGGGCTGCCCGTCGACGGGGCCGCCGCCGTCTCCCCGCACACCCTGCGCCACTCGTACGCCACCCACCTGCTCGACGGCGGCGCCGACGTCCGGGTGGTCCAGGAACTGCTCGGGCACGCCTCGGTGACCACCACCCAGGTCTACACGTTGGTCACCGTGGAGCGGTTGCGCGAGGTGTACGCCACCGCCCATCCCCGCGCCCGGGGCTGAACCGGTCGCGGTCGGCGCCGACACGCCGGGCCGGTGCCGAACCCCCTGCTGGTCGGTGGCGTACAGTCGGCATCGGCGCGGACCTCCTGGAGCGACACGACCGGGGTGCGCAGCGGCGCCGCGAAGGACGTCGGACGGCTCCGACGCCGGGTGGGTCGTCGGGAGGGGGCAACGAGCACATGGCTGGCAACGGTGACCGTGCCGAGACCTGGACGTCGGAGCTCCGCGAGCAGCAGGCCACGCTCGGCGCGGATCTCGGTCCTGCGGACCCGGCTGCCTACACGATGCGCAAGCCCATCCCCGAGCCGATGCCGACCGACCGGCACGGCCCCGCGCGCATCATCGCGATGGCCAACCAGAAGGGTGGCGTCGGCAAGACGACCACCACCATCAACCTGGGCGCGGCCCTCGCGGAATACGGCCGCAAGGTCCTGCTGGTCGACTTCGACCCGCAGGGCGCCCTCTCGGTGGGCCTGGGCGTCAACCCGCACAACCTCGACCTGTCCGTCTACAACCTGCTCATGCAGGACGACGTGACCGCCGAGGACGTCCTGATCAAGACCGACGTGGCGGGCCTGCACCTGCTGCCGGCCAACATCGACCTCTCCGCCGCCGAGATCCAGCTCGTCAACGAGGTCGCCCGGGAAATGGCCCTGGCCCGGGTCCTGCGCACCGTCCGCAAGGAGTACGACTACATCCTGATCGACTGCCAGCCGTCGCTCGGCCTGCTGGCGATCAACGCGCTGACCGTCGCGCACGGTGTGCTCATCCCGCTCGAATGCGAGTTCTTCAGCCTGCGCGGTGTGGCACTGCTGCTGGACACCATCGACAAGGTGCGCGAGCGGCTCAACTTCGACCTGGAGCTCGAAGGCATCCTCGCCACGATGTACGACAGCCGCACCACGCACTGCCGCCAGGTCCTGCAGCGGGTGGTGGAGGCGTTCGGCGACAAGGTCTACCAGACGGTCATCACCAAGACGGTGAAGTTCCCCGAGTCCACCGTGGCCGGTGCCCCCATCACGACGATGGACCCGGCATCCTCCGGGGCACGTAACTACCGTCAGCTGGCCCGCGAGGTGATCGCCGCCCAGTCGGAGCGGTAGCCGGAACGCCCGGTGCCCGCCTCGTGGACTACGGTCGTCCGGTGACCGCGCCACCCATCGACCCACCCGAGACCGCCACCGCGGCCGTGGTCGACGGTGGGCAGCCCGCCGACCCGGCCGCCACCGGCTTCACGGTGCGGCTGGCCAACTTCACCGGCCCGTTCGACCTGCTGCTGCAACTGATCGGCAAGCACAAGCTCGACGTCACCGAGGTGGCCCTGCACACGGTCACCGACGAGTTCATCGCCTACATCAGGGCGATGGGCGACAACTGGGACCTGGACGAGGCCAGCGAGTTTTTGCTCATCGCCGCGACCCTGCTCGACCTGAAGGCGGCCCGCCTGTTGCCCGCCGCCGAGGTCGAGGACGAGGACGACCTCGCCCTGCTGGAAGCCCGGGACCTGCTCTTCGCCCGACTGTTGCAGTACAAGGCGTACAAGGAGGCGGCGGCCCACATCGCCGAGCTGGAGGCCGTCGGCGGCCGACGGTATCCGCGCGCGGTCAGCCTGGAACCCCGCTACGCCGAGGCGTTGCCCGACCTGGTGCTCGGCATCGGCCCGCAGCGGCTGCTGAAGCTGGCCGTGAAGGCGATGACCCCGAAGCCGGTGCCGGAGGTGTCCATCGCCCACGTGCACATGGTCCGGGTCAGCGTCCGGGAACACGCGGCCATCCTCACCGCGCGACTGCGCCGGGCCGGCACGGCCACCTTCTCGCTGCTCTGCGCCGACTGCGAGGCCACCCTCGAGGTGGTGGCCCGGTTCCTCGCGCTGCTGGAGCTGTACCGGGAGGGCCTGGTGTCGTTCGTGCAGGAGCAGGCCCTGGAGGAGCTGACAGTGCGCTGGACCGGCCCGGCCGACGGCGACACCGAGCTGCACGTCGACGAGTACGCCGGCACCCCGGCGGACGACGCGGAGCCGGCCGGGATTGCGGTTGCGCCTGCGCCGGGTGGGCCCGCGCCGGTGCTGGCCGCGCCTGAGTCGGCGGGCGTTGGGCCCGCGTCGGTGGGGGAGGCCGGCGGGCCGGACGGGACGGAGACGACGGAGGGTGCGCGGGATGAGTGACGAGGAACGCCGGGACTCGCTGGCCGACCAGGCCGCCGCCTGGGTGCCCCCGTGGGCCCGCCCGCGCCCGCCCGCCACTGACGCGCCCGCGCCGCCGGACGAGCCGGCCGCGGACACCGACGAACCCGGAGCGGCACAGCCCCGACCCGAGGCCGAATCCGCCGCCGGTCCTGGCGAGTCGGATGCGGTCGGCTCGGCCCCGGCGCCGGGCGATCCGCATGAGCGCGGCCCCGACGACCCGCGCCCGACTGAGCCAGACCCGGACGGGGCCTCTAACGAGGTGGACCTGACGGCGCCGGACCTCGGCGCGGTGACGGAGGACACGGCGGGGGAGTCGGGCGCGGCGGGGGACGTACCCCGGCGGCAGTCGGCGGGGCGGCGGCGGGCGACGGCCGCGCCGGAGCCCGCGCCCGAGCTGTCCGACGCCGAGCTGCGCGGCGCGTTGGAGGCGATCCTGCTGGTCGTCGACGAGCCGGTCAGCGAGCTGGTGCTGGCCCAGGTGCTGGACCAGCCCGCCGAGCGGGTCGGGCCGATGCTCGACGAGATCGCCGCCGGCTACACCACGGCCGGGCACGGGTTCGAGCTGCGCCGGGCGGCCGGCGGGTGGCGGCTGTACACCCGGCCGGAATACGCTACGTACGTTGAGCGGTTCGTGCTGGACGGGCAGTCCGTGCGGCTGACCCAGGCGGCGCTGGAGACGCTCGCCGTGGTCGCCTACAAGCAGCCGGTGACCCGTTCGCGAATCTCAGCCATCCGGGGTGTGAACTGCGACGGGGTCATCCGTACGCTGGTCACCCGTGGCCTCGTCGAGGAGTGCGGCACCGAACAGGACAGCGGGGCGTTCCTCTACCGGACCACCACGTTGTTCCTGGAGAAGCTCGGGCTGAACACCGTCGACGAGCTGCCGCCCCTCGCACCCTTCCTGCCCGACGACGTAGAAGAGCTTGCTGATGCGACCCGATAACCGTGTCCCCAAACCCGACGCCCCCGTGTTCGAGGGGGCTGAGCGCCTGCAGAAGGTGCTCGCCGCCGCCGGCGTGGGTTCCCGGCGCGCCTGCGAAGACCTGATCTTCCGCCGCCGGGTCACGGTGGACGGGCGGGTCGCCAAGCTCGGCGACAAGGTCGACCCGGCCAAGGCCGTGATCCACGTCGACGGAGAGCGCCTCCAGGTCGACACCCGACTGGTCTACGTGGCGATGAACAAGCCGCGCGGGGTGGTCACCACCATGGCGGACGACAAGGGCCGCAACGAGCTGGCCGACTTCATCGGCAGGCGGCTGGACCAGCGGGTGTACCACGTCGGGCGGCTCGACGCGGACAGCGAGGGCCTGCTGCTGCTCACCAACGACGGCACCCTCGCGCACAAGCTCATGCACCCCTCGTACCAGGTGCTGAAGACCTACCTCGCCGAGGTGGTCGGCCCGATCCCGCGCAACCTGAGCAAGCGGCTCCTCGCGGGCGTCGAGCTGGAGGACGGGCCGGTCACTGTCGACTCGTTCAAGGTGGTCGGCACCCTGGGCAAGAGCGCCCAGGTGGAGCTGAGCCTGCACGAAGGGCGCAAGCACATCGTCCGGCGGTTGATGGACGAGGTCGGGCACCCGGTCACCCGTCTGGTGCGTACCTCCATCGGTCCGATCCGGTTGGGCGACCTGCGCACCGGGCGTCTGCGGCGCCTGACCAACGCGGAGGTCGCGGCCCTGTTCCACGCGGTGGGTGACTGACCCCCGAGTTCGGGGTACGGCAGCCGGTAGGCTCCACCGACGGCCAAGACGCGGTCGCCCGGGTGGCGTGGGTCGCTCCGGCGGCGTCGCGCGCGGGTTCGCCAGACGACCCGGGCATGATTGATGACGATTGAACAACCGCTTGCGGCGCCAGCTCACCGGGCGATCCGTGAGGTACGGGCTGAGGAGGACACGGTGGAGGAAAACGTACGGTTCGGGCGATGTGTGGTCGCTGTGGATGGGCCGTCCGGTTCGGGGAAGTCAACCGTGTCGCGGCGGCTCGCCGCCGCCCTCGGTGCGCGCTACCTGGACACCGGGGCGATGTACCGGGCGATCACGTGGGCCGTGCTGCGCTCCGGCGTGGACCTCACCGACGCCGCGTCGGTGGCGAAGGTCGCCGGCGAGGTCGACCTGCGCATCGGCACCGACCCGCAGGGGTACGGCGTGACCGTCGACGGGGTCGGCGTGGACGCGGAGATCCGTGGCGCCGAGGTGACCGGAGCGGTCTCCGCCGTCGCCGCCGTACCGGCTGTTCGTGAGCTGCTCGTCGGCCGGCAGCGCGAGATGATCGCCAACGCCGGTCGGATGGTGGTCGAGGGCCGCGACATCGGCTCGGTCGTGGCCCCGGACGCCGACCTGAAGGTCTTCCTGACCGCGTCCGAGGCGGCCCGTGCGGCCCGGCGCAGCGCCGAGGACGCCGCCGACGTGGCGGCCACGGCCGCCGACCTGGCGCGGCGGGACCGCCTCGACTCGACCCGCAAGGTCAACCCGCTGGCCCAGGCGCCCGACGCGGTGGTGCTGGACACCACCGAGCTGGGCATCGACGAGGTCGTGGCGCGGATGCGCGACCTGCTCACCGAGCGGGGCGTGGCATGAGCGAGCGGAGCGAGCGAATCATCGGGCTCGGCGTGGTTGTGCCTCATGGCGCTCCGGAGCGAAGCGGAGGAGTGGCATGAGCGAGCGGAGCGAGCGAATCATCGGGCTCGGCGTGGTTGTGCCTCATGGCGCTCCGGAGCGAAGCGGAGGAGTGGCATGAGCGAGCGGAGCGAGCGAATCATCGGGCTCGGCGTGGTTGTGCCTCATGGCGCTCCGGAGCGAAGCGGAGGAGTGGCATGAGCGAGGGTTCCTGGGTGGAGCTGCGGGAGCCCGACGTCGCCGTCGAGGAGCCGAGCGGCCCGCAGCCGGTGGTGGCCGTGGTCGGCCGTCCCAACGTGGGTAAGTCGACGCTGGTCAACCGGATCATCGGCCGCCGGCAGGCGGTCGTCGAGGACGTTCCCGGCGTGACCCGCGACCGGGTCCCGTACGACGCGCAGTGGAACGGCCGGGCGTTCACGGTGGTGGACACCGGCGGTTGGGAGCCGGACGCCAAGGACCGTGCGGCGGCCATCGCGGCGCAGGCCGAGACGGCTGTCGTCACCGCCGACGTGGTGCTCTTCGTGGTCGACGCGATGGTGGGCTCCACCGACGTCGACGAGGCCGCGGTGAAGATGCTGCGGCGCAGCGCCAAGCCGGTGATCCTGGTGGCCAACAAGGCCGACAACAACTCCATCGAGATGGAGGCCACCTCGCTGTGGTCGCTGGGTCTCGGTGAGCCGTTCCCGGTGTCCGCGCTGCACGGGCGCGGCTCCGGCGACCTGCTGGACGCCATCCTCGCCGCGCTGCCGGAGGCACCGGCGATCGTGGAGAACCGTCCGCGGGGGCCGCGCCGGGTGGCGCTGGTCGGTCGGCCGAACGTGGGCAAGTCCAGCCTGCTCAACCGGTTCTCCGGTGAGGAGCGGGCGGTCGTCGACTCGGTGGCCGGCACCACTGTGGACCCGGTGGACAGCCTGGTCGAGATCGGCGGTCAGACCTGGCAACTGGTGGACACCGCCGGGCTGCGCAAGCGGGTCGGCAAGGCCAGCGGCACCGAGTACTACGCCAGCCTGCGTACCGCCGGCGCGATCGAGGCCGCCGAGGTGGCCGTGGTACTGCTGGACTCCAGCGAACCCATCAGCGAGCAGGACCAGCGGATCCTGTCGATGGTGACCGAGTCGGGCCGGGCGTTGGTCATCGCGTTCAACAAGTGGGACCTGGTCGACGCCGACCGTCGGTACTACCTGGACAAGGAGATCGACCGGGAGTTGCGCCGCATCCCCTGGGCGATCCGGTTGAACCTGTCGGCGATGACCGGCCGTGCCGTCGACAAGCTGGCCCCCGCCCTGAACAAGGCGTTGGCCAGCTGGGAAACCCGCGTACCGACCGCGCACCTCAACCAGTGGCTGACCGCGCTGGTGCAGGCCACCCCCCACCCGGTGCGTGGTGGACGGGCACCGCGGATCCTGTTCGCGACGCAGGCCGGTGTGGCCCCGCCACGGTTCGTGCTCTTCACCACCGGCCCGCTGGACGCCGGCTACCAGCGGTTCGTCGAGCGCAAGCTCCGCGAGGAATTCGGGTACGAGGGCAGCCCGATCGAGATCTCGGTCCGCCCGCGCAAGAAGCTCGGCCCCGGCGGCCGAGGCAAGGCGCACGGCTGACCCCTTCCAGTTCTCCCTGAAAAATGCCGGATGGCCTCCCGCCATCCGGCATTTTCCTGCCCACCCACCACCCCACCCTCCTAGGAAGCTTTAGGGGTTGTGGGGTGGTTCGCCTGCCCCGCAACACTGGTGGGGCCTGTGTGGGGGACCCGCAACCGCTGCGCTAAGCTGTACCGGCTGCCGCGGGGGAAACCACGCGGGGGCGGGACGTGGCGCAGCTTGGTAGCGCACTTGACTGGGGGTCAAGGGGTCGTCGGTTCGAATCCGGCCGTCCCGACAGACAAGAAGCCCTGACCAGCGGAAATGCTGGTCAGGGCTTTAAGTTTGTCTATGGGGTTTTGAACCGCCCCCCCGAAACCCCCCATTTACCGGGGTCGGGAACCAGGTTCGTCATCCCTGCGCATCGTTGGGCAGTGCGGGTGTGGGGCGGCGCCTGCGGTCGGTGCCGAGTCGCTCGAGGATGTCCGAGACGTCCGGGGCTTGGGCGGGTTTGGCGATGTAGTACGTGGCGGTGACCTCCTCGCTGGAGTGTCCGAGCTGTGCCGCGGCGCTTTTCGTGTCGGTCTCTTTTTGATGAGGGTGGCGACGGTCTTGCGGAAGGTGTGGGGGGTGACCCAGGCGAGGTCGGTGTCGGCGCGGGCCTCACGCCACTGGCGGCGGACGTTGTTGGGCGACAGACAGGTGCCGCGCCGGGAAGCGAAGATCGCGTCGTGGGGGTTGTCGGCGGCGACGAGCTTGCGGGCCATGATCATGCCGACGGCGAACCGGGGTAGGGCGACCATCCGCCCCGCGATTGTCTGCCGGTGGCATGGACGTTGCAGACACTGTGTCGGTGAACGTCGCTTCCCGGACGCCGGCATTTCCGGCGGCCGTTGCGGAGGTGGCGGGGAGAGGGTTGCCGATGTTTCCCACCGTCGCAGCCCGGGGTCGATGACCGGTCAGCCGAGGCGGTGGGCTCGGCCGAGGAGGTATCGCCGTTCGACCTGGTTCTCTGTCAGGGCCGCTGCTTCGCGGTACCGTGCCGCCGCGCTGCTCGGGTTGCCGGTCATCTCGAGCAGGTGGGCGCGCACGGCGCGTTCCCGTTGTCGGGTCAGGGGTTCCTGATCGAGCTGGTAGCGCCGGTTGAGGTCGTCGAGCAGCGCCAGTCCTCGGGCCGGCCCGTAGGCGTGGGCGACCGCGACCACCCGGCTCAGACGTACCGGCGCGGTCGGGTTGAGCCTTTCGAGCCACAGGTACAGTGCCGCGATCTGTGGCCAGTCCGTCTGTTCCGGCGACGTGGTCGCGGCATGCACGGCGGCGATCGCCGCCTGTAACTGGTACGTGCCGATCTCGCGTCGGTGCCAGACGCTGTCGATCAGTTCCGTGCCCTCGCGGATCAGGGCGGTATTCCACTGTGTCCGATCCTGCTCGTCGAGCCGCACCAGCTCGTCGCCGTCGGTACGGGCAGTGCGCCGCGACTCGGTGAGCAGCATCAGTGCGAGCAGGCCGATCACCTCGGGGTCGTCCGGCAGGGAGTCGCGGAGCATGCGGGTCAGCCGGATCGCTTCGCGGGTCAGGTCGATGCGGGCGAGCTCGTCGCCGGTGGAGGCCGTGTAGCCCTCATTGAAGATCAGGTACAGCACCTGCATCACGGCGTTCATCCGACTGTCCCGATCGGCGTCGGTGGGCGGGGTGAAGCGGGCGCCGGCACGGGCCAGTTGCTGCTTGGCGCGGCTGATCCGCGCACCCATGGTGCTCTCGGTCGTCCCGTGGGCGTGTGCGATCTCCGCGGTCGTCAGGCCGCCGACCGCGCGCAGAGTGAGCGCCACCTGGGAGCTGGGGCTCAGCGCAGGATGGCAGCACAGCAGCAGGAGCGTGAGACTGTCGTCGGTCTCCAGCGGAGGGTGCGCCTGGCGGGCCGGGTCCTGCATCGCCAGCTCGGTCATGCCCGCGTGCTGCTCGCGCCGGCGTCGGGCCTGGTCGGTGCGGAGCAGATCGACCATTCGCCGGTAGCCGATCCGGATCAGCCAGCTGCGCGGGTTCTCCGGCACGCCGTTGGTCGGCCACGTCCGGCTCGCGACGAGCAGTGCTTCCTGTACCGCATCCTCGGCGATGTCGAAGTGGCCGAAGCGCCGCACCAACGCGCCGAGCACCTGCGGCGCCTCCGTGCGCAGCAGGTGCTCGACGTCCGGCGTCACGCCGGGTCTGCCGTTCTTGTGCCCTCCCGGTTTGTCGCTTCCGGATGGCAGCATTCAGCTGAATCGGTCATGCCGCGAAGTCCGTGCCCATGATCGGCCGGATCTCCACTGGTTCTCCCAGCACCTCGACCATCCTCGAGACGATCTCGACGGCGCGTTCCTGGCTGGCCACGTCGATCACCGCGAAGCTGGCCAGGACCTCCTTGAGCTCGATGAATGGCCCGTCGGTCGCCACCACGCCGGCCGGGCTCTTGCGGACCGTCGTGCTGATGGCCGGGTGGCCAAGACCCTCGCTGCTGACGAACTCGCCGGTCTTGATCAGTTCCTGTTCGAACTGCTGGTACGCGGCGAACGCGGCCAGCGCCTCCTTGGACGGGGTGTCGGCGGTCGCGGCGTCCCAGGCGGCGGCCGGCGTGTAGCTGAGCAGCAGATACTTCATGGTCATCCTTGTTGTTGCGCGGGAGATCACGTTACGCCGGTCAGGACGAACGGTGCAGGGAGAGGGCGAGGACCGTCGTCCAGGTGAAGGCGACCAGGCCGTTCACGGCGATCTGGATGCTCATGTGGCTCGGCGACATGGGCAGCAGCAGGATGAGCGCGGCGACGCCGTTCAGCACCGCCGGCAACGCGGCCCGACGACGGACGTGGCGGACGGTCAGCACGATGGCGGCGATGGCCAGTGCGGTGAAGGCGATGGCGGCCGCGGCCGAATGCGCGATGCTGTGCCAGGACATCTGGTCGACCGGCCCGTCGGGGGTCCCGACCGGGAAGCCGCGCTCCGGATCCATGGTGAACACGCCGGCCGCGACGAGACCGGCACCGAAGATCCCGACGAAGATCGGCAGCACACGCCGGCCGGTTCCCTCGGTGAGCGTGCGCCGGATACCGGCGGCGAGCGCCAGGCCGCCGAGACCGGCGAGCACGAACGTGGTGATCTGGATCCAGCCGAGGCTACCGGTGGCGAGCTGGCTGATCGGGTGCCGCGTGATGTTGTAGCCCTCACGAGTGAGCATCTGCGTCACGGCCGAGGCGAAGAAGACCGGCCCGGCAAGGGCGCCGGCGAGGAGCAGCCGGTCAGACGAGCGGCGGACGGCGGGAACGGTGGCGGCGACGGGGGCCATGACTTCCTCCTTGGTGAGTTCCTGCCGCTACCTCGTGGCCGATCCGGGGATT
The DNA here is from genome assembly GCF_054462275.1 of Micromonospora sp. SD19. Classification (NCBI taxonomy): domain Bacteria; kingdom Bacillati; phylum Actinomycetota; class Actinomycetes; order Micromonosporales; family Micromonosporaceae; genus Micromonospora; species Micromonospora sp. SD19. The sequence continues at coordinate 37,738 of NZ_JBTLMN010000005.1, forward strand.
CCGACACGACCACGATGTGACCTGAGTTACGCCCAGTGGGTGTCAAAGCGTGGGTGCCGCCTTCGAGGTACCGGCAAGCATCCACCAAGGAGGACACGATGTCTGAGAACACCGAGCCGAGCGTCGAACTGCAGGCCCTGGACCGTCTGGTCGGCACCTGGTCGGTGACCGGCGGCGCCGAGGGAACCGTGCGGTACGAGTGGATGGCCGGCCGGTTCTTCCTGCTCCAGCACGTGGAACTCAGCCAGTTCGGGCAGCCGGTCACCGGCTTGGAGGTCATCGGACACCTACACCCGTTCGGCGAGCCGGTCGGTGCGGACGTGGTGTCGCGGTTCTACGACGCGGCCGGCAACACTTTCGACTACGTCTACGAACTCGTCGGCGACAAGCTGACCATCTGGGCTGGCGCGAAGGGCGGTCCCGCCTACTACGAGGGCACGTTCAGCGCCGACGACACCACGGTTACCGGCGCATGGACCTACCCCGGTGGAGGCGGATACGCCTCCACCATGACCCGGATCTGACATCGGAAGGCCACGCCGACCTGAACGGCCGGAGGCAGTGTTCCGCGCGCATCTCGGAGGTCATTGCTCTCCGGCCGATTCGGCCTACCGTTCCCGGCCTTACCCGTGGAGGACCCAGGGCCGAGGCCAGGGTCTCGTGCCAACAGGTACTGCATACCCGCCAGTTCTTTCGCAGCCACGCCACCACGACCTATGCGGGGATCCCCGGATAGCACCACCGTGTGTCCTCGCTCCACTCCTCGCGCAGCGGCGTCGGGGTCATCACCTCGCGCAGCAGCATCGAGCAGCCGGCTGGTGTCCTCGCCGAGCACGCCCTTGGGGATGCGGATGAGCAGCACTCCGCCGTCGAGGACGCGGCCCATGTCGAAGCTCGACTTCGGGTAGCGCATGGTGCGTTTGACGAAATCGCGCAGTAGGAACGCGCGCAGCCGGGCGAGGACCGGTCCGATGACCTGCGAGCGGAGGCTGTCGTTGAGGCTGTCGTACCACTGCCAGAAGCCGCTGAGCCCGGCCGGGTCGTCGAGGTCCACCGTCATCGCCGAGCGGAATTGGGGGCTGTTGAGCAGCGGGGGGATGTGCTGCAGGGTGACGTTGTTGTGGCGCAGCAGAGTCAGGCAGGCCACTCGCATGACGTCGTCCATCCGCGGCCCCCACGCCTTGGCGAAGATGTTCCCGAAGATCGACACGAGGTTGTCGACGACCAGGTCGGGGTCGTCGCCTTCGAGGGGGTTCAGCGTCGGCGGGTTGTCCTGGTCGGGGTCGAAGAGCACGACGCGGTCGGCGATGCCTGCGGGGAGCCGGTCGAGGATGTCCAGGACGAGGTCGCCGTGCGGGTCGATGACGACGGTGCCGCGGCCTGCCTTGATGTCGTCGAGGGCCATGTTGACCAGCAGGGTGGTCTTGCCGGAGCCCGTGGAACCGATCACATGCAGGTGATACCTCGCGTCCACCACCGACAGCCCGACACTGTGGCCACCGATTGCGGCGTCGCCGAGCATCTTCACCCCACGCCCGCCGCCGGGGACGGCGACCGGTGCCGGCATGGACGCGGCCCGCGCCCGGTCAAGGCCGGGCACGGCGAGGTCCTGCGGCAGGGCGGCGAGGGCGGCGAGTTCCGGTGCGGAGATGAGGAATCCGGGTCCGAGGCGGCGGGCGGCGAGGACGGCCACCGGGGCGGGCATTCGGGCGCGGTGGGTGAGCCGGTTGCGGCCGGTGTGGATGGCGAACGCCGAGGCGAGGGTGTCGGCGATGCCCCGCAGCCGGCCGGTCGGGTCTGTGCCGGGGCGCCGGGTCCCCGAGGCCGCGACCCGGTCACGGAGCCGCTGCCGGGTGTCAGCGAAGTCGCGATGCCAGCCCGGCGGCGCGGAGCCGTTCTGCTCGGGGTCGTATGCGGACAGCCAGTGCAGGTGAAGCGCACTCAGTTCCCGCAGGTCGCTCAACCCGCGCGAGGTCCAGCTGATGAACCTTTACCAGACGAAGGGACGTGAGGCCGACGCAACCGTCGTGGTGTTGCGGGAGGGGGACTTCATGGGCTACGAGTCGGAACCGTGCGGATTCTCGCGGCAATAGGGATTCTTGACGCCTGGGTTCCACTGCCTGAGCGCCCGGATCGGCTTGGTGAACGCCGCCGTCTCGGTGGCTTCGAGGTCGTCAACCAGCGGTCTGCGCGTTTGACGGGTGGCGGCTGTCGTTCGCGCACGAGGTGGCTTGCTCACGATCAGCCAGTCGCGGGGATTCGAGTAGCGCTGCGGGCGAGGGTGAGCACAAGAAGTGCAGCGATCGCGAAGCCTGCTGCCGTGAGCGGGAGGGCGCTCACTCCGGCGGTGGTGAGGATGGTGCCTCCTGTCGCGGCTCCGATGGATACCCCGAGGTAAGTGCCGGAAGTGTTCAGCGCCAAGGCTTGCCCGGAGACAGGACCGGCGAGGTGGTGCAGGCGGGCTTGGATTGCTGGCGAGTTCCAGAACGCCATACCGCCCCACAGCGTCGCCGTGACCAGCACGAGCGGCAGTGGAGCGGGCCTGGCTGTCCAGAGCACCCAGAGCACGACCATCGCGGCGACGATCGTACCGATACCGATCAACAGGGTTCGGTCTGCGCCGAGGCGGTCGGTGGCGATTCCACCGAGCCAGATGCCCGCGATGCCTGCGATTCCGGAGAGGCTGAATGCGAGTGCGCGTTGCTCAATGCCTGCTGTCGTGGTCGCGGACAGATATGGGGCGAGGTAGGTGAGCATCATCATCGAGCCGGTCATGAGCAGGCAGTTCGCCAGCAATCCGAGTGAGATCTGAGCCCGCAGCAGGATGCGGAACTGATCGGCCAGCCGTGGCGCGCCGTCGGTTTCCTCGCAGCGGGGCAGGGTATCGAGCAAGAGGATGAGGACGAGAGTACCGGCGAGGGCCATCGTCGCGAAGGTGGCTCTCCATCCGAGGGTGCCGCCGATCCAGGTGCCGAACGGCACCCCGGCGGCGATCGATCCGGTGACGCCGAGCGAGACGATGGCGATGTACCTGCCAACCTTCTGCGGTGGTGCGTGGCGTGCGGTGAACGCGAACAGCGCCGGGGTCATCGCCGCGGCCGCGAGCGCAGCAGCCACGCGCAGCGTCGTCAAGACCGCGAACGACTCCGTGGTCGCTGCGCCGATGTTCGCGGCGATGAAGACCAGTAACGCGGTCGTGAACAGTCTTCGGCGAGGCACGTCCGCGAGGACGACGGCTGTGACCGGTGCTGCGATGGCGACGCTCAGGGAAAACACGGTGATCAGTTGCCCGGCCTGGCCTTCGTTGACTTCCAGATCGGCGGCGAGTTCGGGCAGGACTCCGGCGATCACGTAGTCGTCGGTGTAGAGCACGAACGCGGCGGCGAGCAGGGTGAACAACCAAGCAGGCATACGCACCATTTCTCGGGAGGCTTGATGAGTCATCCGCTCGTGCGGTCCTGTTCGGGACCGATGGTAGCCGCGATCGTTTCCGCGACGAGTCTGCTTGCGGCGGCGTCAAGGTGGATGCCGTCGCGGTGAGTTGTGACGCCTCGTTCGGTGACATCGAAGATGTCGATGAGCGGGAGGCTGTGCTGCTCGGCGACGCGACGCACGATCGGCGCGACCTCTTCCGCGACGATGCGTTCGGAAACGGCGCGGCGATTGGAGAACGCGACCGGCGGCGTCAGGAGGTAGACGGTCGACGTGCCGTCGGCGCTGTAGCGGGCGGCGAAGTCGGCGAGTTCCGACTCGTACGCCTTCGCGTTCCAATTGTCGCCTCGTGCGTCATTCGTTCCCAGCATGATGAGGACGATGTCGGCGCGCGCTCCTAGAGACGCCTCGGCGAATCGGTTCGCGGCATAGGGCCAATCACCGTTGCGCTGAAGTGTGCGCCGATTCAGTCCGTAGTTGAGCACCTGGTACCGGTCGCCGAGCATCTGGGCGAGCTGGGCCGGATAGGACCATCTGTTGCGGCCCTTGAGCAGCACACCTGCGCCATAGGTGTTGCTGTCGCCGATCGCCGCGACGGTGATCTTGCCGGTTGCCGGGCGCGGGACGGGAGGATGCATCGTCCGCCGGGCAGCGAAGGCGACGCCCCCGACGATGAGGAGAAGAACGGCGGCGGTGATGAAGATCAGCATGAGCTTCCCTGTGTGTTCGTGTGCCGTTGCGGACGTTGGCGGAGGACTTGTTCGCCGGCGTCGACGTAGGACGTGAACAGGTCCGTGATGTCGCGAGGGCGGTCCGCCGCTTGAGCGTTCTCGGTGAGTTCCTCGGCAGCACGCAGCGTGCGGGTGAAGGTACGAGTGCGCTGATGGCTGGCGGCGAGGAGCTGCTCGAATCCGTCGGCCGCTTCGACGAGGAAGCGACGACTGCCCGGCTGTGGGATCGTGCGGACCAATCCCCATGACACGAGTTCGCGGATCGCCGTGCTCACGCGCCGGAGCTGAGCGACAGGGCGGCGCGCAACATGACGACGACAGCGGAGAGCATCCTGTGTGAGCATCCCGAAAGCCGACTACCGCGTCATCGTGCGGCTTGGGGATGCGAGGGCTCGCGCCCACCATCGGGAGCTGGGCCTCTTCGACTAGTTTGCTCATGCGGGCGGGGACGGGCTGGGTTCGGGAATGTGCTGCCTTGACCCCGGAGTCCTGAGCGGGAGGTCGCTGACATCCTGGTGAGCCGCGATCACTGCTCTCAAGGACCATCGACCCGTCACAGACGACCACCGACCTCGCGCAATCGGGAGTCCTGGTGCTCCCCGGTTCTGTGCTCGAAGAGGGCGATACCTGCGGTGACCGAGACGTTCAAGGACTCCACGTTCGAAGCCATAGGGATCGAGTATCGGTATGTGGTCAGCGCATCCAGTTCACGCGACACTCCCTCGCGCTCACTGCCCATCGCGAGCGCGAGACGTTCTCGCGCCGTGCGGATCGAGCTCAGCGGTTCGACAGCATCGGCCGAGAGCGCGGCGAGCACGAGCCCCTCCTGCCGAATGAACTCGGCGCATTCCGCGCGAGTCGCGAGCACGACAGGGGTCGCGAACACCAATCCGCGACTGGCGCGGATCAGGCGGCGATCCCATATCGTGCGCAGGCCGCTGTCGACCAGCACGATGCCCGCCGCGGCGAGCGCGCAGGCCGTCCGCGTGATCGCTCCGATGTTGCCGACGATCCGCACCCCGTCGAGGATGATGATGTCACCCGTCGTTCCGATCAGGTCGCGGAGTCTGGGACGTCTCGGTGCACGCGCCAGCGCAAAGGCGCGCGAACGCTTCTGCTCCCCGAACAGCGTTCGCGCCACACTGTCGTCAAGGACGTAGCGCGGCACGTCTGCGTCGATGCCGGCGAACGTAGAAGGGTCGGCGGAGGCCGAGAGGTACAGGGTGTCCACCTCGACCCCGCAGGCGATGGCCTGCTCGATGTTCTCCAGATCGTCGAGGACGAAGATGCTCGGTCTCTCGGAGCGGTTGCGCAGCACGTCGGCGATGCGCCGAACGACCGGGTGGCGTGTGCTGTCGATCGCCTGCACCGTCGCCGGTTCACGCGTCTCGCTTGCAATCGTCGCTGCCTCCATGCGCAGAAGCGTGGGCCCTCACGCGACGTCGGGGTCAAGATGCGGGAGGGCGCGCGCCTACTCCCACCGAGCGTTGGCAGGATCGACGCCGTGGCGCAGCGCGTTTGCATCGATGACTTCGGAAAGCCACGAGGAAAGCTCTGGTTCTCGCGCGTCGAAGTAGGCGCTGAATCGTGCGTCCTGGACGTAGCGCTGTCCGAGGCACACCTGCATCGAATGGGTGCAGGCGAAGAGTTGACCGATCATCTCTCGATGCTGCTCCGCTAGGTCGTTGGCCTCATCGCTGCCGGGTGCGACACCAGAGCGTTTCGCTGCCGCGAGTTCCGAATACAGGGCATCACCATTGGCCTGCATCCGTCTCCGGTCGTCCTCCGAGAACACCGCCGCGTTCCGCTCGAACTGCGCCCACTCGTCGGAGTCTCCCCAGCGTTCGCGTGCTTCTTCCGCCCAATCCTCACGCCAGCCCTGACCGAAGATCTCCGCCTGCTGCTGCGCGGTGAGCGTGGCTCCCGCCGTGCTCGATGCCAAGACCTGATCGACGGCGTCAGCCATCTGCCGAAGCCTCGTGATCCGCTCTTCGAGCAGTCGCCGTTGCTGCTGAAGCTGTTCCGTCTCGTCCACAGCGGGATCGTCTAGAAGCGCGGCAATCTTCGTCAGGGCGAACCCGAGTTCCTGGTAGACGAGCACTCGATGGATGCGCCCTACGTCTACGGCTGAATATGCCCGATACCCTCCCGGCGTGCGGCCTCGGGGCTGAACCAGACCCACTGCATCCCAATGATGCAAGGTCCGCACGGTAACGCCGACAAGTGACGCCACATCACCGACCGTCAGTTCCTGCGACACCTGCTCAAGCGCTGCCTCATCGGTCTGACCCCGGAGCCAAGGCGTCATCGACTCCGGCACGTTCACATCCACTCTCAGTTCCCTCCCGATCCGCGCTACCTGAGGCTACTGCGCCCTCCTATTTTCCCATCCTCAACGTCGCTTCACAGCACCAGCCTGTTCCTATGAACAGACGCGCGCTACGTGTGCATAGCTGGGCCTGTCACATGCTGCGTCTTGCCCCGTCGCAGCGCGGGTCGGTGCGGCGGGTCTCGTGCTCGAACGGGTCCTGTAGTTGCCGTTCACCCCGTCATGCCTGCTCTCGTGGCAGCGAGCGTCGAGGCGACGGGCCGTGGTGACGGCGACGGTGAGTGACTCGACCGTCAAAGTCACCGGGTGATGCGATCCGGCCGGGGCCTGGATCGGGCCGCTCCACCGTCCCGAGCCGTTCCAGGCGGGCACCCCTGCCTCGGTGGCGACGCTTGCGCCGACTTGGTGCCCGTGCAGGGCTAAGGCGAGCAGAAGCCGTTCCACCGATTCCGGGGTGGGAAGAACCAGTCGTTTCGTGGCCCGATTGAGGTGATCTCCAGCAGTGCGGTGGGTGGTTCCGTCGTGGCAGATCCGTTCGCCACATCCGGTAGTCCGGGTTGTTGGGATACCACTGCCGCCGCGACCTGGTTCAGCGCCTGGACGTCGGCGGACGTCACCCATGGGGCATGACGGCGTTCGATCGAGTAGTCGTGCAGCGGGCTGCGGGCAGTGCGATACGACTCGACACTCCACGAGTCCTTGGCACGCATCGGACAGGCGCACGCTGTTTCCTGGTGACGGCACGTCCCCGATGGTGGGGGAGCGAGGCGCGGTGGGACCCACCACTGTCATGTCTGCCGGGCCCCCGTTCACCCCCCCCGAAAACCTCCGTCTGCCGATGACAATCAGTGACAAGAAAGCGGTCGGTGTTTGATCGTGTATGTGCAGCTCAACGCCTATTTTTGACAATCAACGACAAGCTCGATTTGGTTACGGACGGCAATAAGGGGTCGTCGGTTCGAATCCGGCCGTCCCGACCGAGTGACCTGAAAGGATGGAGATCCTTCCAGGTGTCGGCGATAACATCCGGTGACGGATGATCTTTGTTGGCGGTAACGGCGTGGATGGTTGGCCGTTGACGTGCCTGCTGCACAACGCTCTGACCTGCCGCTTCATTTGCGTCCTGGATGGAGCGGCAGGTCTGCTCTTGATTGCGCGTCAAGCGCTGCAGACGTCGTCGGCTGTCGCTGCATCGGGCGGCCGGATGAGCCTTCGATTTGCGGCAGGACCGCCAGTTGGCCCCTGGTCCTTGCCGTAGTACTCCAGCCGTACCTGGTGGAGTTGGAGTCTTCGCTGGTAGTGGGCTGGTTTGGCGCGGTATTGGTGTCGGCGTCGCCCTCATGGCCATCGATCTGTGTGGTCGACGGGTCGGTTGGTGGTGATCAGGTGTGCCAGGAGACGTCGGACCTCGCCGAGGGGAGGGGTATGAGGCCGTGATTGGATTCGGCGCCCCGTTTTTGGCGTGGGCGGCGGTGACGGCGAGGTAGGCGTGGGCGCACAGAGCGAGCGTCATGTGGCGGTACCAGCGTCGTATCGACGCCTGGAAGCACTCCTCGATCGCCCGCCGGGTCCCGGTGGTACGGATCAGGTCTTCGTCCTGGATGCCGGCCAGGCCGAAGCCCACGGCGAGGGCACGCCCAACATCACTTCGTGTTGGTGTCGATGGTGTAAACCACGTCTGGCCCGACGTCGTGGCGGGTGATGCCGGGTACGTCGGGGATGTTGAGCAGTGGTTCGTATGGGGTGCCTTGGACCCGGTCGCGCAGCAGGACGACGCTGCGGATGCCGAGCTGGTGCAACTGATCCAAGGCCGGCTGGCTGGGGAAGGTCGTCATGACGTCGCGGATCGCCTGACGGTTGGGTGTGGTGTAGCTGGCCGCACCGTTGACCATGGCGGGAAAACCGTCGGTCGACCACAGTAGGACGTGGAGGTCGATGCCGTCGTTGGATGGCAATACCATGATCGGGGCGTGCGCGGAGGCTAGCGCCATCGCGGCCGGTTTGGCTGGGGTTTGGGGGTGGTCCAGGTCAGGCAGGCCCTCAGCGAGCACGAGGACCAGCAACGGAACGGTCAGTAGCCGTGCCTCTCCCACCGACCATTTCGGCTTGGCGCCCCTGCGAGCCACCTCGGCCAGGTGGGTAACCAGGCCGGCCGCGAGGATGGCCAGGCAGAGAGTGGGCCACAAGATCAACCGGCCTGGTGTACGGGATCCATCGAACCCGGGCACGTAAAGATAGAGCAGGCGGTAGATCGGCCCGTTCGTGCCCAGCGCGAGCAGCACTCCGACGACCGTCCCAAGCAGCAGCAGAAGCCGTTGCGTCGGTGACCAGCGGGACAGGAAGAGGCCGGCGAAGGCCAGTAGATACAGTGCGTACCCGCACAGCAGCACCTTCTCAGTCGGTGCCCCACCAAGAGCGATGCGGGCGTCGTTGTGCAGGGTGCCCCAGGGCAGGGAGGACTGCGGCGCCACGAGAAGTCCGCGCAGTGTCGGAGAGAAGTACGCGACGTAGTCCCAGTCCCGGGTGACAGTTGGGTTGAGCTCGCGGACTTGTTGGTACGCGTAAGCGAAGTATCCGGTCACCGCGGTGAAGACCAGCCCCCCGATCAGATCACTGACGATCAGCCGGAGGCCAAGGCGTGGCCGGTGGATCAGCCAGGCTGTCAGTGTGATCAGGGAGAGGGCGGCGAGGACGTATACGAATCCCAGCCCCACGCCGAAGCCTAGGCTGACCTGCCAGGCCGCGACCAGCCAGCCAGCGAACGCCCATCCCGGCCGGACTCGTTCGGGAAGGTAGCCGCGGGTGAACGAGAGTCCGTGGCCGCGCGCCAGCATCGCCAGGGCCAGAGTGATGCCACCGGTGGAGAGAATATTCAGATGGCCGGCGTGGCCGTAGCGCCAGGGCGCGTAGGCGAGGGCAGCCCCGGCTACCGCGGCGGCGACCTGATTCGCGCCAAGTTGGCGCAGGAGCGCGTAGCCGCCGAGGAAGGCGAGCGCGAAAGCCAGCACGAACAGGATGTTGTAGCGCAGCACGGCGCCGACTACACCGCTGCCTATCAGCCCTGCCGGGGCATAGCCGAGCAGGCTGTCGTTCAGGGCCAGACCGTACTTGTCGGGATAGAAAGCGTTGGTATCCCACAGGCCACGCAGGCCGTGGGTGAGAGCGTGGCCACCCCATCCCACCAGCCATGCTTGGGCCGTCGGGTCACCCGCGTCACCGACGATGGTGTGGGCCGGGTCGGCGATCGGCGCAGTCTTGGCGCCGGCAGTCGTCGCGCGAAGCGCGTACGGCGGAATCAGCCAGATCATCGCGACAGCGAGGAGCACTGAACCGAGGCCCACGATGCTCAGTTCCCGCCGATGGGCCCCACGTGTCAGCCAATTCCTCGTGCCTGAACCGGCATGCGCGAGTCGGCCATTTTTTCCAAGCTCGCTGAGAGTGGCGGCTGATGTGGGGCCTCCTGCCGGTGGCTCTACCTGCGTCATCACATTGACCCTCACTGTTGAACCGCCGCAGTAAATCATGAGCAGGGCGGCGCATAGAGTCAAGACCTCGATCAATGCCGTTCTGGTAGCCAGGACTTACGCTGTTTATCAAGGCGTCTTGTCACGCAGGAGTCGCGATCGGTGTAGCGGCGCATCTCGCCGCTTCCGAAACAGGACAGGCCAGGGTTGCCGCAGGCCCTCGCCCGGGTTCCGGACCCGCGGGACGCCGGCGGCCGGATCCATTCGCTGCCGGGACTGCTCGCGATCGCGATCGCGGCGGTGGTTTCGAGATCGAGCCGCGTCGCGGAGATCGTCGAATGGGCCGCCGACCTGCCGGACGCGGCGTGGGATCGTCTCGGTGCAACCCGCGACGCGTTTACCGTTGCCCGGCGGGTGCCTGACGACAGCACCCTGTCCCGGGTACTGACCGGTATCGACGCCGGCGCCCTCGATACTGCGGTGTGCCGCTGGCTGCTCAGCCGGGCGGTTCTGACCGGGGCCGGCAGGCGAGTGATCGCGGTCGACGGCAAGACACTGCGCGGCAGTGGGCCGACCGGGACCCAGGTGCACCTGCTGACCGCACTAAACCAGGCAGGCGGTGGTCGGGTCGGTGAAGTCGGCTGACGGTTGCGCTGACCGAGGAAGGGCTGCCACAGATTCGGTCAGCACCCATGCCGTGAGGCAGGCGCCACACGGCGGCAGGGCCAGCGGGGGCGAACAGACCTGGCGGGATTCTGTGTGGCACCCCCGTTTACCCCCCCGGAAACCCCCGCCCAATCCTTGACGAAGGGTGACAGGGAGTGATGAGCGCCTGGCGGTGTCTCCGCAGCTCAGCGACCACTTTCGGCAAGCAATGACAAGCTTGGTTCGGTTACTGTTGGCAACAAGGGGTCGTCGGTTCGAATCCGGCCGTCCCGACGCAGGTCAGCGGGTTGATCCGGAAATCGGGTCGACCCTTTCGCCGTTCTGGGGGCCAAGATCAGCCGTACATCAGGCGATGATCGGCCGGCGCTGTCCACGGGGGCCGCCGGCCGAGCCGCATAGCTCCGCCAGGAGGGCGTCCACTGCGGGCCGTTGCGGCGTGCCGCCGAGGGCGCGAGTGACTGCGAAGATGCGTCGCTCGGTGACCGGCTCGACCAGCGCAGGTCAGAGTGGGTGCAGCTTCCTGCGCGAAGGCGTCAGCCTCGGCGCCCCGGTCTCAGGAACGACCCATGACGTGCACGGCTCTTGCCCGCCCCGAGTTGCCGCATTTCGCGGCAGCGTGTCCTCCATTGTCGGCAGTGCGGTCCTCAGGTCGGTGCGGCGAAGCGGATTTCGTGTGACGCTTTGGGGGCGAGTAGGTCCAGCAGCTCGCTGCCCTCGGTGGTCAATGCCTCGCGGTCGGCTGCGGACAGTGGTTCGAATGGGTGCACGGTCAGGGACGCCGCGCCTCGTGCCGTGGCGATCGTCCAGGTTGCTGCGGTGAAGCCGTCGAGGAGTACCAGGCGGGGGACGGGACCGTGCGGGACAAAGTTCTGCTGGCGGAGGCCGTCGGTGACCACCCTGGACCGGTCGTGGTGAGACAGCAGCAGGTTGTCGAAGTCGTACAGGTACCGGGCAGGCGCGCTGACCTGGGGGTCCGGTCGGGGTGCGTCGGGTAGGTCGAACAGTTCGACGCCGTTCTCGTCGCGGAACGTGGCCAGGCGGGGCCGGAGCCGGTCGAGCACCTCCGCCAGCCGGGTGAGACCGCACCAGGTCTGCGCGTCGCGTACGGTCGCCGGGCCGAACGCGGCCAGGTATCGCAGGAGCATCTGGTCGATCGGCTGGTCGGTGCGCAGCGGCGCGCCGACCCACGATTCGAGCGGCGCGTGGACGGTTCGGCCACTGGCGCCCCACACGCCGCGCGGCGGGGTTTGCACGACCGGCAGCAGGTTGCGAACCGCGTAGGCGAGGCTGGCGGGGTTCCGATCTGGCCACCGCTGAGCCAGCAACCGGCCCAGTTCGCCCGGGGTGCGCGGCTGCTCGTCGAGGAGTTCCCGGCCTGCAGCGACGAGTTCTGCGGTATCCAGTCCGCGCATGGACCGGCCGTGTGTGTGGTTGGTGAACAGGTCGCGGTCCAACGCCGGCTGTACGAGCGGGCGTAGCGCCAGCGCGTCGGACGCGCTGACGAGATGGACCGTCGAGCGCATGAGAGCGATCCGCACTACCCGTCCTTGCGTGAGCAGCGCCCCGATGTCCTCGGGTCGGCACTCGGTGAGCCGGGTCCACAGCCCCACGTACCAGGTGTGCGGGGTCTGGGCCTGCAGGCCGACGAGGTGCTCGATGGCCTGCAGCGGAGTGAGGTCGGCGCGGCGCAGGAGCAACTGCCGGTCGAGGGTGGCGCGGTTGAGGGCGCGGCGGGTCAGGGTTTGCACGGGTGGCCTTCCCGGAGGGTTGAGATCAGGGGTACGCGCGGCGGGCGTACCTGCTGGGTGTGGGTCAGTGGAGTTGGCGGACGTAGCCACGGATGTCGCTCACCAGCAGGTCGGGGGCGCCGTGCGCGGCGAAGTGGCTGCCCTTGTCGTCCACGTGCCAGGACACGATGTTCTTGTGGTCCCTTTCGGCGAACCGGGCGGCGACTGGAAGTCCCAGGCGAGGTTCGCCTTTTCGCCGACCCCGACCCGCAGTGCTGGTCACCCTGAAAAAGGGTGGCTCGCCGGCCCGTCCCGCCCTACTTTGCACGTGGATCCTTCTTCTCCGACCCACTCACGGAGGGACTTCACCCCGCGTGACGCCGCCTGCTCTTTAGCCCTGACACCTTCCCCGTGCATCGGTCGCCGACGTCGCCGTCGGCTCCTCTCCCATGCCTTCCGTCAGGTCTTCAGAGGGATCATGTCTACGCATCCTCATATCGTCTCGTCCTGGACCCATCGGCGCACGCCCCCTGCCCTGCTCGCGTACCGCTGCGTCCACTGCCATTCCGGCCTCGTCGGCACCGGCGACGGCAAGTTCCGCGTCAATGCCACCAGCGAGCTTTTCGACATCCTGCTCCTGGGCACCCGCGTTTCCTGCGCCCGCACCAGCACAATCACGGTCCACGATCGCGTCCCGGTCCGTTACCTGGATCCGATCCATCTAGAGGGCTACTCCGGCAACTCCTCTCGCCATGGGCCAGCGCTCGGGCGAAAGTCGAGGTGGCCTTGCCCCGGACTGCATCACACGGCGGCCCGCGCGCGGTCGTTCGTGACCGGGCGCGAGCGAAGATCAGGGCCGGCTCGATACCGGCGACGAAGGTGAACGGGGGGATGCAGGGGAGCCTGTTGCAGAAACGATCCGGACTGCCCTGAGTGGATGCACCTGAAGGGGAGTCCGGACGGGACCGGGGCTTCGCCAGGCCGTACACCTCAACCGCTCCGCCGCGAGGGACCACCCGACGGCGTCGAGTCGGACAAGCACAAGGCTCTCAAGGACCGGCTCGCGACTGTCTCCGACCGGGCCGGCTTCTGGGGGCCCGCTCGTCGACCGGCAAACGGGTTGCGGACGTGCTGGTGCGCGGTGAGGGTGCCCTTCTGCTCGGGCACGAGCCGCAGGTGTCGGGCGTCATGGCCCGGTACGTCCGCTACGCCGACCATCACCGTTGGCAGGACCTCGCCGGGCTCTTCACACCGAACGGCACCTCCCGAACCACCCTCTCAGGTCGTGGAGGCCGGGGCCGTCTCGCGGACCAGCGTGACAGCGCTGTGGTTGGCGGCCGGAATGATCAGCGCTGATGCGACGAGCGCGGCGACGGCGATGCCCAGCCATCCCCAGAAGCCGAAGGCGATGACCAGGCCGGAGAGCGCCGCCGGGCCGATGATGTTCTGCGTGATCACGTGCAGGTCGAACGCACCCAGGTACTCGCCCTGAGCGTGCTCGGGAGCGAGGCCGAACGCGAGCCCCCAACCGGAGGCGGCCTGCATCACCTCGGCCACGGAGAGGATCAGCACGGCGGCGACGATCGCCACGGACGCCAGGACCACGTTGTCGTCGAGCGCGGTCACCGCCAGGACCGCGCAGCCGCCGGCCAGCCAGTAGCCGGAGCGCCGGGCGAGCCGACCGGCGCCGTGCACGGTGTCCGCGCCCCGGCTGGCCCGTACCTGGAACAGGATGACGAACGCGGTGTTGACGATCAGCAGCAGAGGAATCAGGAAGTGCGGCAGGTCGGTGCGGTTGAGCGCCCAGAGCGGCATCGTCACCAGGATGATGCTGACGTGCGAGGCGAGGATCGTCGAGATGCCGATCACCGCGAGGAAGCGTGGGTCGCGGACTGCGGCGAAACGCCTGAAGCCCACCGGTGCGGGACGCGGCGGCACGTCGGGCAGGCGGGTGACGAGGAGCGCGGCGCCGGCCATCAACGCGGCAGTGGTGAGGGGGATCAGCACGAGCAGCCGTTGGCTGAGGGCGGCGACGGCCGCCACGCCGATACCGATGCTGAATCCAATGTTGAACACCGACCGCATCATGGCCTTGAGCTTTACCCGCTCCTCGGCGGGCACGAGGTTGCCGATGAGGGCGCCGTTGGTCGGGCCGGTGCCGTACTCGAGGAAGCCGACGGTGACCACCAGCGCGAAGAAGGCGGTCGCGCTGTCGACGAGGCTGTAGAGCCCGAATCCGACCGCCAGCGCGGCGAACAGGATGACGAGCAGGCGGCGGGCGCCCACCCGGTCGGCGATCACACCGAACAGGACCGACGAGAGGAAGGCGGACAGGCCGGCGGCCGACAGGCCCAGGCCCACCTGCCGGGCGTCGAGTCCGACACGCAGCGTGAAGTAGACGATGCTGCCGCTGAGGAAGACTCCCTTGCCGATGGATTCGGCCAGTCGGATCGCGATCAGCTTCCTGCGGAGCGGGTCGGTCGGTACCAGGCCGGCGACAACGTCCGTCACTCGTGACAAGGGCATGGGTCAATCCTGGCGGCGGCGGTGTCCGGCGGACAGGGCGACAGGTGTAGTGCGTACGGGACGACGTCCCGGATCGGCCGGGAAATTCTCCCGTGGACTCCAGGGGCCGGCGGCACGTCGACCGTCTGTGAACGGTCCGCTGTGGACGGCTTCGTCAGGGCCAAGACGGAAAGTCTGGTTCGGTTTTTCGATGCGTCAAAAGGCTGACCGAGCCCGTTCCCGGGATCACTTCTTGTGTTGTTCTGTTGGCCGTGAGTAGATGTTCATCACGACGCGGGGTCGGCGCTACCGCGGCGTTTCCCCGCGCGACTAAGACACCGCGGGCCGTTCGGACGGGGTGAGGTGGATAGATGGTCAGCGTTGGCTCGGTCTCGGAACTGACTCGGAACATGAGGCGGTGTCCGGAGGAAGTCGCGGCGGAGACACAACCCGACGCGGTGACGGTGGTCCTGGCCGACGCTCAGCCGGTGGTGCGCAGGGGCCTGCACGCCCTGCTGTCGCCGTCGGCTGAGGTCGCCGTGACAGGTGAGGCGGCGTCCGCACGGGAGGCGTTGGCGCTGGCCACCGCCACACGTCCCGACGTGCTCGTTCTCGACGTCGAGCTGCCGGGGTTCCAGGCGGGGGTGACGATCCAGGAGATCAACCGGGTGTCGCCCTCGACAGCGGTGCTGGTCTTCACCGCGGTCGAGGACGAACACGCGATACTCGCGGCCATGTGGGCGGGCGCCCGGGGCTACGTGCTCAAGAGCTGCCCGGGCGACGGCATCGTCCGGACGATCCGGGGCCTCGCGACGGGTGAGGTCATCCTCGGCCCACGGGTGGCCGACAAGCTCATCGGGCAACTGAGCCTGGAGCCCCGCAATCAGCAGCTCTTCCCGGAGCTGACAGCCCGCGAGCGGGAGGTGCTGGAATTGATTGCCTCGGGTATGCGCAACGTGGCGATCGCCGCGAAGCTGAATCTGTCCCCGAAAACGGTCAGCAATCATATTTCCATCATCTTCAGCAAATTGAACGTTTCTGACCGGTACGAGGCGATCGAGGTCGCCCGCCGGGCGCGGTTGGGGCGCCCCGGGCCGCCCGGCTCCCATTCACCAGTGGTGCGTGGTGGCAGCGTTCTGCTGACCGGCAGGCGTGGTGTCGTGGCGCCGGGCGCGGCCGCGTACGCCGGCGTGCGGTCGGTGCGGGGGTGAGCGGGATGAGCCTGGACCTGGACGCGATCGCCAACCGACTGGAGCCACGGTTCGGCCGGGCCGCGCACCGCTGGGTGGGCACGCTGCGCCAGCGGCTCGACGACCTCGTCGAGCAGTGGGAGTTAACTCTCGGTGACCCGCTCAAGTCCGGCAACTCCTCGGTGGTGTTCCGGTGCGTAGGCCCGCTCGGCGACGCGGTGCTCAAGCTGTCCCCGGACAGCTACGCCGTGCGGGAGGAGGTAGACATGCTGCGCCAGTTCGCCTCCAGCGGACGGGTGCCGGCGGTGCGGGAGTCGGCCAAGGGCGCCGTCCTGCTCGAAGCGATCCACCCCGGCACCCTCGTGGAGAAGATGCCGCAGCCGCCCTCACCGCGGGAGTACGCCGCCTTCCTCACCGATCTGCACGGCGCGGGCGACCCGGCTGCCGCTCCCCGTCAACTGGCGGACTGGATCGACGTGCTGTTCAACTCGGCGACGCGCCGGGGCGCCGACCTGAGCGGGTCCAAGCGGCTGCGCGACGACCTTTTCGCGGTGCCCACCGACACCGTGCTGCTGCACGGGGACCTGCACCTCGGCAACGTGCTCAATGGCGGAGGCAGGGGCCTGGTGGCGATCGACCCGATGGCGTGCGCCGGTGACCCCTGCTTCGACGCCGTGGACTACGTGCTGGAGGGTCTGGACCGCGCGGAGATGGTGCGCCGCCGCGACGAGCTGGCGAGCGCCGCCGGCATCGACGTGGGCCGGCTCGACGCCTGGTGCCGGGTGACGGCCCCGATCGGCGCCGCGTACGTCAGCAATCCCTTGCACTCCGCCGAGCTGGCGGCCTTCGGGCGCGGCGAGTACTGACCGGCCGACCACCGCCCCGGTCTGACGGCAACCCGCGTCGGGCCGGGGCCGCGCCGTGCCCGGGGACCGAGTCGACGTGTCGCCGACGCGACCGGGAGCTTTTCCTGGTGGGGCAGGAGAACCTGCTCTGCCGCGCGGGACGTGCCGGGCCGCACGATCGGTGCATGGTTCGTACCGGTCGTGCTTCCTTCGCCCAGGAACGCCTCTATTTCCTCGATCAGCTCCAGCCCGGAAACCCGGCGTACGTGGTGGCCTTCGCGGTGCACCTGCGCGGTGCGCTGCGACCCGAGGCCCTTCGCGCGGCCCTGACCCGGGTGGTCGCCCGGCACGACGCGCTGCGCACCACGTTCGCGGTGGTCGACGGTGTCCTCACCCAGCGGGTGTCGTCGACGCCCGCTGTGGACGTCGACATCACCGCCGACGGGTGGGTCGATCGCGCCACCCAGGAGGCCCACCTGCGGACGCTCGTCGCCGAGCAGGCTCGGCAGCCCTTCGACCTCGCCAACGGGCCGGTGGTACGGGCCTACCTGCGCTCCTGGGGCCCGGACGAGCACGGCCTCGCGGTGCTCGTGCACCACATCGCCTGCGACGGGTGGTCGGTGGGTCTGCTCCTGCGCGACCTGGCCGCCGAGTACGACGCCGCTGTCGACGGGTCGGTGGCCGCCTACGAGGAGCCCGCCGAGTCCTACCTGGCGTACGCCGAACGGCAGCACGAGACGTGGCGACGGGACAGCTCGGGCCTCGACTTCTGGCGTGCGGCGCTGGTCGACGTGCCGCAACTGGCGCTGCCCACCGACTTCCCCCGCCCGAGCGTGCTCGGCACCACCGGCGCGGTGCTGCGCCGCCCGGTCGAGCCGGAACTGGTGCGGCGGCTGGGGGAGTGGGGGCGGGCGCGGGGCGTGACGCTGTTCGCGGTGACGCTCGCCGCGTACGCCTCGGTGCTGTCCCGGTACGCGCGCCAGGACGAGGTGGTGGTCGGCGTTCCGGTGGCGAACCGGATGGATGACGCCGAGGAGCGCCTGGTCGGCTGTCTGGTCAACACGCTGCCGATCCGGCTCGACGTGTCCGGCCGGCCGAGCTTCACCGAGCTGGTGGACCGGGCACGACGGACCAGCATGGCGGCCTTCGCCAATCAGGACGTGCCGTTCGAGCAGATCGTGCGGGCCACCGTGGGGGAGCGGCAGCTCAGCCACGCGCCACTGTTCCAGACCTCGCTGACGGTGCAGAACTTCCCGTTCGCGTTCCCCGAGTTCGCCGGGGTACGGCTGACCGAGGTCGACGTCGAGATCGACGTCACCAAGTTCGACCTGGGCCTGACCCTCGACGTCTCCACCGACGTGCCGTTCCTGCGCGCCGAGTACAGCACCGAGCTGTTCACGGCGGAGACCGTTGGCACGCTGCTCACGCACTACCTGACGTTCCTGCGGTCGATCGTCGACGAGGAGCAGCGGGAGCCGTCCATGGTGGACGAGGCCGAGCGGGCGCTGCTCACCGAGGGGGTGAACCCGCCGCTCGCGTCGGCGCCGGTTACGCACCCGTCGGTGCTGCGTCGCTTTGCCGAGCACGTGGCGGCGACCCCGGACGCGGTGGCCGTACGCCACCGGGACGTCGAGATCACCTACGCCGAGCTGGACCGGTGGGCCGGGCGGATCGCGGCGGGCCTGGCCGACCGCGGTGTTCGCCCCGGCGTCCGGGTGGGGCTGCTGCTCGGCCGTTCACCGGCGGTCGTCGCGGCGATCCTGGGCGTGTGGAAGCTCGGCGGCGTCTACGTGCCGCTGGACCCGGACTACCCGCGCCAGCGCCTCGAACTGATCGCCGCGAACGCCGGGATGGCGGTGCTCGTGGTGGACCCGGAGACCGCAGAGGCGGCCGCGGCGCTCACCCGCGACAGCGGGACGCCCCTGGCCGACGCGCACACCCTCGACGGAATCTCCGTGATCGAGGAGACCTTCCCGGGGCCGGACGACCCGGCGTACGTCATCTACACCTCCGGCTCGACCGGCGTACCCAAGGGGGTCCTGGTCGGGCACGGCGGCCTGGACGCGCTGAACAGCCCGACCCCGGCGGGCCTGGACGTCACGGCCGCCGACGTGTGGCTGGCGGCCAGCTCGTTCTCGTTCGACGCGTCGGTGTGGGAGATGTGGGGCGCGCTGACCACCGGCGCCCGGCTGGTCATCGCCGAGCGGGTCGACCTGGTGGACCGGGAACGGCTGGCCCGGCTGGTGCGTCGCGAGGCCGTCACCGTGCTGTTCCAGACCCCGGGCGCGCTCTACCGGTTGCTGCCGCCGTACCTGCGGGCGCTCGAGGAGGACGAGACCTCCCGCATCCGCTACGTCGTCCTTGGCGGCGAGGCGCTGAGCTGGTCGCGGCTGGCGTCGCTGATCGCCGACGCGCCGGGTCTGCAAACGGTGTTCGTCAACATGTACGGCATCACCGAGGGCACCATCCACGTCACGATCTTCCAGGCGTCGGCCGCCGACGTGCCCCGGGTCCCCGAGGGTGCCATCGGCGTGCCGTTGCCGTCGGCGCGCTGCTACGTCCTCGACGAGGACCTGCGGCCGACCGGCCTCAACGTGCCCGGCGAGCTGTACTGCGGCGGCGCGCTCGTGGCGCACGGCTACCTGGACAACCCGGAGCTGACCGAGGCGCGGTTCCCGCCCGACCCGTACGGCGGCGGGGTCATGTACCGCACCGGCGACGTGGTGAAGTGGGGTCTCGACGGGAGCATGGTGTACCTCGGCCGCAACGACACGCAGGTGCAGGTGCGCGGCTACCGCGTCGAGCTGGCTGAGGTGGAGGGGGCCCTGCTCACCCACGCCGCGGTGCGGTCGTGTGCCGTGGCCGCCGAGGACGACGAACTCGTCGCGTTCGTGGTCCACGGGATCGGCCCGGACGCCGAGCACGACCTGCGGGCGCACCTGCGCGAAACACTGCCGGCGTACATGGTGCCGTCGCGGATCCTGACCGTGGCGACCATCCCGCTCACCGCGCACGGCAAGGTGGACCTTCCCCGCCTGCTGGCCGACAGCCGGGCGGCACGGACGGTCACCGCGCCGTCGCGGCCACCGGCCTCAGTGGTCGGCACCGGGTTGGAGGAACGGATCCGGGCCTGCTGGGTCGAGGTGCTGCGGCGGCCCGACGTCGGGCTGCACGACAACTTCTTCGACCTGGGCGGCCACAGTTTCGCGCTGATCGCGCTCCAGCAGCGGATGTCCGAGGA
The DNA here is from genome assembly GCF_054462275.1 of Micromonospora sp. SD19. Lineage (NCBI taxonomy): Bacteria > Bacillati > Actinomycetota > Actinomycetes > Micromonosporales > Micromonosporaceae > Micromonospora > Micromonospora sp. SD19. The sequence goes on from NZ_JBTLMN010000005.1 coordinate 57,868, forward strand.
GGGTCTGGACGTCTCGGTGACCGACCTCTTCCGCTGCGGCACGATCGCCGGCTGCGCGGCGGCGCTCCAGCACACCGCGCCCGTCGTCGCGGACCCCAACGCGGCGCAGCGCCGCCAGGGCCGCGCCCTGCTGGCCGACCGGCGGCGCAGCGTGCGAGCCGGCCGTGGCTGAGCTGGACGACAGCGCTGCGGTGGCGGTGGTCGGCATGGCCATCCGGGTCCCCGGCGCCGAACGCGACCTGGACCGGTTCTGGCGACACGTCCACGACGGCGTCGACGCCGTCAGCGTCTTCACGCCCGAGCAGCTCGTCGGTTGGGGCGTACCCAAGGATCTGGTGGAACGGTCGGGCTTCGTGCCGGCCCGCGCGGTGCTCACCGACGCGGACCGCTTCGACCACCGGCTGTTCAGCTACTCACCGTCGGACAGCGCCCTGATGGACCCCCAGCAGCGGATTCTGCTGGAGTGCGCCTGGGCGGCCCTGGAGCACGCCGGCCACCCGCCGGTCGCCGCCGACGGCAACCGGGTCGGGGTGTACGTCGGCACCGGGCTCAACGTCTACCTGCTGGACAACGTGTGGCCCAACGAGCGCGCGGTCGAGGCGGCCGGTGGCCTGGGCGTGATCATCGGCAGCGACAAGGACTTCGCCGCCACCCGGATCGCCTACAAGCTGAACCTTCAGGGGCCGGCGCTGACAGTGCAGACCGCCTGCTCGACGTCGCTCGTCGCGGTGCACCAGGCGACGCAGGCGCTGCTCACCTACGACGCCGACGTGGCACTGGCCGGCGCGGCCACCGTCGCCCCGCCGACCCGGCGCGGACACCTGCACGAGCCCGGCGGCATCTTCTCCGCCGACGGTCGCTGCCGCGCCTTCGACGCCGCCGCCGACGGGACGGTACCGGGCGACGGAGCGGGCGTGGTGGTGCTCAAGCGCCTCACCGACGCGCTGCGCGACGGCGACACCGTGCACGCGGTGATCCGTGGCTCCGCGGTCAACAACGACGGCGCCCGCAAGGCCGGCTTCACCGCGCCCGGTCCGACCGGTCAGGCCGCCGTCATCGCGGCGGCGTTGGAGGTGGCCGACGTCGACCCGGACACCGTGGGCCTGGTCGAGACGCACGGCACCGGCACCGCGCTCGGCGACCCGATCGAGGTGGCGGCGCTGCGGCAGGTGTTCGACTCCGCCCGGCCCGACCGGGCGCCCTGCGCGCTGGGCGCCGTCAAGTCGGTCGTCGGACACCTGGACACCGCCGCCGGGGTGGTCGGCATGATCAAGACGGTCCTGGCCCTGACGCACCGGACGATTCCTCCGATCGCGCACCTCCGTACGCCCAACCCGGCGATCCGACTGGACGGCTCGGTGTTCGAGCTGCCGACGACCGCCCGACCCTGGGCGCCTGTCGACGGCGTACGCCGCGCCGGGGTGAGCGCCTTCGGTATCGGCGGCACCAACGCCCACGTAGTGCTGGAGGAGGCCCCGCCAATCGCGGCCCGACCCCGCCGGCATGTCCCGCAGCTCGTCCTGGTCTCTGCGAAGACCGCCGCGGTGGCGCAGGAGAGCCTGGACCGGGTCACCGCGTTCGCGGCGGGAACCGCGCCCGGGGACCTGGCCGACCTCGCGTACACACTGCGGACCGGCCGCGCCGAGCTGCCCTGGCGGGCCGCCGTCCTGACCGGCGTGACCGACGGGGTCGCCCGGCTGCGCAAGGTCGACGCGACGGCTCGGGCGCGCGGGGTGGCGCTGCACCTCACCGGGGCCGGTGCGGTGACCGGCAACCGACCCAACTACGACGCCGACCCGGTGTACCGGCGGACCGTCGACGAGGGCGTCGCGCTGCTGCGTGGCCACGACCTGGACGATTCGGTCCGGGAACGCGGCGACCGGCTGCTGGCCTGCGTCGGCCTGACCCGGTCGCTACGCAGCCGGGGCGTCACCCCGCGCGCTCTGGCCGGTGACGGTGTCGGCGCGGTGGCCGCCGCCGTCGTGGCCGGGGTGATGTCGCTCGCGGACGCGCTGGCGCTGCTGCGCGACACCGACGACCCCGGGGTACGCCTGCACCCCGCCGCTCTGCCCCTGCTCATCGACGGGCGGCCCGACGACAGCGCCTTCTGGCGGGCCGCGGCCCTCCGTCCCCCGACGTCGACGCCGCCCCCCGACGTGCCCGACCCGGTGCTCTGGATCGAGGTCGGCACCAGCGTCACCCCGCACCTGGACGCCGACCAGCCGCCGCTTCCCGCCAACCGGCACGCCCGACTGCTGGCGACCGTCGGCGCGCTGTGGCAGCTGGGTCTCACCGACGCCTGGGATCCCGTGCACGACACCGGCCGCCGCCGGCTGCCCGCCCCCACCTACCCCTTCGCGGCCACCCGGCACTACCTGGACGCACCCGGAGCCGACCCGACCACAGAGAGGCGACACTGATGCGCGACGTACACGACCGGACCTGGGTGGCCGAGTTCGAGGAGCTGTGGATGGCGGTTCTCGGCGTCGACACCGTCGACGACGACGACGACTTCTTCGACCTCGGCGGCCATTCGCTCAGCGCGCTGCGGCTGAGCACCCTGATCCGCCAGGAACTCAACCTCGCGGTGATGTTCGGCCACGTGCTGGAGAACCCCCGCTTCGCCGACCTGCGCAAGGTCGCGAGCGAGGTGCCGCTGGAACGTCCGGCGGCGGAGACCGCCTGATGATCGCCCCCGACCTCGCCGCCTGGGCGCCGCTCGCCGCGCGGGTGCTCGGCGGCACCCCCGAACAGGTGAGCGCGGCGGCCGCCACCGAATCGTTCGTCGCTCTGGGCGGCACCTCGCTCCAGGCCATCGCCCTGGTCTCGCTGGGCCAGCGCGAGCTACGGGCGGACGTGGACAGCGCCCGCCTGCTGTCGGCGCTGCCGCTGGCCCAGGCCCTCGCCGGCGCCGTGGACTTCGTCGACACCGCGCCACCCGTCGTCGCGCGGCGGCCGGCAGAGCGGGAGTTGCTTCCGGGGCAGCGGTCCATGCTGGCCGCGCACCTGCTGGAGCGGGACGCGCCGTACCACCTGATGTTCACGGTGGAGGCGGACGGGCCCCTCGACCCGGCCCGGGTCCGGTGGGCGCTGCGCGAGCTGACCACCCGGCACGAGGCGCTGCGGACACACTTCGTGCGCGACCCCCGCCAGGCCCGGATCGTGCTGCCCGCGCCCTACGAGTCGCGTCTACTGCACCAGACGCTGCCCGACGACGACGCGGTACGCGCCGTGCACGACCTGTACGGCCCGGCCGCCGCGCGTCTGCTGCGCCCCTTCGCGCAGCCACCCGTGGTGTTCGTACTGACCCGAACCGGCCGGCGCGACCTGCTCACCATGCTGGTGCACCACACGGTCAGCGACGGCTGGAGCGTCGGACTGTTCGCGCGGGAGTTCGCCGAGTTCTACGCCGGGGACGGCCCGGCCGAGGCGGCCCCGTCGCCGGACTGGGTCGGCACCCGGCTCGCCGCGCAGGAGTCGTCCGGCGCGCTGGAGTCCGCTTTGACCCGGGTCACCGCGCGGCTGGACGGGGCACCGTGGACGGTGACGCTCCCCACCGACCTGCCGCCGGTCGCCGAAGCCGACGGGCGGGGCGCCCGACTGCGCTTCCACCTGGACGAGACGGCGGCGGAGGCGACGACCGGGTTGGCCCGGGAGTGCGGGGTGACCGTCACGTCGGTGGCCCTGGCAGCCTGGGCGTTGACAGTGTCCCGCCGCGCCGGTCTGGACGACCTGGTGCTCGGGGTGCCGGCGGCGGGCCGGTTCGAGGCGGGCATGGACCGCCTGGTGGGCCTCTGCACCCGGGTCGTCCCGGTCCGCTGCGCGGCGACCGACGACAGCACCGTCCGGGAGTTCGTCCGCGGGATCGCCGACGCCCTGGCCGCGGCGGTCGCCGACGCCGACGTGCCGTTCGAGAAGGTCGTCTCCGCGCTGGGCGCCGGCACCGACCCGGGACGGAACCCGCTGGCCCAGCTCGGCTTCGCCGCCCACCACGAGCTGGTGCCCGACGAGCTGGTGGTGGGCGACCGTACCTGGCGGGTGCACGAGAGCCACTGCGGCGGCGCGGTGTTCGACGCCCTGCTCTACCTCCAGTCGTGGTCGGATCGTCCCCGGTTCGCGCTGGAGTATGCGACAGCCCTGCTCACCGCCGCCGACGCCGGGGAACTGGTCGAGTCGTTCCAGGCGGCGGTGCGGGAGCTGGCCGCCGACCCGGACGCGACGGTGCGGGACGTCACCACGCTCTCGGCGGGTCAGCGCGCCCGGTTGCGCGAGCTGGGCTCGGGCGAGACGTACGACACCTCCGACGACGTGTGGCACCGGTTCGCGGCGTACGCGGAGTCGGCGGGCGCGCGGTCCGCGCTCGTCGACGCGCACACCGGGCTGACGCTCACCTACCGTGAGCTGCACGACGCCGCGGTCGAGCAGTCCCGTCTCCTGCACGGCCACGGGGTGCGTGCCGGCGACGCGGTTCTGGTGGAGGTGCCCCGCTCGGCCGCCGAGGCGGTCGCGGTGCTGGGTGTGCTGCGGCTCGGCGCGCACTACGTCGCGGTCGACCGGCACGCCACCGCCGAGTGGCGTACCCATCTGGCGGCGACCGTCGCGGCGCGGGCCCGCCTCGGTGTGGGCGAGCCCTGGCCGGGAGTCGTCGACTGTCCACTCGTCGAGCCGGGAACGCCGGTCGGGGCCGGTGCGGTCGAGGCCGCGCCGAGGGATCCGGCGCGGACCGTGTACGTCTCCTTCACCTCGGGCTCGACCGGGGTGCCCAAGGGCGTCGTCGTGCCGCACCGGGCGGTGCTGCGACTCGCGGACGACCCGGGGATGTTCGTCGACCGGCCGGGCATGCGGATGCTGCGGCTGTCCCCGCTGGCGTTCGACGCGTCCACCCTGGAATTGCTGGTGCCCCTGGCCACCGGCGACACGGTGGTGGTCTTCCCGCCGGAGGACCCGACGCCACGCGGGCTGGCCGACGTCCTGCGCACCGCCGGGGTCACCCACGCCTGGCTCACCTCGGGCGTGTTCCACCTGGTCGCCGACCACCGTCCGGACGCGTTCGTCGGGCTGCGGCAGCTGTTCACCGGCGGGGGAGTGGTGTCACCGCCGCACGTGCGCCAGGTGTTGCGGGCCTGCCGGGGCCTGCGCCTGACCAACGGTTACGGCCCCACCGAGAACACCACCTTCACCACCACGTACTCCGTCGAGCACGCCGACGCGACCCCGGACCCGCTGCCGATCGGCGGCCCGGTGCACGGCACCGACCTGTCCGTCGTGGACGCGTCGGGTCGCCTCGTTCCCCCGGGCGCCTTGGGTGAACTGCTGGCCGGCGGCACCGGCCTGGCCGACGGGTACCTGGGCGACCTGACCAGGACGGACGCCTCCTTCGTGCGACACGACGGGGCACGCCGTTACCGCACCGGCGACCTGGTGCGCTGGGGCGCGGACGGGCAGCTGCGCTTCCTGGGCCGCAACGACCGCCAAGTGAAGATCGCCGGACACCGAGTGGAGCCGGTCGACGTCGAGCGCCGGTTGCGGGCCCAGCCGGGCGTCCGCGACGCCGTGGTGTTCCCCACCGGTGACCCGACGACCGGCGTACGCCTCTGCGCGGCGCTCAAGCCCGACCCGGACGGCCTCGACGTGGCCGCCGTGCGCCGCGCGGTGGAACCCGACCTGGCCCCCTACGCCCGGCCGCAGCAGTGGGTGACGGTGGCGGAGTTCCCGCTGGACCGCAACGGCAAGGTCGACCTGCAGGCGTTGGGAGCGCTGGCCCAACCGGCAGCGCCGCCGGAGACCTCGGCCGCGCTGGCGGACCCGCCGGCCCGGGTTCCCGCCCAGCGCTCGGCGTCGCTGGCCGAGTTCGAGGAGCTGGTGACGGACGCCTGGGTGGAGGCGTTGGGCACCGACGACTTCGACGTCGACGAGGCGTTCTTCGACGTCGGCGGTGAGTCACTGCGCCTGGCGATCGTGCGCCGGCTGCTCCAGGAGCGGCTGGCCGGCCGGACCATCCCGCTCACCGACCTCTACCGATTCCCGACCGTCCAGACGCTGGCCCGGCATCTGCACGCACAGACCGAGAGAGCAGGGGCACCCTCATGAACGACGACATCGCGATCGTCGGCCTGGCCGGTCGGTTCCCCGGCGCCGCCGACGTCTCGGAGTACTGGTCGAACCTGGTCGCCGGGAAGACCACTGTCAGTGCGCTGACCCGGGGCGAGCTGCTGGCCGCCGGGGTGCCCGCCGACCGGCTCGACGACCCGGCGTACGTGCCGGCGCGCGGCGTCCTGGCCGACCCGGACCTGTTCGATGCGGCCTTCTTCGGCATCACTCCGAGGGAGGCGGAGACGATGGACCCGCAGCACCGGCTGCTGATGCAGACGGCGTGGGCCGCGTTGGAGTCGGCGGGGCTCGCCACCGAGCGGCCGTTCGGCCGGGTCGGCGTTTTCGCCGGGGCCGGGTTCAACTACTACGCGCTGCACCACGTGTTCGCCCAGCCCGACGTCGTCGAGTCGCAGGGGCTGCTGTCGGTGGTGCTGGGCAACGAGAAGGACCACCTGGCCGCGAAGATCGCGTACCGGCTGGACCTGGGCGGACCCGCCATCACCGTGCAGACCGCCTGCTCGACGTCGCTGGTGGCGGTGCACCTGGCCTGCCAGAGTCTGCGCGGCGGCGACTCGGACGTCGCGCTCGCCGGTGGCGCCTGCGTGGCCGTGCCGCAGCAGGCCGGGTACCTCTACGAGACGAAGGGCATCATGTCGCCGGACGGCACGTGCCGGCCCTTCGACGCCACGGCCGACGGCACCGTGCCCGGCAACGGGGTCGCCCTGGTGGTGCTCAAACGCGTCGCGGACGCCCGCCGGGACGGGGACACCGTGTACGCGGTGATCAAGGGGTCGGCGGTGAACAACGACGGTGGGATGAAGGTCGGCTACACCGCGCCGGGCATCGCCGGGCAGGTCGACGTGCTGACCCGCGCGTACGCCGCCGCCGCCGTCGACCCGGCGACCGTGGGCTACCTCGAGGCGCACGGCACTGCGACCGAGGTCGGCGACGCCATCGAGCTGGCCGCGCTGACCGAGGTCTTCCGTCGCGGCGAGCGACAGTGCTCGATCGGCTCGGTCAAGGCCAATGTCGGGCACCTCGACGCCGCCGCCGGTGTCGCCGGTCTCATCAAGGCAGCGCTGGCCCTGCACTTCCGGCAGATCCCGCCGCTCGCCGGCCTGAAGCAGGCCCGGCCCGAGCTGCTGGACGGGTCGACACCGTTCATGGTGGACACCGTCGCCCGTCGGTGGGAGGCCGCCGACGGTCCGCGCCGCGCGGCGGTCAGCGCCTTCGGCCTGGGTGGCACCAACGCGCACGTGGTGCTGGAGGAGGCCGACGGCCCGATCCCGCCGGAGCCATCGGCCGCCGACGGCCCCGCCGAGCTGATCGTGCTGTCCGCGCGGACCCCGGAGGCAGTCCGCGAGGCCGCCGATCAGGTGCATGAGTACGTCCGGCAGCGCCCCGACCTGTCCCTGCGGGACGTCGCGGTGACGGCGCAGACGTACCGCCGGCACTTCCCGCACCGGTTGGCGGTGGCCGCACGGGACGTCCCGGCGGCGCTCGCCGGCCTGCGCCGGGCGCGGGTGCGCGCGGCGGTCCGCCGACCCCGGGTGGTCTTCCTGTTCCCCGGGCAGGGCGCCGAGTTTCCCGCCATGGCGCGGGGCCTCTACGACCACTACCCGTCGGCGCGGGCCGACCTCGACCACGGGGCGGAGCTGCTGACCCCGGTCCTCGGGCTGGACCTGCGGGACGTCCTTGTCGACGACGACCCGCACAGTGTCGTGCACCGCACGGACGTCACCCAGCCGGCCCTGGCCCTGTACGAGGTGGCGCTCGGCCGGCTGCTGCTGTCGTGGGGCGTCCGTCCGGCGGCGATGATCGGTCACTCGGTCGGTGAGTTCCCGGCCGCCGCGCTCGCCGGTGAGCTGGCCGACGACGACATGCTGCGCCTGGTCGCCACCCGGGGCCGGCTCATGCAGGACGCCCCGGAGGGTCACCTGCTGGTCGTGCTGGCGGGGCCACGCACCGTGGAGGAACACCTCGCGGGCCTGGACGCCCTCGACATCGCCGCCCGCAACGCGCCGGAGGTCACCGTCGTGGCCGGACCGCCGGCCCCGCTCGCCGCGTTCCGCGAACGCCTGGACGCGGCCGGGGTGCCCTGTCGGGGGCTGCCCGCGCAGCGCGCGTTCCACAGCCGGATGATGACCGACGCGGCCCGGCTGCTCGGCGTGGCGGCCGACCGGGTGCCCCACCGACCCCGCACCCTCCCGGTGGTCAGCAGCGTCGACGGCGCGCTGCTCGGCAGCGGCCAGGCGCGTGCCGAGGGCTACTGGGCGGCACAGTTGCGCAGCCCGGTGCGCTACCACGACGCCCTACTGACCGCGCTGGAGCTGCCCGACCCCGTGCTCGTCGAGGTCGGTCCCGGCACCGCGCTGACCGGCATGGCCCGGCAGACACCGCAGGGGCGGCGGGTGCCCGGGTTCGCCATACAGCCGCGACCGACGCCGCGGGCCGACGCCGCCGATGTCCTCGCCGCACTCGGCGGGCTGTGGACGGCCGGGGTGGCGGTGGACTGGCCGGCGGTGCGCGGCGACACCCCGGCGCGACGGGTGGCGCTGCCCACGTACCCGTTCGCCCGTACCCGCCACTGGCTGGAGGCGACACCGCCACCGGCCCCGGACACCGCCGAACCGTCGCCGCCTCCCGCGGCTACCGGGGAGAGCACGGTGGTGGGCGAGATCGTGGAGCTGTGGGGCCGGTTGCTCGGCTCGCCCGACATCGGGCCGGACACCGACTTCTTCACCGTCGGCGGTGAGTCCCTGCTGTTCATCCGCATGGTCAACCAGGTGCAGCGCCGCTTCGCCGTCCGCATCCCGATGGAGAAACTGTCCGCGCGACCCACGCCGCGCGTCCTGGCCGAGCTGGTGACCGCATGACCGACCCCACCGACCTGGCACACGCCGCAGCAGTGGCGGCCGTGCTCGCCCACCGCCTCTCCGGCGCGACGTCGGTAACGGTGCGCGGCCCGCACGGCGACCACACGCTGCGCGTGCACCCGGACACCACACTGACAGAGGTACGCGCGCAGACGCGGACACCGTCACCCGAGCTGTCCCCGGTGGACGTGGTGCTGGTGACAACCGGCCCACCGGGCGGGGCGGTGGGAACGGTGGGCCCGGTGCCGGTCTGGCTCGCCGGCGACCACTGTCATCCCACCCACCTCCAGGAACGACTGGACACCCTGAGCGGATGGCTCACCGACCATCCCGACCGCCCGGTGCGCGAGGCGTCGCTCGTCGGTCCCCGGGAGCGGGCCACCCTGCTCGGCTTCAACCCCGCGCCGACGCCGGCCCCCCGGACACCCGTGCACGAGGCGATCTGCCGGCAGGCGGAGCGCACCCCGGACGCCGTCGCGCTGCGCGGCGGGGGACGCGACCGCAGCTACCGGGACCTGCTCGACGAGGCAGCGGCGCTGACCGGGCGACTGCGCGCCGAGGGCGTGGGCCCCGGCTCGGTCGTCGCCCTGTGCACCGAGCGGAGCCCGGAGATGGTCGTCGCGGTGCTCGGTGTCCTGCTGGCCGGAGCGGCGTACCTGCCGCTGGACCCGTCCCATCCGAGGGCCCGGCTGGACCTGATGCTCAGCACCGCCGACGCCGCGCTGGCGCTCGCCGACGAGGAGGGACGGGCCGCGCTCGGCACCGGCGGAGCCCCGGCCGTTCCGGTGCGACCACTGGCCGGTGCCGACCTGCCTGCCTTGCCCGTCGACTGGCGTGGCTACCGCGCGCCGGAGGAGGTGGTGGACGGGTTGTCGTACGTCATCTTCACCTCCGGGTCGACCGGGGCGCCGAAGGGTGTGCAGATGACCCATCTGTCGCTGGCCAACCGGCTGGCGTGGATGCAGGAGGAGTACCGCATCGGGCCCGGCGACGTGGTGCTGCAGAAGACGCCGTACACCTTCGACGTGTCGGTGTGGGAACTGCTCTGGGCCTTCCTGGCCGGCGCGACGCTGGTCACGGCCGAGGCCCAGGCGCACCGCGACCCGCAGGAGATGGCCGCCGTCATCGCCCGCGAGGCGGTGACCACAGTGCACTTCGTGCCGTCGATGCTCGCCCTGTTCGTCGAGGAGCCCGGGGTCGCCGCGTGCGCAGCCCTGCGCCGGGTGATCTGTAGCGGGGAGGCCCTGCCGCCGAAGCTCGTCAACAAGCTCACCGCCACCCTGCCGACGGTGCGGGTGGACAACCTGTACGGCCCCACCGAGGCCGCCATCGACGTCACCGCCTGGCCGTGCCGCCGACCCGAACCGGACCCCACCGTCCCGATCGGCAGGCCGATCACCAACGTCACGGCATACGTGCTGGACGACGACGGTGCGCTGGCCCCGCTGGGCGTACCCGGGGAACTGGTGGTCGGCGGTGACTGCCTGGCCCGGGGGTACGCCGGACGGCCCGACCTGACCGCCGAGCGGTTCGGCACCGTGCACGTCGCCGGGCGTCCCCAGCGGGTGTACCGCACCGGCGACCTGGCCTGGTGGTCACCACAGGGGTACCTGAACTACGGTGGGCGCATCGACACACAGGTGAAGATCCGTGGGCAGCGGGTGGAACTCGGCGAGATCGAGTCGGTGCTGAACAGTCACCCGCTCGTCGCGAACAGCGTGGTGCTGCTCCGCGACGACCTGGGTGCGGCCCCGACCCTGGTGGCGTACGTGGTGACCGAGCGGCACGCCGACGCGGGCGACGTGGGCGAGGCGGCGCTGCGGGCGTTCCTGGCCGAGCAGCTTCCCGACCACATGGTGCCGCTGCGCCACGTGGTGCTGCCCGAGTTGCCCGCCACCGCCAACGGCAAGGTCGACCGCAGGGCTCTGCCCGCCCCGCCGGCCCGGGCCCGCCGGCCGGTACGGGTCGGGTCACCCTCGGCGTAGGGCGTCGGGGGCGGAGGAGTCCGCAACAGGTCCGAGGGATGTGGCGACGCGCTGCTCCACGGCCTGTGCGACCTGGACCGCGAGGAAGGAGTATCGCCCAGGTCCAGGAAGTTGTCGGTCTTGCCGGGTCAGGACGGAGTTGGCGTCGCCGATCCGAGGCGAGTTAAGGGAATCAGTCCCGTGATTGACGCCTGACGCTTGCGGTGAAGCAGGATCTTTCCGGATTGATCGTCGATATGCTGTTGGAGTGCCGACCACGCCTCCCGAGAAGGGGGTCATCTGGGAAGAACTCTTCTTCGACCTGGCCTTCGTGTTCGCGCTCACCCAGTTCTCCCACATGCTGCACGAGGATCACAGTTGGGCGGGCATCGGCCGGGTACTGCTTCTGTTCGTAACCATTTATTGGGCCTGGGTTGGCATCACGCTCTACACCGACCAACGCGACGTCGGCAACGCGCTGGACCGGGCTGGGGTCTTCGCCCTCGGGCTCGGCAGTCTGCTACTGGCCCTGACGGTCCCCGGCGCCTTTGCTGATCGGGGCCTGCTGTTCGTCGGTGTTTACCTGGCGATGCGGGTACTGCTGGCGGCATTGGCCTTGCGTACCCCAGGCGGCTGGCGATCTCCGGTCTTTCGCCCTTACGGGTCGGGTCTGGTGGCTGGTCCGCTGCAACTCGCGGGTGGCCTGCTGCACGGTACGGCGCGAATAGTGCTCTGGTCGATCGCGATTCTCGTCGATCTGTTCAGCACTACGCTCACCCGACGGACGCTCGACAAGGTCCGGGTCCGGCCGCTGCACTACACACACCGCTACGGACTGCTGATCATCCTGGTGCTCGGCGAGTCGGTGATCCAGGTCGGGATGGTAGCCGTGGACGAGCCGTTGACCCTCGCCCGGTTGGTCGCCGTATGCCTCTCCTACTCGCTGGTCTGCGCACTCTGGTGGGTGTACTTCATTTACGGTGTCCGGGCTTTCCGGCAAGCGGTGGCCCGGAGCGCTCAGCAGGCAGACATCCGCCGCTCCGTCATGATCTACGGTCACCTGCTGTTCAGTTTCGCGATCATCACGGTCGCCGTCGGCCTGTCCGAGGCAGTGACAGAGCCCCTCGAGCCGCCTCGGGCCAGCGAGGGGACCGTACTCTTCGGCGGCGCTGCGCTCTTCCTCGGCACCTTCGCCTACACCCACTGGCGGATCCACCGAAAAATCGCGCGACGACGGATCGGCGCGAGCGTGCTCTGCCTGATCCTGCTGCCACTAGCACACCTGGCGCCGGCCCTGGCCGCCCTGGCGACCCTGTTCGCGGTGGTCGCCGGAGTGAGTGTGCTGGAAGGGATCATCCTGCACCGCCGCCCGATGACCGGGGACCACGCGGCGGAGGGCCAGATGTGTAGCGACCCGGGTCACGCGGACAGAGGCCCCGTGGTGCGCGAATGACGCATCCCAAGCAGGCGACCAAGGAGTAGACCTCGACCTCGTGCCAGACGGCGCGTCACCATGGCCGCGCTACGGATCCACCGCTGCGGCGGTGCAGGCGGTATCCGAGCGGCACGACCCTCTCGTGCAGCTGTGTCAGGAGCCGGACACTCGCTTGCTAAACCCCCGACGCTGACAGTGAGGAAGTCACGGCTCTCCTGCTAGGAGCCGGTGGGGACATCCGTGTTGCCCACCTGGCCTACGACGCCGCGACGCCGTCCTCTCGACCTCGGCGCGCCAATGTCCTCACGACGTCACGGAATGCGGGACAGTACGCGTGCGCGTTGTCGTCGTCACGAGCCCCGGCTGGAGTGTCAGGGTGTGAACCGCGGCGCCACGTCGGCGAGCGCGTGGTCGAGGATTTCCAGGCCCAGGTCCAGCTCCGCGTGGCTGGAGGTGAGCGCCGGCGCGATGCGGAAGACGCCGCCCATGGCCGGCAGCTGCACCACGTTCATGTGCAGGCCCAGCTCCAGGCAACGTCCTGTCACTGCGGCGCCCAGCGCGTCGGCCGGTCGTTTCGACTCCCGGTCGCTGACCAGTTCGAGTCCGACCAGCAGACCGCGGCCGCGCACGTCGCCGACCACCGGGTGGCGCTGGCTGATCTCCTCAAGGCCCTTGCGCAGGTACGAGCCCAGGTGCGCCGCCTGTTCGTCGAGCCGGTCGGCTTCCAGCACGTCCAGGACCGTGTTGCCGACCGCGGCCACCAGCGGGTCCGAGACGTGCGTGGTGAAGAAGAGGAAACCGCGCTCGTGCGCCGTGTGCTCGATCTCCGGGCTGGTCACCACGGCGGCCAGCGGCAGGCCGGCGCCGAGCGTCTTGGACAGGGTCAGGATGTCCGGCACGACGCCGTCACGCTGGAACGCGTACCACTCTCCGGTGCGGCACAGGCCGGTCTGCGCTTCGTCGAGGATCAACAGCCCGCCCCGCTCGTGCACCTTGTCGCGCAGCGCCGCGAGGTATCCCGGCGGCAGGTCGATCACCCCGCCGGAGCTGAGGATCGGTTCGACGATGCACGCCGCCAGGCTGCCCACCGACTGGGCGTCGAACAGCTCGAACGCGAACTCCAACTGATGCCGCCAGTCCAGCTCGCCGCTGGGCAGGGTGAAGTCGGGCCGGTACGCGTTCGGCGTGGGGATCGCGAAGTTGCCGGGCGCCGCGGGCCCGTACCCCTTGCGCCCTGAGCTGTAGGTGGCGCTCGCCGCAGCCTGGGTCATCCCGTGCCACGACCGGGCGAACGAGATGATCTCGTGCCGGCCGGTGACCAGCTTCGCCATGCGGATCGCCGCCTCGTTGGACTCCGCGCCGGTGGTGAGCAGGAGGACCTTCTCCAGCGGCGCGGGCAGCGAGCCGGCGAGGCGGCGGGCCAGTTCGACCACGGGCCGGCTCAGCATGCCACTGAACAGGTGGTCGAGGGTGGCTGCCTGCCGCTGGATCGTGGCTACGACCGCCGGGTGGGAGTGGCCGAGGATCGCGCTCATCTGCCCCGAGGTGAAGTCGAGCAGGCGGCGGCCGTCGGCGGTGAAGACGAAACTGCCCTCGGCGCGGTCGATGATCTCACGTACGAAGCTGCCAGCGCCGCTGTAGCGGACCAGGTGACGATCGGCGTCGGACCAGAACGAATCAGCCATGGACCGACGCTAGGCAGTCCCGGATAGGTACGTCCATCGCACATTTTCGCTGTCGCTGTTAAGCGGAGCCGTACAGTCGGGGGTCATGACGCTGAATCCGTGGCGGCTGCGCCTGCTCGCCGACCTGGCGACGTTCGGCACTGTTCGGGCCGTTGCGCAGCGCGGCAACCTGAGCCCGTCGGCGGTGTCGCAGCAGCTGGCCACGCTGGAACGGGAGACCCGCACCGCGTTGCTGGAACGCACCGGGCGGCGGGTGCGGCTCACCGCGGCGGGAATGTTGCTTGCCGGCCGGGCTCGGGAGATCCTCGCGGCCATGGACGCGGCCGAGGCAGAGCTGCGCCACCTCGCCGAGGAGCCGGCCGGCACGGTCACCGTGGCCGCGTTCCAGAGCGCCGTGCAAGCCCTCGCCGAACCGGCGCTTGCCCGTCTCGCGACCCGACACCCGGACGTGAGCGTGGTGTTGCTGGAGTTGGAGCCGCACGAGAGCATGCCGGCGCTGCGTCGCGGCGACGTCGACCTGATCATCACGACCGCCGACTTCGCTGGCGCCGAGCTCTCCCCGGAGATCTACCTGGTGCCGCTCGCCACCGACCCGGTGGTGCTGGTGCTGCCCCCGGAGCATCCGCTGGCCAGCGCCGAATCGGTCGACCTGGAGGCGTGCGCGCAGCAGCGCTGGACGTTCGACGTCGCGGGCTCGTACATGTCCGAGCTGTCCACCCGGCTGTGCCGGGAGGCCGGCTTCGAGCCCGTGGTGATCTGTCGGTTCAACAACTACATGCTGGCGCTGCGGCACGTGGAGAATGGCCGCTCGATCACCATGCTGCCGAAGCTGGCGGTGGACCCGCGATACCGGGTGGTGACCCGACCGCTGAACCCGCCGCTGACCCGGCGCATCACCGCCGGGGTCCGGCGAGCGGCCGCGTCGCGCCCCGAGGTGACCGCCGTGCTCAACGCCCTGAGAGCAGGTGACTGACCTTTCGCCCGTCGGCGGAACTCCGAGGTCCAGTGTGGCGAACGCCGCCGCGACGTGGATCGATCTCAGTCGACCCGCGCGCGTTCCGCCTCGTCGTGCGCATCAGCGCCGCGGTCGAGGCCGCCATCAACCGGCTCGCGGCACCGACCGCGCGGTAGCCCCGGTGGCCGGGCTCATCGCATCGGGTGGCGCTTGGCGAACTCCCACACGATCGCGCTGGCGTCGGGGCCGGCGTGATCGGTGTAGCGGCCGTCGCCGTCCGGTCCCGGCCACGCGTGCCCCATGCCCTGGACGCGGTACGCCTCGACGACCGAAGAGCCGTCCGACGCCGTGATCGTCGAGTGCGTGTACGCGTGCCGACCCTCGGCGGCCGGCACGGACACCGTCTTCTCGGTCGGGTCGAGGCTGCCGTTGGGCAGCCCGTCGTCCACGAGGTCGCCCACCGCGGTCCAGTGGGCGACGAGGCGGGTGGCGACCAGGGGCGGCACGACCTCGTCCCGCTCACCCTGAATGATCAGCATCGGCACACGGCGGGCCCGCTCGCCCATCTGGGCCCAGGCCTGACGTGCCGTGTCCAGCGGCGACATCGAGCCCGGGTCGTCCGGGTCGACCTGGTTGAGCCCGTACTCCCCGCCGGCCACCGAGGTCACCGTGGCGAAGACGTCGGGGTGGGTGGCGGCGAGGATGACGGCGGTCCCCGCGCCCGACGAGGCCCCGGCGACGTGCACCCGCGCGGGATCCGCGTCGTACTCCTCGACCACCTGGCGGGCGACACCGGCGAGCAGCGCCGGCTCGCCGGTGTGCCGCTGTTGGTCCCGGGCGTCGCCGGAGTTCCAGCAGGCGATCACGTTGCGCGAGATCAGTTGTGTGGGATAGACGACGATGAAGCCCTCCCGGTCGGCCAGGCGGTTGAACTGCGTCGTGGACTTCATGGAGTTCCACCCGTAACCGGTCATCGCGCAGCCGTGGATCGCCATGACGACCGGCAACCCGGCCGTCCCGACCTGGTGGGGCGGAACGTGGACCTGGTAACGCTGCGACCCGGCGGCACCGGTGTAGACGTGGTTGCGGTCGCCGTCGTCCATCTGCCAGGGCAGGCCGAGTTGCAGGCCGGCGACGCCGAGGCTGGCGGCGGCCACGACGGTGACAAAGATGCCGGAGACGATCCGAAGCCATCGTCGTCGTGGACGACGCGGCGGGTGCGGCGGCGCGGTCACGCGGGCCTCCTTTTCCGTACGGGATCCAGCTCAGCTGGACGCGGTCGGGCTAACTTCGCGGAAGGACAGAGATGGCCACGACGGCGCTGTTGACGACGGTGGCCGTCACGGTGCGGGTCACGGCTGCCGCCGCGGCGTCGGCGCCCCAGTCGCCCTGTTCGAGTTCCTTGGCTCGGTTGATCACCGGTGCGGTCCACGGGATCTCGCGGTGGAACTGCGGGAGCGTCCCGCTCGCCGAGAGCAGCGCCGTGAGCGCGGCGACCCGGGCCTGCGGCCGCGCACCGTCCACGAGAACCTGCCGAACCTCGGCGAGCAGGCGAGCCCGTCGTTCGGTCCGGCCGTCGCGCAGGGCCGTCGTCCGGAACAGGCCGAGCACCTTGCGGGGCTCCTGGTCGATGTCGCCGCGCGCGACGAGCCGCTGCAGGACCGGCTCGCGCAGGACGGGACCGATCGCGGCCAGTGCCGTCTGCACCCCTCGGGGTTTCTCGGCGAGGTAGTCGTAGGCCGGGCGGAGGAGGCTGTCCGACGGTGGGTGACCCGGCACGCCGCTGACCCGCCCCCGGTCCGTCGTGGTCAGGTGCTCGCCGAGGGCGAGTTCGGCGAGGACGGCTCCACCGAGGACGTAGAAGAGGGTGTTCTCGCCGGCGATGGTCCCGGACCTGGGTTGGAACAGGAGCAGCAGGAGGTCTTCGACGAGGGTCGGGGTGTCCGAGCGGGATGCGGTGGTCATCGTCGGGGCTCCCAGCGGAAGAGGCGGGTGGCGAGGTTGACGGCGATGACGACCCAGCCGAGCGTGGGCGCGAGCAGGAGCAGGGAGTCGGTGACGGCGACGCCGCCGTTCCAGGCGTTCATGATCAGTTCGGTGGCCGCGCCGCCGGGCAGCAACCGCTTGAGCCAGGCGAGGTTCTCAGTGCCGGAGATACCCACCCAGGTGGTCACGGCGATCACCCCGAGGGTGACGGGGAGGGTGGTGACCTGGGCGTGTTCAGGGGAGTTCGTCAGCCCGGCCGTGGCCAGCGCCAGGCCGATCAGCATGGCCAGGGTCGCGAGGATCGCCACCACCAGCAGGGCGACGTTCGACGGTCCACCCGCGACCACGGCCAGGGCGGTGAGGATCGCGGCCACCTGCACCGCCGCGATGACGAGTACGGGCAGCAGTAGGCCGGCGAGGATGCCGGGGTCGCTCTCGGCGGTGGAGCGCAGCCGCTTGAGGAAGAGGTTCTGCCGCCGGGAGGCCAGGGTGGTGACGGCCGTGGCGTAGAGGCCGAACGCGGCCACGGTGAACGTGACGATCGCGGCGATGTAGCCGAGGCTCCCGAGGGCGGCGTACGTCTCGTGCTGACGCACGAAGAACGCGCTGACCGCGACCGGGATGATGAGGCTGGTGATCAGTATCAGTCGGTTGCGGAAGATCTGAATCAGTTCGCTGGACGCGATGGACAACACGGGTGAGGCTCCTTCGGGATGCGCGAATCAGTTGCTGATGGCGCGGAAGACGTCGTCGAGCCGGGTCGGCCCGGCCGCCAGGTCGCGCAGTTCCACGGCGTGGGCCTGCGCCCAGCCGAGCAGCAGGTGCAGGTCCTTCTGCAGCTCGAAGGACTCGACGGTGACCTTCCCGTCGGCGTCCACGTCGGCCTGCAGCGGTAGCGGCGGCACCGGTGTGGCGAGGGAGAAGCGGATCACGCCGGGGAGGGTGCGGGTCAGCTCGGAGACGGTGCCCTCGCGATGGAGGACGCCCTGGTGCATGAGCCCGATCCGGTCGGCGCGCTGCTGCGCCTCCTCCAGGTAGTGCGTGGTGAGCACGATGGTCGAGCCGTTCTCCCGGAGCCGGTCCACCGTCGCCCAGACGGCGTCGCGGGACTGGATGTCGAGGCCGGTGGTCGGCTCGTCCAGGAAGATCAGCTCCGGGGTGCCGTAGACCGCGGTGGCGAAGTCCAGCCGCCGTTTCTCCCCGCCGGACAGCTGCGAGACCTTGCGCCCGGCCCGGCCGGTGAGGTCGACCAGGTCGATCACCCGGTCGACGTCGTCGGTGCGCCGGGTGAGCCGGCCGATCAGGCCCACGGATTCACGGACGGTGAGGTCAGGGGAGAAACCGCTCTCCTGGAGCATGACGCCCATTCGGGGACGTGTCGCCTGCCGGTCGTCGGGGCGGTGCCCGAAGACGCGTACCGTGCCCGAGGTTGGCCTCCGGTGACCCTCGACGACTTCCAGGGTCGAGGTCTTCCCGGCTCCGTTGGTGCCCAGCAGTGCGTAGAGCTCTCCGGGGCGTACCTCGAAGGAAAGATCCTTCACGGCGTGGAAGTCACCGTAGGTGAGGTTCAGCCGTTCGACTTCGATGACTGGTGTGGTGGACATGCACCAATGACAGCGCGGGCGCGGCCGTCCCGTCAGTGGCGCCATGTCATCACCGCATGTGACGTGGTGTCACTGGTCGTGGCGTCCGGCTGGCCGATACTGGTCTGGTGACCGCCAGCTCACCGCGCTTCACCGAGTCGACGCAGGGAAGGCTGCGCCGGCTCAATCTCGCCACGTCACTTCCGCCGGTGGTGTTCGCCGCGGTGGTCCTGGTCTACACCGACACGCGTACCTGGTGGCACCTGATCATCCTCGCGCCGGGGGCCGCGGCGGCCCTGGTGGCCTTCGAACGGTGGACGGCCAACGACCTCGCCCGGGTCGTGCTGCCCTGCCTGGTCGTGGCCGCGGCGGTGTGGCCACTGGGAGTTCTGGTGAGCGGCAGCCCCAACGCCTACTGGGGGTTCTGCGCGGTGGGCTCCCTCGGCATGCGCGAGGTGCGACGGCACCGGAAGCTGGTGCTGGCCGGGCTGTTCGGCTATGTCGCGGCGGTCGGCGCGGCGCGGTTGCTGGTGCAGCGGGACGACATCGGCCACGTCCTGGTCACCTACGTTCTCATCCCGACCGTCCTGACCATGCTCGTGACGGTCTTCACCATCGTGGGCGAGCGGTTCTACGACCTCATCCGCGAGCTCGAACAGACCCGGGAACGTGAGGCGGAGCTGGCCGTGGTCCGGGAGCGCGTGCGGTTCGCCAGCGACCTGCACGACATCCAGGGCCACACCCTGCACGTGGTCAAGCTGAAGATCGCCCTGGCCCAGCGACTGCTGCTCCGGGACACCGCCCGGGTGGAGCAGGAGCTACGGGAGACGTACGCGCTGGTCAGCGACACCATCGCGCAGACCAAGGAACTCGCCTACGCACAACGACGGCTCAACCTCACCGCGGAGATCGAGAACGCGAAGAACCTGTTCGAAGCCGCCGGCATCCGGGTCCGGGTGACCCGGGAGGCCGAGGTCGACACCCGCGCCAGCGAACTGCTCGGCCAGGTGCTGCGCGAGACGACCACGAACATCCTGCGGCACGCGCAGGCCAGACAGGTGCAGATCACCCTCTCCGAGTCGGGCATCACCATCGTCAACGACGGGGTGAGCGCCACCGCGCCCCCGGAGCTGCGCGGGCTGGCGGCGCTGCGGCAACGGGTGGCGGGCGACGGAGGCGAGCTGACCGTGCAACAGCAGCAGGGGACCTTCCGGACGGCGGCGACGTTCCCCGCCGCGCGTGCCGAGACGGAGCGGGGTGACGGCCGATGACCACAATCGTGCTCGCCGACGACGAGGCGCTGCTGCGCACCGCTCTGGCCGCGCTGCTGCCGATGGAGGGCGACGTCACCGTTCTCGCCGAGGCGTCCGACGGCGAGACGGCGGTCGAGGCCACCCTGCGGCACGAGCCCGACGTGCTGGTCATCGACCTGGAGATGCCGGGCGTGGACGGTCTCGGCGCGGTCGCCGAGATCCGCCGTACGCGCCCGGAGCAGGTCGTCCTGATGCTGACCCGGCACGCTCGCCCCGGCGTGCTGCGCAAAGCACTGAAGCTCGGCGTCCAGGGCTTCGTCAGTAAATCCGCCGAGCCGGCGCACATCTCCTCGGTCATCGCCACCCTGCACGCGGGCAAACGCTGGATCGACCCGGACGTGTCCGCGCTTGCCGTCACCGAGGACAACCCCCTCACCGACCGTGAGGCCGACGTCCTGCGGGTCACCGGCGAGGGCTACTCGGTCGCCGACATCGCCGCCCGGCTCCACCTCGCCCCGGGCACCGTCCGCAACTACCTCTCCAACGCGATGCGCAAGACCCAGACCCGGACCCGCCACGAAGCGGCCCGCTACGCCCGCGAACACGACTGGCTGTGACCAGCGGGTGACCATGTCAGATCAGCATGGACACCGTCGTTTCCGTCTTCGACCGCATGCCGGATCCCTGCCACTGTCGAGTCCTGTCCGACCGGCGCGCCCGCGTCGGACCCACGACACCGACAAGGAGCGATCATGATTCGTGCGACACACCGTCTGGTGGCCGCGGCGGCAGTGGTGTCCCTCGCCGCTTGCGGCCCCGCCGATGCCGCCGAGCAACCGGCCGGCGACCCCGCCGCAACGGCCACCGCGTCCACCGCCGCCGACCCGAGCCCCGACTTCCGGCAGCTGGAGAAGAGGTTCGGCGCACGGCTGGGGGTCTACGCGATCGACACCGGCACCGGTCGCACCGTGCGGTACCGGGCCGACGAGCGGTTCGCGTACGCGTCGACGTTCAAGGCGTTGGCCGCCGCCGAGGTCCTCGACGAGACCACCGACAGCGAGCTGGACCGGGTGGTGCGGTACTCGGCGGACGACCTGGTGACCTACTCGCCGATCACGGAGCAGCACGTCACCGAGGGCATGACGCTGCGCGCGATCGCCGACGCGGCCGTGCGGTACAGCGACAACACCGCCGGCAACCTGCTGTTGCGCCAGCTCGGCGGACCGCAGAAGTTCGAGAAGGAACTGCGCGAGGTGGGGGACAAGGTCACCGATCCGGCGCGCTACGAGACCGAGCTCAACGAGGCGAGGCCGGGTGATCGGCGGGACACCAGCACCGCGGCGGCCCTGGCCGAGGATCTGCGGGCGTACGCCGTGGGAGACGCCCTCGAACCGGCGGACCGCGACGTGCTCAACGGTTGGTTGAGGGGCAACACCACCGGCGGCGACCTGATCCGCGCCGGTGTGCCCGACGGCTGGGTCGTGGGGGACAAGACCGGTGCCGGCGGTTACGGCACCCGCAACGACATCGCGGTGATCTGGCCTCCGAACCGCGCGCCGATCGTCCTCGCGGTGCTGTCCAGTCGCGCCCAGAAGGATGCCGACTACGACGACGCCCTGATCGCCCAGGCGGCCGAGGTCGTGATCGGCACGTTGTAGGTCCACCGACTCCGGTGACGCGGCCTGCTGGTCCTCGGCGCCGGCAACATCGCCATGGTGGTGCTGGTCTGGCTGCACGAGCGGCAAGCCCGGCCACCAGCGCGGACTAACCCCACCAGGGTAGGGTGCCCGTCCTCAGGTGATCGTGCAAACTCCGGGCGACCTGGGCCATCGTCGCCTCGCTGCCGGGCTGTGCGACGGCGGGCACCCGGGAGGCGGTGAGCGCGGCGACCGCGTACGACTGCCCGTCGGCATGATCCACCACCCCTACCTCGTGGCGCAGGTGCAGCAGCGTGCCGGTCTTCGACGACCAGCGGGACGCGTCAGAGGTGAAGTCGGGGGCGAGTCGCTGCCGGTGCAGGTTGTCCGCCAGCAGAGCGCGTACGCGGGCGGCGGTGTTCTCGTGGATCGTCGAGGGGCGCCAGAGGGCGTGCAGCAGGTCGACGAAGGCCCGTGCCGACCCGGCGTTGGCGCGGGTGACGTCGAGCTGGGCGACGGGATGGCCCTGCCCGGGCGTCGCCGCGCCGATGGCGAGGGAATGCGCCAGGTGCACGTCGTCGGGGCCGAATCGTTCCGCCGGCGTCTCGGCGAGGTCGCCGACCCGGTGCCGCACGGCGATGCCCTCGATCCCTAGTCGCCGCAGCTCGGCGCTGACCGCAGCCGGCGGGACGAGGTCGAACAGGGCGTCGGCGGCGACCCCGTCGCTGACGGCGGTGCTCAGGTAGAGCAGGTCGTCCACGGCGACCCGCGCGGGATGGCGGAAGCGACTGATCCCGGTCGGGCCTGGTGTGGTGATCCGACCGGGCGCGACGTCGACAGGTGTCGCCGGGTCGAGTTCCCCGCGCCCGACCCGCTCCAGCACGGCGACCGCCAGCGGCACCTTGACCAGTGACGCTGTCGGGTACGGGGTGTCGGCGTCGAAGCCGATCTCCTGGCCGGTGTCGAGGTCGCGGACGAGGAAGGCACCGCGTAGTCCTGCCTCGTCCAGCAGGTCACGCGCGTTGCGTACGACGGTGGTGGCGCTCATGTCGCAGTCCCTTCCGGCCGGTCACCGGTTGTGCCGTCCCCGGCCGCACCCAGGCATCGTGCGATGTCCGCGTACAGGACGGTGCGGAGCTGGTCGAGGTCCTCGCGTGCCCCGGCGGCGACGGCGTACCCCCGTACGAGTCGCAGGCCGGCGAGGGGGCACCAGTGCAGCCCGAAGTCGTCGGCCTGCTGACGGGAGCACAGCAGCAGATCGGGGGAGCCGAGGGCCGCCGCTGCGGCGTCGACCAGGGATGGCGCGATCGACACCTGGGCCGGTGCCAGACCAGTCGACTGGCCGGCGCGGGTCAGCGGATCCCGCAGGTGCGCGACGTCGTCCTCGGGCTGGATCAGGATCCGGCGGCGTGCCTGCGTTCGGGCGCGGCCGGTGCGCAGCGTCTCCAGGAACACCGTCGGTGCCGGGAAGGGGGTCCGGGCGGCCAGCCCGAGCGGCACCCGCCAGAGCGCCGTCGCCTCCGGAACCGCCACGATCCCGGTACCGACCTCAAGGGTCTGGCAGAGCCGTGCGCGCTCCTGCGGACCGGCCGGCCGTACCTCCAGGTGGATCCGCTGCCGTCGGGCGGCGGCCACCAGGGCGGCGAGGCGGTGCGGCGGGCAGATTTCGGGTACGGCCACCCGCAGCGGCCGCAACCGGGCCCGCTCGGCGTCGTCGGCCATGGCGTCGGCGAGGTCGACCAGGCGGCGCGCTGTCGGCAGCATGTCCTGCCCGAACGGGGTCAGGCGGACCGCGCGGGAGGTCCGGTCGAACAGCCGTGCCCCGAAGTGCTCCTCCAGGGCGGCGATGCGGCGGCTGGCCACCGACTGGGGGATTCCCGCTGCGGCGGCACCGGAGGTGAAGCTGCCGTGGCCGCTGACGGCGACGAAGGCCCGACACGCGGCGACGATGTCCATCCGCCGAACCTATACCCGGAACGCATGGACAAGGCCACAGGGATCATGATGGGCATCGTTCGGCGGCGCCCGAGCCGCCGGACCGCCCCGCATCGCCAGGGTCGGCGATACGATCCAGCAGGTGCCGAACCGGGAGGAGGGCGCAGGATGCGGACATCAACGTCGGCTGCCGCGATCCGGGTGCTGGTGACCGGGGTACGCGGCAAGACGGGCGCACCGCTGGCCGAGCTGCTCGTGGCACGGCAGGGCGTCGAGGTGCGCGGCGGCACCAGGGATCCGTCCGGTCCCGGCATCAACGGCGTCCAGCCCACCGCCTTCTCATGGGACGAACCGTCCGGTTGGGCGGCGGCGACCGACGGCGTCGACGCGGTCTACGTGGTCCGGCCGGACCGCGCGGACGCGCCGGAACTCATCGGTGCGCTGCTGGCCGAGAAGGCGCCCCGGACCAAGGTCGTGCTGCTGTCCGACAAGGACGGTGGCCATCCGGGCGCTGACCAGCCGGGGCCTGCAGGCTGGGCGCCCCGCGTCGAGCGCACGGTCCGCGACAGCGGGCGCCAGTGGACAATCCTGCGGCCGGGCTGGTTCATGCAGGTCTTCACCGACCCGCGCTTCTACCGCGACCAGATCACCGGTGCCGGCGAGCTGCCGTTTCCCAGCGGCGACGCTCTGGTGGCCTGGATCGACGCACGGGACATCGCGGCCGTCGCCGAGCGGGCTCTGCTCGATCCCGGGCACGCCGGTCAGACGTACCAGATATCCGGTCCGGAGGCCCTGTCGTTGCCGCGTACCGCGGAGTTGCTCTCCGCCGCGGTGGGACGTCCCGTGGCCCATCGGGACGTGACGATCGACGAGGCCGTTGCCGGCTCCGAGGGCTTCGAGCGAGACCTCTCCGCGCTGACGTTCGAGCGTGTCCGCGTCGGCGGCTTCGCCGACGTGACCGACACCGTCGAACACGTCACCGGGCGTCCGGCGCGTACGCTGCAGACCTTTCTCCGCGACGCCTTCCGCTCCTGAACCACGGTCCTGGCCGCCGACGGCCCGAGCTGCGGCGAAGGTCCCCTCATCCCGATGACGGCTTGGTTGCCGCCCGCGCCGCCCTTCGCCGCACGGAACCCGCCAGGAGCAGGACGGCCAGGACACCGCCGGCGCCGGGGCCGAGGATGGCCATCCACGACATCGACCGTCCGGTCCGCGCCTGATCGGCTTTCACCTGGGAGACCGGACGGTCGGGCTTCTTCTCGTCCGGGCCGACCAGGCGGCCGACCGACGCGTCGGGGGAGAGCGCGAAACCCCAGTTCAGCAGCGCCGCCGCCTCGCCCAGGCTGCCCAGCGGTGCGGTCTCCGCGCCGAGCAGGGTCACGGCGAGCCGTCGTCCGTTGCGCTCGGCCACCCCCACGTACGTCTGCCGTGCCAGGTCGGTGAAGCCCGTCTTTCCGCCGAGCGTCCCCGGGTAGCGGTCCAGCAACGTGTTGTCGTGGGTGAGGGAGAGGCCGGGCCGTCCCGGCCCGGCCGGTACCTCTGCCACCCGGGTGGCGATGTACCGCCGGAAGTCCTCGCGGGCGTAGGTGGCCCGCGCGATCAAGGCCAGGTCGTATGCGCTGGTGTACTGGCCGGGACCGTCCAGGCCGGACGGTGTCGCCGCGTGGGTCTGGTTCGCGCCCAGCCGGTGGGCCTCGTCGTTCATCGCCTGCACGCCGCCCTGCCGGCCGGTGCTGCCACCGCCGACACGGGCCAGCACGTTGGCGGCGTCGTTTCCCGACTTCAGGAGAAGCCCCAGCCACAGGCTCTCGATCGAGTACCGGCCGCCCGGCACCACCCCCATCACCGAACTGGCCGGATCGAGATCGCGCAGATCCGCCCGGGTCACCTCGACCACCTGCGTCGGGTCGAGGTGCGGCATCAGGGCCGCGGCGAGCAACATTTTCTGCACGCTGGCCGGCGTGCGGCGTTCGTGCGGTCCGCACCCACCCAGCACCGCGCCACTGTCGAGGTCGGCCACCAGCCACGAGGTGGCGGTCACCGCCGGGGCGTTCGACGCACCGGCCGGAATGGACAGTCCGGCAGTGGCCAGCGACTCACCGCCCACGGCCAGGTCGGCGGGGTCGACCGGCGGCGGAGACGGTGCGGGCGGTGGGGCAACCGACGGCTTCACGGCCGGGCAGGGCACGTACGGCGCGGCCAGTCGCGCCGGTGACGCGGGCACCACGGCGGGCGTGGTCAGACTGAGCGCCACCGCGACAATGCAAATGATGGTCACGTCAAAGGACCGTAATCGCCAATGATGCGGGCATGGCCCGGTCGCAGAAAGTGGTCCCGGGAGGGCGGGTATTCCCGGCCTTGGCCCGGACGGCACTGCTTCTATCGCCTTGTGCCGTTTCGCGCGGCTCCGAGGGCCCATGGGAACGGGCGTGCTAACGATGTTTCGCTCATTACGTCGAAACGGATGTGAACCGACGTCGCCGGCCTGTTCGTGTCATCAGGCGGATTCCGGAACAGCGGAAGTGAGGCGGAACCCTGATCCTGGATGTCCGTCAACGCTCATAACGGCCTTCCTCGTCGCGTCGTCGCCATGCCCGGCCGTTCAGTCACTGACCCTGCTGTGGGCCTGGTACACCAGGTCCTGGTACTCGGGGTGCCTGGCGATCCACCCCGCGATGAATGGGCAGGTGGCCAGGACCAGCAGGTGCGCGGCGCGCGCCTCATCGAGGGCGGTGCGGGCCAGTGCCGCCCCGACTCCCCTTCCCTCGTACTCCGGCGAGACCTCGGTGTGTACGAACGCGACGAGTTCCGTGGTACGGATGTACTGCGCGACGCCGGCGACCGTGGACTCTCCGTCGACGCGGGCCTCGTATCGCTTGGCCTCGGGGACGTCACTCACTCTTACTGCCATGTGCCCTCCAGGTGTCTTCAGCGTGGATCTCACGCCACGGTGGTCCGGTCTAGTGGGCCGACCCGTTATCAGGACTTGGTGGACAACGCGCCGCTGGACGTCGCCAAGCTGTGCGGGCTCAATCATCTCCGCGTCGTCTCGCTGAAACGCGGCGATCCCGCGGTCACCACCCAGTGTGCGGCAGCAATCGGCCGCGACCAGTGATACCGCGTCACATGCGGTGGTGACACGGTGCCCCTACCGGATCGGCAATGCCGCCGCGGGGCCGCCGGCTGCGGCCGTGCGCGGTCTGCCGGCCAGGCGCCTCGGCGGCCCAGCGCTGGCCTCGCCGCGGAGCGCACAGACGCCGACAGGTGACCGGCTCGGGCACAGAGTCACTGCCCGCCCAGGACGGCCGGCCATCGACTTCGATGACCGGCTCACCGAGAGGACCGCGCTGCGCGTCGACGCTGAGACCCAGCGATCGGCCCAGCAGCGCGGTCCTTCTCGTTGTGGCAGGGTCACGCGGAGTTGCGCCACTTGCGGCCGTGCCGGCCGATGAGCCGGTCGGCGTCGGTCGGGCCCCAGGAAGCGGCCTCGTAGGTGGGGATCGGCGAGTTGTCCTGCTTCCAGTTGTCGATGATCGGGTCGACGATCCGCCAGCACTGCTGCACCTCGTCGCTGCGGATGAACAGCGACGCGTCACCGATCAGCGCGTCCAGGAGCAGACGCTCGTACGCCTCCGGGGACTCCTCGACGAACGTCTGGTCGTAGGAGAACTCCATCGTGGCGGTGCGGACCCGGAAGGAGTGGCCCGGCACTTTGGCGCCGAAGCGCAGCGAGATGCCCTCGTTCGGCTGGATCCGCAGGATCAGTGCGTCAGCGTCGAGGCCGGTGAGCTGGTCGGTGGGGATCGGCAGGTGCGGCGGCCGTTGGAACTGCAGTGCCACCTCGGTGAGCCGGGCCGGCAGGCGCTTGCCGGTGCGTACGTAGAACGGCACCCCGGCCCAGCGCCAGTTGTCCACGTTGAGCCGCATGGCGGCGTAGGTCTCGGTCCGCGACAGGGGGTCGACGCCGGCCTCCTCGCGGTAGCCGGCCATCAGCTCCTCGCGGGTGCCGCCCCGGGTGTACTGTCCCCGGACCGCGGCCTCGGCGATGTCCCGGTCGGTAGGGAGCCGGATCGCCTGCAGCAGCTTCACCTTCTCGTTGCGCAGGCCCTCAGCCTCGAATGAGGCCGGTGGCTCCATGAGTGCCAGCGCGAGGACCTGGAGCACGTGGTTCTGCACGATGTCCCGCATCGCGCCGGCGTCCTCGTAGAAACCGCCGCGGCTGCCGACGCCGAGGGTCTCGGCGACGGTGATCTGTACGTGGTCGACCCAGGAGCGATCCCAGATGGGCTGGAAGATCGAGTTCGCGAAGCGCAGCGCCAGCACGTTCTGGACGGTGTCCTTACCCAGATAGTGATCGATGCGAAAGACCTGGTGCTCGTCGAACGCGCTGTGCACGACGCCGTCGAGCTCGCGGGCCGTGACCAGGTCGCGCCCGTACGGCTTCTCGATGACCAGGCGGGAGAAGGATCCTTCGCGTGGCTGGTTGAGCCCGACACCGGCCAGTCCGTTGATCACCGGCTCAAAGGCCCCGGCCGGGGTGGACAGGTAGAAGAGGCGGTTGCCGGACGTGCCACGCTGTGCGTCGAGCTCGTCGAGGGTCTCCACGAGCCGCTTGTAGGTCTCCGGGTCGTCGTAGCCGCCGGCCACGTACCGCACGCCGCCTTGGAGCTGGCGCTTACTGGCGATGGTGCGTTCGCCCAGGGCGCTCTCGGCGAACTGCTCGTCGGTCATCGGCGTGCGAGCGACGCCGACCAGCGCGAACTGGTCCGGGAGCCGCTCGTGTCGAGCCAGGCTCTCGACTGCGGGCAGCAGCTTACGTCGCGTCAGGTCACCGGAGGCACCGAAGATCACCAGCGTGGCCGGCGGGGCAGTCCGCTCCTGGATGAGCTGAGATGCGTGGTCCATGGTCTGCGTTCCTCCGGGCACAAGGGGTGTGGGGTTGGGGCTGTCGTGGTGTCATGCCAGGAATTGTGCGGCTATGGCGGTAGTGGCCGGGGGCCAGGCGGCCTGGCCCGTTGGTCGGGGAGCTTGAGCGTTGCACGCCGGGCTGACGGACAGGCGATTCGGTGGCGGTTCGGAGCGCTCTGCCGGCGTGCGAGGTGGTCGTACGAATGATCATGGACGGGCAGCCCATGGAGGTCAACGGGCTCGCCGCCGATGGCGCTCGCGTACCGGGGCCATGGCCGGTCGGCGGGAGCGGCGAAGATCCGGTCCATGGCGACTGCGCCGCCCAGGAACGTGACGCTCTTCCCGGTCACCAACGACCCGGCCAACGGCAACCCCCGGTGCTTCGGGCGGGAGGGGACAACCGCCAGGGCGGACCGGAGACCGGGCCGGGTCCAAGAATCGCTTCTGTCGTCATCAAGAACCTCTATATGAGGTACCGGATCGAGGTCAAGGTTCCGTGCCAGGTCTGACGGCGCGGCCGTCGGCGCCAAGGCTCCGATCATGCCCGAGACCGCGGCGCAGACCACGGCCAATCGGCCGACCGGGTGGTGCCACAGAGCCGGGGCTGTTCTGCTGCTCCGGAGAAGCTCGTCCCCGCCACCGGCCGTACCGGCAGTGCCCGCCGCCGTTCATCCAGACGGGCAGGCGGATCTCGGACAGTGCGATGCTCCCGGGCTGCTCTGATCCGCAGGATGCCGGGTAGCCCCCGGTCGCACCGGCGTCAGTCAGCCGCCGTCGCCGGCTGCTGGACGATCGGAGATGCTCATGACCAGCCCGTTGGGCTCGCAGCGGCACCGCCCCAGCGATGATGTCCGGCGGCTGCACACCGCGCTGCTGCGGATGCCCGTCGACATCGCCACCGACGAACTCGTCGACGCCCGGTACGGGCCGACCACCCGCCGCGCAGTTGCCGAACTCCAACGGGCGCACAAGCTGCCGGTGACCGGCGTTGTGGACGGGGCGACCCGGGACGCGGTGCAGATGGTGTTGGCCGAGCCGCCGTCCCGGTTCGTGGTGGTGGGCCGGGTGCGTTGGGCCGACGGGCGGCCGGCGAACGCGCTGACGGTCGACGCGTTCGACCGGGACCTGCGGCACGCCGAGCAACTCGGCGAGGCGAGCACCGGGGACGACGGGCTGTATCGCGTCGACTATTCGCGCGACCAGTTCACCCGCTCCGAGAAGCAGTCCGCTGACCTGTTCGTCCGGGTGTCCGCAGGCGATCGTCTCCTGTCCGACCCGCCGCTGAGCGCGGTGCTGTTCAACGCCCCCGAGCTGGCCGTGCTCACGGTGGACCTGTCCGGGGGCGGGGAGCGGGAACGCAGCGAGTACGAGCGGATCCTCGCCACGATCGTCCCGTTGCTCGGCGAGGTGCCGCTGTCGGAGCTGCGGCAGGACGACGAGGCCGAGGACGTGACGTTCCTGGCCGCCGAGACCGGACTGCCCGCGACGGCGCTGGCGCACTTCGGGGTGGCGCAGAAGCTGGCGGCGTCGTACAAGCTGCCGCCGATGTTCGGTTACGCGCTGCTCGCCGAGCGGACGCTGTTGACCGCGAGTCGTACCGGCGCCGCACTGGCCCGGTTCGATGTCGACCTGAACACCGAGCTGCGGCCGCTGTACTACGACATCGTCCTGCTCGACGAGGACACCGTCCGCAACGCCGTCGCCGACGCCGTGCGCCATCGGTACGTTCCCAAGGACCTGCTCGGCGAGCTGGACCGGATCCTCGAGATGCTGGCCCGGGTGCGGTCGGAGGCCGAGGAGTACGTCGCGCAGGAACGGCCGAAGGTGTTGTACGGGCGGGTGGAGCGGTTTCTCGTCGACGGGGCGCACGAGCGGGTGCAGAGTCTCCTCGCCACCGACGCCGCCGGTGACCTGCCCGGGCTGATCGCCCGGCTGGCCGACGCGGCGGTGTTTCCCGACCGGTCGGTCGCCGAGGCGGCCGGCGCGGCGAGCGTGCTGGCCGACGTGTTGGGCTACGACGAGGCGATCGTCGACCGGGTCCGCCACCGCGAGGGGATCGAGCGGGCGGCTGACGTACGCCGGCTGGCCCGGCTGGCCCCGGCGGACTGGCGCCGGGTGTTGGGGGACAGCACCGCTGATGTCCGGGTCGCCGGTCAGCCGGTCCGGCCGGAGCTGATCGACCTGCACGCCGGCGCGCTGGCCCGCAAGCTGGAGCGGCGTTATCCCACCACTGCCTTCACCGCGCAGCTCGAACGCGATGCGGGCGCCACGGTCGGGACCGCAGCCGACGCCGACCCGGCAGCCGACGCCGCGGGCGGGCGGGCCGACGGCAGCGGCGAGCGGGCCAGCGCGGCTGAGCGCGCCTTCGGTGGGCACCGGGACGTGGTGCTCGAACTGCTCACCGCGAACCCGGATTTCGACCTCGCGACCGGCAACGTGGAGCGGCTGCTGCGCGACCACCCGGAGCGGCTGCGCACCGGGCGACCGGCGCTCAAGGCCGCACAGCGGATCTTCAAGCTGGCGCCGACGTACCGGCAGACCACGGCGTTGCTGGGGGCCAACGTGCCGTCGGCGGCCCGGATCCACGCCCTCGGCGAGACCCGGTTCGTGGCCACCGCCGTGGACACCGGCCGGTTCACCGACGAGCAGGCCCGGTCGGTGTATCGCCGGGCGGTGGACGTGCATGTGGCGAGCGGGCTGCTGGCCGGCGAACTCCAGAGCGCGGCGCGGGCGCTGCCGGTCCAGGCGTTGGGTGGTTCGGCGGCTCCGGACCTCACCCCGGTCAGCGCCGACTTTCCCAACCTGGCCAGCCTGTTCCGGCTCGCCGACTCCAGCTACTGCGAACCGTGCCGCAGTGTGCACAGCGCCGCCGCGTACCTGGTGGACGTCCTTCAGTTCCTCGGCAACCGGCTGGTCACCGACGCCGACACGCCGGGTCCGGCTACCAAGGTCGCCCGGGACGTGTTGTACGGCCGCCGGCCGGACCTCGGTGACCTGGATCTGAGCTGTGCGAACACCGACCTTCCGCTGCCCTACCTGGACGTGGTGTGTGAGCTGCTGGAGGAGGCGGTGGCGCCGGACGCCGGTCTGGCGTTCGCCGGCCCGCTGAGCGGCGGCGTCGATCCGGTGGAGGCGCCGTCGGCCGGGCTGCTGAGCCTGTTGCAGGGCCGGGGTTGGCCGTTCACCGACCGGTCCCTGGTGTATGAGCCGGACCTGGCCGGGGCCCGCGTGGTACGGGACACCGGCGTGGTGGCCAAGGCGACCCCGGACGGGTCCGGTGGGTGGTTGGTGCGCCGACTGCGCCAGAGCACCGGCACCGCGGCGGAGTTGGCGGCCGCGCCGCAGTACGTGAACGGTGCCGCCTACACAGTGCTGGCCGGCAGCCGGTACGCGTTCGCCCTGCCGTTCGACCTGGCGCACGAGGAGACCCGCAGCTACTTCGCCCAGTTCGAGATCCCCCGGGCCGACCTGATGCGGGCGCTGCGGCGGCCGATCGGCCCGAGCGACGAGGCGATCGCGGCCGAGGAACTGGGGATCAGCGAAGCGCAGCGGAACCTGGTGGTGAATGCCGACCCGGGTGCGCAGGACGACATCTGGAACACCGCGCCGCTCGGCGCTCTGGGCGGCATCGCCCGGGTGGACAATTTCCTTCCTCGGGCGCGCCTGGACTATCGGGAGCTGACCGAACTGCTGGCGTTGGCCTGGGTCAATCCCGGGAACGTCATGTTCGTCAAGCACCTGGACACCGGGTCCGACCTCAGCGCGAAGCGGATCCAGCAGCTCACCGACGCGCGCCTGGACCGGATCCACCGGTTCCTGCGCCTGCTGCGCGCGGCGGCCTGCACCGGCTGGACGCCGCAGCTGCTGGACCGGGCGATCCGGGCCGACGCGCTGGGCGGTGGCGCACTGGACGACGACTTCCTGGTCACGGTGGCGGCGCTGCACCGGCTGGCGGCGCGGCTCGGGCTGCCGTTGCCAGTGCTGGTCGACCTGTTCGCGCCGCTGGACGAGTCGCGCTACGCCGAGGTGTTCCGCAACGCGGCGAACGGCCCGGTCCTCGCGGCGTTCGAGCCGGCCAACGTGCTCGCCAACGAGCAGGCGGAGCTGACCACACCCGGCTCGGGTGCTCTGCTGTCGGCGCACGAGGCGTACCTGGCGACCTGCCTGGGTGCCACGACGGCGGACACCGCGCTGCTGGTGGCCGACCTGCCGGCCCCGGCGATCGTCAGCAACGCCAACCTGCACGCGGTGTACGCCGGCACGCTGCTGGCCCGGGCGCTGGGGCTCACCGCCGCCGAGTACCTGATCATGAAGGATCTGATCGGGTCGGATCCGCTCACCGCACCGGCCACCGCGCTGGTCTTCGTCGAGCGGTTCGACGCCGCCCGGGCCGGCACCGGCATCCGCCCGGCGGATCTGCGCTACCTGCTCCGGCACGAAGCCGACGACCTGGCCGTGCGGGACCTGCCGGACGAGACGTTGACGGCGGTGCTCACCGGGTTGCAGGCCGCCTACCAGAGCGCGTACGCGAGCACCCGGCCCGCTGTCGACCCGGCGGCGCCGCCCGAGGAGAACCTGCCGGGGATGCGGGCCCTGCTGGCCACCGTGCCCGGAATGACCGAGGCGGACCTGGCCGGCTTCGTGTCCGTCGTGGACGGCAGTTGGACCGATGCGGCGGTTACCCCGGCGCAGTTCGTCGACGCGAAGCTCGCCGCCCTGGTGGACACCACACCGATAACGGCGGCGATCGTGGCCAACCCCACCGAGGCCCAGCAGACCACGCTGCTGCTGGCCATCACCACGGCGCTGTCCAGCTACGCGTACACCCGTACCAAGCAGGAGCTGGCGACGACGGCGGTGGCCGACACCTTCGGGTTCTCGGCGGACGCCGCCGCCACGGTGCTGGCCGGTGCGGAGCTGACCCGGCCGCTGCTCGCGGTCCTCACCGACGACGCGCTGGTGGACCTGGTGAACGAGCCGCCGGCGCCGCCGGCGGTCACCCCGGCCGGGTTCGACGAGCAGTACCGGGCCCTGCGCCTGCTGCACGTGCTGAGCCGGCTCGTCGACCACCTGACGGTGCCCGACGCGGACCTCGGTTGGCTGCTGACGAACGCCGCGCCGCTCGGCTGGCTGGCCCCGGACCGGGTGCCGTACCAGACCGGCCGGCCACCGGCCCCGTTGGCCGACTGGATCCGGTTGGCCGCCGGGGTCGAGCTGGCCCGTGCCTACCCGCCGGTGGCGAACCCGCTGGACGCGGCCGCGCCGTGGACGGTGTACGGGCTGTTCGACCTGGTCCTGGCGGCCGGCACCACCGCCGCGCAGGTCCACACCCATCTGGCGCAGCTCGGTGGTTGGGACGTCACCACGCTGGCCGACCTGGACACCCACCTCGAACTGTCGGCGGCGAACCTCACCGCGTACCGGTCGCCGGTGACGGTCCAGCGGGTGGCCGAGGCGCTCACAGTGCTACGCCGGCTGGGCCTGCCGGTAGCGGCGGCGGTGCCGCTGGGCCAGCCGGTCACCACCGCAGCGGGCGTGGTCACCATGCGGCAGGCCCTGAAGGCGCGGTACGCCGAGGCCGAGTGGCTCGGGGTGCTCCAAGGTGTGCAGGACCGGCTGCGGGTGGCCAAGCGCGACGCGCTGGTCGCGTACCTGCTGGCCGAGAACCCGGCGCTGCGCGACACCAACGACCTGTACGACAACTTCCTCATCGACGTCGAGATGGGCGCCTGCATGGCGACGTCGCGCATCGTGCAGGCGCACGCCACAGTGCAACTGTTCGTGCAGCGCTGCCTGTTGGGACTGGAACCGGACAGCGTCGCGGCGGTCACCGAGGACCCGGGTTGGGAGCAGTGGGACTGGATGGCCAACTACCGGGTGTGGGAGGCCAACCGGAAGATCTTCCTGTACCCGGAGAACTGGATCCAACCGGAGCTGCGCGACGACAAGTCGGAGTTGTTCAGCGAACTGGACGACCAGTTGCAGCAGGACGAGCTGACCGACCTGGCGGTGGAGAACGCCACCATCGCGTACCTGGAGAAGCTGGACGACCTGGCACACCTGGACGTGATGGCCTGCTACTACCAGCACGACAGGCATCTCATGCACGTGTTCGCCCGCACCCGGGGCGGTGACCCGGCGGTGTACTACCACCGGCAGTTCGAGCGGGAGCGGTACTGGACGCCGTGGCGGCGGGTGCCGCTGGACATCGCGGGTGACCACCTGCTCGCCTTCGACCGCAACAGTCGGCTCACACTGGCCTGGCCGGTCTTCACCGAGGAGACGGACACCTCGCAGACCTCCCAGATTCCGGACCCGGACGGCATCCCGCCGGGCGGCACGGAGACGGATCGGCCGCGCCGGCGGTGGCGGATCCAGTTGGCCATCGGTGAGCGGGCACAGGACCGCTGGCAGCCGAAGAAGATCTCCAAGGATGCGCTGTACTACCCCGCCAGCGGCTACCAGGAGGACCTGCCCTCGGCGAACGAGTTCACCTGCTTCGCGTACGCGGCCGGGGAGGCCGGCCAGGCGATCAGCGTGCTCACCGGTGTCGAGTTCGTCGGCTCGTTCGCGCTGACCGGCTGCCGGGGCTATCCGGAGCCGATGCCGGGCGGCGGTTCCGGCAGCCTGCTGCTGTCACCGGTGTTCAAGGACACCAAGCTGCTGGCCGAACGGTTCACCGAGCTGGTCTCCCGGACGCAGAACGACCTGGCGATCAGCACTCCGCTGATGGGCGCCTACCAGACGTTGGTGGCGCAGACGCCCGGCCGGTTCCGGGTGACGTACCCCATGCAGATGTCGTTGCTCGACTGGATCATCATGCTGCTGGGGATTTGGCAGAATGTCCGGGGCATCCAGGACCGCCGGCCGGTGCTGCCACTGGGCACCCTGATGCCGTACTTCTACGGTGACTACGACCGCGGTTACGTGATCATCCCGGGCTTCTACGACCGGCGCGCCGAGGACCCGACGGACCGGATCGAGAAGACGTACAGCGACGTGGACCAGTTCGTCCGCGACGTGCTGGCGCTGCTCACCGAATACCTGCGCCGGTACGCCGAGGATCCGGCGCACGACCTCGCTGCCGCCGTGCAGGCGATGACCCAGGACGCCGAATACCACCGGCTGGTCGCCGAGTTCAAGGTCTACGACACCCTCTCGTACGGGGTGAAGTTCGCTAACTTCTACCACCCGCTGCTGTGTTTCCTCCGGGCCACCGTCTACCGCTCGGGTGTGTCGGCGTTGCTGAGCCGGAGCACCCAGCTCACCAACACGGGGTTCGACTTCGCCGCCACCTACCAGCCGCAGCCGGTGGTCGTGTCGCCGTACCCGGTGGAGGACCTGGACTTCGCCGCTGACGGCGCGTACTCGGGCTACAACTGGGAGCTGTTCTACCACCTGCCGTTCGACATCGCGATGCGGCTCAACCGGGACCAGCGCTTCGCCGAGGCGCGCAACTGGTTCCACCACATCTTCAACCCGGTCGGCACGGCCGACGGCGCCACGGCCCCACAGAAGTACTGGGTCACCAAGCCGTTCTTCCAGACCGGGGCGCCCGAGCTGATCAGCCAGCGGATCGGCGACATTCTCACGGCGATCGCGGCGGACCCGTCGGGGGCCAGCATCACCGACCTGAAGTTCGCTGTGGAGCAGTGGCGGGCGAAGCCGTTCAACCCGCACGTGGTGGCCCGCAGCCGGCCGGTCGCCTACCAGTTGGCCGTGGTGCTCGGTTACCTGAAGAACCTCGTCGACTGGGGTGACCAGTTGTTCCGGCAGTTCACCAGGGAGTCCGTCACCCAGGCCACCCAGCTGTACATCCTGGCCGACAAACTGCTCGGGCCGAAGCCGAGCGTGGTGCCGCCGCTGGTCACTCCGGCTCCGGCCACCGTCAACCAGCTTCAGGCCTCTGTGGACCTGTTCGGCAACGCGCTGCTGGACCTGGAGAACCTGATCCCCGACCTGGACCTGCTGCCGCACGGCGGGGCCGAGCTGCCCAGCCCACTGAGCTACTCGGCGCTGTACTTCTGCGTCCCGCCCAACGAGGAGATGCTCCGGCTGTGGGATCTGATCGCCGATCGGCTGTTCAAGATCCGCAACTGCCAGAACATCGACGGGGTGGAGAGCATGCTCGCCCTGTTCTCACCACCGATCGACCCGGGGGCACTGGTCCGGGCCGCCGCCGCCGGCATGTCCGTCTCGTCGTTCCTGGCCGGGCTCGGCGCACCACTGCCGAACTACCGCTTCCGGGTGCTGGCCCAGAAGGCCACCGAACTCGTCGGGTACGTCGGCGAGCTGGGCGGCGGGCTGCTCGCGGCCATGGAGAAGCGCGACGCCGAGCAACTCGCCCGGCTGCGCGCCGGCCAGGAGATCGCCCTGCTCGACGCGGTACGGGCGGTCAAGCTCGCCACCATCGCGGAGGCCGAGGGCAACGTCGCGGCCCTGGAACTGAGCCGCAAGGTGGTGGAGGAGCGGCAACGCTACTACGCCGGTCGGCCGTACATGAACGCCTG
Organism: Micromonospora sp. SD19; assembly: GCF_054462275.1. Classification (NCBI taxonomy): domain Bacteria; kingdom Bacillati; phylum Actinomycetota; class Actinomycetes; order Micromonosporales; family Micromonosporaceae; genus Micromonospora; species Micromonospora sp. SD19. Next base: position 94,688 of record NZ_JBTLMN010000005.1, read on the forward strand.
GGAGATCACCGCCACGGCGCTGTCGGGGGTGTCGCTGCTCGGCGAGGCCGCGATCGCGGTGGGCTACATCCTGTCCGGCGGGCTGAAGCTGATACCTGACTTCACCACCGGCGGTGCCGGCTTCGGTGGCTCACCCACAGTGACCCTGACCATCGGCGGGGACAAGGTCGGCGCCGCCGCCGACTCGGCCGTGATGACCCTGGAGGCGATCGCCCGGGCGCTGGACAAGGCCGCCGGGATGGCCGCCAACCAGGGTGGCTACCGCCGCCGGATGGACGACTGGGAACACCAGGCGGCGCTGGCCGGCCTGGAACTGACCCAGCTCGACCAGCAGATCCTCACCGGGCGGCTGCACGTGGCTATGCTCACCGACGAGTTGGCGGCGCACGACCGGGAAGCCGACAACGCCCGGGCCACCGAGGAGTACCTGCGCGGCAAGTACACGAACACTGAGCTGTACCAGTGGATGGTGAGCCGGGCCAGCTCCGTCTACTTCGGGGCGTACCAGCTCGCCTTCGACGTGGCGAAGAAGGCCGAGCGGTGCTTCGCGCACGAGTTGGGCAGCGAGGCCACGTTCCTGCAACCCGGCTACTGGGACAGCCTGCGCAAGGGGCTGACCGTGGCCGACGCGCTGCGCCACGACCTGAAGCGGATGGAGGTGGCCTACCTCGACCGGCACAGCCGCGAGCGCGAGCTGACCCGGCACGTCTCGCTGGCACAGCTCGACCCGGCGGCGCTGATCGAGCTGCGGGCCACCGGCAGTTGCCTGATCAACGTGCCGGAGGCGCTGTTCGACCTGGACCACCCGGGGCACTACTTCCGCCGGCTGCGTACGGTCAGCCTGTCCATCCCGTGCGTGGCCGGCCCGTACACCCCCGTCACCGCGAAGCTGTCCCTGATCGCCAACCGGTACCGGACCGGCACCGCGGCCCGGCAGGGCGCCACCAGCGCCAAGGACAAGTACACCGAGGTGCCCGGCGACGACCGGTTCGCGTACAACGTGGGCGGGATCGAGTCGATCGCCACCAGCAGCGGCCTCAGCGACAGCGGCATGTTCGAGCTGAACTTCGCCGACGACCGTTACCTGCCGTTCGAGGGCAAGGGCGCGGTTGGCACCTGGCGGCTGGAACTGCCGACGGCGGTCCGTCAGTTCGACTACGACACCATCAGCGACATCATCCTGCACCTGCGGTACACCGCCCGCGACGGCGGCTCGACACTGCGCGGCCTGGTCGAGGACTCCCTACGAGAGGTGCTCAACGAGATGCTGGTCGACGCCGGCCGGACGGGCCTGTACCAGGCCTACAGCCTGCGCCACCAGTTCCCGGACGAATGGTGGCAGCTCACCCAGCAACAGAGCACCGAGCTCACCATCGGGCCGGAGCACCTGCCGTACCTGGCCCGCGATCACCAGCCGGTGGTGGACCAGGTGACCTGGTACGCGCGGGTGGACGGTGATCCCGGGACGTACGACCTCACGGTGGCCGGTGACCCGGTGACGTTGAACCGGGACGCTGACCTGCACCAGTGTGTGGGCCAGTCCGATCCGCTGGTGCTCGGCACCCCGGTCACGTTGGCGGCCGACCCGGACGGCCTCACCGACCTGGTCCTCCTGTTGCACTACCGGCTCGACGGCTGAGGGGGAGTGGTGACGACCAGCTATCCGGTCGGCGGCGGATCGTGGGGGCCGGGGCCCGGCTCCCGGTGGCGCGGCTCCGCCGACCCGACCGGCGCGGGCGCTCCCGACGCGGCGGGTGGGGCGCTCGGGCCGGGCGGGCCGACGGCCGACGCGGCCGGCACCGGCACGCCGCCAGCCGGTCAGGGCGCGGCCGGGCCAGGGCTCGGCGGACCGGCGATCAGCCTGCCCACCGGCGGCGGCGCGATCCGGGCCATCGGCGAGACGTTCGCCGCCCACCCGGTCACCGGGACCGGCGGCATGTCGGTGCCCATCCCGGTCAGCGGCAGCCGGTCCGGGTTCCAACCCGACCTGACGCTCAGCTACGACTCGGGCGCCGGGAACGGCCCGTTCGGCCTCGGCTGGCAGCTGCCCGTGCCGGCCATCAGCCGGCGCACCGACCGCGGCCTGCCCCGCTACGACGACACCGACACCTTCCTGCTGTCCGGCGAGGACGACCTCATCCCGGTGCCCGGCGGCACCCCGGTCGCCGGGCACACGGTGCAGCGGTTCCGGCCGAGGACCGAGGGGGCGTTCGCCCGGATCGAGCGGTGGACCCGGGACTCCGACGGTGACGTGCACTGGCGCACAGTGTCCGGGGCGAACCTGCTGGCCGTGTACGGCCGTGACGGCGACTCCCGGATCGGCCGGGGCGCGAAGGTGCACACCTGGCTGCTCTGCGAGACCCGGGACGACCGGGGCAACGCGATCACCTACACCTACAAGGCCGAGGACGCCGTCGGCGTGGACCTGGACCGGCCGCACGAACGGCACCGCACCGACCGGCACACCAACCGCTACCTCAAGTCGGTGCGCTACGGCAACGCGGTGCCGCTGCTGGACGCCGACGGTCGACGCCCGGTGGACCTGACGCCGGCCCAGATCGCCGACGCCGGCTGGTTGTTCGAGGTGGTGTTCGACTACGGCGAGCACGACCCGGACGACCCGCGTCCGGCTGACACCGGGGACTGGATTTGCCGGCCGGACCCGTTCTCCACCTATCGCCCGGGATTCGAGGTCCGCACCTACCGGCTGTGCCGCCGGATCCTGATGTTCCACCACTTCCCTGACGAGCCGGAGGTGGGCGCGGACTGCCTGGTCCGCGCGGTGGAGCTGGAATACGCCACCGGGCCGGTGCTGTCCACCCTGGTCGAGGTGACGCAGCGCGGCTACTCCCCGGCCATCGACGGCGGGCACACCAGCGCCGCACTTCCCCCGGTGACCTTCGAGTACATCCCGGCCACCATCGCAGCGACCACCCGGGAACTGGACCGGGACAGCCTGGCGAACCTGCCGGCCGGCGTGGACGGGCGGACCGAGCTGTGGGTGGACCTGGACGGGGAAGGACTCGCCGGGGTGCTGACCGGGCACGAGGGTGCCCTCTACTACCGACCGAATCTCGGCGCCGGCCGGATCGGCCCGGTCGCCGCGCTGCCCACCGTGCCGTCGCTGACCGACCTGGCCGGCGGACGCCAGCAACTGGTCGACGTGAACGGGGACGGGCGGATCGAGCTGGTCCAACTCGGCACCGTCCCGGCCGGCTTCGTCCGCCGCACCGACGACGCCGGCTGGTCCGATCTGCAACCGTTCCGCGAGCTGCCCGCCGTCGACTGGGCCAGCCCCGACCTGCTGCTGCTGGACCTCACCGGGGACGGCCGGCCCGACCTGCTGCTCACCGGGGACACCGTGCTGACGTGGCACGAGTCGCTGGCCGAGGTGGGGTACGGCCCGGCGCGACCCGCGCTCTGGCCCGCCGACGAGGATCGTGGCCCACGGCTGCTCCGCTCCGACGACCGGCAGAGCGTCTTCCTCGCCGACATGTCCGGCGACGGCCTCACCGACCTGGTCCGGGTCCGCGACGGATCCGTCTGCTACTGGCCCAACGTCGGCTACGGCCGATTCGGCGCCAAGGTCGAGATGGACGACGCGCCGTGGTTCACCGGGCAGGACGAGTTCGACCCCGCCCGGGTGCTCCTCACCGACGTGGACGGCACCGGCATGATGGACCTGTGCTACCTGGGCCGACGGGAGATCCGGCTCTGGTACAACCAGTCCGGTAACAGCTGGTCCGCCCCGGTCGACCTGCCCGACCTGCCGCATGTCACGCCCGACTCGACGGTGACGGTGACCGACCTGCTGGGCACCGGCACCGGCTGCCTGGTCTGGTCGTCGCCGCTGCCCGGCGACGCCTCCGGTCCGGTGCGTTACCTGGACCTGGCCGCCGACGGCAAGCCCCACCTGCTCACCCGGGTGGTGAACAACCTGGGCGGCGAAACCATCATCCGGTACGCCGCTTCCACCGCCTTCCAACTGGCCGACCGGCGAAACGGCCAGCCGTGGGTCACCCGGCTGCCGTTCCCGGTGCAGGTCGTCGAGCAGGTGGAACAGGTCGACCGGATCGCCGGGACCCGGCTGGTCACCGGCTACCGCTACCACCACGGGCACTACGACGGCGACGAGCGGGAGTTCGCCGGCTTCGGCATGGTCGAGCAGATCGACGGCGAGTCGTTCGTGGACCACGTGCTGGGCGTCGAGGCGGTCGACGGGAATCAGGACACTTCGCCCGAGCTGTTCCAGCCACCGGTCACCACGAAGACCTGGTACCACACCGGCGCCCCGGTCGACCTGTCCGCCGAGTGGTACGCCGGCCGGCACCTGCCCAGTGTGGAGCTGCCGGTCGGAGTCTCCGCCGCGGAGCTGCGGGAGAGCCGGCGGGCGCTGCGCGGCCTGCCGCTGCGGCAGGAGGTGTACTCGTACGACGGCAGTGCCGCGCAGGAACACCCGTACGGGGTGGTCGAGCAGACGTACCAGGTGCAGCGGCTGGACGCGCGGGTGTTCGTCGCCGTCGAACGGGAGGCGGTCAGCCTCTCCTACGACCGGGAGCCGGATGAGCCCCGGATCAGCCACCGGCTCAACCTGGTCCTCGGCCCGTACGGCACCGTCGTGCAGGCCGCCGCGGTGGTCTACGGTCGCACCACTCCCGACCCGGAGCTACCCGTCGAGGTGACCGTCGAGCAGCGGCGCCGCCACGTTACGTACGGCGAGCAGAGCTACACCCCGGACATCGACGACACGGTGCCCGTGCCGGCGTACCGGATCCGCACCGCGTACGAGGCGGTCGGCCACGAACTGACCGGGCTGGCCCCGGCCGGCCCGCTGTTCACCCGGGCCGAACTGCTCGCCGGGTTCGCCGCGGCCACCCCGATCGGGTACGAGGTGGTGGCCGACGGGGTCAGCGCGCAGCGCCGGTTGCTGTCCCGGTCACAGGTGCGGTTCCGGGACAACGCGTTGGCGCCGCTGCCGGCCGGGCAGTGGGACAGCCTGGGGCTGGGACACCAGACGTACCAGCTCGCCTTCACGCCGGCCGCGCTGGCTGCCGGCTACGGCACGGCGGTCACCGGCGTGGACCTGGCCGCCGCCGGATACGTGCAGCTCGACGGTGGCCCGGACTGGTGGATTCCCTCCGGCGAGCTGCGCTATCCCGCCGACCCAGCCGCGCACTTCTACCTGGCCAACGGCGCCCGGGACGCGCTCGGCCTGGCGACGGCGGTCACCTTCGACGACTACCACCTGCTCACCGAGCGGGTGACCATCGACCAGGCGGCCTGGTCGGTCACCACCGCCGTCAACGACTACCGGGTGCTGGGTCCGAGCCTCGTCACCGACCCGAACGGGCAGCGCCGCGCGGTGCGCTACGACGAGTTGGGCCGGGTGGTGGCCTCGGCGTTGCTCGGCCGGCCCGGCGCCGGGGACGGTGACACGCTCGACGATCCGACGTTGACGTTCACCTACGACCCGTTCAACTGGATGGTCAACGGCCAGCCCGCGTACAGCCGGGGCCGGCACCGGGAACGGCACGGCCCGACCAACACGCGCTGGCTGGAGAGCTACGAGTACAGCACCGGCACCGGTGGGGTGGCGATCACCAAGTCGCGGGTGCATCCCGGCAGGGCCCTCGAGGTGGGGGAGGACGGGGTGGCCGTCGAGGTGGACGCCGACCCACGCTGGGTCGGCACCGGCCGCACGGTGGTCAACAACAAGGGCAACCCGGTGAAGCGGTACCAGCCCTACTTCAGCACCACCCACGAGTACGAGGACGCGGCGGCGCTGCGCGAGATCGGCGCCACCGCGATCCGCTACTACGACCCGCTGGGTCGGGCCGTGCTGACCCGGTATCCGGACGGAACCCTCAGCCGGGTCGAGTCCACTGCCTGGTCGCACCGGTTGTTCGACGCCAACGACACGGTGCTCGACAGCCAGTGGTACGCCGAGCGGGGCAGCCCTGCCGTCTCCGATCCGGAACCGGCCGACCCGGCCGTCCGCGCCGCGTGGCTCGCCGCCGCGCACGCCGACACGCCGTCCGTGGTCCACTTCGACAGCCTGGGTCGGGCCGTCTACTCGGTGGCCGACCGGGGAGCCGGCCAGCGCTTCGGCGTACGCACCACCGGAGACCTCACCGGCCGGTCCTCGGACGGGTACGACGCGCTGGGCCGGCACATCGCCAGCGCGGCCACCGCCATGCACGGCGCGGGGGTGCGCTCGTGGAGCGCGGAGAAGGGCGAGCGGTGGGTGTTCCAGGATGTGCTCGGTGGGGTGCGCCGGATCTGGGACGAGCACGGCCGGACGTTCCGCACCACGTACGACGCCTTGCACCGGCCGGTGGGCGTGTACGTTCGGGAGTCCGCCGGCGCGGAGCGCTGCGTGCAGTACGTGGTCTTCGGTGACCGGCATCCGGACGCGGCGACGCTGGGCCTGCACGGCGTGCCCTACCTGGTGTTCGACCAGGCGGGCCAGGTGCGGGTCCCCGCTGTCGACTTCAAGGGCAACCCGCGGCGGGCCGAACGCAGGCTCGCCACCGATGACGTCGCCGGCCCGGACTGGTCGCCGGTGGCCGCCGCGCCCGACCACGCCGCGCTGCTGGCCGCCGCGGCGCCGCTGCTGGAGAGCGAGGTCTTCGGCACCGCCGCCGAGTACGACGCGCTCAACCGTCCGACACTGGTCACCCTGCCCGACGCCACCGAGCTACGACCGACCTACCTTGAGGGCGGCATGGTGGGCCGGCTCACCGCGCGGCTGCGTGGCCAGGGCGCGGAGGTGGAGTTCCTGTCCGAGCAGGACTACGACGCGCTGGGCCGGCGGCGGTTCGCCCGGCACGGCAACGGTCTGGTCACCGAGTACTTCTACGACCCGATGACGTTCCGGTTGGAACGGCTGCTCACCGCCGGGGTACGCGACCTGCGCTACACGTACGACCCGGTGGGCAACGTGACCCGGGTGGCCGAGCCGGGCGCGCCCACCTTCTTCGGCAACGCGGCGGTGCCGGCCGCCAGCGACTACGCGTACGACCCGCTCTACCAGCTGGTCCGGGCGAGCGGGCGGGAGTTGGCCGGGGCGCCGAATGACGCGATCCGCGACCACACCGACGTGCCGCCGGCCGGCAGCCTCACCGATGCCGGCGCGGTACGCGCCTACACCGAGGAGTACGAGTACGACCCGCTTGGCAACCTCACCGTGCTCCGGCACCGGTTCCGGACGCAGGCCGGGGTGGGTGCCGGCTGGACCCGGCACCACCGGTACGCGTACCAGGACGACCCGGCCGACGCCACGAACCGACTGGCCGCCACGAGCGTCCCCGGTGACGCCGACGGTGGTCCCTACTCGGCCGGGTACGCGCACGACGCCGTCGGCAACCTGACCGTCATGCCGCACCTGCCGGCGCTGGAGTGGAACGTCCGCGACCAGCTCAGCCGGGTCGACCTCGGCGGCGGCGGTGAGGCCCGGTTCGTCTACGCCGCGAGCGGGCAGCGGCTGCGCAAAATCGTGGACCGGCCGGGCAGCGTCCAACTGGAATGGATCTTCCTGGGCGCGGTCATCGTGTTCCGGCGGCGCAACCGGGTCACCGGCACCCTCCAGCACGAGCGCTGGACCACCACGATCGCCGACGACACCGGCCCGGTCGCCCAGGTGGACGTCAAGACCGTCGACGTCGGCGGCTTCGACCCGGCCAACCCGCTCGGCGTTCCGCTGATCCGCTACCAGCTCACCAACCACCTCGGCTCGGCCGCGCTGGAGACCGACGCGGCCGGGGTGATCATCTCCTACGAGGAGTACCACCCTTACGGCACGACCGCGTACCGGTACGGCCGGCCGGGCGTCGACCTCAGCCTGAAGCGGTACCGCTTCGGCGGGCACGAGGCGGACGACGAGACCGGCTTCTGCTATGCCGGGGCGCGGTACTACGTGCCGTGGCTGGGCCGGTGGGCGAGCACCGACCCGGGCGGCTTCGTCGACGGGGGCAACCTGTTCCGGTACTGCCGCAACAATCCCGTCGGGATGGCCGATCCGGCCGGGTTCAGGCCCACCACCGTCATGGGGCCGGAAACCCACGACATCTCCATCTCGGAGCCCCACTTCACCGGGTCCGAAAACCCCACGGTGGAGGACTTCCGCCGCTATCTCAGCAGCCACGGCGCGACCCTCGATCCCCGGATCAACAACAGCAACTCGGTCATCTACTACCAGCCCAACGTCACTCTCAACCTGGAGGGGGGCACCTGGTCCGAGCACCCGGGCGGCACCTGGGTGCTGCACGCCGTACTTCCGCCTCCGGCGCCGCCGCGACCGAGGCCGACGCCGCCTCCGCCGCCGCCGGAGCCGCCACCGGCCGAGCCGCCGCCACCCGCACCGGAGCCGCCACCCGAACCGCCGCCGGCCGCGCCGCCGGCCGATCCCGGTGGCGAGGCACCGGCCGCACCCGGCGTCACCGGTGGCGCTGCCGCGCACACCGCGCCCGCCGCCGAGAAGTTCATCTGGAACTTCAAGTTCAAGGGCGCCCGGGGGACGTTCCGCGGCAACATTCTCGAATGGCTGTACGGCGTGCCGTGGCGCGACCGCGGGGCGGACTTCGACCTGGAGACCGCCACCACTGTCAAGCAGGTCAAGTCGACCGACGATTACGGCAGGGCCGGTAACATCGCCCGGGAGGCGACCCGGGACGCGGACGCCGCGATCCAGGCCAACCCGAGCGGCACCATGGCCGGCAAGCGGTCTCAGGCCGTCATCGTCACCGAGACCGACGCGCCGGCCAGCGTGGGAAACGCGATCCGCACGGCGACCAACCCGGGACGGGGACGGAAGATCCCCGCCACCGCCACGGCGCCGGAGCACGTGCGCGGACTGCCGGGCCGGACCGGCATGGTCGGCAAGGGGCTCAGTGTCGTCGGGTTCGGCCTGTCGGCGTTCGCCCTGTGGGGCGACTACCAGCAGGGCGACTGGGAGATGGGCGTCGGTGACGCGTTCGGCGCGGTCGGCGGTGGCCTGGAGCTGTACGCCATCGCGGTGCCGGGCGCCACGGTCGCCACCGTCAGCGCGATGACCGCGGGGCTGGTGCTCGGTGGCATCGGTCTGGCCGCCGTCTCGTACGTCAGCATGAACCGGGCCGCCGAGGCTGGCGACACGCCGGGGGTGGTGGCCGGCGCCGTCGGCATCGGCGCGGGTCTGGCCATCGCCGCGGGTGCCATCGGCGTCGCGGCCGGCAGCGTGGTGATCGCCCCGGTCGTGCTCGCGGTCGGAATCGTCGCAGCCATCGGTGTGGGGATCTTCCACGCCGGCCGCTACTTCGACTGGTGGTGACCGACGGCGCATACCGGCACGCGAGCGGTCGAGGGTCTACGCCCGGAACCGTCGCCTACGGGGCGGCGACGGTTCCGGGCACGACTTCGTGTCCGGCGGGAGTGCAACCACCCGGCAGTGGCGGTGGCGGTAACGGTGCCGTGGCATTGACGTTCTTGACAGGCTCCAGATAGTACGGTTAACATCACCGAAACCTTGTTAGCGCTAACAGCTGCCCGTCGCTGATCCTCGCTCGCTGGGCGAGACCGAGCCCAAGAACGTGCGCGCTGAGCGCCCAGCTGGTCGAGCGGACCCGCCTCCTCCCACCCTTCTTGCCTATTCGAAGGGTGCCTCACACCCAGAACCGACCACGTGAAGTCGGTGGTCCGAAAAATCGGGCGACGGTGATTGTTGTTAGCGCTATCACGACCAGAAGGAAGGTGGGACCTGATGGTTATCGAGAGGGCCGCCGGGAAACGACGTCGAGGGTTGGCGGCAATTGGCCTCGCTCTCCTGGTGGGAATCGGGGTGGGTCAACTGGCACCGATCGTGCCGGCCGCGGCGGAGAAGCCCGTGCCGCCGGCACCGCCGGGCGTCGGACCGCAAACCCCGTCCGCCAAGGTGCCACTGGCCGGTGTCGACATGGCCCAGACGTACGTCAACCCGATCAATTTGCCGGGGATGGCGGTGCGCAACATCGTGGGGACGATGCCACCCACCGACGCGAACGTCGCGAACACGTCGCAGATCCCGGCCAGCTTGAACCTGGAGACGTGGACGGCAGCGTCCGGGCGGACGCTGGCGAGCCGATCCACAGTTGGCTTCAGCAGGATCTCGGAGAACTCCGCCCGCACCGGGGCGGACTGGTCCGCGCTGAACGTCGACGGGACCATCTATCTCTACGCGTCAGGTGCCATGCAGAACGCACCGAACAACAACCGCACCGTCTGGTCCACCACCGACTACCTCACGTGGACGCCCCACCAGATGAACCTGGGCCTGGTCGCGCCGACCGTCGTCCAGCTCGGCGACAAGTTCTACATGGCCGGCAACAACACGCCGGTCTATCAAGCCGACTCGCCCACCGGGCCGTGGACCAGCATGGGCAACTTCCTGCGCCCGACCGGCCAGACCCTGAGCGTCGGCGACGTGCAGTTCTTCCCGGACACCGACGGTCGGCTGTATCTGACGTACAACATCGGCTCACCGATCATGGGCGCCGAACTCGACCCGAACAATCCTCGCCAGCTCATCAGCGACCCGGTCGTGCTCTGGACCTTCGACCCGCGCCAGGAGTGGCAGCACATCGGTGACAACAAGGCCACCTACACACACGGGTACGTGGAGGGTTCGCAGCTGTTCAAGGTGAGGGACACCTACTACCTCTCGGTCGCGTCCGGTGGCACGGAGTTCACCACGTACGCGACCGGCGTGATGACCTCGGACAAACCGCTTTCCGGATTCAAGGTCACTCAGCAGAACCCGATCGGCTACGGGAACAACCACCCGAGTGCGGTGTACCCGAACGCCGGGCACGGCAGCTTCGTCCTCGACAACTCCGGAAACCTGGTGTTCTTCTACACCTATGTCATCGCCTACGAGGAGTTCTTCGAGCGGCGACTGGGCATGGACGTCTGCACCGTGATTCCCGCCGGTCCGAAACGGGGAGCGATCGACTGCGAGTTGTCCAACACGCCGCAACTGGCCCCGGGGAAGAAAATCTCGGGCCGGGACGACGTCGGGCTCTACAACGTGGCCACCAACAGCCAGGCGTACTGGGCAAGCAGCTATGCCCCCGGGCGTAACCCGTACTACGGATCGGACCGTTCCCTCTCCACGTGGTGGGAGCCGGCGGACAGCGACACCGCGCCCACGTACATCAGGGGCTTCGGGACCGTCTTCCACATCTCCGCCGCGCAGATCCAGTGGAAGGAGCTCGGGCGCACGTTCACCAGTGACAACGCCGTGCGGTACACGCTGGAGTACAAGGACATCCCCACCAACACGTGGCGGCCCCTGGTCGACAGGAGCACGAACACCACCGCGTACACGGCTGACTACGTCACCTTCGACCGGGTGCTGACGAACGCGGTCAGGCTGAAGGTCCTGGGTACGACCGAGAACGTCAAGGTCGGCGTCCACGAACTCAACGTGTTCGGCGAGAACTACAACCTGGTCGTCTCGAAGGGCATGATCACTCCGTAGTCCGGTCGCGGGGTCGAGCACGAGGGGAGCGGGCGGGATCCACTGATCCCACCCGCTCCTTCCTGCGCCGCCCTTCAGCGGTGCGGGTTCCTGGGCTGGCTACCGCACCGTCAACTTCTGGTAGTCGCCGGCGTGGGGCTGGTAGGTCGGGTTGCCGGAGTAGGCGACGTGGACCTGGTACGACCCGCGCCGCAGACCAGCGGTCGGCAACTCGACGACGGCCTTACCGTCCACCAGCGGCACGACCTGCACGGTGCCGCCGAAGGTGACGGTGACCTCGCCGGTCGGGGTCGGAGCGTTCTTCTTGGGCCCGCCCGTCGGCCCCACGCTCACGTTCAGCGTGAACGTGTCCCCGCGGACAACCGACGCCGGCGTGGCCTTCGCGTGGACCTTGACGGCGGCCGTACCGGAAGGCACCTCGAACGACGCCGTACCCTCCGACGCCTTCAGGTAGTCGAAGCCCAGGTATTCGGCCTTGACCGTCCGGGCACCCGCAGGCAGACCCGTCGGCAGCGTGACAGTGGCCGCGCCGTCGCTCAGGTGGGCGAGCGTCGACCACGAGCCGACACTGAGCCGCACCTGACCGCCGGTCTCGAACCCGTCGGCTGCCGTGACGGTCACGGTGGCCGTGGTCGCCTGGGCCCCGCTCGCGTACGGCTGGACGGCCACCTCGGTGGTGGTCGCGACGTCGCTGTTCGGGATCCCGCGGATGTCGTTCCACTCGCGCACGGTCAGCGGGATCACGGTGCCGTGACGCGGACGGACGACACCCGCGTTGGTCATCGTGATCGCCTTGGCGTTCCAGGTCGGCGCCTCGATGTTCTCGTGGCACGCGGCCTGGTACCCACCGCCGTTCGTGTACCGGTCACCCCAGAGGTAGAACTGGCCGGGGCAGGCGGTGTCACCGGGGTTGGCCTTGAAGATGACCGGTCCCTCGTACCCCTGGTTGGCGACCCACGTCGTGCGCCCCAGCGCCGGCGCGACCAACGTCCAGTTGTCGATGTTGCTGTCCAGGAAGTCGGTGTGCTTCTCCGAGAAGATGTCCGAGCCCTGGTTGCCGGCCTCGTTCTTGGTCACGCGGTAGTAGTTGTCGCCGACCCGGATCGCTGTCGTGTCGATCCGTGACAGCGGGGCCGGGTTCTGCCAGACCTGGGGAGCGGAGAACGTCTGGAAGTCCCGCGTCGTGGCGTACCACATCTGCGCGTTGCCCTGACCCGTGCGGTTCACCGGGTCGCTCCACAGCGACTGGGCCCAGAACACGACGTAGGCGCCGATCTCCTCCACCCACAGCGACTCCGGCGCGAAGGCGTTGCCCGCGTTGTCGGGCGCGACCTTCACGTGCCGCTGCGGGGTCCAGTTCACCAGGTCGTGCGACTCGAACACCTCGATGTACTGGGTGTCGTTGATGGCGTACCCGCCCTGGTCGTACCAGTTCAGGTCGGTAGCGATCATGTAGAACGTGTCGCCGTCGGGTGAGCGGACGATGTGCGGGTCACGAAGACCCTGGTCGCCCAGCTGGGAGATGAGTGACGGCCGACCCCCGGTCAGGCCGGTCCAGTCCAGCGCGGTGTTCCCGTTGGATGTCGCGAACATGATCTGCTCGCCGTCGGCGATCCCCTCACCCTTGAAGTACCCCATGAAGTACCGCTCGTACTCCTCGGAGCGCGGCATGGCGACGACGCGCACCGGGAACGACTTCGTCTGCGAGGTCGCGCTCTTGGTGATGGTCGCGGTCAGGGTGGCGGCAACATCCGCACGGCCGAAGGCCGGGCGGGTGACCACACCCGTCGGGGTGACGAGGTCGGTGGTCGACCGCCAGGTGATCGTGGAGCCGAACTCGCCCCTGGCGGCAAGGTCGAGGTTCCCGCGTACGTCGTTGGTGGTGTTCAGGGCCAGGTCGAAGGTGTCACGGTCGACAGCCTGCGCATCGTCGAACTCGGCCTTCACCACGACGGGGATGTCCCGCGTGCCGACCTCCTGGGCGCCCTTGCGGACAGTCGCCGTGAGCGTGGCTGTCGCGTCCGGCTGCCCCTGCGCGGGCCGGGTGATCCTGCCGGTCACCGCCACCTTGCGGGCGCTGGCGACGGCCGGCGGGGTGTGGACCGCGACGACCGACGGGTCGGAGCTCGTCCACGTGATGGTCGAGCCCGCCACGGAGCCCACCTTCGGCAGCGTGATGTCACGGACGATCGAACTGGTCAGGCCAAGATCGATGGCGTCGGTGTCGGCGCGGACTCCGTCGGAGACGGTCCGCTGCGCGAGGGCGAGTGTCTCGTCGAGACTGACCGCCCGGTCGTACACCCGGAAGTCTCGGATCGTCCCGCGGAACGAATAGTGGCCCGACGTCTGCGAGCGACCCAGGAAATTGCAGTTCGTCCCCGCGGCGTTCACCGAGGGCGGCGTGGTCAGGTTCGTCGACGTCGCGTGCAGCACGCCGTCGAGGTAGAGCCTGCCGGTCCAACTCGTACCGGTCGAGTTCAGTGACTGGGTGAAGGTGACGTGCGTCCACGCTCCCTCCAGCATGCGGACCCGGTTCTGCTGGAGGTTCGCCGGACCCACCGCGACGCGGAACCGCTGGGTGTTCGACGCGAAGATCGAGCCCTCGGCGCCGGTGTCAACGTCGCACGAGCCGGACTTGCGACCAAAACCCCACATCTGGTGCTCGCCGACGTTCGCCGGGTCAACCCAGACGTCATAGTCGACGGTGAGGTTGGACATGCCGGCGGTGATGTCGTTCGGCAGCTTCACATACGCGCCGTCGAGGGCGCTCTCGTAGGAGCCGGGGTTGAACCTGACACCCTCGCCGGTCAAGGTCGCCTTCTCGGGGTTCACCAGCGTGGCGTTCGCCGCCGATCCCGCGCTACCCGAGTTGACCAACGTCGTCCCACTGGTCTCGTCGAGCGCGAAATGGTGCACCAGACCGTCGTCGAGTTGCTCCTCGGCAGCGTGTGCGGGCACCGCCGCGGACGAGACCGAGAGCAGCGCACCCAGTGCCAGGACCGCGACACCTCTACCTCTCCGACTCAACCCGAGACGTGGCCTTCGCTGTCGCAGTCTCAATGGACCCTCCTTGACCGGTGGATGGCTCCCTCTGATGTGGACGGGGGTTGTTAACGCTAACTACGCTGTGCTGCCGGGTCAACGCAGCACGTCGTGGCCCGGCCCCACGGACTGCGTGGTTTGACGGTGGGCGCCCGGGGCGGCCTCACCCAGAGCGACGAGGAGATCCATCCCGCGCCAGAGACGACGACCGAGGCCAGGGCAGTGGCTAACCGGCGGCCAGGCCGCCCTCGTCGCCGGGCTCCGCTGGCCCGCGCGACACCGGTGCGGGGGGCGCCAGCCGCGCCGCAGGCGGCAGCGGTGAGGCATCCGGGCTGGCGCGGAATGCCTGGATGGCGAGCGCGGCGAAGCGCCGGGAGGCGGCGACCCTGGCGGTCGGCGACGGCGCGTGGATACCGCTGTTGGCCATGAGTACGAGGATGACGTCGTCCAGGGCGAAGTCGGGGCGCAGACGGCCGGCTTCCTTGGCCCGGCGGGCCAACTCGGCGATCGACCGGAGAGCGTATTCGCGGCGCGCGTCGAAATCCACGGCATTGGGAAACGTCGAGATCAAAGCCGCGGTGAAACCCCCATCGCGTGCGTTCAGTTCACACATCTTCTCAATGACAAGACAGAAACCGTGCCACGGATCCGGATCGGCGAGACCTTCGTCGACGACGGCGCGGCAGGCGTACATCTGCTCTGCGAAGGCCTCGGTGACCAACATCTCCTTGGTCGGGAACCTGCGGTACAGGGTGGCCGGCGCCACTCCGGCATGCCGTGCGACCTCCCGCATCGGCACGTCCAGACCCGCAACGGCGAAGACCGCGCGGGCGGCGTCGAGGATGCGCTCCCGGTTGTCCAGCGCGTCGGAGCGAAGGGTGTGAGACAAATGGGCGGTCACTGCTCTCACTTTAGCGAGGCGGACGGCGCAGGCGCGTTAGCGTCCCCGCACATGAGGGCTCTGCAATTTTCCCAGTACGGTCCCGCGAGTGTGCTTGCGGTCTCGGAGGCACCGGAACCGCACGCCGGACCCGGGCAGATCCGGGTGGCGGTTCGGGCTTCGGGTGTCAATCCGGCCGACACATACGTCCGCGCCGGCCGATTCCAGGAATGGATTCCGCTCCGCCTGCCGCACGTGCCAGGCGTCGACGCAGCCGGCGTGGTGGACGAGATCGGTGACGGGGTGACCACGGTCCGGCCAGGCGACGAGGTGTTCGGGATCACGGACTACGCCCAGATGGGCGGAGCGAACGCCGAATACGCCGTCCTGGCCGCGTGGGCACCGAAGCCGGCCGCCCTGAATTGGGAACAGGCGGGCGGCGCGGCCGGCAACATCGAGACGGCCACCCGCGTGCTCGACCTGCTGGGCGTGCGGGCCGGCACCACGCTGTTGATCGAGGGTGCGGCCGGCGGGGTCGGTACGACGGCGATCCAACTCGCTGTCGCTCGCGGCGCGGCCGTCATCGGCACGGCCAGCGACCGCAATCACGGCTTCCTGGCCTCGCTCGGGGCCATCCCGACCACCTACGGCTCCGGGCTGGCCGGGCGGGTCGACGCGCTGCTGCCCGGCGGAGTGGATGCGGTACTCGACTGTGCCGGCTCCGGCTCGATACCCGACCTGGTCCGGCTGGTCTCCGGCCCGGACAGGGTGGTGAGCATCGCGGACATCAACGCCCCGGCGTACGGCGTGCACCTGTCGCGCGGCTCTGGCCCCGGCGCGGACTCACCGGCTCTCGAAGGGATCGCCGCCGCCGGCGAACTCGCCGAGCGGAGCCGCTTCACGGTGCCGGTCGCAGCCGTCTTCTCCCTGGAGGAAGCGGCCGCCGCCCACGAGTTGAGTGAGTCCCGCCACGCGCGAGGAAAGATCGTGCTGAAGCCGTAGCGCGCCCCACCCGCCATTGACCCAGTTCGTGGGCCCGGGCTTCGCTCCTGGCCCACGAACTGGGTCACCTGAACAAGGGCGATCCGCTTCGGGTAGGGAGGACCCAGCTGGCGAGGACGTTCGACACCGGCGGTAGCGGCCACCGGTTTGCGGAACCCCTGGTGGCGGGCCGTACGCCCGGCGGACTCACTGGCCGAGCAGGGGAGAGGAACTGTCGTTCTCCTCGGGGTGGTCGTCCATGGAGTGCCCGCTCTGGCCAACGGAGCCGCCGCGACCGCGCAAGTGCCTGATGAGGAACTCGCCGGCATCCGCGAAGGCCCTCGCCTGGTTGTCGCGGCGAAGCAGGCCATGGCCTTCGTCTGGGAAGACCTCGTAGCGCACCTCGACGCCACGGGATCGAAGCCGCTCGACGATCTGATCGCTCTCCTGCCGTGGTACGCGAGGATCGTTGGCGCCCTGGACGACCATCAGGGGCGCTTGGATCCGGTCGGCGTGGGTGACCGGCGAGCGCGCCATCAGTCGATCCGCATCGGCTTCCGGGTCACCGATCACCGCGGCCACCAACGAGCGCCACGTCGGCGGTGACGCCTTGGCCAAGGTGACCAGATTGCTCGGTCCATAGAAATCGACACCGGCGGCCCAGTTCAGCTCCGACAGCCGGCTGAGGCACGACAACACGGCGAAGCCGCCGTAGGAGGCACCCATGACGCCGATGCGATTCGGGTCGATCCACTCCTGCGCCCGCAGGTACGCGACGGCGTCAGCGAGGTCGGTCAGATCGCCACCGCCCCAATCGCGGTTGACGAGGTCGGAGTAGGTGCGGCCGTAACCAAGAGAACCCCGCACGTTGGGAGCGAAGACGCCGATGCCATGTGCCAGGAGATACTGGTAGAAGCCGTCATGCATGTAGACCGGCAACTCCTGCCAGGCCGGACCACCGTGGATCGAGATCAGGACACCGGCTGGTTCCGGTCCTTCAGGACGGTAGAGATAGCCAGGGATCTGGCGGCCGTCCTGCGCCGGATAACGAACCAACGTCGGCTCCCGGAAGGTGGCGGGATCGGCCGCGACCGGCCGAACGTTGCTCAGCCACCTGAGCTCTCCAATCTCCAGATCAATCAGGAGAATGTTCCACGGTCGGGTTGCTGTGGACAGCCGCAGCACGACGAACCGCCCGTCGCCGGACACGGTGAGGCCGGTCCCCGTGCCAGCTGGCAGTTCCGGCATGCGGATGTCGACGCCGCTGACGAGGTCACGCCCGCGCAGTTGGGAGAAGCCGTCGACGTTGACGTTCCAGACCAGGACCCGGCCGTCCGCCGAGAGAGCGACCTCCTCCACATCCCAATCCGGGGTGTCCAGCCAGGTGAGGGCGCCGCTTTCGGCATCCATGGTCGCGAGCCCGGTGAACTCCCGACCGACGTTCGACAGCACCAGAAATCCGCTGCCGTCTCTCAGCCACGGCCCCAACCAGTAGGTCGCCACATCGTCGTACGGCGTCAACGATCGCGGTTCGGCACCGTCGACAGTTATGAGATGGACCAGGTGGTCGCTGTTGGTGGTCCGCCATTCGGCGAGGGTGAGCCGGGACCCGTCGGGGGACCAGTGCCCGGGGTAGACCCTGCCACCGCCGGTGTAGATCCGGCGTACCTCATCGGTCGACAGGTCGTGCACAAGCACGTCCTGGTCGGCCGGATTCCGGTCGTTACCGCAGTAGGCGATGAACCGGCCGTCGGGGGAGAACGGGTCGCCGAGGGCAGCCGAGTACTGCACGTCCGGCGCGTCGGTTAGCTGCACCGTGATCCCGCCAGCAGCGTCGACCCGGTACAGCTGCGTGTTCTCGTCCCCGCTGTCGTCGGCGAGGAACAACAGCCATTCACCGCCGGGATGCCATGCCACCCGACGGACCGTCGAGTCGGTGCCGGCGGTAAGACGTCGCGTGTCGCCAGTCGACAGTGCTTGGGTGACCAGGTTGAATTGTCCGTTGGCGTCATCGACGTAGGCGATCGAGTCACCATCGGGAGCGATCGCCAGTGTCGGCAGGAATCTCAAGCCTGACTGAAAGTCGCGGTATCCGGACACGTGGTGAATCCTAGACACTCGATGCACTCTGGCGGCGGCACCGACCAGGCCAGCTACCCGCCGCTCAGCGCACTGCGGCCGACATCGACACCCACGCCAGACACCTGCTGCCTGCCCTCAACGCCACCCGAACCTAACGGAGAGATGCCGCCATGACAGCGACTGAGCAGCACGCCAGCGTCCGATACATCGTCGATGACGTCCAGGCGGCCATCGACTTCTACACCACCCACCTCGGCTTCACAGTGCACACCAGCGCCGTGCCCGCCTTCGCCGACGTCGTACGCGGCCCGCTGCGGCTGCTGCTGTCCGGGCCGGCCAGCTCCGGCGCCCGCGCCACCCCCGACGACGCCGCGGACGCCGGACGCAACCGCATCCACCTCATCGTCGACGATCTGGATGCGGAGATCGACCGACTACGCGGCGAAGGGGTGTCGTTCCGCAGCGACGTGATCGCCGGCCCCGGCGGGCGCCAGATCCTGTTCGCCGACCCCGCCGCCAACCTCATCGAACTCTTCCAGCCCGCCGACCGCCCAACCGCACAGTGACCTCCACCCGGCGCGCGTCGAGGCGGTGACCCGCCGGTGCGCGGTGGATCCTGCCGGCGGGCGTCGGCGCTGCCAGGGGGTACGCGCTACCGGCTGTGGGGCCGGATGTTGTGGTTGAGGTGGAACACGTTGTGGGGGTCCCAGACCGTCTTGAGGGCGGTGAGCCTGGCGAGCTTGGCGGCCGGGTACGCGCGGCGTACCCCGTGTTGCCCCTCGTCGGCGGCGAGTGAGTTGACGTAGACGCCGTCGGCGTACGGGCCCAGTGCCGCTCCGGCACTGCGCGCCGCTGCCATCCGAACGTCGTCTTCGGCCGGATCGGTCCAGCGGGAGCCGGCGCCGAACTCGAACGCGGTACCGCGGTGACTGAACGCCGCGTCGGCATCCGCGACGTCAGCGATCGCGCCACCGTGCGCCTGCAGGCCGACGCCGGGCAGGTGGGTGCCGGCGTGCAGGTCTGCCGCACCGCGCAGCAGGAACGCCTCGATCGCGGCGGTGGGGAACCGCCGCAGGTAGTGCGCGCTGGAGTACCGGCGGTAGGCGTGGCCGCCGACGGTGTCGTCGCGTTGCTGCAACTGCAGGTATGACGGGGTGGTGACCCGCTCAGCGACCGGGCGCCCGAGGGCGCGCATCGCCGGCAGCAACCGGAGACCCGGTGCCGGGTCGCCGACCCACACGAAGCCGACGGTGGCGATGGGGCCGCTGGCAGTGTCGTGGACATCAGCGGTGAAGGTCGCCTCCCGTGGCGCGACGGCGTTGAGGTCCCGCCAGCCTTTGAGCACCGGCACGGCGTCCTCGGCGCGGAAGTCGAACTCGGTCACCAGGGTCCGCGTACCGATGTGGTGCAGGTGGAAGTCGAAGTCGGTGACGATGCCGAAGTTGCCACCCCCGCCGCGCAGGCCCCAGTAGAGGTCGGGGTTCTCGGTTCGGCTCGCGGTGACCACCTTCCCGTCCGCGGTGACCATCGTGTAGGGGAGTCAGCCAAGGTACGGCGGAAACCGGCAATAGGCTGAGCGGTTCTTGCATTTGCGCTGGTTAGGGCTGTGGGCCCCCGTGTGTGATCGATCCGGATCGGCGGCATAGTTGATCTTTTGGTACGTTCCTCGATCCGTATGGGTTGATCTTCGCGGGTCTGGGGTTGTGGCGTGACGTCGATCGAGCGGACCGCGTATCCGCGGTTCAAGCGCTTCCTGTCGGCCCGGGAGTTGCATGTGTTCTACACGCCGCAGCCAGAGGAGGTCGCGTGGGCGAGTGGGCAGGTGCGCTCGGACAGTCATCTGCTGGCGTTCATGGTGCAGCTGAAGTGCTTCAACCGGATGGGGTACTTCCCGCGCCTGGGTGATGTCCCGGAGGCGGTGGTGGCTCACATCCGCCAGGATCTCGGGCTGGGTGAGGACGTCGCCGCGGTGTACGACTCGGATCGGACTCGGGGCCACCATCGGATGCTGATCCGCCGGCGTAGCGAGGTCGTGTCGGACATGCCGGCGGCCCGGGCGGTGGCGGCCGCGGCGATCCGGGAGGCGGCGGGGCGCAAGAACGACCCGGCCGACTTGATCAACGTGGCGTTGGAGAAGCTGGTCGAGGGCTCTTTCGAGCTGCCGGGGTACTCGACGCTGGACGAGATGGCCGCGCAGATCCGTGAGGAGGTCAACTCGGCGATCTTCGCGCTGGTCGCCGGCCGGATCGGCCCGGCGGGCGCGGCCCGGTTGGACGGGATGCTGGTCACGGCAGGTGCGGGAAGCAAGAGCGACGCGGCCACCGCCCACGGCTGACCGCCCCCGGCACCGGCCGACCTCCCATTCTCACCCTCGCCGACCGGCTTCTCGCCGCCATCCTCCACCACCGACTCGCGCTGCCCCAGGTCACCATCGCCGCCCTGTTCCGAGTCCGACCCGAAACGATCAACAGACATCTGCGCGAGATCCGCCAACTCCTACAGCAGGCAGGACACACCATCCAGCCCAACCCACACCGGCTCGCCACACTCAACGACCTCAACGACCTCGCGACCGCACAAGGCATCACCACACCGCCAGAGATCAAGATGACGTGTTAATGATCTGCAAGCCCATAGATGCAGGCTATTGGCGCTAGCTACGGTGGTGACGGTTTCTCGGCAGGGCGCCTGGCGGATCGGTGGACGTCGGTCAGCGCCACGACCAGCAGCACGATTGCGGCGACGACGCCGATTTCGCCGCCCCTGAAGAGGTGACCTGGCCCACCCGACGTGCTGTCCCCCACCACCGGCCCTGCTCCAGCCCGGCTCAGCAACCTATCCAGATCTCGCCCGAGCCTTTCGGAAGGAGAGTGTGTAGCAGGTCCTGAACGGAAAGCCGTTCCATCGTGCGACGCAGGGCTTCGCCGACACCGACACGGTGGTCATGGTGATCGTGACCTCGCTGGCGGGTTTCACACTGGTCTTCCCCCGTCTCGGCGGTACTGCGCAAGCGCGAGTCCGCCCCGGCCGGGCGAAGCAGTTAGGCAGCGTCCAGCAAAGGATCTTGTGGCGGATGATGTCGTTCACAGGGCTCTATACCTGAATCCCGTAGGGCGGGCGGTCAGCTGGCCGCGCCGGTGCCCCTTGCGTGGGCTGGCGGTGCGGGTTCGGTTACCTCGCCCGTCCCCAGTCGCGTCGGGCGAGTGGCAGGCCTACCCAGAGCAGCAGGAAGACCAGCGCGGTGATGGCGGATAGCAGCAGCGCGACGCCCCGCGAGAGCACGTAGTCGGTGATCAGTAGAACCGCGCTGGCCATGGCGATCAGCATGAAGCCCAGCGCGCCGCTGGAGACCCGGTGCGCGTACCGGACCAGCTCGGATTTGCGGCCCCGGCGGAACAGTGCCGAGTGCAACGCGACCGGCGCGATGATCAGGGCGGTCGCGGCGGCGGCGGACACCAGCGCGACGAGGTAGACGTCGCGCTGGAACGGGGTGGCGCGCGGGAATCCGGCGGTGAACGGCAGGGTGAGCAGGAAGGCGAAGAGGATTTGCACGCCTGTCTGTGCGCCGCGCAGCTCCTGCAACTCGTCGGTGAAGTTGCGCTCCAGGCGCTTCTTCTCGGTCTCCCTGGCCATAGCATTCCACCGTCCCGTCCGGTTCGGTCGTCAAGGGCAGGACCGGTATCCGATGGTAGAACGGCGCGGGGCGGGGCGCCGGTGTTCGGGGGTTGCCGGCCTGGTTCCGGACGTCGCGGGAGATGGGGACGCCGGCCGCGCCTGCATCTGCGGTGCGGCGGGACGTTAGGTGCCGCCATAAACAGGTATAGGGGGGCATGGCGACGGCAGGTGGCACGGGGACGGTGGCGGGCGGGGGACGGCCGGCCGAGCCGCCCAACATCCTCTTCATCCTGGCCGACGACCTGGGTTGGGCGGATCTCGGCTGTTACGGCTCCACGGAGATCCGTACCCCCAACCTCGACCGGCTGGCCGCGGCGGGCCTGCTGTTCCGCCACGGCTACGCCTGCTCGCCGTGGTGCTCGTCGACGCGCATCGGGCTCTACACCGGGCGCTACCCCACCCGGCTGCCGGCGGGCCTGGAGGAGCCGCTAACCACGCGCGCGGAGGGCAACGGGATCCCCGCCGAGCATCCGACCCTGTCGTCGTTGCTGCTAGCCGCCGGTTACGAGACGGCGATGTTCGGCAAGTGGCACTGCGGCTGGTTGCCCTGGTACAGCCCACTGCGCATCGGCTTCCAGAGCTTCTACGGCAACTTCGACGGGGCGATCGACTACTTCGAGCACCTCAACACCACGGGCGAGGCCGACCTGTACGAAGGGGAGACCCCGGTCGAGGAGGCCGGCTACTACACGTCGTTGATCTCCGACCGCGCGGCCGAGTTCGTCGCCGCGGACCGCACCGGCCCGTTCTACGTGCAGCTCAACTACACCGCGCCGCACTGGCCCTGGGAGGGCTCTGGCGACCGGGATGCCGGTGCGGAGATCCGGCGCAGGTTCAGCCGGCAGTCGGTGCCCACCCCCCTGATCCACCCCGACGGGGGCTCTCTGGCGAAGTACGCCGAGCTCGTCGAGGAGATGGACGCGGGCATCGGCAACGTGCTCACCGCGCTCGCCGACGCCGGACGCGCCGACAACACCGTCGTCGTCTTCACCTCTGACAACGGCGGTGAGCGATGGTCGAAGAACTGGCCGCTCGTGGGCGAGAAGGGCGACCTGGCCGAGGGCGGCATCCGGGTGCCGCTGATCCTGCGCTGGCCGGCCGCCGTGGCTGGCGGCCAGGTCACCGACGAACCGGTGCACACCCTGGACCTGACCGCGACGCTGGTGGACGCGGGCGGGACGGCTCCGGACGAGAGCTATCCGCTGGACGGGGTGGACCTGTTGCCGTGGCTGGTCGACGGCGCCGACTTCCCCGAGCACGACCTGTTCTGGCGCACCTCCAACCAGGGGGCGTTGCGCCGCGGCCGGTACAAGTACCTGTTCGACCGCCGCGACCGCTCGGTGCTGGGCAACTGGCCGCGCCGCCCCGGTCCCTTCCACCTGCTGTACGACGTGACGGTCGACGGCCGTGAGCAGGCGGACATCGCCGACCACCACCCGGAGCTGCTGGACGACCTGCGCGCGACCTGGACGCGGATCGACGCCGAGCTGCTGCCCTTCCCGCCGGAACACCCGGGCGTGCCGGCGACGACGGCCGAGCACAGCGAGCCGGACTGAGCTGGTGTGATGATGCTGCGTGATGTCCTGTCCGGGCTGGCGAACCTGGCGGTCCTGGTGTTCGCCGTGACGTCGATGCTCTCGGTCGGGTTCGCCCACTCGGCCCGGGAGATCCTCAGCCCGCTGCGGGACGTGTCGAAGTTGCTGCGGGCGCTGCTGGCCAACTTCGTCCTGGTTCCCCTCCTCGGGCTCGCCATCGTCCGGCTCTGGCCGCTCGAGCGCCCGCTGGCGGCCGGGCTGGTCCTGGTCGCAATGGCCGCCGGCGCACCCTTCCTGATCAAACTGACCGCGGTGGCCCAGGCCGAGGTCGCGCTCAGCGCCACGCTGCTGGTGCTGCTGCTACCCCTCACCGTCGTGTACGCGCCGATCATCGTGCCCCAGGTCCTGCCCGAGGCCGACGTCTCCGCCGGCGCCCTCGCGGTGCCGCTGGTCCTCACCATGCTGCTGCCCCTCGCCGTGGGCCTGCTGGTCCACGCGCGCTGGCCCGCGCTGGCCCGGCGGTCGGTGCCGTTCGTCCGTCACGCCTCCACCGTCGCGCTGGTGGTGCTCGTCGCGGGCACCACACTCGCCAACATCCCGACGATCATCGAGCTGTTCACCACGGGCGCCATCGTGGCGCCCGTGCTGCTGATCGCGGGCGCGTTCGTGATCGGCCTCCTGCTCGGCGGCAAAGACCGCAATGCCCGCGAGGTGCTCGGGCTCGGCACCGCGCAGCGCAACATCTCCGCGGCGACGGTGATGGCCACCCAGGGCTTCGCCGACAACGACACCCTGGTCATGGTGATCGCGGCGTCACTCGTGGGCTTCGCGCTGCTCTTCCCTGCGGCAGCAGTGCTGCGCCGCAGTGAGTCCGCCCCCGCCACCCCGAACGGTTGAGTCGCCTGGTCCGCGCACGCTCGAACCAGGCGCGCGGGGCGCCGGTGCGTCACTCCACCGCGATCCGCACCACCTGAACGTCCTTGTCGAGGCTCACCTCGATAATCCGGGGCCCCTCGCGGCGCGGGATCACGCTGATCGTGCCGTCCCGTTCAAGGTAGGCAAGCCGCACCCGCGAGAGATCGCTCTCGCTGCCCGTCTCGTGCAGCGCCTGGTCGAGATCCATCCGGGAGATGTGCGCGTCGCGCAGCGCGGCACGATCGGCCTGCCCGTCCTCGACCAGCAGCACCGGATGACCCTTGACGAGCGGACCGAACCAGTCGACGTGGTACGCGAGCGCCGCCATCAGCCGATGCAACATGACGAGCACGAAACCGGCCAGCCAGATCGCGAGCAGCCCCGAGGTGTTCGTGATGGCGCGGCTCATCACGGAGCCGACCATGATCGCGACAACGAGGTCGAACGCCGTCCCCTTACCGAACAGCCGCTTGTGACCCAAACGGACGATGATCACCGCCACCACGAAGGTCAGGACCGCCCGCAGTGCCATCTGACCGGGATTGAGGTCGTCCGCGCCGATGCCGACCAGGGACCGCAAAAACTCAATCACCGCCCGACACCTCCAGCCTCGCCTCAACCACAATAATCGCGGATTAATTGGAGGATACTGGACGCCACCGGGGCCGCAGCGACGTGAAACGACGTTTGCCGTGGACACCACCAAGGGGTGTCGCCGGGCCGCACTGCGGCGAGGGCCTGGTCCAAGTCAAGCCGGGCGCGGGTAGTGCCGGAATACGCCCGGTCGAGGTAGATCCGTTCGGCCGGCACCCCAGGGCGATTGCGTTCTCGCGGTTCCATCCTGGCCCTGGACATGAAAACCAGCAGCGAAGACCTCCGGCGCGAGTAACACCGGGAAGCTCTGGAAGCTGTCTCGATCCCGGCGTTCCAGCGGCAGCCCGAGCGGCTGATAACGATGGAGACCCTCTGTCCCGTAAACGCTCCTTTACGGGACGAGGAACCACGCTCGACCGCCGGAGGCGTTCGCACAGGACGGCGAGTCCCGAAACCCGTCCCAGAACCGGCGTGTCGAAACCGGGGTTACGGGACGTTTCCGGGACGATCGGCGGCGTGACTCTCGCCTCCGCCCACACCCCCGCCGCCGTGCCGCCGCAGCCACACAACCGGATCCGCGTCGGCTACGCCCGGGTCAGCACCCGCGACCAAGACCACGACTCCCAACTCGACGACCTCAACGCCGCGCACTGCCGTGAGATCATCATCGAGACCGCGAGCACCCGCGCCGACCGCCCCAAGCTGCGCACCGCCCTGGACGCCCTGCGTCCCGGCGACACCCTCGTCATCCACCGCCCCGACCGAGTCGCCCGCTCCATGAAGGAACTGCTCGTCTTCCTCGAAGACGAACTCCACGCCCGCGACATCACCCTGGAAATCCTCACCGGCATCTGCGCCGGCGTGCACCGTCCCGGCGGAGCCACCCTCGCCGACCGGCTCCTGTTCGCCGTCGCCGCCCTCGCCGCCGAGATGGAACGCGAACTCATCCGCGACCGCACCCTCGACGGACTACGCGCCGCGGCCGTCGCCGGCCGGCACGGCGGACGCCCCACCACCGTCACCGACGACGTCCTCGCCATCGCACGCGCCCGCCAAACCCGCGGCGAATCCGTCACCGCCATCGCCCGACACCTCGGAGTCGGCCGCTCCACTCTCTACCGGGCACTACAACCCCCCGACCAGGCGATCACGGCTTAGCGCCGGATCCACTGCCATTGGTCCCCAAGGGCCTGCTCAGAGCGGATTTGGCAGATCCGTCTGAGAACCGCAGCTCATCACCAGGATTGGGGCGGAAGCACTGAGCGGTCAGCACGGCGGTGACGCCGACTCCGGTGGCCTGCCCGTGGCCTGACGCCAGTCGAGTACGGCGATGAACAGCAGCACCACGGCGGCCGTGGCCGCGGTGGCCAGCGGCGGCAGGGGCCGCAGCAGCGGCGTGGCCGCGATCAGCAGGGCGATGGCGACGATCCTGCGCCGCGCGACCCGGGAGAACACCAACTGCTCCAGGCGGGCGCGGCCGGCCATGAACAGCGCGGGCCCTCCCACGATGGCCACCAGCCAGGACCACCGGGTGCCTGCGGTATGGGCGTACTGCACGATGTCCTGCCCGATGGCGGCGATGACGATCCCGAACACCATCACCGCGTGGGCGAACCCGACCCGCCGTCCCCAGCCGGCGGGATCAGCGCAGGCGGTGAGGGCCTCCGGAAGGAGTTGCCCGGACTTGAAGAAGTACACCCGCCACAGCAGCACGGTCGTCGCGAACGCCACCACCAGACCGGCGCTCTCATACGCGCGCCAGGGATGGGTGCTGTAGCTGATACCGACGGCCAGGACGCTCTCCCCCAGGGCGATCATCAACAGTTGGGCGTACCGGTCGGCCAGGTGCCCGCCCGCGACCTGCCAGGTCGTCGTGCGGCCCCGCCCCAGCCCTGGCACGGGCCAGCCCAGCCGCGCCGATCCCAGATCTAGCACGACCGCGACCGTCCACCAGGTCAGCTGGGTGAGGCCGTCGGTTAAGCCGCCGAGCAGCCACGGCACACCGGCCAGGCCAAACCACACCAGGGTCCGCCCATACAGCCGCCGCAGCCGATGCGAGCGCAGGCCCGCCGCCAGTACCCCGGTGCGCAGTACCTGCGTCGCGACGAACGCCACCGCGAACACCACGCCGCCGTCGCCGGCCACATCAACGACCGCGGCCCCCATGACGATCATCGCGAAGGCGCTGCCGACCAGCATCACCTGGGTGCCGGCGTGGCGCGGCTCGAAGCGGGCGGTGATGAACGCGGTCGTGGTCCACAGCCACATCACCGCCACGAACAACAGCAGCGTCCGCACGAGGGCGCCCCACCGCGGGACAGCGCCGGCGGCCAGCAGTGCCGGCAACGACTGGGCCACCAGCCGGTTGAGCGCGAACACCACCGCCAAATCGAAGAACAACTCCACGAACGTCGCCTGCTGCCCGCTGCCGCCGCGACGCAGCAGACCCACCGCCCGACCCTCGAGTCCCCGCCGTCGCGTCCACCGGCCGCCCACCTGACCATTGCACCGCCCGGCCGGCCCCCACACCCCCGATACGCCGAACCCCGAAACGCGACGTGATCCGGCAGCACGGCTGCCGGCCAGGAGTCGTATGGTGTCGGCGTACGACTTCAGGTGCCCGCCTAACGTGACTTTCCCAAACGTTGGTCAGGGCCTACCCCGGCCGGGGGCGTCGAGGCGTGCGACCGGCCCCGGATATAGCGCAGCCCACCGGCCACGGGGGAAGCCGGCGGGCTGCGCTATATGTCGGCTGAGGCTACTCCTGCCGGCCGTCGCGGTCGATCAGCCGGTTGAGCAGTCCCACGATCTCGGTCAGGTGGGCGCCGTGCTGATCGCGGAGGTGCCCGACCGTTACGGTCAGCTGATCGACCTTCTCGCCGAGCCCGGTGATCGCCTGTCCCTGTTCGAGCTGGGTCTCCCGCAGCGCGTTGAGCGTGCGGGTGTGCCCGCGCAACTCGGCCCGGTAGTCGGCGACGTCGCGATCGGCGCCGGACGCCAACGCGCGGGCTGCGGCCGCCTCCTGCCGCAGCACGCCGACCTCCGCCTCCAGCGTGGCGACCCGCTGGGCGAGCTCGTCGAGGTTCATGGTGGTCACGGTACCTTTCCGCTGTGCGGCTATCGGCCGGTGAGGTGGGCGGCCAGTTCCGCGCGGTCGTCGATAAGTTTGTAGATGGTCGGACGGGACACCGCGAAGTGCCGGGCGATACCGGTCACGTTCCAGACCGGCCGGTCGTCGGAGCCGCGTTCGTCGAGCATCTGGTACACCTGCTTGATCTGGCGCATGGACAGCTTGTGCGGACGCCCGCCGTTGCGGCCGCGGTTGGTGGTGGCGGCCAGACCCTCGCGGGTGCCCTCCACGATCAGTTCCCGGTTGAACTCGTCGAACGCGCCGAGCAGGTGGAACATGAGCCGGCCGGTGGAGGTGGAGGTGTCGATGTCCTGCTGGATAACCTTCAGGTCCACGCCCCGCTCGCGCAGATCACCGGTGAGGCTAATCAGGTGCTTGAGGCTGCGAAACAGCCGCGACAGCCGGGTGATCACCAGGGTGTCGCCGCGGCGCAGCCGCGCCAAAGCCTTGTCCAGCTCCGGACGGCTGGCGGTCTTGCCCGACACACCCTCGTCGATGTAGATCTCCTCACAGCCGGCCTCGGCCAGTAGCTGGCGCTGACTGATGGAGTTCTGCTCGCGGGTCGACACCCGGGCGTAGCCGATCCTCATCGGCCGAGTGTAAAGCAATCACGGTCCTGCAAGCCATGTTTGCTGACACAGTGTTTGTTGACACGTGTTTCTTGACACTCGACCTGGGCCTTCTCAAGATCTCGAAGTTGAGGCGGGTGTCAAGGAATCACGTTCGAGATTCCTTGACACTCCCGACCCGATCCCATGCGATCTTGAGACCCCGGCCCGGAACCGCCATCGAGGCAGAGGCTCCCGCCTATTGCCGGTTTCCGCCGTACCTTGGCTGACTCCCTGTAGGAGACGACGTTGTCGCAGGCCAGACCGTGCTGGCGGGCGAGCCAGCCCATGCCGCCGCCGAGGGTCAGGCCGCCGACCCCGGTGTGCGAGACGTTGCCGGCAGTCGTGGCGAGGCCGTACGGCTGCGACGCCCGGTCGAGTGCGCCGAGCAGCGCGCCACCCTGGACCCGGGCGCGTCGCCGGATCGGGTCGACCCGAACGCCGTTCAACGGGGTCAGGTCGATCATGAGGCCGTTCGCGGGGACGGCGAAGCCGGCCACGTTGTGCCCGCCGCAGCGTACGCCGATCTCCAGGTCGAGGTCGCGGGCCAGGCGCACCGCGGCCACCACGTCGGTGACGCTCGCGGCCTGCACGATCATCCGCGGCTGCCGGTCAACCATGGCGTTCCAGACGGTGCGGGCCGCGTCGTAACCCGGATCACCGGGGGTGAGGACGCGGCCGTCAAAGCGGGGATTGGTCGTTGTCGTCATACATCTGAGCCTGATGGAAATCGGTACACCCGGTAAGGTCCGATTCCATGGGGCGAATCAGGACCAATTCGAGCACCGCGGAGGACCTGCTCATCCATGTCGACCGGTCCGCCGCCGAACCGCTGCACCGGCAGATCGCCGCCTCGATTCGGGGCGGCATCCGGGCCGGCCGGTTGCGTCTCGGAACGTCACTGCCGCCCACCCGCACCGTCGCCGCCGATCTCGGCGTCGCCCGCGGCGTCGTCGTCGAGGCCTACCAGCAACTCGTCGCCGAGGGCTACCTCACCAGTCGGGCGGGCGGGTACACCCGGGTCGCGGTCGAGCCGGCCCCACCGACGGCAGGTCGGAGCGGCGCTGACCGACCGGCGGCACAGATCGACTTCGGGTATGGCCGCACCGACGTGTCGTCGTTCCCACGCGCCGCCTGGCTGCGTTCGGTGCGAACGGTCCTCACCACCACCCCGAACGAACGCTTCGCCTACCTCGACGGGCGTGGCGTACCCGAACTGCACGTCGCCCTGACCGACTACCTCAACCGGGTCCGCGGCACATCCGCCCGTCCGGAGAACGTCGTGATCTGCAGCGGCTACGGCCAAGGCGTCGCGCTGATACTCCAGGTGCTCGCGGCGCGCGGCGCGCGCAGGCTGGCCGTTGAGGACCCGTCCGCGGACGACGACGCCCGCCTCGTCGCGGCCGTGGCCGGCCTGGACGTGATCGGCGTCCCGGTCGGGCCAGACGGCCTCCTCGTCGAGGAGCTGGAACGGACCGACGCGGACGTCGTCGTGCTGACGCCCTCGCACCAGTGGCCCACCGGCGGCGTCCTGTCGGCCACCGCGCGGGCCCGGGTCATCGGCTGGGCGCAGCGCCGCGGCGCCGTGGTGATCGAGGACGACTACGACGCGGAGTACCGCTACGACCGGGCGCCCGTCGGCGCCATGCAGGGGCTGGCACCCGACACCGTCGTCTACTGCGGCACGGCGAGCAAGACCCTGGCGCCGGGGCTGCGCCTGGGATGGCTGCTCGCCCCGGCACACCTGGTCGACGAGATCACGGCGGCCAAGGTACGGGCCGACCGCGGTTCTCCCGTCATCGACCAATTGACCTTCGCCGACTTCCTCACCCGCGGCGAATTCGACAGGCACCTGCGGCGCATGCGCCCGGTCTACCGCCGCCGTCGCGACGCACTCCTGGCCGCGCTGCGCGCACGGCTACCCGAACTGGAGCCGGTCGGTGTCGCGGCGGGCCAACACGTCGTGACCTGGCTCCCGCAGGACCTCGACGAGGCGTCGGTCGTGGCCGCCGCCGCCCGGCGCGGACTGGTCGTGCAGGGCGTCTCCCGGTACCGCGTGAGCCCTGCCGGGCTCGGCGGGCTGATCTTCGGCTACGCCACCCTCACCGAACGCTCCATCGTCGACGGAGTGGAAGTCCTGGCCGACGCGATCGCAGAGGTCCGTGCCCAGGTCCGCCCTGAGGTGCCCGCCACCGACAGTGGCGCGGTCGCCGGTTCCTGAGCGAGGCGCGGTTTCCGGGTTAACGGACAGCGGCGAGGGCGGCGAGTCCGCCGGCAATGACGGGGCGCGGACCACCGGGATCGCGGCTGCCAGCGGGGTACCCGCGTAGATGCGGGCCCCTTCTACTGTGAGGACATGTGGTGGTATCTCCTGCTCGCTGGCATCGGGCTCGCCACGGGCGGCACAGTCCTGCTTCATCGGCGCAGACGCCGTCGGCCACAGACCGCCGAGGAGAAGGTGGCGGCGGCGCGGTCCGCCATGCGCGCGATACGGCGTAGATCGCCACGCCCTGGTCGCGACATCTTCGAGCGGGGTCGAGGTGTCCCCGAGCGCTATTCCGCCGCCATCGCGGAGAACGCTGTCTATGGCGACGCGGCGAACTTCGATTCAGGTGGTGGCGCAGGGGGAACGCCCTGACCAGCGACGTGCCGCCGGACAGCGAATCACCGAGACGAAGTTCTCGCGGGCGCGGCAGCGGCCGGAACACGGTGGGGTTGTCGGAACGATTTCGCCGCAGGCCCGACAGTGGGCACCGGTCAGGTCTGGCGGGTGGTGACGGGCCGGCGTAGTTCGGTTACCAGCGACCGTACCCATGGCTGGCGCATGGTGGGTTCGCCGGTTATCGCGGCGGTAAGCCCGGCTCGCCCTTCGGGCGAGCGGCCGTAGGCGACGATGGCCACGGCTTCGGCGAGGGCGGCCAACGCTGCTGTCGGGGGAGCGGCCGACGACGTAGAGGTCCGCGTCGGCGCTGCGGGCAAGGACCTTGGCGGCGCACTCGAGCAGGTCGGGTAGGAACCACAGATCGGGCTCGGGGACAGCGTCGAGGAGCGCGCCGAGCT
Organism: Micromonospora sp. SD19; assembly: GCF_054462275.1. Classification (NCBI taxonomy): domain Bacteria; kingdom Bacillati; phylum Actinomycetota; class Actinomycetes; order Micromonosporales; family Micromonosporaceae; genus Micromonospora; species Micromonospora sp. SD19. Next base: position 126,681 of record NZ_JBTLMN010000005.1, read on the forward strand.
GGGCCGGAGAGACAAGGTCCCACCGGAACGGACCCGTCGGTGGCGGTACTGCTGTCACAGCCGAGACCCTATCCGGCTGCGCACCTCCACCCCTTGGCCACCAGCGGTCGCCCATCGCAATCGCCCCACAGGACCACAACCACAGACGACTGTCGATGTTGCCCGAGCGGCCGCAGGTGTGCTGGAATGGCGACCATCGCTGCAGCGTGGGGGCAACCGCGCTGGGAACGGTCAGCGCGGGAGCAGCACAGTGCTGGCAGAGCGCCGCCCCGGCGGACGCGCGCCGCACCGCCGAACCATCTCCACGACGACGGGCAGATGTCCGCCGTACGTCAATGCGGCCACGTGTTCCCACCGGCACCGAGGCGTTCAACCTCCGACACGTCGGAGGCGTCCCTCGCGTCACGACGACGGACCCGAACCGGTGACGGGATGAGCAGCGATCGTGATGTCCGAAAGCACTGATCCGGCCCTGCCCGCGCGGTAGGGACCCAACGCCATGAAGGATGACCATGCGCCGTTCCCTCGCGGTGATCACCGCTGCCCTGATCCTCGGCACCACAGCCAGCAGTGTCCCGGCCGGCGCGTCGGGCGCCTCCCACCGCTCGTGCGCCGGTGGCCTGCTCTTCTGTGAAGACTTCGAGCGCCTGCCGCGAGGTGGCGCCAGCACGTTGGACTGGGGCGTCGACACCCGCAACGGCACGCTCACCGTCGAGCGTGCCCGCCACGGCAACCAGGTGTTGCACGTGCACACGGTCGACAACGGGCGGGCCTTCCTGCGGGTCGACGATTTCGCCGCGCCGGGCAACCGCTTCTATGGCCGGATGCGGCTGCGCGTCGATGCGTTCCCCACCGCCCCCGACTGGGCGCACTTCACGCTGGTGGAGGCGACCGGCACCGGTAGTGCGGAGGTCGTCCGGCCGGTCGGCGGCCAGTACGCGCCCACAGTCCCCGGCATCTTCTGGGGCGTGGGCGCCGACGGTGGCCCGACCGGCGACTGGACCAACTGGCGGGAGTCCGCCCCGGTTGCCGAGGACACCTGGCAGTGCTTCGAGTGGAAGCTCGACCCGACGGACAACCGCGTCACGGTGTGGATCGACGAGGTGGCGATCCCGGGGCTGAGCGCGTCGACGACCGATCACGGCGGCAACGACGTGCCCTTCGTCCTGCCGACGGTGAACACAGTGAAGATCGGCTGGCAGCTCTATCAGGGCGGCACCACACCACGCGACTTCGACCTCTGGATCGACGACATCGCGCTCTCCACCAAACGACTGGGCTGCTGACGTCGTTCGTCACCGGGGGCGTCGAGCATCTCGTCGCCGGCGCCCCCAGGACTGCCGTCGGCTTTCCGACTCACCTGCTCGGACGCTCACCGCTCTGGCCAACGTCGCTGCCTTCGCCAGGCACCGTCATCATCCGACGCGGCCCAACCGTGCCATCCGCGCCTCGCGCTGATGCGCGTGCACACGACTCCCACCTGCGACTACGTCAGGTGACGCCGGTGCCCGGCGGGTCAGACCGGCACGACGACCTGGACGGCCTGTTTGCCGTCGCCGGTCCAGTTGACCTCGAAATGGCCGTGACCTGCGCCCCGCCGGGACCGGTCATGGGGTCGAAAACATCGCCCAATCAGACGTTTCTATGCCGAGTCCCCTCCAATCACAATGGTTCCCTTGGACACGGGGGGTGATCGCCGCATGACAACTTTGATCTTCGTGCACGGTACGGGCGCGCGCACCTCACGGTACGAGCCCGTGCTCAAGAAGTTCGATGCGGCGATGCGAGACCGGTGTCCGGACACGACAGTCATCCCGTGTCTCTGGGGTGACCGGCTCGGCTCTCCGCCACCGGCCCCGCACAGGTCCATCCCCCGATACCGGCCGAGCACCACCGCACAGTCCCCGGTGTCCGGGTGGCCGACCGCCCGATGGACCATCCTGGACCTGGATCCCTTGCACGATGTCCGGGTCTGCGCGGCGGTCAGCGCTCGCACCCGTCCGGCGCCTCGCCTGCCGGGGCAGCTCAGTAACGCGGACCGCATCTCCCGTGCGGTGGCCCAGATGTCGCAGGCGACCACGCTGAACGAGGATCTGGTCGCGACCGGGCTCGCCGAGGGGTTCGACGTGGCGGTGGACTCGGTGCTGCGTTCGGCACCGGCCCGCGAGGCGATCGCCCAATCCCAGGGCGACGCCGCCTGGGGTGAGCTGGTCGACGCGCTGGCCGAAGCGATCATCGCGGAGACGCTGCGCCACCAGTCCACCACGACACGCCTGGTGCCCGCCGATCGGCGGCGGCTCGTCGAGTCGGTGATCGACGCCTTTCAAGGCGGTCAGCTCGGCGTACTGGGCACAGCGGCCAGGATCAGCGCGGAGCTCGCCATGCGGATGGGTGGCGCGTGGGCGCTCGACCACTGGCGCGGCTCGCTCAGTGACAGCGCCCACCCGTTCGTGGGCGACGTCCTGCGTTACCTCGCCCGCGGCGAAGCGATCCGGCGGCTCATCGCCGACTGCGTCCGGGACGCGGCCGGTCCGGTCGTCCTCGTGGGGCACAGCCTGGGCGGCATCGCGGCGCTGGACACGCTCGTCCTTCGGTCGCTGCCCGCTGTCGCGGCGCTCGTCACTGTCGGGTCGCAGGGGCCGCTCCTGCACGAGATGGGCGCACTGCCGAGTCTCGACGCCGGCGAGCCGCTGCCCGGCTCGGTGCCCCGCTGGCTCAACGTCCACCACCGGCGGGACCTCCTGTCCTACCTGGCCGAACCGATCTTCCCGGGGCGGGTGGAGGATGTCGAGATCGCCGGAAACGAGGTCATGCCGGAGGCCCACAGCGCCTACTTCGACCGGAAGGACTTCTACGACCTACTCGCGTCACTCGTCAAGGAGGTGGGGAGGGCCGCCCCATGACCACCCCGCCGGCTCTCGTACCCGGGGGCCTCTCCCAGCGGACGTTCGCACTCGTCGTCGGGGTGCAGGACTACCCGGATCTCGGCCCTGACTTCGCCCGCAAGGGCATCGCCGACGACGCCGTCGGCTTCGCCGAGGTCCTGTTGAGGTTCGGTGTTCCGCCGGCCAACATCCGGCTCCTGCTGTCGGCCGAGGAGATTCCGCCGATGCCGCACGGCCTGGAGGTCGCCGGTCCGGCAACGTCCGCCGCAGTTCGCGCGGAGATCCTCCGGTTGCCGCAGCACGACGGCGACCTGCTGTGGGTGTTCTGGGCGGGCCATGGTTGGTACGCCGACCTGCAGTCGCGTCTCCTCCTCGCCGACGCCACAGCGGCACACCAGATCAACATCAGCTTCGAGGAGTTGGTGACGCTCTGCGGCTCCGAGTTCCTGCCCGGCTTCGGCCGGCAGGTCTTCACCGTGGACGCGTGCCGCCTGCCGAACGCGCGGCTACCGAGGGCCGAGTCGCTGCCGGAGAAGGAGGAGGGCAAGAGCGAGTGCTGGCAGGCGATCATGTACGCGGCACCGCCCCGTCGCGCCGCCGGGTACTCGTACGGTGACCGTGGCGGGCTCTTCTCCCGTTCCCTGTTGGACGCGTTGAGGCGGGCCGACACGGCGGTGTGGCCCCCCTCGCTCGCCGACCTCTCGACCACGGTGCTGGCCGGGATGAAGGACCGGGGATCGTCCGACAGCGAGCCGACCACCTGCTACTTCAGCCCAGAGACCGGAGTGAACGAACCCGGCCGCCGGCTTGTCGCGGGCCCGGCGGCCGACGCCACCAAGGCCTACGAGCTGGCGGGGTACGTGATCCCGTCCGGCTGGTCGCCGGGTCGGCTGGTGCCGGGTTGCAGCGAGCGTACGGCGGTCCGGCTCGACCTGCGGTGGATCCTGGACCGGACACCGGCCCACGGCGTGGTGGCGGAGCCGTCGAATGCCGACCTGGCGACCGACCTGAACAGCGCTGAGCTGGTGCTCCGGGAGCACTCCCGGATGACCGTCACGCAGCGTCGATGGCTCACCGTCGAGCCGGCACGGTCGGGCGATCCATGGCGGCTGTCCGACGCCGACTCCTCGTTTCTCGACGCGGGCGGTCCTGACGAGGATCGCGCCTTCGTGCTCCGCGTCGACGTCGAGGTTGCCGCGGAGGGCCCGGACGCCGCGACGGCGAGCCTGTGCCGTGCCTGGACGGCGTACCTTCGGGACCGCTTCCCCGCGTCCTCGGTCGTGGTCGCCGTACGGGCTCCGACGCCGGTCGACGCCATGCTCACCGCACAGCGGTTGGCCGAGGTGCTGACCAGAGACGGGACCGGCTGGCTGACGGTGACCCGCTTCCGGCCGGGCGAACGGCCGACCACCGCCACCCCGCTGCCGTCGGGCAGCACCCCCGCGACGCCGGTGCTGCCCGCTGTCGTGCACCGGCTGCGCCAGGAGGCCGTCCGACGCGGGCTGAAGCCCGTGCTCCCGCCGCTGCCCGGCTACGCCGGACCGGACCTTGACAGCGTTTCCCCTTCGCTGCTGGCCGATCTGGTGATCAGCGAGCTGGAGGACGGCGACGGCCGGGTGGTGGAAACCGACCTGATGTGTGCCGTCCGCGACTTCCTGCCAGGCTGGTATCCGCAGTTCCTGACCGCTTCCGGCGCCCGGCGAACCGGCGCCGGCTGGGTTGCCGGGCTGACCGTGGCCTGCGCCTTCGACGCCGACGTTGGCAGGTGGCTGGACTCAATCGGTGATCGCCGGGTGGCACCGACCGACCTGCCCGCCCCGCTGACCGAATCGGTCGTCGAGGCGCTGGTGCTGGCGGCCCTCCGCGATCCGGCCGCGCGCCCGAAACTGCCCGGCTGGCGGTCCGCCTTCGCCGGCCGCGCCATAGCGGACCTGGTCCGGGTCATGGCCAGCCGCCCCGCCACCCCCGGCGACGGGGACGGCACGTCGTCGGCACCGACACCGGCCGAACTGAGCCGGGAAGCGGCACTTCTCACCGGGCGCATCGGCGTGGCCGCCGCGATCGTGCGCGCGGCCCGACCCGCGGACCGGCTGACCGACGCCTACATGGCTGCCCTGCGCGCCTGCCCGATGAGCGCGGATCTGATCGAGCTTCTGACCGGGCCGCCGGACGTGCCGTCCGCCGTGGCGATGGCGGTGGGACTGCGGCCGGTGGACCCCCGCACCGAACAGGTGCTCATTGACCGTATCGCCGAACTCAGACGCGTCCTTTACTACCTTCCGGCTCACCCCGACGGAGAGTGCGCATGATCGAGACCTGGTACTTCTGTTCGGCGGTGCACGCGTCGCCGCATCACGCGGAGGCGTTCATCTCCATCACGGAGGCGCTCACCTCGCGGCACTCCGGCGCTGACCTGCTGAACGCGGCTCTGCGTCAGCTCGCCAACTGTGAACCGGCCATGCGCCGGTACGCCGCCCCGCAGGTGCTGGCCGTCGCCGTGCGGCCCGGTGTCGAACCGGGCACGGCGGCCCTGGCGCGCAGTGCGCTCGACGACACGCTGGCAGTGCTGGACGGGTCGATCCGTACCGCGGTGGCGCAGGCGGTGGAGGCCATCTTCACGGCCCGGTCGGCCGAGACCGTCGCGGGTCACCTGTCGGAGGCGGCGCGACGAGCGCTGGCGCGCGTGCGTCCCGGCCGCGCGGCGCACCCCTATCTCGACATCGAGAGCTTCACCGCCGAGGTGGTGGTGCTCGCCGCCTGCGTCGAGGCGGCACGGCGCATCCCGGCGTCCGCGCGACTCGTGGTCGACGAGACGATCGGCAAGCTCAGCCGGGACGCGCTCGCCGGTCACTGCGGCCGCCGAGCGCAACTGCTCGCCGCGGAACTCGCCGCCATGGTCGGCGACGAGCTGATGAGCTCCGACGACGTCGTCACCCAACTCCTCGATCCGCGCATCGGCGCGACGTTCCAGGAGCCGGACCTCCTTGCCGCGATCGCCCGACTCACCTTCGGATTCCCCGGGACGTCCGCTCCGGCCGGCCCGGCGCCCGGTGCGGCCGGCCTGATCTCGAACGAGGTCGTGACGCTGTCGCACCTCCGCCGGCTGCGGCGCGGGCGACCCGATCCGTCGACCGCGTCGGAGGCCTTGTCGCGGCTGGGACTGTCCGGTCAGCATCCAGCCACCATCGCCATGGTTCTCTGGCAGGCCGTCCTGGACGAGCTGTCGGCCGACATCGATCCGCAGGGGACGGCGGACGCGCTGGCGCACCGGTGGATCGCACCCCACCGGGAGATCAACAAGCCGATCCGGGTACGGATCCCGCTGCCGACCCACGAACTGAACGCGTGGCAGACGAGCGCGGCGTCGCTCGCCCGACTGCGGACCGGGAACGAGAAGCCGGTGGAGTTCATCGTCCGGTCCGGGCCCCTGCAACTGTCGAGCTGGTTCTCCGTCGCCGTGCTGTCGCCGTGGTTCAACCGCCAGAACAGCGCGTACAACGCCCGCTTCACCCGAGATCCGGACGAGCAGATCAGGGACTCGCTGTTCCCGATGGGTGGTGACTCCGTCCTGCTGCTGCGGCTGATGCTCGCGGTGTGCACCGCCGTACGTCTGCTCCGCAGCGTCGAGGCCGGCCGGGCCGAACACCTCGCCGCACTCGTCCTGCACGCCGCGGACGTGCTGTCCGACACCCGGCACCGGGCCTTCCTGAGCGAGCTGGCGTACCGCCTGGAGTCGCCGAACCCCTCGATGTCCCTCCCGCTGGCCGGGCTGGCCCTGCACACCTACCGGGAATACGAGCGGGCCGGCGACGGCAGGTACCCCCAGATCGAGCCGTCGGTCTTCGCGGATCTGCTGCTCGCCGACCACCACGAGGAGGCGCTGCCACAGCAGGAGCGGTGGTTGCGCGGCCGACCGGGGGTGTCCCTGGTGACCGGCTGGATCGAGAACGCCCTCAGCGGAACGGTGCCGGACCTCGACACCGGTGGCCAGGGGCGATGGCGGCAGCCGGTGGCCGGTGGGCTCAGCCTCGCCGAGCGGGTCCTGATCCGCGCCGTCCAGATCCTTCCGCCATCGCTGACCAAGCGACCGGCAGCCCTGTTGCGGCTGCACTTCCGGCGTGCCGAAGAAGGCGACGCGCTGACGCCGTGGTACGAGCGCGACGTTCATCCGTCCCGCGTCTCGAACCAGTGGGAGGTCCTGGCCGTTCCGCCGCTCACTGCCGACGGCTGGCGACGCTACCCCAGTCTCGTCAACGATCGGCACGGCGTTCAGCTCGCCCTGCTGACCGAGCGTCTGGCGGCCCTCCTCACCGAGCCGGACGTGATCTCTGAGGCCGAGCGCACCGACTGGGTGGAGCAGTGGCGCACCGCGATCAACGCCGTGACCAAGGTGCGCGAGCTGTCCCGGCCGGTCCGGATGCGCCTGCTCGCCGCGCTCGCCCAGGGCATCGGGGGCCACTCCTGGCAGCGGTTGGTCCTCGAGGACATCATCGACACCGAGATCGAGTTCGGCCTCGGCACCCCACTCGACCGCTGGCTCATGTTCGACCGGCTCGGACCGAAGGCGGTGCTTCCGCCGTACCTGGCCGAGGCTCTCCGGCATCGTCTGCTTCGCGGCCTGTACCAGCGGCAGTCGGTGGACCAGCAGGAGCGCCTGCTCAACAACCCGTGGCAGTCACTCGGCGTTCGGCGGAGCAACGCGCTGCTGACCATGCTGATGCAGCGACTCGTCTTCGAGCTGGGTCCCGCCGACGTCGTCATCGGTGGGCACACGCTGTCCGACTTCGTCCTGCAACTGTGGCAGGACGCCCATCAGAACCTCCGCCTGACGGAGCTGAGCATCCCGGTGGACGAGGATGAGGGGGCACACGGCCTGGTCGACCCCCGGCTCCTCGCCGGGCTCACCGTCGACCCGGTGGACGGCGTGCTCCGGGTCCACTCGCGACGATCGCCGCAACTGCGGACCTTCTCGGGGGCGAGCGTCGAAGACCCGTTCCGGCTCTCACCCGAGCAGTTCGGGCGCCTGCTCGGGAACGACCCCTCGTACGTCATCGGCATGGTCTGCGCGGCCAAGGATGGTCAGGTCTGGGTGAACTGCGGCCTGGCCGACCCGCTGGCGGTGCCGGCGCCGGTCGACGCCGTCCGGGTCGGCGACCAGGTGGCGGTTCCGCTGCGCCGGAGCATCGCCGGACCGGCGGCAGCGGGCCCGATCGAGCGGTTGGCCTCGTTGCCGGTCGTCGGCGACCTGCGGCCCGCGACGATCGAGCGGCCGGCCACCGGACGCCTCGTCGTCCGGGTGGCCGACGCCATGCCGTTCGATGTGGCGGCCCTTCCGCAGCAGGCGCGGCGGAGCTGGGATCCCGATCTCCTCGGTGAGCTGGAGGAGCAGCCCGTGGGCGAGTACCCGGCCCTCGCGCGATGGGAGGGCGAGCACTGGCTGCCCGTCGACCGTGAGTACGTCGAGTTCCTGGCGATACTCACCGGTCGCGGCGAACCGGCGCCGATCCGGCTGGTGGTGATCGAGCTCGTCCGGCAGGGCCGCTCGATCCGGTTCTCGGCCGGCCCCGGCTGCAACGTGGTGCTGGACAACCAGGTCTGGGACGACGGTGACCGCGCGGACCTCCTCGCCGCCGTCCGCGAGGCCGCCGGTGACCCGTGCGGCCTTGTCGTGACGGCCGATCTGTACGGCGACGACGTCGGCGCGCCGCGACTGCGCCTGCGTCGGGAACCCGGCCGGCCGGCCGAGGATGCGCTCGACGTGCGCGCGTTGCGGTGGCGTGACCTGTTCCGGGACGGCTCGGACCACGAGGCGCGCCTCGTCGACGGCACGTGGCGGTTCGACCCCCGGTTGGCGGACCTTCCGGACGTCGTCGTCACCGGGCTCGACGCGCCCGGAACCCTGTGCCGCTTCACCCCCTCCGCCTGGGGGGAGGAACAGCAGCGGCGGCGGCAGATCGCCGGGCGGGTCGTGCCGGCCCGTCATCTGAACCTGCCGGATCGGCCGGATCGGGAGCTCTTCGAACGGCTCGTCGATCTGGCCGACGGGCACGTCGTTCAACTCCGCACCACCGTGGCGGAACCGCAGTGGGGCATGCGGCGCGGCTACACCGTCGAGGGGATGGCGGTCGACGTGGAGGCGGAGTCGATCTGGCTCGGGCCGGTCTCCGCCCGACACCGGGTGCATCAGCGCCTGCGACAGAACCGTCAGTCCCAGGTCTGCGACGTGCGGACCTTCGAGTTGCCCACCGGTGACGGCGAGCCGGCGCCGGTACCCAACATCAACCTCACCGCGGGTCTCGCCGAGGCCGACCGGGAGGCCGGCGAGGACGCCCTGGTGCGGCAGCACGAGTTGCGCGGCATCGTGGTCGACGCGCCGATCACCCGGAGCCGGGCCGACGTCTACACGGTCCTGCTCGACCTCGGAGTCGACATCGCGGTCTGCTCTCTGCGCCGGGAGAACTTCGACCGCCCGCCGACCGACATCGGCGCGATCGTGCGTGGCCGCCGCAGCCGGCACGGCTGGATCTTCACCGCGTACCGCCGGCGTATTCGCGTCCGGGCGGTCTGGGAGTACCAGAACGAGGTTCCTCCGTCGGACGCGATCGGCCTCGGCGTCGTGCAGTGGCGAGGACAGCGCAAGGCGCTGGCCCAGTCGACCAACCGGCCGGTCCTCTACCTGTACGACGACCTCTCCGCCACGGCGCATCTGCGACCGGTCGGAGCGAACGGCGAGGAACCCGCGCTGAGCGCCGGCACTGTCGAGATGTCCCGGGTCTACCCGGACCGCGACCGGCGTCGCATGGCGGTCCGGTATGCGGACCGGCGTGGATCGGCCGAGGTGCACGGTGAGACGCGCTACGTCCAAGCCGGTCCGTTCTCCCGGGTCGTCGGTGTCGACGTGGCGCTCGAGGACGTGGATCCGGGACATGTCGTGGTCCGGCGCAGCTTCAGCCTGTCCACCGGGGTCGCGCAGCAGCCAGCCGCCACCCCCGCTCCGGGGCAGTCGAGCACCGACGGTTACTACCGCTATCTCGCCGGTGAGCGCTCCCCGTTGACGGCGACGCTCAGCGGCTCCACGGTGACCCTGCAGACGGAGTGGACGGTGCCGACGCCCACCGGAGGGTCGACGTGGCAGATCCCGCTCGCCGAGGGCGAGGAGCCCTGGGTGGCCGTCGCGTACCGCAGCAACGATGTGCGGGTCGTTCTGCTGGAGTTGGCCGGCGGCGTGTTCGCCAGCTACCGGACCGCGCCCGCGCTCTCCATGGCGGAGTTCTTCCGGCACTTCCAGCGACAGGGCATCCGCCTCGGGATTCGTTCGGATCTGCGCGGGGCACGGCTGCACTACGTCGACCGCCGGGAGACGGCGCAGGGGGTGATGCACCGGTTCGAGTGGGGTTACGGCCACACGCTGGAACTGAACGAGCAGGCCCTCACCATCGACGGCAGACCGGCGGCGGACAACGCCGTCTCCCTCTTCCACGGCGACTTCGTCACCGACGTCCTGATCGACCAGCGCGCCGGCACCCAGGACCTCGTCCTGGACATCCGGATGGAACACATCCGCTGGGGTTGGTACGCGCAGCTCCACCGGGAGGCCGCCAACCAGGTCATCCACCTCGCCGACATCGTCGCCGACCAGGACGGTGGCCGCCCGCGCATCAAGGCGCTGCACGTCCGCTGGCGCAAGCAACCCGCCGACGGCCCGGTCTACCGGGACACCCAGACGGTGGTGCTGCGGCGGTTGCGGCTGGCGCCGGAGGCCAGCCGCCGCATCACCGACGCCTGGCAGGCGGAACGGCGCGAGGCCCGGCCGGACCGCCCGAACCAGGCGCTCGTCCGGCTCGACGTCGACAAGTTCAGGCGCAGCGGTGGCGCGCAGGTCGAGTTCCACTTCATCAGTCCGACGTTCGACAACGGTGAGCTTCCGCAGGGATGCCGCCTGTTCCTGACCGCTGACGAGATCCGCCCGCTGCCCAACGACGTCGCCCTCACGCTGCGCGGTGGCGATCTCATCGGCGGCGGATCGCGGACGGGTTTCGAGGTCGCGGTGCTGCGCCGTGACTTCTCCCGCCGGCAGGCGCTCCTGCAGCACATCCACCGCAACGCCGAGCCGGGAACCCACCCGCTGCGTGGCGCCGTCTACCTCGTCAAGCTGACGCGCATTCATCCGGCTGACAATCGCGCCGAGGGCTCGATCGTGGGCGGCCCCGGACGCCCGCACGCCGCCCTGATGAGCCGGCTTGCCAACGACGAGACCCCGTGCTTCGCCACTGTCGTACGGCAGGGCGACCGGATCGAGTTCGAGGTACGGCCGAACGTCGTGTTCCGTTTCAGCGCCGATGCCGTCGCCAACGCGGACGAGGCGCGCAACGGATCGATCGTCCGTCTGCTGCGCGGGCCAGACCGGTCACTCATGGTCCGTCAGGCGCTGCTCGGTGACGCGGCGTATCTGCCACGGGAGGGCCGGCCGGTCCAGCTGCTGCCGATGCAGAACCTGCTGAGCCGGCGCGATGACGGCGCGACAGCGCTCAGCCGGGGCTCGTACACCGTCGTCGGCCTCCCGTCGGTCATCGTGCCGGCCTCCCGTCGGGGGCGTACCCCGGACGCCCAGGCCCGGGAGCTGATCGCGACGCCACATCCGAAGCTGGGCGTCGTCCGGCGGGAAGCCCGCAACTCCTACCACCTGGAGCGGATCGGCAGCGACGTCCGCGTGGGCATCCTGCGACGCGAAGCCGATGGCACCCTGTCCGCCGCTGGCCGCGACGCCGACGGGGTCGCCTGGCGTACGCGGGTCCGTTGGGCCCAGGTGTCCTTCTTCGACCGTGGCGCGAATGGAATCCGGGAGTGGTGCGACAAGTCGTCCTGGGAGTATCACGACAGCACGACCGGGTACCGCCAGGGCGAGCGACTGGAGACGGTCACCACCGAGCGACTCAATCCGTCCGCCACGGTCTGGACCGACCCGGTGTTCCTCGGCAGCGGCGGGATGCTGCGGTACAGCGCTGACGAGCTACGGCAGTACGGTCTGCCCGCTACCGAACTGGTCGACGGCGGCGCCGGTCGGAAGGTCGGTCGTCCCCGTACCTACGCGGTGGGTGGCGTCACCCACCGCGGCGGCCGTCCGAGTGGCCTCTGGGTCGAGGTCGCTCCGGGCCGCCTCATCGAGGTCACCGGTCCCATGCTGTCCACACCGGACGGGAACAGCCTCGACGGTATGGACTGGTCGAGCTTCGCCCCCGGCGACCGCGTCACCCTGTCGGTGCAGCGGCACGATCCCACCGAGATCGGCGGCCTTGTGCTGCACGAGTGGATCGCCGGCCCCCGGGGGGCGCTGGGGCGGCGCGCGCTGCTGCCGATCGGGCAGACCGACACCGCCCGCCGCAGCGTACGGGTGGGGGTCGGGATCTGGTCGGCCACCCTGCCCACCGAGCCCGACGAGGCTCACCGGAAGGACTCCCTGGTCTGGCTCACCGATCGGAACGAGGTCACGTCGGCTGGCGAGAGACCTGTGGTCGGTCGCGGTGACACGGTCCTTCTCGAGGAGGGCGAGGCCGGCCTCAGCATCGTTGGCCTGCCGGATCGTGTCCCCGTGGCGGCCGGGAGCGACTCCATGGCGGGATGGCTCGTCGCGGCGTTGAAGGATCCGGCGGATCGTCGGGCGCTGTTCGAGCTGTGCGGGGGTGCTCTGCCCGTCACGGTCGAGGAGGTGTCCGGGACGACCATCCGCTGTTCGCGGCGCCGGCACGACCGCGACCTGAGCCCGGGTGAACTGACAGTGCTTCAGCCGCTCGGTGTGCTGCCGTCCGGTGAGCTGCTGCTGCGCCGGGGGTTCCGGCTAACTGTGGGTGCCGTCGGTGACCTCGTTCCGGGTCTTCCGCTTCCCCTGGTCGACCAGGCCATCCAGACGATCCGCCGCACGCGGCAACCGCTCTGGGCGTACGCCGACCGGTCGGCGGGAGTCCGGCTCGGGTTGCCCGACGAGCCGAGCCGACCTGCCGAGGAGATCACCGTCAGGCCGGTGGGAGTGATCGGCACCGGTGCCGACGCCGGCATCATCTGCCTCGAACGGCGCACGAACCGGCCCCGCTGGCTGCCCGCCACGGAGGTCGGCTGGACGCCACTGGACGCCGAGCACCTGCACCACTACCTGGGCCGACCGAACAGCCGGCAGCGACTGCGCGAGCTGTCCTGTCGGCTGCTGCCGGACGGCACCGTCTCGCTGGTCCGCACGGCGGCGAACCTGCAGCGCTTCGAACAGCTGAGGCTGGGCGACCCGCTCCGGGTGGAGGTGATCGGCGAGGAGGCGACCGAACGTCTGGCGGACGGACGGCACCGGTACATCGTCCGCGCGTACATGTCCGACATCCTGCTCGACATGCGGCTGGAAGGGTCGGCTCCTCCACTGACCGCCGAGCCCCGCCTGTGCGAGGTCGACAGGCGTCTTCTGGACCGTGGTTCCCCACGAATCAGCGTCTGCGACCCCGACCAGCGTCACCTCGCTCTCGACCTGCCGGCGTGGCTGATCCCGCAGGCGCCGGACCGGTCATCCGCGGTGGATCCGTCGGCACGGGGCGAGTACCAGGCGTTGCTGGCCGGGGCGGGTGCCGTCGTACACGGGGACGCCGGGCCCAGTGAGGACCACCAGGCTTCCCTCGGGCGCTGGCTCGCGACTGACGCAGCGGCGGCCTTCGGGCTGGGCGCACCCCGGGACATCGAGCTGGCGCCCGCGGTGGCAGCCGCGCTGCTGCTCGACGCAATGCGCGGGCACCCGTCGGTCGGGGCGAGCGCCGCGGCCGCGGCCGTCCACCTGTGCCGCCAGTTGGCGCTGCGGGCGATCCGGTCCCGGCACCTCGAGCCGCTCCTGCACGACTGGATCGGTGACCCGGACACGGCGGTCAAGACCGACCTGTGGCGGCGGTTGGATCAGGTGAATCTGGGCCCGGTGCTCAAGCCGGCCGATTTCCGGACCATCAAGGACGTGCAACGAGGCATCCGGGCCCGAACCGCCCTGCGGCCGGACCAGGCGCTCAGCATCGTCATGGAGAGTCTCGCCGCGAGCGCCGGCACGCACGTCAGCTATGACGAGATCGAGGGGTACGAGGGCGTACTGGGCAGCGTCGCCGCGCTGGGCCGGCCGCTGGCGCCGTCGCCGGGGCAGGTGACGGCGCAGCGGGAGCTTCTCCCGGCGCAACGGGACGCGCTCGGGCGGGTGCTGTGGGGATCGGTGCAGCGATGGCATGGCCTGACGCTGCTTCCGGTCCCGCCGATCGTGCAGGATCCGGACTGCGCCCGCAGTGCGCAGCTGCTCGAGGCCCTCGTGGGGGTGATACCCGCAGCGGAACCACCGGCCAGCCAGGCGTGACGGGCTGAGCCCGTCCGCCACGACGCTTCCGATCGACATGCCGTGCCTGTCGATCGGAAGAATGTCGCCCCGGGTTGTTAGCGTGCCGCATTCGCCGGCGGGGGGCGGACGAGGTGCCGTGCCAGCCGTCATCATGCTGACCAGAAAGGGCGTGGACCGGGTGGACGACGCTGAGAAGAACGCACTGTTGATGTTCCTGGAGGCGCAACGTTCCAGTGTTCTCGCGATTGTTGACGGCCTTGACCTCGACGCTCTGACCACCGCGGTGCTGCCCTCAGGTTGGACGCCGCTGGGTCTCGTGGAGCACCTCGGCTACGCCGAGCGACACTGGTTCCAGGAGATCGCCACCGGCTCCGTCGAGCCGCTGGCCTGGCCCGACGACGACCACACGCCCCTGACCACCCCACGGCCACCGTCGGTGGTCTTCGCGTTCTACCGGGCACAGTGCGAGCGTTCCAACACCGTCGTTGCCACGACACCACTGTCCGCGCCGGTGCGCGGGCGTCATCCCGGTTGGCTCGGCGACGAGGTCACCGACCTGCGGCGCATCATCCTTCACATGATCGAGGAGACCGCACGCCATGCCGGTCACCTCGACGTCGTGCGCGAGCTGATCGATGGAAAGACGGGGCTCGGACCTCGATAGCAGTTCCCCCTCGACCGTCGCCGAAAAATTTTCTGGGAAAGGCGGTAACCAAATCAGCTGACCAACCCGTCTGGTCAGCGACGGATCACCACAGCGGGTGGTCGGCCGGGGGAGGGGTTCGGGACATGGGTGACGTCCGTGTGCGTTTCACTGACGATCTGGCCCGGCACCCCGCCCCGCCGTTGGGTGATCTGGTTCAGCAGTCGATGGTCCAGGGCCGCCGGCTGCGCCGTCGGCGCCGCCTGGCACAGTTCGGCGCGGGCGGCTCGGCGCTGGTGATGGTGCTGGTGGTCGGGCTGGCTGTCGGGCCGTTCGGCGTCGGCGCGAATGACGTCGGTCCACCAGGCGGCGCGGCCGGTGGCTCGCCGGCCAGGCCGGTCGGCTCCGCCCCGCCGTCCCCGGTTCAGCGCTCCGATGGGCCGCCGGGTCTGATGGGCGTCGACGACGAGGGGCGGGCGAACCCCTTCCGGGCGGGCCTGCCGACTTCCTCGACCACGGTGATCGGCACCGTGCGGATGGGCGTGGTACCGGACGGTGACCTGCTGCCCACCACACCGCAGGGGGCCCTGGAACTGCTCACCCGGCTGCTGCCCGAGGGCAAGACCAGCGGTTACGCGAGTCTGCAGGGCAGCGGGGCGGGCCCCGGCACGCCGTACGTGCAGCTCTACCTGGATCGGGGCGCTGGCCCGGGGATGCTGCGGCTCTCCGTCTACCAGGGCGGCCTCGGCGGCAACCCGGCCCCGGGGACGGTGGAGCTGACCGAAGTGCCCGACAACTGCGTACAGAACAAGATGGTCACGGTGCATCACCCCGATGGCGTCCAGGTCAATCTGATGATCTCGACGTGTGTGGACTGGGGCGCCAAGGGGACCTTGCCGGCACGACCCGTCCTGTCCGTGGACGAGGCGACCGCTGTCGCCGCGAGCCCGATGTGGGGGACGAAACTGCCGGCGGAGTTCGTCGTCACCGGTTCCAAGAGGTTCCCGTCGCTGGCCCGGTCGAATGGCTGACGAGGACTTCGTCGAGTTCGCGCAGGCTGCCGCTGGCCGCCTGCGCGACGCGGCGTTCCTGATGTGCCGCGACTGGCATCTCGCCCAGGACCTCACCCAGACGACGCTGGCCAAGGTGTACGCCAACTGGCGACGGGTCCGCCGCGCCGACGACCCGCACGCGTACGCCCGCAAGGTGCTGCTGCGGTGCCTGATCGACCAGCAGCGTCGTCGCTCCAGCCGTGAGTTGGCGATGTCGGCTCCGCCGGACCGGGGCGAGGAACATCCGGCCGAGCTGCGCATGACGCTGCTGGACGCGGTCGCCACCCTGCCGTTGCGGGATCGGGCGATCATCGTGCTGCGCTACTGGGACGACCTGAGTGTGGAGACAGTCGCCGAGGTCGTGGGCGTCTCCGCCGCGGTGGTCAAGAGCCAGAGCATGCGCTCGCTCAGTCGTCTGCGCGAGGTGCTCGGCGAGACCCGGGCCGAGCTGTTCGCCGAGGAACGGCATTGATCGGTCCGGCTGCGGCCGACGTGCGGCGGATCCCGCTGGTGCTGGGCCGCGCCTGTCGTACGCGGCGAATGACCCACCACGCGCGGTCGTCACGAACGCGACCCACGGTGGCGAACATCTGTGTTGGGGGAGGTCCATGGTGTCCGTATCGAGCAGCGGGAGGGGCCGAGGCCGGCCTCGCGGTGAGGGCCGCGGCTCGGCCGCCGTCGTCCCGGTGATCCTGACGGCGTTGGTGCTGAGCGCCGCGGGGTGTCATCGGGGGGAGCCCGGCGTCGGCCCCGCTGGGCGGCACACCGCGAACGCGGAGCCGGGCGGCTCGGGCATGCTGCTGGGGGCCGGCGAGCTGGGTTCGGACTGGCGCGAGGACGACGCGCGAACCGGTCTGCCGCCCTGGCCGTGGGAGCAGGACAACTGCCCCAGCTATCAGAGCAGCGACTACCCGGCCAAGTCGCATCGGCGCGCGGCCGTGCAGCGCTACTACCGGCCGTCTGACGGCTCGTCGCAGGCCCATCACGTCGTGGAGACGTACGAGCCGGGATGGGCCGAGCGGAATGTCGACGATGTCCGTCGCGTCCTGCTGCGGTGCGCGAGCTACCTGGCGTTCGGCTCGCGGGTCGCGTTCGACGTCGTCGATCCGCAGTATCTCGACGGCACCGGCATGCTCATTCGAGGTCGCATCGCGCGTGCCGACGCCCGGACCACCGTCAGGTGGTTCGTGATGCTGAGACGAGGCGAGACGGTTTCGACGGTCAGCGTGCCCGATCCGGGCAGCCGGGCCGCGGTGGACGTCATCGCGGCGAGGGTGGTGGCCCGCCTTGGCTGAGCGGAAAGGCCGGCAACTGCCGCGCCGGTGGGTTGTCTCCACTGTCGCCATGTCTCTCGCCGGTGTGGCGACGGCCGCCTTCGGCGCCACTCGCGATCGCCTCGGCGACCACCCCGGCCCGTCAGTCGGTCCTTCCCCTGCCAGTCCGATCCCCACCACACCGGCCGTCGACCGGGTCGCCGAGGCGAGGACGCGCATCGAGGCCTACGTGGACCGCTTCGACGGCCACCTGGCGGTCGCGGCACTGGACCGGCAGGGAACGGCTGCGGTGACGGCGGGCACCAAACGCTTCGAGACCGCCAGCATCGTCAAGGCCAACATTCTGGCGGCCCTGCTGCTGCGTCAGCGACCGCCGGGCAAGACCCTGGGGGCGAACACCCGGCGATTGGCCGAGGACATGATCATGTCCAGTGACAACGATGCGGCGGTGGCCCTGTGGCAGCGGATCGAGGGCTCGCGCGGCCTGACCGCCGCGAACCGCGCGTTCGGTCTGCGGGAGACCAAGCCCAACTCGCACTGGGGGCTCACCACGACTACGGCCGCCGACCAGCTCCGTCTCCTGACCGCGCTGACCTCGCCGACCGGACCGCTGACCCCGCAGGACCGTACCTTCATCATGGGCCTCATGACGAAGGTGATCCCCGAGCAGCGATGGGGGATCACCGCCGCCCGAGAGCCGGGCAATCGTTCCGTCTACGTCAAGAACGGCTGGGACACCGCTGACGTCGACGGCGGTCGTTGGTTGGTCAACAGCATCGGACGGATCGTCGAGGCCCGTCATGACTGGCTGATCGCGGTGCTCTCCGACCATCACGTGAGCCAGAAGGCCGGCGTCCGGGTTGTCGAGAAGGCCGCCACGTACGTGCTCAAGGAGCTGCGTGCCGCCACTGCCGACGATGGCCCTGCACAGGGGTAGGCCGCCTCACCTGGCACGCCGACGGGGTGACGGAGAGCGCGGTTCCTCAGCCTCGGTAGCCGTTCTGCTGGGTGCCACCCGACGGGGGAGAGCCGTACGAGCCCGGGAACCCGCCGCCGACGGGCCCGATGCGCAGCACCGCCGTCGGAGCGTCGGCCATGCTCCCACCGGTCGGCGTCAGCAACTCGGTCGTCGCCGGCGTACCCGCCTCCGGTGCGTTCCTCCGACGCATCACGACCAGTACCAGCGCGCCCAGGCCGGCGGCGACGAGTAGGCCGCCGAGGAGGAAGAACGGCGACGTACCGCCTGCCTCGTCGCTGACGGCCTTGAACGTCGGTGGCGCAGCCTCCGGGGTGCCGTCGCCCGCCGCCGCGACCGGGCTCGCCTCCGCAGCGGGCGACGGCGACGCCTTGGTGGGCGCTGCCTCCACGGCGAGGGTCAGCCGCACGGTCGCGACGTCACCGGCGCTGCCCCGTACGGTCGTGCGAGCGGTGCGGTAGCCGTCCTTGGTCGCGCGGACAGTGATGGACCCGGCGGCGATCGTCTTGCTGGCGCTCGACGTGATCGAGAACTGGCCGCTGGGGCTGCTGGTCGTCCGGTATTCGTGCCCGGCGCTGTCCTGGATGGTCAGGGCCACGCCGCCGATCGCCTTACCGTCGGCGTCGCGGACCCGGCCGGAGACCCCACGCACGCCGGCCGCCGGCTTGTTCTCGCCCGACGACGCCGCACCCGGGCCGTGGACGTAGACCATCTTGTGGGCGTAACTGTTCTGCCCGGCAAGACGCACACCGACCGAGATGTTGAGGCCGGTGATCTCACCTGGGCGAGCGTCGGGGGCGACGAGCGTCGTGTCGAACGTCTGACTCCGGCCGGGCCCGAGGTTCGGTTCCACCCGGCATCCGGAGGTGCATCGCAGGCCGCCGCCGATCACCACGATGGCCGTCTCGGCCTTGCGTCCGTTGTTGGTGACCCGGTAGCGCAGGCGCACCGTGTCGTTGGGTTTCACGTTCTCCGCCGACACGCTCAGGATGCTGACGGTCTCCGGGGCCGCCGTCGCGGGTGCCGCCGACACGGCGAGCGTCCCGCCGGTCAGCGTGATCAGTGCGGCCACGGTCCAGCGGAGACGTAAGCGCGTCGTCACTTCCCACCACCTTCTGTACAGCGAGCAACCCCGTCGATGGCACCGCGGGCCACTATGCCCTGTCCGGAACGGGTTGCGCGACCTACCCCCGACGGCAGGGCCGGGAGACGCTGCCCGGTGCCACGTCCGCACCTGTTGTGAGCCAGCGCCCTGCGTTGTCGCCGTGCCAAGCCCGGCCGAGACTGTCAGTATCGTGGTTTGTGGAGCCGGTCCGCGTGAGCGAGGAGAAGGCATGAGTGACTGGAACGACAAGATCATCGCCGAGTTTCGCGCCAACGATGGGCAGGTTGGCGGCCAGTTCGCGGGCGCGCCGCTGCTGCTGTTGCACACGGTCGGTGCCAAAAGCGGCCAGCCTCGGGTGAACCCGATGATGTACCAGAAGGTGGATGGCGGCTACGCCGTGTTCGCGTCCAAGGGCGGTGCGCCCAGCAATCCGGACTGGTACTACAACCTGCTCGCCAATCCGCGGGCCCAGGCGGAGATCGGCACGGACAAGGTCGAGTTGGTAGCCAGGGTGGCCACCGGGGACGAGCGCGAACGGATCTGGAGCGCGCAGAAGGCCGCGTACCCCGGCTTCGCCGACTACGAGCGGAAGACCGCCCGCCAGATCCCCGTCGTCGTACTGGAACCCGCGCCATAGCCGACCCCGGTCACCCCACCCGCGACCATCAGGGCTTCACCGGGCGTGACCGGGCAGATCGCCGCGCAGGCGGTCCAACTCGGCGAGGTACATCGCCTGCATGCGGTTGTAGTGCCGGACCAGCAGTTGGACCTCCTCGGCGCTGTAGCCCTCGATGAGCCATTCCGCCCGCTCGGCGAACCGCTCGTACGGTCGCTCCAACTCGGCGACCCGGTCCGGCCGCAGGGTGACGATCACCCGCCGCCGGTCGGCCGGGTCGCGCTCGGTCGTCACGTAGCCGGCCTGCTGGAGCCGGCGGAGCATGCTGGTCACCGCCCCGGTGGTGAGGTTGGTCCGTTCGGCCACCTGCCCCGCGGTGGCGGATCCGACGTCCGCCAGGTGGTCCAGGCATTCCAGGTCGCTCACGGTGAGGCCGAGCCGCTCCGCGATGGCGTACCGGAACACCATGGACAGCCGCGACATCTCCCGCCCGGCGCGCATCAGCTCGGCGATCGCGGAGGCGGGGGCCGGCTCGTGGGACATGCCCGCAATCATGCCTCCGGTACGGTGACCCGGTGCAGCCGAGGTAACACGCGGGTCAGCACCCAGTGCGGTGCGGCCGCACCCCCGGTGAGGCGGCGCATCAACCCGGCGGCGGTGTCGACGGCGCGGAACGCGTAGGGCACCATCTCGTCCTGGTAGCCGGCGATCGCCTCCTCCACCGACGCGCCGCCGGAGCGGGCCTCGACCAGCTTGCGGCCGAGCAGGGCGGCGTCGCGAAGCGCGGTGTTGCCGCCGTGTGCGCCGAACGGCGGCATGACGTGCACGGCGTCGCCCATCATCGTCGCGCGGGGCACCGCCCACCGGCGTGGGCGACGGCCGGTGGCGAAGAGGTTGAGCACCGTGGCGTCCAGCTCGGCGGTGCCGACCAGCCGTCGGATGACCGGGTGGAAGTCCACGCTCCTCTGGGAGGCCAGCCTCCACAGCGCCAGCAGGTCCCCGCGGCTGTCGACGGGCGCCTCCTGCTGCTGGAGCAGCAGTCCCCACATGACGTAGTCGTAGCCGGTGGGCGCGTAGTTGCCCGGGGCCAGGCGCCCGAACGCCTCCTGAGGGCTCTCGCCGAACCGCATGGAGGTGAAGAAGAAGGCGCGGCCCGGCCGGTCGGCGAGGGCCAGGACCCCGCTGGTACGCAGCGCCTCCGGGATGACGCTCTCGCCGTTTCGGTGGAGGGGCGACCGGCCGTAGATGCCCGCCATCGGGGTGTTCACCGGGTCCGCGTCCGGCATGAGCTGTGGGCGTAGGGCCGAGCCGACGCCGTCCGCGCCCACGACGACAGTTGCCGCGGCGGCCCCGCCGTCGGAGAACCGCAGCCGCAGCCCCGCCGGGCCGCCGGTGTCGACGGCGACGGCGTCCTTGCCGTAGTGGATGCGCCCGTTCAGCCCGGACTGCAGGATCGACCGCAGGGTCAGCCGGTCGACCTGGCGGGTCGCGTGCGGCTCGTCCTTGAAGGTGATGGTGAACGCGTCACGCAGCCGGCTGTCGGTGAAGCGCAGGTGCCCGCCGGGTTCGTCGCCGGTGGCCAGCGCCAGCTGGTACAGCGCGCGCGGCAGGCTTTCGCGCAGCGCCTGCAGCCCGTGCCGGTCGAGAATGATGCGGTAACCCTGCCGCCGGACGAAGGGGCCCGCGTCCCGCTCGTAGACGTGCACGTCGATGCCGGCGCGCATCAGGTACTGGGCGAGGCAGAGGCCGGAGAGGCCGGCGCCGGCGATTGCCACCGAGAAGTCAGTCGATGTGCCCATGCGATTATCTTAATGACTAAGATGATTTGGGCAAGGGCCCGGCGCCGCCGCGTGTCAGCGGCCCTGCAGGCGCTTCACGTTGTCGCCGAAGGTCCACCCCTTCGACCCGTCCCAGTTCGCCGACCAGGTCATCAGGCCCTTGAGGCCGGGTACGGAGTTCCAGGCCTGCGTGACCAGCGACGTCGACAGGTAGCCGCCGCCCGCCCCGATCTGCGCGGGCAGACCCGGGACCTGCTTGTCGTACGGCACCCGGATCGTGGTGCCCTGGATGGTGAGGCCGTTGTTCAGGCACTGGGTCTGCACGGTGAAGCCCTGCACGGTGCCCGCCGGGTACGAGTCGCCGGCGCAGCCGTACATGCTGCCGTTGTAGTACTGCATGTTCAGCCACCAGAGCCGGCCGTTGTCCACGTACTTCTTGATGATCGGCAGGTACGAGCCCCAGATCGAGCCGTAGACGACGCTGCCGCCGGTGACGTAGGCCGTTTCCGGTGCCATGGTCAGGCCGAAGTTCGAGGGCATCCGGGCCAGCACGCCGTCGATGATCCGGATCAGGTTGGCCTGCGACGTGGACAGCGTGTTGATGTTGCCGCTGCCGGTCAGGCCGGTCTCGATGTCGATGTCGATGCCGTCGAAGTGGTAGGCCGTCAGGATCGGCACGATCGTCGCGATGAACCGGTCAGCGACCGCGCTGGAGCTGAGGTCGATGCCCGCGGCGGCCCCGCCGATCGACATCAGGATGGTCGCGCCCGCCGCTTTGGCCTGGCACATCTCGGCCGGGGTGGCGACCTTCACGCCCGCGTCCATGCCGTTCTCCCAGAGGACCGTGCCGTCCGCGCGGATCACCGGGAACGCCGCGTTGATCACGTTGTAGCCGTGCTGGTTGAGCCGGCTGTCGGTGATCGGGATCCAGCCGAGGCCGGGGTGAACGCCGTTGGAGGCCCCGTCCCAGTTCTCCCAGTACCCCTGCAACACCTTGCCGGTGGGCCGTGACTTCACCGCGCACGTCCCGCCGGTCGGTGGTGGGGTGGTCGGCGGCGGTGTGGTCGGGGGAGGCGTGGTGGGCGGTGGGGTGGTCGGGGGAGGCGTGGTGGGTGGCGGCGTGCTTCCCGAGCACGCACCCAGGTCACGCCAGAGCGACGGCGTCGCGGCGGGGTTCCAGCCGGCGCCGGGGTGCGCGGTGTGGGTGACCAGTGCCTGGTAGAGCCGTCCGCCGTAGATGACCTGGCTGCCCGCCTGGTAGGTGGTGCCCTCCGCCCAGGCCGGGGCGGTGCAGGCGATCATCGCGACGGCGTTGGCCGAGGGTGCTGCCGCCGTGCTGCTGGGGACGAAGGCGACGGCGGCCGTGACGGTCATCGCCGCCCCGGCCAGCGCTGCGAAGATCCGACGGCTTCTCATGGCTCACTCCCCAAGGGCTCGACGACCCGCGACCTCCACATATTGACGTTCGTGACCGTGAATATCAAGGGTTGTTTACAGATAGCACGTGGCCGTACCGCGTCGTGCCCCACGCACCACGCCGAGGGCCGTTCCAGGCCCGGCCCCGACCGGGCCGGCGGCAATGGGAACGGCTGCCGCCGGCCCGGCTCGGCGTGACGTCAGAGTCGGGAGGTGAAGGTGGCCAGGAAGCGGTGCGGGGTGACCGCGCCGGTGTTGTCGAAGCAGATGACGTCGACGTCGGCGTTGGTGGTGTACGTCCATTGCTGGGTGAGGTGGCAGTAGTTGCTGCCGGCGCCCTGCGCCACCACCTGGGCGTGCGTCTCCTTGAGGCCGACCTGCGGGAAGGTCGCCAGGTAGCGGCCGGCGGGCGCCAGCGGCGCCACGGTGTTCGCGCCGACGCCGAGCACCGAGTTGTCGTTGGTCGGCCCGCCGACGGCGGTACCCAGGTAGCCGAAGTACGACGGCGGGCCGAGGGAGCCGATCACCGGCCGGCGACGGTGGTACGAGAGGACGAAGTCGGTGTTGACGAACGCGCCGGCCTGGTCGTAGCAGAAGACGTAGACCTGCACGTCGCTGCCGACCGCGCTCCAGGAGTAGACCTTGCACCGGCGCGGACCGGCGTTCGGCTGCACGGCGGTGACCTGCGGGTTGCCGGCGAGCACTCCGGCCAGCCCCACCCCGGGCAGTCGCACCAGGTACTGCCCGACGCCCAGCGGTCCGACAGCGTTCGCGACGCCGGTGGAGTTGTACGACTGCGTCATCAGGCCGCTGCTCCACTGCACGTACGCGTGGGAGGTGCCGGCCGGTAGCACGCCCGAGCTGGTTGTCCAGAGCACCGTGAACGGAGTGTCCTCGCGCGTGCCACCGGGACGGTGGCACTGCACGTCGACGATCTCGTCAGCGCCGGACTGGAACCAGCGGACCACCTCGCAGTAGTGACCGGTCCGGTTCACCGGGGTCACGTGGGGAACGCCCCGTGAACTGGCACCTATCTGCGGGAAGCGGACCTGGAACCGGCCGGGAGCGAGTTTGACGCCGTCGGCCCAGGCGGCCGGGAACGCGGTTTTCCAGCTGCCCCACTGCCGGCTGGTGTCCAGCACCGTCCAGACCGGCACGGTGGGGTCCTTGACGTACGCGAAGCCCCAGCGGTCGGCGGTGGCCGCCGCGGCCGGTGCCGCCGGCGCGAGTGCGCTGGCGGCCAGGACGGCGGCCAGTGCCGCGGTGGCAAACGATCGGAGACGCATCTGTTCCTCCAGTCGACGGGAACATGTCGGAGAGGAGCGTGCACGTAGTGACTCCATGGTCACAGTCGGCTACCTCGCGCTCTGGTGTCGGCTGTCCGCCACTGGGCGCCCCATGGCCGACCGGCAGGTGTGTCAGCCGG
Organism: Micromonospora sp. SD19; assembly: GCF_054462275.1. Taxonomy (NCBI): domain Bacteria; kingdom Bacillati; phylum Actinomycetota; class Actinomycetes; order Micromonosporales; family Micromonosporaceae; genus Micromonospora; species Micromonospora sp. SD19. The sequence continues at coordinate 151,196 of NZ_JBTLMN010000005.1, forward strand.
TGGCATTCTTCTGGTCCTGACTCGACGACCTGTCCGGCGTGGTACCAATACCCAGATAGGCCAAGCGGCAGAAGTGGGCGGCCCATGTCGACAAGGGCAGCAGCGCTGCTTCGAAAGCCGGGGCAACCGCAGCGACCGAGCCTTCTGGAGCTCTTCTTCGACCTGGTCTTCGTCTTCGCTCTCAACCGGGTGTCGCAGCGGCTGGTCGAGGAGCTCACCGAGCGGCGGATCGTCCTCGTCGAGGCCGGCGAGACCCTGCTGTTGCTGCTGGCCTTCCTGGTGCTGTGGTTCGTCACGGCGTGGGTCACCGACCTCTACGACCCACAGAAACCGCAGGTCCAGCTCCTGGTCTACACGGCGATGCTCGGCGCGCTGGTGATGGCGGTGGCGGTGCCGAACGCGTTCGCCGACAGAAGTCTGGCCTTCGCTGGCGCGTACGTGGCCGTCCATATCGCTCGTGGGCTGATCATCGTGCCGATGCTGCGCGGCCATGACGCGCAGCGCCGAGCGGCCGGGGTGTTCTTCTGGTTCGCGTTGTCGGCCGTGCCCTGGCTCGTCGGCGCGATAGCCACGGATCAGGCCCGAGTGCTGTTGTGGACGCTGGCGATCGGCATCGACTGCATGGCACTGCTGCTGTTCTATCCCACGCCGTGGTCCTGCCCCACCCCACGGCAGTGGCCCGTCCTGGCCGAGTACCTGTCCGAGCGCTACCGACAATTCTTCATCATCGCCCTCGGCGAGCTGATTCTGACGACCGGCTCGGCCTACAGCGACACGTCCTCCGGGCAGGGCGGGGCAGCCGCAGCCTTCGCGGTCTCCTTCATCACGACGGTGCTGCTGTTCCGCGTCTACCTCTTCCGGGCGGGCCAGCTGTTGCCCGAGGCGATCAGAGCCTCCGCCGACCCCTCGCACCTCGTCCGGGACGCCTTCCTCGCGCACGTCCTCATGGTGGTCGGCATCGTTGCCGTCGCAGTCGGATACGAAATCGTGATCGAACACCCGTTCGGGCACACCGAAGCGGCATGGATTCTCATTGTCCTGGGCGGACCGATGCTGTTCCTGATCGGGCGGGCCCTGGTGGAACATGCAGTCTTCGACCGGGTGTCACGCTCTCGGATCATCGGCGCCGCGGTGATCGCCGGCGCCGCGCCGTTCATGATCCGGCTGCCGCCGCTGGCTGTGGCCGTCACCGCCGTCGTCGTCCTCGCCGGCATCGCCGCCTCCGACGCCATCCACGCCAGTGGCAAGCCGCCTGAACGGCCGCACCCGCCCCACCCCAGGCAGTGAGCGGTTCGGGCTAGCCGTCACGGTTCAGGCGGGGCGGGTGACGATGGTCAGCGTCCTGCGGACGAATTCCAGTGCTTCGTCGCGGAGCGCCGGGGTTTCGGCCGAGACGATGAGGTAGCCGGCGCGTTCCGCGCTCCAGGTGGCCGCCGGCACGACGTCGCCGGGATTCTTCCACCAGCCGCACGCGACGAAGGCCGGGTGTGCCTCGATCTCGGCCATGCCCCGCATCTCGACCAGGATGCCGGGTGGCGCGATGGGGAGATAGCTCGCCGCGTACGCGACGGGGCCCGACGGTGGTTCGGGCAGGGGCATCGCCATGGCGAGCCGGACGACCATCTCGAACCAGTCCAGGCCGTAGGTGAGGCTGAGCAGATCCATGAGGTAGTCGCCGGGGGTCCGGACGGCGATCTCCATCAGGGTCGGCCCGTCGGCGGCGAGCCGGAACTCGAGGTGCACGATGCCCGTACGCATGCCGAGGGCGCTCACCACCGCGGTGCAGAACTCCGTCACCTCGGCGGCGGCCTCGTGGTCGAGCTGGACGCCGGTGCGATGCGCTATCTCGACGAAGTGGGGCGGCTCGGCGGTCTCCTTGGCGGTGAGGTTGGCCAGCCACACCTTCCCCTCGCTGATCAGCGCCTCCCAGCTGTATTCCGGGCCGTCCACAGCCGTCTCCACCAGGAGCGGACCCTCGTCGTTCCGGCGTGCCACAGCGTCCTGGAAGGCGTCCAGGCTGTCGACCAGTTCCACTCCCTCGCTTCCCGCGGCGGACAGTGGCTTCACGACGACCGGCAGGCGGGCGGTGGCCCAGTCGCGCGCCGATTCCAGGTCGCCGGTCATCAGATACTCCGGTTGGCGGATGCCCGCCGCGGCGAACAGCCCCCGTTGCAGAGCCTTGTTGCGGGAGACGGTCGCGGCGTGCAGGGACGGGCCGGGAACGCCGAGCCGGTCCTGCAGCAGGGCCGCGCCGAGCACGTTGTTCTCGGTGAACGCCACCACTCCCGCCGGCCGGCGGTCTGCCGCGGCCGCCCAGGCCCCTTCGGCCCACTGCTCGTCGTGGTTACCGGGGGCAACCCGGATGTGGTCGACGAGCCCGCCCGTGTCGGCGGCTCGGGCCGCGCCTTCCACGGCTGCCACCCGCAGACCCAGCCGTCGCGCGGCGGCGAGGTACGGCCTGCCCATGAAACCGACCCCGACCAGCAGCAGCTCAGACATTGTTGTCCGCCTTGCCGGCGGCCGTGACCTTGACCGAGGCGAAGATGTCCCGCAGGAACTGTTCGAGCACCGCCGTGGGTGCCGGGCCGACGATACCGGCGACGGGTACGTCGTACTCGGCGTAGCTCAGCGCCTGACTGACCGGCTCGTCCTCGGTGCGCTGCACCCAGCGCCAGGTCAGCGGGCTGCGCCGGAACTCGTCCGCGCCGTCGACGGTGCAGAACCTCGCGCCCAGGGTGTGACCGGGGACGATGAACCAGCCGTACCGGGCGTCCGGGCCGGAGTCGTGCGCCTCGGGGGCGGAGGCGCCGGGCGTCGAGAGGGCCCGCAGTTGCACCGACGGCATGTGCACGCCGGTCGCCAGCTCGAAGGTGTCGGCCACGCCGGCCCCGCCGAACCTGCTGGCCACCTCGAGGAAGACCAGGCCGTCGGGCGTCTCGATGCCTTCGAGGTGGAACAGGCTCGTGGTGATGCCGACGGCCTGTAGGCAGGCGGTGGTCCACTCCACGACGGCCGGCGGGGTGTCCGTCTGCACCGAACCGAGCGGGTTGCCCTCGGCGTACCCGAGGCAGGTGCCGACGTACCGGCTGGCCTGCAGCGTGACCGGGGTGCCGTCGACGGCCAACCCGTCGACGTGGATGATCGGGCCGCTGACGAATTCCTCGATCTCGAAGCCGCTCGGGTCCGCGTCGGAGGGCAGGCCGTCACGGCGTACCGTTTCGAGGGCGGATGCGGCGGTGTCGAATACGCGTACGCCCTGGCTGGAGGCGCCGTCGAGCGGCTTGAGCACCGTCTGGCCCGACCACCCGATGTCGGCTCCGGCGAGGGCCGAGGCCAGCGGGAGATAGCGCGGCACACGCAGACCCGCCCGGGCGGCGGCGGCCTTCATCATGACCTTGTCCCGGACGGGAAGCACGTCGGCCTCGCGTGGGCCGGGCACGTCGAGGGCCTCCCGGATGCGCGCCGCGGCGATCAGGTCGAACTCGGACTGGGCGATGACCAGGTCGGGCTTCGGGTGGCCGGCGAGCGCCGCCACCACCTCGGTCTCCGTGGCGCCCGTTCCGGGCCGCTCGATCCGTGTGCCGGGCAGCCGTGCGGGCAGTGTCGCCATGCGCTCGGCCGTACCGATGAAGGTCACCTCGTGGGCTTCGAAGTCGAGGCCATCCGCGTAGCGGATGATGTCATCGGTGATTCGGTGCAGGATCAGGATGCGCATGCGGATACCTCAGTTGAAGGACCAGTGGGAGCAACAGAACGGCGACGAGAACGGACCCGAGCACCGCGCCGAGCAGTACGGCCTGCGGGCCGTGCGCGGTGGCGAAGACGGCGACGACGAAGCCCGAGACCGGCAGGGAGACCTGGTTCAGCAGGACGATGAGGCCGATCGTCTTGCCGAGGTGTTCGCGGGGGATGCGGCGGATCCGTTCGGCGCGGATGAAGACGTTCAGGATGCCGACGGTGCCGATCAGCAACGTGTAGCCGATGGCGAACTGCGTGAACGTGTTCGCCTGGCTGATCGTGAGCCCACCCAGGCAGATGATCACGAAGGTGCCCAGGATGGCGACCAGTGGGGTGATCCGCCGGGACAGTCGCGGGATGATGAAGAAGATCAGCAGGGAGAGCACGCCCTCGGCGAAGGACAGCACCCCGAAGTAGCGGTCGGGCTTGCCGAAGGTGCCGGTGGTGATGGCGGCGCTGGTCGCCATGCCGACGCCGACCATGAGGTTCACCATCATCGTCAGCCCGACGAGGCCCACGATCGCGGGGAGCTTGAACAGCGTGCGCGCACCCTCGGCCACTGAGGCCAGCACACCGCGCACCGTCGTGGGCTCGGTGTTGGTGACCGCACTGCGCAGGCTGCCGCGCAGGGTCAGGACGTTGATCGTGGTGAGCGCGAAGAGCACCCCGGTCACCAGCAGGAGATCGGTCGTTCCCAGCAGTGTGGCCAGCAGGACCGCGATGGCCGGCCCGAGCACTGTGCTCGCCTGCTCGGTGCCCTGGATGACGGACTGGGCGCGCACCATGTGCTCGGGGGGCACGAACCGGGGGAGAGTGGTCTCCATCGCGATGTACGCCTGGGCGCTGGCCAGGGACATGGACGCGGCGAGAATGCTGAGCGTCACCACCGTCGCGCCCGGCCAGGCCAGCACGGCGGCGAAGGCCCCCACGGCGAGCAGTGCCCGGACGCTGTCGGCGATCAGATAGAGCCGGTAGCCGTCGACCCGGTCGGCGAGCACCCCGGCAACGGGGACGAAGATGACCCTCGGCAGCCACTCGACCAGGAAGACGAGCCCGCTCGCGGCGACACTGCCGGTGGTCTTGAAGACCAGCAGCGGAATGGCGAACAACAGAAACTGGTCGGCCAGCGCGGCGACCCCCCGGCCCCCGACGAAGCGCACGATCTGGTGGGGCCGGATGTCAGTTGTCGGGGACTCCCTGGCGGGGGCACGCAATGGTCCATTCACGCAGAGCTCCCCCGTCTGTCCATCGAGGAGCGTAACAGCGGCCGATCAGCAGCGACAACCCCGTCCAATCGGTGTGCGGTGAGCAGACCGTGGCCGGTGGCCGGGTTCGGGCTCTGCGCACCGCACTCGTCCCCGGTGATGGAACGACCCCGGATGACCGGAACACAGTGGACGGCCAACGACTCGGCGGTGCACGGCAGACCCTGCTGAATCGCCAGTGCCACCACGCCGGCGGCGTACGCCGTGGCACCTGACGTGCCGCTCGACACCAGCCAGCCGTCATCCGCACCCGTGCCGTCGTACTTGCTGTTGCGGCGGTCGAACAGGCAACCGGGTTGGGTGGGGAAGAGGATGTAGTTGCCGTTGGGCAACATGCCGCACGGGCCGGACACGTCCGGCACGGCCCGTCCGGGAAAGACCGCCGACCGGTAGCTGGAGGCGAGATCGGCGGCCCGCAGCTCGCCGTCCGGGCCGACGTGCACGCCCCCGACGGTGATCGCACCAGGGGTGGCGACGGACTGGAACATCGCTGTCGGCCGGTCGGTCGAGCCGTTACCGGCGGCGAACAGCACTGTGCAGCCCCGCCGGATCGCGTTGGCCACCTCGAGATGCAGATGGGGTTCCGCGCGCAACGTCCCCCAGCTGCAGGAGATGACGTCAGGTTCGAGCTGCACCGCCCGCTGGAACGCGGCGACCGGAAACGAGAAGCCCTCGGTGGCCATCTTGACCATGGTGAGCGACACGTCGGGCGCCACCGCCAGCAGCAGGGCCGACATCGCGGTGCCGTGACCGCGTTCGTCGACCGCGGGATCGAGCTGCGCCAGTGCGGGGATGACCGAGGTCCGGTAGCCGTGCTGGCGGTGATGCGGGTGGTCGTAGAGGCCGGTGTCGACCATGACGACGCGGACGCCGTCGCCGCGGACACCGGCGGCGTGCAGCGCTTCGGCTCCGGCCACCCGCACCGCGTCGCCGGGAAGGCGGAGGTGGTGCCCGGTCCCGTGCACCACCGGCGGCGACGCGGTGGCGGTCAGCTCGAATCCGGAACGTGGCACCGAGACCGCACTGATGAGGTCGGTGCACACCCGGGAACGCAGTGGACCCCGCGCCACGAGTTCGTAGCGGGGGGAGTCGCGGATGTACTTGTTGCGGACCACGCCGACGGCGCTGCCGAAGACGTCCCCGAGCAGGCTCTGCTCGCCGCTGACGGTCAGGCCCACGTCGGTTCGGGCCTCGATCGCGAGGCCTTCCCGGAGCAGCGCCTCGGCGACCCGGTCGACGGTGGCCGGCGTGGGGAGGAACTCCTCGACACCGTGGCGCAGCAGCTCGGCGGGGTCGGTGAGGCTGCGCCCGCTCGCCGCCCGTGGGACAACTGTCAGCACACCCCGCCCGGTGAACGCGGCGATCTCGTCATCGATCATCGGAGGTCACCAGGTCGCGCAGGCGGGAGCGGTCGAGTTTGCCGGTCGGTGTCAGGCCGACGTCGCCCTCGTCGATCATGACGATCTTGGCCGGGACCATGTACGGCGGCAACACCCGCGCCAGCTCGGCCCTCAGGTCGGTTTCGGCGCCGATCCGGTCGGCGGCCAGGACGAAGAGCGTGATGGCCCGGCCGGCGACCCGGTGCTGGGTCACCACCGCGCAGCAGTCGACCACCCAGTCCACGGCCAGCGCCGCGGCTTCGACCTCGGAGGTGTGCACGAGGTTTCCGGCGATCTTCACGGCATCGTCGCGTCGGCCGACGAAGACGAGCTGACCGGCGCCGGTGCGCCGAACGAAGTCGCCCGACCGGTAGTACCGGATCTCGGGGGAGCCGCGTGTGATCAGCACCTGCTCGGTCCTCGCCCGCTCCTCGCAGTAACCCAGCATGACCTGCGGGCCGCCGATGAGCAGCTCACCCGTGTCGCCGTCGGGCACCGGTCGCAGGTCGTCGTCGACGATCAGGACGTCGACGGCGGGCAGCGGGGTCCCGATCGGCAGGTACTCGTCATCGTGGCCGGCGATGTCGTCGGTCACGTACAGGGTGGCGCTGTGCGTGGTCTCGGTCGGGCCGTAGCCGTGCACATAGGTCAGACCCGGAAGCTTCTTGTCCATCGCCCGCAGCAGCGAGGTCGGGCACGACTCGCCGCCGAACCACAGGCGGCGCAGGGAGCTCAGGTCGCGGCGGTCGATGTCGCTGAACCGCCCGAGCAGCATCCGGATGACCGAGGGCACCAGCAGCACGTCGGTGATGCCCCACTGCTCGCACGCCTGCGTGACCTGGCCGGCCATCGACAGCCGGGGCAGCAGGTGCACGCTGCCGCCGACCAGGAAGGTGGAGTACAGGTCGACAACGGACGCGTCGAAGAACAGCGGCGCCACGTTCAGGTATCGCATCCGTTCCGGAAAACCGACCACCTGCTGTACGCCCTCCAGCAGCGCGCACACACTGCGGTGGCTGATCATGACGCCCTTCGGACCGCCGGTCGATCCCGAGGTGAAGATGACGTACGCCTGGTCGTCCGGCGTCCTGTCCCCGTACGCCGACGGCCGGTAGTCGGCCTCAGCCGACACGTCCCAGGAGTCACCGGCGACCACCAGAGTGCCGGCCGCCGCCTCGGCGAGCAGCCCGAGATACCGCGGATGCGCCACCGTCACCGTCGGGCGGCACCTGGCGAACTGCACCGCGGTCCGGGCCGGCGGCAACGACTCGTCGACGGGGACGTACCGCGCGCCGAGTCGAAGCGCCGCCACCATGCAGACCACCGAGTCGATGGACTTGTCCATCACCATCGCGACGGTGCCGTGCCGCCCGACAAGGGGAGCCAGCAGGTCGGTCAGGGCCTGGACCCGCCGAGCCAGCGTCCGGTAGGACACCTGGACGCTGGTGGCCAGATCGACCACCGCCACGGCGTCGTCGTCGTGGCGGCGGTCGATGACCTCGTCGACGAAGCGGAGCGGGCCACCGGTCACCTGTCGACCATCTCGAGTTGCCGGCACACCGCCTCCAGCAGCTCCGGGAAGGTGTCCAGCTTCTGGTCGTACGACCCGAAGTGGCCCATCCCCTCCATCACCGTCAGCCGGCTGCCGGTCAGTCGGTGCAGCTCCCGGGCCACGTCGAGGGGGACCCACGGATCGTCCGTCGAGTGGAACTGGACGATGAAGCGTTGGTTCCGCTTGATCGCCGCCCAGTCCCACGGCTGGTCGAAGAATCCGCTGCGCCGTTCGAGTTCGAAGCCGCAGTCGGTGTGGTGCCCGGCCACCACGAAGGTGCCCAGCAGCGGCGCCGACTCCGCGTACCGCAGTGCGGTCAGTGCTCCCGACGAATGCCCGACGATGACCGTCTGGTCGTCCGGACGGATGACGTCGGTCAGGTAGGGCAGCCAGTACCGCATCCGACCCTTGATCGGATCGGGGAAGGTCTGGGCCACCACGTTGTGGCCCCGAGCCTCAAGCTCCCGTTTGAGGTACGGGAACCAGATGCCGTCGATGGTTGCTCCGGCGTTGCCGTGCACCAGGACGACCCGTACCCCATCAGACATAGGAGTCGTCGTTGAGCTGGTCCTCGAGCATGGTCGCGAGCGAGCCGAGGGTGGCGAAGTGCTCCACCGTCAGCAGCTCCGGTTCGAGTTCGATGTCGTAGTACGACTCGAAGGCCAGCGTCAGCTCGATCATCTGGGTGGAGTTCAACGAGAGCCCGCCGTTGAACAGGGGCGTGTTCGAGGTCAACTCGACGTCGTGGTTCGGGAAGACCTCGGCTGCGATCTTGCGCAGGTCGTCCTCGATGTCGACGCGGGTCTTCCGGTCGGTGCTCGTCACGTCAGCCCGCCTTCGGCGCGGTGCTGGAGTCGGCTGGCCGGGTCGCCAGCTTGGACTGCAGGAAGACCGGTGTGCGGGGGATGTTCATCTCGTCCTGGTGGAACGGGTTGCGCTTGTTCTTCAGGGAGAGGTACATGGTGCGCCGGGCCCGCGCCTTCTCCTCGTCGGAGTAGAACAGGAAGGCGATGTTGCCGGCGTTCTCCCGGCCGACCTCGGTGAGGGTGATGTCCTCGTCGGTCTCGATCGCGTACCCGCTCTCGACCATCCAGTTGATCTCCCGGCGGTACTTCTCCAGGTTGGCGACGTCCGCCTTGCGTACGGTGCCGAAGACCGGGAAGAACACCATCACCCGGTTCTCGACCTCGTCCTCACTGCAGATCCGGCCCTGCTCGATCGGGATGATGCCGTCCTCGACGTCCTTGATCCAGCGGTCCACGTTGGTGTGGTTGCGGTAGCTCCGCTCGCCCATGTAGTTCTCGGCGGCCGGGCCGATGCCCAGTGTGTAACTCGCCCGGTAGCCGTTGCCGCCGCAGGCGTGGTCCAGCCCGATCGGGCCGGTCTCGTCGAGGTGGGTGAAGAAGTTGATCAGGAGCTGCTTGTCGTACCCGTAGTCGGCCAGGCTCTCCTTGATTTGGCGGTACTGGACCCGCTCGATGCTGCCGGACGGCAGCACGTCGCTCACCTTGCCGGCCCGGATCTGCTTGTCGAGCCGGGTGCCCTCCCACTGGTTGAACCGGTACGTCTGCACGAAGCTGGGGCGCAGCTCGGCGCAGATGCCGTGGATGTCGGAGGCGAGGATCTCGTCGGTCTGACCGGCGAGGTTGTACATCAGGTCCAGCGCGAAGGTCCTGATCCCGGCTTTGCGGATGTTCTCCGCCGTCTGGTAGACCTGCTCGACGGTGGCCTTGATGGTCAGCTTGCGCCGGATCTCCTCGTTGAGCGTCTGCACGCCGAACGAGATGCGGGTGATCCCCAGGGACTTGAGCATCTCGATGTAGCCGTCCGTGGACAGGCCGAGCGGGCTGCCCTCCAACGAGATCCCGTCGACCTCGCTCAGGTCGAACTCGCGGTGCACGGCCTGGATGATGGTCGCCATCGACTCCTGGTCGAGCGCCGACGGCGTGCCCCCGCCGAACTGCACGTACTTGATCTTCGTGCCCTGGAAGTACGCCGAGCGGGCGTTGCGCTCGATCTCCTTCACCATGGCCTTGACGAACCGCACCCGCTGCTCGCCCTGGTACTTCGCCGAGGACTCCTTGAAGCAGGCGCAGAAGTTGCAGAACGCCTCGCAGAAGGGGATGTGGAAGTACAGCAGGATGTTCGTCTGCTGCGGGTGCGTCTGACGGTCGAGGAAGGAGAAGTATTCCGCCTTCTCCTGCTCGGTCCGCAGCGCGTCCTGGAAGCCGCAGATCTTCGGGTAGAACCAGGTGACGTTGGTCCGCTTCTCCGGGCTCTCGAAGTCGTCCTTGAGGTAGAAGTTCGAATCGAGACCGAGCATGAACGAGTTCTCGATGGTAGTCATGTCTGTCGATCCCATCCCTTATGAGGCGGACTTCTTGCTGACGGAATTGGCGTCGCTCTGGTAGATCACCGGGTACTGCTGGCTCATCTCACCGTTGATCAGGATCCACTCGAACTTGTCCTCGGGCAGCTCGACATCGGCCCAGATGGCTTCCGGCGGACATTCGGCAACGCAGGCGTTGCAGTCGATGCACTCCTCCGGATTGATGTAGAGCATCTCCGGGCCTTCGTGGAAGCAGTTGACCGGGCAGACGTCCACGCAGTCGGTGTACTTGCACCCGATGCACGCATCGGTGACGACGTAGGCCATGATCTAGATCTCCTGACGGGTTGCGCTGCCGTGGTCAGGCGTGGACAGTCGAAACTTCGGTGAGCCGGCGCATCCAGCCGAACCGGTCGATCACCTCGCCGCGGTGCAGGCCCCCGAGCACCTCTCGGAGGTGCGACGCCACGGCCACGCTGCCGGGCAGTCGGTATTCCTCCCCGCGATAGCCGAGGCCGTTGATGGACACGACGCCCTCGACCGTGCCGGTGCCGAAGCACTCGGTGATCCGGCCGTCGCTGATGCCCTGCAACACCTCCGCCAACGGAACCGGCCGTTCGACGACAACGGTCCCGGCATCACGGGACAGCTTGATGATCGAGTCGCGGATGATCCCCGGCCGTACGGTGCCGTCCAGCGACGGCGTGGTCAGGACGCCGTCGATGACGAAGAACGCGTTCATCGCGCCGACCTGTTGGACAGTGCGCTCCGGATCGCCGCCCACCCACAGCACGTGGTGATAGTCGTAGTTGGCGGCGATCTCCCGCGGGACCAGCCCCGGCCCGTAGTTACCGACGGCGTTGATGTCGCCCGTGCCGCCCGGCCACGCCCGCACGTAGTCGTCCACGACCATCGCCCGCACCGGCACGTCGCTGGGAGCCGGCCGGGTCAGCGGGCTCGCCACGATCGTGAACAGGCACTCCTCGGCCGGGGCGACCTCGAGTGACGAGCCGTTGCCGGCCAGGACGGAGTGCAGCAGCAGCGCCGACCCGGGCTGCGCCGGGATCCACGCCTCGTCCAGGTCCACGAGTCGGCGGATCGCGAGCCAGACGCGGTCGAAGTCGAGTTGCGGGAGCGCCATCCGCCGGGCCCCGTTGTTGAGCCGCTTGATGTGGCTGTCCGGGCGGTACACCGACACGGACCCGTCGGTCATCCGGTAGGCCGCGAGGTCGTCGAAGACCGCCTGTCCGTGGTTCAGGGCCGAGGACGTGGGCCGTACGGACGGCAGCGCGTCCCGGTCGGCGATGACCATGCCCTGCCAGGACCGCCGCTTGCTCCACCGCATCGAGTACGCGTGATCGGTCAGAACGCCGCCCGGGCGCGTCGGCGCGTCGGCCGCCGGCTTCGAACGGGGTGCGGTCGTCGCCTCGACGATCAGATCGTTGTCCTTGCTCACGATCAGCTGCCTTCCTTGTCGGATATATCGACCCGCACGTCGCGGAGCACGGCGCCGACCAGTTCCTCGACCCGGCCGGGATCGCCGACGAAATAGACCTGCGCGACCCGGTTGTGGAAGATGTCGTCGGGATCGAGCGCCGCGCCGCGCTCGGCCTCGAAGACGATCCGGTCGAACTCGTCGACATCGAGAAACGGCTCGATGCCGGACACACTGCCGGCGAAGGCGCCCGGCCGATCGGTGGTGACGAAGGCGACCCCGGCGCTCGCCGACGAGACCGGCTCGTCCAGGTAACGGCCGCCCCGCGCCGCCTCAGCCGTCGCCAGGTAGAGATCCACCCCAGGGCCCGCCATGATCAGTTCGGGGATGCAGTCGCCGGCCAACCGCGCACCCACCTCGATCAGCACCGGACGACCGTCCGCGGCGATGCGGGTCTCGATGTGGAACGGCCCGACGGTGATGTCGAAGGCGGCGACCACCTGCGCGGCGAACTCGTGCAGCAGCTGTCCGTGCGGTGAACTCCGTGGCGGCGTGGCGACGTGGCCCATCTCGAAGAACTGCGGCAGCGCGCTGACGAGTTTCGTGGTGATGCTGACGAGATGCAGCCCGGCCGCGTCCACCCAGCCCTCCAGAGAGAACTCGGGGCCCTCGACGTACTCCTCGACCAGGGCGACCCGCCGCGGATCGTGGTGGAACTTGACCTCGCCGTACCGGTGGATCTCCGCGCACGCGCGCTGGTATTCGTCCGCGTCCCGGACGAGGCGCACCATCAGGCTGCCGCCCCAGTCGGCCGGCTTGACGACCGCCGGGAACGCGAAGGGACATTCGCCCACATCGTCGGCCGGGACCGTGATCGATGCCGGGACGGCGATGCCGTGCTTGACGCAGCGCTCCCGCATCACGTCCTTCTGCCGGACGGCCTCGGCCGTATCCTGGCTCAGCGCCGGCAGCCCGAGGGCGCGGGCCAGCTCGGCCGCCGGGCCGACGGTGTACTCGAAGCCCGCGATGACGCCGGTCGGCGTCACCCCCAGCCGGCCGACGAGCGCCAGCAGAGCGGGGACGCCGTGGTCCGGATGCCAGTCGACGACGCGCGCGCCGGAGTGGACCTCCGCCGGCAGCAGATCGGGAAACTGCGTCGGGATCAGGCACGGGACACCGGCCGCCACCAGCCGGCTCGCCAGCTGGATCCCGGCCGAGAGCGGCTGGACGATTATCAACACGCGGCGCCGGCCTTCCCCACGTGCAGGGTGAACACCATCGGCACCGGACCGAAGTTCTCCAGCGTCCGCAGCCCCTGGGCCTGGGCCGCGCGGTCGGTGGTCACGCAGGCGTCGTAGTCGCCCGCGGCGCAGGCGGCGGCCGCCACCGAGTTGCTGCTCGCGTACGAGATCGTGCCCCGATTCGTCACCAGGCAGCTGGGGGCGGGATGGGTGACGATGGTGGTGACGAACTGCTGGCCCGGCCGCGCGGCGAGCACCATGTCGTACGTGTCCAGGATGAAGCTGTCGGCCATCGTGAGCCGATGGAGATTACCGAACACCAGGTCGTGCAGGCGCGGATAAACGGCACAGGCGAGGATCGCCTCGCTGCCGTCGAACGCCATGACGTCGAGGCCATCCTCGACCTCGGCGTGCAGGACCACCCGGCCCTGGCGCTGTCGGTCGGCGAACCAGCGGTGCGCGGCCTTCTCCAGGTTGGTGCCGGTCGGCCCGAGCGTGTGGATGGTGGTGACGTGCGGCAGTTCGGTTGAGCTGGAACCCGCTGTGGAACGGCCGTTGGCGTCAGGCATCCGCCATCTCCCTTACTGTCGGTCGGTCGAGCTGTGAACGGATGCAAGGTCTTTGCGTACGCTCCGCAGCCATCCGTGGGTGTCCGGGCGGCTGCCGTGCTGGATCTCCATGAGCGTGTGCCGCACCCGGGCGGTCACCACGCCTTCCTGCCCGTCCCCGATCGTCACGTCGTCGTCTCCGTCGGCGATCCGGCCGACCGCCACGACCACGGCGGCGGTCCCGCACGCGAACATCTCGACGAGTCGCCCGGACCGGGCGCCGGCCATGAGGGCGTCGATCGGGGTCGGTTCCTCGGTGACCGGAATGCCGAGCTCACCGGCGAGGGTGATGACGCAGTCGCGGGTCACGCCCCGCATGATCGTCCCCTGGCACGGCGGGGTGGTCAGCCGCACGCCGTGCCGCTCGTCGTCGTCGCGCCAGACGAAGAAGACGTTCATGCCGCTGAGCTCCTCGACCCAGCGGAACTCGAGGCCGTCGAGCCACAGCACCTCGTCGTAGCCGCGCGCCTGGGCTCGCTTGCGGGTCAGCAGGCTGGCGGCGTAGTTGCCGGAACACTTCGCCTCGCCCATCCCGCCGCGCACGGCGCGTACCGTGTCCGCCGAGGTCAGCACGGAGATCGGGGTGAAGGCCCGGCCGAAGCAGGGGTCGGCCGGATACGCCAGGAAGGTGCACCGGTAGCGCCGCGAGTCGCGGAGCCCGAGCTCGGCCTCGGTCGCGATCATCAACGGGCGCAGGTAGAGGCCCTGGCCCGGCTCCTCGGGAAGCCAGCCGTCGTCAACGGCGACGAGCTGAGCGCAGGCGTCCAGGAACAGGTCGGCCGGCATCTCGGCCATCGCCAGCCGACGCGCCGACCGGGCCAGCCTGCGGGCGTGGTCGGCGGGGCGGAACAACGCGGCGGAGCCGTCGGGCTGGCGGAACGCCTTCAGGCCCTCGAAGACGCTCTGTCCGTAGTGCAGCACGAGGGTGCCGGGATCCATGGTCATCGGGGCGTACGGCTCAACGGAGAGGTCGGACCAGCCGCGCTCGGCCGACCAGTCGACGACCGCGGTGTTGTCGGTGTGGAACCGGCAGAACCCGGGATCGCGAAGGGCAGCGGCACGGTCGGTGATGGTCAGGATCCCGTCAGACATGGACCTCACTGCCCCAGAGGCTCAGGGATGCCCGGGGGCCGCCGTACCTGTCCGCCTTGTTCTCCGGTTCCAGTAGCAATCTCTCGTACAGGAAATCGGTGACCTTCTCGCGATAGGACTCGTCGTCGGTGATCGCCTCGAATTCCTCGATCGTCCGGACGAGTTCCTTGGCCGACGCGACGATTTCCGCCTTGCCGGCCAGACTGCGCCGGCCGTCGTCGCCGATGGTGAACAGGCCGTGCTCGGCAAGCCAGGTGCCGAGGGCGAAGCCGGTCCCGGAGTCGAAGTTGCGCAACGGGCGTGGCTCGGCCGGGTAGCGGAAGAGCCTTTCCAGGATGATGTACTCGAAAATGATGTCGCCGTAGGGCACCGACTCCTCGTGGCAGGCGATCGCCGACTTCAGATCGACCTTGAGCTCCTCGGCGAGACCGGGGCGCCATTTCGTCTTCAACGCCAGGTGCTGATCCAGCGGACGGGGCCCGGTGTGGTGGTAGTAGTCGTGCAGGTAGCCCCAGACGCAGCGCGCCTGATAGACGTCCTCCGGGTCGACGTCGGCGGACGCCAGCACCTTCGTGTCGGCGAACGGGGAACCGACACCACAGAGCCGCGCCACGATTTCCAGCGTGCGGGCGTAGATGGTGGTGTGCCGGTTGAAGAAGAACCAGGCGAACGACTGATCCACTGTGGGACTGGCCGTCGGAATGTTCTCCGGGAAGAAGACGACGCAGTTTCCGTCGCGCAATCCTGGGGAGGCGGAAAGGAGTCGGGTCGATTGGAAAACCGCTTTGTCGTGCGGATAGCGCGACTGAAGTTCGGCGGTGCAGTCCGGGTCCTGGCGGACGACCGTGAACGCCTCGAGGAAGGCGCCGCGGGAGCCGTCGCCGTTGGGCAGGGTGACCGGTCCGACGAAGGCGGCGGCTTCTCCGTCCTCCGGCGCGGGAACGGTGTCACGGGTCGCGTCGAAGGCCGGCTTCGCCAGAAAGCCGGAGTCTGACCAGGCACGCAAGTCGTGGACCGTCGCCTCGATCTGACGCGTCGGCATCAGCGGAGCGAGCTGCTCGATGTCGCGGCAGAGCTGGTCGAGGTGCGCGAGGGCCTGATCGCCGTCGCCACGGATCTGGGCCGCGCGGATCAGGCCGGCGGCCGGCACTATGCGACGCTCGAATTCCAGGAGCTGAGAGAGCGTGCGTGGTTCCACAATATCCCCTCGGCAGCAGCATCGACGCCGTTACGGCGTCCCACCCCGTGATGCACCTCGAAGTATGCACGAAAGTTCCCCATCCCCGAGGAACCGCTTGATCGAAATCCTCTGGGGCTGATCCGGGTCCGTCAAACGACTCTCGCTATCTGGGATATCGACAGGAGTGACTAGAGGTATTGCCGGTCTTGATTGCCCCTTGTTTTGCCCGATTGCGAGGTAAATATCGGCTGATGGCCAGTGTCGAACCTCCACACTGAATGGCTAAAGTCAACAATGTGGCATCGACGGTCAATCAAATCATATGAGCGCAATGTCCAACTTGGACGAATAGATTAGGAAGCGTTCAGGCCGGTTGGCCCACGCCCGCGACGAAGGCGTGCGCCAGATGTCGGGTGTGCGTCAGGGTGATCAGCCAGGAATGGACACCGGCCGCCTCGGCGAGCGCCGCCGCGCGCCCGGCCAGGGCCAGTTCCGGCTGCCCGGAGTGCCGGCGCACCACCTCGATCTCCCGCAGGGCCGCCCCGCTCAGGCCGGTGCCGAGAGCCTTCAACACCGCCTCCTTGGCGGCGAAACGGACGGCGAAGCGTTCCGCCGGGTCGCGTTCGAGCAGGCAGTACGCGCGCTCACCCGCGGTGAAGTGCCGCTGCGCGAAGCGCGGCTGCCGGGCCAGCAACGCCCGGATGTCGTCGACGTCGACGAGGTCGGTGCCCGCACACACGACCACCCGGCCCACCACCTGGCGGGCGGCGCTGTCGGCGGCCGCGACGATCCGCTCGTCACCCCGGCTCACCGGCGCACCGTCCCTCCCGAGTCGCCGCAGTCTGCCTATGACCGGCGACAATACGGTCGGTATTCTGCACCTGTCATCCGACAAACTTCCCCTGCGTGTTCGTTCTCGGTGACTGAGCGCCCAGGGATGCGGCCATTGAGAGGACCCGGCCATGAGCCTGCCGTTCCCGTTGCAGCAGAATCCGAACCCGGCCAGCGCGCAGCGGCGAGCCGAGATCATGGCGAATCCGGGGTTCGGCACCTACTTCACCGACCACATGGCACGGGCGGTGTGGAGGCCGGACGGCGGCTGGCAGGATTCCGAGATCGTCCCTTTCGGCCCGATCCTCATGCACCCGGCCGCGGCGGTGCTGCACTACGCGCAGGAGATCTTTGAGGGGATGAAGGCGTACCGGCACGCCGACGGCTCGATCTGGTCGTTCCGGCCGCAGGCCAACGGCGAGCGCTTCGCCCGGTCCGCCCGACGGCTGGCACTGCCCGAACTGCCGGTGCCGGACTTCATGGCCTCGGTCGAGGGGCTGGTCCGGGCCGACCAGGTGTGGGTGCCGGACGAGGACGAGTACAGCGTCTACCTGCGACCGTTCATGTTCGCGTCCGAGCCGTTCCTGGGGGTTCGCCCGGCGAAGGAGATCACCTACATGGTGATCGCCTGCCCGGTCGGCGCGTACTTCTCCGGTGGTGTCAAGCCGGTCTCTATCTGGCTCTCCACCGAATACACCCGGGCGGCGCGCGGCGGCACGGGTGAGGCGAAGTGCGGCGGCAACTACGCCTCCAGCCTGGCGCCGATGGTCGAGGCCGCCGAGCACGGCTGTGAGCAGGTCTGTTTCCTGGACGCCGCCGAGGGCCGCTACGTGGAGGAGTTGGGCGGCATGAACCTCTACTTCATCACCGCCGACGGCAAGATCATCACCCCGGAACTCGGCACCATCCTCGAGGGCGTCACCCGGGGGTCGATCCTCATCCTCGCCAAGGACCTGGGCCTGGAGGTCGAGGAGCGCCCGGTGGAGATCCGGGAATGGCAGGAGGGCGTGGCATCCGGCGCGATCACCGAGGTCTTCGCGTGTGGCACCGGCGCCGTGGTCACGCCGGTCGGGCGTCTGGTCTGGGACGGCGGCGAGGTGACGGCACCGAAGGCCGGTGCCGAGGACTCGGTGACCATGCGGCTGCGTCGGCATCTGCTCGACATCCAGTACGGCCGGGCCGCCGACCCGTACGGCTGGATGACCCGCCTGGTGTGACGAGGACCGTCCGCTCGGTCGCGTCGCTGTTCGCGGCCACGCCACGGGCGGGCGGCGTCACGGTGTGCGGTAGTGGCCGGTGAGGCGACCGAGCTTCATGGCCAGGTGCAGGCACAGGCGCTCGTTGCCGTCCTTGAGGTCGGTCCCAGCGAGCTGTTCCACCCGCTGCAGCCGGTAGTACAGCGTGGTCCGGTGCAGTCGCAGTTTCTCGGCGGTCGCGTGCGCGTTGCCCGCCAGGTCGAGGTAGGCCTCAAGGGTCTCCAGCAGCACCTGGTGGGCGTCGTCGCGCAGCAGCCGCTCCAGCCCGGGATGGACGCCCGCGACGTCCAGATGCTGGCTGTCCAGCTGGGACAGCACCCGGTAGATGCCCAGGCCGGCCCAGGAGATCACCCGGCCGAGCGCGGGCAGTTGGGTGCCGACCCGGGCCGCCTGGGCGGCCTCCTGGTAGGACGCGACGGCGCTGGACAACTCGGCGCGGGGCTGGCCGATCCCGGTCACGGTCCGGTCCACCGACGCCAGACCCCGGGTCGCGGTGCTCAGCGCCGCGTCCAGATGCGCGGCGGAAGCCTCCGGCGTGGGGCGGCCGGCGATCCGGTCGCCGCAGACCAGCAGCACCCCGTGGTCGTGCCAGACCAGGTGCAGCGTCTCCCGTACGCCGATCCACCGACGGGTGGTGACCAGGGCCTGCTCCAGGGCGATCCGGGCCACCTCGTCGGGTTGCCGCCCACCGGTCGGCACGAGCTGCGCGACGAGCGCGACGGTAGATCCGTCGGCGGCCACCACGCCCTCATCCAGCAGCGCCCGCGCCGCGTGCTCCCGCGCCTGCCGGCCCTCCACCAGGAGGGTTCGGGTGGCCTCGGTCTCCCGCTGCGAGGCGAGCTCACCGAGCAGGTTCTCCCGGTAGAGGGCCAGGGACAGGTCGGTGAAGGCGCCGGCCGCGGTGGCGATGTCGGCATCGGTCATCGAGCCGTCGGCGTCGATGAACCAGACGAACCCGAGCAGCAGGTCGTCGTGCCGGATCGGCACGCAGACCCTCGCCAGCAGGTCCAGCTCGGCGCACGCCGGGGTGCGGATCGGTGCGCGCGCCGTGAGCACGCCCTTCCCCCGGAACCAGGCGATCACCTCCGGCGTCGTCTGCCGACGCAGGATCGACATCCGGCGGACGTCGTCCATCGGGCCGTCGTGCTCGCTGTAGGCGACCACCCGTTGCCGCCGGTCCTCGATGAGGGCGGGTCGCCCCACCCGGGCGGCGACGGCGTCGACGATTCGCTGGAGCTCACCGTGCATGTATCTCCCATGGTTGCGCTGCGTGACAGGGATCGCGCGACCGTCAGTCCTTACCCTCCGGTGCGGATGGGCCATTGCGCAAGGTCCACTGTCGAAGTCGCGACATAAGGACGGACGGCACCGCGACTGTTCCGGCATCTGTCCGAAGACCGGGGATGACAGACGTTCCTAAGGTTCCGGTACGGACCGCACCGGTGCCCCGCGCACGATGCGGTACCGATGACGGGCGTTTGCCGGCGGGGAGGGGATATCCGAGTGGGAACTGGTAGGCCCTGGCGGGGCGTGCTGGTCGCCATCACCACACCGTTCCGCACCGACCTGTCGGTCGACTTCGACCAGCTCCAGGAACACGTCCGTTGGCTCGCCGCCGAGGGGTGTCACGGGGTCGCGCCGTGCGCGTCGATGGGGGAGTACCGGGCCCTCTCCGACGACGAGCGGGCCGCCGTGGTGAAGGCGACGGTGCAGGCCGCGCCACCCGGTTGCGCGGTGGTGCCCGGTGTCGGCGGTTACGGCAGCAGGCAGGCCCGCCACTGGGCGGAGCAGGCCGCCGCGGTCGGCGCCGACGGCGTGCTGGCACGGCCGCCCGACGGGCCCGCCGCCCGGCCCGCCGATGTGGTCGCCCACTACCGGGAGGTGGCGGCGGTCGGCCTGCCGGTGGTCGCCCACAACGACCCGTACGACGCCCGGCTGGACCTCACGCCGGACCTGTTGGCCACCGTCGCCGAGATCGACGGAATCGTCGCGGTCAAGGAGGTCACCGGCGACGTCCGCAGGTTGCACCGCCTGCGGGACCTCTGCCCACACGTGGACGTGCTGGTCGGGGCCGACGACGTGGTGCTCGAACTGGTGTTGTGCGGCGCCACCGGATGGATCGCCACCCTGCCCAACGCGCTGCCCCGCCAGGCCGTGCGCCTGTACGAGCTGTGCGCCGCCCGCGACCTGGCCCAGGCGCTGCCGCTCTACGCCGAGCTGCACCCGATCCTGGGCTGGGCCTCCCGGCCGGAAGCCGTACAGGCGGTCAAGCTGGCCATGGAGTGCGCCGGGCGGTTCGGCGGACGGTGCCGCCCCCCGCGCGGACCCCTGTCCGGCACCGCTGTGGACGGGGTGCGCCGCGACGTGCTGCGGGCCCTCGCGGCGACGGCCGGGCCGGCGTTCGGGGCCGGCAGTGGCTGAGCCGGCGGGCACGCCGGTCCTTCAGGTGTCGGAAGTCGTCGGCCCACCTGCCGACATCTGCACGGTGACCGGCACCGGCCCGCCCTCCTAGATTCGCTGCGCGGCCTGCTGACAGGTGTCGCGCGGTACCCCCACCGGGACGCCAGCGCCGCGTTTTCCTCCGACGAGAGGTGATTCCGTGCACCGTGCTACCCCCCATCGAACCCGGCTGAGGCGGGCCGTACTGGCCGCAGCCGTGGTGACCACCCTGGTGGCGACCGGGGCGGCGCAGGCCGCCGCGGCCCCGGCCAACCCGGCCGGCGGCACCGCGCCGTTCCAGGTCCTGGACCCGCAGGCCTGGCAGAACCCGGACACGATGACCTGGAACGACTACAAGGCTGTGCCGGGCAAGAACTGGGCCGACCCGAGCGTGTCGGGCTCGGTCCGCAACTTCAAGATCGCTCTGGTGGCGCTCGACTATCCGGATGAGACGTTCGCGGTCTCCCAGCGGGCCCGCTCGACGGTGTTCGGCAACCCGCAGTCCGTCGCGACGAACATTCCCCGGGCCGACGTGCCGAAGTTCTACCAGGACTTCCTGAACACCCCGAACACTTTGAACAAGGGCCACACCCTGCACGAGTACTGGATGCAGGACTCCAACGGCCGCTACGGCGTCGACCTCACCGGGTTCGGGCCGTACCAGATGCCGGCCAAGTCCTACCAGTACGGGCTGGACAACGGGTTCAACCCGGGTGCCTGCCCGAGCGGGGACGTGTGCGGCAAGAACATCCGCACCGACGGCCTGGGCGCCTGGCGGGCGGCCGTCGGCGAGGAGGTCGCCAACCAGTACGAGTTGGTGTTCATCCTCAGCGCCGGCCAGGACGAGTCGTCGACCTGGCAGGAGTTCGGGCAGATGATCTTCCAGAACAAGGAGGACGTGCCGGACGCCTGGGGTCCGCCGGACCCCAACCTGCCGAACTGGGCGAAGACCCGCTACGTGGACTGGACCTCGTGGAAGGCGGCGGCGACGCTGTGGCCGAACGCTGGCGGCGGCTCCTCGACGCAGGGCGAGAGCTCCGGCATGGGCGTCTACGCCCACGAGTTGTCCCACCTGCTCGGCATCGGCGACAACTACAACAACCCGTACGGCGAGCCGCTGCGCCGGGCGTACACCGGGATCTGGAGCATGATGTCGCGCGGGTCGTTCAACGGCCCGGGCGGTCCGCACACCCGCTGGCAGATCCCACCGACCAACGGTGGCTCGATGGGCTCGCTGCACACCCTGCGGGACAAGATCAAGATCGGGCTGGTCGGCGAGGAGCACGTGCTGCGGCTGTCGCGGGAGTCGCTGGCCTCCTCGGGTCTGGTGGTCGCGCAGGTCACGTCCCGGGCGGTCGACGCCGGCCCGAAGGGTCTGAGTGGGGTGAACATCGCGCTCAACAAGGACCTGTCGCCGACCTGTGCGGTCAGCACCGACCCGTTGTGCGACGGCGGCAACTTCAACAACTACACGGTCGAGGTCGTCGACCGGATGGGCGCGGACTCCTTCACCCCGGACAGCGGCGTGCTGCTGAGCAAGACGAAGAACGCCGACAGCGCCCCGTTCCAGTGGGTGGTGGACGCCAACCCGCAGGACATCGACATGATCGACTTCTACCGGCCCGACGGCACCCCACAGAAGATCACCATGGGTGACTACCGGCAGCTCTCCGACGCGCTGTTCCACGCCGGCGCGGACACCGGCAGCCAGTACGAGTACGTCGACGAGGCCAACCGGCTGCACTTCTACATCATCGATCTCAAGCGGGACTCGGCCGGCTCGCTGTCCTACACCGTGGCGGTGCGTTCTCTGGACGGCACCGGCGGGCCGAGCAGTCACGGAGTGAACCTGGGCAAGGGCGAGGTGACCAGCGGCGGCAAGCCCACCAACCGCGGCGTGACCTGCTCGTTCGAGCTGACCAACACCGGTACCTACTCGGCCGGCGGGCAGCAGCACCCGGAGAACGTCAGCGCTTACCTGAAGTCGGACGTCTACCGCCTGTCCGCGGAGGTGGCCGGCAAGGGTTGGCGGACCTGGCTGCCCAACCAGCTCGCCACCGCACAGTTCGGCAAGGCCACCACGGTCACGGTGTCGGTGGGTGCCACCGCCGCCGCCGCGGAGACCGGCTTCGTGAAGCTCACCGCGACCTCGGAGAGCGACCCGACGAAGACGGTGACCAAGCAGTGTCGGGTCGAGAAGTCCTGACCGACGCCCGAGGTTGACCCCGGTCCTGCCGGGTCCGCGGCGACAGGCCGCCGCGGACCCGGCAGGCGGGCCGAAGGAGGATGACGTGCGGCGAAGCATCATGACTCTGCTGCCCCTGCTGCTGGCCGGCGCGACCGGCTGCGGCGCCGTCGGCGCCACCCAGGAGGCGGTCTCCCCGACGACCGTCCGGGTCCTGGTCCGCGACATCAACATCCGGGCCGCGGGTGTGGACTGCGCCGGCACCGGCCCGTACACGCACTTCCACAACCGGGCGCCGTACCGCGTACTCGACCCGGACGGGGCGGCGGTGGCCAGCGGGCAACTGCCGGCGGGAACCGCGGTGGCCGCCTTCGCCGAGGATCTGGGGGTCGAGCGCATGCCCACCTACTGCGAGTTCGCCGTTGCGGTGCGCGTGCCGCAGCGGGCCTCCTACCGGCTGGAGGTGGACGGCCGGCCGGCGCTCGACCTGACGTCGGACAGCAGCGAGGGCCCGGCGCTGGTGGCGGTGGTCCCGTCATGAGGCGGGCACTCCTGCCGCTGCTGCTGACTGTGGCACTGCTGGGCGGATGCAGCACGCCCACACCGGAGTCCGGGCCCCCTCCGGCGCCCGCCGGAGGGGCGGCGGCGCTGCCGGGACCGGTCCCCGCCGACCTGGCGTTGCGCCCGGCACCCGGCACCGCCCCGGCCGCCCCGGCGTTCACCGGCGCGCTGACCGACGGCACACCGTTCGCCGCCGCCGAACTGTGGGCGCAGCGCCCCGTCGTCTTCACCTTCTTCAACTCCTGGTGCACCACCTGCGCCAGTCGCCAGGCCGCCCTCAGCGAGCTGGCCCGCAGCTATCGGGACCGGGTGGTCTTCGTCGGCGTGGCCGGCGTGGACCAGGCCGACGAGGTCCAGGACTACCTGCGCGCCCACCAGGTGGAGTATCCGGTCGTCCTGGACGACCAGCAGACGATCTGGCGTTCGTACGCGGTGCGGGAGCCGCCGGCCGTCGTGCTGGTCGCCAAGGGTGGCGCACTGCTGCGCGGCTGGCCGGGTGGCCTGGACGCCCCGACCCTCGACCGGCGGCTGCGGGAGCTGGTGCTGGCCGGCCAGCCGTAGCCCCGTCACCCAGACACCCCGGTGCGACGCCGGCCCGGCACCGGTCGGCGTCGCACCGGGGTCTTGCCGTGCCCGCCGCACTGCTGCCCGCCGGGCGACTGACGCACCCCGTCGAAGCACGCCCGACGAACTTCCTACACGTGCAGGTGGTGGCACCGGCCGCCGGCTCGTAGCGTACGCAGCCTCGGACACATCAAGGAGAATGCATGGCTACAGTGGGAACGCGGTGGCGCAGAGGCGTGGCCGTACTGTCCGCGACAGTGCTCGCCGCCCTCGGCGCGGCACCACAGGCGCTGGCGGCGGACGGCCCGCCGTCGATCGTCGTCCAGGACGGCGTCACCCAGCCGGTG
Organism: Micromonospora sp. SD19; assembly: GCF_054462275.1. Lineage (NCBI taxonomy): Bacteria > Bacillati > Actinomycetota > Actinomycetes > Micromonosporales > Micromonosporaceae > Micromonospora > Micromonospora sp. SD19. The sequence goes on from NZ_JBTLMN010000005.1 coordinate 175,198, forward strand.
TTCGGCTACGCCGACGCCATTCGGGAACGCCTCTTCATCGACTCCACCTTCGACAGCGACAACGACGGTCTGCGCGACATCATCGCGTTCGACCTGATGCGGCCGGCGGCCACCGCACAGGGGCTCAAGGCCCCCGTCGTGATGGACGCCAGCCCCTACTACTCGACTGTCTGCCGGGGCAACGAGTCCGAGTGCAAGGCGGACCTCGACGGCGACGGGCTGCTGGACAAGTGGCCGCTGTTCTACGACAACTACTTCGTGCCGCGCGGCTACGCGGTCATCCTGCTGGACATGGTCGGCACCAACAACTCCACCGGCTGCCCGACCACCAACGCCAACCAGGACAACCTGAGCGCCAAGCAGGCCATCAACTGGCTCAACGGCCGGGCCACCGCCCGTAACGCCGCCGGTGAGATCGTCAAGGCGGACTGGCACAACGGCAAGACGGGGATGATCGGCAAGTCGTACGACGGCTCGCTGGCCATGGCCACGGCGGTGACCGGCGTGAAGGGCCTGACCACCGTCGTGCCGATCAGCGGACCGACCGAGTACTACGACTACGTGCGCAGCAACGGCGTGGTCACCCGCGGCAACAGCTACGTGTCGTCGCTGGCCAACACGGTCACCAATCCCGAGCGTCGGGACTACTGCAAACCGGTACGCGACGCGATAGGCGCCGCCGACGGCGACGAGCACGGGGACTACACGTCCTTCTGGAACGAGCGCAGCTACGTCAAGAAGGTCCCCAACGTCACCGCCAGCGTGCTGCTCTACCACGGCCTCAACGACGACAACGTCCGCCCGGACCACTTCAGCAAGTTCTGGTACGCCCTGGCGGAGAACAACGTGCCGCGCAAGCTGTGGCTGTCGCAGGAGGGCCACGTCGACCCGTTCGACTCGCGCCGCGCGGTGTGGGTGTCGACGTTGCACCGGTGGTTCGACTTCTGGCTGCAGGGCGTCGCCAACGGCATCATGGACGAGCCGCGGGTGGACCTGGAGCGCTCCGCCGACGTGTGGGAGACCCACGCCGACTGGCCGATCCCCGGCAAGGCCGACACCGAGGTGTTCCTGCAGCCCGGCGCCACCGGCGCGGGCGGTCTCGGGCTGGTGCCCACCGCGAAGCCGGCGACCGGGGCGTTCCAGGACAGCCGTACGCAGAGCCAGAACACCATGATCCTCAACCCGGACGTGGTGCAGCCCAACCGGCTGGCGTTCCTCTCCGCGCCGCTGTCCGCGCCGCTGCACATCTCCGGCACGCCCACCGTGCAGCTGCGGGCCTCCGCCGACCAGGCCGACACCAACCTCGGGGCCATCCTGGTCGACTACGGCACCGACGAGCGGGTCGCGCACCGGGCCTCCGGCGAAGGGATCATCACCCTGGACACGTCGGACTGCTGGGGCGAGAGCAGCCCGACCGACGACGGCTGCTACAAGCAGACGGCGAAGCGGGTGGCCACCGCCGACTACGAGCTGGTCACCAAGGGCATCATGGACGCCCAGAACCGGCAGTCGATCCGCGTCGCCGTGCCACTGGTGCCGGGGGAGTCGTACAACTTCAGCTTCCCGCTGCTGCCGGAGGACTACGTCTTCAAGCCCGGCCACCGGATCGGCGTGATCATCGTGGCCAGCTACCCGCAGTACTCCAGCCAGGCGGACACCACCGCCGCGAACCTGAAGGTCGCGCTGAAGAGCAGCAACATCGTCCTGCCCGTGGTCGGTGGCACCGCCGCCGCACACGCCGCCGGTCTCTGACCGGCTGATCGCCGGGCCGCCCAGCGTGGCTCACCACCGGGCGGCCCGGCGATCACCTCTCCGGGCCGCCCACCCCCACCTCGCGGCTCCTACGCTCTGGGCGGCCGGGCGGCTGCGCCGGCCTTGCGTTCCCGCTCGACGACCTCTCGCACGGCAGGTGCGATCTCGGCGCCGAAACGCTCGGTGATGCTCGGGTCGTCCCCACCGATGATGAAGGCGCTGATGCCGTCCCGCAGCGCCAGGTCGACGATCTGGTCGACCCAGGCGGCGGGCGGGCCGTTGAGAAGCCCACGCGGGGCTGACGAGAGCTGGACCTTCATGAAGTTCATCAACCGTCGTACGGCTGCCGGGTCGCGGCCGGCGTCGTGCGCCGCGCCGTCGATTCGCGCGTTGAGTTCCGGTAGGGAGTCGGCGCCCCGGGGCAGGTACTCGATGCTGGGCAGCCAGCCGTCGGCGACCGCACCGGTGAGCGCGAGCATCTTGGGCTTGTACGCCCCGACCCAGATCGGGATGTCGTGGGCGGGACGCGGTCCGCGTCGGGCGCCCTTGACCGAGTAGTACTGCCCGTCGTAGCTCACCTCGCCGGGGGCCGTGGTGTCCCAGATCTTGCGGATGATCTCGATCCCTTCGCGCAGCGCGGTGACGCCCTGGGCGGCGCTGAGCCGGCGTCCGCCCATGGCGGCGATGCCGTCCCAGAACGCACCGGCACCGATGCCGAGTTCGAAGCGGCCGCCGCTGAGGATGTCGAGCGAGGCGGCGGCCCGGGCCAGGACGGCCGGTGGCCGTAGCGGCAGGCTGGTGACGTTGGCGTTGAGGTGGACGCGCTCGGTGCGGGCCGCGGCGAAGGCGAGCAGGGTCGACGTGTCCAGGTACGAGGCCTGGTACGGGTGGTCCTGGAAGCTGACGAGGTCGAGGCCGGCCCGGTCCGCGGTGACCGCCAGGTCGACGACCTGTCGGGCCTGTTGTGCGGCGGGTGTGATGAAAGCGCCGAAGAGCAGGTCGTGTCCGTAGTCGGTCATGCCTGTGCCTCCTTCGTTGTCCGCGGGTCGATGGCGAAGTTGTCCCGGAAGAGGTTGTCCGGGTCGTAGCGGTGTTTGAGTGTGCGAAGGCGCTCCAACACCGGTGCCGGGAAGGCGTCGAGCAGCCGTTCGGGACTGCGGTCGGTCTCGAAGCTGAGGTAGAGGCCGTCGAAGTGCTGACGCAGTGGTTCCCATACGGCGTTGAGGCGCTGATTGTTCTGGCCCATCGCCGTCAGCTGGAATGCCGGCGTCCGATGGCTGAAGGACGCCTCGCCCGGTGCGACGTCGGCGATCGCGCCGCCCATGGCCCGCAGCTCGAAGAAGTAGACGCCCCCGCTGCGAAGCATCGCCGCGGCATCACGGGCGAACTCGGGGGTCAGTGTGGGCAGGAAGGCCGACCGCGAGTTCGGCTCGCCGAATCCCTGGTGGCCGTTCGGCCCGACGTCGGCGGCGTTGCCCATGACTCCCGAGTACGGCGTCATCACCACCTGCTGTCCGGCGAGCGCCCCGAGTTCCAGGAACGGTGTCAGGCGCGCCACGACGGTGTCGGGATCCGGGTTGTCGACCACAGCGAAGAGTTGGATGGTCGACGTGCCCGCACGCGGCTGCCCGGTCACGAGGAACACCGTGGTGTCCCGTGGTGCCGAACTGGCCAGTTCCGCGAAGCGGCGCAGCGACTGCTCGATGTCGGTGGAGAGCAGGACGAGTTGCGCCCAGCCGACCTCGCCCACCTCGTCGACCTCGAATTCGAACGAGGTGGCGATGCCGAAGTTGGCGCCCGCTCCCCGTACGGCCCAGAACAGTTCCGGGTTGTGCTCTCTGCTCGCCCGCACCTGCCGTCCGTCGGCGAGTACGAGGTCGACCGACCGGAGATGATCGATCGTCAGGCCGTGGTTGCGCGAGAGCAGGCCGATTCCGGCCGCGGTGGCGAGCCCGCCGACGCCGACGCCGCCGTAGTCGCCCGAGCCGAGTGCCCACCCGTGCGGGGTCAGGGCTTCGGCGACCTGCTTCCAGGTCGCGCCGGGGCCGATGCGCACGAGCCGGCGGACGGGGTCCACCACACTGATCGTGTTCATGGCGCCCACGTCGATCACCAGGCCGCCCCGGTTTGTCGATCGGCCGCTGATGCCGTGGCCGGCGCTGCGGATGCCGAGGGGCAGGTGCCGGTGTCGCCGGGCGAACTCGATCGCGTCCGACACCTCGGCCGGTGTCGAGGGCCGCAGCACCAACCCGGGAGCGCCGCCGCGCAGATAGGTGGAGGACAGGGAGCGGTACTGCGGATCGCCGGGCTCGACCGCGGTGTCGGCGAGTGACGCTGGTACGCCGTCGTAGTCGATGCCCGGCTTGCGCTGGGCGCGCACCGCGGCCGAGCGTCGGCGTACGCCGCTGCGGTGGTCGCCTTCGGCGGCGAGCGCTGCGAGGCGTTCGACGTCCTCGCGCGAATCCACCGGGACCACGACGGGCAGGTCGGCTTCGGCGAGGCGGGCCAGTTCCGCCGGCTTCGCGTCCCGTGGCGCGACGACCCAGCCGGCGGGGTCGGAGATGATCCGCCCCTGCGCCAGCAGGTCGATGCTGTCCAGCGCCTTGGCGATCACGCTCGGGTACTGCGCTTGCGGGTCGGTCGGATCGGGAGCGGTGGTGGCGCCGGCGGGGGCACCGATGGCGATCCGGCGTGTCGATCCCGCCAGCCAGACCGCCGCGGTCCAGGGGTCCAGGCCGGCTGATGTCCCGGTCGCCGCGTCGGCGACGACCACAAGGTCCAGGCCGCGTTCCTCGGCGAGGCGGGCCAGCTCGACTGTCTCCAGCGGCGCGCGGGCCAACCGTGACGCGTCGAGGACGATGCCGATCTCCATGATCATCTGATGTTCCCCATCCCGACTCGCGCGAGCAGTGCGATCACTCGCGCTCTGAACCCTGTCGCGGCCGGTGTCTGGTGCCGGTCGTCGCTCAGTTGAATGCTCGGTCGGGGAGATAATATTCCAGGCAGACGATCTGCTCGGCAATGCGTACGACGATCACCCGGGCGGCCCGGGAAGGGATGCCGTGACCTGGGGGTGCAGTTCCGCCCCGGCGGAACAGGCGACGCGGTGCACCCCGCCCGGGCGTCAGCGGGTGCCGGCCTCCGGAGCCTCGGAAATCTTCCGGGTCACATGGCAGGCCACCTCGCGCAGGACGTCGATCTGGCTCGCGGTGAGGCCGTCGATGACGTAGTCACGGACGGCCGCGACGTGGCCGGGGGCCGCGGCGACCACAAGATCCCACCCGGCGTCGGTGAGCGAGGCCACGGTGTAGCGGGGGCTTTCCGGGTCGGGGGTGCGGCGGAGCAGGCCTCGTTGTTCGAGGCGTTTGACGACGTTCGACAGTCGGGACAGCGAGCAGCTGAGGTGGCTGGCGAGGTCACTGAGTCGCATGGTTCGCCCCGGCGCCATGGACAGGCCGCTGAGCACGAAGTAGTCGAACAGCGTGAGGTGGTTGTCCCGCAGGAGTTGGGCGTCGAGGGCGCTCGGCAGGTTGAACATGAGTTTGGCCAGCGCAAGCCAGGCGTCGCGCTCGTGGTCGGTCAACCACCGAGGTTCGTCGGGCATGGCGCAAGCGTACGTGTCGGCGTGGTTCACGAGGGTGAGGGACGTCTCCTTCAGGTTCAAGCTTGAACAATCTGCTCTAGGGTGAAGTTCAACCTTGAACCTCAGTTCCCCAGGGAGTGCTCGTGACCTTGTTCCGGCTTGATGCCAGCATCCGAACGCACGGCTCGGCGAGTCGTGAAATCGCGGACATCGTCGAGGAGGAGTGGCTCGCCAGTCATCCCGGCGACACCGTCGAGCGCCGCCACGTCGGGGTGGAAACCCTGCCGGCAACCCTCTGGGCGGCGGCGGTGTCCGCCGGTATGACGCCGGCCGAGGAACACACCGCCGAGCAGCGGGAGGCGGTGGCCCTCGCCGCGACGCTGGTGGACGAGTTGCGGGCCGCCGACGCGTTGCTGTTCGCCGTGCCGCTCTACAACTTCGGCGTCTCCCAGCATTTCAAGACGTACGTCGACGTGGTGCTCGCGGACCCGCGGGCGACCACGGAGCCGTTCCTGGCGGGTAAGCCCACAGTGCTCGCCACGGTGCGTGGTGGCGCGTACGGTGCCGGCACACCTCGGGAGGGCTGGGACCACTCGACGCCGTACCTGCGCCGGATCATCGGTGACTGCTGGGGCGCCGACCTCACCGTTGTCGAACGCGAGTTCACCCTGGTCGGGGTCAACCCCGCACTCGACGCGTTCGTCGACCAGGCCGCCCAGATGCACGCCGGGGCCCTGCAGTCCGCCCGGGAGGCCGGTCGTGCCCTCGGCGCGCTGAGCGTCCCGAGCTGAGCCGTCTCTTCCCGAGAACCGGAACGCGGGTCAAGCGGTCACCCCGAAGCTGCCGGCTTCAGCTGGTTGATGTCGGGGTGACCGAACCGGCGCCGGGCGGCGAGGCTGACGTAGACGAGGGCGACCAGCACCGGCACCTCGATCAACGGCCCGACGACGCCGGCGAGGGCCTGACCGCTGGTGACGCCGAACACGCCGATCGCCACGGCGATGGCGAGTTCGAAGTTGTTGCCGGCGGCGGTGAAGGCGAGCGTGGTGGTGCGTTCGTAGCTCAGGCCGATCGCCCGACCGATGGCGAACGAGCCGAACCACATGATCCCGAAGTACGCGAGCAGCGGCACCGCGATGCGGGCCACGTCCCAGGGCTGGGCGGTGATCGCGTCGCCCTGCAGGGCGAAGAGCAGCACGATGGTGAACAGCAGCCCGTACAGGGCGACCGGCCCGATCCGCGGCAGGAACCTCGCCTCGTACCAGTCGCGGCCCTTGGCGCGTTCGCCGAGTCTGCGGGTGAGGTAGCCGGCGGCCAGGGGGATGCCGAGGAACACCAGGACGCTGCCGGCGATGTCCCAGCCGGAGACGGAGAGCCCGGCCTGCTCCAGGCCGAGCCAACCGGGCAGCACGGTGAGGTAGAACCAGCCGAGCAGGCCGAAGGCGAGGACCTGGAAGACCGAGTTGAGGGCGACCAGGACGGCGGCGGCCTCGCGGTCGCCGCAGGCCAGGTCGTTCCAGATGATGACCATCGCGATGCAGCGGGCCAGGCCGACGATGATCAGGCCGGTGCGGTACGCGGGCTGGTCGGGTAGGAGCAACCAGGCCAGGGCGAACATGACGGCGGGGCCGACGAGCCAGTTGATCACCAGGGAGGAGATCAGCAGGCGTCGGTCGGAGGTCACGGTGTCGAGGCGGTCGTAGCGGACCTTCGCCAGGACCGGGTACATCATGATGAGCAGACCGAGGGCGATGGGTACGGATATTCCGCCGACCTTGACGAGGTCGAGGGCCTCGTCGAGGCCGGGGATCAACCGGCCCAGGAGCAGGCCGGCGACCATGGCGGCGCCGATCCATACCGGCAGCAGCCGGTCCAGCGTCGAGAGTCGGGGTGCGGTGCTCGACGGGGTGGTCGGCGTCGTCATGTGCCTGGTTCCTCTTGGTCTCTGGGTGGGGGTGCGTCCGGGCCGCAGGGCCGTCTGCCGTCGACGCCGGTGGGCGCGTGGTCGGCGAGGGCGGCGATGCCACCAGACCAGTGGGCAGCCGCCCGGCGGCGACGGCCGGCGAGCGGGGGGTGACAGGGTCAGGCGGCGGTGTGCAGTTCGCCGAGGAGCTTCTCCACCCGGGTGCGGATCTCGTCGCGGATGGGGCGTACGGATTCGACGCCCTTGCCGGCCGGGTCGTCGAGTTTCCAGTCCTCGTAGCGCTTGCCGGGAAAGACCGGGCAGGCGTCGCCGCATCCCATGGTGACGATGACGTCCGAAGATTCCGCGGTGGTGTACTCGAGCAGCTTTGGCGTCTGGTCGGTGATGTCGATGCCGACTTCGCGCATGGCCTCGACGGCGGCGGGATTGACGGTTTCTGCGGGGGCGGCGCCGGCGGAGCGGACCTCGACGGTGTCGCCGGCGAGGTGGCGCAACCAACCGGCGGCCATCTGGGAGCGGCCGGCGTTGTGCACGCAGACGAACAGGACGCTGGGCTTGTCGGGCATCAGGAGCCTTCCTTGCAATAGGGGTTGCGGAGCCGGCTGACCGGTGCCGGGACAGGCGGCCTCGTGTTCATGCGCGGTGGCTGGGCGCCGGACTGCGTTCGGCCGTCGCGCAGGAGGCTGGTGTCAGTCATGACGGTCTGGCGACCTCAGGGTGGAGGCCAGGATGGGGGCGACGCGGTCGATGCGGGTGGCGAGGTCGGCGAACGCGGCCTCGAACGCAGCATCGGTGTCGACGCGGACCGGGTCGGGTACCGACCAGTGCAGTCGGGGCCGGACCGGGCCGGTGAGTTCCTCGTGGGCGTTGTCGCAGACGGCGATGAGCAGGTCGTCGTCACGCACGATGTCCGCGACGTGCGCGGTGCCGGTCGCGTCCAGATGCAGACCGTGGCGGTGGGCCACGGCGACGGCGCGCGGGTGAACCCGCTCTGCCGGCCGCGTTCCGGCCGATGTCGCGCAGGTTTGGGCGCGGTCCGACCAGAGGGCGGCGGCCAGTTGCGAGCGGGCGGAGTTGTGGGTGCAGACGAAGACCACCCGACCCACCCCGGCCATCAGCGCTGGCGTCAACGAGGCCAGGGCCTCGGGCCGCAGCTGCAGGTAGGTGCGACGGCGGTCTCCCTCGGATCGGCGGCGGACGACGAGGCCGGCTTCGCTGAGGACCTTGACGTGGTGGGCGACCAGGTTCGTCGGCATGCGAAGGTCATCGGCGATTTCGCCAGGGGAGGCGTCGCCCAGGGTGAGCGCGTCGACGATCGCCAGGCGCGCCGGGTCGCCGAGCGCGGCGTGGGTCCGGGCGCGCACCTGCAGAGAGGCAAGCTCAGTAATCATTGACTCAACCATCGCTGAGCAACTGGTGTGCTGTCAAGCGGCGTCGAGGTCGATGGGCCGGGTGCAGGTCTGACGTCCGGCTCCGCCGGGGGAGTCGCGGTCAGCAGCAGGTCATGAGGTACGACTGCAGCTCGGCGAGCGCCGAGACGGCGCCGTCACGGTCGGCGCGGTAGTACACCGTCTTCCCCTCGCGCCGCGAGGTCACGATCCGCCCCCGACGTAGCAGGGTCAGCTGCTGCGACGCCGTCGCCTGGCTGATGCCGGCGTGCTCGGCGACTTCCCCGACGGACAGCTCGGCGCCCTGGGAGAACAGCATCATGATCCGTTGTCGTGTTGGGCTGCCCAACGCCTTGAGGAACTCCTGCGTGGCCGGTGCCAGCCCGGTTTGTCCGGCGGCGGGCGCGACCGCTGTGGGCTGCGGCTGATCCATGGTCCCACCTTCCAGCATTCCCATCATATTGTCATTCAACGAAATGACAATATGATGATGGAGTGATCACCTCCTCAGAACCAGTCGTCATCGTCGGCGGCGGCCAGTCCGGTCTCGCCGCCGCCCACGCCGGTCTCTCCGCTGGCCTGCGCCCCGTCGTCCTGGGGGCAGGCGTCGAGCCGGTCGGGTCCTGGGTCGGCTACTACGACAGCCTCACCCTGTTCTCCCCGGCCCGGTACAGCAGCCTGCCTGGCATGGCCTTCGACGAGGGAGATCCCGACCGCTATCCGACCCGCGACGACGTCGTCGCCTATCTGCGCCGCTATGCCGCCAGCATCGATGTCGAGATCCGCACCGGCACCCGGGTCGCCGCTGTTCACCCGCGCCCAGGCGGTGGCTACCTCGTCCACACCGACAGTGGCGACGAGATCGGCGCTACGGGCGTCGTCGCCGCCAGCGGTTCCTTCGGCAATCCGTACCTGCCGGTGCTGCCCGGCCACGACACCTACGCCGGCGAGGTGCGGCACGTCGCGCACTATCGGCGGCCCGAGCCGTATACCGGTAAGCGGGTCCTCGTCGTGGGCGCCGGGAACTCCGCCGTCCAGGTCGCCTACGAACTGGCGCCACACGCGCGGGTCACCCTGGCCACCCGGGCACCGATCCAGTTCATGCCGCAGCGCATCCGAGGCCGGGACCTGCATCACTGGCTCCACGTCACCCGCGCGGACCTCCTGCCCCGGTCGGTGCTCACTCGCCTGATCCGCCACGCCGCCGTGCTCGACACCGGCGTGTACCGCGACGCGATCGCCTCCGGCGTGCTCGCCCGCCAGGAGATGTTCACCGCCTTCACCGCCGACGGCGTCATCTGGGCGGACGGTACGCACGAGGCGGTCGACACGGTGCTCTTCGCGACCGGCTACCGCCCGAACCTGGACTACCTCGCCCCGCTCGGAGCCCTGGATGACGGCATGCCCCGCCACGTGTCAGGTGTCTCCACGACCCACCGGGGGCTGGTCTATCTCGGGTTGGAGTTCCAGCGATCGTTCTCGTCGAACACCCTGCGCGGCGTCGGGCGCGACGCGGCGCATGTCGTTGCCGCCTTGGCCGGCGGCGTGTCCGGCCGGTCGCTGCGCCGGCTGCCGCCTATGAGGCGGTTACCGATTCCACGGTGAGCAGCGCCGCGAGTTGGCGCAGGACCGCCGGTCGCGCCCGGTAGTACACCCAGGTGCCGCGCCGTTCGGCGTCGACGAGGCCGGCCTCGCGCAGGGTCCTGAGGTGATGCGAGATGGTCGGACCGGTCAGGTTGAAGGCAGGGGTGAGGTCGCAGACGCACGCCTCGCCGTTGTCGGCGGAGGCGATCATCGACATCAGCTGCAGCCGGACCGGGTCGCCGAGGGCCTTGAACGCCGGCGCGAGCAGCGCGGCGGTCTCGGCCGGCACGCGGTGCTGCGCCAAGGGTTGGCAGCAGAACCCCTCGCTGGTCACGTCGGTGAGAGTGAGAGGCGCAGCTTGCTTCGACATTCCTCTAGGTTGACATCTCTCTAATCAACGTGCAACCGTCTGTTTCGACGGACGTCAAGACAGGAGGGGATCATGTTCAGGCTTACGCGCCGACCGAGGGCATCCACGACCGGTGTCCGATTTTGCGACTCCTGCGCCGAGGTCAGCACTGTCGAGCAGCGTGCCGAGCGCCGCTTCGACGCGGCGCGGGCCGCCTACGCGACCTTCGGTCGATGATCACCGCTCACGGTTGATAGGCTTAATCGTCTATCGCCGATGAACGATGAAACGGGGAGGTGGGGGATGGCCGAGTTGCTCGACCGGACGACGGCGCAGACGTACGCGTCGTGGTTCCGGGCACTGGCCGACCCGACCCGGGTGCAGATCGTCGAGTACCTCGCCCGGCAGGCTCAGGCGACGAGCGTGGGGGAGATCGTCACCGCGATCGGCCGTGCGCAGTCCACCGTCTCGCAGCACCTGAAGATCCTCACCGAGGTGCGGTTCGTCCTCATCGAGCCGGTCGGCACCGCCCGCCACTACCGGATCAACGACGCCTGCGTCGACTGCTTCCCCTCCGCCGCGGACGTGGTCATGGGTCGACCCGCCCCCAGCCCGAACGGAACCTGCTGATGACCGACGTCACGGTGCGCGCCCTGCGGTACGAGGACGCCGAGCGGGTCCTGGCCATCTACCAGGCCGGGCTCGACGCCGGTAACGCCAGCTTCGAGATCACCGCACCGACCTGGTCGGCGTTCGACGCGGCGAAGCTGCCCGACCACCGCTTCGTCGCGGTGGACCCCGATGACAGGGTGCTCGGTTGGATCGCCGCCGCACCCACCTCGGCCCGCGACGTCTACGCCGGGGTGGTCGAGCACTCCGTCTACGTCGATCCCGCCGCGCAGGGCCGCGGCATCGCCCGGCTGCTGCTGGACCGGCTGATCATCTCCACCGAGGCCGCCGGCATCTGGACCATCCAGTCCGGAGTCTTCCCCGAGAACGCGGCCAGCCTCACCCTGCACGAGCGGGCCGGCTTCCGGATCATCGGCGTACGCGAGCGGATCGGTCGTCACCACGGCCGCTGGCGCGACGTCGTCCTGCTCGAGCGGCGCAGCCCGGTCGTCACCTGACCAACCGCAGGCCCTCACCCGTGGGCCCCGTCCACTCCGTTGATTCGATAACTGTCAAAGCAGAGGAGTCTTGCTGATGAGCACCCTGAACGAGCTGCCCGTCATGGTCATCGGCGCCGGCCCGGTAGGTCTGGCCGCCGCCGCGCACCTGCACGAGCGGGGCATCGCGTTCACCGTCCTCGAAGCCGGCGACACCCCGGGCGCCGCTGTCCGCCAGTGGGGGCACGTGCGCGTCTTCTCGCCGTGGCGGTACAACATCGACCCGGCCGCACGCCGCCTCCTCGACGCGGCCGGTTGGGTCGCCCCCGATCTGGAGGCGCTGCCCACCGGAGCGGAGCTGGCCCGCGACTACCTCCAGCCCCTCGCCGAGCTGGCGCAGCTCAAGCCGCACCTGCGCTACGGCGCCCGGGTCGAGGCGATAAGCCGCCGGGGCCTGGACCGGCTGCGCACCGCCGGTCGTGACTCCACCCCGTTCCTGATCCGCCTCAGCGACGGCGAGGAGCTCCTCGCCCGCGCCGTCATCGACGCGTCCGGCACCTGGGGCACCCCGAACGTCCTGGGCGCGTCCGGCCTGCCCGCCCACGGCGAGAGCACCGTCGCCGCGTTTCTGGAGCACGCGCTGCCCGATGTTCTCGGCGCGGCCCGGGACCGTTTCGCCGGCCGGCACACCCTCGTCGTCGGGGCCGGCCACTCCGCCGCGAACACCCTGCTGTCCCTGGCCGAACTGGCCGAGTCCACGGCGGGCACCGCGGTGACCTGGGCGATCCGGACCGCCTCACCGGCGCGTACCTACGGCGGCGGGGACGCCGACGCCCTCCCGGCGCGTGGCGCCCTGGGCTCCCGGCTGCGCGCGCACGTCGACGCCGGCCGGATCCGGTTGCTCACCGGCTTCTCCGTGCACGCCCTCACCCCGACAGATGGCCGGGTCACTGTGCTGGTGCGCCACGCCGACGGCGAAGAGGAGTCCGTCACCGTCGACCGGATCGTCGCCGCCACCGGCTTCCGCCCCGACCACTCGATCGCCGCCGAGCTGCGCCTGGACCTCGACCCGATCATGGGTGCCACCCGCGCCCTCGCGCCGCTGATCGACCCGAACGAGCACTCCTGCGGCACCGTTCCCCCACACGGCGTGAACGAACTCACCCACCCGGAAATCGACTACTACGCCGTCGGCATGAAGTCCTACGGCCGGGCACCCACGTTCCTCATGGCCACCGGGTACGAGCAGGTCCGCTCCGTCGTCGCCGCCCTCGCCGGCGACTGGGACGCCGCCCACGCCGTCCAGCTCGATCTGCCCGAAACCGGCGTGTGCAGCAGCAACCCCGCCGACTCCGCCACCGGCGACAGCTGCTGCGGGCCGGCGTCCGCAGCAGAGCCGGCGACACGCGGACTCGCCACCGGCATCTCCGGCGGGTTGCTGTCCACGCCCCTGAACCTGGTCACCCTCGACGCCGCCCCCGCTCAGGCCGGCGGCTGCTGCAGCTGACCTCCACCACGACGGTGCCCGCCGACCCCAGAGCCGGCGGGCACCCTTCGGCCGAGCCGGGGCGGGCTTCCGGGCCGTCCCCTACGCCGGTACCACCTGCCGATCGCCGGCGGCGTCGTGGATGGCCATCGAGTCCTGCCGGCCGGGTTCCTCTTGCAGAATGGCGCAGTTCAGCCAGGCCTCCGGGATGGCGAAACCGTCCACGAGGGTGCGCATGTGCGGGCGCAGCTCCTTGAGCAGGCCGTTCACCACGGCCGTGATCGCCTTGGAGCGGGCCGGTGTCAGCCGGCCGTGCTCCAGGAACCAACCCTTGTTGGCCTCGATCACGCTGAGCGCGTACAGGTCACCGACCCGGGAGAGCAACGCCCGGACCGCGGGGTCGGCGGTCTCCTCGATGCCGGCGACGAACGCCTCCAGGGTGACCCGGTCGATGTGCGCGGTGGCGACCGCGAGAACGTGGTCCTGGACGTCGTTGAAGATGTCGAAGGAACGGTCCTTCTTGGTGGCCGCGCCGTTGCGGAGCCGGCGGACAGCGCCGTCGAGGAGGTGCCGCTCGCGGTCCTCGAAGGCCTTGAGCTGCCAACCGCGATCGGTGACCGCTACCTCGTCGTCGCGGCCCGGCACCGCGCTGATCAGCCGCTCGATGAGCGAGCGCGCGGCGGTACGCTCGAGCACCATCTCGCGGACCTGGTCGGCGACGAAGGAAGCGCGCCCCCAGCCGTCCAACGAGCCGAACGCGTCCCGGTGGCCGGTGAGCAGCCCCTTGGCCACCAGTTGCAGCAGCACCGTGTTGTCGCCCTCGAACGTGGTGAAGACGTCGGTGTCCGCCTTCAGACCGGGCAGGCGGTTCTCGGCCAGGTAACCGGCTCCGCCACACGCCTCGCGGCACATCTGGATGGTGCGGGTGGCGTGCCAGGTCTGCGCCGCCTTGAGACCGGCGGCCCGGGACTCCAGCTGCCGCTGTCGCTGCTCGTCAACCGGGCCGTCGCCGCCCTGCACCTCGCTGAGAGAGGTGAGCAGCTCGGTCTGGGCGAAGTGCAGCGCGTACGTGGTGGCCAGGGCGGGCAGCAGCTTGCGCTGGTGGGCCAGGTAGTCGTTGATCAGCACCTCCCGGTCCGCGCCGGGCGTGCCGAACTGGCGGCGGATGTCGCCGTAGCGCACCGCGATGGTCAGTGCCGACTTGGTGGCCGCGGACGCGGCGCCACCCACGCTCACCCGACCGCGGACCAGGGTGCCGAGCATGGTGAAGAAGCGTCGGGAGTCGTTCTCGATCGGGCTCGAGTACGAGCCGTCCTCGGCGACCTGACCGTACCGGTCCAGGAGCATGTCGCGGGGCACTGCCACGTGGTCGAAGCTGAGCCGCCCGTTGTCCACGCCGAGTAACCCGCCCTTGGCGCCGGCGTCGCCGATGCTCACGCCGGGCAGCGGATTGCCCTGGGCGTCGCGGATCGGCACCAGCCACGCGTGCACGCCGTGCCGTCGTCCGTCGGTGATCAGTTGGGCGAAGACCACCGCCATCCGCCCGTCCCGTGCGGCGTTGCCGATGTAGTCCTTGCGGGCCGCCTCGTGCGGCGTGTGCAGGTCGAAGGTCTGCGTCTGCGGGTCGTACGTGCAGGTGGTGCGCAGTTGCTGGACGTCGGAGCCGTGGCCGGTCTCGGTCATCGCGAAACAGCCGAAGATCCGGCCCGAGATGATGTCCCGCAGGTAGGCGTCGTGGTGTCGTCTGGTGCCGAGGGCGGCGACGGCACCGCCGAACAGGCCCCACTGCACGCCGGCCTTGACCATCAGCGACAGGTCGACCTGCGCCAGCATCTCGCTGGCCACGATCGACCCGCCGACGTCGGACCTGCCGCCGTACTCGGGGGGAAAGGCCGACGCCATGCCCAGCTCGGCGGGGAGTTCGGTGAGCAGTCGGGTGATCCGCTCCCGTGCCTGGTCACCGGTCTCGCCGTACACCGGGAGGAAGCGCGCGTCGAGGTGATTCCGGTGGGCGTTGCGGACGTCGGCCCACGGTCCGTCGAGCACGTCTCGCAGGCGAGCGAGGTCGATGTGATCGGGCATGATCCCCCCTCAGCTAACGGGCATAAGGTGCAGACTGTGCCTAATCAAGAATACCGACGCCACGGTGAATAGCTGGGGAAGATCGTTGTGAGAGGGGACACCCTGGGGTCGTTGTGTGATTCTTTCCAGGGTGTAGCGGCGCGGGCGGCAATAAGCCGCAGCGATCGTCGCGCGACACGTTGGACGGTCAGCCCGGCACCGCTGGTGCGCAATTCCGGGGCGCAATACCACGATCGTGCATGGCGACGGGATTCGCCGCGAGGGCGGCGATCCGGATGCGCAACGCCGCACCTCGCCACGGGCGGCGTCCGGGTCGGGTCGAACTGATCACCGTCAGGCGCACAGGTCGCGGCGGCGGTAGCCGATCGAGCCGGCGACCACTCCTGCTGCGGCGATGCCGGCCATCACCGCTGCTGCCGGCCAGGCCGGTGCGGTGGCCGGCACCGCGGCCAGGTGCGCGAACGGGGACAGCGCACGGACCCAGGCGGGGGCGTCGACGCTGTCGGCGATGACCTGCCACACGAACCCACCAGCGGCCGGAAGAGCGCCGACCGCCGCCACGGTACGCGGCCGCCAGCCGAGCGCCAGGACGCCGGCTCCCAGACAGAGCACCATGATCGGCGCGACGTTCCAGGCACCGGCGAGCGCGTCAGCGGCCCCGAGCCCGGCATGGACAATGGCCGTGCCGGCCCACATGGCGAGGCCCGACAGCGTGATCAGGAGCAGCGCGGCGCACCCGGCGATGGTCGCCTCGGCGGCCAACAAGCGCAGTCGGGTCACCGGTGCGGCCAGCACCAGTGTGAGACGCCGGGCATTCTCGTCCGCGGCGGTGGCGGCGAGCCGCACCGAGACGAACACCCCGACCGGCACGGCCAGCAGCGTGAACATGGTGGCGGCGTAACCCTCCACAGTGCCGAGTGCGGGGAAGCCGGCCTGGGCCGCCATGGCCGCGAACTGGGGATTGCCGGTGAGGAACTCGGTCATGGACCGGGCGATCAGACCCAGGAGCAGGAAGTACGCGCCGATTCCGGCAGACCACGCGGCCAGCGGTCGCATGGTGCGTCGTACCGCGAAGGCCGGCACCGAACCGAGCAACGCGGTACGCGCCGGCCGACTGTCGGCCGTCGCCAGAATCCCCGCGCCGACGTCACGCCGCGCCGCGAGCCAACCCGCGAGGGCCAGTAGCAGCAGGGCGGCACATGTCAGCACCACCACCGGCAGCCCTCGACCGGTGGCGAACGGGCGGGTCAGCGCCATCAGCCCGAACGGGGACAGCCACCGAAGCCAGGCCACCGCGGGGACACCGTCGCCGACCATCCGCATGAGTAGCCCGACCACCAGCACGGCGGCAGCGGCACCGTTGGCCGCCGACCGGCTGGAGAACAGCTGCGCGCCGACTCCTCCGACCGCGACGAAGAAGAGGCCGACGGCAGCGAGGCCGGTGCCGTGCAGCACCGAACCGGTGCTCTCCGCTCCCGCGGCGATCATCGCCGCCGCTGTCGCCGCTCCGACGAGGACCGGCACGACGGCCAGGACACCGAGGTGATGGCGGACAGCCTCGGCAAGGGTGACCCGGCCGGACAGCAGCAGGCCCCACCGGCCGGCGTCCTCCTCCCCACGGGTGATCCGGGTGGCAGCCAGCATCGCCCACACACCGAGCACCACCGCCAGTACGGTGCCCGTACGCCACACCGTGAACCCGCCGGCCTGGTCGAGCGCGACCGGATCGCCGAAGAGGGTACGGATCGCAGGGTTGCGGGCCAGCGCCGCCACGGCGGCCGGATCCAGCGCGTCCGCGCGGTAGCCGACCACCACCAGCGCGGACATGCCCGCGCAGACGGCGGTCACGACCACGGCACCCCGGCGTACCTGTCGCACCGCGAGCCCTCGCATTGCCGGCTGCGGGCGGGTTGCCGGCGTCGCGGTCGCTGTCATCGGGGGCTCTGCCCGTAGTAGGCGAGGAAGATCTCCTCCAGGCTCTGCTCGCGGACGACGATCGTCGCCACATCAGCGTCGGCCAGGGCGCGCAGCGCCGCGGCGGGGGAGCCGTTGAGAGTGAATCGCACTGCCGCCGGGCCGTCCTCGTGCAGGCCGTCGACGCCGAGGACGCCGGTGAGGTCCGGTGGCGTGCCGGTGAACGTTGCGGCCACCTCGGTGTGGTGCAGTCGGCGTAGCTGGGCGACGGAGGCCACCTCCACCAGTTGGCCGGCGCGCAGGATGCCGACGCGGTCGCAGACGGCCTCGACCTCGGCGAGCTGGTGGGAGCTGAGGAAGACCGTCTGCCCGTTGTCGCGGGCAACCCCGACGGCCTGCCGGAACTGCAGTTCCATGAGCGGATCCAGGCCGCTGGTGGGCTCGTCCAGCACCAGCAGAGGCGCCCGGGTGGCGAACGCCGCGATCAGGGCGACCTTCTGCCGGTTGCCCGTCGAGTAGGTGCCGGCCGGTTTGGACACGTCGAGCGCGAACCGTTGGATGAGTTCGTCGCGGTAGGCGGTGTCCGTACCGGGACCGATGCGGGCGAGCAGGTCCAGCACCTCGGCGCCGGTCATCCGCTGCCACAGCGCCACATCCGCCGGTACGTAGGCGAGCCGGCGATGGGCGGCGGCAACGTCGGCGGCGTCGGTGTCGAAGATCCGCGCTCGACCGGAGGTGGGTCGGGCGAGGCCGAGCAGCAGCCGGATCGTTGTTGACTTTCCGGCGCCGTTGGGGCCGAGGAACCCGAACACCTCGCCCGCCGCGACGTCGAGGGTGAGGTTGTCGAGGGCGAGTAGGCGTCCATACCGCTTGGACAGATTTTCGGTGCGCAAGGCAGAAACGCCCATCGGAGCCTCCAGGAGTCGCAGCACGACATGACCTGCCGACCAGACTTCCCGGCGCACCTGATGGGAGAGTACTCCCGGCGCTCGCGGCTCGGGGACCCGCCGGGCAGCGGTTCGGGCTACTGCTTCCGGTATTCGGCAACGGCCTCAGCGAGATGTCGGCCGGGTGCTGACCTGGATGCCGGGCGAGAAGGCCGGCGACGATGTGGGCATGACAAGCGACATCGCTCTGCTCACCGAGGACCTGACCAAGTTCTATGGCCAGCGTCGCGGCATCGAGGGGCTCAGCCTGGAGATTCGTGCCGGGGAGGTGGTGGGTTTCCTCGGCCCGAACGGTGCAGGGAAGACCACCACCATCCGGCTGCTGTTGGACTTCCTGCGACCCACTCGCGGACACGCGACCGTGCTCGGACTCGACCCGCGCCGGGACAAGGCCGCACTGCACCGTCAGATCGGCTATCTGCCCGGCGAGCTCGTGTTTCCCGGGCGCGACAAGGCGGAGGACCTGCTGCGCTTCTTCGCCGCGGCACGCGGCGGCGTGGCCTGGTCGCAGGTTGCCGAGCTCGCGGAGCGGCTCGACCTGGATCTCTCACGCCCGGTACGCACGATGAGTAAGGGGAACAAGCAGAAGGTGGGTTTGGTGCAGGCGTTCATGCACCGGCCGGCGGTGCTGGTCCTGGATGAGCCGACCAGTGGGCTGGACCCCCTCATGCAGCAGGAGTTCCTGGCCATGGTCCGCGACGCCAGAGTTGCCGGGCAGACCGTCTTCATGTCCTCTCATGTCCTGGCCGAGGTGCAGCAGGTGGCCGATCGGGTCGCCATCGTCCGCGCCGGCCGGCTGGCCGCGGTCGAGCGGGTTGAGTCACTGGGGAAGCGGGCGGTCCGCGCCGTCGAGATTCACTTCGATGATCCGGTGGACCCGGCAGAGTTCAGTGTCCTGCCCGGAGTACGTGACGTGGTGGTGTCCGGGCCGGTGCTGAAATGCACCGTCGACGGCCGCATCGACCCGCTGATCAAGGCGGCGGCGCGTCATGAGGTGATGGACATGTTGTCGGCCGAACCTGACCTGGAAGAGACGTTCCTGTCGTTCTACTACCACGCGGAAGGAGCCGGCGATGCTTCCCGCGCTGGTGCGTAAGACCTGGCGGGACGACCGCCTGGCATTGATCGGTTGGGCCGGTGGCATCGCCGCCTTCACCGCCATCTACACCTCCTTCTACAGCCAGTTCCAGGGTGCCGCGGAGCTGAAGCAGGACGCGTTGCCCCAGGGCATGCTGGACTTCCTCGGCATCGCCGACATGCTGTCGCCCGCCGGCTATCTGCAGGCGACCATCTTCAGCCTGGTCGGCCCACTGCTGGTCCTGATGTGCGCCATCACGCTGGCTGCCCGCACGATCGCTCGGCCGGAGGAGGACGGTGGCATGGAGCTGATGCTGGCCAACCCGGTCTCGCGCGCCGCTTTCGCCTGGCAACGGGTGGTCGCCGCAGGGAGCGCGCTTACCGGAATCGCCGCCATCCCGTGGATCCTGTTGATGATCATTGTTCCCTGGATCGGCATGGACATCGCCCTGTCCAACGTCGCTGCCGCGTCCGCCGGGCTGGTCGCCCTGGTGTGGTGTTTCGCCGGCATCGCCTTCCTCGTTGGCGCCGCCACCGGAAAACGGGCTGCCGTTCTCGCGATCACCGGTGGCCTTGCGGTGGCCACCTACATGGCCAACGCCATCGGCGGCATGGTGGACGGATGGCACTGGGTTCGCTGGCTGTCACCGTTCCACTACTTTATCGGCACCGACCCACTGCACACCGGTTGGCACCCGGCCGAGCTTCTCGCCCTCGTGCTCCTTGGTGCCGCGGCCACGATCGCCGGCGTTATCGTCTTCGACCGCCGCGACATCGGTGTGTAAACCTGAAGCTCGTGGCCGCCGTTCACCGGCGGCCACCGCCATGTGGACAAGGAACAGCCCATGAGCGACGACACCTCGCTGGCGGCCGACTGTCAGGATCTGCTGTCCGTCCCGGCCGGTGCCCGGCGGCGGGCGGCGGCGAGCCTGGGTGCCCGCGCAGCGGGTCAAGGGCTCAAGCTGCGCGAGCTCGTCACCGGTCTGCTGGATGCCACCACCGCCCACTGGAGCGCCAACCCGGTCGCGTCGACCGACACCGCGGCCGCCGTGCATTCCCGCGCCGAGACACTCCTGGACACCGCGCGTGTCCTGCTCAGCGCCGCCCTGGACGGGTACGCCCGGCAGAACCGTGCCGAGCTTGATCGCCACGACAACGAACGTTCCGTGTTCGTCAACGACCTGCTCACCGGTAGGGCCGATCCCGGTGATCTCGCCGAGCGCGCACACCGATATGGCATCCGCCTGTCGGCCACCCACACCGTCCTCATCGCCCGTGCGACCGGCCTGACCACCGGCATCACGCACCGCATCGATGCCGCACTGGCCTCCAGGTTCGGCGAGGGCAACACCCTCACCACCCTCCGCGACGGTGACGTGGTCTGCATCAGCGCCGGCGGCCTACGCGGAATCGCGGCCGAACTCGCCCACCTGCTCCTCACCGAACTCGGCGCGGGCAACTGGCAGATTGCCGTCGGGCGTACCCAACCAGGGGTGCATGGCCTGGCCACCTCCCTCGACGAGGCCCGCCACACCCTCGACCACGCCGCCAAGCTCGGCTTCACCACGCCCGTACTCAATGCCGCCGATCTGCTGGTGTTCCCCGTGCTCCTGCGTGACCGCGACGCCATCACCGACCTGGTGACCACGGTCCTCGGGCCACTGACCACGGCGCGCGGCGGTGCCGAGCCGTACCTGGAGACCCTGTCGGTGCTCTTCGACAACCAGGGCAACCACACCGCGACCGCCCGGCAGATGCACCTGTCCGTTCGTGCGATCACCTATCGCCTCGACCGCATCCGGGATCTGACCGGCTACCACCCCGGGGAGCCGACCCAACGGTTCACGCTGCAAACAGCCGTCCTCGGCGCCCGACTGCTCGGCTGGCCGTGATAGCCCGGGAGCGCCAGATCAGGAAGGCGTGCGAGCAGGACCCCCGTTGACCAGACGACGACCATCAGAGTGTCACCGTCGCTAGGGCACGAGAGCGTCCGATCCGCTGTTACGCAGCGTGCGGTGTGGTTACCCCTGGTAGTGGCTGCGCCGTGGGCCGCTGAGCCGCAGCGTGTTGCAGATGTCGAAGACCCCGGGCACGTCGTAGGCGAGTTCCGCCGCGACCTGCCGGGTGTTCGGGTCACTCACCACGCCGGCGAGGATGACGACCCTGTTCTGCACGGAGACGACGATCTGCTGGCGTCGGGTGGTCCAGTCGATGCTCAGTCGCTGCGCGACAAGCGCCTCGATGCGTCGGTCCTCGTGATCCGGCTCGGGTCGGTTCGAGGCGTCGCCGGACCAGTTCTCGTCAGGTAATGGCCAGGGCAGGTACACGGTCAGCTCCTTGGTCGTGGCGAGGCGGGGGCGGAATCGCGGGCCGGTGGGACTTCCACGTCGGGCACCGGTGCCGCCGCTGCGTCGCCCCCGGTTCACGGGGCGTCGGACGGTTGGGGCTTGGCGGTGGCGACGACGAGCACGACGCCGCTGCCGGCGAGGCCGACCTGGATGACCAGGGTCAGGAGGGTGAGGGTGCCGGTGTCGACGCCAGCGAGCCGGGCGAGGATGGTGCCCGCCAGCGCGGCGACCACCCCGACGGACACCGTCAGCCAGATCGGGGCTTCCCGGCGTCCCGGGATGACGAGCCTGCCGAACAGGCCACTTGCGACGCCGACGAGGAGCGCGGTGACGAGACCGGCGATGCTCATGGGCTTCCTCGGGTGTCCTTGGAGTACGGGGGCGGGTGGCAGTCGGTCTCGACGTACGCCACGGGGAACACCGGCCGATCGATGTCGATCAGGAACGGGCGGCCGTCGCGGCGGAGGTCGTGCGCTCCGACGCCGAACCCGCAGACAACTGGGCGAGGGCGTCGTCGCGGCTGTCGAAGATGGGGAAGGCCCCGTCCAGGCGCATCGTGTGCAGGACGGTGCGGACGAACCGCGACGGCGCGGCCAGGCAGAGCGTGGCCCCACGGTCCCGGGCGTCACGGTGGGCGCGGACCAGGAGGCCCAGGCCGGTGGAGTCGATGAGGTGTACCCGGCTCAGGTCGACCACGATGTTTCCGCCCATGTCAGCGGCGTGCCGCAGGGCGTTGCGCAGCGTGTCACCGGTGTCGAGATCGACGTCACCGGCGGCGGCGACAACTGTCACGTCGTCCACGTGGTCGATGCCGAGGATCCCGCCAGGACCGTGGTCCCCGCACGACGCGTGGCCGCCACCAGCGGGCGGCAGCAGGCTGCAGTGCGGGCAGCGGTGCGGGCCGGTGGCGAACGGGGAACCGCTCCACCCCTGTTCGGATACCAGGGTCCAGACGACCTCCGCGTCGGGGAGCACGCACGCGGTGGCCTTGACGGAGTCGCCGCAGGTGTCGCAGATCAGGGTCATCAGGTGGTCGTCCGGGACAACTGTCATTCTGCTGGTCCTTCCTGGGGCCGTGTCCTCGCGCGCGGTGGGACACGGCGTTCGTGCAGAGCCGGAGCTGGGCCGCTCCCGAGGCTGATGGCGCGACCCGGGGAGCGGTTAAGCCGGAGGTGGCCAGGTGCGACGCTCCGTCAGGTCGCGGCTCGCACCGAGGCGCGGCCATGAGCGACCAACGCCGGCGGTGCGGCGATGGGTTCCTGTTCCGCCGTCGGCGTGCCGGGCGGCGACGAGGGGGCGGTGTCGACAATCGGCAGGATCTGGTCCAGCCGGGCGGTGTGCAGGATGCGCCGGATGCGCGGGTTCGGGTTGCGGACGGTGAGGACCCCGTCGGCCCGGGCGAGCCGCCGGTGCACATCGAGTAGGAGGCCGATGGCGGCGGCGTCGATGTGTCGGCAGCCCGACAGGTCGACCACCACCTGTGCGGGACGCAGGGCCACCAGCCGGTCGAACACTGCCCCGGTCGCCGGCAGGCAGGCCAGGTCGAACTCGGTGACGCACACCTCGACCAGCGGCAGCGTGCACGGCGTGGTTGCCAGCGGTCCGGTCACGGGCACACCCCCCTTTCCTTCGCGGACGCGGTCGCCTAGGACCCTGCCGTGCCGGCTTGGCGGTCACCACGCGGATCTGTGACAGTTCCGTGACAAATCTGCCAACCTGCCGCCGCGGTTGGCAGCCGAGCCGGTCGTCTGGGGATGATGCCCGGTATGACGGCCGTACTGGTGATCGAGGACGACGACCGCATCCGTCTGGCGTTGCTGCTCGCACTCGAGGACGAAGGCTACGACGCTCTCGGCGCGGCCACCGCCGAAGAGGGCCTGCGCGTGCAGCGCCGCGACCCGGCGGACTACGTGCTCGTCGACCTGATGCTGCCCGGTCTCGACGGGTTCGAGTGCATCCGGCAGCTGCGCCGTGACGATGACGTGCCGATCGTGGTGGTCAGCGCCCGCGACGACACCCACGACATCGTCGCGGCCCTCGAAGCCGGCGCCGACGACTACGTCGTCAAGCCGGTGGCGATCAAGGAACTGACCGCCCGGTTGCGCGCCCTGCGGCGCCGTGCCCGTACCGGCGTCGCGGGGCACACGCCGGATCCCGTGCCGGTGCTCGTGGTCGGCGAGCTGGAGATCAGCCCCGACGGGGGAGAGATCCGCCGCGCCGGCCAACCCGTACCGGTCACCCGCACCGAGTTCCGGCTGCTGTGCGAGCTGGCCGAGCACGCCGGCCGGGTGCTGTCCCGCCAGCAACTGCTGGAACGGGTCTGGGGGTACGACAGCGGAGACGAGCGGCTCGTCGACGTCCACGTGGGCCGGCTGCGGCAGAAGATCGAGCCGGACCCGGCGAACCCGCGGCACCTGGTCACCCTGCGGGGCCTGGGCTACAAGCTGCAGCGATGAGACGCCTCGGACTGCGTACCCGGGTCACCGCCGCGTTCGCCGTCGGCGCGCTCCTGCTCTCGGCGTCGATGGCCCTGATCTCCTACGATCTGACCCGCCGGTCCCTGCTCGACGAGCGTGAACGCACCGCCCTGCGCGCTGCCTACTTCGACGCCACGGTCGTTCGTGCCGGGATCGACACGGACACCCCGGACGTGGTGGAGGTGCTCCGGTCGTTGGACACCGGGGGTAGCCGGCGGCCGGTGCTGCATCTCAACGGCGAGTGGTACGCGCGCGCCGCCGATCCGGGCACCACCGCCGCCATCCCCGCCGAGCTGCGGCGGGTCGTCGCCGCCGGGGAACCCGCCGTGCAGCGGGTACGCGTCGACGGGCAGTCCGCCCTGGTGGTCGGGGTGCCGCTGTCCGCGTCCGCGGCGTACTTCGAGGTCAACTCGCTGCGGGAGCTGGAGCAGACGTTCCAGGTCCTGGCCCTCGCGCTGACCACCGTCGCGATCATGGTCGCCGGGTCCGGCGCGGCACTCGGCTGGTACGCCACCCGGCACGGGCTGCGCCCGCTGACCGCTGTCGCCGACGCGGCCGAGAAGATCGCGGCCGGCGACTTCACCGCCCGCCTCGACACGGCCACCGACCCCGACCTGACCCGCCTGTCCTCCTCGTTCAACCAGATGGTCGACCGCCTCGCCCACCGCATCGAACGGGACCGCCGGTTCGCCGCCGACGTCAGCCACGAGCTGCGCTCGCCGTTGCAGACCCTCGCCGCGGCGGCCAGCGTCCTGGCCCGCCGTCGGGAACACCAGGACGAACGGACCGCCATCGCGGCCGGGCTGGTCGCCGACGAGATCGACCGTTTCCAGCGGCTCGTCAACGACCTGATCGACCTGGCCCGCAGCGACCAGCCCGCACACCGGGCGCCCGTGGACGTCGTGGGGCTGGCCCGCGACGCCTGCCGCGCCCTCGACCTGCCCACGACGCTCGTCCAGCTCGCCCCCGACGTGCCGGCGACGTGGCTGGTGGAGCGGCGCCGCGTCGCGCAGGTCCTGGCGAACCTGCTCGACAACGCGGTGACCTACGGGGGTGGTCCCGCCGGCGTCCGGCTGGGTCGCGACGGTGCCGCCGGAGTCATCGAGGTCGATGATGACGGACCGGGCGTGCCCGTCGAGGACCGCGAGGCGATCTTCGACCGGTTCGTTCGGGGGCGAGCGGCGCACACCCGCGGCACCGGCGACGGCACCGGGCTCGGGCTCGCGCTGGTCGCGCAGCACGCCGCGGCACATGGCGGACACGTGACCGTCGGCGACCGGCCCGGCGGCGGCGCCCGCTTCCGCGTCACCCTGCCGGGGAGCCTGCCGTGAAACATCGTCATCTCGTCGTCCTGGCGGTTGCCGCATCGCTGACCGGCTGCAGCATCCCGACCGATGACGCCCCCCGGGTGGTGCAGGCACCGCAGGGGCCATTCCAGAGCTCCGCGTCCGCCGACACGAGCGCGCCGGTCGGCCCGGCCGCCGAGACGCTCTGCTTCGTGCGGGACAACCGGATCATCTCGTTCGTCCGGCGGGTCGACCGGCCACCCACCGTCGAGGAACAACTGCGCCATCTGCTGGCCGGACCCACGGCGGCCGAGCGTGACACGGACCTGACCACCGCGCTGGCGGGAGCGGTCAACGCCGCCGGGGTCACGGTCACCGGCACCGAGGCCCGCGTCGTGGTCGACAAACCTGGTGAGGATGCCGGCCGCAGCGACGAGGTCCTCGCGTTCGGGCAGATCGTCTGCACCCTCACCAGCCGTGACGACGTCACCACCGTCACGTTCTCCCGTGACGGCCGGCCGCTCCGGGTGCCCCGCGCGGACGGTTCACTGTCCGAACAGCCGCTGACCCGCGTCGACTTCGCCCCGTTGATCGCCCCTCGTTGACAGCCGTCCCGCACCACCCCCGGCACGGGCACTGCGCCGGGGGTGGTGCGGGCGGGCCCGGCATGGCGCCGAGCCCGCCCGTCTCAGCTGATCAGGCGAGGGGTGCGAGCCGGAACTGCTGGTTGGTCTGGCCGTGGCAGTCGTAGAGCTGGATCTGGGCTCCGTTGTTGGTGCTCCAGACGTCCAGGCATCGCCCGGACTGGACGTTGCTGATGGTGCCGTTGGAGTTGACGTTCCACTGTTGGTTGGTCTGGCTGTGGCAGCTGTAGATCTGCACCGCCGCGCCGTTGCCGGAGCCGGCGGCGTCGAGGCACATGGTGCCGTACACCTGCAGTTGTTTGCCCGAGGTGTAGGTCCAGGCCTGGTTGGTCTGCTTGTTGCAGTCGTAGAGCTGCACCCGGGTGCCGTTGGTGGTCGCCGCGTTGGGCACGTCGACGCACCGGCCGGACTGGGTGCCGACGATTTCGTTGGCCGAGCCGGGCGGGTTGGTGGGCGGGTCGGTGGGCGGGTCGGTCGGCGGGGTGGTCGGCGTCGACGGCAGCAACGGGCAGGTGCTGCGGGAGGTGACCACACCGCTGGAGTCCAGCAACGGGCAGAGGAACTGGCTGTACCGGGCGTCGTTGTCGATGAACATCTTGAGGAACGGCAACATGGTCCGGATCATCACCGGGTTCGACCGGCCGACCATGAACCCGTGGTCGGCGCCGGCGACCTCCAGGTAGATACTCTCCGTCGTGCTCGGCAGGCTGTTGTACAGGCTGGTGGCGTAGGACGGGGTGACCACGGTGTCGGCCTGCCCGGAGAAGATCATTGTCGGCACCCGGTCGTTGGCCAGGTTCGATGACGGCGAGTACGGCGCGATGCCGACCGCGGCCTTCAACGACGATCGCCGGGTGGCGGCGCTCAGCGCGCCACCGCCGCCCATGGAGTGACCGGCGACCGCCAGCCGGGTGGGGTCGACGCGGTCGCGTACCGGGCTCTGCTGGGTCAGGTAGTCCAGCGCGGCGAGCAACTGGGTGCCCCGGGCGGTGTCGAAGTCGTTACGGCTGTTGGTCTCGATGCCGATCACGACGAAGCCGTGCGAGGCCAGCCACGGCCCCATCCAGGCCAGTTCCGCGGAGAACAACGCCGTGTAACCCGGCGAGATCGCGATGGCCCCGAAGGTGCCCTGGCTGGTGTCGGTCGGGTAGTAGATCCGGCCGCCGTTGAAGCCGTACCCGGTCGGGACGCTGACCGAGGTGTTGGCGAACGGACCGTTCTCGGTGGCGACGCTGGTCCGGGTCGGGTCCGGACCGCGCTGGTACGGGTTGTCGGCGGCCGACGCCGATCCGGTCGCCACGGTGATGGAGAGCAGGCCGACCGCGGCGGCGAGCCCGGCCGCGGCGAGCGTGAAGATCCCTCTCCGGCGCCGGGGGGACACCCGGGTCGGGTCGGCGTCTCCCGGGGACGGGGGACGGTTGGCGTGTTCTGGCACTGTCGTACCTCCTGGTGGTGGATGGATGCGGGGCGGGTGGGCTCGCGCGAGCCCACCCGCCCCCGGCGGTGTCCGATCGTCAGCGCTGGAGGGTCAGCAGACCCGGCCGGTACGGCAGGAGGCCGTAGTCGCCGCCGGAACTGGGGGAACGACCCTGGTAGAGCAGTTGCAGGTTGCACGCGTCGACGGTCATGGTCTGGTCGGCGCTGGTCCGCAGCAGCTCACCGTGGCTGATGTCGTTGGTCCAGGTGGCACCGCTGTTGGCCTTGCCTGCGAACGGGTTGCTCTCGGACGTGGCCTGCGGCGTCCACGTGCCACCCAGGCTGCTGGCGGTGAACGATCGGAAGTAGCGCCCGTTCGCGCCGATCGCTTCGACGATCATGAGGTACTTGTTCAGGCCCTGGAGCTTGTAGACCTGGACGGCCTCGAAGAGGTTGTTCGTCGAGTCGGTCATGATCGTCGTGTAGTTGGAGCCGAAGCTGCCCGGGAAGTTCCCGATCGGCATGCTCGCCCGGTAGATCCGACCGTTGTCGCCGGCGAAGAACAGGTACATGTTCTGGTCGTCGCCGATGAGTGCCTGGTCGATCGGGCCGGTGTTGGAGTTGGAGATGCTGCCGGTGAACAGCGTCTGCGCCGCCGACCATCCGTTCGGGTTGGTCGGGTCACTCGAGGTCCGGTACGAGAAGGCCGTGCCGCCCCACTGGTAGGCCAGCACCCAGATGTTGCGCGGAGCGAAGTAGAACAGCGACGGCGCGACGGTCGCCGAGTTCATCGCGTTCTGGCTGGCCGAGCCCATCTGCGAGTAGTTGCTGAAGAGGCCGAAGTTCATCGAGCCCCAGGTGGTTCCGGTGTCGTGCGTGGTGGCGTAGACGAGCTGCTGACCGTTGTACGGCGCCACGGTGAAGTCCTTCAGCGACACCCAGCCCGACCTCGGCTGAGCGAGCGCACCCGTCGACGACCACCGGTACGACGAGGGCAGGTCGCACGCGCCGCCGGTCGGCGGTGGCGTGGTCGGCGTCGGGGTGGGCGTCTGGGTGCCACCGCCGAGGGCGGCGAGCCGGAACTGCTGGTTGGTCTGGCCGTGGCAGTCGTACAGCTGGATCTGGGCTCCGTTGCTGGTGCTCCAGACGTCCAGGCATCGCCCGGACTGGACATTGCTGATGGTGCCGTTGGAGTTGACGTTCCACTGTTGGTTGGTCTGGCTGTGGCAGCTGTAGATCTGCACCGCCGCGCCGTTGCCGGAGCCGGCGGCGTCGAGGCACATGGTGCCGTACACCTGCAGTTGTTTGCCCGAGGTGTAGGTCCAGGCCTGGTTGGTCTGCTTGTTGCAGTCGTAGAGCTGCACCCGGGTGCCGTTGGTGGTCGCCGCGTTGGGCACGTCGACGCACCGGCCGGACTGGGTGCCGACGATTTCGTTGGCCGAGCCGGGCGGGTTGGTGGGCGGGTCGGTGGGCGGGTCGGTCGGCGGGTTGGTGGGAGTGGCGCTGTTCAGCGCCTCCAGGGTGGCGTTGTAGGCGGCCTTCTTGTTGCCGTTGCACTCGAAGAGCAGCGGAGTGCCACCGGAGCGCCACGAGTCGCAGTCCCGCACGCCCCACACGGTGACCCCGTTGCAGCGGGCCACGGCCAGGCAGTCGTTGACCACGTTGCGGTAGGTGTTGGCCTGCGTCGTGCCGGAGCCTTCGATGTCCAGCTCGGTGACCTGCACGTCCACCCCGAGGGCGGCGAAGCTGGACAGCGTCGTGCGGTAGTTGCTGTTGTACGGCGAGTTGGCGTTGAAGTGCGACTGGAACCCGACGCAATCGATCGGCACGCCCCGGGACTTGAAGTCGCGCACCATGTTGTAGACCGCCTGGGTCTTGGCCCAGGTCCAGTTGTCGGTGTTGTAGTCGTTGTAGCAGAGCTTCGCGTTCGGGTCCGCCGCGTCGGCGGCGCGGAACGCGGCCTCGATCCAGTCGTTGCCGGTGCGCTGCAGGTTCGAGTTACGACGGGCGCCGCTGTTGCCGTCCTCGAACGCCTCGTTCACCACATCCCACGAGTGGATCTTGCCCCGGTAGTAGGTGGCCACCCGGGTGACGTGGTTCAGCATCGCGCTGCGCAGCGCGGAGCCCTCCATGCCCTGCATCCAGCTCGGCTGCTGGGAGTGCCAGGCCAGGGTGTGGCCCCGGACCTTCCAACCCCGGGAGGTCGCATGGTTCACGATCCGGTCCGCGTTGCCGAAGGTGAAGTTGTTCTGCTGCGGCTCGGTCGCGTCGATCTTCATTTCGTTCTCGGGCGTGACGCTGTTGAACTCGCGGTTCAGGATCGTCGTGTAGGCACTGTCACCGAGCTTGTTCGCGGCGACGGCGGCGCCGAAGTAGCGGCCGGACTGGGCTGCGGCGGCGCCGAGGGTCGTCTCGGCGGCCTGGGCCAGATTGGGCAGCAGCGACACGATCAGGGTCAGAATTATCGCGGCGGTTCCGGAAAGAGTGAGCGTTCGCAGTCGGGTATGCCCGGTGAGACGGGTCCGGGAAGGCATGCTGATCCTCCGGTGGTGGGATAGGAAGAGCTCTGGCGCTGTTCGAGTGGGTGGCCCCGCCAGATGGCGGTGGTCACCGTGCTGAGTCCGCCCGAGCGGGCCGGCAGCGGCCTCAGGTGGTGGCCCGGATGCGGGTCGCTCGGGCTACTTGACCAGCGGGTGGAGCGTTGCGATGAGTGGGTCCGGTCGCCCGCCGGGACATGGTCGCGGGCGCTGGTACCGCAGGGTGGTGGATGTGGTCACCTGGCAGGTGGGTGGGCCTGACGGTTGCGTGAGGCGCCTCCTCCGCGGAAGGATCTTGTTAACGTTCACACCTGTCGATGGCTCCCAGGCTGGCAGAAAAATCCCTGGTTTTCAACCGGTAGTTTCGGACCTGTTACGGATCAGGGCGCCACGATTCGCGCGCCTTCCGGCGCACAAGATCGAACAATGCGTGACCGGTGGGTGGGTCAGCCGTGGATCAGCTGCCCGATCGGCTCAGTCCGACAGTGGTCGACGGCGGATGACCAACAGGGCGATGTCGTCGTTCGGGTGTTCCTCCGCCGTGGTGGCCATGATGTGGTCGCACAACGCCTCGGCCGGCCCGGGCCGCACGGCGTCGGCGAGACGCTCGATCCCGGTGTCGATCACCTCGCTGCGGCGCTCGACCAACCCGTCGGTGTAGAAGACCAGCGCCGCGCCCGGCGGTAGGTCCAGAACCGTGGTGCGGCGATTGCTCACCGGCCGGCCCACCCCGAGTGGCCGGTCCACCGACACGCTGACGGGCACGCTGGGCTGGTCGGGAACAGCCAGCAGTGGGGGAAGGTGGCCCGCCGAGGAGACGTGCACCCGCGTGCGGTCGGGAGAGATCAGGGCGTAGACGGCGGTGGTGAGAGTGCCGGCCTCGAAGTGGTGGATCTTGCGGTCGAGTGAGGTCAGTGCCTGGGCGGGGTCGTCGGAATCCAGAGCGTAGGCGCGTAGCGCGCTGCGGATGCGTCCCATCACGACGGCGGACGGCAGCCCGTGACCGGAGACGTCGCCGATGACGGCGCCCAGCCACCCCGATGGCAACGTGAACACGTCGTACCAGTCGCCACCGATGCCCAGGTCGTGGCCCGGAATGTAGCGGGCGGCCAGGTCCAGGCCGGGAACGTCGGGCAGTCGGCCCGGTAGCAGGCTGTGTTGCAGCGCCAGCGCCGCCTGCCGGTCGAGAACCTGTGCGCGGGCCTGACCGGCGAGGCTGGCCCGATCGGCGACGAGCTGCAACAGCTGCACGTCGTCCGGGCCGAACCGCCGCAGCGTCAGGGAGCCGACGTGCAGTACGCCGACGAGGTTGCCGTTGACGAGCATGGGCACGCCCAGCAGGACACGGATGCCCTTGACGAGCAGGATGGGATTGACCACGTCGTCCGGCCCGACGTCATAGATCATGACCGGTCCGCGGGTCGCCGCCACCCGACCGGCGAAGCCGCGTCCGACCCGGATGCGGAAACCGCGGCGTACCTCCTCCTCCAGGCCCTTGGCCGCTGTCGCGACGAGCTCACCGGTGTGGTCGTCAAGCAGCAGGATGGTGGCGGTGTCGACCTTGAGCAGGTCCCGGATCCGTTCGAGCAGCTCGTCGAGCAACTCGGCGATGTTCAGCCCAGAGAGGGCCGCGTCGGTGATCGCCTCGATACGACGCAGCCGCTCGTCATTCGTCACCAGCTCGGCATCGGCCACGCAGGAAGCCTAGACGCCGGCCCGCCGCCGTCGGCACGCCAGCAGCGAGATCGACAGTGTCCGTCGCCCGACGGCGAGTACCCGCCTCTGTCTCCGACCTCACCGACCCGATCTGAGCCCGGCCGTGCGGGCCTGACTAATGTCATGTGTGCCTGTGCGCCATGCATCGAAGGTCATGACTAAGCGCACTGGAGACCGCCCCGTCCTGTCGATGAGACTCGATGCAACGCCGGAACAACAGCCGGCCGAGTTCGAAGGGCGGCGAGACGGTGGACGAACGCTACGACAGCTACTGCGCCGCAGATCGGCTGTTCTACGACTCGCTCGGCAGCGCCGTCGCGCAGCCCGTCTTCCCGGCCGCCGACCGGCCGGTACCGGCCGGCTGGCGCCGTGAGCCGCTCGACGACTGGCTGATCTACGCGCCCGACGGCGGCTCGCTGCCCCAGCAGGGCTGGAAGATTCACGTGTCGGCAGGTCTGGCGAACGCCGAGCGGGTGCTGGACGCGGTCTGGAACTACTGCGTCCCCCGCGGCCTGTCCTTCAAGTTCCTGCGCGGGCCACGCACGCTGCTGCTGCGCAACTCCAAGTACGCCGCCCGGGCGGCCAGCGGCAAGTTCGTCACCGTCTACCCGCGCGACGACGCCGAGCTGGAACTGACCTGCAAGGAACTCGACGAACTGCTCACCGGCGAGCCCGGACCGTACATCCTCAGCGACCTGCGCTACGGTGCCGGCCCCGTCCACGTGCGCTACGGCGGCTTCGCCGCCCGCTACTGCCACTCTCCCGACGGCCAGGTGGTCCCGGCGATCGAGGACGACTCCGGCACGCTGGTGCCCGACCGCCGCGAACCGGTCTTCCACGTACCGTCCTGGATCACCCTGCCCGACTTCCTCGGCCCGCACCTGGCCGCCCGCAACGACACCAGCACCAACCAGGTGCCGTACCGGATCGAACGGGTGATCCACTTCTCGAACGGCGGTGGGCTGTACGTGGGCCGGGACCTGCGTACCGACACCGAGGTGGTCCTGAAGGAAGCTCGACCGCACGCCGGCCTGGACGCCGACGGCACCGACGCCGTCGCCCGGCTGGCCCGCGAGGCGCAGGCCCTGCGGCAACTCGCCGACCTGCCGCAGGTGCCGCAGGTGCACGACGAGTTCGTCCTCGGCGAACACCGGTTCCTCGCGCTCGAGTTCATCGACGGCAAACCGCTGAACAAGGTGCTTGTCGACAGGTACCCACTGATCGACGCCGACGCGACAGACGGCGACCGGGCGGCGTACGTCCGATGGGCCCGCCATGTCTACCAGCAGGTCGAAACCATCGTCGCGGCGATCCACGAGCGCGGCCTGGTCTACGGGGACCTGCACCTGTTCAACATCATGATCCGGCCGGACGACCAGGTTGCCCTCGTCGACTTCGAGGTGGCCGCCCCGATCGCCGGGCACCGCCGACCCGGGCTGCGCAACCAGGGCTTCGCGGCGCCGAGGGACCGCAGCGGCCCGGCGGTCGACAAGTACGCCCTGGCCTGCCTTCGGTTGGCGCTGTTCCTGCCGCTGACCCAGCTGGTCCGGCTCGCCCCCGCGAAGGTGACCCACCTGGCCGACATCATCGCCGCGAACTTCCCGGTGCCGAGGTCCTTCCTCGACCCGCCGGTCGAGGAGATCACCGGCGCCCCACCGGTCACCACCGACCCACGCATCGGCGCGGACGACTGGCCCACCATGCGTCACCAGCTGACGACGGCGATCGTGGCCAGCGCCACCCCCGAACGCGACGACCGGCTCTTCCCCGGCGACATTGAACAGTTCCGCAGTGGCGGCCTCAACCTCGCCCACGGAGCGGCCGGCGTGCTGTACGCGCTCGACAAGAGCGGCGCCGGGCGGTGGCCCGAACACGAGGACTGGCTGGTGCGGCGGGCGACAGCACCCCCGTCCGGCACCCGCTGCGGCTTCTACGACGGGCTGCACGGCGTCGCGTACGCACTCGCCCACCTCGGCCGCCGACAGGACGCACTGGACGTTCTCGACATCTGCCTGCGAGAACCACTGGACGGGCTCGACCACAGCCTGTCCGGCGGACTGTCCGGGATCGCGCTCAACCTGGCCGAGTTTGCCGGGCGTACCGGGGAGGCGTCGTTGCGCGACGCCGCGTGGCGGGCCGCCGAGCGGGTGATCGGCCAGCTGGCCGACGACCCGGGCCCGGACGTCAGCGGCGGACACCACCCGTACGCCGGGTTGCTGCGCGGCCGGACCGGACCGGCGCTGATGCTGCTGCGCCTCTACGAACTCAGCGGCGACGGCGAGCTGTTGGAGCACGCCGCCACGGCCCTGCGTCAGGACCTGCGCCGGTGTGTGCTGCGGCCGGACGGTGCGCTGGAGGTCAATGAGGGCTGGCGCACCATGCCCTACCTGGCGCACGGCAGCGTCGGCATCGGGCTGGTCCTCGACCAGTACCTGCGCCACCGGGCCGACGACCGGTTCGCCGAGGCGAGCGCGGGAATCCGCCGCGCGGCCCGCTCACCGTTCTACGCACAGTCCGGGCTCTTCGCCGGACGGGCCGGCATCATCGCCTACCTCGCCGCCTCGACCGAGAACGCCGACCGCCGCGAACTCGACGCGCAGCTGGACCGGCTGAGCTGGCACGCGCTGCCGTACCGGGAGGGGACCGCGTTCCCTGGCGAGCAGTTGCTGCGGCTCTCCATGGACTTCGGCACCGGTACCGCCGGCGTGCTGTACGCGCTGGCCAGCGCGCGGCACGACCAACCGCCGGCGCTGCCTTTCCTCGCGCCCCTGCCGGGCGCGCAGAGACTCCCTCGCCACAGCGAGGGCGACCTGATCAGCGAACGGATGGAAGGGAGGTGAACGACATGGCGCTTCTGGACCTCCAGGGCCTGGAGATGGCTCCGGCCGACCGCACGGGTGGCGGTAGCCGGGCGAGCCTGCTGCTCTGCGGCGACAGCTCGCTCTCCGTCACGACCTGCAACTGATCCACACACACGGGGCCCTGGGTGGGTAGACGTGCCCACCCAGGGCAACCGCGTACCAACGGGAGGACCGATGCCGACGTTCGCCTCGGGGGACAGGCTGCTGCGGCAGACGGTCCTGGCGGGCGGCGGCTGGACCGCCGGACTCGCGGCGGTCGCGCTGCTCGGCGCGGCCGCCGAACTGTTGCTACCCGCGGCGCTCGGCCGCGCCGTCGACGCCGCCCTCGGCGGCGGTTCCGGCTGGTGGGCGGTGTCCGCCTGCGGCCTGGTCGTCGTCCTCATCGGCGTCGACACCCTGACGGACCTGACCAGCGGGTACGGTGCGGCCCGCGCCACCGCCGGACTGCGCCGGCGTCTGCTGCGTCACCTGTTCGCCCTGGACATCCGCGCCACCCGCCGGCACCCGGTGGGTGATCTCGTCGGCCGTCTGGTCGGCCAGGCCGCCGACGCCGGACAGGCCGGCAACGCCGTGGTCCTGGCCATCGTGGCGGTGCTTCCGCCGCTGGGCAGCGTCGTCGCGCTCGCCATCATGGAACCGGTCCTCGGGATCACCCTGCTCGCCGGCCTCGGCCTGCTCGCCGTCCTCATGCGCGCCTTCGTGGCCGACGCCTCGGCGGCGACCGCCGGGTACCAACGGGTTCTCGGCACCATCGCCGGACGGCTGCTGGAGTCGCTGACCGGCGCCCGGACCATCGCCGCCGCCGGCACCACCCACCGCGAGCAGGACCGGGTGCTGGCGGCCCTGCCGGAGCTGGACCGGCACGGCCGGCGTTCCTGGGAACTGCTGGCCCGGGCGAGCGCCCGCACCGCGGCCGTGGCGCCGCTGCTGAACCTGAGCGTCATCGCGGTCGGCGGGTACGCCCTGACCGCAGGCTGGCTCACGCCGGGTGAACTGGTCGCCGCCGTCCGGTACGCGGCCATGGGCGCCGGCCTCGGTGGCGTGCTCGCCACCCTGAACCACCTGGTCCGCAGCCGCGCCGGAGCACACCGGGTCGCCGAGCTGCTGGCACAGTCCGCCGCGCCCGCAGGAGATCGGCCCCTTCCACCCGGCGCGGGCGCCCTGCGACTGCGCGGGGTGGGCGTGCACGCCGACGACGGTCGGCCCATCCTGGACGGCATCGACCTGGACGTGCCGGCCGGAGCCACAGTGGCCGTCGTCGGCGCGTCCGGTGCCGGCAAGTCGACCCTGGCGGCCGTGGCCGGCCGGCTGCACGACCCCGACCGCGGTGAGGTGCGACTCGACGGTGTGCCGCTGCGCGACCTCGACACGGCGGCGTTGCGCCGTGCCGTCGGCTACGCCTTCGACCGGCCGGTGCTGATCGGCGCGACAGTCCACGACGCGATCGGCCTGGCGCTGCCGGTCGACGCGGCGACGCCGCCGGCCGATCGGAGCCCGGCCACACCGGCGGTGCTGCGGGCGGCCCGCACGGCGGCGGTTGCCGACGTGATCGACCGTCTGCCCGGCGGCTATCGCACCCCGCTGGTGGACACACCCCTCTCCGGGGGCGAGACCCAACGCCTCGGCCTGGCCCGCGCGTTCGCCGCCGAGCGGCTGCTCATCCTGGACGACGCGACGTCCAGCCTCGACACCGCTACCGAACACCGGATCACCACCGCGGTCCTCGGGCGGGGCGGGGAGCGTACCCGACTGGTGGTCACCCACCGCACCGCGGCCGCCGCGGCGGCCGACCTGGTCGCCTGGCTGGACGGCGGTCGGCTGCGCGGCCTGGCGCCGCACCGGCAACTCTGGGCCGACCCGGACTACCGGGCGGTCTTCCAGCCGGCCGGCGGCGGATCGTGAGCCGTTCCGGCGTACGCCGGGTGACCTGGCGGGCGCTGCGGGCCCGACGACGGGCGCTCGCCGGGCTCGGCGGCTGGTCGCTTGTCGAGTCGCTGCCCGCGCTGCTCGCCGGCTATCTGGTCGCCCGCGCCGTCGACGAGGGCTTCCTGGCCGGACGTCCGCTCAACGGCCTGGCCTGGTTGGGGGTCCTCGCGGTGGCCGTGCTGGTGGGCGCGGCGGCCACCGGTCGGACGTACCGGAGCCTCGGCGCCGTGGTCGAGCCGTTCCGTGACGAGGTGGCCGCCCAGGTGGTCCGGGGTGCGCTGGGCGACGCCACCCGGGCGGGTGGCCGCCCGGACAGCGCCGCCGTGACCCGGCTGACCCACCAGATGGAGATCGTCCGCGACACCTTCGCCGGTCTGCTGATGGTGACCCGTGGTTTCCTCTTCTCGGCGGGCGCCGCCCTGCTCGGCCTGCTCGCTCTGGCGCCCGTGGTGGCGGCGCTGGCCGCCGTGCCGCTGGTCGCCGGTCTGGGCGTGTTCCTCGCGGCGCTGCCGGCGATGGTCACCCACCAGCGTGCGTACGTCCGGGCCGGTGAGCAGCTCGGCCAGTCGGCGGCGACCGCGCTGGCCGGTCACCGCGACGTGCTGGCCTGCGGCGCCCAGACCCGCGTGACGGCCGAGGTGGCCCGCTGGGTGTCGGCGCAGGCCGCCACCGAACGCATGCTCGCCCGGATGGCGGCGATCCGCAGCCTCAGCCTCGGCATCGGCGGCTGGCTGCCCCTGCTGGTGCTGATGGTGGCCGCCCCGTGGCTGGTCGAGCGTGGTCTCACCGCCGGCGCGGTGCTGGGTGCGCTGATCTACGTCTCCACCGGGTTGCAACCCGCTCTGCACACACTGGTGCAGGGTCTCGGCGGCGGCGGGCTGCGCTACGTGGTCACACTGGAGAACATCCTGCGCACCTATCCGGTGTCCGACGACCAACGCCCGCCGGCCCCCGCCGACCGGACACCCCACGGCCGGCCGCCCACCGCCCCCGGCGGACGGTCACCAACCGTCGAGGTCCGGGGACTGACCTTCGCCTACGGTCCGCGCGCCCGACCCGTCCTGCGGAACTTCTCGCTGACACTGGCCGACCAGGACCATCTCGCCGTGGTGGGACCCAGCGGCGCCGGCAAGTCCACACTGGCCGCCCTGATGGCCGGTCTGGTGGCTCCGCAGGCGGGCACTGTCCACCTGGCCGGCGCGCCGGTCACCGCTGTCGATCCGGTCGGCCTCGCCCGGATGCGCGTGCTGGTACCCCAGGAGGCGTACGTGTTCACCGGCAGTCTCGCCGACAACCTCCGCTACCTGCGGCCGGACGCCGACGAGCACACGCTGGAGGTCGCCCTCGACGCGCTCGGCGCGCGTCCGCTGGCCGTTCGTCTGGGTGGCCTGAGCGCGCCGGTCACGCCGGCCCTGCTCTCCGCGGGCGAGCGGCAACTCATCGCGGCGGTCCGGGCCTGGCTGGCACCCGCCCCGCTGATGCTCCTCGACGAGGCGACCTGCCACCTGGATCCGGCGCTGGAAGCGACGGTCGAGGCCGCCTTCGCCCGGCGGCCCGGCAGCCTCGTGGTCATCGCACACCGGATCAGTTCCGCGCTGCGGGCTGATCGGGTGCTGGTCCTCGATGGCGACGAGCCCCTGCTGGGCACGCACGAACAGTTGATGGCCCGCTCGGCCACCTACCGGATGCTCGTCGGCTGCTGGGACGACCCGGTGGTGCCGTCCCGGGCGACGTCGGCGCGGCCGGGCTGAACCCCGCCCGTCAGCGCCGACGCGCCGGTCAGATCCACCCCGCATCGCCCGCCATCCGCACGGCCTCCACCCGGGTACGGGCACCCACCTTGCGGGCGATCCGACCGAGATGGTTACGAACGGTGCCGCGGGTGAGCCCGAGCGACGCCGCCACCTCAGCGACCGGCGCTCCCGCGGCCGTCAGCCTCAGCACCTCCGTCTCGCGGCTGGTCAGTGGGCCGTCCGAGCGCAGCGCCGCGACGACGAGATCCGCGTCCAGCACGGGTTCCCGGCGGGCGAGCCGGCGGATGCCGTCGATGACCCGGTGCGGGGCGGCGTCGTTGCGCAGGATGCCGACCGCCCTGGTCGGGCAGAGCATGCCTCGCAGTCGCCGCGCCCGGTGCGGGTGAGCCAGCAACAGCAGGGGGCACCCACCGAGGCGGCCGGGATCGATTCCCTCGACGAAGTCGAGGTCGGCCACCACCACGTCGGGGCGTTGGGTGTGAACGGCAGCGGAGACCGCATCACCGCGATCCACCTCCGCCACGACGCGGATGTCATCCTCGGCGGCGAGGACGAACGACAGCGCGCCCAACACCAGGGCGCCGTCCAGGGCGAGCAGGGTACGGATCACGATGGACCTTCCTGCACTCCGGTAGTGATCACTCAACGTCAACATTCAAACACGGGTCCGGCGGGTCCGCACGGTGACGGGGCGGGTCCGGACTGTCTCCACCGGACCCACCCCGACGGCTACAGCCAGCCGTTACGCCGCGCGCGCGACACCGCCTCCAGCCGGTTGCGGGCCCCGGTCTTGCGCAGGATCACCGACAGGTGATTGCGCACCGTTCCGTGCGCCAGGTAGAGGCGGACGGCGATCTCCTTGAGGGGCAGGCCCTCGGCGGCCATCCGCAGCACGTCCATCTCCCGGGGCGTCAACGGCATCTCGGTGGGACTCAGCGCCGCCACCGCCGCGCTCGGATCGATCGCCCGCTCCCCGGCCGCGAGGGCGCGGATCGCCCGCACCAACTCGGCCAGCGAGCTGTCCTTCCCGACCAGACCCCGTGCGCCGGCCGCCAGCGCCGCCTCCACCAGGGCTGGGCTCCACCGAGGGCTCATCGCCAGCACGGCGGCCTCCGGCGCCTCGACGTCGATGCGGGCGACCACCTCCACCGGGTCGGGCAGCTCCGGCGTCAGCGCCAGCACCACCACCTGTGGCCGGCACCGCCGAACCACTGTCAACAGCTCGCCGACACCCTCGACGTCGGCGACCACCTCCATGTCCTCCTCTCGTGACAGCGCGGCGCAGAGCGCCCCGCGAAGCAGACCCATGTCCTCGGCGACAACAACGTGGATCACCACGTCTTCTCCGATCTCAGGTACGCGTCACGGCGGCCACCGATCCCGGAGCGTCCACGGGTTGATCAGGGCGGTCGTGCGCGACAGACGGGCAGGCAGCGGCCCGCGGCGCCGTCGGTGTGGACGGGCGCGGGCACCGATCGACCGGCCGGCGGGTGGAGCGGGCCGTGGGGCCCGCCGCCGAGGTCGGTCGACCCGACCTCAGCCCGGGCGGGCGATCGCCGCCGGAGTGCGGCTCTCGACCAGGAGCGGCACGAGATCGCCGGGCTGCGCGGCACCGCTGTGCGACTGCCGGTCCACCGGCCGGGCCAGCCCCGGCCCGGGTTTCGATCGGTCGTCGACACCGGCGGCGTCCTGGTCGACGGGCATGACGGGTTGGCCCGAGAATTCGCTCGCGGCGTCCACCGGCTCCCGTGGCGCGGCCCGGTGCCCCGTCGACGAGGCGGTGGGCGGCGCGGGGCCGACGACAGACATTTGCGCTGGCGCGGCCGGTGTCGGCGGCGCCGCGGCGGGCGCGGGGGGCACCGGCGGATCCGCCGGTGGCGTCGGGACTGTCGGTACGGGAGCCGGGTCGGTCACCGCGACCGCACCCGCCCCGAGCGCCGGCGGAACGGGCGGCGGAGGTGTCGCCGCGGGAACGACCACCGTGTCGAGAGCCGGTGGTAGCACGGCGTCGACGACGTGCAGGAGCGCCGTGACGAGGGGGCGGATCGGCACCGCGTGGACGATGTCGACGACGTACGGCAGCGGGGCGGTGATCAGGCCCACCACCGGCGAATCACCTGGCACGTACAGCGTGGGCAGGTCGGGGACGGCGGTGGCCGGCAGGTCGGGGACGGCGGTGGCCGGCGGTCGCGGTGCGCCAGCGACAGAGCGCGGCGGCTCGGCACGATGAGCTGCCCGATGGGCCGCGCGAGCGACCGGGGCCGGCTGGAGCGTGTCGGGCTCTGCCGCGTCGGGTGGGACGGACGCGTCGGCCCGGGGCGGCGGCACGGACGCGGGCGATGCGTCCGGCCCGCGTCGAGGCTGCGTGGTGGGTGTCTGCTCGCGGGGAGCGACGACGTCACCGACGAGCCCGGCCAGCGGGGCGCGCGGCCGGTCGCGGCGGCGCTCGTCGGCACGTGTGGCCCGCTGGCGGTCCTCATCGGGGCGCTGCGCGACCGTCAGCCGCACGACCGGCTCGACCAGACGGCCGAGCTTCCGTTGCGGCTCAGCGCCGGTCCCGCTGTGCGTACCGTCGGCGGCGGCCGGCCCCTGGAACAGGGCGGCCACGACGAAGCCGGCCCCGACGGCGACCGCGATCAGCACCATCCGCCGGGCGATGCTGCGCAGCCGGTCAGCGGCAAGCGGCGCAGATCGGCCCGGCGCAGACGCCGGCGCGGTTCCGTTGACGGGACTTCGCACGCGGGCACGACCCCTTCCTCTGGATTGCTGACCC
This sequence comes from Micromonospora sp. SD19, assembly GCF_054462275.1. Lineage (NCBI taxonomy): Bacteria > Bacillati > Actinomycetota > Actinomycetes > Micromonosporales > Micromonosporaceae > Micromonospora > Micromonospora sp. SD19. The sequence goes on from NZ_JBTLMN010000005.1 coordinate 216,128, forward strand.
ATCGTAGCGATGCGCTTACCTAGCCGCATCCGGTGACGTGTCCTGCCCGCAGCGACGCAGGCCCGGTTATCGGGCGGTTTCGGGGCAGTCCGGGCCGGCGCCGGTGACAACAATCTGACTGATTGCTCAGGGCGTCGGGTCCCCGCCCGCTCCCGTGTGACGGTCAACCGGCTGTTCGGCGGCAACACGCCAGCGGGCACCGCGCGACGGTCCATCGTGGAACGCGGGCGGGTGTACCGTCGCCGCATGACGGTGCTGCAGGAGTTTGTCGCCGCTCTTTCCAGCGGCCGGATCCAGGTTGTCGACCTCACCGCTCCGCTGTCCGACCAGACTCCGATCCTGGGTCTGCCCGAGCAGTTCGGCCAGACCTGGCCGTTCCAGCTCAGCGAGATCAGCCGGTACGACGACAGGGGCCCGGCCTGGTATTGGAACAACTTCTCCACCGGCGAGCACACCGGCACCCACTTCGACGCCCCGGTGCACTGGGTCAGCGGTCAGCACGGCGCCGACGTGTCGCAGGTCCCGGTGAGTCAGTTGATCGCCCCGGCGGTGGTGATCGACCACTCCTCCGACGCCGCCGACAACCCCGACTTCCTGCTTCAGGTGGCGCACGTCAAGGCGTGGGAGGCGGAACACGGGCCCCTGCCCACCGGTGGCTGGCTGCTCTACCGCACCGGCTGGGACGCGTACGGCGACGATCCGCAGCGGTACGCCAACGACGGGCGTACCCCGGGCATCTCCGTGGAGTGCGCCCGCTGGCTGGCCGAGGAGTCACCGATCCGTGGCGTCGGGGTGGAGACGGTCGGGACCGACGCGGGCGCCGCGCACTCGTTCGACCCGCCGTTCCCGTGCCACTCGTTCCTGCTCGGCCAGGACAAGTACGGTCTGACCCAGCTCCGCAACCTGGGGCAGTTGCCGACCACCGGCGCGGTGGTGATCGCCGGCCCGCTGCCGATCGTCTCCGGCTCCGGCAGCCCGTGCCGGGTCCTCGCGCTGGTCGAACGCTAGGCCGGGCCACCGATGCGGGTAGCCGAGGTGGTCGGGCGGGTCCTGCACGGACACGGAGTACGGCACGTCTTCGGGGTGGTCGGCAGCGGCAACTTCCACGTCACGAACGCCCTCGTGGCGGCCGGTGCCCGGTTCGTGGGGGCCGCCCACGAGGGTGGCGCGGCGAGCATGGCCGATGGGTACGCGCGCACCTGCGGGCGGGCGGCTGTCCTCTCGGTGCACCAGGGTCCGGGCGTCACCAACGCGCTGACCGGCCTCACCGAGGCCGCGAAGAGCCGTACCCCGATGGTCGTCCTGGCCCCGGAGGCCACCGCACCGCTGTCGAACTTCTTCATCGACCTGCCGGCACTCGCCGCCGCGGTCGGGGCCGACTTCCACCGGGTACGCGCGACGCACGCGGCCGAGGACGCGGGCGCGGCGTACCGGGCCGCCGCCCGGGGTGCGACGGTGGTGCTGGGCCTGCCGTTGCAGGTGCAGAACGCGGCGACCGAACCGTGGTCCGGTCCGGTCCCCGTGGTCGCGCCGACCCCGAGCGCCGTCCCGCAGGTCGAGCCGTTGCTGGCCGCGCTCCAGGCCGCCCGCCGACCGGTCTTCATCGCTGGTCGGGGTGCCCGGGCGGCCCGGGCACCGCTGACCCGGCTCGCCGACGCGTGCGGCGCGCTGCTCGCGGTCTCGGCAGCGGCCAAGGGACTGTTCGCCGGGAACCAGTGGAACCTCGACGTGGCCGGCGGCTTCGCCACCCCTCTCGCCGCCGAGCTGATCGGCGCGGCGGACCTGGTCGTCGCGTGGGGCAGCACGCTGAACATGTGGACCACCCGGCACGGCGAACTGATCCCGCCCGGCGCCGTCGTCGTCCAGGTCGACAGTGACCCGGCCGCGTTCGGGGTGAACCGCCCGGTCGACCTGACGGTGGCCGGCGACGTGACGGCGGTCGCCGAAGCGGTCCTCGGTCGACTGGACGCCGACACCACCGGGACTACGGACGCCGGTTGGCGTACGCCGGCGCTTGCCCAGCGGATCCGCGACCACGGCCGGTGGCGGACGGTCCCGTACCGGGACGAGAGTGACGCCGCGACCATCGACCCGAGGACCCTCTCGGCCGCCCTGGACGACCTGCTGCCGCCCGACCGCACGGTGGTGGTCGACTCGGGCAACTTCATGGGCTACCCGTCGATGTGGCTGGACGTACCGGACGTGGCCGGGTTCTGTTTCACCCAGGCGTTCCAGTCGGTCGGGCTCGGTCTGGCCAGTGCGCTCGGCGCGGCTGTCGCCCGGCCGGACCGGCTCACCGTCGCGGCGGTCGGCGACGGTGGCTTCGTCATGTCCGCCACCGAACTGGTCACCGCCGTCCGGCTGGCGCTGCCCCTGCTCGTGGTGATCTACGACGACGCGGCGTACGGCGCCGAGGTGCACCACTTCGGCCCGGACGGGCACCCGTTGGACACTGTCACCTTCCCGGAGACCGACCTGGCCGCGATCGCCCGTGGCTACGGCTGCGACGGGCTGACCGTCCGGACCGTCGACGATCTCCCACCGGTACGCCGGTGGCTCGCCGGTCCCCGTACCCGACCGCTGGTGATCGACGCCAAGGTCTGCGCGGCGGGCGGCTCCTGGTGGTTGCAGGAGGCGTTCCGTGGCCACTGAGCCGGCACCGCCCGCGTACGGTGGCGCGGTGGCCACCTTCTGGACGCTGGGATGCGACGCCGACGATCCGCAGCGGATCGCCGCCTTCTGGGCGTTGGCCCTCGGGTACGTCAAGGAACCCGGTTTCGACGAGCCAGACAACGCGTCCATCGTCGATCCGGACGGTCGGGGCCCCGCCATCGCCTTCCTCAGGGTCCCCGAGCGGAAGTCGGCCAAGAACCGGATGCACATCGACATCCGCGTGGCCGGCCCGGGCTCCGGGGACGAGGCCGAGCGCGCGCGGTTGATCCGGCGGAAAGTGCCCGACCTGGTCGCCGCCGGCGCGACGGTGGTCCGGGAGGAGTGGTACGGCGACGTCCTCGGGCACGTCGTCATGCTCGACCCGGAGGGCAACGAGTTCTGCGTCGCCTGACGCCATGATCGGGGCCCGTCGATCGGGCGGCACCGGCGGGGCCGTTTGCTGACCGATCCCGAGGGTAGGTGGGAATCCATGACGACGCCCGAGCAGAGTCAGCAGGAGCGAGCCCTCGAAACCGGTGCGGTGTACCAGGACGCCGAGGGGCGTCGGACGACGGACCCCGGCGCCGGTGCCACGCACGCCGACGATGAGGCAGACCGCAACGCGGAGCACCTCAGGCGGGGCGAGGTCGGCCCGCGCGTCCCGGAGGAGTAGGGCCGGTGCGTGTGTGGGGACCGGTTGGCGGGCGCCTACGCCACCGACACGTCGCGGGCCTGGGCGCCGCCCCCGGCGCGGAAGGCTGAGCACGCGACTCGGCTTGATACAGCCTCGGCTGTACTATCTGCGGAATGGAGACGTTGACGCACGGGCAGGTACTGGCCCGCTTCGGCCACGCCCTGTCCGATCCGACCCGGGCGCGACTCCTGCTGGCGCTGCGGGAGGGGCCCGGCTATCCGGCCGAGTTGGCCGACCTGCTGGGCACGACCCGGCAGAACCTGTCGAACCACCTGTCGTGCCTGCGTGGCTGCGGGCTGGTGGTCGCGGTGCCGCAGGGCCGCCGGACCCGCTACGAGTTGGCCGACGTTCGCCTGGCACATGCCCTGGCCGACCTGCTCGGCCTCGTCTTGGCGGTCGACCCGGCCGTGTGCCCGGACTCCGCTGAGAAGGGTTGCTGCTGATGACCCTGCCCCTGAGAACCGTGACACCCGCGGGGCCGTCGTCGGACCGCCACCAGGTCCTCGCCCGCCGGGTGCGGCTGCTGGTCGCCGCCACGATCACCTACAACGTCATCGAGGCGGTGGTGGCGATCACCGCCGGCACCATGGCGTCGTCGACCGCGCTGATCGGCTTCGGCCTTGACTCGATCATCGAGGTGTCCTCTGCGGCGGCGGTGGCCTGGCAGTTCGCCGGCCCCGACCCGCAGGCCCGGGAAAAGGTCGCGCTGCGGGTCATCGCGGTGTCGTTCTTCGCACTCGCCATCTACGTGACGGTGGAGTCGGTACGGGCGTTGGCCGGCGGCCCCGACGCCGAACACTCCCGCACCGGCCTCGTGCTCGCGGCGCTGTCGCTGGCGATCATGCCAGTGCTCTCGTACGCCCAGCGCCGCGCCGGCCGGGAACTCGGCTCCCGCTCTGCGGTCGCCGACTCCAAGCAGACCCTGCTGTGCACGTACCTGTCCGCGGTCCTGCTCGTCGGTCTCGGGGTCAACAGCCTGTTCGGCTGGGCCTGGGCCGACCCGATCGCCGCGCTGGTGATCGCCGCCGTCGCCGCCAAGGAAGGCCGGGAGGCGTGGCGCGGCGATGCCTGCTGCGTCGCCCCGCTGACCACCCCTCCGACCGACACCGCGGCCGGTGGGCCCGGCGACAGCGATGCCGGCGCGTGTGGGTGCGGGCCCGGCTGCTCCTGCTGCACGACCGATGCGACATGACCGGGTGGCCCTCGGCCGGGCCGTCCGCCTCGCGGAGACCGCACCGGATCCGCGCTCGGTGGTGGTCGATTTCAGCGTTGTGTTCATGGGCCGCTGCCGAGGCCGCCTCCAGCATCGCGTCGAAGAGCCCCGGCACACACCGGGTGACCGTCAGGTGTGGCGAACCAACCGGTAACGGATTGCCCATGCCACGCCAACCCGAAGCGTCCGGGCAGGCGTGAGCCGCCGCCCCGGCTCCGCCGGCTTGGAAAGCGGCCGACGACGATGACGAGACGGTGGTCCACGACCCTCGGCTGCTGGGGCCCGACACCATGTCCGTGGCCGCCGACGGGCACCGGTACGTCACCGCCAACCAACCGCACCACCAGGCGACGTGCCAACCCGGGCAAGACCTGCGGCGCAAGCCGTACGCACTGTTCCGGATCCGGGCCGACGCGGGCCCGGTCCGGTGGCGCTGACCGGGCCCGCCCGCCCCTAGGAAACAGTCCCTAGGTGCGCGTGCTCCACTGCTGGTTGGCGCCGCCGTGGCAGGCCCAGAGGTGAAGTTGCGTCCCGTTGGCGGTGCCGGAACCGATGGCGTCGAGGCACAGCCCCGACTGGGCTCCGGTGATGGTGCCGTTGGCGTTCACGTTCCACTGCTGGTTGGCTTGGCCGTTGCAGTCCCAGATGATCACCGCGGTGCCGTTGCTGCTGCCCGCTCCGTTGGCGTCCAGGCACTTGTTGCCGTAGACGGTCAGGGTGCGGTTGGCGGTGTGGGTCCACCGTTGGTTGGTCCCAACGTGGCAGTCCCACAGTTGCGGGCGGACGCCGTTGCTGGTGCTGGAGTTGGGGATGTCGATGCACCGGCCGGACTGGCCGCCCGCGATCAGCACGTTCTGCTGGCCGACTGGTGGGGTCGTCGGCGGGGGAGTGGTGGGCGGCACGTCGGAGCCGAACTGGGTGAAGAACCGCCACACCTCCTGCTTGACCCAGCTCCGCGCGCCGCTCTCGCAGCCGGCGCACCCGTCCACCGGACCCTGCTGGTGGCCGCCGTCGAACGCCGCCCAGAGCACCGGGTATCCGGGTTGGCAGGAGTAGGCAGTGGTGATGTGGGTCAGGCTGCCCGCCCTCGGCTCCGGCGGGGTCTGCGCGGCGCAGCCGTTGTTCCGGACGAACCTGTCACGCAGCGACCGTCCGCTGGCGATGTTGTCGTTGATGCCGTGAATCCCCAGGTACGCCACCGGTTGGGTGCCGCCGCTGCATCCGCTGATCGCTCCCGGGGCGGCGATTGCGGCGACCGCCCGGAACACCGTCGGGCGGGAGCACGCCAACGAGTAGCTCATCGCGCCGCCGTAGCTGAAGCCGACCGAGAAACGTTGGGTGGTGTCGACGCAGAGGGCGTTGTCGATCACACGGATCATGTCGTCGGTGAAGGTCACGTCTTCACCGTTGGTGTTGCCCCAGCCGTTGTTGAGGCCCTGCGGGGCGACGAAGATCGTCGTGTTGTTGGCCTGCGAGAGCATGCCGTAGTAGGCCCAGGCGGCCCCGTCGGTGCCGCCCGAGGCGACCTGGTTGGCGGTGCCGCCCAACCAGTGGAACCCGAAGGCCAGCCGGTGGGCATAGGTGTTGTTGTAGTTGTCCGGCAACCGAAGGATGAAGCTGCGGCTCTTTCCGCTGCTCTGGATGGTGTGGGTGCCGCTGGTCAGCCCGGGTGCCTTGCCGCAGCCGGCAGTGGTGGCCGCTGCCGCCGGCGCGACGGTCGTGACGACGTACATGCCGACGGCGATCAGAACCAGGACGGCCAGGACTGCCCCCGGCCAGGGCGTGGTGTGTTTGCGAAGTGGCACGACTGAGTCTCCTTGTGCGTGGGTGAGCATCGGGAACCTCACCGGGCTCAGCTCCGGCTCCATCGTTGGTTGGCCGCGCCGGTGCAGTCCCAGATCTGGATGCGCGTGCCGTTGGCCGTGCCGTTGCCGACAGTGCTCAGGCACCGGCCCGACCCAACTCCGGTGATCGAACCGTCGGCGTTGAGCAGCCACTTCTGGTTGGACTGGCCGTTGCAGTCCCAGATGATCACGGAGCTGCCGTTCGCGGTGCCGGCGCCGTTGACGTCGAGGCACTTGCCGCCGAAGACGCGCAGCTCCTGGGCGGCGGTCGAGGTCCAGCTCTGGTTGCTCTGGCCGTGGCAGTCCCAGATGATCGCCGCCGCGCCGTTGGTCTGCGAGGCGCCGTTGACGTCCAGGCACCGTCCGGAGGACGTGTTGCGCACTGCCGACGTGCCGCTCGGCGGCGGGGTGGTCGGCGGTGGCGTGGTGGGGTCGGTGCTACCGAACTGGGTGAAGAACTTCCACACCTCGCCCTTGGTCCAGGTCCTGGCGCCGCTGTCCCCGCCGCCGTCCACCGGGCCGGGGGTGTGCCCGCCGTCGAAGGCGGCCCAGACCACCGGATAGCCGGCCCGGCAGCCGGAGTAGGTGGTGGTGATGTGGGTCAGGCTGCCCGCCCTCGGCTCGGGTGGGTTCTGTGCGGTGCACCCGTTGTTGCGCACGAACGTGTCGCGCAGCGACCGTCCGGCGGACACGTTGAGCACCGGGTCCCCGATGCCATGGATTCCCATGTACGCGACCGGCTGGGTGCCGCCACCGCATCCGCTGAGCTGCCCGCCGGAGTAGACCGCGACAGCGCGGAAGACGGTGGGCCGGGAACAGGCGAGGGAGTAGCTCATGCCGCCGCCGTAGCTGAAGCCGAGCGCGAAGCGTTGCGTGGTGTCGACACAGAGGTCCGCCTCGATCACCCTGATCATGTCGTCGACGAAGGTGACGTCCTGGCCGCCGGGGTTGGCCCAGCCGTTGCCGTTGCCCTGCGGGGCGACGAAGATGGTGCTGTTGTTGGCCTGCTGCCGCAGCCCGTAGTAGGACCAGGCCGCCCCGTCGGACCCGCCGCCGTCGACGTCGTTGGCGGTGCCGCCGTTCCAGTGGAATCCGAAGATCAATCGGTAGGCGTGGTTGCGGTCGTAGTTGTCCGGGATCCTCAGGATGAAACTGCGGTTCTGGCCGCTGCTCTGGATGGAGCGTTGGCCGCTGGTCAACGTGGGTGCCTTGCCGCACCCGGCGGTCGCCGCTGCCGCGCCGATCTCCGCTGCCGACGCGGTGATGCGCACGCCACCGGCCAACGCCGCCGCGCTCACGGTCACGACGACGGCCGCCGCCGTCGCGAGGAGACCAAGGATGGGTCTACGTCTTGTCATGAAGGGGCTCCCGCCACTCGGCACGAACTGATGGAAAGGGGGTCCGCGGGGCCACCCGCACACCGCCACGACAGACCGGGTCACCCGCGCCGACCGCGTTCGCCCCGGAAGAAACCCAGCGGATGTGATGTGTCCACGGGACCCCGGCCGGCTCATCGACACAGGTTTCCGCCAGTGGTCTCGCCGCCCACGCGGGACCAGTCGGCCGTCGAATCGATTCGCTCAGACGCTAGAACGGACAGTGAAAGATGTCAATGCCGTGTCCGGTGCGTTGCGCCTGCGGTGACAGCGGTCAGGCGCGCGTGAGCTCGGCCGCGCCGAACGAGACCGCGAAACGCTTGCACCAGATGGAGACGCTCCGGAAGTCGCGTGGATCAACCGAGGCTGGTAGCTCGTACACCTGGTTGCCCTTGTTGCCCTTGAGCCTGGCCAGCTCGACCCATTCGCCGTCGTCGAACACCCGCCAGCCGGCAGTGCCCGGCAGGACGGGTTGGTCGGTCAGCCACACCCGCAGGTCGGGACCGTTCGACGTGTTCAGCTCCCGAATGACGAGCTGGTGGCGCCCGTCGGCGCGCCGGTGGATCTCGGCCGTGCCGGTCGTGCGGTGCTCATGGGTGACGAACTCGCCGACGGTCAGGATCTCGTTCGCCGCCGGGGCGGCTGCCGAGGCCGCGGGGGTCGGGGACGACGGGATCGGGGCGGCCGATGCCGGCGTCACCCCGGGCAACGCCTCGTCGACGTAGGTGTCGGTGACCAGCTTCCACGGCTGGAACCAGTAGAGGGCCAGCACCGCCACGACGACAGCTGCGGCGAGACCAGCCCGGACCACCGGCGACCGGAACATCCGTTTTCCCACCCCCGCAGCGTACGGCCGCGCATGTCGTCGAACGCGTCGCGAACCCTTTCGGAACTCTTACGACGGGGTATCCGCCAGAGCCTGGCCGCACGGGCACGCCCCCTGGCCCGCCGGCAACAGTCTCACCGCCTCGCCGAGCAGGACGCGCAGCCGATCGACGTTCCGGGCGAAGACGGTGAACACCTCCTGCTGCGTCACCCCCTGGCCGACCTCGACGCCCGAGTCGAGGTCGGTCACCAGTGACAGCGCGGTGTAGCACAGTGCCAGCTCACGTGCCAGCACCGCCTCGGGATGACCGGTCATGCCGACGACCGACCAGCCCTCCCGGCCGTACCACTGCGATTCGGCGCGGGTGGAGAACCGGGGCCCCTCGATGACGACCATGGTGCCGCCGTCGACCGGCCGCCAACCGGTGGTGCGGGCGGCGTCCACCACCGTGGCCCGCCCGACCGGACAGTAGGGGTCGGCGAAGGGCACGTGCACGACCGGGGGGAGTTGCCCGTCCGCGCCGGCCCGTCCGTCGTAGTAGGTCTGCTCGCGGCCGCTGGTCCGGTCGACCAGTTGGTCCGGTACGACGAGGGTGCCGGGACCCAACTCCGGGCGCAGACCGCCCACTGCGCCCGGCGCGAGCACCTGGCGGACGCCGAGTGCGCGCAGCGCCCACAGGTTGGCCCGGTAGTTGATGCGCTGAGGAGGGAGCGTGTGCCGGCGTCCGTGGCGGGGCAGGAACACCACCGGCCGTCCGGCGAGACTCCCGACGGACAGCAGGTCGCTGGGCGCTCCGTACGGTGTGTCGACGGTGACCTCGGCGACGTCGTCGAGGAACTCGTAGAAACCGGAACCGCCGATCACGCCGACCGGCGCGCCATCGGTCGGGCTGATCTCTGCTGCAGACATGGGGGTGACTCTCCTGGGCGACGGATGGCAGAAACACGTGGGGCGGGTTCAGCGACTGTCGCTTCGTCGATGCGTGACGCGCCGGTCGACAGCGGTGGCGACGACCAGCACGATCGCGATCGCGGCCCAGACGACAGCCAGCCCGACGGCGAGCCCCAGCGGGTAGTCGCGGTCCGGCAGGCCCGGGTTCGGCGGCGCCGACGGCGGTCGCCACAGCAGCGGCACCGCGATCAGCAGCAACGTGGCGCTGGCCAGCAGGCCGGCGGCGATCCAGGCCCGGCGTCGCCGGTCGGTCACCAGGCGGCCCAGCGCCAACCCGACGAGCCCGACCAGCGGTGCCACCAGGACGTCGTGCAGCGCCGGGCCGCCGATCAGCCACGGCAGGGCGGTGCCGAGCTGGGGGAGGAGCAGCCAACCGCCGTACGCCGTGGCCGCGGCGCCGAGCACGAACAGGAGCAGCCGGACGGCCCTCACCGCCACACCTCCAGCCGGGCCACCCACTTGGTCTGCAGGACGCCAGGGCGGCTCGGGGCGATGAGCCGGCAGGGGTAACCGTGGTCGGGGGAGAGTTGTTCGCCGTTGATTCTCAGCGCGAGCAGTGTCAGCGGGTCGCTGGCGTGGACGGCGGGGAGCGTGCTCGCCGCGTACAGGCCCTCGGTTTCCAGTGAGGTGAACCGAACCGGTCGGCCGGTGGGCGCGCCGGCCCACCGGAGCAACTGCACGACGGGCACGCCGGTCCAGTGGGCCGAGGCGCTCCAACCCTCGACGCAGGCGATCGGCAGGTGCGCCGTGCGTTGGGGCAGGGCCGCCAGCTCGGGCAGGGACACTGTGCGTCGTCCACCCGGCCAGACGATCTCCAGTCGCCAGTCCGGTGGAACGACGATGCGCGCGGCCGCCGCCGTCCGGTTGATCGGAACGCCCTGCGGCCCGGCGGCGGAGCGCCACGCCAACGGCGACACCCGACGCAGCCACGGCACGGTGACCCCGGCGGTGGCCAGCACGGCGATGCCGGCGGCCCCCGCCGACGTCCGCAGGAACGCGCGTCGCTCGACCGAGTCGTCAGGCCCGGGTGCCGGGGCACCGCGCCGCAGCGGCGTCTTCAGCGCCGCGCGGGCGACCGGAAGCTTCACCGCGACGTGCAGCAGCACCGCGCCCGCCACCAACCAGGCGACCGCGTAGTGCGCCGTCGGGAAGAAGAACCCCCACGGGTACGACTGGGCGACGTTGAACAGGCCGGTGACCAGTTCGAAGAACGCGGCGCACACCAGCACCAGGACGGAGATCCGTTCGAGGGCGTGGGCGGAGAGCCGGATCGGCTGGCGCACTGGCGGACGGACGAACAGTCGCGGGTAGACGCTCCACAGCTTGGCCAGCAGCAACGGGATCGCCGCGACACCGGAGAGCACGTGCACGCCCTGCGTGATCCGGTAGAGGTTGACCGGTCGGGTCGGCCAGCTGAACCAGCCCGGTGGGTGCTGGATGTAGTGGCTGAGCAGCCCGGTGCCGAAACACAGCCCGAACGCCACCCCGAGCCAGAGGCCGAGCCGGGCGGCGACCAGCGGGGAGTGTGACGACGCGGTGAAGTCCTCCGGCGCGGGGATGCGTGCTCGGCGGATCATGCGCGGGCCAGCTCGGCGAACCAGCGGGGGCCGCACCGGAAACGGTCCGCGACCCGCAGGCCGGCGGCGTCGGCGGTACGCGCCACCGCCTCCGCCCCGACCCGCGCCCACCGAAACGCCGACCCCCGCAGCTCCCGTTCACCGGAGCGCCCGGACAGGACGTACGCCTGTCCCCGCCACAGCCCGGCACCCGGGGGTTCCACCTCCACCATCAGTGTTCCGTCGGCCGCGATCAGGGCGCCGCAGCGGCGCAGCAGTCGGACCGGGTCACCACCGATGCCGATGTTGCCGTCGATGAGCAGGGCGTGTGCCCATCTCCCCTCGCCGGGCAGTGGCGCGAAGACGTCCCGGCGCAGGGCGATCACGCCCCGGCCCTGGGTGAGGCGTACCGCCTCGGCGGAGATGTCCACACCGAGGGCGACGAGACCTCGCTGGGCGAGCGCCCTGGTCAACCGGCCGGGGCCGCAGCCGAGATCGATCGTGGGTCCGGTGCAGCGGGCGGCGACGGACTCGACCGCCGGTTCGGGCGGGCCGTGCCAGCGCCGCACCGGCAACAGGTCACGCCGCCCGTCGGTGTGCACCAGCCAGTGCTCGGGTCGGGCCGCGGGCAGCGGGCCGACCGGGGTACCGCCCGGGTCACTGTCGGCGGGCCACCCGTCGGGCCGGCCCAGCGCCACGTCGAAACCGTCGAGGCTGATCGTCGCGTTCACCGGGGGCGTCCGCTCGTCAGGTGGCCGCCCACCGACCCGACGGCCTCCGCGAACCGGGTGCCGGGCAGGTCGGCCGCGACCGCCAGCGCTGCCGACCACTCGTCGACATCGCGCTGAACGGGCAGGATCGCCGGGTGCAGACCGCGCCCGCGCAGAGCGGTGAGGGTGCGGCGACCGGTGTCCGCCGTCGACATGGGAACCTCGCGCAACGCGCTCGCGTACGACGGGTCGCGCAGCCCGAGTGCCCACCAACCGCCGTCGAGCGCCGGCCCGAACACCGCCTCGTGCGTGGCGAGCCGCTGCAGCGCGGTGCTGAGCAGGGCCGGGCGGATCTGCGGCGTGTCCATGCCGATCTGCAGCACCGGTCGGCCGGGAAACGCCTCGGCGGTGTCGGCGTGGGCGTTCGCGAGGCGGTCGGCGAACGTGCCGCCGCGCTGGTCGAGCAGGTGCCAACCCCGCAACGCGGCGGTCAGTTCCGCGCCGTACTCGGCGTCGGCGAACCGACCGGTGTGGGCCAGCACGGGAATGGTCGACGCGGTGGCGCGCACCGCCGCGAGGGTGTCCAACAGCGACGCCGCCGCGACCCGGGCCGCCTGGGTGGGATCAGCGGGCGGGCAGAGGCGCGTCTTGGCCAGCCCGGCAACCGGTGCCTTCGCGACCACGAGCAGGACGTTCACCGGGCACCGCCGGCGTCCGCGCGCAGCACCCCGGCGAAGTCCCGGGTCGCCCGTAACGTGCCCCGGACCGACCCGGAGACCTTCGATCTGGTGCCGACGGCCCGGGGTGCGTACCCCACGTCCAGTTCGATGATCCGCCAGCCCGCCCCGGCCGCGCGGAGCAGCAGCTCCAAGGGGTAGCCGAACGCGCGGTCGTTGACGCCGAGCCCCAGCAGCGCCGCCCGGCGGGCCACCCGGATCGGGCTGATGTCGGACACCGGCACGCCACGACGCCGCAGCAGCGCGGCGACCAGCGCGTTCCCGGTGCGGGCATGCCACGGCCAGGCGTCCGCCGAGACCGGCCGACGCCGCCCGACGGCGAGATCGGCCCGACCGTCGAGCACCGCCGCGACGAGCCGGGGCAACTCGGCCGGATCGAACGAGCCGTCCGCGTCGAGCACGCAGACCAGCTCCGCCCGCGCCGCCAGCAGACCGGTGTGCACTGCCGCGCCGTACCCGCGTCGCGGTTCGTGGACAACCTGGGCGCCGTGCTCGGCGGCGACGGCCGGCGAACCGTCAGTGGAGCCGTTGTCGACCACGATGGCGCGGTAGCCGGACGGTAGCCCGCCCAGTACGGCAGGGAGCGCGGCCGCCTCGTCCAGACAGGGCAGCACCACGTCGATCGTTGTGTGCATACCGGCGACGCTAGGCCCGCCACGGGCGGTCCGGAGCGCTGTGGCTCCTTACGAATCGCTTACCCGCCAACGACTCCTTACGACTCTCTGACGTCTCGCCGTCCGGCTGTCGGTTGCCTGGTCGCAGGTCGTACCGTCGGCCGTCACCATGACCATGATGACCCGGCCGGGACGACCCCGGTCCGCCGACCTGATCGTCCTCGGTGCCGAGGTGGCACTGCTCGCCGTTGCCGTCTGCGTCGGCGCGTTGCTCAACCACCAGGGCGTACGGCTGCACGCCGACACGGCGCCGCTCTACGCCTCCTGGCAGCCGCACCTGGGGCCCGGCACCCCCGCCGCGCTGCTCGTCGCCGCGCTGGTCGTCTGGCGGGGCACGCGCTGGGCAACCGACCTGCCGTGGCATCGGCTGCTGGTCGTCGGCTACCTCGCCGCGGTGCTCTGGACGCTGTCGCTGGCCCTGGTGGACGGCTGGTCCGCGGGGTTGACCGAGCGGCTCACCGTGCAGGCCGAGTATTTGCACGAGGTGCCCGGGGTGACGGATGTCGGCGTCCTGCTGTCCGGCTTCGCCGACCGGATCCTCGACTTCCAGCCCGACTCGTGGTCCACCCACACCGCCGGTCATCCACCGGGGGCGTTGCTGGTCTTCGTCTGGTTGGAGCGGGTCGGCCTGGGTGGCGGGACGGCGGCCGGGCTCGCCTGCGTGGTGCTCGGCGCCACTGTCGCCGTGACGGTTCCGGTGGCGTTGCGGGCACTCGGTGTCGAGGACGCGGCTCGGGCGGTGTGGCCGTTCCTGGTGCTCTTCCCGGGGGCGGTCTGGGTGGGCGCTTCAGCGGACGGGATCTTCACCGCGGTGGTCGCGGCCGGGCTGGCGCTGCTGGCGGTGGGTGGCCGGCCAGCGGCCGCGCTCGGCGGGTTGCTCCTCGGCTTCGCGCTCTACCTGTCGTACGGGTTCGTCCTGGTGGGGTTGCTCGCGTTGGCGGTGGTGCTGCTCCGGGCGCGGGACCGCCCCGGTGTGCTGCTGGTCGCGGCGACGGCGGTCGCGGTCGTCGTCGCCGTGTTCACCGTCGCCGGCTTCTGGTGGCTGGACGGCTACCACCTGGTGGCACGTCGTTACTACCAGGGTTGGGCGGCGGAACGTCCGTACGGCTACTGGGTCTGGGCGAACCTCGCCGCTCTGCTGCTCTCGGCCGGCCCGGTGCTCGGGCCGGCGGTGCGCCGGGCGGTGGCCGCCGTGACGATCCGACCATCGGGCGCGGCGGCCCTCCGACGGCGGATCACCGGCGCCGGACCCACCGTGTGGCTGCCCGTCGCGGCGGCCGCAGCGGTGCTCGCCGCGGACCTGTCCGGGCTCAGCAAGGCCGAGGTGGAGCGGATCTGGCTACCGTTCGCCGTCTGGTTGCTGGTCGCCACCGCGCACCTGCCCACCCGCCACCGCCGGTGGTGGTTGGCGGCCCAGGCCGCCACCGCCCTCGCCGTCAACCACCTACTGTGGACGGTGTCGTGACCGACGCCGGCTCCCGCATCACCGCGGTGGTGAAGTCGGCGATGCCGGCGGCGAAGCCGACCCGGGCGGTGAAGCCGAGCAGCCGGGTGGCGCGGGCCGGGTCGGCCACGACGTGCCGCACGTCCGCCGCCCGTCCGCCGCCGACGGTGACCGGCGATGGGCCGCCCATCGCCACGGCCAGCTCGTGGGCCAGCTCGCCGACGGTGTGCGGTTCACCCGAGCAGACGTTGACCGGCGTCAGCGGATCCGGTGCCGGTGTGGTCAGGGCCAGCAGGTTGGCGGCGGCCACATCGCTCACGTGCACGAAGTCGCGCCGTTGCCGGCCGTCCTCCAGGACCCGGGGCGGTCGCCCGCCGGCCAGGGCCGACCGGAAGATCGACGCGACCCCCGAGTACGGGGTGTCACGTGGCATTCGCGGACCGTAGACATTGTGGTAGCGCAGGGCCCAGACCGATCCACCGGTCTGCCGGGCCCACGCGCCGGCGAGGTGTTCCTGGGCCAGCTTGGTGGCGGCGTACGTGCTCCGCGGCTCCAACGGCGCGTCCTCGGGCACGAGACCGGGGGAGAGCGACCGGTCGCAGCGCGGGCAGGTCGGCTCGTAGCGGCCCTCGGCCAGGTCGGCGGCGCGACGGCCGGTAGGCCGGACGACCCCGTGGGCGGGGCAGTGGTAGCGACCCTCCCCGTAGACGACCATCGAACTGGCCAGTACCAGTCGGCGTACCCCGGTGGCGTGCATCGCGGCGAGGAGGGTGGCCGTGCCGAGGTCGTTGTGCGCGGCGTACCGGGGGGCGTCGGCCGGGTCGAGGCCGTGGCCGACCATGGCCGCCTGATGGCAGACCGCGTCGACGCCGGCCAGCAGCCGGGTCAGCAGCTCGACGTCCCGCACGTCACCGACCGCCAGGTCGTGCCGCTCGGTCCAGGACGGTGCGCTCGCGCCGTGCGCCTCGGGCAGCAACGCGTCCACGGCCACCACCTCGTGCCCGTCCTCGGTGAGCAGGTCGGCGACGTGGGAACCGATGAACCCGGCCGCACCGGTGACAAGTATCCGCATTCCGGTCACCGTATGACAGCGGGCCGGCCCGCTCGGGTCTGCGCGCCCAGCCGTAAGAACCTCGCAAGGTTTGCCGGTGCGGGCGGGCCCGGGTGCGTGGCTACGCTGGGCCGATGGGCATCCGAGGGGCGACGGCGACCGGTCGGAACGGGGATGGTTCGTGACACAGCGCGTGCTGGTGGTCGACGACGACCAGACCGTGAGCGACGTCATTCGTCGTTACCTCGAGAACGACGGCTTCCAGGTGAGCCTCGCGGCGGACGGCGCGGCAGCGCTGGCGGCGGTGGAGCGTCAGGCACCCGACCTGGTGGTGCTCGACCTGATGCTGCCCCGGATCAACGGCCTGGAGGTGTGCCGGGCGTTGCGGGTACGACCCGACGGCGTACCGATCGTCATGCTGACCGCCCGCGGTGACGAGGCCGATCGCATCCTCGGGCTGCAACTCGGCGCTGACGACTACCTCACCAAGCCCTTCTCTCCCCGGGAACTGGTGTTGCGGGTCCGGTCGGTGCTTCGCCGCGCCGGCGGTCACCCGCCAGCCGAGCGGCCGGAGGCGCTCACCGACGGCGACCTGGTGGTGCACACCACGTCCCGAACCGCCCGCCTCGGGGGCACCGATCTGGCTCTGACGCTGCGGGAATTCGACCTGCTCGTGCACCTCATGCGGCATCCGTCCCGGGTGTTCGGCCGGGCCGAGCTTCTCGAGCAGGTCTGGGGCTGGAACTTCGGGGACCACTCGACAGTGACAGTGCACGTACGCCGCCTGCGGGAGAAGATCGAGACCAACCCGGCCGATCCGCAGCGGATCGTGACCGTCTGGGGCGTCGGCTACCGCTACGAGCCGGCCGATGCGTGACGTACTCCTGATCTTCGCGATCGCCCTCGGCGCGGCGCTCGGTATCGGGCTCGCCGGCGCGGTGCTGCTCCGCGCCCTCCGCCGCAGTTCGATCACCGTGCATCTCAGCGTGCTGCTCACCACCACCGTTGTCGCCGTCGCCGTCGGGGTGATGGCGGTCGCGGAGGCGATGTTCCTCTCCACACACGACAGCGAGGTTGTCCTGATCACCGTCGCGGCGGCGGCGGTGGTCAGTCTCGCCGTCGGCGGGCACTTCGGCCGCCGGCTGGCCCGCGCCGCGGTCTGGCGCGACCAGGCCCGGGAGCGGGAACGGCAACTGGAGAAGGGCCGGCGCGACCTGGTCGCCTGGGTCTCACACGACCTGCGGACCCCGCTGGCCGGGCTACGGGCGATGGCGGAGGCGCTGGAGGATCGGGTGGTTCGCGATCCGGACACTGTCGACGAGTACCACCGACGCATCCGCGTGGAGACCGACCGGATGACCCGGCTCGTCGACGACCTGTTCGAGCTGTCCCGGATCAACGCGGGAGCGCTGCGGTTGTCGTTGACGGCGGTACCGCTCGGCGAGGTGGTCTCGGACGCGTTGGCCAGCACCGTCCCGCTGGCCGAGGCTCGCCGAATCAAGCTGATCGCCAGCGAGTCGGGGTGGCCGACGGTCGCCGCGAGCGAACCGGAACTGGCCCGGGTCGTGGCCAACCTGCTGCTCAACGCGGTCCGCTACACCCCGGCCGACGGCACCGTACGCATCGAAGCAGGTCGAGAGGAGGACCAGGCCTGGCTGTCGGTCGCCGACACCTGTGGCGGAATTCCCCCGGACGACCTGCCCCGGCTGTTCGACATCGCGTTCCGTGGTGAACCGGCCCGCACCCCCGGCCCCGGCGACGGTGGGGCGTCCGGAGGGCTCGGCCTGGCCATCGTTCGTGGCCTGGTGGAGGCACATGGAGGTCGGGTCGAGGTACGCAACACCCCCGACGGCTGCCAGTTCATGGTCCGACTGGCGACCGCCTGAGCAGAAACGGCGGGCTTTCCATCTGTCGGAGCCGCCGTCGCGGTGTCTGCGCGCGGCCCGTCAGACCAGCCAGTGACCATCACGCATCAGGTCACGACCGGCGATCTCGTTCTCCTCCCGCCACGCCTGAATCCGCCGAGGTGTCACCCGCAGGTACGCGTACCGGGTTGCGCCGACCCGCGCGTCCCAGAGTCTCGCGGCGAACGCGTCGGCCAGCTCGACCGGCACGGTGTCGCGGGTGAACGTCTCGACGGTGCCGTCGATGAGAACCACGTCGCGCGTCGTGCCGAGCGACATCCGCACCCGCCCGGAGGCTCGCAGATTACGGGCGGTCGGGCTGGACTCGGCGGTGGCCAGGGTGAGGGCGGTGCCCTCCCAGAGAAACGAGAGCGGCACCAGGTAGGGGTTGCCCTCCCGGTCCGCCGAGGCGACCCACGCGTCCAGATCGTGTTCGAGGCGAGCGAGGGTGTCCCGCTTACGCTGCGCCAGTTCGCGCGGTGCTTCGAATTCCACGTCTGGGTCCTCCATGCGGTCGGCGTGGCGTCACCGGGCGTCGAGCGCCCGACGGCGCGGTATTCCGGAATGAATGCGGGCTCAACCGACCCGCTGGGC
This sequence comes from Micromonospora sp. SD19, assembly GCF_054462275.1. Taxonomy (NCBI): domain Bacteria; kingdom Bacillati; phylum Actinomycetota; class Actinomycetes; order Micromonosporales; family Micromonosporaceae; genus Micromonospora; species Micromonospora sp. SD19. The sequence goes on from NZ_JBTLMN010000005.1 coordinate 234,354, forward strand.
CAGCACCTGCCCGGGCCAGGAGCCGAACAGGAAGGTTTCGGTGCGGGCGAACCCCTGGCGCTCGTAGAACGCCACCAGCTCGCCGCCGCCGCCCGCCCAGCAGTCGACCCGCAGCAACCGCACGCCGGCTCGCCGGGTCTCCTGCACGGCGTGTGCCAGCAGGGCCGACCCGAGGTTCCGGCCGGCGAACCGCCGGTCGGAGACCAGGAGGCGGACGTACCGCTCGGGTTCGTCCACGGGCGTGATCGGTATCCGCGGGTCGGGCCCGGAGCCCAGCACCATCGCTGCGGCCGGCGTTCCATCCAACTCCGCGATGAACGGGGCGTTCTCGGTCAGGTACCGATCGACCTGTGCCACCCGTGCCGGCTGCGTGGAGAACGGGTTCGTGCCCCACTGCTCGGTGTTGCCCCGGTCGTTCATCCAGGCCACCGCGGAGTCCAGCATGGCCAGGACGGCAGGCGCGTCGGCGGGGCTGCCACCCCTGATGTGTACGCCGTGGCTGGTGTCGTTCATGGCGGAATGGTAGTCCGTGGCTGGTCGATCACGACCGTGGTCGTCAGCCGGTCGGGCTGCCGCCCTCGGGGCCGCGATCCGGGGAGGCCAGGTTCCGATCGATCGCCGCCAACAGGCGCTCGAGGCCCTTTCGGTCGCTGTCGGTGAGGCCGCGAAGAATGGACGCCTCGTTGGCCAGGTGCTCCTCGATGAGCCGGTCGGTCAATTCCACACCCGCCGGAGTCAGCCCGACCACTCTGCCGCGCGCGTCGGCCGTGGAGACCGAGCGGGACACGAGTCCGCGGGCGATCAGTCGGTCCACCCGTTTGGTTACCGCCCCGGTGGTGACGAGCATCCGTTGGCTCAACTGCCCCGGGGTGAGCGTGTACGGCTCGCCCTCGCGGCGCAGCGCCGCGAGCACGTCGAAGTCGCCGTTGCCGAGGTCCGCGGCGGCGAACGGCGGTCGCAGGGCCGCGTCGAGCGCGGCGGCCAACTGTTGGATGCGACCGATGATCAGCAGCGGAGTGGGGTCGAGGTCTGGTCGTTCGCGACCCCACTGGCCGACGATGTCGGCGATCCGGTCGTCATCCACTGTTGCATCTTACCTTCCGGGGAAGATAAATTGTCTTCCGTGGAAGATAAAGTGACGTCAACGTCCGCTCCGGTAGCCACCACCTACGTGGATCCGTCCTGCCCGTTCGCCTGGATCACCTCACGCTGGCTCATGGAGGTCGCGAAGATGCGGCCGCTCACCCTGCGGTTCGAGGTGATGAGCCTCTCGGTGATCAACGAGCATCGCGACCTGGAGCCGTGGTACCGCGAATTCAACGACCGGGCGTGGGGGCCGGCCAGGGTCTGCGTGGCGGCGGCCGAGCAACACGGCGCCGCTGCCCTCGCGCTGCTGTACCCGGCGCTCGGCCGCCGGATCCACGACGGCGGCGACAAGGACTTCGACACCGTCGTCCCGCAGGCCCTGGCCGAAGCGGGCCTGCCCGCCGACCTCGCCGACGCCGCCCGGCGCAGCGACCTCGACCCGCACCTGCGGGCCAGCACCGCTCGCGCGCAGCAGCTGGTGGGCGAGGACCTCGGCACCCCGACGGTCGTCATCGACGACGTGGCCTTCTTCGGCCCCGTGCTGACCTCGATCCCTCGTGGTGAAGAAGCCGTCCGCGTCTTCGACGGTGCCCGCCTGCTCGCCAGCTGCCGCTCCTTCTCCGAGCTCAAACGCGCCCGAACCGGCGACCTCACCTTCGCGTAGCCGCGCCACCGCGCCCCTCAGCGCTCCGGATACCCCCGGTGCGCCGCCCACTCGGGCGCGAGGATCGACATCACCGTGGCATCGACCCAGTCGTCGCCGTCGCGCAGGACCTGCCGCAGCACACCCTCGGCGACGAAGCCGACCTTCTCGTACACCCGGCGGGCCCGGGGATTGAAGGCGAACACCTCCAGCGAGATGCGGTGCAGGCCGAGCCGCTCGAAACCGTGGCCGACGACCAGGCGCACCGCCTCGGTGCCCAGGCCGCGGTCGCGGCCGGCGGCGGTCAGCAGCGTGCGGAAGTTGCAGTTCCGGTTGCCCGGATCCCAGTTGTTGAGGACCACCTCGCCGACGCAGGCCCCGGTGGCGCGGTCGACGACCGCCAGGTCGAGTCGGTCGGTCTGCGCGTTTCGGCTGCCGTACCAGGAACGCATCCGCTCCTCGTCGGGGGCGTCGTCTGCCGGGCTGCCGGTCAGCCGGGACACCTCGGGGTCGGCCACCGCCGCCCGGAAGGTGTCCAGGTCGTCGTCCACGAAGGGGCGCAGGATCACCCGCTCGCCGGTGAGCGTGGGTTTGATCGAGAAATCGGGGGTCGCCTGGTCACTGAGCATCGACTGATCCTCGGCGTGACACCGACGAGTGGCAATCAGTTTCCGGGTCGGCAGCCGCCGGGGTGAAGGGATCGAAGCTGCCGGCTCGCACCCGTACCCGGTCGGAGGTCGGTGCTGTCGGATGCGACGGTTCGGGTGTCACGCCCGCAGGACCCGCTCTGCGTCGCGGATGACCTGCTCCGAGGCGATCGGGGTCCACGAGGCGAACAGTTCCCGGAAGTAGGCCCCGTGCCGGTCCATCATCGCGGGATCGTGCTCGACGACGTCCAACTCGTTGACGATGCTCAGGTCCACCAGCGACCGAAGTTGACAGTCATCCGGCGTCCGCACCTGGCGCGTGAAGCGGTCGAAGACCTCGCCGGTCCTGGCCAGCTCCCGCCAGCTGCGTCCACGGTCGCAGGCACCGTACAGATAGACAAGCTCCTCGGCATCGGTGCCCACGAGATCCCGCAGTACGGCCCGATCGGCCCGATCAAGCAGGGTGCGGTCGAACCCGTCGGTGCCGTAGACGGCGTGGGTGAGGCCCGCGGCTTGCACGTCACGGCTGCGGCCGAGCACGGCGAGCCGTTCGCTGACTCGACAGAGGTGGGCGTACAGGGTGCCACCGGGATGGGCGATCTGTTCGGCCCCATGCCGGCGCAGCCAGGCCCGCACGCCGTCGTCGGTGCTCATGGGTCCGACTGTAGGGATCGGCCGTGGGATTCGGCGGCCCGAGGCGTGGGCGATTTGTCACAGCGCCGTGGCCACCTCCGGCGACACGGCGGCCGCGCGCGTCGTCGCGGCCAACAATCTGCGGTACGCCGGCAGCGGCTGCCTGAGCCAGCGGTGGCCGGGCGGGGGAGCGACGGCAGTCGATGCCTTGACACTGGTAGTTGCGATCGCTAACACTTGTCCGCAACGCGACCTTAACGAACCGAACACATTGTGTCGTGGCGGCGTGCGCCCCAGTGGTGTCCCGTCCGGGCACGTCACCCCACCGCTGAAGCCTTCAAAAGTCCGAACCTGGACACGGCCTGATGTTGTTAACGCTAACATAGATGATCTTGCGGAGAGGGGTCGTGCCCGTGGTTCCACGACGGATGGCAGGGTCCCTGTCGGGAGCATCGAGCATGCGGCTGCGTGCCCTCCTCGTGCTGTCCACAGTGGCCGCGGCGGCTGTCGTGGTGGTGGCCGACGGACCGGCGCATGCCGCCACCCTGCCGACCGGCACCGTCTCGCTGGAGGCCGTGAACCAAGCCGGACGGTACGTGCGGCACATCGACTATCTCGGTCAGCTCGACCCGGTGAGCTCCAGCAGCGCCAACCAGGTGAAGCTGGACGCCACCTTCACCGTGGTCAACGGTCTGGCGTCGCCGACCTGCTACTCGTTCCAGACCAGGACGGGCATGTTCCTGCGGCACCGCGACTACCGGCTCCGGGTCGACCCGAACACCGGCGACGCGACGTTCCGGGCCGACGCCACCTTCTGCGCGACGGACGGCTCGGTCAGCGGATCGGCGGCGCTCGTCTCGTACAACTATCCGACCCGGCGGATCCGGCACCGCGACTTCGCCCTCTGGCTCGACGCCTACCAGGACACTGCCGCGTTCCGGGCGGACAGCTCCTTCCGCCTCGTCGCGCCGTGGGCGCCCAGAACGACCAGGGGCCCGGTGATCCCGGGCCTCTTCGCCGACCCGCACCTCGCCGTCTTCAACGGCCGCTACTACCTGTACCCGACCACCGACGGCTACGCGAGCTGGGCCGGCACCTACTACAAGGCGTTCTCCTCCACCGACCTGGTCAACTGGACCGACCACGGCGTGATCCTCGACCACGGTCCGGACGTGTCCTGGGCGGACAACTCGGCCTGGGCGCCCGCGGTGGCCACCGCCAACGGCCGCTACTACCTGTACTTCAGTGGCGGCGCGGCCAGCGGCAACACCGCCAAACAACTGGGCGTGGCGGTGGCCGACAGCCCCACCGGGCCGTTCCGTGACGCGCTGGGCCGACCGCTTGTCCGCAGCGACCAGTTCTCGGGCGGGCAGGCGATCGACCCGATGGTGTTCACCGACGACGACGGGCAGTCCTACCTGTACTGGGGCCAGGGCGTCGCGCGGGCGGTGCGGCTGAACCCCGACATGACCTCCTTCGACGCAGCGCAGGCGCGGGTCATCACGCCGTCGGGCTACAACGAGGCGCCGTTCGTGTTCAAGCGCAACGGGCTCTATTACTTCATGTGGTCGGAGAACGACACCCGCAGCGAGGACTACCGGGTCGCGTACGCCACCGGCCCCGCACCGCTGGGGCCCTGGACCAGGCGCGGCGTGGTGCTGCAGAAACGGCTCGAGGCCGGCGTCAAGGGCACCGGCCACCACTCCGTGGTCCGGGCACCCGGCACCGACACCTGGTACATCGCCTACCACCGCTTCGCCGTGCCGGCCGGCAACGGCACCAACCGGGAGACCGCCATCGACCGGATGGAGTTCAACGCCGACGGCACCGTCCGGCCTGTCCTGCCGACCCTCTAGCTGACCCGTACGCCCCTGCGCGAAGGAGAAAGACACATGTCGAGAGTCCTCGCCCGGCTCTGCGCGGTCGCGGTGGCCGCGAGCCTGCTGTTCACCACCTGGTCAGCGGCGACACCGAAGGAGGCGGCAGCGCTCGACCCGACCGTCGGCTACCTGATGGCGCACTTCACCGGTGAGTCCTCGACCGACCAGCAGATCTACCTCGCCCACAGCACCGACGGCCTGCGCTGGACCGACCTCAACAACGGCGGGCTCGTGCTGCGGTCCACCGTCGGCACCCGGGGCGTGCGGGACCCGGCCCTGGTCCGCTCGCCGGCCGGCGACCGCTACTGGATCATCGCCACCGACCTGTGTATCGGCTGTGGTCAGGACTGGTCGACGGCGATCAACAACGGCAGCCGCAACCTCGTCGTGTGGGAGTCCACCGACCTGGTCAACTGGTCGACGCCGTGGCTGCTGAACGTCGCCGGTGCGATTCCGGACGGACGCAACGCCTGGGCCCCGGAGGCGATCTGGAACCCGGCCACCGGCGACTACGTCCTCTACTGGGCGACGAATGTCCCGCTCAACGGCGCGACCAAGCACCGCATCTACTACGCGCGTACGGCCAACTTCCGCAGCGTCACCACACCGCAGGTCTACATCAACCGGCCCGGGAACCAAGAGATCATCGACACCCAGATCGTCGAGGTGCCGGCCGGCGTCGGCGGCTACCGCTACGTCCGGGCCTCCCGCGACGGCCAGATCGCCATCGAAGGCAGCAACTCCATCCTCGGCACCTGGACCGCCCTCGGGAACCTCTCCGGCATCGGGCTGACCGGCGCACAGGTCGAGGGCCCGATGTGGATGAAGGTGAACAGCCGCAACGAGTGGGTGCTCTACCTCGACCAGTACGCCAGCGGACGCGGCTACCTGCCGGTGCTGACCACCGACCCGTCGAGTCCGGGCAGCTACCGACTGCCGGCGTCCGGCTCGTACGCCATGGGCGGCACCAAGAAGCGGCACGGTTCGATTCTGAACCTGACCGCCGCGGAACAGAGCCGGGTGCTCGCCCGCTGGCCCGCCACCGCTGTCAACCGGATCCAGTCGTACAACTTCCAGGATCGGTACGTGCGGCACTACGACTACGACGTCCGCATCGACCCGAACGTCAGCCCGGCGCAGGACGGCCAGTGGCGGCTGGTGCCCGGCCTGGTCGGCTCCGGCACGGTCGCCATCCAGTCGGTCAACTACCCGGGCTACTACCTGCGCCACTACGGGTTCGACTTCCGGTTGGAAGCCAACGACGGCAGTGCCGCCTTCGCCGCCGACGCCACCTTCCGCCAGGTCGCCGGCCTGGCCAACTCCTCGTGGACGTCGTTCCAGTCCTACAGCCACCCGGACCGCTACCTCCGGCACTACGCCTACCTGCTGCGGCTCGACCCGGTCACCGACGCGCAGAGCCGCGCCGACGCCACCTTCCGCGTGACCAGCTGACCCTGGTCCCTGTTCAAGGAGTTTCGACTGTGGCACCACATCGACGGGTGTTGTCCGCCCTGCTGGCCGCGCTGACCGTGCTGGTCGGCGTCGTGGTCGCGTCATCGCCGGCCACCGCGGCCACCAACCAGTTCCGAGGCATGAACTGGGCGGTTCTGGGTGACAACTTCAGCACCGGGCCGCTGGTCGTGCAGGGCCTGAGCTCGTCCGACAGCAACGCGACGGTGCGGGCCAAGGCCAACGCCCTCTACGACGACATGGCGTCCGCCATGGGCGTCAACACCGTCCGGCTGCCCATCAACACCCACACGGTGGGGACGGCGTGGTGGGAGGCGTACCGAGGTGCCATCGACGCCGCCACCGCCCGTGGATTCAAAGTCATCCTCGCCTACTGGGAGGACGGCGCGGCCTCCGGCGGCAGGATCACGAACCTCGCCGCCTGGAACGCGATGTGGTCCACCGTCACGAACACGTACGGCTCGAACACCAACGTCTACTTCGAGCCGATGAACGAACCGCACGGATACAGCTCTGCCGAGTGGCGCACCGTGGCGGCGAACTGGCTCAGCTACCACTATTCGGCGGTGCCCAGCCGGGTGCTGATCGGCGGCACCGGCTTCAGCCAGGACCTGCGCGACATCTGCAACGACAGCCGCTTCACCTCGACCCTGCTGTCCTTCCACCACTACGCCTTCTTCTACGGCGCGATGACCTACGACGCGTTCCGCAGCCACATCCAGACCCGCCTGGGCAACTGCGCCTCCCGTGCGGTCGCGACCGAGTTCGGCGCACCCATGAACGACGGCCGCAACTACGCCGACGCGGGAAGCACCGACAACTTCGTGCGCCACATCCGCGCCATGGCGCAGGTCATGCGGGACAACCAGATGGGTGGCACCTACTGGCCGGCGCTCGGCGGCAAGCCCGGCACCATCGGCTACGACTGGTACTCGATGTTCGCCCTCAGCGGCAGCGGCACCGACCTCAACCTGAGCATCCGCAACACCTCCGGCGCGGACCAGATCCGGTACGCGTGGGGCGACACCATCGGCGGCGGCCCCACCACGCCTCCGCCGGCGACGGGAACGTTCTACCGGATCACCGCGCGGCACAGCGGCAAGGCCATGGACGTCCAGCAACCCAACACCGACAACGGCGCGCGCGTCGGCCAGTACACGTACGGCGGCAACGCGTGGCAGCAGTGGCAGTTCCAGGATGCCGGCAGCGGCTACTGGCGCGTCATCAGCCGGCACAGCGGAAAGTGCCTCGATGTGGTGGGCGCGTCGACCGCCGACGGCGCCGAACTCATCCAGTACACCTGCGGCGGCGGCACCAACCAGCAGTTCCAGCTGGTCACCAACGGCGGTTACTTCCAACTGCGGGCACGACACAGCAACAAGTGCGTGGACGTACCGGCCGCGTCGACAGCGGACGGGGTGGTCCTCAAGCAGTACACGTGCAACACCGGCGCGAACCAGCAATGGTCGCGTACCACCGTCTGACGGTCGTCCGGACAGTGCGGACCGGTCCGCGCCGCGGACCGGTTCCATGTCGGCAATCCGTCGTTGTCCGGGCGTCGGGCGGCTCCGTAGCGTCGCGGCTACGGAACGCTGCCCGGCGGAAGGACCCTGATGACCGAACTCGTCGCTCCGCAGCTCGTCGTGAACAGCAGAATGATCTACTTCGGTTGGCTGCCGGCCGACCCCGACGCGGTGGCCGCCCTGGTGCCTGACGGGCTCACGCCGGCACCGAACCGCCAGGTCTTCATGAACCAGTACGTCGTCGACGAGGCCGGGCAGACCTCCGGCTTCGGCGCGTACTCCCTGACGTACATCGGGCCGGACCTCGCCGGGGTCGACGCTCCCGACGGGGTCACGCCCGGTCGCTGGTGGACGCACTACGTCAACTCCAGCCCCGACGTGCGGGCGTACGCCGCCGCGCGGGGTGTGCCGGCGACCCCGGGCAAGACCACCATCGAGGTACGCGGGCATCGGCTGGTCGCCACCACCGAGGCGGACGGCGTACCCGTGATCAGGACGACGGCTCGCGTCGGGCGTACCGGCGACGCCGTCAACCGGGGCCAGCTGCGCTACCTCACCCGGCTGGACGGCCGGCTGCTCAGCGGCAACTACCCGTTCGTGGCGGAGCCGGTCGACCCGTTCGCCGTCGAGTCGCTGGAGTTCCTCGAACCCGACCACCCGGTGTACGCGCTGCGCCCGGCCGACCCGCTGGAGATCGTCTGGGGCTTCTACTCACCGCGCGCGTCGTTCGCCTATCCGGGCGGCGAGTCGGCGCTCGACTGACCCCGTCGCCTCGCTCGTCCCGCACGGCCCGCCCTGCGTCGTCCGGTACCGCCTGCGCGTTGCCGGACCCCGGCTCGGGCGTGACACCGGCCCGCCCGACCGTTCACTGCCTGGCCTGTTGCCATTCACGATCCGGAGTGGGTCGCGATGCCATGATCCACGCGGCCCACATCAAGATCGGTTGTGGGCCGGGTGGCGATCCGATGACGACGGGGCGCTCTGGCGCCAACAGGGAGGGTCAAGAACATGAGCAAGAGTGCGCTGGTCAAGAGGGTGGGTGTTGCCACGGCCGTGGCCGCCGCCCTCACCGTCACGATGGCGCAGCCGGCCTTCGCGGCAGCCTCGATCTCGCACCACCAGACGCAGGCGCAGGCAGACAACAACCCGGGAAGCGGGACCGCCTGGGTGTGGGTGTACTCCGGCAAGGAGCGCGAGGCGACCGGTGGCACGGTCGAGTACCAGTTGACGAACGGCGGCAGCGGCTCGCTGCAGGTCGGCCGGGGCCAGAGCGCATCGAAGGACCCGGGCAGCAAGATCAGGGCATTCCGTGCCTGCACCAACTACTACGTCGACGGCTATGACTTCACGGCCTGCTCCAGCTGGGCCTACTTCAGCTGACCGCCCCGCTGCCGGGTCGTGAGCACGTGACGTCCCGGCAACGCCGTGGCGGTCCAATCCGGCGGGACCGGCACCTCTGTGCCGGTCCCGTACCCATGTCGCCGGTGGCCCGCGTATGCAGACCGTGCACAGTGGAATTCGAAGGCCGACGGACGGCGGTTTGTCGGCGACCACGGGTACGGTGAGGTGCTCGACGCGCACGGGCATCGGCGGTGCGCCGCCGGGGCGGGAGCGGCCAGCCCGGTGGTGACGGACCGCGGGAGGGAGCGAGAGTGACGCAGCAGAGGGCACTGGTGGTTCGCGGCGGGTGGGAGGGGCACCAACCGGTCAAGGCGACCGAGTTGTTCCTCCCCTTCCTCGAACGCAGCGGCTATGCCGTGCGGGTCGAGGAGTCGACGGAGGTCTACGCCGATGCCGCCGCGATGGCCGAGACCGACCTCGTCGTGCAGTGCATGACGATGTCGCAGATCACCGCGGAGCAGGTGGCGGGTCTCAGCGCGGCGGTCGTCGCCGGCACGGGCTTCACCGGCTGGCACGGCGGCATCGTGGACTCGTTCCGCGCGTCAGCGGAATACCTGCACCTGGTGGGCGGCCAGTTCGCCACCCATCCGGGCCTGGAGCCGTGTGAACGTCACGGCGGCCCGGAGGACAACTTCCTGCCGCACACGGTGCGCGTCACCGACCTCGGCCGGGAACACCCGATCACCGCGGGGATCGAGGACTTCGACCTCGTCACCGAGCAGTACTGGGTGCTGCACGACGACCTCATCGACGTACTGGCCGAGACCACCCACCCGACCCAGGCCTGGCATCCATGGCACCGGCCGGTCACCTCGCCCGCGATCTGGACCCGGCTCTGGGGTGCCGGGCGCGTCGTCGTGACGACCCCGGGGCACAGCCTGGACGTGCTGGAGCACCCGAGCGTTCGTACCGTCATCGAGAGGGGGATGCTGTGGGCGACCCGCACCGCGTCGGCGTCGTAGGTCTCGGGGTCATCTCCCACGTCTACCTGGACACACTCGCGGACCACCCCGAGGTGAGCATCGTCGCGGTGGCCGATCTCGACGCCGCCCGGTCGGCCGCGGTCGCCGCCGCCATCCCCGGCGCCGAGGCGATGAGCGTCGAGCGTCTGCTGGCCCGCCCGGACGTGCAGACGGTGCTCAACCTGACCATCCCCGCAGCGCACGCCGACATCTCGCTGGGCACGATCGAGGCGGGCAAGAACGTGTACGTCGAGAAGCCGCTCGCCGTGACCTTCCCGGACGGGCGCTCGACCATCGAGCGGGCCGCGTCGGCCGGCGTCCGCGTCGGGTGCGCGCCGGACACCGTCCTCGGCACCGGCACGCAGACGGCACGGGCGGCGATCGACGCCGGGCTGATCGGGCGCCCGATGTCCGCGTCGGCCGTCATGGTCACCCCGGGGCACGAACGCTGGCACCCCAACCCCGACTTCTACTACGCCCCGGGTGGCGGCCCGATGCTGGACATGGGGCCGTACTACGTCTCGGCGCTCATCCACCTGCTCGGGCCGGTCCGCGCGGTGACCGGAGCCGCCAGCCGCCTGCGCGCCGAGCGCGTCATCGGCTCGGGCCCGCGCGCCGGCCAGCGGATCCCGGTCGGGGTGGACACCCACCTCACCGGCGTGCTCGAACACGTCAACGGTGCGCTCTCCACGATCACGACGAGCTTCGACGGCGTCCAGACGACGGCCGCACCGATCGAGGTGCACGGGGAGGCGGGCACGCTCGCCGTGCCCGACCCGAACTACTTCGACGGCGAGGTCCGCCTCTTCGCCCTCGGCGACACCGAATGGCGCGCTCTGGAACCACGGGCCGGTTACGCCGACGGGTCCCGGGGCATCGGTCTGATCGACCTGGTCAGGGCCGACGATCAGCGTCCGCCGCGCGCTGGCGGCGACGTCGCGCTGCACGTCCTCGAAACGATGACCAGCCTGCTCCGGTCGGCGGCGGAAGGCCAGCGGATCGAGCTGACCACGATGCCGGAGCGGCCCGCTGCGGTTCCGCTCACTCCGGTCGAGCAGTGGAAGGCGCACCACGCGTACGGACACTGAACGGGAGCCCGGCAGGGGCACGAGCGGCGACGGCCGAAGCCGAGGCGGTCGGCATGCGCCCGGCCGGGTCGGCGCGGGCTCAGCCGGGTCGGCGCGGGCCGGCAGGGTGCGCTGGTGGCCGTGCCCGGTGGTCATCGTGCGTTGCCGAAGTGGTGGGCCAGCGCGGCGCGCAGCGTGTCGACGTTCCCGGCGGACCAGGCGATGAAGCAGTCGGGGCGCACGAGCAACGCGGCGGCGGTCGTGCCCTCCAGTTGCCCGGTGACCACGTCGACGCGGTCCCGCCAGGGCGCGGCGACGTCCGCGTAGGCGCCGGTGGAGTCCAGCAGCAGTGGCCGGGCGGTGCGGGTCAGCTCCGCGAGGCGCATCGGCCCGTGGTCGCCGTGCACGATCACGTCGGGGGCGCAACGACCGGCCAACGGGTCGGCGGGGTCGGCGGGGTAGTGGATGTCCGCGCCGGACATCAGCGCGGCGATGTGCCCGGTCACCTCCGGCTTGCGCAGCAGTTCGGCGAAGAGTTCCCGCAGGCCGGTGATCTCGTCGCCGGGGCCGATGAGCGCCGACTGCGCCTGAGTGGACATCACGACCCGTTCGGCGACGGGGCGACGCTCCGTCTCGTACGTGTCGAGCAGGACCTGCGGCGCCCAGCCGCGCACGGTGGCGGCGAGTTTCCAACCCAGGTTGACCGCGTCCTGCAGGCCGAGGTTGAGGCCGGGGCCGCCGATCGCGGGGTGTACGTGCGCGGCGTCACCGACCAGCAACACCCGGCCGGCGCGGTAGCGGGCGGCGATGCGGGTGTTGCGGCCGGTCAACCGTCGCAGCAGGCCGGGGCCGTCAGGCGCGTCGAGGGGAATGTCGGCGCCGAGCACCCGGGCGACGCTGGCCCGCAGCTCCGCCAGGTCCATCGGGGTCTCGTCGTCCGTCGGTGTGTCGGGCCACTCCGTCGTGCTCAGGATCGCCGGGCGGCCGGGGAACGGGGCCCAGGCGATCAGGCCACGGGCGGTGCGGGTGTGCTGAAACGGTGGGACGACGCCGTAGCCGGGGACGCGCAGACCGCCCGTCTGGGGGTCGACTGATGACGCGGGGACGGTCACCGTGGCGGTGCGGGAGACCGACCGGTCGTTGGTGACCCCGGGAAAGTCGATGCCGGCCAGACGGCGTACCGCGCTGCGGCCGCCGTCGGCGCCGACGAGGAAACGGCAGCTGAGCCGCGTACCGTCGGCGAGGTCGACATCGACCCCGTCGGGGCGTTGGTGGAGGTCGACGACCTCGTGGCCGCGGCGCAGGTCGACGCCGAGTTCGACGGCCCGGGCGGCGAGGGCGGCCTCGAGCTGGGCCTGCGGCACCCCGAGCACGTAGTGCGGGTTCTCCGCGAGCACCGTGAGGTCCAACGGGAACGCGCCGAAGGTGAAGGCGGGTTGGGGGACCGGCGGGGTGCTCTCACCGCTGAGCCGCGCGTAGAGGCCGCGCCGGTCGAGCAGGCGGACGACCTGGCCCACGAGGCCGTTGGCGCGAGCTTCGCCGGTGGGCGCGGCGTGGCGTTCGAGGACGACGGGGCGCACGCCGGCGAGGGCCAGTTCACAGGCGAGCATGAGGCCGTTGGGGCCGGCCCCGACGATGACGACATCGATCATGACGATGATCCCTTCGGGGTGCGCGTCATCACCACGGCAGGCTCGGCACGTGGCCGGCCCGCCGCGGGGTGTGACGCGGCTTGTGGCGTGGGTGAGGTGGGGCCCTGGACGACGGGCGGCTCAGTGCGACGGGGGAGCTCAGTGCGACGGGGGAGCTCAGTGCGACGGGGCAGCTCAGTGCGACGGGGCAGGGAGGCCGGCGGCGACCTGGGTGAAGGCGTCGGTGATGAGGCGTTCGATCGGGGTGGGTGGGTCGGCGCTGTCCAGATAGTGCTGCATGGCAACGGCGACGGCTGCGCTGGCGGCGGCCGCGACGAGCCGCGGATACATGTCGGTGGCGAGGTCGGTGGCGGTTCGCTCGGCGACCGCGGCGGCAAGCTCGGCCTCGGCGAGCGCTGTGGCGCGCAGCCGTTCGCCCTGCAGCGCGGGCTCGGCGAGCATGGTGCGGACACCGGCGACCCACTGCGCGTGGTCGGGGGAGGGCATCGCCTCGACCTCGGGGCCGCGGGTGAACTGCTCCAGCGCGGCCTGGGTGAGCGCAACCCAGAGCGGCTCGTCGGCGGGACGTTCCCGCAGCGCGGCGGCGGTGCGCAGGCTGCGGTCGAGGTGACGCGAGGCGATCGCCTCGGCCTTGCTGGAGAAGTAGTTGTTGAAGGTGCGTGGGGAGACGCCGACCGCCTCGGCGATGTCCTCGACGCGGACGTTGTCGTAGCCGCGCTCCGCGGTGAGGTGGATCGCCGCCCAGCCAAGCGCCGCCCGTGTCTCGGCCTTCTTGCGTTCCCGCAGCCCCGTCATGCCACCACGTTAGCACTAGTTGCGTGTCACGCAAATATGCGTGCCACGCAAAATTCCTGAACCGCAGGCGTTCCGCTCACCCGGGGCCCGCGAGGTGCTCGCGTCGGCCGGCGGGACGGCCGTCCGGCGCCGAGAATGGGGCAGTGGCACCCGCCTTCGTCCTGCACGACCACCGCAAACCGCGACCGCACTTCGACCTGCGGCTCGAGGAGGACGGCGTGCTGCGCTCGTGGGCGGTGCCCCGCGGTCTGCCGGACAACCCCGGCGACAACCGGCTCGCGATCGCCGTGCCCGACCACGACCTCGATCACCTCACCTACGAGGACGTCGACAAGTCGATCGCCGACATCGGCACCTGGGAGGAGCACGATCGCACCGACCGCCGGATGCTGTTCACCCTGCACGGCCGCACCGGCAGCCGGCGATACGCGTTGATCCGCACCGGCGAGGGGTGGCTGCTCCACCTGACGAAGCAGCAGCCTCCGGACGATCTTGAGGCATCGCCGTAGACGTTGGCTTTACCGCAGACACCAATCTATGGTGGGGGCATGCCGTCGGTGACCTTCCGCTCGCCCGCCGCCACCATGGTGGCGGTGAGCGGTGCTGTCCGCGTGCCGACGGTCACACGCCGCAAGGCCGACATGCGGGTGCCGGTTGTCCGCACGCCGCACGCCGCGCTCGCCGACAGGATGTCGAGCCCGGTGCGAACCGGCCGAGGCCCACCCGCGCAGTCGTTGCACACCCAGAACGACCGCTAGGGCGAAGCTATCCAAGCTTCGGCCCTTTTTGTTTTCCCGTCCATTTCCCTTTGAAGGGGCAGACCATGAGTGTCGATCATCCTCGCACCATCGATCAGACCTGGCTCGCCGACATGCGAGCGTCCCTGACGGACGACTTCGCCGCCCAGACGGCCCGGCTGCGGGAACTGACCGAGCTCAACGCCGACACCGGCGACCCGGGCGAGGCCCACAACCAGGCCGCGCTGCTGGCCGCCACCCGTCAGACCATCGAGCAGATCACCGGTGCGCTGAGCCGCATCAGCGACGGCACCTACGGTGCCTGCCAGAGGTGCCACCGGAGCATCCCGACCGAGCGGCTCGAGATTCTCCCGCACGCCCGCTTCTGCGTGCCGTGCCAGGAGAAGCAGAACAGGTGAGGCCCGGTGTGGCTGCCGCGCCGCCGGCACGGCAGCCACACCATCCCGTGCGAGAGAGCCACGACCGTCATCCCGCGCACCGCGCGGCATCTCGGTCCCGGTGCCAAAGCAGCCGCTACGAACGCCACAGAGCCTGACAACGCGCCACTACGACGAGATCGCCCGTGCCCACGGGGCGAGGAGGCGTTCGAGGCCGGCCATCAGGTAGAAGAGCAGCGCGCCCATCAGCGCGAGCAGGGTCAGCGCCGCGAACGCGAGTGGAGTGTCGGCGGACTGGCCGGAACTGGCGATCACCGAGCCGAGGCCGGCCTCGGGGTTGATCACCTCGCCGATGGTCGCGCCGATGATGGCCAGCGAGGTCGCGACCTTCAGTCCGACGAAGACCTGCGGGAGGGCCCACGGGAGTCGTACCTTCACGAAGGTCTGCCACCACGAGGCGGAGAGGGATCGGGCGAGTTCGCCGAGTTCGTTCGGGGTCGAAGTCAGCCCAGCCATGGTCGAGACCAGGATCGGAAAGAAGCAGAGCAGCACAACCATCACGACTTTGGTTTCGTAGCCGAACCCGATCCAGACCAGGAGCAGCGGTGCGAGCGCCACCTTCGGCACCGCGTTGATTCCGGCGATCATGGGGAGGGCCATCCGCTCGACCGTCCGGGAGGCGGCGAGCATGACGGCGAGCAGGAGCCCACCCACGGCCGCGATCCCGAACCCGATGACGGTCTCCAGGAAGGTGACCATCGTCTGCTCTGCAAGGTAGCCAGGGAGCCGGACGAACGCGTCGACCACGTCCGGGGGTGCCGGCAGGAAGAACGGCTCGATGTCGAAGGCCCAGGTGGCCAGCCACCAGAGCGCGATCGCCAGCACCGCACCGAGCGCGGGCAGCCCGACGTGGGGCCAGCGTTGTGACAGCGGGAGGCGGTCAGGCACGATGATCTTCCGTCAGGACTTCTTCACGAACCTCAGGTCGACGATCTCCTCCGGGGTCAAGCCGGGCGGAATCAGGTCGGCGCCCTGTAGGACGGTGATTGTCTGGGCCACCTGCTTCTCATCCATGAAGCCGATCGGGGCGCCTGACGCGGGGCGAACGTGCGGGGACATCGCCTCGATCTCGCCCTTGCCCGCCGCCACGGCATAGGTGGGCTTCACCTTGTTGAGGATCGCCGCGGCCTCGTCCGGGTGCTCGATGCTGTACTGGAGCCCCTTGAGCACCGCGTCGGTGAATCGCTGCACCAGGTCGGGGTCTTTTTCGATGAGCGAGGGAGTGGTGATGATCGCGTTGCCGAAAAGGTCCCGCAGATAGTCGCTGTAGGGCAGCACCACCACCTCCTTCTTGGAGGCGGCCTGTAGCGCGTTGCGGCTGAGCAGGAAGGTACCCAGCGCGTCGACCTTCCGGCTGGCCATGAGTCCATTGAGCGCCGTGGCCTGGACGCCCTCGATCTTCACCGTCTTCGGGTCGAACCCGGCCAGCCGGGCGTAGGCCGGGAAGAGCAGCTCGGTCACCGACCCGGCGCCGGTCGCCATCGTCTTGCCCTGCAGGTCCTTCGGGGTGGTGATGTTGGTGTCCGCGGTGGTCATCACCGAGATCAGCGTCTGTTGGTGCACGGCGGCGATGGCCCGCCAGTCAGTGAACTCGCCCTTACCCGCCTGAATCACGGCACCGGTGAAGTCGAGCGCACCGAACTGGACCTGACCGGACTTGAGGGCCGTCAGGTTCTGCTGATTGCCAGCGCCCTCTTTGATGTCGACTTCAATGCCGGCCTCGGCGAAGTAGCCCTTCTCCTTCGCCACCCAGGCGAACGCGTCCCGACCTACAGCGCCGAAGGCGGTGATGTAGGCGACCCTGTCGGTCTCCTCGCCGGTCGGGTCGCCACTGGCGTCATCGGAACCGCTGCAACCGGTCACGCCAAGGGCCGCGGCGAGCAACGTCACTACCAGGGCGCGAGAGCGCTTGACCATGTGCTGCCTCCAGCTTCAGAGTCTCGGAGAAGGCGCCGGCGCGCCATGCCGACAAAGACCGCACGGGCCGGGGCTGTCCACATTGCTCTTCCCGATGAATGATCGTAGATGATGATCGCTATGACTGTCACCGGACCGGTTCACGGATTCCTTTCCCTGGGCTCTGCGAAGGAGTCATTTCTGCAGTTACAGGGCTGTCAACAATGGACAGTCGGTCCGGGAAAGCCGCGAGAACCTTCGAAGGAGCACGATGTCTGACCACCCTGCCCCGTCCGCCCGGGCCCGCGCCCTGGTCCGCGGTGCCTACGACACGCACGTCCACGTGGCCCCTGACGTCATGGCGCGGCGGATCGACGATGTCGATCTGGCGTACCGGTGTGCCGAGGTCGGGCTCGCCGGTTTCGTCCTCAAGTCCCATTACGTGGCCACGGCCGAGCGGGCGGCCGTCGTCCGCAAAGTGGTCCCCGGCGTCGACACGCTCGGCGCGATCACTCTCAACGGCGCCATGGGCGGCATCAACCCGGTCGCCGTTGAGGTCGCGGCACGGCAGGGCGCGCGCATCGTCTGGATGCCGACGGTGGACTCCGGAAACCAGCGGCGTAACACCGCCGCCGACCTGCCGGGTGCCACGCCGGCGATGTGGGGGGCGTTCCAAGCCGATCTGCACAGCCAGGGCATCGTGCCGGAGCCGGTCGAGGTCGTCGACGACGAAGGGCGCGTTCTCGAGCGGGTACGCCAGGTGCTGCGGGTGATAGCCCGGCACGACATCACACTCGCCACCGGACACCTGAGTGGCGACGAGATCGTCGCCGTCGTCCGGGCCGCCCGCGAAGAGGGCGTACGCCGGATCGTGGTCACCCATCCCGAGTTCACGTCCCAGCGGCTGCCGGCCGAGCAGCAGCGGGAGTTGGCCGAGGCGGGTGCCCTGTTGGAACGCTGCTTCACCACCCCGCACTCGGGCAAGGTCGCCTGGCTGGAGCTGTTCGCCACCATCCGGGCGGTCGGCACGGCGCACTCCGTCCTCTCCAGCGACCTCGGGCAACCCTTCAACCCGCCGGTCGAGGACGGTCTGGCGCTCTTCGCCGACCGCCTGCTCGACGCCGGCTTCACCGATGAGGAGATTCACGTCATGGCTGTGGTCAACTCCCGTCGTCTGGCGATGCCCAAGGCGACGGTGCCAGCATGAGCGCGCGGCGACTGCTTGTGGTGGGTGCCCACTCGGCCGACTTCGTCTGGCGGGCCGCGGGGGCGGTCGCCAAACACACAATGGCGGGTGGTGAGGCTGTCGTGCTGGCACTCTCCTACGGAGAACGGGGCGAGTCCGGCGAGCTCTGGAAAGACCCGAACCAGACGGTGGAGAACGTCAAGCGGCTGCGGCACGCGGAGGCGGAGCGCGCTGCCGCCATGGTCGGCGCCCGCCTGGAGACGTTCGATCTCGGCGACTACCCGTTGCGGATCAGGGACGAGGACATCGACCGCCTGGCCGCGCTGATGCGGGAGTACGCGCCGCACGTGGTGGTCACCCACCCGGACCGCGATCCCTTCAACCCGGATCACCCGGTGGCGCACACCGCAGTGGCGACCGCCCGGCAGCTCACCGCGGGAGCCGGGGTGTCCAGCGGCTTCCGGACCGCCCCGCCCTCGGAGTTCCTGGTCTTCGAACCGCACCAGCCCGAGCTTTGTGGGTTCGTCCCCACCGTCTTCGTCGACATCACCGATGTGATGGCGGCCAAGCAGGAGGCGATGGCGTCGATGGGCGCCCAGGGCTACCTGCGCGACTACTACACGCAGCGGGCCGATCAGCGTGGTAACCACGCCCGCCGGGTGACCGGCGACCCCGGCATTCGGCAGGCCGAGGCGTTCCAGCGATTGATCCCGAACGTGGTGGGGGCTCTGTGAGCGAGTTTCGTGACGTGGCGGTCGTCGGACCGGGTGTGATCGAGACATTGGCTGCCGGCGGGGTGGCGACCGTCTACGAGGCTGCCGGCAGGTCTGGCCTGCTCGACGTCGACCTTGTCCAGATCGTTCCGGGCACTCGGGTCGCCGGTGTGGCCCGGACCGTCCGCTGCGGTCAGGACGACAACCGGGCCGTGCACGAGGCGATGACGCTGGTGCGCCCCGGCGACGTGCTCGTGCTCACCATGCCCGAGCCCGCCCCGGTAGCCCTGATCGGTGAGCTGCTGGCCAGCCAGGCCAAGGTCGCTGGCGCGGCGGGCCTGCTGGTGGACGCGGCGGTACGCGACGTGGATGAGCTCCGGGAACTCGGGCTGCCGATCTGGGCCCGATGGCAACGGGTCCGAGGCGCGACCAAGCGGGCGCGGGGCTCGCTCGACGTCGCGGTCCACCTGGGTGGGACGACCGTCAACCCGGGAGACGTGGTGGTGCTCGACGCCGACGGTGCCGTGGTCGTAGCGCGGGAGAGTGCGGCCGAGGTGGCCGCCGCGACGCGGAGTCGGATCGAGAAGGAGACGCGGCTGCGGGCCCGGCTGGATGCCGGTGAGTTCAGCTACGACCTACACGGAATGCGGGCGCAGGACGAGGCCGCCGGGTGAGCAGGAGCGCCGATCGTCGGGCGCCGAGCAGCGGCAGTTGCAGAAGTCCGGCGAGGGCTGAGCGCTTCGGCTTTCACCCAGTGAAAGCGCCAGTCCCCACCGTGGGCACCACACGCGATGCTGCGACTCCATCGACGTCCGTGCGCATGGAGGTCCGGTCTGATGGCATTCGCGCGTAACCAGTGGTATGTGGCGGCCTACGGCAGTGAGGTGGGGCGCGGCCTGCTCGCCCGCACGGTGCTCGGTGAGCCGTTGGTGCTGTACCGCACCGGTGCCGGGAAGGCGGTGGCGCTCGCCGACCGGTGCGTGCACCGGCGCTTCCCGCTCTCGGAGAGCCGGCTCGACGGCGACACGATCGTCTGCGGCTACCACGGCTTCACCTACGACCCGAGCGGTGCGTGCGTCTTCGTACCCGGTCAACAGCGCATCCCGCGTACCGCGCGGGTGACCTCGTTCCCGGTGGTGGAACAGGACTCCTTCATCTGGGTCTGGATCGGCGACCTGGACCGGGCCGACCCGGCCGCGATTCCCCGCGCACCCTGGCTCGCCGACCCGCGCTACGCGGTGGTGCGGGGCATGGCGCCGCTGAACGCGCGGTACAGCCTGCTGGTGGACAACCTCCTGGACCTGTCCCACGAGACCTACCTGCACGGCGGCTACATCGGCACGCCGGAGGTGGCGAACACCCCGATCACCACCGAGGTGGACGAGGACCGGGCGATCGTCTACGTCAGCCGGCACATGGACGACGCCGAGTGCCCGCCGTTCTACGCGCGCTCGACCGGGATCCAGGGCCGGATCACCCGGTGGCAGGACATCGAATACCACCCGCCCTGCCTCTACCTCCTGCACAGCCGCATCGCGCCGCAGGGTGTCTATCCGCCCGCCGAGGGCGAGGACAGCGAGGCGTTCCACGCCGAGATCGTGTACGCCATCACCCCGTCGACGGAGCACACCACCTATGACTTCTGGGCGGTGGCGCGCGACTTCGCCATCGACGACGAGTCGGTCAGTGAGTACCTGCACCACAGCAACCACACGGTGGTCATGCAGGACGTGACCGCGCTCAACATCCTGGAGCAGGTGCTCGTGACCGAACCGGACCGGTACCAGGAGTTGAGCATCAACATCGACACCGGTGGCCTGGCCGCCCGGCGGCTGCTGGCCCGGATGGTCGGGTCGGGGACGGTGGGAGCGGCGCGGTGACGTCCCGGGCCGGCACGCTCACCGGGGAGCGGGTCTACCGGATCCACTGGGTGCCCGGCACCGACACCCTGCGCGGGATCTGCCACTGTGGTGCCGAGCGCCTCGCCGAGGAACCGGTCGAGTTGTGGGAGTGGCTGCTCGCCCACCCGCAGGGCCACCAGGGCCTGGCCGTGCCGGTGCCCGGCCCGCCGAGGCGGCTGGCGATGCGCGGGTGACAGTGGACGCGCTGACCGGAGTGGAACTGGTGGTCGCCGGACGCGATCAGGTGGCCGCCGACGTGGTGGCGCTGCGCCTGTGTCGTGCCGACGGCGGTGAGCTGCCCGAGTGGACGCCCGGCGCGCACATCGACCTGGAGTTGGGCGGCGGACTGGCCCGTCAGTACTCCCTCTGTGGCGACCCGGCGGACCGGTCCGTGCTGCGGATCGCGGTGCGGCGCGACCCGGACGGACGCGGCGGCTCCCGGCTGGTGCACGAGCGGCTCACCGTCGGCGCGACCGTCCGGGTGAGCGGACCCCGCAACACCTTCCCCCTGGTCCCGGCGCGGCGGTACCTCTTCGTCGCCGGTGGCATCGGCATCACCCCCCTCGCGCCGATGGTCGCCGCCGCCGACGCCGCGGGCGCGGACTGGCGGCTGGTGTACGGGGGACGCACCCGCGCCACCATGGCCTTCGCCACCACCCTGCGGGAGAAGTACGGCGACCGGGTGAGCCTGCACCCGCAGGACGAGACCGGGTTGCTTGACCTGGCCGGGTTGCTGGGCCGGCCCGGCACCGGGCTCGTCTACTGCTGTGGGCCGGAACCACTGATCACCGCGGTGGAGGAGCTGTGCCGCGGTTGGCCTCCCGGCTGCCTGCACGTCGAGCGGTTCACCGCGCGGGGCGACACCGGCGCGCCGGACACCACGATCGAGGTCGAACTCGCGCTCTCCGGGCGGACGGTGACGGTGCCGCCGGGCACGCCGATCCTGCGGGCGGTGGAGGAGGCCGGCGTGCAGGTCCTCTCGTCCTGCCGGGAGGGCACCTGCGGTACCTGCGAGACCCCGGTGCTCGCCGGCGTGCCGGAGCATCGCGACAGCCTGCTCACCGCGCAAGAGCGGGCCGCTGGCGACACCATGATGATCTGCGTGTCCCGGGCCCGTACGCCCCGACTCGTGCTGGAGCTGTGAGCGCCCGGCGTGGGCGGGGATGATGACGGGGTGCGCGCAGAGCCGGGGCGGTCGGTGACGAGCAAGGTGCTGGCGCTGCTCGACGCGTTCAGCCCGGCTACTCCGGCGTTGACCCTGAGCGAGTTGGCGCGGCGCACCGGGATGCCACTGCCCACCGTGTACCGGCGGGCCGCGGAGCTGGTCGCGTGGGGGGCGCTGGAGCGCGGCGACGACGGCCGGTACCGGATCGGTCTGCGGCTGTGGGAGGTGGGTTCGCTCGCTCCGCGGGGCCTGGGGCTGCGGGAGCTGGCCCTGCCGGTGATGGAGGACCTGTACGAGGTGACCCACGAGAACGTCCAGTTGGCCGTGCGGCAGGGCCTCGAACTCGTCTTCATCGAACGGATCGCCGGGCGGCACGCGGTGCCCGTGCTCACCCGGGTGGGGGGTCGCTTCGCGTTGCACGCCACCGGGGTCGGGTTGGTCCTGCTCGCCCACGCGCCCGCCGAGGTGCAGGAGCAGGTGCTGGCCGCGCCGCTGGAGCGGTACACCGAACTGACCATCACCGACCCTCGGCGGCTGCGCGGCTGCCTCGCCGAGGTGCGCCGGGTCGGGTACGCGGTCAGCGACCGTCAGGTCACCATGGACGCCCTGTCGGTGGCCGCGCCGATCCGCGTACCGGAGGGTGTGGTGGCGGCGATCTCACTGGTGGTCGCCCACGACCGGGCCGACCCGGTGGCGCTGGCCCCGCTGGTACAGGCCGCCGGCCGGGTGGTCTCCCGGGCGCTGAACAACGCCACCGGCCCTGCCGTCTGATGTAGACAGACTGCAAATCGTTGACGCCCGGTCAAATTCTGCATTACGTTGCCGGTGCGCGTGTTACTCCCCACCTTCGTGCGCGGATCGGCATCGACGAAAGGGAGCACCTCATGGCACTGGACGGCAAAGTCGCCATCGTCACCGGCGCCGGGCGGGGTCTCGGCCTCGCCTACGCGCAGGAGTTGGCGCGCCGCGGCGCCTCGGTCGTGGTCAACGACGTCGACGCCGAGGCCACCGCCGAGGCCGTGGCGGCGATCGAGGCGTCCGGCGGCCGGGCCGTCGCGGTGGTCGCACCGGTCGGCCCGACCGAGACCGCGAAGGAACTCGTCAGCACGGCCGTCGAGCGCTTCGGTCGGCTGGACATCCTCGTCACCAACGCCGGCGTGCTGCGCGACACGGTGCTGTGGAAGATGAGCGACGACGACTTCGACACCGTCATCAACGTGCACCTGCGTGGCACGTTCACCACTGTGCGTGAGGCGGTGCGGAACATGCGGCAGGCCGGCGAGGGCGGGCGGATCATCTGCGTCGGGTCACCCACCGGGCAGCGCGGCACCTTCGGCCAGACCAACTACGCCGCCGCCAAGGCGGGCATCGTCGGCATGGTCCGTACCTGGGCGCTCGAACTCCAGCGGGCCGGCATCACCGCCAACGCCGTCGTACCGGTCGCGGCGACAACGATGACCGCCACCGTCCCCTACTTCGCCGCGGCGGTGCGGGCCGAGGCGAACGGCGAGCCGATGCCCGCGTTCTTCCGGCACGAGCTGGGGTTCGGCACGGCGGACGACGCGGCCGGGCTCGTCGCGTTCCTCGGCTCCGACGCGGCGGCCTCGGTGACCGGGCAGGTGATCGGGGTCGGCGGCGACCGCCTGCAGATCTGGACCCACCCCGAGGCCGCGCTGACCGCGCACCGCGAGGGCGGCTGGACGTACGACGCGCTCGTGCAGGCCTGGCCGACGACGTTCGCGGGTGCCGCGCAGAGCGTCGGTGAACGCTTCCCGAAACTCCCCGAGGAGTTCGAGCCCCCGACGTCCTGACCGGCCCGAACAGCCCCGCCGACGGAGGGTGGCCCGATGTACCAGTCCGCGATCGACCTCGACGACGTCACGGCGATCGACATGCACGTGCACATCGAGGTCGACGACCACGGGCACACCTCACTGCCCGAGCCGCTCGTGGCGGCGGCGTCGGCGTACTTCAAGACGGACGGCCCACGGCCCGCTGTCGACGCGGTGGCACAGTACTACCGCGAGCGGCGGATGGTGGCCGTCGTCTTCACAGTGGACGCGCGTACGCAACTGAAGCACCAGCCGCTGTCGAGCACCGCCATCGCCCGCGCGGCGGCCGAGCACGCCGACGTGCTCATCCCGTTCGGGTCGGTCGACCCGCGCACCGGGGGAGCGGCAGTCGAGCTCGCCGACCGGCTGATCCGGGAGGAGGGGGTCCGGGGCTTCAAGTTCCACCCCACGGTGCAGGGCTTCGATCCCCGCCACGACGAGTACGCGCCACTGTGGGGCCTGCTGGAGCGGGCGGGGGTCCCGGCGCTCTTCCACACCGGGCAGACCGGCATCGGCGCGGGTACGCCGGGCGGTCACGGTCTGCGGCTCGGCCTGTCGAATCCGATGCTGCTCGACCCGATCGCCGCCGACTTCCCCGACCTGCAGATCATCATGGCGCACCCGTCGGTGCCCTGGCAGGACGAGGCGTTGTCGGTGGCCACGCACAAGCACAACACCTGGATCGACCTGTCCGGCTGGAGCCCGAAGTACTTCCCGGCCGAGTTGGTGCGCTACGCGAACTCGCTTCTGAAACGACGGGTGCTCTTCGGCACCGACTACCCGATGCTCACCCCCGACCGGTGGCTGCGCGACGTGCAGAGCACCGACCTCAAGCCGGACGTGCTCCCGGGCATCCTGAAGGACAACGCGGCCCGACTGCTGGGCCTTGCCGCCCGGTGACGACGAGAGGACATGCGATGACGACGACAATCACCTACGACCGGCTCGGCGACCTCGCCGGCACCGACCTCGGTCACACCGGCTACCGCACCGTCACCCAGGACCAGGTGGACCTCTTCGCCGACGCGACCGACGACCACCAGTGGATCCACGTCGACCCGGAACGCGCGAAGACCGGCCCGTTCGGCGCGCCGATCGCGCACGGCTTCCTCACCCTCTCGCTGGCGGTGCCCTTCTGGACCGAGTTGCTCGAGGTCAAGGGTGTGACCACGAAGGTGAACTACGGCCTCGACAAGGTGCGTTTCCCCGCACCGGTGGTGGTCGGGGCGCGGGTGCGGATGCGGGCCACCGTCGCCGAGGTGGTCGAGGTTCCCGGCGGCTACCAGCTCACTGTCGACCAGACGATCGAGATCGCGGGCGGGAGCAAGCCGGCGGTCGTCGCGCGAGGGCTGTACCGCTTCTACGCCTGAGCCCGGGGGCGACCGTCGAGCCGGGCGAGCACACCACCTCCACCCCCGGGAGAATGATGATGCAGCAGCACGGAATCGGCGCCTGGGTGGCCAAGCGCCGGCTCAAGTCCCCGGACCAGATCGCGATCATCCACGACCGTTCGCCGCTGACCTACGGACAGTTCGCCGACGCCACGGACCGGATCTCGGCGGTGCTGCGGGAGCGGGGCGTCGGCAAGGGCGACCCCGTCGCCTACCTGGGCGAGAACAGCCCCGAACTGCTCGAGGTGATGTTCGCGGCGGCCCAGGTCGGTGCCGTCTTCGTGCCGATCAACACGCGGCTCGCCGTCCCCGAGATCGCCTACGTCCTCGCCGACTGCGGCGCGCGGGTGCTGATCCACGACCCGGATTTCGCGGTGCCGGTGGCCGCCGCCGTGTCGGCCGCCCGGACCCCGTACGTCATCGTCAACGGCGACGGCACCGCGGACCGACCCGGGCTGGCGTACCTGACCCGGGCGGCCGCCGGCCTCACCGACCATGCCGACACCACCCACGAGGATCCGGCGGCGATCGTCTACACCTCGGGCACGACCGGCCGGGCCAAGGGCGCGGTGCTGACCCACGGCAACCTCACCTGGGTGGCGCTCAACTGCGTGGTCGACTACGACGTCGTCTCCACCGACGTCGCGCTCATGATCTCGCCGCTGTTCCACGTCGCCTCGCTCGGGATGGGCGCCCTGCCGGTGATCCTCAAGGGCGCCACGATGGTCATCGAGAAGGGCTTCGAGCCGGGGCGCGCGCTCGCGCAGATCGAGCGGTACGGGGTCACCATGCTCAGCGGCGTACCCACCACCTACCAGCTGATGGCCGACCACCCCGCCTGGGCGTCGACCGACCTGTCGACGTTGACGAAGCTCACCTGCGGAGGTTCGGCGGTGCCGGCCAGGATCCTCAACGCGTACGAGGCGCGGGGTCTGTCGTTCTCGCAGGGTTACGGCATGACCGAGGCCGCGCCGGGGGCCACCGCGCTGCCGCCGGCGATGACCCGCGTCAAGCAGGGCAGTGTCGGCCTGCCGCACTTCTTCACCGACGTGCGGATCACCGACGCGGCCGGCGCGGTGGTGCCCACCGGCGTCGTCGGTGAGATCGAGGTCGCCGGACCCAACGTCTTCCCCGGCTACCACGGGCTCGCGGAGGCGACCGCCGAGGCGTTCACCGCCGACGGGTGGTTCCGCTCCGGCGACCTCGGCCACCTGGACGCCGACGGCTACCTCTACATCACCGGCCGCCTCAAGGACATGATCATTTCGGGGGGCGAGAACATCTACCCGCTCGAACTCGAGCAACTGCTCACCGAGGTCGATGGGGTCACCTCGGCGGCGGTCATCGGCGTACCGGACGAGCGTTGGGGGGAGGTGCCGTGGGCGATAGTGACAGTACGGGAGGGCGCGTCAGTGGACACCGCCACCATCCGGGCTCACCTCGACGGCAGGATCGCGCGCTACAAGCTGCCGAAGAACGTCGTCATCGTGGACGAGCTGCCGCGGACGGCGTCGGGGAAGGTGCGGAAGGCCGATCTGCGGGCCCGATTCGGCGCCTAGCCGCGGGCCGGGCCGCGACGAGGTCGGCGAACTCCGCCGCGGACGCCCCGGCCAGCTTCTCGTGCATCCGGCGGTAGGTCTCCACCGACCTGGTGGCGGGCCACTGCGCGTCCATGAACTCGGCGGGCAGCCTCGGATCGGCGCGCAGCAGCGCAAGCCAGTCCGCCACCAGCATCGTCCGTACGGTGAGGGCGCTCGGCGCCAGCGTCGCCGCGGACGGGTCGTCCCACACGTCGATGAAGGCGAGGTGGGCGCGCCGGATCGCCTCGATGTCCCACGCCGCGCGTACGCTCTCGCCGATCGGGAACCCGGCGAGTTCGCGGGCGTGGAAGGCGACCACGGTGTTGGGTGCGAGGTCCTGGCGCAGCGGCTCCAACGACCCGGCGAGGTCGACCTCGCCGGGCGCGAGCCAGAGCCCGTCGCGGATCGGCGCGAAGCCCTCCCAGGTGAGGGTGGAGCGCAGCCGGTGCCGCAGCATCCGCTGCCCCTCCGGGATCGAGAAGGTGACCAGGGTCCAGCCGCTGCCCTGCGGGTCGAACGGCCGGGGGCCGCGAACGCGGTCCTTCGCCTCGCGCAACACCGCCGCGCCGTGTTCGGTCAGCGAGAACAGCGTCTCCCGGCCGCTGCGGCTACGGGCGAGGATGCCGCTGTGCACGAGCCGGTCGAGGGTCGCGCGGGTGGCCGGCGCGGCCACGTCCGCACCCTCCAGCACGGTGATCAGGACGCTCGCCCGGATCGGCCCGGTGTCACCGTCGACGACGTGCTCGCCGAAGAAGGCGAGCAACAACTGCTTCGGCTGACGACTACCCACAGCCCTTCCCTTCGGCGAACTCGTTGACCTGGCCGTCGGTCACGGCGCGGATCACGGGGCCACCGCCTGCCCGCGCTTGGCCCGCTGGATCTGGTCGTAGACGTGCGTCCGCAGTTGCGTGAAACGGGGCAGGGCGCGGGTCGTGATCTGATCGCGCTCCGGCGGCAGGTCGATCGCGAGGTCCTCCTGGACCCAGGTCGGCGACGTGGACAATACTAGAACCCGCTGACCGAGATACACCGACTCGTCGATGTCGTGGGTGACGAAGACAACTGAGATGCTGCGGCTGGCGTGCAGCTCCCGCACCAGGTCCTCCAGGTCGGCCCGGGTCTGCGCGTCCACCGCGGCGAACGGTTCATCCATGATCAGGACGTCGGGCTGGTAGGCGATCGCCCGCGCGATCGCCACCCGCTGTTGCATCCCCCCGGAGAGCTGCCACGGGTGGCTGCGTGCGGCGTGCGCGAGGCCCACCGCCTCAAGGGCGTCGACGACCAGCCTGCTCCGGGCCGCGCGGGTCAGCTTCTTGTGCCGCAACGGAAGCTCGACGTTGCCGCGCACGGTGAGCCAGGGGTAGAGGCTGCGTCCGTACTCCTGGAACACGACGGCCATCGCCGGGCTGGGCCCGGTCACCGGCGCGCCGTCCATCTCGACCACGCCGCTGGTGGGCCGCAGCAGGCCGGCCAGGCACTTCAGCAGGGTGGTCTTGCCGCACCCGGACGGCCCGACGACGCAGATGAGCTCACCGGCGTCCATCGTGAAACTGATGTCCCCGATCGCCTCGACGTCGCCGGTCGCGGACTCGTAGACCTTCCGCAGGTGCTCCACCCGCAGCAGGGTGCGCCGGTCAGACACGGTTGACCTCCCTGATTCCGTGGTACCAGCGCAGCACGCGCCGTTCGACGAGACCGAAAGCGACGGCGAGGAAGACGCCGACGAGACCGAGCAGGAGGATGCCGCTCCACATCTCGGCGATCAGGTAGTTGCGCTGGAAGTAGGCGATCCGGTAGCCGAGGCCGGACGACGAGGCGAACATCTCGGAGATGACCATCAGGATCAGCGCCACCGAGAGGGCCTGGCGGACCCCGGCCATGATCCGTGGGCTGGCGGCCGGGAGCACCAGGAACCAGAGCCGCTCCCACCAGGAGACCTGGAACGATCTCGCGGTCTCCTTCATGACGCTGTCAGTGCCCCGGACACCCTCGATGGTGTTCAACAGGATCGGCCACACCGCGCCGGAGACGATCACGACCACCTTCATGGTGTCCGTGATCCCGAGCAGGAGCATGGCCACCGGGATCAGCACCGGTGGCGGGATGGCCCGGAGGAACTCCAGCAACGGTTCGAGGAGGTCCCGCAACCACTGGGTCAGGCCGATGACGGTGCCGGCGGCGATGCCGACCACGATCGACGCGGCGATGCCGATGCCGAGGCGGGTGAGGCTCGACAGCACGTCCTCGACGAACGCCGGCCCGACCCAGGTTTGCCGGAAGGCCTCGGCGATCGTCAGCGGGTCGGGGAAGAACGTGCTCGTCGCCCTCGTCGCCACCACACCCCAGAGCACCAGGAGCAGAATCGGCAGCCCCAGCGGGTAGGCGAGGCCCGCCGCGATCCGGGAGCCGACCGTCCGACCACGCCGCGTGGCGGCGATCCGCCCGGTGTACGCGGTCACAACGGCTCCTCCCCTCGTACTGACTGGTGCCACGACAGCACCCGACGCTCGACGAACCGGAAGACGATGTTCACCGTGAGGCCGAGCAGGCCGGTGACCACGACCAGCGCGTACAGGCCGGGGGCGTCGCCGGCGGACCGGGACAGTTCGATCATGCGCCCGAGGCCGGGGTTGCCGATCACCATCTCCGCGGTGATGGCGAGGATGAGCGCGACCGCCGCCGCGAGCCGCAGCCCGGTCATGAGGTACGGCAGGGTGGTCGGCAGGACCAGGTGCGAGAGTTGCTCCCGCCGGGTCAGGCCGAAACTGCGGGCGGTGTCGCGGGCCACCGCGTCGACGTCGGCGACACCGTAGATCACCTGCACGAACACCTGCCAGAACGACGCGTAGATGATGATGACGAGGGCCGCCTGCCGCTGGATGCCGAACATCAGCACGGCGAGCGGGATGAGGGCGACCGACGGGATCGGCCGCAGGAACTCGACCATCGTGTGGGTCGCGCGCCGCAGGAAGGGCACCAGCCCGACGACGGTGCCGAGGACGACGGCGGCGATTGTCGCCACCGTCAGGCCGATCGCCCAGGACGTCATGGTGCTGCCCAGCCGCCGCCAGAACGCGAGGTCGACGAGCTGCTCGAACAGCCGCGCCAGCACGTCCGTCACGTACGGCAGATACAACGGGTTGATCAGGCCCAACGTCGGGATCAGTTGCCAGATGAGGAGGAAGCCGGTCAGGCCGACGACGCCCAGCATCGCCCTGCGCAACGCGCGCAGTCGTCGGGTGGAGGGAACGCGCATGTCACTCCCGTCGTCAGGCGGTGCGGCGAGGCCCTCCCCGCACCGGGGCCGGGGAGGGCGGGATCGCGCCGGCTACTGCTGCTGGATGAGACGGTCGAGGTTGGGTTGCTTGTCGAGCACCTTGTACTTCAGGGCGAGTTCGGCGAGCGTCTGCAGGCTCTGCCGGTCGACGTCCCAACCGAACTCCGGCAGCCGCACCGAGTCGGCCACCGGTGGCGGCAGCTCCAGGTTGTCCTTGATGGCCTGCCGCAGCGCCGCCTCGTTGGCGGGGTCCTTGGCCCACTCCAGCGTCTTCTTCATCGCCGCCGTGAAGTCCTCGACCAGCTTGGCGTCCTTCTCGGTGCGTTCCTTGGTGGTGATGGTGGTGAGCGTGGTCAGGCCGGGCACCACCGCCTGGTAGGGCGCGACGACGAAGGTGTCGCCGCGGCCCTTGAGCTGCGTGACGAAAGGCTCCGGCACCCAGGCGGCGTCGATGTTTCCGGATTCGAGTTGGGCCGGGGCGTCCGGGAACGCGACCTCGACGAACTTGATCGTCGACGGATCGCCGCCGTCCTTCTCGACCGCCGCCATGATCGTCACGTCGCCGGCGGCGCCCAGGCTGTTGACCGAGACCCGTTTGCCGGCGAGGTCGGCCGGCCGCTTGATGCCGGACTTCGCCGAGGCCACCACGGCGTTGATGTCGTCGCCGTCGGCGTACGAGGAGGCGTAGTTGCCGATGATGACGACACCGAGGTCGCGCAGGTCGGCCCGGAACGGGCCGAACGGCTGGCCGATCGCGAAGTCGATGTCGCCGTTCATGAGCGCGGGAATGGCCTGCGCGCCGCCCTGGGCGGGCAGCACCTCGACCTGGAGGCCGCGTTCGGCGAAGAGGCCCGCCTTGATGCCACCCCACAGCGCGGCGGTCTCGGTGATGGGCAGCGCCGCGACCCGGACCGGGCGCAGGTCGCCGGAGTCCTGATCGGACGGTGTGGAGGCGTCGGAGTCGGTACATCCGGTGAGGGCGATCGCGGTAGCGGCGATCAGCCCGAGAGCCATGACCTTCTTCATTGACGAGGCCCTTCCTGGGCGGGGGTGGTGGGTGCGTCGGAAGTCGGCGGATGCCTCGGATCTGCAGGTGAACTACCGCTGCGTGGGGGCGCACGCCGCTGTGGTGGCCATGGTCAGTCACGCCGGCATTGAAAGTCAATAATTTCTGACGCCCGTCATGGATAAGTTGAACAACGCGACGTCACGCCGGCTCCCGTTCACACCTCGGGCAGGCCCACGTAGTTCTCCGACAGGCTCCTGGCGTACGCCTCGGAGGTGGTGACATACCTCAGCGTGGCGATCTGCAGCTTCGACTCGTACGGGTCGTCGCGCTCCAGCCGGTGCAGCATGGAGGTCATCCACCAGGAGAAGTGCTGGGCCCGCCAGACCCGGCGCAACGCCGTGGCCGAGTAGCCGTCCAGCAGATCGGTGCGGCCCTCGTCGTACCACGCGGCGAACGCGTCACCGAGTAGCGCGACGTCGGCGAGAGCCAGGTTCATTCCCTTGGCGCCGGTCGGTGGGACGATGTGGACGGCGTCCCCGGCCAGGAACAGCCGCTCCCACCGCATCGGCTCGACCACGAAACTGCGCATTGGCGTGATGGACTTCTCCAGGATCGGCCCCTCGTTGAGTGACCACCCCGGCACCGTCTCCAACCGGGTCCGCAGCTCCGCCCAGATCCGCTCGTCCGGCCACGCGGCGATGTCCTCGTCCGGTGCGACCTGCAGATACAGCCGGGAGATCTCGGGGGAGCGCATGCTGTAGAGGGCGAAACCACGCTCGTGGTTGGCGTAGATGAGCTCGTCCACGGCTGGCGGCGCGGCGGCGAGGACACCCAACCAGGCGAAGGGGTACGCCCGCTCGTAGGTGGTCAGCACACCCTCGGGCACCGCGCCCCGGCTCACCCCGTGGAACCCGTCGCAGCCGGCCACGAAGTCGCAGCGCAGCTCCTCGTCGCGCCCGTCGCGTCGAAAGTGGACCACCGGCGAGTCCGAGTCGAGACCGTCCAGACGTACCACGTCGGCCTCGAAGAGAATCGAGCCACCGGCCGCGAGCCGGGCGGCGATCAGGTCCTTGACCACCTCCTGCTGCCCGTAGACGGTGATCGCCCGCCCGGTCAGGTCCGCCATCGGCACCCGGTGCGACTCCCCGGCGAAGCGCAGCTCGATGCCCTCGTGACGCAGTCCCTCCCGGCGCAGCCGTTCACCCACACCGCTGCGACAGAGCAGGTCGACCGAGCCCTGTTCGAGCACGCCCGCCCGGAGCCGGTGCTCGACGTGGTCGCGGCTGCGGCTCTCCAGCACCACGGACTCGATGCCGCGCAGGTGCAGCAGGTGCGACAGCATCAGCCCCGCCGGTCCCGCGCCGACGATGCCGACCTGGGTACGCATCTCCGGCATGCTCCTCTCCTCCGGTGTCAGAACGGGTAGCGCGTGATGGTGCCCCGCACGGTGAGCCACTGCGTCTCGGTGAACGCCTCGACGTTCGCCGCCGGCCCACCGAACCGCGAGCCGGTTCCGGACGCGCCCACCCCACCGAACGGCGCCACCGCCTCGTCGCTCACCGTCTGGTCGTTGATGTGCACGATTCCGCTGGGGATCCGGTCGGCGAGCGCCATCGCCTTCATCACGTCGCGGCTCAGGATGCCCAGTGACAGGCCGTACTCGGTCTGCTGGGCCAACTCCACCGCCTCGTCCTGGTCGGTGAACGTGATCACCGGCGCGACCGGGCCGAAGACCTCCTGGGCGTACGCCGGGGTCGCGGGGGTGACGTCGGTGAGCACCGTCGGTCGGTAGAACAGCCCCTCGTACGTGCCCCCGGCCGCCAGCCGGGCGCCCGCGTCGACGCTTGCCGTGACCAGTGCGTGGATCTTGTCGCGCTGGCGCTCGTCGATGATCGGTCCGAGCGCCACCTGCTCCTTCGCCGGGTCGCCGACGGGCAGGTGGTTCGCCTTCTCCGCCAGCCGCTCGACGTACCGTTCGGACAGGCTCTCGTGCACCAGGTGCCGGCCGGTGGTCATGCAGATCTGGCCCTGGTGCAGGAACGACCCCCAGGCTCCGGCGGAGACCGCGAGGTCCAGGTCGGCGTCGTCGAGCACGATCAGCGCCGAGTTGCCACCGAGTTCGAGGTGGGCGCGTTTGAGGTGGCGTGCCGCCGCCTCGCCGACCAGGCGACCGGCCGCAGTCGAGCCGGTGAAGCTGATCACCCGCACGTTCGGGTCGGCCACCAGCGCCTCGCCGACGTCGACCCCGCCGGGCAGGACGTGCAGCAGCCCGTCGGGCAGGCCGGCCTCCTCGAAGACCCGGGCGATCGAGATGCCCCCGCAGACCGCCGTGCGCGGATCGGGCTTGAGCACCACCGCGTTGCCCAGCGCCAGGGCCGGGGCGACGGATCGGGTGGCCAGGATGAGCGGGAAGTTGAACGGCGCGATGACTCCGACGACGCCGACGGGCAACCGGCGAGCCAGGCTGAGTCGCGGTTGGGTGCTCGGAATGATCTCGCCGAGCGGGTGCGAGGCCAGCGCCGCCGCCTCGTAGCACTCCTGTGCCGCGGTGTCGGTCTCCACGCCGGCCTTGGGTGCGATGGACCCGGCCTCCCGCACGATCCAGTCGCCGATCTCGGCGGCGTGCCGCTCGAACAGGTGCCCGGCCCGGCGCAGCACCGCGGCCCGCTCGGCGTATCCGGTGGCGGCCCAGGCGCGCTGGGCGGCGGCGGCGCGGGCGCAGGCGCGCGTCACGTCCTCGGCGTTCGCCACGCCCACCTGGGCGATCTCCTCGCCGGTGGCGGGGGACCGCACGGGCGCCGTGCCGCCGGCCGGTTCCACCCAGCCGTCGCTGTGCAGCGTGCCCTGCCAGGTCATGGCGTCCAGCAGTGTCATGGCGGTCCTCCTCGGAGCGTGGGGCCGGTGGGGTGGTGACGGTGACCCGGTGGGCTCTCCGTT
Source organism: Micromonospora sp. SD19 (assembly GCF_054462275.1). NCBI lineage: Bacteria > Bacillati > Actinomycetota > Actinomycetes > Micromonosporales > Micromonosporaceae > Micromonospora > Micromonospora sp. SD19. The sequence continues at coordinate 268,195 of NZ_JBTLMN010000005.1, forward strand.
CGCGCGCAGGGGCCCAGACGTGTTCGCTGACCGAACGGGCGTTCTCTGTAAGAACGTTGGCACGTGGTCGCTCCCGCGTCAACGCATCGTCGACGGTGAGCGCCGAGCACTGTGGACGGCGTGGGCCGGGCCCGGTGAACCTGTCGTTGACTGATGCCATCCGCCCGTCGTACGTTCGATATGAGCACGGCAGTCCGCATAGCGAACAGCGGGCAGCACTGTTGTCGCGGGAGGCGGGAGGCCCATGGCGAAGCTCGTCTCGCTGGCCGAGGGCGTGGCGCAGCTGGTCCACGACGGTGACGTGGTGGCCCTCGAAGGGTTCACCCACCTCATTCCGTTCGCCGCCGGTCACGAGATCATCCGTCAGGGGCGGCGGGACCTGACCCTCGTGCGGATGACCCCCGACGTCATCTACGACCAGCTCATCGGCGCCGGCTGCGCCCGTCGCCTGGTCTTCTCCTGGGGCGGCAACCCGGGCGTCGGGTCGCTGCACCGCTTCCGCGACGCCGTGCAGCACGCCTGGCCGCGCCCACTCGAACTGGAGGAGCACAGCCACGCGGGCATGGCGAACCGGTACGTCGCCGGGGCGTCCGGGCTGCCGTTCGCCGTCCTGCGCGGCTACACCGGCACCGACCTGCCCCGGCACACCACCAACATCCGCCCCATCACCTGCCCGTTCACCGGCGAGACGCTCACCGCCGTCCCCGCCCTGCGTCCCGACGTGACGGTGGTGCACGCCCAGCGCGCGGACCGCAACGGCAACGTGCAGATGTGGGGCATCACCGGGGTGCAGAAGGAGGCGGTGCTCGCCGCCCACCGGTCACTGGTCACCGTCGAGGAGATCGTGGACGAGTGGGAACCCGTACCCGGGCAGGTCGTCCTGCCCGGCTGGGCGGTCACCGCGGTGGCCGAGGTGCCCGGCGGCGCACACCCCTCCTACGCCCACGGTTACTCGGTGCGTGACAACGACTTCTACCGGGACTGGGACGCCGTCAGCCGACACCGCGACACCTTCCGCGCCTGGCTGGACGAGCACGTGCACAGGGCCGGCGCGGCGGCATGAGTCAGCGCAGCGAGCGAGGGGAACGCGATGGCGGACTGGACCGCGGACGAGATGATGACCGTCGCCGCGGCGCGGCAACTGCGCGACGGCACCGCCTGCTTCGTCGGGATCGGGTTGCCCAGCACGGCGGCGAATCTCGCCCGGGCGACGCACGCCCCGAATCTGGTCCTCATCTACGAATCCGGGTGCCTCGGCGCGAAGCCGGACCGGCTTCCGCTCTCCATCGGCGACGGGGTCCTCGCCGACACCGCTGACGCGGTGGTGTCGGTGCCGGAGGTGTTCAACTACTGGCTCCAGCCCGGCCGGATCGACGTGGGTTTCCTGGGCGCCGCCCAGCTCGACCGGTACGGCAACATCAACACCACCGTCGTCGGCGGTGACTACGACACCCCGAAGGTCCGGCTGCCCGGAGCCGGTGGCGCCCCGGAGATCGCCGCCTCCTGCGGCGAGGTCGTGGTCATCGTGCGGCAGGACCTGCGGACGTTCACCGAACGGGTCGACTTCGTCACCTCGGTCGGGTACGGGACGGGCCCGGGCGACCGGGAACGGCTCGGCCTGCGCGGCGGCGGTCCCCGCGTGGTGATCACCGACCTCGGCGTGCTCGAACCCGACCCGGTCACCCGCGAACTCACGCTGACCCACCTGCACCCCGGGGTGACGAGGGAGCAGGCACGGGCGGCCACCGGCTGGGACCTCGCCGTCGCCGAAGAACCGGCCGCCACTGCGCCACCGACGGCCCACGAACTCGCGGTGTTGCGGGCGCTGGAAGCGACGAAGTCCGACGGGAGACGACAATGACCACTCAGGACACCCGGGCCGGCGGCGGCCTGGTGCTGCCGCGGTACCGACGCGACGACGTCGACGCCCACCCGCCGCTGCTCAGTCCCGGCTACAGGTCGACGGTGGCGCGGGCGCCGAAACACCCACTGATCCACCTGCCGCAGCGGCTCACCGAGATCACCGGGCCGTTGCTGGGGGAGGGGCGGCTCGGCCCGCTCGACCACGACCTGACCCGCCAGCACGACGGCGAACCGCAGGGACAGCGGATCATCGTGCACGGCCGGGTCCGCGACGGTGACGGTCGACCGGTACCCCGCACGCTCGTCGAGATCTGGCAGGCCAACGCCGCCGGACGGTACCGCGACGCCCGCGACACCTGGCCGGCCCCGCTCGACCCCCACTTCACCGGGGTGGGTCGGGCGCTGACCGACGACCAGGGGCGGTACCGGTTCATCACCGTGCAGCCCGGCGCGTACCCCTGGCGTAACCACGACAACGCCTGGCGGCCGGCGCACATCCACTTCTCCCTCTTCGGCCGCGCGTTCACCCAACGGCTGGTGACGCAGATGTACTTCCCGGGCGACCCGCTCTTCTTCCAGGACCCGATCTTCAACTCGGTCCGCGACCCGAAGGCCCGGGAACGGATGATCGCCCGGTACGACCACGCCACCACGACACCGGAGTGGGCGCTGGCGTACGAGTTCGACATCGTGCTGCGGGGCCGGGAGAGCACCCCCTTCGAGGACGAGGACGACGATGAGTGAGCGGTTGGGTGTCATGCCCGCGCAGACCGTCGGGCCGTACCTGCACATCGGCCTGCGCTGGCCCGACGGCCCGTACGTCGTGCCCGAGGGCACGCCCGGCGCGTTCTGGATCAGGGGCCGGATCGTCGACGGCACCGGGACGCCGGTGGTGGACGCGATGGTGGAGAGCTGGCAGGCCGACCCGGACGGCCGGTTCGACCACCCGGACGACCCTCGGGGGGCCCGGCCGCCAGTGCTCGCCGGCTTCCGCGGATTCGGGCGCAGCGAGACCGACGGGCAGGGGTGGTACCGGTTGTTGACAGTCAAGCCGGGGGCGCTGCCCGATCCGGAGGGCGGCACCGAAGCCCCTCACCTCACCCTGTCCGTCTTCGGGCGTGGGCTGCTGCACCGCCTCGTCACCCGGCTCTACTTCCCCGACGAGCCGGCGGCGAACGCCGTTGACCCCGTGCTGCGCGGCGTCGACGCCGACCGCCGCGACACCCTGCTGGCGACACCCGCAGCGGACGGGTTCCGGTTCGACATCCACCTGCAGGGCGCGCATGAGACCGTCTTCTTCGCCGTCTGACGGGCTGCTCGGCGGCCTCTCCGGCACCTCGGACGTCGACGCGGAACTCAGCGACCCGGCAGTGCTCCAGGCGATGCTCGACGCGGAGGCCGCGCTGGCCCGGGCCGTGGCGGACGCCGGCATCATGCCCGCACCGGCCGCCGACGCGATCGTCGCGCAGTGCCGCGCCGAGCGGTACGACCCGGGGGCCCTCGGCAGGGCGGCCGACGCCACCGGCAACCCGGTCGTTCCGCTGGTGGGTGAGCTGACCGCCGCAGTGCCGGAGCACCACCGGGCCTGGGTGCACTTCGGAGCGACCAGCCAGGATGTGCTGGACACCGCGCTGGCCCTGGTGGCGGTGCGGGCGCTCGGGCCGCTGCTGCGGCACCTCGACACCGCGGTGGACGCCGCCGCCCAGCTGGCCGACGCCCACCGGGACACCGTGATGGTCGCCCGGACCCTCGGCCAGCAGGCGGCACCCACCACGTTCGGGCTCAAGGCCGCCGGCTGGTTGACCGGGCTGGCCGAGGCCCGGGACCGGCTGCGGCAGGCCGGCGTCGCGCAGCCCGCGCAGCTCGGTGGCGCGGTCGGCACCCTGGCCGCGTACGGCCCGGCCGGCGCCGACGTCGCCGAGCGGTTCGCGGCGCACCTGGGCCTCCCGCCGAGCCCGCTGCCCTGGCACACCCGCCGGCAGCCCTGGCTCGACCTGGCCACCGCCCTCGGTGGGCTCCTCGTGGCCGCCGGCAAGGTCGCGCTCGACGTCGGCCTGCTCGCCCAGAACGAGATCGCCGAGGTCGCCGAGGGTGGCGTCGGCCGGGGCGGCTCCTCGGCCATGCCGCACAAGCGCAACCCGGTGGACTCGGTCCTCGTCACCGCCGCGACACGACGCGGTCCCGGTCTCGTCGCCACCGTGTTCGCCGCGGCGGTGCAGGAGCACGAGCGGGCCGCCGGCGCCTGGCACGCCGAGTGGGAACCACTGCTCGACCTGCTGCACGTGACCGGTGGCGCCGCCGCGCGGTGCGCCCGGATGCTCGTCGGGCTGCGGGTCGACGCGCGGCGGATGCGGGCGAACCTCGACGCGACAGGGGGCGTCCTGCTCGCCGAGGCGGTCGCCGCGCGACTGACGCCCGCCGTCGGTCGCCGCGCCGCGCACGACCTGGTGACCCGTGCCGCCGCCGCGCCCTCGTTCCGCGCCGCGCTGCTCGCCGACCCCGAGATCCGCGCTCACCTGTCCGACACCGAGATAGCCGAGGCGCTCGACCCGCACCGCTGGCTCGGCTCGGCCGGGCGGTTCGTCGACAGGGCCCTTGTCGCCGTTCGGGGAGCGGACGGATGACCGCCCGGCTGCATCTCACCGTCGACGGTCCGGCCGTCGCCCCGGTGCTGCTGCTCGGCAGTTCCCTCGGCACCGCCGCCGCGATGTGGGACCCCCAGGTGCCGGCGCTCGCCCAACGGTTCCGGGTCATCCGGTACGACCACCTGGGCCACGGGCGCTCGGCGGTGCCGCCCGGGCCGTACACGCTGGACCTGTTGGGCCGGGAGTTGCTGCGGACGCTGGACGACCTCGACGTGCCGTGGGTCCACTACGCGGGGCTGTCCCTCGGCGGCATGGTGGGCATGTGGCTCGCCACGTACGCGCCCGAGCGGGTGCGCCGGCTGGCGCTGCTCTGCACGTCGGCGTCGCTCGGCCCACCCGAGCAGTGGCGGGACCGGGCGGCGACGGTGCGGGCCGAAGGGTTGCCGACGATCGCCGACGCGGTGGTGGCCCGCTGGTTCACCCCGGCCTTCGCCGCCGCCCGGCCGGAGGTGGTCGCCGCCCACCGCGCCATGCTGACCGCGACGCCCCCGGACGGGTACGCCGCCTGCTGCGAGGCGATAGCCGCGATGGACCTCCGACCCGACCTCGGCCGGGTCGCCGCGCCGACGCTGGTCATCGCCGGCACGGACGACCCGGCCACCCCGGTGCCGCACGCCCGCGAGATCGTCGGACGCATCCCACGGGCTCGGCTGGCCGTGCTCGACGCGGCGGCGCACCTGGCCAACGTCGAGCAACCCGAGCAGGTGTGCCGACTCCTGTCGGAGCACTTCCAGGAGGGACGTGATGAGGAATGAACGACAGCGAGCGGCACGAGGCGGGCATGACGGTACGTCGACAGGTGCTGGGCGACGCGCACGTGGACCGCGCGGTCGCCGGCACCGACGAGTTCACCGCCGACTTCCAGGACTTCATCACCCGCTACGCGTGGGGCGAGGTGTGGAGCCGGCCCGGCCTCGACCGGCGTACCCGTAGTTGCATCACCCTCGCCGTGCTCGCCACCCTGCACCACGACGACGAGTTGGCGATGCACGTCCGGGCCGCGCTGCGTAACGGGCTGAGCCCGCAGGAGGTGGCGGAGGTCCTGCTCCAGGTCGGCGTCTACGCTGGTGTACCGGCGGCGAACCGGGCGTTCACGGTGGCCCGGGAGATCCTGCGGCAGGAGGCCGGGTGAGTGTGAGCGAGGAGGCGACCAGGTCGCCGGAGTTCGTTCAGTCGCTGGAGCGCGGCCTCGCGGTGATCCGCGCGTTCGACGGCGACCATCCGCAGCTCACCCTCAGCGAGGTGGCCAGGAGGACCGGGTTGACCCGGGCCGCCGCGCGCCGGTTCCTGCTCACCCTGGTCGAGCTGGGCTACGTGCACACCGACGGGCGGCTCTTCTCGCTGCGGGCCCGGATCCTCGAACTCGGCTACGCGTACCTGTCCAGCCTCAGCCTGCCCGAGGTCGCGCAGCGGCACATGGAGGCGCTGGTGGCGCGGGTGCACGAGTCCTGCTCGGTGTCGGTGCTCGACGGCGACGAGGTCGTCTACGTCGCCCGCGTGCCCACCAAACGGATCATGACGGTGGGGATCAGCGTCGGCACCCGGTTCCCCGCGTACGCCACCTCCATGGGCCGGGTGCTGCTCGCCGCGCAACCGGCGGACTGGCTCGACGACTACCTCGCCACGGCGCAGCTGCGCCCGCTGACCCGGCGCACCGTCACCGACCCGGCGAAGCTGCGCGCCGTCCTCACGAAGATCGCCGCCCAGGGGTACGCGATCGTCGACCAGGAGTTGGAGGAGGGGCTGCGCTCGGTGGCCGCGCCGATCCACGGCGAGAACGGTTCGGTGATCGCGGCGGTGAACGTCTCCGCGCACGCCACCCGGGGGTCCTTCGAGATGATCCGCCGGGAGCTGCTCCCGCCGCTGCTGGCCGCCGCGAAGCGGATCGAGGAGGACATCCGTGGCGGTCTGAGCCGGTCACCGACGGCCGACGGGCTCAGCTCAGCGTGAGGGCCGGCGCGGTGACCGCCCGGGCCGGGCGCCGCAGATACCATTCGGCCACCGCAAGGTTGATCAGCCAGCCGGCGACCACCAGGCCGGCCCGGAGGTTCCCGTCGGGCTGTTCGCCGACCGCGATGAGGTACGGCGCGTGGGTGAACGCCTGGGTGCCGGCGCCCAACCCGATCGCGTAGCCGCGCACCATCCACCTGCGGTGCCGGTCGATGTCCCGGCGCAGCACGGCGGCGAGACCGAGCAGGATCGCACCGGCCATGACCGAGCCGAAGACGAGCCGCATGCCGGCGAGCACGTCGTTGTCGTGGGCCGGCAGGTCGTACCCGACGGCCATCCACATGCCGCTGAACGCGACAGTCAGCCCGCACGGCACGAGCACCCGACCGGCACGGCGGTGCCAACGGTGGCGGCGCAGCCGGGGTACGAACTGGAACGCGCCCAGGACCGTGTAGACCACCGCGCCGACGATGTGCAGCACCACCGGCAGCGGATCGGCGACGAAGCGGGCGTTCTCCGGGGTGACCTGCGGCCCGGTGCCCAACTCGGTGAGCCGTCCCGCTCCGGCGAGCATCGGTATCAGGCCCAGCAGGATCAACGCGGCCGGCAGCCGCCACTCTCGCATCGTCATGCCACCGATGATGGACGCCGCACCAGGCCCCGCTCATCGGCACATGGGCCGCGATCCGGTCGGCCCATGGTCGGACACCGCCGTCGTACCTATGTCGCTCACCAGTGCCGCCGGCCGCGGTTGGTCTCGTACGCCCACATCGCCACCTCGACCCGGTTACGCACCCCCAGCTTGGTCATCAGGCTGGTCACGTGCGACTTGACGGTGCTCAACGTGATGTGCAGCTCCGCGGCGATCTCCTGGTTGGTGCGTCCCCGCGCGACGGCGACCAGGACCTGCTCCTCCCGGTCGGTGAGCGCGTCGATGGGCTGCTGGCGCGGCGCGGCCGGGTCCGCGTCGGCGAACGCCTTCAACAGCCGGGTGGTGACGCTCGGCGCGATCAGCGCGTCCCCGTTGGCTGCCGCGTGCACGGCCTGGCTGAGCAGCTCGGGACCGGCCTCCTTGAGCAGGAAGCCGCGGGCGCCGGCCCGCAGCGCCGCGTACACGTACTCGTCGAGGTCGAAGGTCGTGATGACGACCACCGCGAGCGGCTGCGCGACCGTTGGGCCGGCGAGCGCCCGGGTGGCCTCGATGCCGTCCATGCCGGGCATGCGAATGTCGAAGAGGCACACGTCGGGGCGCAGCCGCCGGGCGAGCTCGACCGCCTGCCGGCCGTCGCCCGCGCCGCCGACGACTTCGATGCCGGGCTGAGTGTTCAGGATGATGGTGAGGCCGGTGCGAACGATCTCCTGGTCGTCCGCCACGAGCACGCGAACCGTCACGCGCCGACCCCCTGGCGCGGGAGCACCGCCGTGACCGTCCAGCCACGGTCGGGATTGGGCCCGGCCTGGCAGGTGCCGCCGAGCAGGTCGGCGCGTTCCTTCATGCCCGTCAGGCCGAAACCGGGTGCGCCGGTCGGCCCGGCGGCCCCGGCCTCGCCGTCGTCGCTGACCCGCAGCCGCACCGACGTGTCGTCGGCCGCGACGCTGACCTCGATGCGGGTGGCGTGCCGGGCGTGGCGACGGGCGTTGGTGACCGACTCCTGGGCCAGGCGGTAGAGCGCGGAGCCGACACCGGGCGCGAGGTCGTTGAGGTCGCCGCGCAGATCCACCTCGACATTCGGCCCGGTGCGGAACTGGCCGGCGAGCCGCCCGATGTCGGCGACCTGCGGGCGGGGCTCCCGGTCGGCGGGCTGGTCGTGGCGCAGGACGCGGACCATCGCGCGCATCTCGGCGAGCGCACGGGACGCCTCGGCCTCGATGGTGCGCAGCGCCTCGACGGCGGCGTGCGGCTGGCTCGCCGACACGGCGATGCCGGCCTGGGCGCGGATCGCCATCGCCGACACGTGGTGGGCCACCGTGTCGTGCAGGTCGCGGGCGAGTCGTTCCCGTTCCAACAGCTTCACCCGATCGAGCTCGCGCAGCCGGGCGGCGGCCCGGAAGCGGATCGCGACACCCAGCGTGGCGGCGGCGAACATCACCGCGAAGCCGGCGACGAGTTCCCCGCCGTCGATCGAGCCGACCACACCGGCGGCGGTCACCTTCGCCACCACGAAGAACGACCCGATCACGGCATCGCGACCGGAGCCCCACCGCAACAGCGCGTAGACCAGCAGGACCAGGAAGCTCGCCGTGAACAACTGACAGGGATCGCCGGGCAGCACGAACGGGGCGACGGTCGTGCCGCCGAACGCGATCACCACCATCGCGAGCGGCCTGGTCCGTCGCCAGAGGATGGTGGGCAGCAGCGCGAGCGCGACGACGACGCAGCCCACCCGCCACGGCAGATCGGGTCGGAGAGCGCCTTCCACCAGCATCGCCGGCGTCAGGACCGCGATCACCGCCCAGTCGCGCCACAGCCGGGACGGGGCGGGTGAGACACGCGGCTCGGCCAACACCGCGTGCAGGCGAGGGTGCATGGGGTCCATCGTACGAACGGTGGTGCGACTCCAGATCGTCCCAAAGTACGACAGCTGGCTACCGGGTGGCCTGCCTCGCCGGGTGAGGAGGCGTCCCGCACGGAAGCTGAAGTCTGGTCCGGACGGCGGTGCCGGCACCGGTTGCCAGTAGATCTCGGTGGCGTTACGTTGAGACGCCATCGACGTATGTCTACATCGCTAGGTACGGGGGCCCGCATGTCCACGCCTGTCACTCGTCGCACCGTGCTGGCCGGTGGGGCCGGCGCCACCATCGGCCTGGCCCTGCCCGGCCTCGCGGCCGCCCACCCCGACGGCCACCATCGCACCAGCGTGAGCTTCACCCTCGACGCGACAACCCTCGACGGCGGCGAGCAGGTCACCTCGGTCACCCTCGACACCAGCCGGCTCGGGCCGATCGACCCGGCCGGGCTGACCCCCGCCACGTTCACCGTGCACGCCACGGCCACCAGCCCGATCCCGATCGCTCCCGGCGACCTGATCTTCAGCGAGTACGACCTGGACCGGACGGTGACCGCGGCCCGGCTCGACCGGCGCGGCAACATCGTGCTGGAGTTGAGCCACGGCGAGGGTCAACCCGGCGGCGGCACCCTCGGGTACATCCTGAGCAGGGGCCGCAACGTCCAACTGGACCTCGTCTACACCATCACCCAGAACACCCCGATCGTCCGACGCCACGGCTCGCCGGTCACCATCGGCCGCTTCGTGCAGGCGGGGCTGTCGAACCCCGAGGTGGACGCCTTCAGCTACCACGTCTCGGGCTCCGGCCTGAAGTACCGGCTGTACTCTCCCGACCACTCGCCCCGACGCGGTCGGCGGCCACTGATCGTCTGGCTGCACGGCGGCGGTGAGGGTGCCTCGCTGCCCGACGACTACTACGACAACGAGACCACACTGCGTGCCAACCGTGGAGCGCTCGGCTTCGCCACCCCGCAGGCACAGCAGATCTTCTCCGGCGCGTACGTCGTCGCTCCGCAGAGCACCTCCTACTGGATGGAGGACGGCCCCCGCTTCGCCCCGCTGATCCGCGAGATCGTCCAGGACCTGGTACGCCGCAAGCGGGTCGACCCCGATCGGATCTACGTGGTCGGTTGCAGCAACGGCGGCTACATGTCGCTGGAGATGACCTCGACCTATCCGGACCTGTTCGCCGCGTCGGTGCCGATCTGCGGTGTCGTCGAGCCGCTCGACGGGGAGGGCCCCCCGTTGCTCACCGACGCGGAGCTGGCCGGGATCCGCACGCCGACCTGGCTGGTCACCTCACGCGACGACGACACCGTGCCGCCCGAGACCAACACGATCCACGCGCACAACCTCATCCCGGGATCGCTGATCACCCTGTACGACCACGTCGTGTGGAACGGCTACCAGTTCCCCGGGCACTGGTCCTGGATCTACGTGGCCCGCAACGACCCGAGCCTCAACGGCACCCACATCTGGCAGTGGATGGCCCGTCGTCGTCGGTGATCCGTCGTCCGGCCCGGATGGATCACCGCCTGCGGCGCAGTTCGCGCAACACCCCGTGTCGACGCAGCGCCCAGACGAGACGCCGCACGCGGGGGTGCACACCACCAGCACCGCCGCCCGGCGGATCAGGCCGATCCGGTTGTCGCTCACCTGGTTCTCGATCGCCTGCCAGATCAGCTCGCGCACCTTGGCGCTCGCCAACACCGCCCGAACCTCACGCCGTACGGTGGGATCCTCGGCCGCCGACGCGATGGCCGCGGCCTGACCCGGCCGGTCCGCGAGCGGCTCCACCGCCGCCGCGACGAGGGGCCGGCGTACCTCGTCCCGCTCCAGCAGCAACAACACCGCTTCCCGGATCTGCACAGTGTCCAGGGCCGACCGCAGCAGCCGGAGCAGGCTGCGTTCCACCTCGTGGTCGTGGTCCGGAACGGTGAGGGTGGCCAGCAGTCCCGCGACCTCGTCGAGGTCGACGACGTGTCGCACGCCGGTGCGGAACTCCGGCAGCTCCCACGCCACCTGCAGCGCCTTGACGAGATTGCGGTTCATGGGCCACCCGCTACCCGCGAGCGCCGGCCGGCGAAACCCCGCGACCAGTCCGGGGCGGCGCGCCAGCCACGATTTCCGTGACGGGGTGAGCGGCCGCCCGGGGTCGGGCGGCCGCTCGTCATCGGGTCAGCACCAGGTCAACGTCGAGTTGATCCGTGTGACGTTGCTGATCGTGTTGTTCGCCCCACCGCAGGGGTTCTGGGTGATGTTGGTGTTGGTGACCGTCAGGTTCTGGAAGCGGATGCCGGAGGAGATCGGGAACTCCGATCGCGAGGCGATCCGCACCTCGCCACCGCCCGTCACCGTCCCGGACACTCCGGCGATGACGACGTTGTAGCAGTTCTCCACCAGGATCGAGTTGTTCCCGGTGTTCGAGATCGTCACCCGGTCGATGACCGCGCCACCGGACTCGGAGACACAGAAGATGCCCCGACCGCCCCCGGACGCGATCACGGTGCCGACCCGGATGTTGGTCGGGTACGAGCTGCCCACCCGGCCGTTGCGGTTGGCCATCCGGAACGCCGCGTACCCGGTGCCGGTCCCGGCGCCCTGCGCGTCGACAGTGCCCACCGTGGCGTTGATCGTGTCGTTGAGCAGCAGCCCGGAGTCCCGGGTGTTGCGCGCCGTGACCGTGCCGATCGTCAGACCGTCCACGCCGTACGTCTCCACCCCGTGCGTCCCGGTGCCCGACACGTACACGTTGTCGATGCGGATGTTGCGCACCTTGACCGCTCGATCTCCGCCGTGGTTGTCGATGCGTACGCCCAGGCCGGCCGAGAGCCGCATGTCGATCTGCCCGAGGGTCAGGTTGTTCACGTTGCGCATGAAGATCCCGTACAACGGTGAGCCGGTCAGCGTGAGGTTCTGCACCTCGACGTCAGTGGTGCCGCGCGAGTAGACCGGCGCCTGGTCGCCCGAGCCCGACCCGGTCACGTTGATCGTGCCGCACACGGCCAGTGTGGTGTACGACGGCAGCGACAACCGGGAGCCGGCGCTCATCGAACCGGAGCCGCGAACCACCACCCGCTGCTTCGACGTACGACCCGCCGAGAGCGAGTTGACCGCCGCCTGCATCGCCGACAACATGTCCGAACCCGAGTAGACAGTCGACGAGCCGTTGCGGGCCGTCCAGGTGCTCCCGCTCAGCACCGCCTCGGCGTTTGTCGACCCGCTGCCGCAGCCGGTGGTGGGTGGTGTGCTGACACCGCCCACCGCGACCAGCTGCCACTGCTGGTTCGTGCCGTTGAGGTCGGTGTACTGACTGATCCGGCCGCCGTCGGCGGTGGACCGCTCCCAGACCTCCAGCACCTTGGCGGAGTGGCGGTTGACCAGGCGGACGTGGCCGCCGTCGGAGTCGAGGACCTGGAACTGCTGGTTGGTGCCGTTGAGATCGGACCACTGCCGGTACTCGGCGCCGTCGGCGGTGTTCCGCTCCCACAGGTCGACGACCTTCCCGCTGTGCCGGGCCTTGAGGCGGTAGTAGCCGCCGCCGGAGGAGACGAACTGGAACTGTTGCCACGCCCCGTCGTTGCGGGACCACTGCTGGATCACCGCGCCGTCCGCCGTCGAGGTGTCCCGGACGTCGAGGACCTTGCCGCTGTGCCGGTTGACCAGGACGTAGTAGGCGTTGGTGTCGATGGTCGCCGCCGCTGCCGGCGGTGCGCCGACCAGAACCGCGCCGGCCGCGCCGACCAGCGTGGTGATCATGGCGAACACCAGGCCGGTACGCCATCGGCGACGGACCGACCCGCCGCCGGACCGTTTTCTCGTGAGGGGGAAGGGCATCGCTCCTCCTGGCTGGATGGGCTCGGGGTGAGACGGGACGGGTGCCGAGGCCGGCGGGCGCTACTCCAGGTGGAAGGTCGCCGATGCGCGGTCGGCGCTCGAACTGACCGCCTCCACGTAGAGCAGTCCGCCGCGATGGCGCACATGACGGCCCGGGAAGTTCTGCGACTCCAGGGAGATCCCGGCGCCGTCGGCGAGGCCGGCCTGGCGGTGGAAGCTCGCATCGCCAGCGAACAGGGCTGAGCCGTCGCTCTTCTCGACGTACAGGGCGAAGCCCCGGTGACGCAGGTAGTACCCGGGGAAGTTGGTCGACTCCAGCGACACCGATCCGCCGCCGGCGAGGCCGCTGACGATGCGGAACTGGGAGTCGGCCAGGTTGGTCACGTTCGGCTCGATCCGGGCCCGGTAGTCGTAGTGCCGGATGTAGCTGCTGGTCTGGTCGTGTGACCGCAACCGGACCGGGGTGGCACCGTCGGGCACCGGGATGCCGAAGTTCGGGGTGCCGTCGGCGTTCCAGTACACCTTCTGCAGCCGGGTGCGCCGGTTCGGGTCGTTGAGCGGATCACCGGAGATGTCGCGGTAGCTCCGGTCGTGGTAGACGAGGATGTCGCTCTGCCCGTCCTCGGAGACGGTGAACGAGTTGTGGCCGGGGCCGTACTGGCTGGTGGCCGCGTTGCTCGCGAACACCGGGCTGGGGCTCTTGCTCCACGAGGCGGCGTCGAGCAGGTTCGCGGTGACGGAGGCGCTCAGCATCCCGAGGCAGTAGTTGGCGTCCGTGGCGCTGGCCGAGTAGGTCAGGAAGATGCGGCCGTTGCGTTGGATCACCGCCGGTCCCTCGGCGACCCGGTAGCCCCGGGTCTCCCAGTCGTACGTCGGCACGACGAGGCGAGTCACCGTGCCGGTGATCTGCCACGGGTTGGCACCCATCCGGGCGAGGTAGACGTTGGAGTTGTTGGAGATCCCCGGCTCCTGCTGGGCCCAGGTCAGGTAGCGCACCCCGTTGGCGACGAAGGTGGAGGCGTCCAGACTGAAGGTGTCCCAGGGGGTGCTGATCCGGCCGCGTTCGGTCCAGGAACCGGTGAGCGGATTGGCGTTGGCGTTCTCCAGCACGTACATCCGGATCCGCCACACGTCATCGGTCCGCCCGGCGGCGAAGTAGAGGTACCACCGGTTGTTGATGAAGTGGATCTCCGGTGCCCAGATGTGGGCACCCATCTCTCCGCTGGTGTGGCGGCTCCAGATCGTGGTCTCCGCCGCCGTCGCCAGCCCCTGCAGGGTGGTCGCCCGGCGCAGCACGATCCGGTCGTACTGCGGCACCGTCGCGGTCAGGTAGTAGTAGCCGTCGGTGTGCCGGAAGATGTGCGGGTCGGCCCGCTGGTTCGCCAACGGGTTGGTGTAGCTGACGGCCGGTGCGGCCTGAGCCGGCCCGGCCACGGGCAGGCCGGCCGACACGGCCAGCACCACCAACACCGCGGCCAGCGCCGACCGCAGTCGTCGATGGCCGCCGCGGCCGGCGGGCCCGTGGCGGACGGCTCGGCGGGTGGTGGGGTCGGTGGGAGCGAGTGGCAGCGGCATCTGTCCTCCGCGAGCGTGGGAAACGGCCATTGACCGGCGCGGGACGACACCCGCCGTGCGGCGTGCCGATGCGGTCGACGTCACCCGGCGATGTCGGGAAGGGCCGGGGGAGAGGCCCGAAAAGGCGGGAGTGTGACGGTGGCGTTGCGGGCAGGTGGCGGACTCATGTTGGCGTTAACATCGATGCATGTCAAGGTGTGGAAGTCACTGACCTGGCGGCGGCGGCCACCCTCGTACCTGCGGGTAGTGTCCTCGGCGTGCTGCGACGGTGGGTTCTGGCGATCCTGATGGCGGCCTGCGGCGTGTTGGTGGCGGCGAGCCAACTGACCGCCGGGCTGCCCGCCGTCGGCGCGGTCGAGCTGGTGGTCTTCCTGGTGTTGGCACTGCTGCTGTCGCCGTGGGCCTTCCCCCGCTCGGTGAGCGCCGCCGAAGCGCGGCGGGCCAGCGCGGTGGACGGCCGGCCGATCGTGTACTGGCGTCCCGGCTGTCGCTACTGCCTTCAGCTGCGGTTCTCACTCGGCCGGCTCGCCCGGCGGGCCCACTGGGTGGACATCTGGCACGACCCGGCCGCTGCCGCCGCCGTCCGGGCGGTGGCCGGCGGCAACGAGACGGTGCCCACCGTCGTGCTCGGCGAACGGGCTGTGGTCAACCCCGACCGGGCCTGGTTCCGCCAGCAGCTCCGCTCGTCCTGACCCGGCGTCACCCTCATCCCACCGGGTGGCCGGCACGGTACACGGCCAGCGGGCGACGCAGCGCCCTGATGTCGCTCGTCGGGTCGCCGTCGACGATCAACACATCGGCGTCGAACCCCGGGGGCGATGCGGCCCTTGCGTCGCGCCAGCCCACTCTGCTCGGACCTGGCTTCCGTGAGTCGGGGCAGGTGTTCCACAATCGGCGTCACCTCAGGAGCGGTGCGCTGCCACGTTGATGACGTTGCCGTCCGGGGCGCGGACGAAGAACCGGCGCACCCCCCACGGCTCCGTGGTCAGCGGGTGCACGATCTCGTAGCCGAGCCGCTGTGCCTCGGCATAGGCGGCGTCCACATCGTCCACCTGCACGCTGATGACCGAGTCCTCGGGTGCGGACGCGTCACCGGAGACGAGCTGCACGGCCACGTCGGGGTCGGGCGAGGTGTAGCGGGCCACCCAACCCAGGTTGAACGCCTCGGTGCTCAGACCGAGGAAGTCGGTGTAGAAGCCCTTCGCGTCGCTGATGTCAGCCACCGGAAGGTTGGGCAGGATGCGGACGACGCGCATGGGGACCTCCAGCTCGGGTCCGATGATTATCCGCCTGACACCGCACGCGCCACGGTGCATCCTGACGCGATGGCGGCCGATGACATGATCGATTCCGAGAACTGGGCCGGCGGGTTCTACGAGCTGATCCTGGTCCTCGGGCCAGCCGATGATGCCCGACTCGACCGGGCCGCGGCTGCTCTCTGGCGGGCCGGTGACGTCCGTGGGTGCCGCGTCGGGGTTGACCTGGTCGAGGTGACCCCCGGCGCGCAAGCGTTCACGACAGGCGGGCACCTGCGCGGGACGCTCACGCTGCCGTCCGGCGCGCGGGTGGTGTGCGGCAGCTACACGACCAGGTACGACAACGTCGACAACCTGGTGCTCTACCTGCCGCTCGGTGCGCTGGCCCGGGTGGACGGAAGGATCGGCGGGTACCCGTTCGACCAGCGCAGCGGCACCGAGTCGCTGACCTGGCGCGCCCCACTCGACCGTTGGCTGGCCGACATCGCTCTCACCGTCCACGCCGACGTGCCGTTCACGCGCGCCATCATCGGCTTCGAGGCTGACGACGACACCGACACCACCGCCGGTGCGAGCTACACCGCTCGCCTGGTACCCGGGACCAACGGCATGGACTATCACCCGGCGACCAACTGACCGGGCACCGAATCCGGCGCGGTCCCCGTGCGGGTTGGCTGTGTGCTGGGCCGCCCGGGTACGGCCGGGACCCGACTATTCCGCTGGTCGCACCCGGGCGACGCGGCGGCGGTAGTCGGCGGCCACGGCTATGACCAGCGGACCCCACGCCAGAAGTGGGGCGTAGAAACGCAACACCTCCCAGCCGGGGACCGGATGTGCCGGTTCGTCGTCCCCGATTCCCACCCAGCCGCTCTGCACGACGTGGAACCGCTGATTCAGCAGGAAGTACACGCAGACGGCGACGAGCAACCAGCCTCCGGCCAACGCCACGCCCACGACCGGACGCGCCGGGATGCGACGGCCGCCGAAGCGGGGTATCCACGGCGGAACCCGCTGGCCCCACCCGTGCACCAGCCCGAGTGTCGACAGCGCCAACCCCATCGACACCGCGGACAGCAACAGCATGTACCAGTGCGAGACGGCATCGTCGGTGAACACCAGCGACAGTCGCCAGAGCGCGGACGGCAGGACGCAGAGCGGAACGGCGTAGGCGGCCCAGACCGCCCAGGGCGGCGCGGCGGTGCTCGGGTACGCCGGTGCCGGTGCCGGTGCCGGTGCCGGTGCCGGTGCCGGTGCCGGTGGTCCGGTTCGGGTCTGTTCGTCAGCGGCAGTCATGGACCAACGATCGCCGGCTGTGGGTTCGCTCTCCTCCCCGACGCAGGGGAAGTGCTTCCCCTGCTGGGGGCAGGTCGTCGGGGTGGGGACCCGTTCGCCCGGGACCGCCTAGGTCGTTCTCTGCTGGGCGAAGAAGGACTCGGCCGCCTCCAGCCGGGGCACCTCGACGTTCAGCCTGCGCGCCTCCGCCAGGGTGTCGCGGCAGACCGCGCGCAGTTCCTCGGGGTTGGCGTGCGCCTCCATCACCACGCGCATCGGCGGGAAGTGCCCGAACAGCCAGGCGAGCGCCGGCGCTGCCAGCCAGACCGGTGCCGTGAAGGGCAACAGGTCGGCCCGGTGCCGCCGCAGGTCGACGCCACGGGCCTCGACGAGCGGGAGGAGTTCGCGGATGGCGAGGATCGCCTCGCGCATGGTGCTGGTCGTGAGCTTGGACAACGAGCCCAGTTTCAGGCTCTGCGTGTGCAGGCCGGCGTTCTGCACGAAGTGGATCGACAGCCAGCCACGGAAGTCCCGGTTCTCCCGGAGCCTGAACCCCGCCTCGCGAAACACCTGGCGCACGGCCCGCTCGCGTTCGGTCGGTGCCCCGCCGAGGGTGCCGAAGGTGACCACGGGCAGGAGACTTCCACGAAGCACACCGTCGTCGCCGAAACCGCCGCCGGCCCCGGGGAAGCCCCAGGCCACCTGATCGGCGGGAAGGTGCGCTGTCGCGGCCAGCGGCTCGACCCACAGGTTGTTGAAGACGAGCACTGTGGCTCGGCCCACGCGCGGTCCCAGGAAGGCGGCGGCCTCCGCGAAGCTGTAGTGCTGCACGCTCAGCACGATCAGGTCGAAGTCGTGGTCCGGCTCCAGGGACTCGCGATAGCGCACCGGCCACCTCTCGGCGACCCGCTTCCCCCACGGCCGTCGGCGCGCGTCCAGCAGATCAAGATCGATCGCATCGCCGTACGCCGCTGCCCGCCCTGGCCGGACGTAGAACTCGACGTGGTGCCCGGCCTGCTCCAGCGCCCACCCGTACACCGCGCCGATCACGCCGCGACCGAACATCAGAATCTTCACGTGGCACCTCGTACCCTATAATTGGAGGCCATCTCCGCTTTCAAAAATATGGAGACAATCTCCACTTGTCAACCCTGGGGCCCCTGTGACCGATGCCAAGCCACTGCGCGCCGACGCCCGTCGCAACCGCGACGCCCTGATCGCCAAGGCTCGCGAGCTCTTCGCCGACGGCCGCTTCGACCTGCGCTTCGACGACTTCGCCAAACTTGCCGGGGTGGGCACCGGCACGCTCTACCGGCACTTCCCGACCCGTGAAGCGCTGGCCGAGGCGGTCTACCGCGAAGAACTCACCGCCATCTGTGAGCGCGCCCACGAGATGCAGGCCACCCTCCCCGCCGACCAGGCGCTGGAATCCTTCCTGCGCGGCTTCGTGGACCACCTGCACCACCACGAGGGCCTCGCCCGCACCCTCGCGACGCTGATGGCCACCCAGTCCGGCGCGCTGGCGGAGGGCACCCAAGCCCTGGGCCAGGTCGTCGCCGATCTCCTGGCCGCCGCCGCCAAGACCGGAGCCATCCGCGACGACGTGGGCGCCGGCGCCGTCATGATGACCCTGCACGGCATCTGTGCGGCCTACGACCACCCGAGCTTCCGCATCGACGCGGACGGTGTCGTCGCCCTCGTCCTCGACGGCCTGCGCCGCGGAGAACCCTGAGCAACGGGTCCCCGCGCCGACCGGCCATCTCAGTCACCGCCCAGCGCGGCCGCCTTGCCGAGCAGCACCGAGCGCTCGCGCTGATTGGCGCAGAGCCGGGCGGCCAGCGCCAACTCGGCGCGGGCCTCCGACCGCCGGCCGAGGCGGGTCAGCAGCTCACCGCGTACGGTCGGGACGAGGTGCGAGCCGGGGAGCCGGTTCGAGGCGATCAGCTCGTCCACGACGGCCAGGGCTGGTGCCGGACCCGAGGCCATGGCCACCGCGACGGCCCGGTTGAGCTCGACCACCGGCGAGGGCGCGACCCGGCCGAGCGCCTCGTAGAGCAGGACGATCCGTGCCCAGTTGGTCTGCTCGACCGAGGGCGCCGACGCGTGGATGGCCGCGATCGCGGCCTGCAGGCCGTACTGGCCGAGACCGCGCTCCGATGCCGTGGCCAGCGCGGCCAGCCCACGACGAGTCGCCGACAGGTCCCACAGTCGGCGGTCCTGGTCGGCGAGGAGCACCGGCGCGCCCTGCGGGTCGGTCCGGGCCGGGAAGCGGGCCGCTGTCAGCTCGCACAACGCGAGCAGGCCGTGCACCTCCGGCTCGTCCGGCTGGAGCGCGGCCAGGGTGCGGACCAGCCGGATCGCCTCCTCGGCGACGTCGGGGCGCAACAGCCGCTCGCCCGAGGTGGCCGTCGACCCCTCGGTGAAGATCACGTAGAGGACGCTGAGCACGCCGCCCAGCCGCTCCCGGCGCGCGCCGGGCGGCGGCAGCTCGAACGGCACCCCGGCCGCCGCGATCGCCTTCTTGGCTCGGGTGACGCGGGCCTGCACGGTCGGCACGGGCACCAGGAACGCGCGGGCGATCTCCTCGCTGGACAGGCCGCCCACCACCCGCAGGGTCAGCGCCACCCGCGCCTCGCGGGGGAGCACCGGGTGGCAGCTGACGAACATCAGCGCCAGCACGTCGTCGTCGATCCGGTCCGGATCGATCTCCTGGTCGATCACGGGGTCGGCCGCCAACAGGGCATACCGGTCCTGGAGGGCGGCCCGGCGGCGAATCGCGTCGATCGCCCGCCGCCGGGCCGTGGCCATCAACCACCCGGCCGGATTGGCCGGAGATCCACGCGGCCAGGCCACCAGTGCCTCGGCAACCGCCTCCTGGGCGGCATCCTCGGCCAGCCCGAAGTCACCGGTGAACCGGGTCAGCGCGGCGACGATCCGCGCCGACTCGATCCGCCAGACGGCCTCGATGTCGGCCGTACCCATCAGACCTGGCCGTCGCTCTCGCCGCCCAGCGGAACCTCGTCGGCTTCGGCCACCCGACGGACCTCGATCTTGGAGCCGCGGACCGCCGGGACCCGTTTGGCCCACTCGACCGCCTCCTGCTTCGTTGCGACGTCGAGCAGGAAGTAGCCGCCGAACAACTCCCGGGTCTCGCCGTACGGGCCGTCGGTGACCACCGGCGTCTCGCCACCGAAGTCGACAACGACGCCCTGGCGCGGATCGTCGAGACCCTCGGCCGCGACGAGCACGTCCGCCTTCATCATCTCCTCGATGAACCGGCCGGTCGCCGCCATCGCCTCATCAATCGAGGCCATCATGGCCGCGTTCGTCTCGTCCGTGCCCCGCATGATCAACATGTACCTCGACATCGTCTTCTCCTCATCCGACGGGCCGCCTCCCGACCCTCGCACGCACTCGTCGAACGAGCGGCCCGCGAATCGACATCGCCAGGAGATTCTCTCGCCGCGACACCTCCGATTCCCCGAACCACGGGTGGCGGCCCACCGAACCGGACGCCCGCCGGTGGTCACCTGGCCCCACACCGCTTGATTGAATCGGCGCACATCAATAGATTGAGGGTGGGCGCCGCCGAGGCCCGGGAGACCGGGCCGTCGGCGGCTGACAGGTCCGCCCCGAGCCGGGCATCTCGGTCGTCCGCACGACCGGCAGCTGTGGCGCACCGCCGCGCCGCATCCAGGGCACGTTCTCGCGTCGCGTCCGTCCAGGACACGCCGCGGTCGCGGCCTCCGCTCAGCTCGATTCAGAAGGACCTTCCATGACGATTTTCCGTGCCCGCCCCGCCGCGACAGTGGTCGCCGTCGCCGCGCTGGCCGCCGCCGCGACCACAACCGGCGCGGCGGTGCTCACCGGCCCGGCGTCGGCCGCCCAGGGTTGCCGGGTCGACTACACACCCAACCAGTGGCCCGGCGGGTTCACCGCCGCCATCAAGATCTCCCCGGGGGACACGGCCGTCTCCAGTTGGACCGTCACCTGGACGTACGCGGGGGACGAGCGGGTCACCAGCGGCTGGAACGCCACTGTCAGCCAGTCAGGATCGACGGTGACCGCCCGTAACGCGTCGTACAACGGCAGCATCCCGGCCGGCGGCTCCACCGAGTTCGGGCTGCAGGGGACGTACGGCTCCAGTCCCGGCGCACCGACCGGGTTCGCGCTGAATGGCGTCCCGTGCAACGGCGCCACCCCGCCGCCGACGACGCCCCCACCGACGACGCCCCCACCGACGACGCCTCCGCCGACCACCCCGCCGCCGACGACGCCGCCGACGACGCCGCCGCCCACCACCCCGCCGCCGACCACCGAGCCGCCGACCGGGTGTGCCGGCGCGGTGCTCTGCGACGGCTTCGAGAGCCAGACCGGTTCGACGCCGTCCGGTGACTGGGCCGTGGTCAGCCCGGACTGTTCCGGTGCCGGCACCGCCACCATCGACACCACCACCACGCACAGCGGCAGCCGGTCGGTCCGGATCAACGGCGCAGCCGGGTACTGCAACCACGTCTTCATCAGGTCCACCAAGAACCTGGGCAGTGTGGGCACCGTCCGCTACGGGCGGATCTGGGTCCGGCACACCAGCGCCCAGCCCACCGAACACACCACGATGATGGCGATGGTCGACGCCGCCGACGGCAACAAGGACCTGCGGTTGGGTGGCCAGAACGGTGCCCTGCAGTGGAACCGCGCCTCCGACGACGCGACGCTGCCCGAGCAGAGCCCGGCCGGGGTGGCACAGAGCGTGCCGCTGCCCACCAACCGATGGACCTGCCTGGAGTTCATGGTGGACGGCGCGGCCGGTCAGCTGCGTACCTGGTTGGACGGCACCGCCATCGTCGGGTTGACCGCCGACGGCGCGCCGACGCACGACATCGACGGCCAGTGGTACAACCGCACCTGGCGACCGCAGCTCACCGACCTGAAGCTGGGCTGGGAGAGCTACGGCGGCGGAGCCGACACCCTCTGGTACGACGATGTCGCGGTGGGGTCCAGCCGGATCGGCTGCTGACCCGTCGGGGTCGTCGGCAGCGCCCGGCAGCGGTGCGCCGTCACGCCGACGATGCTGTCTAGGGTGTGACCCCGAGGGTGGGTCACACCCTGGACCGCGTCGGCCTCGACCTGGCCGGGCCCCGCAGGAGAGAGCGACAATGGACCGCAACCTGGCCGACGTCCTGGACGCGGCGGCGCACGGGCACTTCCCACCACCGGACGGCGGAACCACAGTGGTGCCGCAACCCAGCCGCCGGGACGCCGGAGTCATCGCCTTCACCGGGCACTCGGTGGTGTTCACCGACGAAGACCCCCAGTGGGTACGCCGTGTGCTGAGCAGCACCGACTGCGACCCGTTGGCGGCCACGATGAACCCGCGTTTCCTGGGTGCGCTGCTCGACCGCACCCGACGGTCCATGGACACCATCGACCTGCTGACCGTCGCGAGCAACCTCGCCGGGCCGCCGCCACTGCGGCTGACCGAGCTTGCCGACGGCGATCATCCCCGCGAGGTCAGGGCCCGTCGCCGCCGTGACGACGTCCGGGTCTGGGCCGCCGAGGGTGGAGTGGTCGTGCTCGGCCGAGGGGTGGCCGGCCGTTGGGAGGCGGCGATCGAGGTCGACGACGAGCGTCGCCACCGGGGCCTGGGGCGGGCGCTGGCGACGGCGGCCCGGCATCTGGTGCCCGACGGCCAGCCGGTCTGGGCCCAGCAGGCCACCGGGAACGCCCGCAGCGTGCGCGCCTTCCAGGCGGCGGGATTTCGACCGGTGGGCGCCGAAGCACTTCTCCTCCAGGCCTAGGCACCACATTGACGGACCCCGCGTCCACTGTGCGCAAAGCGTGATCGGCGGGACGTTTCCACGATCACGTCCGGGGGCATCCCGGCGGATGAAGGCAGCCGCCTCTACCCCCTGATCGAGGAGAACACCATGTCGGTCCAGGCATTTCTCTACGTCGTCGCCGTCATCCTGATCGTGCTCGCGGCCCTGCCGTTGCCCACGAGGGGTGTCTCGCTCGCGCTTCTGGGTGCCGCCTGCGCCCTGCTCGCCTACGCCTGGCCGGTGATCACCGACTGATCCTGCCGTGAGTCATCGTGGGGTCGGTCCTGGCCGGCAGCCCTAGCGCGATCGGGGTGCCGGCCACGACCGTGAGTCTGTTGTCCTCATGGTGCCGGGGTGCGCCGTCGCTGGCGGTACGCGGCCGCCTTGGCGCGGTCTCCACAGCCGCGCATGCCGCACCAGCGCCGCCGCGCGCCGCGCGACCGGTCGACGAACGCTCGGGTGCAGTGCTCGTCGGCGCACCAGCGGAGGGTCTGGCGGTCGCCACTGGCGTGCAACTCCAGGCAGTCGCGCGCCAGGACCGCCAGGACGGCGGCCAGGTCGCCGTCGCGGTGCACCCCGTCGGCCTCAAGGCGCAGCGCGGGTAGCGGCTTCGCGGCGGCCGCATTGACCAGCTCGCGGTCTGCCGGGATCGGCCCGGTGCCGTTGATCAGGGCTTGGACCAGGCGGAACATCGCCTCTCGCAGCGCCTTGGCGTGGCTCAGCCCGGCGTCGTCCACAGCGGGCGGTCGTTCGACGATGCCGGCCTGGACGGCCCAATCCGCTACGTCTCGCGGAGCGGTCAACTGCTCGACATCGGTGTGCCCACGCTCGGCGAGCGTGGGGAGGAAGTCCAGTACCGGCCGATCGGCGATGAACTCGAACCTCACGTCACCATATTGACCGGTGACGTGATGCGATGCAAGAGTGATGCGATGGCATCACCGGTTGAACAGGTGACGAAAGCGGGTTCCGGTAGCCGTCGGGACAACGCTCGACTGGTCCGGTACCTGACCGCGGCGCTGCTGGCGCGTACCGCCGACGAAGGCGCACGTGTGGCGCTGGTGATCCTCGCCCTGAACCGAACCGGCAGCGCGGCCGTCGGCGGAACGTTGGTCGCCACCCTGCTCCTCCCACACGTCGTGGCTGCGCCCCTGGTCGGTGCGCTGGTCGACCGCGCGCGACGGCCGGCGGTCGTGCTCGCCGGCGCGATCGCCGTCTTCGCCGCCGTCCTCGCCGCCCCGGTCGCGATGCTCGGCCATGCGCCGCTGTGGCAGACCTGCCTCGTCCTCGCGATCGCGGGGTGCTGCGGACCCGCGCTGACCGGCGGACTGACCAGCCGACTGGCGGCACTGGCCGGACCCGGACAGGAGGCTCGCGCCTTCGCGCTGGACTCGTTGTCCTACAGCGTCGCCGGCATGCTCGGGCCGGCCACGGTGGGGCTGCTGGCGGCGGCCGATCCCGGCGCCGGCGTTCTCGCGCTCACGGTGGCCGCCGGGCTCGGCGCCCTCGGCGTCACATCCCTGCGCCTGGTCGCCTCCACCACGACGGAGCGGACACGAGCCGCCGGCCTGTTCGACGGTGCCCGCGCGATCGCCCGGATCCCGGACCTGCGAACGATCACCCTCACCACCAGCTTCGGTCAACTGGGCCTCGGTGGTCTGGCTGTCGTGGCCACCACCCTTGCTGCCGCTGCACAGCAACCGGCCCAAGCCGGGCTGCTCCTCAGCGTGACCGCCGGTGGCGCATTGGTGGGATCGCTGCTCTGGGCATGGCGGCCGCTGCCCGCCCGCCACGCGCCCCGGGTGACAGTCTGGGCGATGGCCGCGGTCGGCGTACCGCTCGCGTTGGCCGCCGCTGTGCACTCCCTACCACTGGCCGCAGCGCTGTTCGCGCTGTCGGGTCTCTGCACTGGACCGCTCGGCGCAGCGCTGTTCCTGGCCCGGAATCA
Source organism: Micromonospora sp. SD19 (assembly GCF_054462275.1). NCBI lineage: Bacteria > Bacillati > Actinomycetota > Actinomycetes > Micromonosporales > Micromonosporaceae > Micromonospora > Micromonospora sp. SD19. The sequence goes on from NZ_JBTLMN010000005.1 coordinate 292,867, forward strand.
GTTGGCCGACGAGACGATCCGCACTCAGGTCTTCACCATCGGCGCCGGGTTGAAGGTGGCGGCCTCGGCGATCGGGGCCGGGCTCCTGGGCCTCGCCGCCCCCCTCTCGGCGAGCGCCCAACTGCTGCTGGTCGCCGCCTTCCCGATCGTCGCGGGGATCGCGGGCGGCCTGCTGGTGCGGCGCCGCCCGCAACTGTGTGCGAGCGGACTCATCGACCCTTGCTGAGTTTCTTTCACAAGCGTAGGAAGAACACCACCACCGTCAGCCCCGCATCGATCCGCCGTCCAGCGTCGAAGGAGATGCCTGTGACCACCCCCAGAGGGCTCCGTCTCGCCGTGTCCGTGCTGGTGACCGCAGGCGCGGTCCTGCTCGGCACGGCGGCCCCCGCGGCACCGCCGACGGCACCCGCACCGGCCGGGCACCCGTCCTGCGACCCGATCGACCCGACCGCCTGCCTGCTGCCGTTCCCGAACGACTACTTCACCGTTCCGGACCGGAGCAGCCCCACCGGCAAACGGGTACGGTTCGCCGCCGCCGCGATGCCCGCCAACGTGCAGGGAACCCCCATCGACCCGACGGAGTGGAACCGGCAGGACGGGTTCAGCCCCGGCTCGCCGATCCTGGTGCGCGTACCCGGTCTCGACGCCACCGCGAGCGGTATCGCCCCGGTCACCGACATCGGCCGTTCGCTGGCACCGGACGCCCCGATCGTGCTGCTCAACGCCCGGACCGGCACACGCACGCCGTACTGGGCAGAGCTGGACGCGCACGCCGTCGGCCAGCCCGACCGGCAGCTGCTGATCATCCGGCCGGCGGTGGCGCTGGCCGAGGGCACCCGCTACGTGGTCGGGCTGCGGGGCCTGCGCGACGGAAACGGGGCCCCGATCCGAGCGCCGAAGGCGTTCACGGCGTACGTGACGGGTGCCGGCGTCACACACCGCGACCCCCGGGCGCCGCAGATGCGCAGGATCCTCACCGATCTGACCCGGAGCGGCGTCAACCGGCACAGCCTCTACCTGGCCTGGGACTTCACGGTGGCCAGCCGGCACGGGCTGACCGGGCGGATGCTGGCGGTCCGCGACGACGCGTTCGCCGACCTCGGCCGGGCCGCCCCGTCGGTCACCGTCACCCAGGTGACCGACTACCGGCCGGAGCAGGACCCGCTGATCGCCCGGCAGGTCAGTGGCACCATCGGGGTGCCGTCCTATCTGACCGGCGACGGCGGCCCCGGCTCCCGGTTGCACTACGGCCCGGCCGGCGGCGCCGGGACAGCTCCCACGCCGAACGCCCTGCCCACGCCGTCCGGCACGACACTGGCGGCGGACTTCGTCTGCAACCTCCCGCGAAGCGCCTCGGCCGCGAAGCCGGCGCACCTCTCGCTGTACGGCCACGGGCTGCTCGGCCGGCCGACCGAGATCAACGCCGGCAATGTCAAGACGATGTCGAACACCCACAACTTCACCTTCTGCGCGACCAGTTGGATCGGCATGGCCGCCGCCGACGTCCCCTATGTGGCCGGTGCCTTCACCGACCTCAGTGCCTTCCCCGCGGTGGCCGACCGGTTGCAGCAGAGCTTCCTGAACTTCCTCTTCCTGGGCCGCGCGATGATCCACCCGAGCGGCTTCGCCGCCCACCCGGCGTTCCGGGACGCCACCGCCCGGCCGCTGATCGATCGCCGGGGCGGCCTGCACTACGACGGCAACAGCCAGGGCGGCATCAACGGCGGCGCGCTCACCGCCATCGCCCAGGACTGGACCCGGTCGGTGCTCGGCGTGCCGGCGATGAACTACTCCACGCTGCTGCAACGCAGTGTGGACTTCGCGCCGTTCCAGAGCGTGCTGGACGGCTACTACCCGGACACTGTCGACCAGCAGTTGATTCTCGCACTGCTGCAGATGCTGTGGGACCGGTCCGAGGCCAACGGGTACGCCCAGCACCTGACCGACCAGCCCCTACCGCGCACCCCCGCCCACCAGGTGCTGATGCACGTGGCCTTCGGCGACCAGCAGGTGTCACCCGCCGCGGCGGAGGTGCAGGCGCGCACCATCGGCGCTCGGCTGCACACCCCCGCGCTCGCTGACGGCTGGTCACTGGACGTGCACCCGTACTGGGGTATCGCGCCGATCCGCCGCTACCCGTACACCGGTTCAGCGATGGTGATCTGGAACAGCGGCGCGGCCCAGGCGCCACCGCCGACCAATCTCGCCCCGGCCGGGCCCGAGTTCGGCGACGATCCGCACGAGTTCCCCCGCGCCCAGGTCGGGGCCCAGAAACAGAAGGCGGTCTTCCTGCTCACCGGCACTGTCATCGACGTCTGCGCGCGGACCCCCTGCCCCTGACCCGGACATCGTGACCCGGTGGGGCGCTGGGCCGGCCAGCACCCCACCGGGGTACGTCGAACTCGTCAGGTCAGCAGCGCACCTCGGTCTCCTTCTGCGCCACGTCCGAGATGCCGCCGAGGGCGCGGGTGCACACCGACAGCGTGTTCGCGCCCAGCGACCAGACCTCCGGGCCGCTGGAGCACTGCAGGTCGCGCAGCGTGCTTCCGGTCACGATGGAGGTGCACACCTGGTACGCGCCGTGGCTGGCCCGGTACTGCTGCCACACGTACGTGTAGGCGTAGTTCTTACCGCAGCCCTTGTACTGCTTGACCGACGCCGCGGTCTGACCGCCGACGGTGACGTACGCCGTCGCGCCGATCTGCACCGAGCCCGCACAGCGCGGGTTGGTTTCGGCGTGCGCGGGTCCGGCGAACGCCAGCGTCGCGGGCACAGCCGGACCGGCGGCCGCGAGGATGCGTACGCCACGTCGGATATGGCTTTTCATCGGGTGACCTCCTCCAATGCACCGGGCGTCGCCCCCCGGTGTCGTCGATGCACCACATTGATGGCGGCCACCGCCCGTTCGGTACCCTCTGACACGCTCTGACAACGCCTGACAACGTCGTCTGACATGGGGGAGTGATGAAGGACCAACGTGCCGCCACGGAGTCGACTCAGGACAAACGGGCCGCCGAGCGGTTCGCCGAACAGCTACGGGCCCTGCGGGCCGAGGCGGGCGACCCGTCGTTCCGGAAGATGGCGGGGCGCTCGGGCCGGATCTCGCACACCACGCTGCACGAGGCAGCCTCCGGAACCAGGTTCCCCTCCTGGGAGACCGTCCGGGAGTTCGTGCGAGCCTGCGAGGCGGACGAGGTCCAGTGGCGGCGTCGATGGGAGGACGCACAGCTCCCCGGCATCGCGGACGCCGAGGTGGCACCGATCGGCACCGCTTCCCCGGCCGGCGTCGACACCCCGCCCGCCACCGCTGAGAAGCAGCCCGACACCAGGGTCGACGCCCCGCAGACCCACCGGCCCGTCGTCTCCGGCGTCCCCGTGACGCCGCCCGGGGATCGGGGCGCGCTGGTCGTCACGGGCTACCCGCAGACCGACGAGGAGGTGGTGGGGGCGCGGCGGCACCGGCTGCCGTGGCTCGCCGCCGCCTCGGTCGTGCTGGTGGTGGCGATGGTTGCCGTCGTGGGTGTCATCGTCCGCGACAAGTCCCGGGACGACCCCGGTGCCGTGGCCGCATCGCCCGCACCGCCGGCGTCGCCCTCCGAGTCAGCGTTCTCGGACTCGCTGATCCCCGGCGACTCCAGCAAGTTCATCTCCGACGTGACCATCCCCGACGGCACCCGGGTGCGGGTGAACTCCCAGTTCGTCAAGGTGTGGGCCCTCAAGAACGTGGGGAAGGTCGCCTGGCACAACCGTTTCCTCGCCCGGACCAACCCGACCGCCGACGCCGACGGTTGCCAGGTGCCGGACCGGGTGGCGATCGGTGACACGCCTCCCGACGAGCAGGTGATGATCAGTGTTCAGGTCACCGCACCGAGCCGCCCCGGGAAGTGCTGGGTCAGTTGGAAGATGGTCGACGAGAACGGGCGGGAGTTCTTCCCCACCCGTCGGCCGGTGTACTTCATGGTCACCGTCATCGCCTGAGCGCCCCCCCGGTCGCCGGTGTCAGCGCACGATAAGCCGGTGTCAGCCCCGGTGCTGCCGAAGCTGACAACACCACATCCGTCGAGGTCGATGACCATCTGACGGATCTGACAGGACGGCGGGGGTACCGAACAGCAGGTCGATTCTCGCAAGGTGATGTCCGTTCCGAACGACTCACCAACCGCGAGGAGAATCGACAGTGCGTCGTCAGTGGTTGTCCGTCGGGCTCGCCGCGCTCTGCGTGGCCGTCGGGGTCCCGGCCCACGCGTGGGCCGCCACATCCGGCACCACCGCGCAGCGAACCGTCACCACGGCCGTGCGGCCAGTCGTGGACATGGAAGCCACCGTCCTGGCCGCCCAGATCGACCCCCGTCGACCCGACAACACCCTCACCCCGGGCGCGAAGAGCTCCGTGCTCGCCGTCGAGCAGGCGTTGCAGGCGCAGGGCCTGCTGAACGCGCAGTGGGTCGACGGCTACTTCGGCACCGTGACCATCTCGGCGTACGCCGCGTACCAACGCACGCTCGGCTACACCGGGCTGGCCGCGAACGGGCTGCCCGGCACGACGTCGCTGACGAAGCTCGGGCAGAACCGCTACACCGTCGTCAACACGATCGGCCCGGGCGCGAAGGTCCCGCGCGACGGGTACGTCGTCAACGCCCGTACCCAGGCGATGCTGGCGCAGGCGCAGCGGCTGCTCGGCTACCCCTTGGTGCTCGACCAGGGCTCGTACAACCCCGGCGGCGACCCCACCTCGGCCGGTACGCACGACGGCGGGGGTGTGGTGGACATCGCGGTCACCGGCATGACCGCGGCCAGGCGCACCGCCGTTGCCCGGGCCCTGCGCCAGGTCGGCTTCGCCGCCTGGGTCCGCAACCCGGATCAGGGCAACTGGCCGTGGCACATCCACGCCACCGCGATCAACGACACGGACCTGTCCAGTCAGGCGCAGCACCAGGTCGGCGACTACTACCTGGGCCTGAACGGTCTGGCCAACCAGGGTCCGGACGACGGCCCTCAGGTCGCGATCAGGACCTGGGAGCAGTACCAGCGCGGGCAGTGACCCGCACCCCTCACCAATTCTGAAAGGACACCATGAACATCCGGAAGAGCCTTGCGGCCGTCGGCGTCGCGCTGGCCGCGACCACCTCGATCCTCAGCGTCGGATCGCCCGCGTCGGCGGCGGCCCGAGACGGGGTCTGCGAGAGCGGCGAGTTCTGCTACTACTACAACAGCGACAACGCGGGGTCGGTCTCGGACTTCACCGGCTCGCTCGACGACTACGGCACCGAGCAGCCCTCGTGCTACGACTTCAAGGGCGCCGGCGCTGGCAAGGGCCTGTGCATCAAGAACGAGGCCGCCTCGGTCTGGAACCGCAGCACCAAGACCGTGCGCGTCTACTACAACAGCGGCTACGCCGGTTCCTACCAGGACTTCGCGGCCGGCGCGAAGGGCAACCTCAACGCCACGCTGAAGAACAACAACGCCTCGCACGAGTTCTCGCCGTCGACGCGCACGAACCTGTCGTACGCGCTGTACCAGGCCAGCGGCGGCTCGGTCACCTGCGCCTTCGACGGTTACACCACCACGCCCGGCCGGCACGAGGGCATCGACATCGCCCGCAGCGTCGGCTCGGACGTGCGTGCCCTGGTCTCCGGAACCGTCACCTACGTGGCGCGGGGCGCCACCGGCAGCGGCGGTCTGTCCACGATCTCCGTCTACAACTCCTCGCTCAACAAGACGGTGATCTACCTGCACACCGCGCCGAGGTCCGGGGTGAGCGTGGGCGACGCCATCAGCAAGGGCCAGATCATCGCCGACGAGTCGTGGCACGGGGTGTCCTCCAGCTCGGGCGCGCACACCCACGTCGAGGTCCGGGCCGGCCGGCAGACCCACGCGGCCGTCAGCGTCGGCGACCCCACCCTGGACAACGCCGACCCGACCGCGTTCTGGAACTCCCAGGGCTACAACGAGAGGTAGGACGCCGTGAATTTTCGCAAGGGCCTCGCCGTCGTCGGCGCCGTCCTCGCCATGTCCACCTCCATCCTGAGTGTCGCCTCGCCGGCAGCGGCGGCGGGACGGGACGGAACCTGCGACAGCGGCGAGTTCTGCTACTACTACAACAGCGACCAGGCCGGCTCGGTCTCCGACTTCACCGACTCGCTCGATGATTACGGCACGACCCAGCCGACCTGCTACGACTTCAAGGGCGCGGGCAGCGGCAAGGGCCTGTGCGTGAAGAACAACGCCGCGTCGGTGTGGAACCGGACCGGCAAGACGGTGCGGGTCTACTTCAACAGCAACTTCGCCGGTTCCTACCAGGACTTCGCAGCCGGCGCTATGGCAAACCTCAACGCCACGCTGAAGAACAACAACGCCTCGCACGAGTTGGTGAGCGGGGCGACGGGCTGTAGCACCGACGGCACCAACACCAAGCTGCCGAGCACGATCCTCGTGTACCGGGTCAGCCTCGGGCGCGTCGATCGGGTCGACTTCAAGACGTACGTCAAGAACGTCCTCCCGAACGAGTGGATCACGAGCTGGCCGGCCGCCTCGCTGGACGCCGGTGCGATGGCCGTCAAGAGCTACGGCTGGTACTGGGCGTTGCACTCGACCCGGAAGACGTCCGGTGGACAGTGCTACGACGTCCGGGACGACACCGGCGACCAGGTCTACCGGCCGTCGACGGCAGTCTCGTCCACGTCCGCCGCTGTGGACCGGACCTGGTCGGCCCGGATGACCCGCAACGGCAACATCCTGCGGGCGCACTACTGCGCGACGACGACCGCGTGCGGTGGCTGGGTGGACGGGGACTGGTTGTCGCAGTACGGCTCGCGTGACCTCGCCAACCAGGGCAAGACCTACCAGGCGATCCTGCGCTACTACTACAGCGACATCGCCCTGTCCTGAGATCACGTACCAACCGCGCCGCCCGCCGCGGTTCGCGGCGGGCGGCGTGCGCGTGCCGGTTAGGCCGGCGGCTCGACGGCCTCGACGAGAATTTCCAGCACGTGCCGGTACGGCTGTCCGGTGGCCCGGCTCATGCCCAGCTCGCAGGTGCGGTTGCTGGAGGCGTACGCGTCGTGGTCGCGCTGGTTGATCTCGGTGGCCTGCGCCGCCGTGGCACCGGCAGTGACCTCGGGGTGCAGCAGCCCCCGGTCACCGGCGAAGGCGCAGCACCCCCAGCTGTCCGGCACGGTGACGGTGTCGGCGACCGCCCGGGCCACGGCGCGCAGGTCGTCGATGCCGTCCAGGTGCACAGTGGAGCAGGTGGGGTGCAGGGCCAGCGAGCGCAGTCGCCGGGGCTGCGGCAGCGCCGGCAGGAGGTGCTCGGCGGTGAAGCTCACGCTGTCGACGACGCGCAGGCCGGCGTAGCGGGCCCGGTCTTCCTCGGCCAGCGCGGCGGTCAGCTGTGTGAGCCCGTGCGTGCAGGACGACGCGTCGCAGACGACGGGCAGCCGGCCCTCGTCGCTGGCCGCCCAGAGCGCGGCCAGGGTCCGTTCGGCCATCTCCCGGTGCCCGGCGGGGTAGCCCTTGGACTGCCACGGGGTTCCGCAGCACAGGCCCGCCGTTCCGGTCGGTACGACCAGCGGGACTCCGGCCAGTTCGCAGAGGCGCAGGAACGCCGCAGCCGCTCCGCCGGAGCGGCCGTCCTCGGGAGCGAAGAGGCTGCCGACGCAGGCCGCGAAGAACACCGCCCGGGCGTCCGGCTGGCTGCGGGGCGCGGGGCGGGGCGCACCGGCGCGCGGCATGTCGTCGCTCCACAGCGGCATGAGTTCGGTCCCGCCGAGCCCTCGGATCACCCCGGTGGCGGCGCGGGTCAGCGGCGCCGGTACGGCGTGCGCGGCGGTCAGTCCCACCCGGACGCCCGTCACGGCGGCCTGCCAGTGCCGTGCGGCGGTGCGGGCGGTGCGCTGGGCGCGTGGGCTGTGCCGCTCGGCGCGCAGCCGCTTCATCGCCGCCCCGGTGTCGATGCCGACCGGGCAGGCGGTGACGCAGAGGCTGTCGGCGGCGCAGCTGTCGACAGCTGCGTACGCGTAGTCGGCGGTGAGTTCCCGGCGGCGTTCCTCGTCGCCGGCGGCGGTGGCGAGGGCGATCTGTCGTTGCAGGACGATGCGCTGCCGGGGGGTGGTGGTGACGTCGGCGGTGGGACAGACCGGCTCGCAGTAGCCACACTCGACGCAGGCGTCCAGCTCGGGGTCGACGGTCGGCACGGCCTTGAGCTGCCGCAGGTGCACTGTCGGGTCGTCGTTGAGCAGGACGCCGGGGTTGAGCAGGTCGGTCGGGTCGCACAACCGCTTCAGCTCGCGCATCACGTCGTACAGCTCGTCGCCGTACTGCCGCCGGACGAAGGGTGCCATGGCCCGGCCGGTTCCGTGCTCGGCCTTGAGGGTGCCCCCTTCGGCCAGCACCAGGTCGACCATGTCATCGGTGAACCGGGCGTAGCGCTCGATCTCGGCAGCGGTGTCGAAGGACTGGGTGAGCATGAAGTGCAGGTTGCCGTCGCGGGCGTGCCCGAAGATCACCGCGTCCGGGTAGCCGTGCCTGTCGAACAGACGGATCAGCCCGTCGCAGGTGCCGGTCAGCCGTGGCATCGGCACCGCGATGTCCTCCAGCAGGGCGGTGGTGCCGGGCGGGCGGGCACCGGCGACGGCGGTGTAGAGGCCCTTGCGCAGGTGCCAGAGCTTGGCCCGTTCGCGCGGGTCGCGGGTCAGCTCGGTGCCCGCGACGGCCGGCAGCCGGTCGAGGACTACCCGGGCGTCGGCCAGCGTCGCGGCCAGCCGCTCCGCGCTCTCCTCGGTGAACTCGACCAGCAGCGCGGCGTGGCCGGTGACCGTCAGCCCGCGCAGGGCCGGGCTCGCACCCGGGTCGCGCTGGCTGACCCGCAGCGCTGCCGCGTCGAGCAGTTCGGCGGTACGGGCACCGGCGGCGAGCAGGGCGGGCAGCGCGTCGGTGGCGGCGGTGAGACCGGGCAGGATCAGCAGGCCGGTGGCGGCGTGGTCGTGGATCTCGACGGTCCGGAAGACGGCCTCGGCCACGAAACCGAGCGTGCCCTCGCTGCCGATCATCAGGTGGGCGAGCATCTCGACCGGGCTGTCGTGGTCGAGCAGCGAGTTCAGCCCGTACCCCATGGTGTTCTTCATGGCGAACAGCCGCTCGACGGTGGCGCGCGACTGCGGCGTCGAGCGCACCCGGTCGCGCAGCCGCAGCAGCCCGGCGTGCAGCTCGGGCTCGTCGGTCCGCAGCCGGTCGTCGGCGTCGCGGGCGCCGGAGTCGACGACGGTGCCGGACGGGAGCACGAAGCGCAGCGATTCCATCGTCCGGTACGCGTTGTCGGTGGTGCCGCAGGTCATCCCGCTGGAGTTGTTGGCCACCATGCCACCGATGGTGCAGGCGGCCTCGCTGGCCGGGTCCGGGCCGAGCCGGCGCCGGTAGCGGGCCAGCCGGGCGTTGGCCTGACGGATCGTCAGGCCGGGTTGCAGCCGGATGCGCCGGCCGTCGTCGAGGACCTCGGCGTGCCGCCAGTCGGTGCGGACGTCGACCAGCACGCCGGCGCCGCCGGCCTGCCCGGCGAGGCTGGTGCCACCGCCGCGCAGGGTCAACGGCACGCCTGCCTCTCGGGCGCCGGCCATCAACGCCCCGACCTCGGCCGCCGAGGCGGCGCGGACCACGGCCTGCGGTTCGAACAGGTACGGCGAGGCGTCGTGTGCCGCCGCCAGCCTCCGGGGCAGCTCGGCGCTGGCCCGGCTGGGGTCATCGAGGCGCTCGCGCAGCAGTTCGGCGACCGCACGGGCGCGGACGCCGGCCGAAGTTGGCGCGGGTACGGCGGTGCTCATGGGCGATCCTCCCGGGCGAGGGGGCGGTCAGTCGGCGACGATCTGTAGCCGGTTGGGAGCGGTGCTGACCGGCGCGGGCAGCCGTAGCGGCTGCCGGCCGGGCGTGATGCTGCCGAGCACGGACGGGTGCCGCGCGCCGGTGCCCGAGCGCAGGGTGCCCGGCAGCCCGTGCACGGTCAGGTAGCCCAGCAGCGCGAAGGCCAACGCCTCCTTGGCGTCCGAGGCGATGCCCAGGTCGTCGCTCGACGACAGGTCGACGTCTTGCAGCTCGTCGGCGATCATGCGCATCAGCGTCGGATTGCGCGCCCCGCCGCCGGAGACGACGAGCCGGGTGACGCCGTGATCGCGGCAGGCGTCGGCCACCGTGACCGCCGTCAGTCGGGTGAGCGTGGCCAGCACGTCCTGCGGGTCCGGGGTGGGCGCGTCGGCGAGGGCGGCCAGCAGGTAGGGCGTGTGGAACAGCTCCTTGCCGGTGCTCTTCGGGCTGGGCAGCCGGTAGTACGGCTCGTCGAGCAGTCGCCGCAGCAGGGCCGGGTTCACCTGCCCGGCGGCCGCCCCGCGTCCGTCCCGGTCGTAGTGCTCGGTGCCTCCGCTGAAGTGGCGGGCGGCGGCGTCGAGGAGCGCGTTGGCCGGGCCGGTGTCGAAGGCGAGCGGGTCGGCGTCCGGCGCGACGACGGTGATGTTGGCGATGCCGCCCAGGTTCAGGGCGGCCGGGACGCCGGGCAGGCCGCCCAGCAGCAGCGCGTCGAAGAGGGCGACCAGGGGGGCACCCTGGCCGCCGGCGGCGACGTCGCGGCTGCGCAGGTCGGCCACCACCGCAAGACCGGTGGCCTCCGCGATCCAGGCCGGCTGACCCAGCTGGAGGGTGCCACGCACCGTGCCGTCCTCGACCCAGTGGTGCATGGTCTGCCCGTGCGAGACGAGCAGGTCGGCGTGGCCATCGCAGAGTTCCGCGAGGGCCCGCACGCCAGCCTCGGCGAACGCCTGGCCGATGCCGGTGTCCAACACGCAGATCGCCTCGGTGGTGGTCGGGGCGGGCGGCAGGGCGGCGGCGATCCGGGTGCGCAGCTGCTCGGGGTACGGGTGACTGAGCCGACCCAGCGTTCGCATCCGCAGCGTGTCACCGCTGAGGTCGAGGTCGGCGGCGGCGGCTTCGATGCCGTCGTAGGAGGTTCCGGACATCAGGCCGATCACGCGCATCACGTCCTCCTTCATGCCCGGCCGGCGGGCGCTGCCGTCTCGTCGACCTCGTCGGTGCGTCCATGGTCGTACGGCGTCTCCGGGGCCGGGTGGAACCGGCTCGACACCGCGCCGACGACCAGGGTGATCAGGACGCCGATCGGGACCAGCCACTGCGCGGCGATGGCGGTGGCGGTGGTGGTCCCGGCCGTCGTCACATCGATCTTGACGTAGCGGACGATGTAGGTCATCACCGCCACGGTGACCAGGAAGGCGATCACCGCGTCGACCTGGTTGGCCCGCTTGACCAGGCGGCCGAGCAGGAAGGCCCCGAGCAGTGCGCCGTAGGTGTAGCCGGCGATGGTCAGACCGGTCAGGTAGACGTTTCCGGTGCTGGAGCTGAACGCGCAGGCGAAGACCGCCATCAGCACCGCCCAGACCAGGGTCATCACCCGGGCGAGCCGGAGCATCACGTCGTCCGACGGGACCGTGCGGAAGAAGCTGTGGATGAAGTCGGCGACGGTGGAGTTCGACATCGAGTTCAGCGCCGACGACAGCGAACCCATCGCGGCGCCGAGGATGCCGGCCACCAGCAGACCCGAGATGCCCACCGGCAGAGCGTGCAGGATGAAGCTCGGGTAGAGGTTGTCGCTACTGGCCAGGCCGAGCTCCTTGAAGCTCTGACCCTTGTTGTACGACCACAGCAGCGCCCCGACCAGGGAGAACGCCGCGAACTGGATCACCACGAAGATGCCCGAGGAGATCATCGCCTGCTGCCCCTCGCGCAGCGTCCGGGTGGACAGGATGCGCTGGACGATCAGCTGGTCCGACCCGTGGCTGGCCATCGCGAAGATCGCGCCACCGATGATCGCGGTCGGCAGGGCGAACGGGCTGGTGAGCACGTGCGCGAGGTCGAAGTTGGTGTCGAAGAGCTGGAACTTGCCGGCGTCGAATGCCTGCGAGTAGCCGTCGAAGCCGACGGCGTGGCTGAGCACCGCGATGGCCAGGATCGCCCCACCCAGATACAGCCCCATCTGGATGGCGTCGGTCCAGATGACCGCTTTGATGCCACCGAGGTAGGTGTAGACCACCGTGATGAGGGTGAGCACGATGATGATGGCCTGGTAGCTGACGTTCAGCCCGAACTCGTCGAGGAGCAGCTTGATGGGGATGGCCGAGGCGAACAGCCGTACGCCCTCGGCGAGCAGGCGGGTGAAGACGAACGTCACCGACGCCAGACCCTGGAGTTTCAGGCCAAACCGCTCACCGAGGTACTGGTAGGCGCTGACGAACCCACCCCGCTTGTACAGCGGGATGAGCACCGCGGCCACGACGACCCGACCGATGACGTAACCCAGGGCCAGCTCGACGTTGCCGAAGCCCTGACCGCTGTAGGCGCCGCCGGGAACACTGATCACGGTCAGGACGCTGGTCTCGGTGGCGACCACGGAGAACGAGACGGTCCACCAGGGCAGTCGGCCCTCGCCGACGAAGTAGTCCTTGGCGGACTTCTGTTTGCCGGACAGGCGTAGTCCGACGAAGGCGATCACCACGAGGTACAGCACGATCACGACGAGGTCGAGTTGACGCACGGCTCGCTCCCAACCAGCGATTGTCAAGAAGTGACGTTGGACCAGGGTAACGCGAAACTTTTTGCCACCGCCCGGCCGGGCTGGTTACGCTGTGGTTTCAGCCTGCTGATACGGGGACTGTTCGCAGCTGCGCCGCGGCCTGGCCGTGGCGGCGGGTCGCGAGGACGCGCTCGACGACGAGTCGTCCCGGGCCGCCGGGCGACCGGAGATCCGCGCCCCGCCGGCCGGCGACTGCACACCAGCGAGAGGAACGAGCACCCCGTGGACCTCAGCACCCTCGGCACCGAGACCCGCAACGACAAGACCAGCGACCTCGACCGGATGTCTCCCACCGAGTTGCTTCTCGCGATGAACGACGAGGACCAGACGGTCGCCGAGGCCGTCCGCCGGGCCGTGCCGGACATCGCCGCCGCCGTCGACGTCATCGTGGCGTCGCTACGCCAGGGCGGACGGCTGATCTACCTCGGCGCGGGCACCAGCGGCCGGATCGGCATGCTCGACGCCGTCGAGATCCCACCCACCTTCGGCACCACACCCGATCGGGTCGTCGGGCTGCTCGCCGGCGGGGCACGCGCCTTCGGTGTCGCCGTCGAGGGCGCCGAGGACGACCCGACCCGCGCCGTCGCCGACCTCGACGCAGTCGGCCTGACCGCCCGCGACACGGTGGTCGGGCTCGCCGCCAGCGGCCGTACCCCGTACGTGGTCGGCGGGTTGGACCACGCCCGCGCGCGCGGCGCGGCGACCGTCTCGGTGGCCTGCAACACCGACGCGGTGACCAGCCGGCACGCCGACGTCGCCATCGAGGTGCCCACCGGGCCCGAGGTGCTCACCGGCTCCACCCGGCTCAAGGCCGGCACCGCCGAGAAGCTGGTCTGCAACATGCTCTCGACCGCCGCGATGGCCCGGCTGGGCAAGGTCTACGGCAATCTGATGGTGGACATGAACGCCACCAACGAGAAGCTCGTCGACCGGGCCCGTCGGATCGTCGCCGAGGCCGCCGACACCGACCTGGACACCGCCGCGCGGGCGCTCGCGGCGGCGCGCGGGCACGCCAAGACGGCCATCGTGCTGCTGCTGGCGAACTGCACCGCCGAGGAGGCCGCGGCCCGGCTGCGCGACGCCGACGACGACGTCCGGGCGGCCGTCGCCGCCTGACCCGTCGGGAGGCCGGCCTTCGGCGGGGCGAGCTGTCCCGCGGCTGACCCGCTACCAGATCGACGAAGCGCCCCGTTCGTTGCGGACGGGGCGCTTCGTGGTGTCAGTGCTGCTGGGTGTCGGGAGCCGGCTGGTCCCCGTCCGCATCGTCTCCGGTGGCCCTGGCCAGCTCGATCCGGGGGGACCGGTCCGGCGGGAGGTGGGCGAAATCGGCGATGACGACGACATCCACCTCCCCGTCGATCATGCTCTGTTCGACGGTCTCCCACGGTGCCCGCACGGTTCCCGCGAATCGGTACGAGTGTCGGCGAAGGTGGCGGAGACACTTCGCGACGGCGGGCTCCGACGGCTCGATGTCGGCGGGGATCCAGATGACGGCGATTTCCATGAGTCTCTCCTGATCAACGTCGTGGACGTGAGTGGGTGATCAGGAGCTACCGGGGCGGGGGAGGACCCCGCTCCACCGGTAGACCGGTAGCGCGCAGGTCGACGGCGCTGACGGTGAACCCGGCCCGCAGCAGCGGGATGGATGGCGGAGCTTCGGCTGTCGACGGAGGTGGCTCGGCACCGCCGGTGCTGGTGGTGGCCGGCCCGGTGGCGAGCGCCACGACGAACACCGGCGGCCCCGGTGCGGGACGGGCCGGCGGGACGGGCCGCTCACCGGTGACGGTGGCCGTCGTCGGCCGCGCCCGATCCGACGCGCGGCCATCGGACCTGCCGTGGGCACCGCCCGGGGACACCGTCGACGGCGCCGACTGGTCAACGCGTACGGCAGGCGGGACCGGGGCGGCTGGCGTCGGCGTGGTGCGCGGCGACGAGGGGGCACGGGCCGGACGACGTGGCGCGGTGGTGGCCGGCCTGGCCGACACTGTCGGTACCGGCTTGGCCGACACTGTCGGTACCGGCTTGGCCGACACTGTCGGCACCGGCCTGGCCGACAGCGTCGGTACCGGCAGGGGCGGCGGTTCTATCGACGGCAGGGGCAGCGGGTCCGTGGACGGCAGGGGCAGCGGGACGGCAGTGGTCCGCACAGGCAGTGGGACATCCAGCTGCACCTCGACGACGTCGTCCACCGAAACCGAGAGGGCCTGTGGCGAGGTGGCGACCTCCAGCGGCGGGAGACGCGACGGTGACGGGCTGTCGGCGTGGGCGGGGCTGGCGCCCAGGGCCGCCCCGAGCGCCGCCGCCCCGAGCGCCACCGGGGGAAGGCTGTGCCTCAACCGCATCAGCCGGCGGCCGTCGGCAGCGACGTCGCCGGCCCTGCCCGGCCGGACTCGCCAGTGCGGTGCCGCTGGTCGGGCAGGTACCCGTGCCGCAGTGTCGCTTGCCTCATGTGCGGGTTCTTGCCCCGGTGAACCGTTGGCTACACCTTCTGTCGATGTCCTGGCCGAGCACTGTGGACGGAGCGGGGGTGGGCTTCACACCCGGGCCTCGGTGGGGGCCGGCGCGCTGTCGAGTGGCAGGTCGCGCAGGCCGCGGATCGGCGTCGACAGGTAGATGATCGGGGACAGCACGGTGAGCGCCCCGAAGATCAGCAATGTCGTGCGGGCACCGAGCGGCCCGGCCAGGAGGCCGGCGAGCAGGCCACCGACCGGGATGGCGCCCCAGGAGACGAACTTGACAGTGGCGATCACCCGGGACAACAGCTCCGGTGGGCTGGCGAGCATCCGGTACGTGCGGGTGGTCACGCTGAGCACCACTGTGGAGCTGGCGAGGATGAGGTTGCCGGCCGCGAAGGCCAGGAATGCGGCGGTGCCGGTACCCAGCGGGATGATGAGCGCGCCGGCCACGCCGACGAAGGCCGCGATGATCAGGCCGCGGGCGGTGCCGAACCGGTTGGTGAAGCGGGTCGTCAGCGCGGCGCCGATGAGTGTGCCGAGACCGTCGGTGGCGATCAGCAGCCCGACCAGGACCGGCGATGCGTGCAGCTCGCGCACCAGGTAGAACGGGAAGAGGGCCAGCATCGCGCCGCTGACGAAGTTCGTCGCGGTGGCGTCCCACATGGCCGGTCCGATGATCGGGTGTCGCAGCACGAAGTGCCAGCCCTCGCGGATCATCGTGACCATCGGTGGTCGCTCGGCCGGTCGCTGCACCCGGCGAGCCGGCAGGGTGCGCAGCAACACCGCGGAGACCAGATAGCTGACGGCGTCCACGAAGAGCGTCGGCACCGCGCCCAGCACCGCCACCGCGAAGCCGCCCAGGGACGGCCCGCCCAGCGTGGTGGCGGCATGGGTGCCGGAGGTGAGGCTGTTGCGGGCCTGCAACTGCGCGGCCGGCACGATCTCCGGCAGGAACGTCTGGTTCGCCACGTCGAACAGCACGTTGGCGAAGCTCACCACCAGGGCGACAGCGATCAGCTGGGCCACGGTCAGCATGCCGAGCCACCAGGCCAGCGGGACCGACGCGATGGCGAGGGCCCGGACCAGGTCCAGGCCGACCTGCATGCCGCGCAGCGGCACGCGCTGCACGATCACCCCGGCCGGCAGGCTGATCAGCAGGTACGCCAGATAGCCCGCCGCCGTGATCAGACCCATCTCGAAGGCCGACGCGTGGAGCACGTTCAGCGCGGTCAGCGGTAGGGCCAGCGCGCCGACCGCCGAGCCGAGGTGGCTGGTCGTGCCGGCGACCCACCACCGCCAGAAGGTAGTAAGTCCCATAATGGAACTCACTATAGGGACGAGTGCCGGACGGCGTCGACCCCGTTCCGAGGGCTCGTCCGGGAAGGTGCTGTCTATCCCGCGCGGCGGACCATCTCGGTGATCCAGATCGGCGCGAACGGAGACGTGCAGCCGGGGGAGGTCGGGTAGTCCCTGAGCACCCCCAGGCGTTCGCCGATGTCGATCGCCCGAGCGCGGTGCTCGGCGTGCTCGATCCCGATCTGCGCCAGGCAGTGGTTCATCGCCCACTGGAGGCGATCCGGCGCATCCGCCATCTCGGCCTCGATCACATCGAGCAGTCCCGGGAGGTCGAGACTGTCGGGACTCTTCGTCACGCGTTCGGTGGTCAGCGCCCAGCCGGCGCTCGCGACCACGGGATCCGCGTCGGCGAACCAGGCCAGCCGCAGCTCGTCGGCGTGCCGGTTCTTCTTCACCACGTAGTTCACCAGCCAGTCGTGCACCTTCGGGGTGCGCGCCTCGCGCACCATGACGTCCAACTCGTCACGCGTGAACACCCGGGGACGACAGATCAGGATCGCCAGCAGTCTCGCCGCGGACTCACCCGTCGCCCAGAGTTGGCGCGCGAGATCGTGCTGCGTCTTCAGTCGCTTCGCGAGCGCCCGAAGCGCGCCGAGGTGCACACCGTGATCGTCACCGTGTCTGGCGTTCACCTCGAGTGCCCTCGGGTCCGTCAGCTCGGCCAGCTCGGCCATCACCTCGGCCGCCGTCGCAGTGCTCGTCGTCGCCGCCACCGCAGCCTCCTGCCCATCGGGTTGATGCAGCTTACGGCGCTGGCCCGCCGACCGACGCGTTCGGCAGGACCGGTGCAGGCCACCGGGACCGGACGTTTCACATTCGCGTGACGGGTATCCAGGCGTACCAGTGCGACCGGCGGTGAACAGCTTCACGGAGTGAGGGGGCACCAGTCATGCCTGATCCACAGCCCACCATCGTGCTCGTGCACGGGGCGTTCGCCGAGTCGGCGAGTTGGAACGGAGTGCTCGAGCGCATGGGCGCCGCGTACGACTCGGTGGCCGTCGCGAATCCGCTGCGCAGCGTCGCGGGCGACGCCGCGTACGTGCGGGATGTCGTACGCGGGATCGGTGGACCGATCATCCTCGTCGGCCACTCGTACGGCGGCATGGTGATCACGCAGGCCGCGGCCGGCGACACCTCGGTGCGGGCCCTCGTGTACGTCAACGCCTTCGCCCCGGACACCGGGGAGTCGGCACTGTCGCTGTCGGGCAAGTTCCCCGGCAGCACCCTGGCCGACACGCTGGTGCAGTACCCGGTGTCGACCGGTGGCAACGAGGTGGCGATCGCCCAGGACCGGTACCACGCGCAGTTCTGCGCGGACGCGTCGGGCGACATGGCCGCGCTGATGGCCCGGACCCAGCGGCCGATCACCGAGCAGGCCCTGGGAGACCAGCTCACCGGCGACCCTGCCTGGCGGTCGCTGCCCAGCTGGTTCGTGTTCGGGGACCTGGACAAGAACATCCCGGTCGAGGCGCACCGCTTCATGGCCGAGCGGGCCAACCCTCGGGGGCAGCGCGAGGTCGTCGGCGGGTCGCACGCGATGGCGGTGGCCGACCCGAGTGAGGTCGCCGAGTCGATCATCGAGGCGGTTCGGGGGGTGAGCTGACGGTCCGGACGCTCAGCTGACGGGGGGGCCGACGCCGGAAGGCCGCCGGCCCACCCCGCCTGCTTGTCTAGCGGACCCGCAGCCGCTGGTGGACGGCCGCGGTGGGGGCGTGCACCGGGTCACCGGAGTAGGCGACGTGCACCGGGTACACCCCCGCGGACAGTCCGTCGGTCGGCAGGTCGACGACGGCCGCACCACCGCGCAGCGCCACCACGTGGGTCGCGCCGCCGAAGGTGACCGCGACCTCGCCGGTCACCGTCGGAGCCTTCGGGTGCGGCGACTGTGCCCGTACGTCGACGCGCAGTGTGAACGTGTCACCGCGAACGACCGAGGCAGGCGCGGCCTTCGCCTTCACCGTGACCCGTGCCGTGCCCGCCGGCACCACTGTGACCTGGGCCGAAGCGGACTTGGTCGGATCGATCACCGACGTCGCCACCACCGTGAGCGACGACGCGGTTTCCCCGGCGGCGACCGAGAGCAGGCCCGCCGTGGAGATGGTGGTGTCCGGGGAGGTCGCCCCCCGCACCGACCACGTCACCGCCGGGCTCACGCCCTCGTTGGTCGTCACCCGGGCGCGGAACTGCCTGGTCCAGTTCCACCCTGTCGTCAGGTTCACCGACGCGGGCGTCACCGACACCGAGTCCACCCCGGACCACAGATGGTCCCGGGCGAAGATCGTGAACAGTTGGCCCGCCGTCATCCCGTCGTGCGCGCCGGGAACCTGGGCCGTCGCGGCGGCGTACCCCCGGGCCCGGAAGTTGTCAGCGATGGCGTTCTGGGCGTTGAGGTTGCCCTCGAAGACGCCGTTGCCGAGGAAGACGGAGAGGTCGTCGTCTCCGACCGCGTTGGCGATGGTGTCGTAGTCCCCGGTGGTGAGCGACGGGTTGCCGGAGAAGTGTCCGTAGAACCCGAAGGTGGTCGGGTAGTTCCTGATCACGACGCCGCCCGTCATCCCGCCGTACGAGAACCCGGCGTAGGCGCGCCCGGAGCGTTCGGTCGAGACGTGGTAGCGGCCCTCGATGAGGGGCAGGATCGTCTGGACCAGGTTGTTGGCCGCGTTGGTCTGGTTGTAGGAGGCGAAGCCGAGGCTGGTGCCCGTGAAGTGGTTGCCCATGGTGACGACCACTGTGGGCTCGATCTCACCCTTGGCGATCATGTTGTCCAGGATGTTCGGGACGTTCGCGGGGACCATGAAGTCGGTCTCGTCGCCGAAGATGCCGTGCGCGAGGTACGCGACCTTGTACGGTTGCGCGCGGTTGGCGTCATAGCCGGCCGGCAGGTACACGCCGAGGTAGTGGCCGCTGTCGCCCAGGATCGTGGTGTACGGGATGTAGGTGACCGTGCCCCGCTTCGCGCGGTCGGCCACCGGCAACTCGTAGCCCGCGCGTTTCTTGAGCACCGGGTCGTTCTGCTTCTCGGCGTACGGCACGGACACGGCGTCGAGAACGTCGTTGTTCCTGACCCGGAACGAGGACTCGCCCGGGGGCCGCGGGTTCGTCGAGGCGGGATCCCAGATGCGCTTGTTCTCCCAGCCCTGGGTCGGGTCCCAGACCCGGTACCAGTAGCTGAGGCCTCCGGCGTGCAGCGGGACCGAGACCGACCAGTTCCCCTTCGGGTCTCTGGTCATGTCGCGGAGGAACTCGGTGCCGCCGGAGTGGTAGCGCCCCGGTTGCCACTGTTCCGGCTGGTAGCGCGTGGTGCCGGTGTTGACGTCGAGCAGGGTCAGGTCGCCGGCGAGGCGGACCTGGGTGGCGTGCGGGTTGCGGTAGACGAACGTGACGGTGTAGCCGGTGGGTGAGGTGCGGTCCGCCTTGACGGTCGCGCCCGGCGCGGGGGTGGGCCTGCCGGCGGCGGCAGCTGGCGCGGGGGCGACGGCCCCCGCTCCGAGTGCCGTGAACGCGAGAATCGAGATCGCAAGCCGGAGCCTGCGTCTTCCGGTCGTTTCCCTCATGCGCGAAGACTCCTCTGTGGTCGCACGTCGCGGTCTGGTCCGGGCACTGGCAGTCGAGGGGTTTCGATGGACGCTAAATCGAATTAGCATCGGGAAGTCTGGCGGGGTATGCCGTTCGGTGTCAAGGTTTGCGGCGCCGACGCCGGGCTCGCGCCCCGCTCACCCGAGCGTGCCCGCACCCCCGGCAGCCTGCGGGTTCGCCCGGCTGGCCGCCGCCGGGGTGGCAAGGTGAATTCCATGGACCGTACGCACGTCGAGGACTGGCTCGCCGCCTACGAGCGACTCTGGCGTACGCCGGGCACGGATGGCCTGGTCGGGCTCTTCACCGAGGACGCGAGCTACCAGCAGGGCCCGTACTGGACGCCGGTCGTCGGGCTGCCGGCCATCGCCCGGATGTGGGAGAAGCAGCGCAAGGGTCCCGACGAGGTGTTCCAGATGACCGCGGAGATCGTCGCGGTCGAGGGTGACACCGCCGTGTCGCGCCAGGAGGTCCGCTACGGCGACCCGGTCGAGCAGGAGTACCGCGACCTGTGGGTCATCCGGTTCGCCGGCGACGGCCGGTGCCGGTCGTTCGAGGAGTGGCCGTTCTGGCCGGGGCAGCAGCCGGCCAGCTCTCCGGACGGGTCGTGACGTGGGAACGCGGCGCCCGTCGGGTGGTGTGCTCCGTCACGGCGGCGGGCATGGGCAGGACGTTGGGGTGCCGCGAGGCGACTGCTACAGTCGAGATTGTTGCGGCCGCAAATTTATCGACAGCAACTACTTTGGGAAGGGATGCCTCCGATGACCAAGCTTTCCGTCATCTACTACTCGTCCACCGGGACCCTGCACGCCATGGCCAAGCGCCTCGCCGAGGCTGGCGAGAAGGCCGGCGCCGAGGTGCGACTGCGTCAGGTTCCGGAACTCGCCCCGGGCGAGGCCATCGCCTCCAACGCCGCCTGGAGCCAGCACTTCGACGCCACGAAGAACGAGCCGAAGGCGACCGCCGACGACGTCGTCTGGGCGGACGCGGTGCTGTTCGGCACCCCCACCCGGTACGGCAACGTCGCCAGCCAGCTCAAGCAGTTCATCGACACCCTCGGTCCGCAGTGGGCGCAGGGGCTGCTCGCCGACAAGGTGTACGCCGGGTTCACCGCGTCCATGACCGCGCACGGCGGCCAGGAGTCGACCCTGCTGGCGCTCTACAACACCATCCACCACTTCGGCGGCCTGATCGTGCCCCCGGGTTACACCGACCCGCTGAAGTTCGCCGACGGCAACCCGTACGGCGTCTCGCACGTCACCGGCGGCAACAACGACGCCCCGCTGGGCGACGCCCAGTTCGCCGCCCTGGACCACATGGCCTCGCGGGTGGTCAAGATCGCCGGGAAGCTCAACGCCTGAGGGTGCTGCCGCCGAACCGGACGCCGGTTCGACGCGGGTGCGCAGTTGCGCGAGGGCCGGGCTCCCTGGAGGGGAGGCCGGCCCTCGGCGGCCTCACACCACCACCGCGGCCATGGCGGCGTGCGGTCGGTGCTGGTCGTCGCCGGCTCGGGGTAGGCGTTCGACCTCCCGGAAGCCGGCCTGGGTGAGTCGCTCGGAGAGCGCGTCGAGCGGCCACCGATAGGCGGTCACGACCTTGTGGTCGAAGGCGCCGACCTCGTCGGCGGAGAAGGTGCCCAGCACCAACCGCCCGGCCGGGACCAGCGCCCGGCGAAACTCGGTGAGTACGCCGTCGAGTTCCTGCGGCGGAAGATGGATCAACGAGTACCAGGCCAGGATGCCGTCGACGGACCCATCGGCGACGTCGAGGTGGGCCAGCGACCCGAGCCGGAACTCGACGTCCGGGTGGGCGGCCCGCGCGTGCGCGATGAACTCGGGGACCAGGTCGATCCCCGCCGCGTCGACACCGAGTGCCCGGAGGTAACCGGTGAGGTGGCCTGGCCCGCAGCCCAGATCGAGCACCGGGCCCTGTCGATCCCCCAGGTGTCGCTCGATGAGGGCGAGGTCGTCGGGGTGTACCTGCTCCTTGGTGCCGAACATCTCGATGTACAGCTCTGCGACGGACGTGTAAGCCTGCCGTACCGGGTCCGTTTCCATCGCGGCACTATACGGGTCACCACACCTTGCGGGTCGCGCCTACCGTGATGGCCATGACACGTCGAGCCACGCTGGCCGGCATCTCTGTGGGCCTGCTTCTGCTGGGTTGCTCGGTTGGCACGCGGGCGGAGCGCGACCCGGAACCTCGAACCGCTCCGGAGTCGACCGCCAGCGCCAGCGCCGACGCCGCCGCCACCGCCGAGGCGGTCGGTCTGCTGCGGGCGGGCACGGCGTTCGTCAATCAGACGAGCTTTCGCAGCGACGTCGACATCGCCAGCCAGATCACCTCGCTGTCGCACACCGACAACGTCAACAAGCGTGTGAACGCCACGATCACGGCGCCGGGCGGGACGATCGAGATCCGGATGATCGACGACGACGTCTACCTGAAGGCCGGTCAGCTCCTGCGGGGCGTGGGCGACCAGTGGATGGTCCTCGACCCGGCCCGAGTGCCGGCGGGCTTCGCCCTGAGCTTCGCGCCGGGCAGGAACGACTCCGGCGGCTCGGGCCGCCTCATCGACGCGATCGTCACCGCACGTGCCGACGGCAGTCAGATCACCGGGACGATCGACGCGACCCGGATCGGCGTCGGTAACGGGATCAGCTTCCGGCTCGATCCCGGTGGTGTCTTTCCGGACAGCGCACGGCGACACGCGTTCCGGGCGATGCTGGACACCGAGGGTCGGCTGGTCAGCTTCCTGATGCCGGAGGCCAGTGGTCTGCCGAGCGCGTCCCTGCGCTACAGCGACTTCGGGTCGACCGTCAGCGTCGTCCGGCCGGCCGGGGCGGTCGTCGCCCCCGATGCCCTCTATCCCCAGCTCGGCATGGGTGGCGGCGGGTAACCGGGCCAGCCGTTTGCCCTCTGCGGCTAATGCGGTTAGCCTTAAGCTAATCGCATTAGCTCGTTGTGGAGGCGTCATGACCGAATACCTGGACATTGCCGGCAACACCATCGCCTACGGCCTCACCGGGCAGGGGCCACTGGTCGTTCTGGCGCACGGCATGGGCGACAGCCGGCACTCGTACCGGTTCGTCGCTCCGGCCCTGGCCGCCGCCGGATACCGGGTCGCCGCCGTCGACATCCGCGGCTGCGGTGACTCCAGCCTCGGCTGGGACGGCTACAGCCGCACCGACATCGCTGACGATCTCGTCGCCGTGGTACGCCACCTCGGCGGCCCGGCGGTGCTCATCGGCCAGTCGATCAGCGGCGGTGCCGCGACCATCGCGGCGGCGACCGCGCCCGACGTGATCTCCGGCGTCATCGAGCTGGCGCCGTTCACCCGCGCGCAGTCCATCGACCTCGCCGGGCTGGTGCGGGTCAAGCGCTACCGGGCCGGCTACCTGCACCTGGCGCAGGTGCTGCTGCGGGGCAGCGTGGCGAGCTGGCGCAACTACCTCAACCTGGCGATCCCGACCAAGCCCGCCGACTGGGACAGCGAGCTGGCGCGCATCGAGGCCAAGATGAGTGAGCCCGGCCGGATGAAGGCCCTCCAGGCCATGGCCAAGACCAGCGCCGCCGACGCTGGTCGGCAGCTGCCCAACGTCACCTGCCCGGTCCTGGTGATCCAGGGCAGCGTCGACCCCGACTGGGCCGACCCGCGGGCCGAGGGCGAACGCATCATCGCCGACCTGCCGCAGGGGCTCGGCGAGCTGGCCGTCATCGAGGGCGCGGGACACTACCCGCACACGCAGACGCCCGACGAGGTCGTCGCCCTGGCCCTGCCCTTCCTCGCCCGGACGCTGACCAATGCCTAAGGCTCGGCTCACCCCGGCGTCGGTCACCGAAGCCGCCGCCGCGCTTGTCGACGAGGTCGGCTTCGACAACCTCAGCATGGGCCTGCTCGCCGAACGGCTCGGGATCAAGACCCCCTCGCTCTACAAGCACGTCAGCAGCCAGGCCGACCTGGCACACCGGATCGCGATCCTGGCCATGACCGAGGCCGGCGATGTCATCCGTGACGCCATCCAGGGTCGGTCCGGTAGCGACGCGCTCGCCGCGGGGGCGCAGGCGATGCGCACGTACGTGCGGGAACACCCCGGCCGGTACGCGGCGGCCAACGCGGTCCGCCCGACCGGCCCCGACGACCCGTTCATTCCGGCCAGCGAGCGGGTGCTCGCCTCCTGGGCGGCCATGCTCAGCGGGTACGGGCTGGACCCGGGCCAGGAGATCCACGCCATGCGGACGCTGCGCAGCGTCCTGCACGGGTTCGCGACCCTGGAGGCGGCCGGCGGGTTCCAGATCGACACGTCGGTCGACGAGAGCTTCACCTGGCTGATCAACTTTATCGATCAGGGCCTGCGTGCCGGCGCCAGCACCGGCGCCCGCTGACACCGGGTCGACCCCTCAGGCGTACGCGAGCAGGAAGTCGACGGTGCCCGTACCACCGGGTTGCCCGGCCGGAACCGGCAGGCCGGGCTCACTGTTCAGCACGTAGAACCCGCCGCTTCCGGTCAGTCGGGGCGTCACGGCCAGCATCTGCGCCGCCATGGTCGTCCCGGTCGGCCGCACCACGCTGTCCAGGAGGAGCCGGAAGAGGTTCCCGTTCAGGTTCGCGACGTGCAGCACCCGGTACGAGCGGGGGGCGGGCAGGCCGGTGCTGGTCAGGCCCCAGACCGGCACGATCTGGTTGCGCCACCGCGTCGGATCGTTGCTGATCGCACTGTCGTGGTTGTTCAGTTGCGTCTGGATTCCCGAGTGGATGCCGGCCAGGTGGATGTGCAACTGGTCCTGCATCAGGATCGTCGGGTCGGCGGAGTTGACGCCCAGCCCGATGTGCGGGTAGACGACGTGACCGGGCTGCCCCGGCTGGGCGTTGTTCCACGCCTCCAGCCAGTAGTTCGGGGCACTGGCGGTGGTGATGAACGGACACTCGATGCCGCTGATCCGGCAGCTGGGGACGAGCAGGTAGTCGTGGTTCGACCCCGACCCTCCATTGAGGACCACGTACGTGGGAGTCGTGCGCAGGCACTGGGGAAACGGTGGGCCGGTCTTCGTACCCTCGCAGCCTGGACCCGGTCCCGTGGTTGCCGTGCTGGGGGCGAACGTGAACGTTGTCGAGATTAGGGCGAAAGCGGGCAATTGGCGCGCCGGCCGGTGAACGGGCCGCCTGATCGTGTCGTCGTCGTGCGACGATTTCCGGCGTGACAGAGACCGCTGTGACACTGACCGAGATCCGCGCTCGGATCGACGAACTCGACGGTGACCTGGTCGGCCTGCTCGCCCGGCGCGAGGCACTGGTCCGGCAGGCCGCCCCGCTCAAGAGCGACGGTCAGGCGGTCCGCGCACCGGAGCGCGTGGCGCAGGTGGTGGCCCGGGTCCGCGCGCTGGCGGGCGAGGCCGGCGCCGACCCGGATCTGATCGAACGGATCTACCGGGGCATGATCCAGGCCTTCATCGACATGGAGACCGACGAGCACCACCGGATCACCGGCGGGTCGGCGCCGCCGACGCGGTGATCGTCCGGCCGGGCGCGCTCAGGTCGCGCCGTGGCCGGCACCTTCCGGGCTCGCCGTCGCTGGCGGTGCGTAGCCGAGCTCGTACGAGATCTTGTTGGCGGTCTCCAGCAACAGCGGAAGGTTGCTCTTCAGCTGATCGAGGCTCGCGATGACCTCGATCGCCGTGATCGAGGCGGCGGCGATGACCTGGCCCCGTGAATCCCTGATCGGCGCGGCCACGCACATCACGTAGGCGTCGTGCTCGCCGTTGTCCATGGCCCAGCCGCACTGCTGGATGCGGGCGAGTTCGGCTTCCAGGGCGTCGTGGTCGGTGAAGGTGGTGTCGGTGAATTTCTCGAAGACGACGTGGGAGAGCAGGCGGTCGCGCTCCTGCCGGGGCAGGTACGCCAGGATCGTCTTGCCGACGGCGCTGGCGTAGATCGACACCGCGCGTCCCACCCGTGACGGCAGCTTGACGGCGTCGAACGCCGGGCTGTCCACCTTGTCGATATAGATGATCTCGTCGCCGGTCAGCTGCGCCAGGTGTACGGTGTGGCCGGTCTCGCGTTGCAGCGCACGAAGGTGCGCGGCCGCGGGCTGGCGGAGGTCCATCGAGCCGAGCGCGAGCTCGGACAACTCGATCAGGCCGCTGCCGAGCACGTAGGTGCCCGCGCCGGTCCGACGGACGAAGCGCGCGGACTCCAGTGTTTGCAGGATGCGCAGGGCTGTGGACTTGTGGACGCCGAGCACGTCCGCAGCCTCGGTAAGGGACAGCGGGTGCTCCGCGGATCGCCGGATGAGGTCGATCGCGCGACGAATCGATTGCGCCAAGGCTGTTTCTCCCCTCGCGCGACGGATAGCGCCGTCGCTGTCATTGCATATTGTGCAATATAGATGACGCGATGCGCAATCGCCACTTGACACCGTTGCACATGGCGCTACGATCGTTGCAATTTCACCCCCTTGACGCCAACTCGTAACAGTGGAGTAACGATGGGTAATCAGCGCTCTCGCTTCGGCATCGTCAGGGCGACATGTGCCCTGGGCTTGGTTGCCGCTCTCTTGACCGGTTGCGGCTCGGACGGCGACTCCGGTGACGGCGTCACCAAACTGACCTTCGCCGCCTCGACCTTCGGCGACCCCGGCCGTGGGCCCCTGTTGACGAAGTGGCTCGAAGAGTTCAACCAGAGCCAGACCAAGGTCCAGGTCTCCGCCGCCGCGGTGCCGTACCCGACCTTCGGCCAGACCGTGCTCACCCAGATGGGCAGCGGCAAGGGCCCCGACCTGGTCCGCTTCGACATGCCCGAGTTCGAGGCGGCCTCGGACGCCGGCCTCGTCGCGCCGCTGGACAAGGTGATCGACGCCAGCAAGTACGACCTGCTCAAGCAGCCGGACCAGTTCATGGTCCACGACGGTGTCCGGCACGGCGTCATCTTCGAAGCGTCGAACTACGCGATGTTCTACAACGCGGACCTGATCCCGACGCCGCCGACCACCTTCGAGCAGTTCACCTCGACGGCGAAGTCGCTGACCAAGGGCGACGTCTTCGGTCTGGCGTTCCGCCAGACCGAGGCCGAGGAGGCCGGTGTCTGGCAGGACATCTTCAACTACGTCTACGGCTTCGGCGGCGCCTGGTCCGACGGGAAGAACCTGACCATCAACTCGCCCGAGAACCTCAAGGGCCTGCAGGCGTTCAAGGACCTCTACGACGCGAACGTGATCCCGCGCGGAGCCGACGCGGCGACGTTCCGGCGGATGTTCGCCGAGGGCAAGGTCGGGATGGAGCTCAACAACGGCGGCTACGTGACCGCCACCCGCGGCCAGAACGCCAAGCTGAACTTCAGCGTCGCCCCCATCCCGTTCCCGGTCCGCAAGCAGGGCGCGATCCTCGCCCCGGTCGTCATCAACGAGGCGAGCGAGCACCAGGAGGAGGCGGGCACCTTCATCAAGTGGGCGCTGGAGCCGCAGAACCAGGTCAAGCTGCAGGAGATCCTCGGTGCGAGCAGCGTCGCCACCACCACGCAGCGCAGCGCGGAGACGCTCAAGGAGACCCCGTTCCTCACCGTCTTCGACGGGCTCACCGAGACCAGCCTGCCGCAGATCGTGTTGGGGTTCGAGGCCAAGACGCCGGACATCCGCAAGGTGGTCGTGCAGAACGTCGTCGCTGCCCTGCAGGGCAAGACCGACCTGAAGTCGGCACTGGACCGCGCCCAGCAGCAGGCGACCGAACTGGTCCGCTGACCGCTCGACACGGCGACGCTGCCGGCGCGACGATCCGTGCGCCGGCAGCGTCCTTCCCCAGAAGGATCGAACCCGATGACTGTGGTCGAGCAGACCGGAGCACCGAAGACAACATCCCCAGGCCGGGCCCGGCGTCGGCCCAGCCCCCTGGGTAGCAAGTGGACGCCGTACCTCTTCCTGGCCCCCGCCGCGCTGTTCATCCTCGTCTTCCAGGCGGTACCCCTGCTCCAGGAGGTGTACCTCAGCTTCACCAGGACGAGGCTGCTCAACCCCACCCGCAGCGAGTGGGTCGGGCTCGACAACTACAACCGGATCTTCGGCGACCCCGAGTTCCACCGCACCCTGCTGATCACCATCGTCTACGTGATCACCTGCGTCGTCGTCGCGATCGGCGCCGGGCTGGTCGTCGCGCTGCTGCTCAACAAGAAGTTCCGGGGTCGTGGCGTGGCGCGGGCGCTGGTGACGGTGCCCTGGGCCGCCCCCGGTATCGCCGTCGCGCTCATCGCCACCTGGATGCTCAACGCGCAGTACGGCATCGTGAACCGCTTCCTCGACGCCGTGGGGCTCGGGGTGCCCGGCGGCGCCATCCTGGACAGCCCGCGCTACGCGCTCCCGGCGGTGCTCGCCACGACCATCTGGCAGCTGTTCCCGTTCACCTCCGTGGTGCTGCTCTCCGCGCTGCAGTCCGTTCCGCAGGACCTCAACGAGGCCGCGACCGTCGACGGCGCGGGACGGTGGGCCACCTTCCGCGCCGTCACCTGGCAGGTCATCAAGCCGACAGTCGGTCTGCTGGCCCTGCTGATGACGATCTGGTCGCTGCGGCGGTTCGAGCTGATCTGGCTGATGACCAAGGGCGGGCCGGTCGGGGCTACCGAGACGCTCGTCATCGACCTCTACTCGCAGGCGTTCGACTCCAAGGAACTCGGATCGGCGGCGGCCATCGGCATGGTCGGCGTCGTCATCTCGCTCATCGTCATCATCGGCAGCCGCCTGGTCGCCCGTGCCGTGGAGAAGGGGGAGGTCCGATGAGGCGCTTCCGTTTCGGTGTCACCGCACGGATCGTCGCCGTGCTCGTCGTGCTGGGTGTCGCGGTGTTCCCGCTGTACTGGATGTTCGTCACGGCGCTGTCCAGCAACAGCGACCTCTTCGCCGACCAGCCCCGGCTCACGCCGGACCTCGGCCAGTTCGGGGTCTTCGTGGACGCGCTGGCCGAGGGCAAGGCCGCGGGTTGGCTGCTCAACAGCCTGATCATCGCCGTCGGCACCATGGTCGTCTCCGTCGGCCTGGGCATCCCGCTCGGCTACGCGCTGTCCCGGTTCTCGTTCTGGGGCAAGGCCGTGCTGACCGTCGTGCTGCTGTTCACGCAGATGCTTCCCGAGGCGCTCATGGTCGTCCCGCTGTTCGCGCTGTTCCGCCGCTTCGAACTGCTCGACTCGCTGGCCGGCCTCGTCCTCGTCAACTCCGCCTTCGTGCTGCCGATCGTCGCCTTGATCCTCAAGGGCGCCATCGACGGCATCCCGAAGGAGTTGGAGGAAGCCGCCCGCGCCGACGGCGCCCGGCCGTTCACCACCCTCACCCGCATCAACGTGCCGCTCATCGCCCCGTCGATCGCGGCCACCGCGGTCATCGCCTTCTTCCACGCCTGGAACGAGTACGTGTTCGCGGTGACCTTCATCTTCAACCCCGACCTGCAACCCGCCTCCGTCGGCATCGCGAACTTCATCGGCGAGCTGGGAACACCGATCCAGACGGTGATGGCTGTCGCCTTCCTGTTCACACTGCCCGCCGTCGCCTTCTACCTGTTGGTCCAGAAGTACGTGGTGTCCGGCATGACCGCCGGTGCGGTGAAGGGTTGAGCCGAAAGATGAAGATCATCTCTGTCGACACGCTGGTCGTCGACTTCTACCGCACGAACCTCGTCATCGTGCGCGTGCACACCGACGAGGGGATCACCGGGCTCGGTGAGGCCACCCTGGAGGGCAAGGAACGCGCCGTCCAGGGTGCGATCGCCGAGCTGGCCGAGGCGGTGGTGGGCCTGGATCCCACCAGCATCTCGAAGATCCTCTACGAGACCGCGCGGGACTGGTACTGGCGCGGCGGCCCGGTCATCATGACCGCGTTGAGCTCGCTGGAGATGGCCCTGTGGGACATCTCGGCGCGTGAGCTGGGCGTCCCGGTCTCCCGGCTGCTCGGCGGTGCGACCCGGGACCGGGTCCGTGCGTACGCGAACGGTTGGTTCTCCGGCGCCGTCACACCGGAGGACTACGCGGCCGCCGCGCGCCGCACGGTGGAGTCCGGCTTCCGGGGCCTCAAGTGGGACCCGTTCGAGAACTACGACCTCACCATCACCACCGCACAGTTGGACCGGGTGCTGGCCCAGATCGACGCCGTCCGTCAGGCGGTGGGCCGCGATGTCGAACTGTTCGTCGAGGGGCACGGCCGCTTCGACGTCCGCCACGCCATCAAGGTCGCCAACGAGATCGCCCAGTTCGACCCGGTGTGGTTCGAGGAGCCGTGCCCACCGGACAATCTTGACGCGCTCGTCGACATCCGTCGCGCGTCGCCGGTGCCGATCGCGGCGGGGGAGCGGTGGTACGGCCGGCAGGGTTTCGCCCCGGCGCTGGCCCGCCAGGCCGTCGACTTCGTCCAGCCCGACGTGACGCACGCCGGTGGGATCGCCGAGCTGGCCTTCATCTCCACGCTCGCCGCGACCAGCTACGTGGGGTTCGCGCCGCACAACCCGAGCGGCCCCCTCAGCACCGCCGCGACGCTGCAACTCGGGGCGACGCTGCCCAACTTCCGGTACCTGGAGATCATGGCGACCGACGTGCCGTGGCGTCCGGAGATCACCAACGAGCGGCTGGTGCTGACCGAGGACGGCGACATCCTCATCCCGAACGGGGTCGGCCTGGGCATCGAGGTGGATCTCGCCGCGATCGAGCAGCACCCGTTCACACCCCATCCGCTGCGGATGTTCCAGGACGCCGTCTACGACATCCGTCCCCGCGACGAGCGGTCCTTCTTCAACCTGGAGAGCGACTCATGACGGTGCCACGGCCGCGAGGGCAGGCCGCGGGTGCGGACTGGGTGGGCACCGCCGCCGAGGCGTTGCCGGACGACCCCGACAGCGTCCTCATCGGCCGGATCTGGGATCCGACCGGCGACGGCCCCTCACCGGTGACCGTCCGCGACGGCGAGGTCATCGACCTCAGCCACCGGTTCCCGACCGTGCGCGACATCTGCGAGCTGCCCGACCCGGCCGCGACGATCGCCGGGATCGACGGGCCGAGGGTGGGTGACTTCGGGGAGATGCTGGCCAACACGGCGGCCGCGACCCGGGACCGCGACCACCCCTGGCTGCTCGCCCCGGTCGACCTCCAGGCGCTCAAGGCCGCCGGCGTGACCTTCCCCATCTCCATGATCGAACGGGTGATTGAGGAACGGGCGCGGGGAGACCTCGCGCTGGCGGCGGACATCCGTCAGCGCATGCTCGACGACGTCGGCGTCGACCTGCACAACCTGGCGGCCGGCTCACCGGAGGCGGACCGGCTCAAGAGCCTGCTGGTGGCCGAGGGCATGTGGAGCCAGTACCTGGAGGTGGGGATCGGCCCGGACGC
The DNA here is from genome assembly GCF_054462275.1 of Micromonospora sp. SD19. Taxonomy (NCBI): domain Bacteria; kingdom Bacillati; phylum Actinomycetota; class Actinomycetes; order Micromonosporales; family Micromonosporaceae; genus Micromonospora; species Micromonospora sp. SD19. The sequence goes on from NZ_JBTLMN010000005.1 coordinate 324,227, forward strand.
CGAGATCTTCACCAAGGGACAGATCCTCTCCGCCGTCGGCACCGCCGTCCCGGTCGGCGTGCTCGCCGCGTCGACCTGGAACAACCCGGAGCCCGAGGTCACGCTCATCGTCGCGTCCAGCGGCCGGGTCGTCGGCGCCACCCTCGGCAACGACGTGAACCTGCGCGACATCGAGGGCCGCTCGGCGCTCCTGCTCCCGCTGGCGAAGGACAACAACGCCTCCTGCGCCCTTGGGCCGCTGATCCGGCTCTTCGACGACCGGTTCGGTATGGATCGGGTCCGCGAACTCGAAGTGCGTCTGGAGGTTCGCGGTGTGGACGGCTTCCACCTGGAGGCGGTCTCGGAGATGACCCGGATGTCGCGTGATCCGCAGGAGCTGGTCCGGCAGCTGATCGGGCCGCACCACCACTATCCCGACGGCGCCGCCCTGATGCTCGGCACCATGTTCGCGCCCATCCAGGACCGGGACCGCCCCGGCGAGGGCTTCACCCACAAGGTCGACGACGTGGTACGGATCAGCTGCCCGGCGCTCGGCACCCTGGTCAACCGGGTGCGGCACGCGGAGGAGTGCGAGCCCTGGCACTTCGGAGTCCGCGATCTGATGGGCAATCTGGTGAGGAGAGGACTGCTGTGAACGTGGTCAGCACTGTCGATCCGCGCGACGGTCAGCGTCGCGCGACGGATCTCAGCGAGACCGACGACTCTCGGCTGGAGGTGATCGCCGGTCAGGCGTCCGGGGCGGCGCAGTGGTTGGCCGCCCGCGGGCGGGTCGGCCGCGCGGAGCTGCTGGACGCGATCGCCGCGTCGCTGGAGTCCCGGCGGGCGGACCTGGTCGCCGCCGCCGAGGCGGAGACCGGCCTGAGCCACGCGCGACTCGACGGGGAACTCACCCGGGCGGCGGTCCAGTTCCGGATGTTCGGCGAGGTGCTGCGCGACGGAGCGTACGTCGAGGCGGCCATCGACCACGCCGCCGACACACCACTCGGGCGCGGCCCGGACCTGCGGCGGATGCTCGTGCCGCTCGGGCCGGTCGCCGTCTTCGGGGCCAGCAACTTCCCGTTCGCCTTCTCGGTCGCCGGCGGTGACACTGCCGCCGCGCTCGCCGCCGGGTGCCCGACGATCCTGAAGGCCCACCCGTCGCACCCGCTGACCTCGCAGGCCTCCGCCGCCGCGATCGAGTCGGCCGTCCGCGACCTCGGCGGGCCCGAGGGCGTCATCTCGATCGTGTACGGGGAGCAGGCCGGCCGCTCGCTGGTGCGCCACCCGGCGATCCGCGCGGCAGCCCTGACCGGCTCGGTCAACGCCGCCCGCGCCATCCAGGCGGCCATCGACGAACGACCCGACCCCATCCCGCTGTACGCCGAACTGAGCAGCGTGAACCCGATCGTGGTGCTGCCCGACGCGGCCGGCGCCCGGGCGGACCAGATCGCCGAGGGGCTGTTCGGGTCCTTCACGAACTCGGGCGGTCAGCTGTGCACCAAGCCCGGCCTGGCGTTCGTCCCGTCGGATCCGGGTGGTGACCGTCTGGTCGACGCGCTGCGGTCGAGGGTCGACTCGTCGGGCGGCGCGGTCCTGCTCAACGAGCGCATCCGGGACGCGTACGAGAGTCGGGCCATGGAGTTCGAGCGGGCCGGCGCGCGGGTGGCGGCGCGGCCGCAGGTCGACCGGGGCGCGGGCTTCACCGTGGCGCCGACCCTCCTGGAGGTCGGCCTCCCCGGCCTGACCGCCGAGATCGCCGACGAGTGCTTCGGACCGCTTCTGGTCGTGGTCCGCTACGAGGACGACGCCGACCTCGACGCCGCGCTGAACGCTGTTCCGCCGTCGCTGACCGGCTCGCTGCACAGTGGACCGGGCGACGACCCCGACGTGGTACGCCGCCTGGCCGACGTGTTCGCCGCCCGCGCCGGTCGCGTCGTCTTCGACGGCTACCCCACCGGTGTCCGGGTGTCGTGGGCCCAGCACCACGGTGGGCCCTGGCCATCGACGAACGCCGTGCACACGTCGGTCGGCGCCACGTCGATCCGACGGTTCCTGCGCCCGCTGGCGTGGCAGGACGCCCCGGCCTGGGTCCTGCCCGAGGAGTTGCGCGACGAGTACACCGCCATTTCCCGGCGAATCGATGGGAGGTTGGTGCCAGCGGCCGGGTAACCGCCTCCGCCGGTCGTTGCGGGTGCGTTTTCGCGCCACCTGTGGCTGGCGCGCGAATTCCTTGCCGAAATTGACCAGACAGGGAATTCGCGCGCCGGTCGTTCTGGCGCCGCCGAAGTGTGCCCAAATTGTTGGTGGCGCAATTTCTTTGGTCCGGGTTCACGGACCCTTCTTGACCATCAATGCAATTCATGGTTTTGTTTTCGACAGGGAACGATGTTAGCGCTCGCATCGCTGCATCGCTCGTTACTGGTATCCCTTCGCCTCACCATCGAATGGTCGGTCGGCCGCTCGGTTGCGGTCTGACCACACGCCGAAGAGGGAGCAGGACATGCCCGTTGCACCTCCCCGTCCCCTGACGCCGGCACCGACGCGCCGGCTGATGCTCGCGCTGCTCGCCGCCATCACCGTCACGGCCGGCACGGTCGCCGCACCGGCGGCCTCGGCCGCACCGCCGACGCCGCCCGCGCGGCTGGGCCCGACCGTCACCCGCACCGACCAGGCCCCCACCGGCTACACAGTCACCTTCCGGTACCAGGCGCCAGCTGATGTCCAGCAGGTCCACATCTACGGCGACTGGTTCTACTCCCGACCGGAGAACATCGGCTGCCAGGACTGCGGCGACGCGCGCCCGCCCGCCGAGTGGCAGCCGGGCGACGTCGCGGCCACCCCGTGGCACACCCAGGCCATGCGGAAGGGTCCCGACGGGGTGTGGACCTTCACCACGCCACTGCCGGCGGGCACCTTCCGCTACGCGTTCACCCACGACTGCGCCAACGATCTCGCCACCGGCTGTGCCCTGCACGACGACCCCGCCAACCGCTGGCAGATCCAGCCGCAGTACCCGGGAGCGCCCGGCGCGGTACGCAGCACGATCTACGTCCCGGCCAGCCGGAAGTTCCCCACGTACGACACCGGTTACCAGGCGCCGGTGGCCAAGGTCGGCCGGCTGGAGTCCCGGCGGTACCCCTCGCCACTGTCGACCAACCCGGCGGGAGTGCACGACATCGTCGTCTACCTGCCGCACGGCTACGACCCGAACCGGGCCACGCCGTACCCGACGCTCTACCTGAGCCACGGCAGCGGTGACCACTCGACCGCCTGGACGATGCAGGGCGTGGCCCACCTGATCCTGGAGAACGCGGTCAAGGACCGGGCGGCGCAGCCGATGGTGATCGTATCCACCGACTTCAACGGCCTCCCCGGTGGCAACGAGGGCTACGTCAACGAGCTGCGCGACAACATCTTCCCGTTCGTCGAGCAGAACTACCACGTCTCGACCCGGGCGCAGGACCGCGCCTTCGCCGGCTTCTCCGCCGGTGGCAGCCGGGCGTACACCATCATGTACAACCACACCGACCTGTTCGGCTACCACGCGGCGTGGAGTGCGGGCGGTCCAGCAGCCACCCCGGCGCAGGTCGACAGCATGAAGGCGGTGACCGGTGGCATCATGATCGGCACCGGGCTCCAGGACCGGCTGGGCAACATCGCCGAGAACTCCCAGCGCAACGCCGCCGCGCTGCGGGCGGCCGGCGTCGAGTTGGACGAGTACAACGTGCCGGGCGTGCACACCTGGCACGTCTGGCGCCCGCTGCTGGACCACTACCTGCGTACCCTGGCCTTCCGGGCCACCACCACCGGTCTCGACGTCACCACGTCGTCGGCGGGCGGGTCGCGGCTGACGAAGGTCACCGCCACCGCGACCGTCGACGCGGTCAGCACCAGCGCGTCGGCACCGGCCGGCCGGGTCGACTTCTTCGCTGGTGACACGCGCCTCGGGTCGGCCCCGGTGCGCCACGGCGTCGCCCGGTTGACGACGACCATCCGGGGTGAGCTGAACGCGCCGGTGGTCGCCCGCTACCAGGGCGACAAGCTCTTCAACGATTCGCACAGCGATCCGGTCGACGCCCGGTAGTTCCCGGCTCGACCCCGTACTCCCTGTGGTGGGGAAGCCCCGGCCGCGCACCCCTGGTGAAGCCAGGATGTGCGCGGCCGGGGTGGTTCGTCAGCCGATCACGCGGTGGTGTCGGTGGCGCGCAGCCGCAGCATGGTCCAGGACGCCTGCGGAAGAGTCAGCCCGACGCTGGCGTCGGCGCCGCGTGCGGTGCCGTTGGGGCGCGGCGCGGCGTGGTCCGGACCGTCGGCGGTGTTCTTGGCGTGCAGGTCGGTGCCGCCGACGGTGACGCACTCGATGATGTCGGTGACCTGGGCGCCGGCGACGTCGATGGTCACCTCGGCCGGGGTGTCGAGGGCCCGGTTGACGAGGAAGACGCTCATCTCCCCGGTGCTGTCGTCCCAGGTGGAGACCGCGTCGACCGCGTCGACCTCGCCGTAGCGGCCGGTGGTCGTCGTGCTGCCGTCGCGCAGCACGTCCAGCACGGCGCCCTGGGCGTGCCGGGCGGTGCGGGCGAAGGGGTGGAAGATGGTCTGCCGCCAGGCCGAGCCGCCCGGCTCGGTCATGATCGGTGCGATGACGTTGACAAGTTGGGCCTGGCAGGCCGCTGTCACCCGGTCACTGTGCCGGAGCAGGCTGATCAGCAGGCCGCCGACGACGACCGCGTCGGCCACGCTGTAGTGATCCTCCAGCAGCGGTGGCGCGACCGGCCAGTCCTCGCCGCTCGGGGGCGTGGACGGGGCGGCGGACTGGTACCACACGTTCCACTCGTCGAACGCGATCATGATCTTCTTGGTCGACCGGCGGATCGCGCCCACCGAGTCGGCGATGGCGGTGACGGCGTCGATGTACCTGTCCATCTCCTCGGCCGAGGCGAGGAAGCTGGCCAGGTCGTCGTCGACCGGCTGGTAGTAGGCGTGCAGCGAGATCAGGTCGACGTCGTCGTACGCCTCGGTCAGCACGTCGCGCTCCCAGCTGCCGAAGGTCGGCATGCCGAGGTGTGAGGAGCCGCAGGCGACGAGTTCGAGATCGGGGTCGAAGCGGCGCATGGCCTTCGCGGTCTGCGCCGCGAGACGCCCGTACTCGGTCGCGCTTCGCTGGCCCACCTGCCACGGGCCGTCCATCTCGTTGCCCAGGCACCACAGCTTGATCCCGTACGGGTCGGTCGCGCCGTTGGCGCGGCGCTGGTCGGCGAGGTGACTCCCGCCGCGGTGATTGGCGTACTCGAGCAGGTCGACGGCCTCGGCGGTGCCCCGGGTGCCGAGGTTGACCGCCATGATCGGGTCCAGGTCGGCCTTGCTGACCCAGCGCATGAACTCGTCCAGCCCGAACGCGTTGGTCTCCAGGCTGTGCCAGGCGAGGTCGAGCCTCGTCGGTCGTTTGTCGACCGGGCCCACGCCGTCCTCCCAGCGGTAGGAGGAGACAAAGTTGCCGCCCGGATAGCGCACCGTGGTGACGCCCAACTCGTGCACCAGTTCGAGGACGTCGCCCCGGAAGCCGTCGGCGTCGGCCCTCGGGTGGCCCGGCTCGTAGATTCCGGTGTAGACGCAGCGACCCAGGTGCTCGACGAACGAGCCGAAGAGCCGGCGTGGTACGGGCGCGACGCGTCGGCGGGGGTCGAGGGTCAGGCGGGCCGTGTTCACGACGTGCTCCGGCGCGCTGTCGGGGTGGGTGTTCAGGGCTGGCTCCCTTCGTGCGCGGTACGACGCGGAGATCTCTACCCGAGCGCCGAGACCGAGGGGTGGTGGAGGCGGTGTGAGCTCTGGACAACGTGATCGCGCTCGATTACGTTGTCGATCGATGTAAACGTTACCGATTACGTTTACGTAAGGGAACACGGCGCCTGGATCAAAGTGTGGACGGCCCACCCGACGGAGGGCTGCGCCGCGCAGCTGGCCGGGCGTCCGGCTCCCGCGCCTCGCCGCCACCCGGCCCGCCGCCCGCAGCGCGCGGCCCGGCACCGGTGGCGTGGTGACCGACGAGGCCGGAAGACCAGCTTGTCGCGGTGATTGGGGTGACCGGGTGACCAGTGTTGAGCCGGCGATCGAGGCGACCTACGCCGACGCGAACGCGCCCGTCGACGAACGGGTGGCGGATCTGTTGGCCCGGATGACCCGCGAGGAGAAACTCGCGCAACTGGGCAGCACGTGGGCGTTCACCCTGTTGGAGAGCGGGCGGTTCGCACCGCAGCGGGCCCGGTCGGTGCTGGCGCACGGCCTGGGGCACGTGACCCGCGTCGCGGGCGCGACCAGCCTGAAGGCGGCGGAGGTGGCCCGGGCCGCCAACGCCATCCAGCGGTTCCTGGTGACCGAGACCCGGCTGGGAATCCCGGCGATCGTGCACGAGGAGGTCTGCTCGGGGGTGATGGCCCGCGAGGCGACCATCTTTCCGCAGGCGATCGGCGTCGCGAGCACCTGGGAGCCCGAGCTCAACCGGCAGATGGCCGACGCCGTCCGCGCCCAGATGCGCGCCATGGGCAGCCACCAGGGCCTCTCGCCGGTGCTGGACGTGGCGCGCGACCCACGGTGGGGCCGGACGGAAGAGACCTACGGCGAGGACCCGTACCTGGTGTCCCGGATGGGGGTGGCGTTCGTCCGGGGCCTGCAGGGCGCCGACCTGACCGACGGTGTGCTCGCCACCGCCAAGCACTTCGTCGGGTACGGGGCGTCCGAGGGTGGGTTGAACTGGGCGCCGGCGCACCTGCCGCCGCGGCTGCTGCGCGAGGTGTACCTGTACCCGTTCGAGGCGGCGGTCCGCGAGGGCGGCCTCCAGTCGGTGATGGCCGGCTACCACGAGCTCGACGGCGTCCCCTGCCACGCCAACCAGGAACTCCTCGCCGACGTGCTCCGTGGCCAGTGGGGCTTCACGGGCAGCGTGGTCTCCGACTACTTCGCCGTCAACGACCTGCACACGTACCACCACTTCGCCCCAGACAAGCAGCAGGCCGCGGCGGTGGGTCTCGGCGCGGGCGTGGACGTCGAACTGCCGGCGACGGACGCGTACGCGGACGCCCTCAGTCGCGCCCTGGACGCCGGCGAGGTCAGCGAGGCCCACCTCGACGAGGCGGTCTCGCGGGTCCTTCGGCACAAGGTCGAACTCGGGCTCTTCGAGAACCCGTACGTCGACGAGGACGCGGCCACGACGACGGTGAACGCCGAACGGCACCGGGACGTGGCGCTGGAGATCGCCCGCCGCAGCCTCGTCCTGCTCAAGAACGACGGCGTCCTGCCGCTGCTCGCCGAGGCCGGAACCGTCGCGCTCATCGGCCCGAACGCGGACAACGCCCGGCACCTGCTCGGTGACTACTCGTTCGTGGCCCACATCGAGGCGTTGATCGCCGCGCGCAAGCGGCGCGGGCTGCTCGGCGAGATGATGACGATCCCGGACGACCTGGAGATCGACGAGAGCATCGGCGGGGTGCCGACGGTGCGCGACGAACTCGCGGCGCGGCTCGGCGAGCGGCTGCGCTTCGCCCCGGGCTGCGACGTGCTCGATCCGTCGACGGAGGGGTTCGCCGAGGCGGTCGCGGTGGCCGCGGCAGCCGACGTCGCGGTGCTGGTCCTGGGGGACCGCTCGGGGGTGACGCTCGGGACCACCACGGGGGAGTCGCGCGACCGCTCCAGTCTGGACCTGCCGGGCGTGCAGGAAGAGCTGGTCCGAGCCGTCGTCGCCACCGGTACGCCAGTCGTGGCGGTGCTCGTCGCGGGTCGACCCGTCGGCACTGACGTCCTGCACGAGGAGTGCGCCGCGGTGCTGATGGCCTGGCTGCCGGGGGAGACCGGGGCGCGGGCGATCGCCGAGGTGCTCCTCGGCGAGGTGAACCCGAGCGGGAAGCTGCCCATCTCGTACCCCCGTAGTGTGGGCCAGATCCCCGTCTTCTACGGCCACAAGGTCTCCGGCGGACGGTCGCACTGGCACGGCGACTACGTGGATTCGCCGGTCGCCCCGCGCTACGTCTTCGGCCACGGCCTCGGGTACACCTCGTTCGCGATCGACGACGCCGTGGTGGAGAGCGCGCAGGTCCGCGCCGGGGACAGCGTCGAGGTCGAGGTCACGGTCACCAACACCGGGCAGCGGGCTGGGGAGCAGGTCGTGCAGCTCTACGTCCGGGACCCGCAAGCGACGATCACCCGGCCGGTGCTGGAGCTGAAGGCCTTCGCCCGTGTCGCGCTGCCTGCCGGTGGGCGGGTGGCGGTGCGGTTCGCGCTGCCCACCGGCCAGCTCGGTTTCTACGACCGGAGCATGGCCTACGCGGTGGAGGCCGGGCAGATCGAGGTGTACGTCGGTTTCTCGGCTGCCGACCACACTCACGCCGGCACCTTTGTCATCACCACGGACCCGGGCCAGCCGACGCCGAAGGTCTTTACCGGGACGGCAGAAGTTCGGCAGCTGTGATCGCTCACCCGGTCCCGGGAATGGTTCTTGACGCAGCGTGCCGTCCCGTTGTCAACGAGTAGAAGCAGCGCGGAAAACGGGGCTTAGTGGCCTCTTCTGCACTGTCGACTATGGGCGAAGAGGTCTTGTGTTCGTAATCGTTCTCCGTTACGTTGGCAACATCCTGGAAACGTAACCGATAACGATTGCAGTCCAGAGAGAGCGGGCATGATTGAAGCCAATACGCCGGTAACAATGAGTGATGTCGCCCGAGTCGCCGGCGTTTCCACCGCCACCGTCTCGCGCGTCGTCAACGGGCATTACGGCGTCAGCGCTCGCACCGTCGCTCAGGTCCGCTCCGCCATCGACCAACTCGGCTACGAGTCGAGTCTGGTGGCCACCAGCCTTCGGCGCAGCCGCACCAACGTTCTGGGTCTCGTCGCGCACAGCTTCCAGTCGTACACGGCAGAGGTGCTCAAGGGCGTCATGAAGGCGCTGAGCCGCTCCGGCTTCGATCTGATCATCTACGCCAACAGCGACCTCTACGGCTCCTATTCGGAGGGCTGGGAGCAGCGGCACCTCACCCGGCTGTCCGGCACCCTCACCGACGGGTGCATCGTCGTCACGCCCTGGGGTGAGGTCCGCAGCCGCACGCCGGTCGTGGCCATCGACCCGGTGCGGGGCTCGACGGCGCCGTCGGTGATGGCCGACAACCTCGCGGGCGCCACCACAGCTGTCGAGCACCTGCTCGGGCTGGGCCACCGGCGCATCGGGTTCATCGCCGGGCGCGACAGTCTGGCCTCGGCCTGGTCGCGGGAGGAGGGATACCGGGCCGCGCTGACCGCCGCCGGCGTGCCGGTCGATCCGTCGCTGATCGGTCGAGGGGATTTCAACCCGGAGTCGGCGACCCCCCTGGCGCGGGTTCTGCTGCAACGACCGGACCCGCCATCGGCGATCTTCGCGGCGAGCGACGGGATGGCCCTCAAGGTCCTCGAGGTCGCCCGCGAGTTGGGGTTCTCCGTTCCGGGGGACCTGTCCGTCGTCGGGTTCGACAACATTCCCGAGTCGGCGTTGACGGAGCCGGGTCTGACCACTGTGGACCAGTCGATGTACCAGCTCGGGTACGAAGCCGCCCGGATGCTGAAGTCACTGGTGACCGGCGAGTGGGACGAGCCACGCCAGATCGTGCTCCCGACCAACCTCGTCGTGCGCAGCTCGACCGCACCACCGACGAGCGCGGCACGACCATGACATCCGCCCATGGGCGCGCACACCTGATCGCTCCCGACAGAGCGATCAGGTCGGCTGTGCCCGTGGCAGCAGCCTGAAGGAGGTGCACGCAGCACACACGGCCAGATCCACCGTTGAGTTGAGCCGGTCAGTCGGGTCGCATCCGCTGCCGGCACATGAAAGGAGTGGAGCGTGACTACCGAACAGTATCATGGGCGCTTACGCCGTCCGGGCGTGCGTCGACGGCTCTCGGCGGCGTTCACCGCCGGAGTCATCGCCACCGCGGCGGTTCTCCTCGCGCCGCAGCCAGCAGCGGCGGACACGCCGTGGCTGGACGTCTCCGAGGACCGCTACGCCTCGTTCACCGTCCCGGCGGCGTACGTCCAGGAGAAGCTGGGCACCGTCTCGCAGGTCGTCGTCGAGGGAAACTTCGGGCCGTCCGCCAGCTGGGCGGAGTTCGGTCTGACCCGCCGGGGTGACGTCTGGTCGGGCGTTCTCGGCGCGCTGGAGCCCGGGCTGTACAACTACCAGCTCACCGCCGACGACACGTTGACCATCAAGGACCCGACGAACAGCGCCGGTGTCGCGTCCGACCCGCTGCTGAGCACCTTCCTCGTCGCTGGTGACTCGGCGCGGTGGCTCGTCGACGCGCCAGCTGGCACCGGCGGAAAGATCGAGACGCTGACCTACCGCACCGGGAACGCGCAGCGCTCCGCGGTGGTCTGGACACCACCGGGTTACGCGGCCAAGGGTCCGAAGGGTTACCCGGCGCTCTTCCTGCAGTCGGGTGACGGTGTCGCCGCCACCGACTGGCTCGATCTCGGTCGGTCCAAGCAGATCCTCGACAACCTCTCGGCCTCGGGCGCGATGAGCCCGATGGTCGTGGTGATGAACAACGCCGACGTTTCGAACCACAAGGAGTTGAAGGACCTCCGCAAGGCGGTCACCGACACCTACCGGGTCCTTCGCGACCCGGCGCACCAGGCGATCGCGGGTGTGTCCGACGGTGGCACGCAGGCGTTGCGGGCCGCCCTCACCAAGCCGGGCCAGTTCGGTCACGTCGGCTGGTTCTCGGGCAGATCGGCGCCGGAGATCGACCGGAAGGACGCCAGGGCGATCAACCGCGGCACCAGGTTGCTGCGCCTGTACACGGGCAACGTCACCGACCCCGCGTACAACGCCACCTACCGCCTGACGAAGGCGCTGGACCGCGCCGACGTCCGGTTCGAGTTCGACGGGGTCAACCCGGACGGCGGCGCGAACTGGACCACCTGGCAGGAGAACCTCGTCGACTTCCTGCCGCGACTGTTCCGCGACGTGCGCGACCACGGGCCGAGCCCCGGTCACCAGCCGCTCAAGCGGGAGTTCACGCCACCTCCGGCCGGCACCACCCCGACGCCCTTCGTCACCGAGGACGGGTTCGTCACCTTCGAGACGACCACCGAGTTCACCGCCGCCCAGCACGTCACGGTCTGGGCGAACGTCGCGCCGGGCGGCAGCTGGCTGCGACTGCCGCTGCACCGCGACGGTGACCGGTGGCGGGCGACAGTCGGCCCACTGAAGCCCTGGTTCTACTACTACCGGCTGATCGTGGACCGGGTCGCGGTCAAGGACACCTCCAACCCGACGAAGGTGACCACCGAACCGACGTGGAGCACCTTCTTCATCCCCGGGCCCGGCGCTCGACTGCTGTCGGACGTGCCCGCCGGTCAGGGCGGAACTGTCGAGAGCATGACCTACTCCAGCACCGTGGCCGGTCAGGACCGCACCGCGCTGGTGTGGACCCCACCCGGGTACGACCCCGGCCGGGAGCAGCCGTACCCCGTCCTCTACCTGCAGCACGGTGGCGGCCAGAACTACACCGACTGGGTCGAGATGGGCCGGGCCAAGCAGATCCTCGACCACCAGTTCCTCGACGGTGATCTCACGCCCATGGTGGTCGTGATGGGCAACGGCAACTCCTCGAACTTCAACAGGGAGCTGCGGGAGAACATCGTTCCGACGGCCCGTGCCCGCTACCACATCTCCAGCGACCCGGCCCAGCAGGCCCTCGCCGGCCTGTCGATGGGCGGCGGGCAGGCGTTCGGGGTGCTGAAGGCCTACCCGGGCGAGTTCGCCTACGTGGCGGCCTTCTCGGCCGGGTTCGGCAGCAGCACCGGTGTCGACGCGGCGGCGATCAACAACGGCACCAAGATGCTGCGCCTGTACGTCGGTGACCAGACCGACTTCGTCTACCCGAGCTTCATGGCCTCGCTGACCACGATGGACAACCTCGGTATCCGCTACGAGTTCGACGGGGTCACCCCCGGGCCGCACGGCTGGGACGTGTGGCAGAAGAACCTCATCGACCTGGCGCCGCGTCTGTTCAAGCGCTAGGAGCCGTTCCAGGCGACGCCACCGGGAGCAGGTTTCCTGCCCCGGTGGCGCCCGCCACGGCACGGCCGCCCCCCGCACCGCCACCCGAAGGGAACCACCTCAATGAAGAGAAGACGGATACTCGCCACGGTTGCCATGCTCGCGGTCGGGACCGGCCTCGCGGCCTGCTCCTCCGACGAGGGCGGCAGCGACGCGAGCAATTGCACCAACACCATCACCAAGAAGGACCTGCCGGTCGTGACGATGTGGGGTTGGTACCCCAACACCCAACTCGTCGTCGACAACTTCAACAAGCTGAACAACGAGGTGCAGGTCTGCTGGACCAACGTCGGGCAGGGCGGGGACGAGTACGACAAGTTCCAGACGGCCATCTCGGCGGGCACCGGGGCGCCCGACGTGATCATGGTCGAGGCGGACCGCATCCCGACCTTCCAGATCCAGGGCGCGCTCGTCGACATCAAGAAGTACGGCTACGACGCGGTCAAGGCCAACTACAGCGAGGGTGCCTGGAAGGACGTGTCGGTCGGTGACGCGGTCTACGGCGTCCCGGTCGACGGCGGCCCGATGGGCATGATCTACCGCAAGGACATCTTCGACAAGTACAAGATCACGCCGCCGAAGACCTGGGCCGAGTACGAGCAGGCCGCGCAGAAGGTCAAGGACGCCGGTGGTCCGCTCTTCGGGGACTTCGGCGCCAACGTGCCGGCGGTCCTGATGGCGCTCCAGATCCAGAAGGGCGCCACGCCCTTCACCTTCGATCCGGCGCAGCCGAAGGCGATCGGTGTGAAGCTCAACGACCAGGCGTCCAAGGACGTGCTGGACTACTGGGGTGGCCTGGCCAAGAAGGGCCTGGTCGGCACGCAGAACCAGTTCATCCCGGAGTACATCACCGGCGTGATCAACGGCAACTACGCGACGTACATCTCGGCGGCGTGGGCACCCGGCTATCTCACCGGCGCGGGCGTCGGCAAGGGCCAGGACACCGGCAAGTTCGCGGTGGCGCCGCTGCCGCAGTGGGACCCGGCCAACCCGGTGCAGGTGAACTGGGGCGGGTCGGCGTTCTCGGTGACCAAGCAGGCGAAGAAGCCGGAGCTGGCCGCGAAGGTCGCCTACGGGCTCTACGCCGACAAGGAGTCGCTCACCGACGGCTGGACCAACCAGATCATCTTCCCGCTGAACCTCACGGCGCTCAAGGATCCCGCCTTCGTCGACCTGAAGGTGGCGTTCTTCGGCGGCCAGCAGGCGAACAAGGAGGTCTACGTCCCGGCCGCCGACGCCTACCAGGGCGTCCAGTACGCCCCCTTCGGCCAGTACTACCTCGACGCGATGGAAAAGCAGGTCAGCGAGGTCATCAAGGGGTCCATCACCGGATCGCAGGCAGCCGACCGGCTCCAGGAGGACGTGGCGAAGTACGCCAAGGAACAAGGCTTCACCGTTCAGTGACCAGCTGGGTGGGCCGCGCCGGCACCGCTCGGCCGGCCCACCCTCCCCCCTCAGCGTCCACGTCCCGGAGACCGCAATGACATCCCTGACCGAGAAGCGCGCAGCGCGTACACAGCCTGAGACGCGCACGATCCGTGGCAAGGTACACCTTCGCGAGCACCTGATGGGATGGCTCTTCGTCGGGCCGTTCGGGGTCGTGTTCCTGGCGTTCCTCATCGCGCCGCTGGCGTACGCGCTGTATCTCAGCCTCTTTCAGAAGAAGCTGATCGGCGGCACCAGCTTCGTCCTCTTCGACAACTACGTGAAGGCGTTCACCGATCCGAGCTTCCTGTCCGGGGCGTGGTTCGTCATCCGCTTCTCGCTCGTCTCGATCCCGGTGCAGATCATCATCGCGCTCGCGATGGCGCTCATCCTGGACTCGGTGACCACTCTGTTCGCCCGCTTCTCCCGCCTCATGATCTTTCTTCCGTACGCCATCCCGACGGTCATCGGCGCGGTGATGTGGGGCTTCCTCTACAGCCGGGGCTTCGGCCCGCTCACCGACATCTTCGGGCTCTTCGGCGCCACCGCTCCCGACTTCCTCGGCAGCGACCTGATCTTCTACGGGCTGCTCAACGTCGTCACCTGGCAGTGGGCCGGCTACTACATGATCATCCTGTACGCGGCCCTGCAGGGCGTCGATCCGACGCTCTACGAGGCGGCCCGGATGGACGGCGCCGGGCGGTGGCAGATCGCGACACGGATCAAGATCCCGCTGATCGCGCCGGCGCTGATCCTGATCCTGGTCTTCTCGCTCATCGGCACCCTGCAGTTCTTCAACGAACCGCAGATCCTGCGTTACCTCGCCGCGGGCACGATCGGCTCGGACTTCACCCCGAACATGTACGCGTACCAGCAGGCGTTCTCGCTCGCCAACTTCAACTACGGGTCCGCGATCTCCTTCGCCCTCGGCGGGATCGTGTTCATCTGCGTGTACGCCTTCCTGTTCTTCACCCGCAAGCGGAGGAGCTTCCTCTGATGACCGACCACAGCAGCCTCCGCGCCGGCGCCCGCCGACCGCAGCGCTACCTCCCGATGCAGATCCTGCTCGGCTTCCTGGTGATCTACTTCCTCGTACCGTTCTGGTGGGTCATCGTCAACAGCTCCAAGGACGCGCCCGGCCTGTTCGGCGGCGGCAACACCCTCTGGTTCACCGACCAGATCGACTACCTCGGCAACCTCAGGCAGCTCTTCACCTACGACGGCGGCATCTACCTGCGGTGGATCCTCAACTCCACCCTGTACGCCATCGCCGGCGGAGTCGGCGCCACGGTCCTCGCGGTCATGGCCGGCTACGGGTTCGCCAAGTACCGGTTCGCGGCCCGACGCTTCAGCTTCGCCGTCGTGCTCGGCGCGCTGATGGTGCCCGCCACCGCCCTGGTCATCCCGACCTTCATCATGTTCTCCCGGCTCGGCCTGACGAACACGGTCTGGGCGGTGATCCTCCCGTCGCTGCTCAACCCGTTCGGTGTCTACCTGATGCACGTGTACGCGCGCGACGCGGTGCCCGACGAGCTCCTGGACGCGGCGCGGGTCGACGGTGCGGGGGAGCTGCGGACGTTCTTCCAGATCGCCCTTCCACTGATGCGTCCCGCGGTGGTCACCGTGCTGCTGCTGTCGGCGGTGGCGTCCTGGAACAACTACTTCCTGCCCCTGGCCATGCTCTCCGACAACCGGCTCTTCCCGGTCACCGTGGGCCTCGGCCTCTGGCAGGGAATCGCGTCGGCGAACAACGCGGGAACCACCTCGCTGTGGAGCCTCATCATCCTGGGCTCCCTGGTGTCGGTGATCCCACTGATCATCGCGTTCTTCAGCCTCCAACGACACTGGCGCGGCGGCCTGTCCGTCGGAGGCCTCCGGTAGGCCACGCCACCAGCCAACGCACCACACGCGCATGGATCGCCGCACTGGACGCGGCCGGACGGATGACAGAGAGGTGTGCTGATGTCGACGACGAATCGACCGCTGCGCAGCGGGGAGTGGTTCGGTGCGGAGGGCCGCAACGGGTTCATCCACCGGTCCTGGATGCGCAATCAGGGTTTCGCGGACGACGTGTTCGACGGTCGCCCGGTGATCGGCATCGCCACCACCTGGTCGGAGCTGACGCCCTGCAACGCCCACCTGCGCGACCTGGCCGAATCGGTGAAGCGGGGGGTGTGGGAGAGCGGCGGCCTGCCGCTGGAGTTTCCGGCGATGAGCCTGGGCGAGCCGCTCATGCGACCCACGACCATGCTCTACCGCAACCTGCTGGCGATGGAGTTGGAGGAGTCGGTCCGCGCCAACCCGCTCGACGGGGTGGTCCTGCTCTCCGGCTGTGACAAGACCACCCCCGGTTTGCTGATGGGAGCGGCGAGCGTCGACCTGCCGACCCTGATGCTGACCGGCGGCCCGATGCTCAACGGCAAGTTCCGGGGTCAGGACATCGGCTCGGGCACCGTCGTGTGGCGCTTCACCGAGGAGATGCGGGCCGGCCGGATGACCGCTGCCGACTGCTCCGAGGCGGAGGTCGGCATGTCCCGCAGCCGGGGGCACTGTATGACCATGGGTACCGCCTCCACGATGGCCTGCGTGACAGAGGCGCTGGGCGTGCAACTGCCGGGGGCGGCCGCCGTGCCGGCGGTCGACTCGCGGCGGTACGCGCTCGCGCACGCTGCCGGACGCCGGATCGTCGCCATGGTCGAACAGGACCAACGGCTGTCCTCCGTGCTCACCAGGCAGGCATTCGAGAACGCGGTACGGGTCAACGCCGCGATCGGCGGCTCCACCAACGCGGTCGTCCACCTGCTCGCGATCGCCGGACGCCTCGGCGTCCCGCTGTCGTTGGCGGACTTCGACACACTCACCGCCGACGTGCCGATGCTCGTCAACCTGATGCCGTCGGGGGCGTACCTGATGGAGGACTTCGCCTACGCGGGCGGCCTGCCGGTGGTGATGAAGGAGTTGGCCCCGCTGCTGCACATGGATCACGTCACCGTCAGCGGCAGGAGCGTGGCGGAGAACGTCGACGGCGCCCAGTGCTGGAACCGGGACGTCATCGGCACCCTGGAGGAGCCGTTCCAGCCCGCCGGCTCGGGCACCGTGGTGCTGCGCGGGTCGCTCGCGCCGTCCGGTGCGGTGTTGAAGGTCTCCGCCGCCTCCGCGAACCTCCTCACGCACACCGGCCCGGCGCTGGTCTTCGACCGGATCGAGGAGTACGTCGCCGCCGCCGACGACCCGGACCTCGACGTCACCCCCGACACGGTGATCGTCGTCCGCAACGCCGGCCCACGGGGTTACCCCGGCTTCCCGGAGGTGGGCAACGTGCCCATGCCACGACGACTGCTCGCCGACGGCATCACGGACATGGTGCGGATCTCCGACGCCCGGATGAGCGGCACCGGCTACGGCACCTGCATCCTGCACGTGGCACCGGAGGCGTCAGTGGGTGGCCCGCTCGCGCTGGTCCGTACCGGTGACCTGATCTCCGTCGATGTCCCGACGCGCCGGCTGGATCTCCTGGTCGACGACGGGGAACTGGCCCAGCGCCGCGCCGCCTGGCAGCCTCCGCAGCCGGTGGCCGACCGGGGTTGGGTACGGCTGTACAGCGAGCACGTCCTGCAGGCCGACAGCGGCGCCGACCTCGACTTTCTCGTCGGTGGCAGCGGCAGCGCGGTGCCCCGTCACTCACACTGACGACCACGGACGGACGAGGTCCACGAGGAACTGATCCCATGGAAGAACGGACGGCCCGCCAGTGCGAGTTCACGCAAAGGCCGCTGTGACAGGGGCCGACCGGCCACCGGTCATGGCCGACGTCGCTCGCCTGGCGGGCGTGTCACACCAGACGGTTTCCCGGGTCATCAACGGGGCACCCAGCATCAGGCGCGAGACGCGGGAACGGGTCCTGGAGGCCATCCGTCGGCTCGACTACCGCCCCAACACGGCCGCCCGTGCGTTGGTGCGCGGGCGGTCCGGGATGATCGGCATCATCGGCACGGCCCGGACGCTGTTCGGCCCGACGAGCATCCACCGCAGCGTCGAGGACGCCGCCCGCGCGGCCGGCTACTTCGCCACCTCGGTGAGCCTTTCCGAGGTGACGGTACGGGCGCTCAGCGACGCCACCGAACACCTCATGCGCGTCGGCGTGGAGGGCGTCGTGATGATCGCCGGCAACGACGAGGCTCTCGAGGTGGTGCGGATGACGCGCTCGAGTGTCCCCTTCGTCGTGGTGGAGGGCGACCTGTCCCGGGCCAGCGTGACGGTCGGTGTCGACCAGGTGCTCGGTGCCCGGATGGCCACCGAGCACCTCCTCGACCTCGGGCACCGGGAGATCGTGCACGTGAGTGGCCCGCTCAACTGGGCCGAGGCCCGCGCCCGCCTCACGGGTTGGCGTCAGGCGATGAGCGCGGCGGGCCTGCGCCCGCCGGAGCCGGTCGAGGGCGACTGGCGGGCGCACAGCGGCTACGTCGCCGGGCTGCGGATCGGTGCGATGCGCGCGACCACCGCGGTGTTCGCCGCCAACGACCAGATGGCCATCGGCGTGCTGCGTGCGTTGCACGAGCGCGGCCGGCGGGTGCCGCACGACATCTCCGTCGTCGGATTCGACGACGTCCCCGAGGCGCCCTACCTCATCCCGCCGTTGACGACGGTCCAGCAGGATTTCGACGCTGTCGGTCGTCGGGCTATCACCGCTGTCACCCAGGCCATCGACGACACGGTGCCGCAGCGCCTACCGCTGGTCGTCCCCAAGCTCGTGGTGCGGCAGAGCACGGCGCCGCCGGCCGGGGCCGGCGGCTGACCTGGGTGGGCTACGCGATCGGGCGGGAGCCCCGGCGGATGACCGGGGCCCCCGGCGACGACGATGGTCCAGGTGCTCAGAGGGTGAACACCACAGTGGAGATGCTGCGCGCGCCGACGTTGATGGTGGCCTGACCGCCGTTGACGGTGGTCGGTTGGCTGGCCGCGTTGGCGTTCTGCGAGGTGAGGTAGTGCTCGGCCCGGGTGACGTTCTGCGGTGCCTGGATCACGGCGTTGTTGACCGCGCTGTTCGAGCGGTTCAGGATCACCAGGGTGATCTTCCCGTCGCCCTGGTAGGCGGTCACCTCCAGTGGCGAGGCCTTCGTGCTCTTGGTCAGGGCGACCCGCTGGTAGCCGGGACGCACGTACTTGGCGTACTGGGAGAAGGCGTACCCGCGCTTGAGGGGGGCGCCCGCGACGGTGCCGTACGCCGACTCGCCGTCACCGATGAAGGAGTAGTAGCGCTTGCCGTACCACCAGATGTAGGCGTTCCAGTTGGCCTCCATCGACTTGTGCACGGTGCGCATGATGTCGTCGAGCGTCTCGTTCCAGACCGCCGTGTTGGCGGGGTTGCCCCAGATGTTGGAGCCGCTCCCGTCGGCGGCGTGCAGGTTCCACTCGGTCATCCACACCGGCTTGTTGTGCTGCTCCGCCAGGGAGTACGGCCGCAGTCGGCCCGACTCCTCGGTGCCGTACAGGTGCCCGCCGATGTAGCCGATGTTGTTGCGGGCTGTCGCGTCGTTGAGGGTCGGGTCGGTGAAGGTGTAGTTCATGTTCACCGCTTCGGCGACCATCAGCTTGGTGTTCTGCACCCTCGCGCCCTGGTCGCGGACGAAGGTGCGCAGCTCGGTGCCGCTCCAGTCCATCGAGTCGTAGTCCGGGTGCCAGTCGGGCTCGTTCTGCACCGACGTGACGTCGACGGTCACGCCCTGGCCGCGCATGTACTGCACGTAGCTGTTCAGGTGGTTGGCGTAGTCGTCGTAGTAGTCGGTCTTCAGCTTGCCGCCGTTGACCCGACTGTTGTTCGTCTTCCACGCCGCCGGGGCGGTCCACGGCGAGGCGAGGATCTTCACGTTGGACCCGTACGACTTCGCCGTCTTCAACGAGTTCACGTGCGTGGCCCACTCGCTGGACACCGGTGACAGGCCGGTGCGCACGATGGACAACCCCAACTGGTTGGCGCCCATCCCGACCAGTGTCTGGGTGTCGGTTGTCGACCAGGCGCTGCCCCAGATGGACTGCGCGGCCCCGAAGCCGTCGACGGTCTGGTACCGGGTCGCGCTGTTCACCGTGATGTCGGCCGGCCCGTTCGGGGGTGGAGTGGTGGGCGGCGGGTCCGTCGGCGGGGGCGTGGTCGGCGTCGTGGCGCCGGTGCAGGCCACCCCGTTCACCGCGAAGGTGCTCGGATCGGGGTTGCTGCCGGTCCATGAGCCGTTGAAACCGAACGAGACCGTCCCGTTGGTCGGCAGGGCACCGTTGTAGTCGACATTCTTCGCGGTGACGGCGGCGCCGCTCTGGGTCACCGTCGCGTTCCACGCCTGCGTGACCGTCTGTCCGGCGTCGTAGCGCCAGGTCAGTGTCCAACTCGTCAGCGCGTCACCGAGATTGGTGATGGTCACGTTCGCGCCGAATCCGCCCTGCCACTGCGACGACACGCTGTAGTTCACCGAACAGCCGGCGGCCGCGGCACCCGCCGGCACCGCCACGGCGACCGCTGCCGACGCCAGCAGGACGGCGCCGGTCGACACCAGGGCGGTGTGTGTCACTCGTCTTCTCATGAGTCTCCTCCGGAAATGGTGGTGGTTTCCACGCCTCGGGAGGGCTCGTCTGCGGTGAGAATCAGCGACGGTCGGACGGCGGGGGGTTGGGAGCGCTCCCAGGTGCTGATCTCAGAAAGCTAATTCGTATAACGATTCCTGTCAATGCATCTGAGCCGGGGCCTGCGGGTGCCGTCACCGGCCGCAGGTCCTGCACTGCCCACGTGTGCGCAGGTGGTAGTCGGTGGACGCGACGACCAGACCCAACCCCATGACGAGGTACGCCGAGATCGCCACCCACAGGAACGCGTCCGAGAACTCGCTGGGCGAGCCCGAGATCACCTGCGCCATCCCCATCCCGAAATAGGCCACGATGCCCGCGC
The DNA here is from genome assembly GCF_054462275.1 of Micromonospora sp. SD19. Classification (NCBI taxonomy): domain Bacteria; kingdom Bacillati; phylum Actinomycetota; class Actinomycetes; order Micromonosporales; family Micromonosporaceae; genus Micromonospora; species Micromonospora sp. SD19. Next base: position 344,647 of record NZ_JBTLMN010000005.1, read on the forward strand.
CGAGCCCGAAGCCGGGCACCAGCAGCAGCGGTCGAGGAATCACGCGGCCCGCCACCAGCGGTACCCAACCGGGCCAGACCTCACCCCAGTGGTGCACCAGCGCCAGCGGCAGCAGCACTCCCGCCAGCACCAGCCCGATCTCCAGCCCGAGCAGTGAGGCGTCCTGGTCGACGCTGTCGAATCCCACCAAGAACTGGGCCGCGAACCGGGTCACGAGACCACCCACCGCGGCGTACGCGGCCCAGCGCGCCCACCGCGCGGACGTCGAGCGCCGCGCACCCGGCCGGACGGTCCGGTAGCAGTCCGGGCAGTCGCCCCGGGTGCGCTGCTGGTAGCGCGCGGTGGACAGAGCGAGCAGGACCGCTCCGGTGACACAGCCGAGCCGGCTGGCGAACGCCGTCGGATCGAAGTACGGGCCGACGGTGAACAGCAGGAAGCCCACCAGCTCCGGCAGGAGGATCGCGGCCGCCGCGACGAGCGACCCGGCGACCGTCCAGGCGAGCCCCGCGAGCGCGGGCCGCCAGGTCGGCACCCACTCCAGGGCAACCGCCAGCCCGCCCGCCGCCGCGCACAACAGCACCGACCACCAGCCGGTGAAACCGAGCAGGTCCAGCCCCAGCCGTCCGAACTCCGGAGCCTCGCCGACCGTCCAGGCCAGACGTACGCCCCCGTATGCCACGGCCCAGCCGAGCACTGCGTACGTCAGACCGTGGACGCCCCGACCGCTGATTGGTGTCGATGCCGCCATGCACCTGATCCTTGCGGCGTCCGGTGGCGGGCGAACCCCGCTGGCAGGGGACAGCCCTCCCTCCCGGGAGGGACGGTGCTCAGCTGGACGGTGCGCGCCGTCCGCTCAGCGTGAGCGGGTCGCGCCGCAGGGTCTGCTGTGGATCGACCGGTGTGGTGCGGATGCCCGACCTTCTATACCGTGGCACGGTCACGGGCGGTCACTTCCTCCACGTGGGCCGTCCCGGGGACATCGTCGCGTACGCATACATATGGGGGTTTCGTCGTGACCATGGAATCGTCGACGAGCGGCCGGCCCGAAGCCGGTGCGGCTGGCAGTCCGCAGAAGATCGACACGTCGGTGCCGCATTCGGCGCGGATCTGGAACTACTGGCTCGGTGGCAAGGACAATTTCGCTGTCGACCGCGAGGCCGGGGACCAGTACCGGCAGGTCTTCCCCGGCGTCGTCGACGTGGCCCGGGCCTCCCGCCAGTTCCTGGTCCGCTCGATCATGTTCCTCGCCGCCGATGCGGGCATCCGCCAGTTCCTTGACGTCGGCACCGGCCTGCCGACCGCCAACAACACCCACGAGGTGGCCCAACGGATCGCACCGGACGCGCGGATCGTCTACGTCGACAGCGACCCGCTGGTGCTGGTGCACGCCCGTGCTCTCCTGGTGGGCACCGCCGAGGGCCGGACCGCCTACATCGACGGCGACCTGCACGACCCGGCCGCGGTGATCGCCGAGGCCGGCAAGACGCTCGACTTCGCACAGCCGATCGGCCTCATCCTCAGTGGGGTGATGGGCCACGTGCCCGACTACGAGACGGCCCGGTCGATCACCCGGCAGCTGGTGGCGGCGCTGCCGAGCGGCAGCTACCTCTCACTCAACGACGGCACGAGGCTGATCAGCGCCGAGATGCAGCAGGCGCAGGACGACTACAACGACAGCGGGGCGACTCCGTACACGCTGCGCTCGCCGGACCAGATCGCCGGCTTCTTCGACGGGCTGGAGCTGGTCGAGCCCGGCGTCGTGCCGTGCCCGCAGTGGCGACCCGACGACGCGGTCGACACGCCTGTCGACATCGACGCCTTCGGCGGGGTGGGCCGCAAGCGCTGACGCTGTCTAGACGGCGCCGGACAGGTACTCGCGACGACGCCGCGGTTCGAACTTCTCGATCGCGTACCGCAGCATGACCCGTGGCATCACCTGGTAGCGGCGGGCGAGGAACTCCTCCTCCGCCGCTCTGTCCCGGTTGCCCACCTCGCGCAGCATCCAGCCCACCGCCTTGCGGACGAGGTCGTGCGGGTCGTGCAGGAGCCGGTCCCCGAGTCGGAAGGTCCACTCGAAGTCACCGACCTTGATGAAGGCGAACGTCGCCATGATGGCGATGCGGCGGTCCCACACCAGGCTCGACCCGGCCAACCGGTCCAGAACGCTCCGGTCCCTGTCGATCAACCAGGGCCCGACGATGTACGGCGCTGACGAGTCCACCAGATCCCAGTTGTTGATGTGGCGGGTGTTGGCCAGAACGGTGTCGAAGATCTGGCCGCGTTCCCGCTCGTCGCCAGTGCTGAACTTGCGGACCAGGATGAAGAGCGCGGTCAGCCGCTCCTCGTGCACGTCACCGCTGAGCAGCCGTGTCGTCTCGGCCAGCGCGAGGTCGCGCCAGTAGCGCGCGGCGACCTTGCGCTGCTCCGGCACGGAGACCCCGATGGCCCGGTCACCCTCGCCGTACCCACCGGCGGCCATCTGCAGGAACCGGCTCGACGCCTCGGCTCGACGTGGGTCGGCGAGGCTGGCGAGTGCCCGGCGTACGTCGACGCTGGTGACCATGACCGTCAACGCTACCGGGGGTCACCCCGCGCGGCGTAGGCGTCGGAGCATTCCGTTGAGGTCCTGGACGAACAGGTCGTGGCGGAAGAAGTGCCCACCGGCACCTCGCGCCACTACGGCGTCCGGTTTGGGTCGTAGCACCAACTGATGAGGCCGTTCTCGTTCCCCGTGTCGATGGCACGGCCGACATTCGGGGCCAGAGTGAATGCAGCGTCGTCGCGCGGTCGGCGGGGGTCCTGGCACCAAGGTCGAAAGAGGTCATCCGTGAGTGGGGAAGAGCAGCAGAACGGCAAGTGGGCGCCCTGGTGGATCTATGTCCTCGTCATCCTTGGCAGCAACTACGTCAAGCAGTACCTCGTTCAGGACCTGCCCGTGGCGGTCAACGCCGTGATCACCCTCGTGCTCGTCGGCACGCTCTTCCTGATCATCACCGTGGTGTATCGCAGCATGAGACGCGTCGACCGGTAGCGACGTGGAAGCGGGCGCGGTGGGGGTTCTTGTCCTGGAGGTGACCACCGATCAGCCGGCGCTGGCTGATCGACGCGGACGGGGGAACGTCGAACATGTGCGGTCTCCCTGGGGTCAGAGGGTGGTCTCGTTGGGCAGGCCGAAGAAGTCGTGCCATCTGGTGGCGCCGAGAAAGCTGGTGCCGGTGGACAGGCCGACGTGGACGTCGTTGAAGCTGCCCTTGGTGAAGGCGACGATGTCGTCCTTGCCGTCGCCGTTGTAGTCACCCAGGTAGGGGAACTCCCCGGGCAGGCAGAAGAGGTCGTTCCACTTGACCGTGGTGCCGACGAACGAGGTGCCGGTGGAGACGGCGGCGTAGACGTCGGCATCGGCGTTGCAGGTGAACGTGACGATGTCGTCGCGACCGTCGCCGTTGATGTCCCCGACGCGGGGTTGTTCCGTCCCGACGGCGAACAAATCGTGCCAGGTCTGTGCCGCCCCGAACGAGGCTCCCGTGGACAGGGCGACGATGACGTCCGATGCCGATACCGGGCCCTGGGTGAAGGTGATGATGTCGTCGCGGCCGTCGCCGTTGACGTCACCGAGGGCCGGGTACTCACCGGCGATCGAGAAGTACTCGTGCCACTTGAGCGCTGTCCCGACGAACGACGAACCGGTGGACAGTGCGACGTACACGTCCCCGGCGGCGTCATGGGTGAAGGCGACGATGTCGTCGCGTCCGTCGCCGTTGACGTCCCCTACCGCGGCGACCTCGGAGTTCGGCGCGAACCAGTCATGCCACTTCGTGGCGCCGGCGAACGACGACCCGGTCGACAGCGCCACGTACACGTCGGCGAGCGAGCCGTGGGTGAACGCCACGATGTCGTCGCGGCCGTCGCCGTTGAAATCGCCCGACAGCAGCGTCTCGTCGTTGAGCCCGAAGAAGTCGTTCCACTTCACCGACGTCCCGGCGAACGAGGAGCCGGTGGACACCGACACGTACACGTCGTTGAGCGAGCCACGGGTGAACGCGACGATGTCGTCACGGCCGTCGCCGGTGAAGTCCGTCGGTGACCCCGCCAGGTACCGGCCGCCCGAGCCGCCGGCGTTGACCAGGGAGATGTAGTAGTTCCAGTTCCAGTTCGGACCGGTGTCGGTGTGATCGTTGCCGGGCATCTCGTTGTGGCCCCTGATCGCCGCGCGGGTCTTCGGCAGCCCGTACCTGTCACAGAGGTAGCGGGTCAGCGCGGCGGACGACCGGTACATGGCGTCGGTGAACCAGGCCGGGTTGTCCACGAACCCCTCGTGCTCGATGCCCACCGCGTACGGATTGGCCGAGCGTGCGTGGTACGCGGTGTCGCCCTCGCGCACCATCTGGGTGATCTCGCCGTTGCTCGATTTCACCACGTAGTGCGCGCTCACCCCCGCCGACGGGTTCTGGAACCAGCTCACCGTGCCGGCGTAGGACCCCTGCGTCACGTGCACCACCACAGTGGTGATTCGTGCCGACCGACCGACCTGGTAGTTGCCGGCGTAGGCGGGCACCCAGCGGGCGGGCGCGTACTCCGGGAGCGCCGCCGCGACGTTCGCCCCGGCGGTGCCCGCGGGGGCGACGCCCGCGTATCGGCCGAGGTCGGGTCGCAGTGGGTGCGCCGCGACAGGTACCGGGCCGGCGGCGATACCGGTACGCAGCAGGTCGTAGACATGGTCGGCGTAGAGCCGGGCGGTCGACGCGTCGACGGCGGCGCTGTACCGCGCCACCACCGGGTACCAGGCGGAGATCCGGTCGCGTGCGGCGCTGGTCATCCCCTCGGCGTCGGCCAGGTCGCGGAGCACCGCCGCACCGCCGCGGACGTTGGCGGAGGTGACCGAGCGCAGGCGGTCGACCGGTTCGCCAGTCAGCGTGGCCGCCCGCTCCAGGCTGTGCTGGGTGGGGTTGCTGACCAGGTGCATGACCCCGTACCCGTTGGCCTGGCTGGGCAGACCGCCGTGCGCGTCCAGGCGGGACTCCCCGTAGGCGACAGCGACCAGTAGGTCCCGGGGCACGTCGAACTCGGCGGCGGCCCGGGCGAAGTCAGCGGTGAGCGAGCCAGGGGCCGCGGGTCCGGCCGCGTCGGCCGGCGCGGCCGCGACCTGACCGGCCAGTGCCGCCGTCAGGAGGAGGGCGCACGTGCGCCTGGTCAGTCGCATGAGGTCTCCACTCCGTTGATCACAGCGTCGTCTCGCCGTTGAGGCCGAAGAAGTCGTGCCATTTGGTGGCGCCGAGGAAGCCGGTGCCGGTGGAGAGCGCGACGTGGACGTCGTTGGTGCCGCCCTTGGTGAAGACGACGAGGTCGTCGCGGCCATCCCCGTTGGCGTCAGCCAGGTACGGGAACTCGCCGGCCAGGCAGAAAAAGTCGTGCCACTTCACTGTGGTCCCGGAGAAGCCGGTGCCGGTGGAGGTCGCGGCGTACACGTCGGCGTTGGGATCGCAGGTGAAGGTGACGATGTCGTCCCTGCCGTCGCCGTTGATGTCGCCGACGCGGGGTTGTTCGGCGCCGACGGCGAACAGGTCGTGCCACTTCTGCGCCACGCCGAAGGAGCTGCCGTTCGACAGCGCGACGATGACATCGCTGGCGGTGGCCGGGCCCTGGGTGAAGGTGATGATGTCGTCCCTGCCGTCGCCGTTGACGTCACCGAGCGCGGGGAACTCGCCGAACGGGCTGAAGAACTCGTGCCACTTGAGGCCGGCGCCGAAGCCGGTCCCGGTGGAGAGCGCGACGTACACGTCGCCGGCGGGGTTGTGGGTGAACGCCACGATGTCGTCGCGTCCGTCGCCGTTGACGTCGCCGACCGCGCCGATCTCCGCGCCGGGCGCGAACCAGTCGTGCCACTTCAGTCCGGCGCCGAACGACGTGCCGGTGGAGAGCGCGACGTAGACGTCGCCGGTGTTGCTGTGGGCGAAGGTGATGATGTCGTCCCTGCCGTCGCCGTTGACGTCGCCGGTGGTGGCGGTCTCGCCACCGAGGGAGAAGAAGTCGTTCCACTTCGCCGAGGTGCCGGTGTAGGAACTGCCGGTGGACGTGCCCACGTAGACGTCGGCGAGAGCGTTCTGGGTGAAGGCGACGATGTCGTCCCGGCCGTCGCCGGTGACGTCGGTGGCGGATCCGCCGGCGACGGCGTGGGTGCGGGCCGCCTCGTTGAGCTGGGCGCGGGCGGTGGTGGCCGCCTGGTCGTACCGGTCGGGGAAACCGGAGCGTTGGACGCACTGGGCGACCTGGCCGGCACTGTAACCGGGGTTGTCCCGGTCGCAGACGATGGCCCGGGTGACGTACTGGGTGCTGGCGTAGACCGGGTCCATGATCTGCTCCGGCGTGCCCCACCCGTAGTCCCAGCGTTGCTGGAACACCCCGAGCGACGACTTGTCGCCACACGGCAGGTTGTTCATGTGCGACTCGACCCAGCCCGCCTCGAACGCGGACAGCATCACCTTGTCGTTGGCGTTGTGGGCCCGGGCGACCCGATAGACGACCACTGTCACCGCCGGGTCGCGGTTGGCGGGGATGGAGGGGCAGGCCAGGGTGCCGACCGGGTCCGCGTGCGCCAGCGTGGCCGGGACCGTCGTGCCAGCGACGCCGAGGGCCGTCAGCAGGGCCAGGAGAGTACGTCTCACGCTGCTCCTCGTCGGGTCGGGGATGGTCAGCTGGTGGCGTCACCAGACCGCCACTGACCGGGAACCGAATGCTGAGAGTTTCTTCAGGGCGATGATGACTGTCAATCTTCTATGAAGAATTCCTTCAATGCATCGTTCAGGGCGGGCAGGTATTGACAGTGGCGATTGTCGGCGGGTTTACTCGCCCGCAACCACTGTCCATCCACACGGCACGGCCGTAACGAGTGCGACAGGAAGGGGCAGCCATGGGGGTACGTCGTCGCTCGGTGCTCGGCCACGCCGCCGCGATCGGGGCCGCCAGCGCGGTCGGTTCCGTCGGCGCGATCCTGGCCACCGCCGCTCCGGCCCAGGCGGCGGTCTGGAAGAAGCGGCTGACCGGCGCGGACCTGGACACCAACAGCCGCTGGCGGGTGGCCGGCACCGATCTGGGCATCCCGTACGTGTTGGAGAACGGGTCGATCGGCTACCTCTTCGGCGACACCTTCGACACGCCGTGGCCCGAGGGCCCGCCCCTGCCGAACGACTGGCGTTCGCCGGTCATGTTGCGCTCCGCCGTCCACCCCGGCGCGCCGGGCGGAATCGTCTTCGACAGCGCCGCACGCGTCGCCGGCAACGGACGGGCACCGGAGCTGATGCACAACGGCCACCACGGCATCGGCATCGACGGTCTTCCCGAGGTGACCGTCATCCCCAACGACGGCATCAGCTTTCCGGAGACCGGTCGGCAGCTCATCTCCTACCTGAGCATCGAGAACTGGAACTCCGCCGGCCCGGCCGGGCCGCACTGGAAGTCGCGCTACGCGGGGCTGGCCTACTCCGACAACGGCAACGACTTCATCCGTACGCCGCTGAAATGGTGGAACAGCCCGGACAACAAGGACCCGTACCAGATGTGGACCATGCAACGCGACGGCGAGTACGTCTACGTCTTCTCGGTCCGGTCCGGGCGGCAGGACGGCCCGATGATGCTGCGACGCGTCCGGTGGGACCGGCTGTTCTACCCCGAGTCGTACGAGGGCTGGGGCTGGAACGGCACCAACTGGGGCTGGGGGAGACCCTGCACACCCATCCTCACCGGCCGCTTCGGCGAACCGTCGGTGCGCCGGCTGGCTGACGGGACCTGGGTGATGTCGTACCTGAACTGCCAGAACGGGTGCCTGGTCACCCGCACCGCCGCCGGACCCGACCGGGCCTGGTCGACGGAGAAGATTCAGGTGACGAGCTGGCAGGAGCCCGCGCTCTACGGTGGGTTCATCCATCCCTGGTCGAGCCGGAACGCCAACGACCTGCATCTGATGGTCTCGAAATGGACCCGCACCCCGGACGGCCGCAGCACCGCCTACCACGTCAGCCAGTTCACCGGCACTGTGTGACGGGCCGTTTACCGACCGCCGTCGAGGCTCAGGGATGGGCTGCTCCGGCCCCCTGAGCTGACCGGCGCAGCCGTGGGCCGCCCGGGACTGACCGGGGTGTGAGCGGGTGATTCAACGGGTAGCACCAAGATTGCTGAGGACCGCCCGGAGCGGAGCTGCGTTGGGCATCTGACGAGGTGCCGGCCATGCCGGAACCCCCGTTCCGACGGATGCCGACCGAGGAGGGCACTGCGATGACGCAGCCGACGATGGACCCCGCCGACGCGTTGGCCGAACTGGGCCGGGTCAGACTCGACGAGGTCAGCCTCGATGACGTGCTGCTTCGGATCGCCGAGCTCGCCAAAGGGAGCATTCCCGGGACGAGGGAGGTGACGGTCACCCTGGTACGGGGTCGGGTCGGTTGGACCGGGGCGTTCACCGGCGAGTTGGCCCGTCAGTTGGACGAGTGGCAGTACGAGCAGCACCGGGGCCCGTGCCTGGACGCCTCCGCCAGCGGTGACACCATCTCGGTGCCGGACATGGCCGCCGAGGAGCGCTGGCCGGCCTGGGCGGAGAGGGCTCGCGCCGCCGGCGTGCAGAGCTCCCTCTCGATCGGGCTTCCGATCCAGGGGTCGGTCGTCGGTGCGCTCAACGTCTACAGCGATTCGGTGGACGCGTTCGACCCATCCTCGATCGTCAGCGCGGAGGGCTTCGCCGCGTACGCGGCGGTGGCGCTGGCCAACGCCCACCTGTACGAGAACGCCGCCACGTTGGCGGCGCAGATGCAGGAGGCGATGCGGAATCGGGCGGTGATCGAGCAGGCCAAAGGGATCATCATGGGGGGACGGCGGTGCTCGGCGGAGGAGGCGTTCGCGCTGCTGTCCAAGATCTCCCAGGACACCAACCGGAAGGTGCGCGAGGTCGCGGAGGCGCTGGTCGCCCAGACGGTGGGTAACACCCGCGGGTGAGTATCGGCGGTTGCCGGCGGGCAGGGCCGCCCACACGGGGTGGGCGGCCCTGTCATCCCGGTCAGCTCTCCGAAGGCTTGCGCACCGCGTCGCGTACCCGGTCGATGACCGCCAGCACCGGGCCGGCGGCCAGGTTGCCCTTCGCGGACTGGGCGCTGGGATGTGGCCGGGTCGGCGCGGACGCCTCCGCCGCCCGAACGGCCGTGGCGAGGCTGCGGAGCCGGTCGACCGGTACGTGCTGGCGAAGCTGGGGGAACTCGTAGCGCTCCTCGTGCCGGGCGTGCACCAGCACCGCCTCGCGCAGCAGGACGATGCCGGTGTCGAACCCGTCCGCGTCCACGCCACCCTCGATCAGGGCTTGCAGGGTCTCCTTCGCCTGCCGTTCCTCGTCGAGCCGGTCGTCGACCATCGCGTCACCACCCCCACCGGGCAGTGTCCGGGCGAGCGGGTGGACGACCTCCTCCTCGGCGGTCTCATGCGCGGCGAGGAGCTTGACCAGATCGTCGAAGGCGTCCCGCCGGGTGTCGCCGGTGCCGCCGATGACCAGCAGGAAGAGCTGTTCGATCTGGGCGTGCTGGGCGAGCAGCAGGTCGACCACGTCCTCCTCGGGCCCTGGCGTGGCCGGGGTGCCGGCGCTAGGCATGGCTTCCTCCCTTGGCGCGCAGGGCCTCGACCGGGTGTGAACCCTCGGTCTCGATGCGGTACTCGTCGCCGAAGCGTTCCCGGTGCAGGTCGATGACCTGCTCGCTCGGCGGCTGCTGGCCGTCGTGCAGTTGCTGCTGCATCCACTCGAAACGCTCGTGGGCCTCGCGGACGTAGCCTTCGCCGAGCTTCGTCAGGTCCATCTGGGTGGCCAGCAGGTGACGCAGGTAGTCCTTGTTGGGCTCGAAGGTCAGCGGTTCGGGGAGGCCGGCGCTGCCGACGATCTCCTCGGGCTCCCGCCCGTCGTGGCGACGCAGCAGGTCGGCGGCCTGCTGCAGGTGGGCCAGCTCCATCTGCAGGTGCAGCTCCCAGATCGCCTTGATCCGTGGGTCACTCTCCTGCTGCAGGAAGGAGTAGTACAGCCAGCACTCGTTGTACTCGTGGGTGAGCAGCCGCTCCCACCAGTTCTCGCCCGGGTCCAACAGCGACTCGTAGTGGGTGACGTGCTCCTGCTCGATCAGGCTGATCTCCTGGTAGAGCTGGCGCGCGATCGGCTCCATGTACTGCGGGCCGACGTTCATGTAGTAGAACATCACCTGCTGCTCGGCCGAGAGGATCGTCAGCGCGTGCAGCTTCGAGCGCGGGTCGACCGAGTTGCGGTCGTAGGGGGTGCGGATCTCGTCGAACGGGTGCCGGTGCTCCAACACCGTCGGCCGGCCCGGCATGACCTCGGTGAGCCCGTCGACGATCTTCTCCGCCTTACGACGCTCGACCATCTCGTAGAGATTGGCGTAGCGGTACAGATGGTCGAAGTCCTCCAGCACACCGAACTCGTACGCCTGCTTCAGGTAGGGATCGGGCTCGTGGCGGGCCACCCAGGCGGTGAGGTCGACGGCGACCTGCTCGTAGCCGAGCGTCGTCTCCAGCACGCTGGCGACACCGGGCAGCAGCCAGTTCACCACCCGCTGCTGCTGGCTCTCCACGTACCGGACATAGGCAAGTTGCCGACGGACCTCCTGGTCCGGACAGTTGCGGGCGAACTGGTGCTGGAAGTTGATCGCCTCCACCTCGATGCCGTTCATGGTGATGATCCGGCACCGGGTGTACGGGTCGACCGCCTCCGGATCGATCGGCTCGACGTTCAGCTCACGCCAGTTGCGGAGTTGGCTCTCGAGTGGAATTCCCTTGTGGTCCAGTGGATTGAACATGCGTCTCCTTGATCGGGGGAACTGTCGCCGCGCGTCTAGGGCTGGTCGGCGACGGACGGGCTGAGGGGCAGATGCGGCGGTGCGGCACGGCGGGGCGGCGGCGCGACGACGCCACTGATGCGAGCACCGGTCGGGGTCGACGTGTCATCACGTTCGAGATGCCGCAGCAATCGGGTCACGCCGAGGACACGGAGAACGAACGGCGAGGGATCGCGCAGCGTCAGCCGTCCCCCGGCCTGGGCGGCCAGTTGACCGGACCGGAGCAGCGCGCTGATGCCGTGGGCCCCGAGGAAGCGAACTGCCGACAGGTTCAGGGCGATCCGTGGTGTGGGGGCGCGGCACAGCTGCTCCACCAACTCGATGAGGAGGTGGGCGTTGCTCATGTCCATCTCGCCGACGACGCTGATCACACTGACCGGGCCGTCGTGGCTCATCGTCAGCGACAGGATCGGCTCGACCAGGACGGTGCCCTGATCATTCAGGACGTCAGGTGACACCGGTCGGGAAAGGGGGGTTTGGTCGATCACATGCCTTCTCCGCCCTCGACGAGGGTGGCCGACCTGCCGTGCGCGTGCACGAACAGGACTGACCACTGGAGGGCGCATGTCTTGACCCAACCGCCACCGTACCCGCCCCGAACGGTGGTAAACCAACTGGCCTCCGGCCGAGACGTCCGCCGACGACTCGCGGGTGTGGACGTCGGCCCGGCGGGTAGGGCTGACTCATGCTGAAGCGAGCGGTGTGGCAGGGACTGGTGGCGGGCCTGGCCGGAGCGCTGGTGATGACGGCCGCGGAGAAGCTCGAACAGCGGGTGACCGGCCGCCCCGACTCCTACGTGCCGGCCCAGGTGCTGGCCAGGCTCACCGGCCTGCCGGAAGGGCGCCAGCCCCGCTGGCAGAACCTGACCATGCACTACGGACAGGGCGTACTGGTCGGGGTGCTGCGCAGCGTCATGGCGCAGGCGGGGCTGCGCGGCGTCTGGGCCTCAACGATGTTCACCGCGCTGCGCCTGAGCAACGACCAGATCCTGGAGAACGCCACCGGCGTCGGGGCGCCGCCGCTGACCTGGCCCCGGCCCGAACTCGCCATCGACATCGTGCACAAGTCCATCTACGCGTTCGCCACCGGTGTGGTGGCCGACGCGCTCGCCGCTCGCGACGGGGCAGGCCCCGGGCAACGACACGCGGCGCTGCGCCCCGGTCGCCACGCGGACGTCGGTCCGCTGGATCGGGTGGCGGCACGTCGGGCCTAGCCGCGCCACGCAGGAGCCGCGCGCAGCCAGGAAGCTGCGAGTCGGGCCGTGGGGTGCTTAGCTGCACGGATGATCCCACCCGTTCCTCTCGGCACGTGGCCCACGCCGGTGGAGGCCGCGCCCCGGCTCGCCGCCCGGCTGGGGCTGGCCGAGCTCTGGTTCAAACGTGACGATCTCACCGGCCTCGGTGGCGGCGGCAACAAGATCCGTAAGCTCCAGTACACCTGCGCGCAGGCGATCGCCGTCGGCGCCGGCACGGTGATCACCTCGGGTGCGCCGCAGAGCAACCACGCCCGGCTCACCGCGGCCGCGGCCGCGCGGCTCGGCCTCTCCTGCGTGCTGGTGCTCGCCGGCCCGCCCCCGCCGACCCCACGAGGAAATCTGCTGCTCGACGCGCTCGCCGGGGCGCAGATCGTCTGGGCCGGGGACCGGCCGCTCGCCGAGGTGGTGGCGGTCGAGGCGGAGCGACGCTCGGCGTACGTCATCCCGTTCGGCGGCACCTCCACGGAGTCGGTCCAGGCATACGTGGACTGTGCTCGGGAGCTGCGTACCCAACTGCCGGCCATCGACGGGGCCGAGGTCGTGGTGGCGCTCGGCTCCGGCGGGTCGATGGCCGGCCTGGTGCGGGAGTTGGGCGCGCAGCGGGTGATCGGCGTTGACGTCGGTGCCGTGCCGGACCCCCGGGCGACAGTCGCCGGGCTGCTCGTCGGCGAGGTCGAGCCAAACGCGCTGCGGATCGACGGCTCGCAGGTGGGTGCCGGGTACCGCACGTTGACCGACGCCGTGCGGGCGGCGCTGGAGATCACCGCCGGTACGGAGGGGATCTTCCTGGACCCGACGTACACCGGTCGGGCGATGGCGGCGCTGCTGGCCGGCAGCTTCCCGCGCGGCGACCGGCTCGTCTTCGTGCACACCGGCGGGCTACCCGGACTCTTCGGCCACCCCGAGCTGTAGGGGTCATTCGGGCCAGGCGGAGTCCTCGATGACCCGGACGAAGTCGATGTGGCGGTAGCCCGGCACCCGGTGCTCCAGCACGTCGCCGTTGACGGTCCCGAAGGTGGTGTCCGGCCGGTGCCGGAAACCAGCGGCGAAGGCGTCGACGATGGCCCGCTTGAAGTTCGGCCGCGGGTGTGCGGCGGTGACCGCCGCGATGTCGGCCGGGGTCAACTCGTGGTAGCCGATTCCGAGCACGTCGGTCTCGACGCCCGCGGTGACCAGGGCGACCTCGGGCTCCAGCCGGTACGGAACCTCGGGCGTGGTGTGCAGGGCGATCCCCTCCCAGACGAGCCGGGCCTCGTGTTCGCCGATGCCGTTCGACAGCAGGAAGCGGCGTGCCTCGTCGGCGCCGTCGAGTTCGAAGCGCTGATCGTCGCGGCGGTAGCGTTCGGTCAGTCCCAGGTCGTGGAACATCGCTCCCACGTAGAGCAGTTCGGGGTCGGCCGTCAGGCCGAGCCGCCGACCCTGCAGCGTGCCGAAGAGGAAGACCCGCCGCGAGTGATGGAACAGCAGGTCGTCGGTGGCCTCGCGGACGAGTTCGGTGGCGTCGGTGGCGAGCCGCGAGTCGGGGATCCGGACGCCGGCGATCGTTGTGTGGCTCATCACTGTCCTGTCGGTCGGGAGCCCGGCCGGGCTCCGGTGCGTCAAGCGTCACCCGCTGGACCGGTCAGCCGCCCTGTCCTGTCTGCCATGCTTCCCTCAGATCAGGACATCACCGGAGGGGGTCGGCGGGTGGGCAGCGCGACGGCAGGGGTGCACCGGGTCACCGCCCTGGTCTTCGACGGAATGACGATGCTGGACCTCGCCGGACCGTTCGAGGTCTTCGCCGAGGCCGCCAAGTTCGGCGCGCGCTACGAGCTGGAGGTGCGCTCCGGTGACGGCGCCGCCGTCCGTGCCTCGACGGGCCTACTCGTTCAGGTCGACGGCGCGGTCGACGCGGCGACCGACGTCGGAACCGCCCTCGTGGTCGGCGGCGACGCGTTGGCGGTGCGCCCGATCAGTGCCGACCTCACCGCCGCCGCCGCCACGCTGTCCCGCACCGCCGGGCGCACCGCCGCGGTCTGCACCGGCGCGTTCGTCCTGGCCGCCGCCGGCCTGCTGGACGGTCGGCGGGCGACGACGCACTGGCAGCACGCCCGGTTGCTGTCCGCCGCCTTCCCGCAGGTCCACGTCGAGAGCGACGCGATCTTCGTACGGGACGGGACGATCTTCACCTCCGCCGGCGTGTCCGCCGGCATCGACCTCGCGCTCGCCCTGGTGGAGCGTGACCATGGTGCGGAGATCGCCCGGTCGGTGGCCCAGTCGCTCGTCGTCTTCCTGCAACGGCCGGGCGGCCAGTCGCAGTTCTCGCCGTCGCTCGCCCTGCCCCGACCCCGCACTCCGGTGCTGCGGCAGGTGATCGACGCGGTGGCAGCCGACCCGGCCGACGACCATTCGGTGCCGGCCCTCGCCGCCCGGGCGCACGTGAGCCCCCGTCACCTCTCCCGGATGTTCCGGCAGGAGCTGGGCAGCACCCCCAGCAAGTACGTGGAGGGCGTGCGGGTCGACGCGGCCATCCGGTTGCTGCACGCGGGGAAGTCGGTCACCGCCTGCGCCCGACAGGTCGGCATCGGCAGCCCGGAGACGTTGCGCCGGATGTTCCTCGCCCGGGTGGGGGTGTCGCCCCGCGCCTACCAGCAGCGCTTCCGAACGACCGAGCGGGACTCGACGACGGTGCCGGACGACGGGGGCCGGCCGGAGCACTGACCCGCGCACCACCGTCCGGTGCGCCCGAGCCCGGTGCCCTCCGGTGCGATCGCGCCGGAGGGCACCCGTGTCGAGCTGCCGACGGGTCAGAGGCTCGCGAACTGCTCGCGGTGATCGCTGACGAACTCGGCGAAGGTCCGTGGCTGCCGCCCGACGATCCGCTCGACATGGTCGTTGGTGAAGTCACCCCACCCCGAACCGTAGGCGACCCGGTACTCGGCGAGGACCTCGGCCGACCAGTGGTCGAGGCCGGCCTGGAGCAGGCCGTCGCGCGTCTGTTCCGGGCTCTGCGGCACGTAGCGCACCGGCTGGCCGAGCGTACGGGCCATCTCGTCCGCCGCCTGGTCCAGCGTGATGCTCTCCGGGCCGGTGGGCGTGTAGATCATGCCCTGGTGCTGCTCGGGTGCGGCGAGGATCGCCGCTCCCGCGGCGGCGATGTCCCGGGCGTCGATCAGGCCGACCCGGGCGTCACCGAAGAGCCCGAAGAGGTGCTCACCGGCCTTGGCGGCGAGCAGGTTCTGCATGAAGTGGCTCGGCCGCAGGATCGTCCACCCGATGCCCGACTCCTGCAGCTCCGCGTCGGAGAGCGCGTGCAGTCGGCCGTTGCGGGTCGGCGCGTCGTGCGCGGCGCCGATCGCGGAGAGCCGGACGATGTGCCGCACGCCGGCCTGCCGGGCCGCCCACACCGCGTTCATGCTCTGGCTCGGCGCGAGCGGACCCATCGGCATCAGCAGCCACAGCGTCGTCACGCCCTCGAACGCCGAGGTCAGCGTGGTGGGGCGGTCCAGGTCGCCGACGACGTAGTCGACTCCGTCGAGACCTGGCGTACGTGCCGCGTCCCGTACGAGCGCGCGGACCGGCTGCTTGCCGGCCAACTCCCGCAGCACCTCCCGCGACACGGTGCCGTTTGCCCCGGTTATCAGAATGGTCATGGTCATCCTCTCGGTCAGGCGGACCGAGGTCGGATCATCGGTCGCCGCCAGCGACGATATAGTCCAAAACTTGTACAGTCCAATGATTGGACCAAAGTATGAAGCGCAGCACACTGAAGGAGCAGGACCCTGACCTCGGGATCCTGGCCGTGCAGCTCTCCGCCCGCGTCCAGCGGGAGATCTTCCGACGTTCGGCCGAGCAGGGCTTCGACGACGTCCGGCCCCGCCACGGCGCGGTGCTGGCCTACCTCGACGCCGAGGGCACCCGCCCCGGCGAGCTGGCCCGGCTGGCCGGGCGCAACAAGCAGACGATGGGCGCGATCCTCGACGAGTTGGAGCGACTGGGCTACGTCCGGCGTACGCCCGACCCGGCCGACCGCCGCGCGAAGCTGATCGTGCCGACGGACCGGGGCCTCAGCTTCATGGCGGCCTCCGACGCCGTCGTGCACGTGATCGAGCAGAACCTCGCCGAAACGCTCGGCCCCGACCGGTACCGCGACTTCCGGGACGCACTGGGCCGTGGCGTGGCCAGCCTCCCCTCCGGTGGTCAGGACCCCGAGGGCTGAACCGGCGGCACGCGACGTCGTACCCCGGCGCTTTTCGGGGCGGGCGCACCCGGCGGCGGACCGCGCCGAACCGGTCGAACTGGCATACGACGGTGCCGGCCGGGTACGCCGCCGTGGCCGCGCGGCCGGCGCGACGCCCAGGCCGGACCGTCTTCGTGCAGCCGAGGAGCACCGACATGTCGATCTCAGGGCGGGCCCGACTCTCGCCGACGGCCTCCCTGGTGCTGCTCGCGTCGATCCTGGTGTCGTTCCTGGCCGCGTCGGCGGCCCCGACGCCGCTCTACGGCGTGTACCAGGAACGCTGGCACTTCTCGCCGGTCACGACCACAGTGGTGTTCGCCGTCTACGCGCTCGCCGTGCTGGCGTCCCTGCTCGTCTTCGGCAAGCTCTCCGACCACCTCGGCCGGCGGCCGGTGCTGGCCGTCGCGATCGCGGTGCAGATCCTCGCGCTCGTCGTCTTCGTCTTCGCCAACGGCGTCGCCGCCCTGCTGATCGCCCGCCTCGTGCAGGGGCTGGCCGCCGGTGCCGCCACCGGGGCCGTGGGCGCCGCCATGCTCGACATCGACCGGGCCCGGGGAACCCTCGCGAACTCGCTCGCCCCGGGCATCGGAACCGGAAGCGGGGCGCTGCTCTCCGCGCTGCTCATCCAGTTCCTGCCCGCGCCGACGCGACTGGTCTACCTCGTCCTGCTCGTGATCCTGCTGATCCAGGCCGTCGGGGTCGCGCTGATGCCGGAGACTGTCACGCCGCTGGCCGGGGCCCGGCGCAGCCTCCGGCCGGACATCACGCTGCCCCACGCGGTACGCCAGCCGGTCCTGGCCGTCGTCCCGGTGCTCTTCGCGGTCTGGGCGCTCGCCGGGTTCTTCGGCGCGCTCGGCCCGGCGCTCGTCCGCAGTCTGATGAACACGTCGATCGTGATCGGCGGTCTGGTCCTCTTCGTCTTCGCCGTCTTCGGGTCGATCGCCGTCCTGGTCCAGCGCAACGCCGCCGCCCGGACGGTGATCCTGACCGGGATCAGCACGCTCATCCTCGGCATGGTCGTCACGTTGGCAGCGATCATGGCGGAGTCCGTCCCGGGCTTCTTCGTCGGTCTCGCGCTCGGGGGAGTCGGCTTCGGCAGCGGCTTCCAGGGCAGCCTCAAGACCGTCATGCCGCTGGTGGAGGCGCACCAACGCGCCAGCGTGCTGTCCGTGCTCTACGTCATCTGCTACGTCGGCTTCGGTCTCCCCACGGTCATCGCCGGCTTCCTCGTGGTCTACGCCGGCGGCCTGCCGCGGACCGCCGACGAGTACTCCGTCGCCGTCATCCTCCTCGCCCTGGTCGCCCTGGTGGGGGTACGCAGGGCCACCCGGATGGCGCCGGGCTGATGCCGGAAAGCCCGCATTGGGCGGGAACGCGGACAGTAGCGTGTTGATCAGGAAGGGGACAGCGATGAGCCCGAAGGTTGCCCAGGCCGACGCGAGCACGGCGGCGCGGATCGAGAGCCTCGACATCAAGCTTGAGGTGCTCGTCATTCCGGTCTCGGACGTGGACCGGGCAAAGGCGTTCTACCAACGGCTGGGGTGGCGGCTCGACCAGACCCCGCCCGGCATCGTGCAGTTGACGCCGCACGGCTCCGCGTGCTCCGTGCAGTTCGGCCCCGGGCTCACCCCGGCGGCACCCGGCTCGGCAGTGGCGTATTTGGTCGTTTCCGACGTCGAGGCGGCCCGCGCCGACCTCGTCGCCGCCGGCATCGAGGTCGGCGACGTCTTCCACGTCACCCCGGACGGCCCGGTCGACGGGCCGGACCCGCAGCGACGCAGCTACTTCTCGCGCGCCACACTGCGCGACCCGGACGGCAACACCTGGCTGATTCAGGAGATCACGACCAGGCTTCCCGGGCGCATCGAGGGCGGGCTGACGTCGTTCGGCTCGGTGAGCGACCTGGCGGACGCGATGCGGCGCGCGGCCGCCGCACACGACGAGCACGAGAAACGTACCGGGGAGCGGGACGACAACTGGCCCGACTGGTACGCGGCGTACATGGTCAGCGAACAGTCGGGGGCCACACCGCCCGAGTGAGCCCTGACCGACGACGGATTCGGGGCCGAGGCCGGCGCACAGCTGCCCACCACGGCCCCGGGCGGGCTCAGGACGCCGCTCGCCACACCCAGTTGCGGCGTTCGTAGAGGGGCACCAGCCCGGCCCGGCGCAGGTTGTTCAGCGACGGGTTCTGCTGACCGGGAGCGGGCTTGCCGGTCTCGGCGAACAGCCACCGGCATCCCGCCTCGACGGCGGCCCGGGCGCGGGCGGTGATCAGCGCCGACTGCGCCCCGAGGCCGCGGTGACCGGAGGCCGTCGCGGCGGCGTTGAGCGCCGCGGCCTCGCCGTGCAGGAACAGGTTGGCGCCCGCCACCAGCTCACCGCCGTCCCACGCCGCACAGGGTCGCCACGCCGGCCGGCCGACCGTCGCGGCCACCATGTCGGTGAGCCCACCGGTCGGCATGCCGAACCCGGTGAGCAGCACATCGGCCCAGCGCCGCGCCTCGGTGGTGGGCACCGGGCCGACCCGTAGGCGGGTCCGTCCGGCGGTGACGTCCTCGGGCCGGGCGGCGAGCTTGATCCAGGTGCTGCCCGGCGTGAGCCCGCGCGCGGCGGCCACCTCCTCGAAGCCGGCGGGCACTACCGACGGAATGAGCTGGATGACGGCCTGACCGATGCCGTGCTCCCGGTAGAAGTCGAGGACGTCATCCAGGACCTGCACGGTGAACGGCTCGGTGGTGCCGAAGCCCAGGGCCTTACTCCAGTACCCGCCGGACGGATCGTTGCGCATGCCGAGGGCGACACCGCCGCCGATGCGGGTGGTGGCGATCCCGAGATCGGTGTACGTGGGTGCGGGTGCCTGTGACTCGTACGAGTGCATGAATTCGCACTCCACGGCCTCGGCGAGTGGGGTCAGGTCGGCTGGCGCTGTCACCAGCCGATTATCGTCTGGTCCTCTCCCAGGCCCGCACCAGCTGCATCCGGTTGTTGATGCCCAGCTTGTGATATATGGACCGGAGCTGGGTGTCCACGGTGTGGAAGGAGACGAAGAGGCTCCTGGCCGCCTCCTTCTTCGTGGCGCCGGCGGCGAGCATCTCGGCGACCCGCTCCTCGGCGGGGGTGAGCGCGTCGAGGCCCCCACCGGGCGGCTCGTCGATCGACGGCCGGTGCCGCGGGGTGCCGCTGAGGTCGGCGCAGCGCCGGTCGGCAATCGCCTGGTCGCCGGGGGCGCCGATCCGGGCGTAGAGGGCAGCAGCCTCGTGCGCGGCGTCGCGCGCCTCCCCGGGGCGCAGCCGAGGGTTGTTCGCCAGGTCGAGCAGCGCGTCGGCCAGCGCCGGCCGGGCGGCGGTGGTGCGCAGTTGGTCGACCGCCGCCCGGAGCGCGTCCGGGTCGCCGTCGCGCAACCCCCGGCTCTGGTCGGCCAGCGCGCGCCACAGCGGCACCGGCGTACGGGTGGACACCAGCTCGACCAGTTCGGTGACCCGGCGGGCGGCTCGGGTGTCGCCGGTGGCCACCGCCGCGCGTACCAGCCGGGGACCGAAGTGCGGCACCGGCAGCAGCGGCCGGACCGAGCGGTGCAGGTCGGCGACGACCCTGGTGAGCAGGCCCGCCGGCGTGCTCACGGCCGGGTCGCGGGCTGCCACGCAGAACGCCGGGCTCCACATCGTCCGGTCGGGCCAGCGGTCCTCGGCGAGGCAGGTGCGCAGGATGGCGCGGGCGTCGTCGTGCTCGCCACGGCGGTAGCGGACCTCACCGATCACCGCAACCAGCAGGGCGCGCACCTCTCTGCTGAGGTCCGCCGAGCCGGAGCTGAGCGTCGTGACGGCCAGCGCGGCCGCCTCGGGCAACTCGCCCACCGCCACCATGCGCAGGCAGTCCAGCGCGGTCAGCCCGGTGAGCGGCCCGTCGCCGTCATCCGGCGCCTGGCGGGCGGCGGCCCGGGCGTCCGGGTGCCGGCCCAGGCCGAGCTCGACGAGGATCCGTTCGGCCCGGATGGACGGGGCGTCGGCGCGGGCCGACCAGGAGTTCGGATCCAGGGCCGCCAGCACGGCCTGGGCGCCCGGCAGGTCACCGTGCGCGAGCGAGCGGGCGGCCCGGCCGAGGGCGAGATGGCGAGCGGACGACTGGTCACCCGACGCGGCGTGCGCGGTGCCCGCGTCGCGCAGCAGGGCGTCGGTGTCCGGATGACCCGTGCGGGCCGCGACCGTGGCGACCAGGGCGAGCACTGTGGCGCGGCTGCGGGCGTCCAGCCGGAGGTTCAGTGCCTCCCGCAGGCCGGTGAGGGCGATGGTCGGCTGTTCCAGTGCGACGGTCCGCGCCACCCGACCGAGCACCAGGGTGCGGTGCGGCTCGCCGCCGCGACTCGTCGCGACCTCGGCCGCCAGGATGTGGAGCGCCTCCGTCCCACGCCCGGCGAGCCGGAGCTGGTCCGCGGCCTCGAAGAGCCGGTGCCGTCGTTGCTCGGTGGTGATGTCGTCGGCCGAGAGCGTTCCGGAGCTGAAGGATGATTCGGACAATGGCGTTCTCCCCGGTTGTTACCCGGCGCGTCGAAATGCCGTCCTGCGACCGAGCCTAGCCACGCCGGCACGTACGGGAGACCGGATCGCCGAACCGGCGGGATTGCGTCGAATGGCCCGTGCCGTCCGGGAACCGGTGTGCGGTAATGGCGCGATCACGTGATGCGACGGTCGGTGTTCCGGGCCGATCATCAAACCATGGCCCCACTCACCGACCCTCCCGGTCTGCCTCGGCTCCGGGTCGTGCTGCTGATGTTCGTCGTCTATGCCGGCACCGGGGTGGGTGGTCACGCTCCGGCGTGGACCCGTCTGGTGCTGACGGCGATCGCGGTGGCGATCCCGGTCGCGATCGCGATCCAGCACGGCCGGCCCGGAGTGCGTGCCCTGCTGGGGATCTCGTCGCGGCTGCGGCTGCGTGGCGGATCCGTTTCCGCGCCCGAGCCGGTCCGACCCGAGTGAGGAGACAGCGATCATGGCTGACAGTGATCCCGAACCGAGGCGCGGCGACCAGGGCGCACCGCCCTTCGCGGGCCGCAACGTCGCGCTTGAGCGGCAGAACCCGGACCTTGTGGTTCCGCCCACCACCGACAGCCGGTTGGTGCCCAACCTCAAGTTCTCGTTCTCGCAGGCGCACACCCGGGTGGAGAAGGGCGGCTGGACCCGGGAGGTCACCAGCCGCGACCTCCCGATCGCCACCCAGTTGGCCGGCGTCCAGTTCGGTCTCGAACCGGGCGCGTACCGGGAGATCCACTGGCACCAGCAGTCGGAGTGGGCGTACATGCTCAGCGGAAGCTGCCGGATCAGCGCCGTCGACCACGAGGGACGCAACTTCATCGAGGACGTGAAGGCGGGCGACCTGTGGTTCTTTCCGCAGGGTGTGCCGCACAACATCCAGGCGTTGCAGGACGGCGCGCAGTTCCTGCTGGTCTTCGACGACGGCGCGTTCTCGGAGAACAACACGTTCCTGCTCAGCGACTTCTTCGCGCACACCCCTCGGCACGTGCTGGCCAAGAACTTCGGCTGGACGCCGGAACAGATGGAGAACCTGCCCGAGCGGGAGAAGTACATCTTCCAGGGCGACGTCCCACCACCACTGCAACAGGACCGGGTGGTCAGCCCGACCGGCGACATCCCCCGAAGCTTCAAGCACCGGATGCTCGCCCAGACCCCGCAGCGTTTCCGCGGCGGAACCGTCCGGATCACCGACTCGACCAACTTCGCCGCCTCCGTGACCACCGCCGCGGCACTGGTGGAGGTCGAGCCGGGTGGGATGCGCGAACTGCACTGGCATCCCACCACCGACGAGTGGCAGTACTACATCTCCGGCACCGCACGGATGGGCGTGTTCGCCGCGCAGGCCGCCGCCCGGACGTTCGACTTCCAGGCCGGCGACGTGGGGTACGTGCCCTTCGCCTACGGCCACTACATCGAGAACACCGGTGACGAGCCGCTGGTGTTCCTGGAGATGTTCCGCCATCCCCGGTTCGAGGACATCTCGGTGATGCAGTGGATGGCCAACACGCCCCACGAGATCATCGCCGACACGATCAACGTGTCGACGTCGATCGTGGACAGTCTGCCGCACACCAAACAGGTGGTGATCTGAGCGTCTTCGCGTCCGGCCGTCCGTCGCGTCACGGACGGCCGGACCGGTGGATCAGCGCCTCGCGGGTGCCGGGGAGACAGGAGTCGCGGCAGGTCGTCGGCGTCGGGACACCGCCCCCACCACCACGTCGATGACGAGGAAGGCGAGCACTGTGATCCCGAACAGCGGGAGCGCCCAGCCGATCGCCACGGTCACCGGTACGCCGATCAGCAACGCCCAGAGCGGCAGACCGCGTACACCGCCGCGCGCCGGCGGGGTGCCGGCGAGGGCGCGTCGGTCGGCGCGGGTGGGTCGACGCTGCCACCACATGCGGTAACCCCAGAAGATGACGCAGAGCAGCCCGAGGGCGAGCGCGGCGAGCAGGATCTGGTTGACCAGGCCGAAGAGGATCCCCATGTGGGCCTGGATGCCGAGGCCGCTCAGTTTGGCCAGCAGGGGCCAGTCGGCGAAGTCGCTGCGGGCGGTCACCGCGCCGGTGGCCGGGTCGACGGCGATGCGGTCCTTGTTGACCGGCCAGGTGTTGTCGACCTGGGTGACAGTCCAGGCGGAACCCGGCTCCGGCGCGAGGGTGATCTCGACGGGACCGGAGAGGCCCGCGTCGCGAGCGACGCCCAGGACCCGGTCGAACGCCGCCGACTCGACGACCCCGCCAGCCCCGGCGGCACCGTGCTCGTGGCCCCCGCCGGTCTCGGCAGGGGCGGTGGGGCCGGCCGTGAGGCTGGTGGAGATCTCCGGGGTGCGGGCGTTCACCGCGTCGAGGCCGTCGGCGAAGTTCGCACCGGCGTAGCGGGACCACGTCAGACCGGTGACCGAGAGGAAGAGGAGACCGACGGTGAGCCAGATGCCGGTGGTGGCGTGCCACCCTCGGGTACGACGAACACCCTTACCCGTGGACAGGTCCGGCACGAGCAGATGCCGGGCTGCGGCTCGGGCGGCGCCGCGTCGACGCCACCAGAGGACGACCCCGCCGAGCGCCATCACCCACAGCCAGCTCGCGGCCAGCTCGGAGTAGTGCTCGCCGACCGTGCCCAGGTGCAGGTGGCGGTGCAGGTCGTCCAGCCAGGTGACGGCCGGCGTGGACCCGAACCAGGTGGTGAGCTGGCCCTGGGACTCGGCGGTGTACGGGTCGATGTAGACGGTGTGCTGCTTCTCGCCAAGCTCGGGCAGAGAGAACACCACCTTCGTGGTCCGGTCGCCGTCGCCGGGTTGCACGGTGGTGATGCTGCCGTCGGGGTGCGCGTTGCGGGCCGCCCCGATCTGTTCGGCCAGTGGCAGCTGACGCTCACCCACCTCGGCGACGGTGAGCTGGTCGCCGTAGAGGATCGTGTCGAGTTGCGGTGCTGTGGTGTAGGCCAGACCGGTCAGTGCGGAGACCACCAGGAACGGGGCGACGAGGATGCCGGCGTAGAAGTGCAGCCGCAGCAGCAGCGCGCCGATCGGCGACGTGCGCCGGGCGGCTCGGGCCGGTTTCTCGCCGGTGATGGCGGGTTCCGGCTGCGGCGTGCCGGACAGTTCGGTGAGAGACATGGTGATCCGATCGGAAGAGTCGGGAGTCACCCGGTAGGTGTTTCCCGTGCTGGTCTGGTCGCCCGGTGAAGTGTCGCGTCGGCTCCTGACCGGTAGTCGGGGGAGAGACGCCGCTGGTTCCGGAGACGTGCAAGGTCGGGCCGGTCGGTCCGGGCCGTGCGGTGCGCGTCGCTGCGGTCCGCGCCACTGTGGAGCGGATCACCGTCTGATCAGCGCCGCACCGTCCGTCGCCACCGCAGCCCAACGGCCGTCACCAGGACGACGAGGGCCAGCGCGGCCCCCGCCACGAGCACACCGGCGCTCGGGCCGTCGTCGGACTCCGTGCCGGCGGCGGCCGGGGCGGTCGCTGACGCGCTGAGGTTGGCAACCGGCGCGGCGCTGGAGGTGGGATCTGCCACCGTGAACGGGTACGACCCCTGAACCGGGTGCCCGTCGACGGAGACGACCCGGTAGGCGACCGTGTAGGTCCCGTTCGGCAGGGTGTCGGTCACCCGGACCGTGCTCGTCGCCCCGGTGACCACCGGTTCGCCGGTGGGAAGCTTCCGCTTGGCGGCGTCGGTGAGCACGATCGTGGTGAAGGTGGGGTCGAGCCGCTGCATGAATTCCAGCGTGACCTCGGTCGGTGCGCTCGGCACTGTCGCGTCCCGGGCGGGTGTGGCCGCCCGGAGGGAGTTGTGCGCCCAGGCCGGGCCGGCCGGGATGAGCACCGCCACGACGACGGCGAGCACCGCCGCGCCGATCCGGACGGCGGTGGGGCGCGACGGCGACCCGGTCATCCGAGCACCTGCTCGCCGATCCAACCGCCCGGTGGGCATCCGGGTGGGATGGCGAAGACGGCGGACCCGATCGGCGTGGTCCACTCGTTGAGCAGGTCCCGGTCGGCCAGCCGGCGCTGGATGGGCAGGAACTGCCGGGTGATGTCAGCCTGGTACGACGTGAAGATCAGGCCGCTGTCCGCGTGACCCTCGGCCGTCGGCACACCGTCGTAGTTGTACGGCCGGCGCAGGATCTTCAAGCGGTCGTCGGTGACGTGGGCGCGGGTCAGGTGCGAGAAGTCGGGGATGACGGTGAGCCCGTCCGGATCGGTGGCGGCGAAGTCGGGTTCGTCATGCTCGGCGGTGCCGGTGAGCGGGGCACCGGTGTCGAGCCGCCGCCCGACGGCGAGTTCGCGGTCGGCCCGGCCGAGCAGGTCCCAGGTTTCCATGTTCATGCTGATCCGCCGCACCACCACGGTGGTGCTGTCGCGCAGCCACACCGGGCCGTCCGGCACCCAGAGCGCGGTGTCCATGGGCGCGCCGGGTCGCGGGTTGGCGGTGCCGTCGAGTTGACCGAACAGGTTGCGTTGGGTGTGGCCGCCCGGCTCGACACCGGGGCTGCGCCGGAAGCCCTGCTGGACCCACCGCACCGTGGCGAACGGTCGGCTGTCCTTGATCAGGACCCGCTGGGCGTGGGCGACGGAGACCGCGTCGTCAGCGCAGATCTGGAGCAGCAGGTCACCGCCGGACCAGGCCGGCTGGAGCCGGTCGATGCGGAACGACGGCAGGTCGGTGACCGATGCCGGCCGGCGGTCGTCGACGCCGGCCGCCCGGTAGAGGCCGGGCCCGAAGCCGAAGGTCACTGTCAGCCGGGCGGGCAGCAGCCCCAGTTCGGCCTCGGTGTCGGCCAGCGCGGGCCGGCCCTGGGTGAGTCGGGCGGTGTCGTCGGTGAGCAATCGCAACATCCGGCCCAGCGCGGCCCGGTCGACGCCGGCCCGCAGCGTGAGCGCCACGAACGACGCGTGCGCCTGCGGTTCGGTGGCCACCCCGGCCTGCCGGGCGCCGTGGAACGGCTCGACCAGGCTGCCGACGTTCGCCGCCGGCGTGGTGTCGAGGGCGGCCTGCGGTTGCCCGGTGCCGGTTCGAGTCGTGGCGACGGCGGCACCGCCGGCCAGGGCCCCTCCGGCGGCCAGGGCTCCGCCGGTGAGCAGACCACGCCTGCTCACCGGCCGCACACGTGGCGTCCGCGTCACGATGCCGGGCTCATGCTCATCGTCGGCGTGGCGCTCGTGCCGGGCAGAGGCTGGCCGTGCCCCGGGGCGTAGCTCTCCTGCGCGCCGGTGAACGGCTTGGCCACGGCGCGGAACTGCTGGGTCCTGCCGTCGGCGAACGTCAAGGTGAAGGTCAACTCGTCGCCGGCCCGAACGGGCCTGCTGAGGTTCATCAGCATGAGGTGGTCGCCGCCGGGCTCCAACGCGTGGGTGCTCCCGGCCTTGATCACGATGCCACCCCGCTTCTGCCGCATGACCATAGTGCCGTCCTTCATGGCCATCTCGTGCAGTTCCATCGAGGACAGGGCGGTGGTCGCACCGGTCACCGTGACGTCGCTGTCGCCGTCGTTGACCAGGGTGCCGAAGGCCGCCGTCATGCCCTTGTCGGCGGCCTTCACCCACGGGTCACGAATGCCGAGCACACCAGCGTCCGGGTTGGCCGACGCCGACGCGGACGGGCCCGGCTGCGCAGTCGACGGAGAGTCGGACGAGCCGCATCCGGCGGTGCCCACCGTCAGGATCGTGGCGGCGAGGATCGCGGCCGAGCGGCGGCGTGGACCGAGCGGGCTGGTGCTGCGCATGTGTTCTTCCTCCGATGGTTGCTGCTGGCTGGTAGGTCGGCAGCAGCACGGAGAAAGTTCCAGGCTCAGGGCACGTCGATCGTGAACTCCCCGGTGTGCACCGTGCCGGCGACCTGGAAGTCGAAGAAGGCCCGGTACCGGCCGGCACTTGGCACGGTCAACCAGAACTTGACGGTCCCGTCGACCAGCTCCTGCTCGGGGTGGACGTGCACGTAGCCGAGGTCGCCCTCCCGCACGACGACCAGGTGCCCGTACGCGCCCAGGTACCGCTCCAACTGGGCGGGTGTAGCGGCGCTGGTGACCTGGAAGTGGATCGGCGCCGTCACCCCCACCGTCGGGGTACCGGTCATCGACACCGCGTACGGACCGGCAGCCGCCTGCGTCTGCGCCGGTGGCAGCACGGCCGGGGTGTGCGCGCCCGGCACTGTGTGGTCGACGCCCAGCACGAGCGGCAGCGGCGTGCCGTTGGCACTGGTGACGGAGAAATCGGCGTAGACGCGGTAGCCGCCGGGTCGGGCCAGCGTCAGCGGGACGCTCCAGGTGCCGTCGGGTGCCATCGTCGGGTGCAGGTGCTGGTAGCCGGTCAGGTCCCGGCCCACCACGATCAGGTGCAACGGCTTGTCGTGCACGACCGCGAAGCGGGTCGCCGGCTGCCGGTCGGTGCCGACGATGCGGAAGCGGTAGTCGGCGCGTACCCCGGCGGGTTGGGTTCGTTCCAGCGGTTGCAGCGTGAAGCCGGCGGCGCTGACGGTCGTCCCGGTGGCAAGCGTCTCGCCTGTTCCGCTGTCGCCCCGGTGCGTGTGCGGCCCGGTGCCCGCCGGGTGTTGGTGTCCGTCGGTCGCGGACACCTCCGTGCCGGAGGCGGGCGGACCGCCCGCCGGCCGCCGGGCGGTGTTGGCGGCCAGGCCCTCGTTGCCGCTGATGCGCGCCAAGCCGAACCCGCCGAGCAGGGCCAGCACCAGGGCACCGACGAACAGTGCCAGCCCGGTGTTGCTCAGCCGGGACCGGGGCGTCGCGCTGGCGAGGTCCGGGTCCGGCGACGCTCCGGGGTCGGCGGGCGGTCGAGTGTCCGAGGTCTGCGTACCGTTGCCGGTCGTCGCGGCGGCCCGGTCTGCGTCGGTTCTGCCACCGACCGCCCTGCCGCCGCCAGTCTTGGCAGCGGCGGTCCTGCTACCGGCGCCCTTGGTGCCGGGGGTCCTGGTTCCGGGACGGGTGCCGGCGCCGCGTCGACCGGATGTCGCCGGCGCGGTACGGCCCCGGCCGGCAGGTCTGCCAGTGGAGGCCGTCCGCCGACGCCAGACGACGAACCCGGCCGCCGCGACCGCCACCGCGACCACCGCCAGGCCGACCCACGCGACCGCTCCGGGGCCGCTCTCGTCAGTCGACTCGATCGGAGCAGCCGCTGCCGCGGACGGCGGAATCGGGGTCTCGGCCGCGACCGTCGGCACTGCCGAGACCTGCCCGGATGACCCGTGTTGCTCGGCGGTAGCCAACAGCGCCGGATCCGGCTGGGTCGACGGCGGACTCCACCCCTTGGGCGCCGCCGTCACCGGCCCGGCGTAGCGGAAGGTCAAGGTCCCGCGTACGGGGTCGCCGTCCGAGGCGACCGACAGGTAGCTCACCGAGTACTCGCCCTTGGCCGGCAGGTGTGTGACCGCCACCGTCGCCGGGAAGCCGGTCGTGTACTCGCGTGGCTCGAACTGGCCGTTCACCAGGAAGTACTCGCGTACCGGTTTGTCCAGTGGCTTCGGCTCCCCGTACGACCAGCCATTGTCGACCCGGATGCCACCCGGCGCGGTGACCGTGAAGAACGCGTTGGCCGCGGCCTTCTCGGTGAAGAACAGCTGCACCGACGTCAACGGCTCGCGCACCGTGGCGCCACCCGCCGGCGTGGACATCGCGAGGGTCCCGTGAGCTGCGGCGGGCTGAGCGGACGCGAGGAGGGCGACAGCCGAGACGAGGAGGAACGCGAGGAGGCCCGAGACCACCCGCCCAGCGATCTGAGGGTGACGACGCATCTGAATATCCTGACTGCGCGGAGACTTTTTACAAGAGGTGGCGATCTTTTTCCTCAGACGGCAAAAGCGGGGCGGGTGGAACGGTGGTACCGGGATGGTCGGCCGGCGTCGGGCGAAAGTTTCCGGCGGGTGCCAGCGGCGGTCACCGAAGAAGCCGCCCGGTCGGCAATCCGGTCGGTTAGCGTCCACCTGACGTCTCGATCACGGAGAGTGTGGGGGCTATGCGGGCTGCGGTGCTGCGGGAGTTCGACGTTCCGCTGACGGTCGAGGAGATCGGCGATCCCGCCCCCGGGCCCGGTCAGGTGCTGGTGCGGGTCGTCGCCAGCGGGGTCAACCCGCTCGACACGAAGATCCAGGCGGGGAAGGCCGCACACGCGCGTGTCCAGCTACCCGCGGTGCTCGGCATGGACCTCGCCGGTGTGGTCGCGGCGGTCGACGCGGAGGTGACCGGCTTCGCCCCGGGAGACGAGGTGTACGGGCTGTGCGGGGGAGTCGGTGACCTGCCGGGCTCGCTGGCCGAGTACACCGCCGTGGACGCCCGGTTGCTGGCTCACAAGCCGAACAACCTCTCGATGCGGGAGGCCGCCGCGTTGCCGTTGGCGGCAGTCACCTCCTGGGAAGGTCTGGTCGACCGGGCCGGGGTCCACGCCGGGCAGAAGGTGCTGGTGCACGGCGGCGCCGGCGGGGTCGGGTACGTGGGCGTGCAACTCGCCCGGGCACGAGGCGCCGAGGTGTACGCCACGGGCCGGCCGGCGAACCTGCCGGTGATCGAGAGCCTGGGCGCCGTGCCGATCGACTACACCACGAGCACCGTCGACGAGTACGTCGAGAGACACACCGGCGGTGAGGGGTTCGACATCATCGTGGACAACGTCGGTGGCACGACCCTCGACGCCTCGTTCGCGGCGGTCCGCACCTACCACGGGCACGTCGTCAGCGCGTTGGGCTGGGGCGCGCACTCGCTCGCCCCGCTGTCGTTCCGTGGCGCCACCTACTCCGGCGTGTTCACCCTGCTGCCGATGCTCACCGGGCGGGGCCGTGAACACCACGGTGCCATCCTGCGCGAGATCGCGGCGCTGGCCGAAGCCGGTGCGCTGCGTCCCCGACTGGACGCGCGCCGGTTCACGCTCGACACGGTGATGGACGCCCACCGCCTGGTTGCCGACGGCACCGCCAACGGCAAGGTCATCGTGGACGTCGCCGACTGAGCGGGAACCCGTCGGCCGGGAGGTCAGGTCCGTGCGGGTGCCGTGCCGGCCAGGTCGACGATCCGGTCGCTCCAGCGCTCCAGCAGGGTCTGGTCGTGGCTGATGACCAGAACCCCGGCCTGCTGGGTCAGCTGGTAGTCGCGGATGACGGCGGCGACGTGCGCCTGCGTGGAGGCGTCGAGCATCGCGGTGGCCTCGTCGCAGAGCAGGTAGTCGGGACGGTGCACGAGGGCCCGGGCCAGGCAGGCGCGTTGCAGTTGCCCGTCGGAGACCGCGTGCGGACGTCGGCTGCGCAGATCCGCGGTGAGGCCGACCAGGTCGGCGAGTTCGGTGACCCGTTCCCGGACCGCCGCCTCGGGTGTCCGGGTGGCGCGCAGCGGTTCGGCGATCAGGTCGGTGAGGCTCAGCCGGGGATCGGCGGCGGCGCGCGGGCTCTGGAAGAGGGCGGCGACGCGGGTCCGTAGGGCCACCGGCACGGCGTACCGAACGGCGTTGACTGCGGTGCCGTCGATGCTGACCCGGCCCTGATCGGGCTGGTGCAGCAGGGCCAGGACCCGTACCAGTGTCGACTTTCCGCAACCGGACGGCCCGCGCAGTCCGACCGTCTCGCCCCGGTCGATCCGCACCGTGACGCGGTCGAGGACGACCTGGCGGCCGTACCCGACGGTCACCTCGTCGGCGAGCAGGTGTGGCGTGTTGGTCACGGGGTGGCTCCGGTGCGGATCGGGTGGTGGCAGGCCACGGTGCCGCCACCGGCGACCGGTGTCGGCTCTGGTCGGTCAGCGCAGGTGTCGGTGCGGTGCGGGCAGCGGGGCGCGAACGCGCAACCGGGGGGCAGCGCGGTGAGCATCGGCGGGTCGCCGGGCACCGGCCGGAAGGCCCGGTCCGGCAGGGCGTCGAGCAGCGCCGAGGCGTACGGGTGGGTCGGCGCGGTGAAGAGTTCGTCGGTGTCGCGGTGCTCCACGACGCGGCTGGCGTACATCACGGCGACGGTGTCGGCGACCCGGCGCGCGGCGGCCAGGTCGTGCGTGATGAGCACGACGGCGGCGCCGTTGTCGCAGCGGCGGCG
The DNA here is from genome assembly GCF_054462275.1 of Micromonospora sp. SD19. Classification (NCBI taxonomy): domain Bacteria; kingdom Bacillati; phylum Actinomycetota; class Actinomycetes; order Micromonosporales; family Micromonosporaceae; genus Micromonospora; species Micromonospora sp. SD19. The sequence continues at coordinate 375,544 of NZ_JBTLMN010000005.1, forward strand.
CAGCAGGTCGAGGGTGTGGTCGACCAGCGGCCGGTCCAGCCCGGTGGTGGGCTCGTCGGTGATGAGCAGCGCCGGGTCGGGTGCCAGCGCGAGCGCGGTGACCAGCCGCTGTGCCATCCCGCCGGACAGCTCGTGGGGGTAGCGGTCCAGGTCCGCCGGGTCGAGCCCGACGTCGACAGCGAGCTGGTCGGCGTCGGCGCGGTCGCGGCCGTGCGCCCGCAGCGTCTCGGCGAGCAACCGCCGCCCGGTGCGGACCGGGTTCAGGGCGGTGGCCGGGCTCTGTGGAACCAGGCCCACCAGGCGCCCGCGTACCCGCCGGGCCAGCTGGCGCTGGCCGCAGGTGACCAGGTCGACCGGGTCGGCGTCGGGGTGGTGCAGTACGGCGTGGCCGGTGGTCGTGGCATTGCCCGGCAGCAGGCCGAGCAGGGCGTGGGCCAGGACGGACTTGCCGCAGCCGGACTCGCCGACGACGGCCAGCAGTTCGCCGGCCCGGACGGTGAGGTGGAGATCGGTGACGGCGCGCACCCGCGCGTCGCGCAGCCGGAACTCGACGCCGAGGCCATCCACGGCCAGCAGCGGCCGACTCGTGGCGGCGTGGGCCGACGCCGGGGCGGGAACGGATTCGGTGGTGGTCACAGGTGCAGCTCCGCTCGGACCCGGGGATCGAAGCGGTCACGCCAACGGGCGGCGAGGACCGCGATGGCGAGAGTGACGACGACGATGACCGCACCCGGTGCCAGGCTGGCCCACCAGGCGCCGGTCAACAGTGACCCCTGGCCGTCGTTGATCATGTTGCCCAGCGAGGCGAGGTGGGGCGGCAGACCGAGACCGAGGAACGACAGGGCGGTCTCGTGCCACACCGCGTGCGGGATCATCAGCGTGGTGGCCAACGCCAGCCGGGGGAGCACGTGCGGCAGCAGGTGCCGGGTGAGGACCCGGAACCGGCCGGCTCCGCCACTGATCGCGGCGTCGATGAACGGTCGGTCCCGCAGGCTGAGCACCTCGGATCGGACGATGCGGGCGGTGGACAGCCAGTGGGTGAGCCCGACGGAGGCGATCACGGCACCCAGGCTCGGGCGCAGCATGGCGACGATGAAGATGCCCAGCAGGAGGTGCGGCATCGCGGCGATGGTGTCCACGATCCGCATCAGGATCCGGTCGACCCGGCCGCCGAGCGTGCCGGCGATCCCGCCGATCACGCCGCCCAGGACGGTGGCGACGAGCGCGGCGACAGCCCCGACGAGCAGCGAGACCCGCAGCCCGTAGACGGCGCGGTGCGCCACGTCGCGGCCCAGGTCGTCGGTGCCGGCGAGGTGGGTCCACGACGGTGCCAACCGGGTCTGGTCCAGCGCGACGGCGCTCTGGTCGAGGGGCCAGACGAGCGGTGCGAGCAGCGAGCCGGCGACGGTCGTCAGCAGGACCAGACCGGCGATGACGACACCGGTCTGGCCGGGGCGCAGCCGCAGCCGGGACCGGGCCACGTGGAGCAGTGGCGGTCGGGTAGCAAGGTCAGCCATCGAGTCGTACCCTCGGGTCGGCGGCGGCGTAGGCCAGGTCGGTCGCGAGGTTCGCGGCCAGCACCACCGCGGTGGTGGCCAGCGTGATCGCCGCCAGCAGCGGGAAGTCGCTGCCCAGCGCGGCGGCGACGGTGACCGCGCCGAGGCCCGGCAGGGAGAAGACCGTCTCGACCAGCACCGCCCCGCCGACCAGTTCGGGCAGGTGGGTGCCGACCAGGGTGAGGAACGGCAGCAGCGCGGTTCGCAGCGCGTGCCCGAACAGCACCGTCCGGCCGGGCAACCCGCGCGCCCGCGCCGCGAGCACGTGGTCGTCGCGCATGCTCTCCGCGACCGCGTCCCGGACGAACAGCACGAACCACGGTGCCTGGGACACGGCCAACACCCCGACCGGCAGGATCAGGTGGTGCGCCACGTCGCCCCAGGACGTGCCGGTCGCTGTGACATCGGTGAGCCCGCCGGCCGGCAACCAGCCCAGGGCCAGCGCGAACACGGCGATCGCGGCCAGGCCCAGCCAGAAGACCGGCATCGACTGCACCGCGTACGCACTGACGCGCAGCGCGCGGTCGAACAGCCCACCCCGGCGGTACGCGGCCAACGAGCCCAGCAGCAGGCTCCCGACCAGGGCCAGGGCCAGGGCCACGCCGATCAGCAGCAGCGTCCAGCCGGCCCGGGCGGCGAGCACCGAGGCGACCGGCTCGTGCCGGCTGGTCGACCAGCCCAGGTCGCCCCGCACGAGGTTGCCGATCCAGCGCAGGTACTGCACCGGCACCGGGTCGTCGACGCCCCAGTTCGCGCGCAGCTGGGCCAGGTTCTCCTCGCTGGCGGTGAAGGCCGCCGCGCCCGCGTACTGCTTCGCGGGGTCGACCGGCGAGGCGGCGCCGAGGGCGAACATCCCGACGCTGGTCGCGGCGAGCACCGGCACGGCGACGAGCAGCCGACGCCGGAGCACCGCCCTCGCCCCGGCCAGTCGACCGGAGCGGGTCACGACCGGGTCCAGGTGTCGATGTTCCACCAGAGGCTGTTCGCCACCCCGTGCTCGTGCGCCTCGACGCGGGGAGCGACACCGCGCACCGAGGACTTCAGCACGTAGGTGTGCCGCAGGTAGGTGAGGAACAGCCACGGTACGTCGGCGGCCAACTGCTTCTGGAACCGCGCGTACGCGGCCCTGCGAAGATTCGGGTCGATCTGGTCGCGGCCCTGCTGGAGGGCCCGGTCGGTCACCTCGGAGCGGTACGAGCCCGGGTTGAAGTAGCCCTGCCCGGCGAACTGGGAGCTGAACAGCTTGTACGAGACGAAATCCGGGTCGTACGGCGTCCCGTAGCCCATCAGCAGCGCGTCGGATCTCATCCGTGGGTCGATGGCGTCCCAGGTGAGCCCGGCCGGGGTGACCCCGATGCCGATCTTCTTCGCGTCGGCGGTGACGGCGAGCGCCAGGTCCTTGCGCAGCGTGTCGCTGGCCGGGTACATCAGCGTGAACCGGGCCGGCCGGCCGTCCTTGACGCGGATCCCGCCGGGGCCGGGGGTCCAGCCGGCCGCGTCGAGCAGCGCGCCTGCCGCCGTCGGGTCGGCGGTCGGCTTGCCGATGATCGAGGCGTCGGTGAACTCGGAGGTCGGCGGGATCGGGCCGAACGCCGGTTCGCCGGCGCCACCGAGGATTCCGGAGACCATCGCGGCCCGGTCGACGGCCAGGTTGAGCGCCCGGCGGACCGCCGGGTCGGCGAGGACCGGGTTGCCCGTCGGCAGCATCACGCCCCGGTAGTCGGCGGTCGGCACCCGCTGCACCCGGTACGCCGCGTCAGCGTCGAAGCCGGAGGCGAGCTTCGGTGGCAGCTCGGCGGCGTCGAACTCGCCGGCGCGCATCCGCTGGGCGCGGACGTTGTCGTCGGCGACGAACGCCACCACCACCCGGTTGTTCTTCGGTCGGCCCGCGAAGTAGCTCTCGTTCGCGGTGAGCACCAGGCGGTCGCCCGGCGTCCACGACTCAACCTTGTACGGCCCGGTCCCGACCGGTTTGCGATTGAACCCGGCGGTGTTGATGTCCTGCCCGCTGAGCAGCCTGGCCGGCACGATGCCGAGAGTGAGCCGTTGCAGGAACGGCGCGTACGGGTAGCGCAGCCGGAACACGACGGTGGCCGCGTCGGGCGCGGTCACCGACTCCACCATGTCCAGGTCGGAGCGGAGCGTGGAGTCCACCCTCGGGTCCAGCACCGCCTGGTACGTGAAGACGACGTCCGGGGCGGTCAGCGTGGTGCCGTCGTGGAATTGCACGCCGTCGCGGAGCTTCGCGGTCACGGTGCGCCCGTCGGGCGACAGCTCCGGCAACGCCGTGGCCAGAGCGGCGACGAGGCGGTTGTCAGCGTCCCGGCTGACGAGGCCGTCGAAGATCAGCGAGGCGCCGTCGACGCCGTAGTTGAGCACCGGGTTCAACGCGTCCGGTTCGTCGGAGGTGGCCACGACCAGCGTGGTCCCGCCCGCTGAGCCGTCGGGCGTGGCCGGGGCCGAACAGCCGGCGAGGACGAGCATTCCCGCCGCCGCGGTCGACGCCGCGAGGCGTCGGACGGTCGGACGCATCCGGGTCACGGAGGGCTCCTGTGGTGTGGGGAGTCGTTGGTCGGGTGGGCGCAACGCCGCAACCGTTGATCATCACGGTGGCACAGTTGCCAGTCTTTGGCAATTACCAAGCTTGTGCGTCATGCTGTTGATCAACGGGGCCGCCGGCGTACGGGCTCGCGTTCACCGCCGGTGGTGACTGTCGCCGCCGACCGGCTAGGGTTCCGGGGTGTTCCGCGTCGTCGTGTTGATCGCTGCCGTGGTGCTCGCCGCGGATCAACTCACCAAGTACTGGGCCGAGTCCGCGCTGTCCGGCGGGCAGACCATCACCGTTCTCGGTGACCTGCTGCAGCTGCGACTCGTCTACAACCCGGGTGCCGCCTTCTCGATCGGCTCCGCGTACACCTGGATCTTCGCGGTGTTCGCGGCGGCGGCGGTGGTCGCGGTGACGGTCGTGGCGCTGCGGGTCACCTCGCGGGCCTGGGCGGTGGCGCTGGGCCTGGTGCTCGGCGGCGCGACGACACACCTGCTGGACCGCCTCTTGCGCGAGCCGGGGTTCGCTCGCGGGCACGTCGTGGACTTCATCGACTACGCCGGGTTCTTCGTCGGCAACGTCGCCGACATCGCCTTGGTGGTCGGCGTGGGCATCGTCATGCTGCTCAACGTGCGCGGCATTCCGCTGCGGGCGCCGGCGAGCGAGGCCCGCGAGCAGGTGTCGTCAGGCTCCTGAGCCGACCAGGACGACCTCCAGCCGGCGCGGGCCGTGCACTCCCTCGACCCGGTTCAGCTCGATGTCGCTGGTGGCGGACGGGCCGGAGATCCAGGTCTGCGGCGCGCGCGGGTTCAGCCGGGTGAGCGCCTCGGGCAGCAGACCGACCACCTGGTCGGCGCGAACGACGCAGATGTGCCGGTCGGGCACCAGGGTGAGCGCCCGCCGCCCCTGCGTCGGGCCGGCGTCGAGGATGATGGTGCCCGTGTCGGCGATCGCGACCGCGCAGCCGGTCAGCACCGCGTCCAGGTCGTCGAGTACGGCCGGTGACAGCGCGGGCGCGTCGCGGTGCACCTGCCCGGCGTAACCGGTCAGCCAGTCGGCCGGCAGGTCGGCGGGGACGGCGAGCCGGTCGACCTCGCTGAGCAGCCGGGGTAGGGCGTCGATGCCATGGTGGACCACCGCCCGGTAGTCCTCCAGGCGGTCGACCAGGGTGGCGATCAGGTCGGGGCGGTCGTCGACCCGGCGGTAGCGGCGGGGCACCTGCACCGGCGGCGGGCTGTCGGCCAGGGCCGTCCGCAGCCGCGCCAGGATCTCGTCACGTGCGCTCACTGCTTCCCCCACCATTCCCGGAAGGTCTGCGGCCCGGGCAGCGGCAGGTCGCGCGACCGGGTCCACGCCGACCCGGGCCAGGGCAGTCGGCGCAGCGTACGCGCGCCGGTGCGGCGCATCCGGTACGCCCCGAGCGGCCCCGCACCCGCCCGGGCCAGGCGCAGGGCGGCGGCCCAGCGCCGAGGGCTGCGCATCACCCAGGACAGGACACCCATGGCGGCCCGTTCGGCCGGCGGATGCGGCGCCTGCTGGCGGAGGTGGACCAGGATCTCCGGAATGTTGATCTTCACCGGGCAGACGTCGTAGCAGGCGCCGCAGAGGGTCGACGCGTACGGCAGCGAGGCGTTGTCGGCCACCCCGGTCAGCTGCGGCGACAGGATCGCCCCGATCGGCCCCGGATACACCGAGCCGTACGCGTGCCCGCCGGCCCGCTCGTACACCGGGCAGACGTTGAGGCAGGCGGAGCAACGGATGCAGGACAGCGCCGGCCGCCCCACCGGGTCGGCGAGCACGGCGGAGCGGCCATTGTCGACAAGAACGACGTGCACGTCCTGCGGACCGTCGCCGGGGGTGACACCGGTCCACATCGAGGTGTACGGGTTCATCCGCTCGCCGGTCGAGGACCGGGGCAGCAGTTGCAGGAAGACCTCCAGGTCGGTGAAGGTCGGCAGCAGCTTCTCGACGCCGACGACGCTGATCAACGTCTCGGGGAGGGTGAGGCACATCCGCCCGTTGCCCTCGGACTCCACCACCACGAGGGTGCCGGTGTCCGCCACGGCGAAGTTGGCGCCGGAGACGGCGACCCGGGCCGAGAGGAACCGTCGTCGCAGGTGGGCGCGGGCCGCCTCGGCCAGCGCGGCCGGTTCGTCGCTCAGGTCGGCCGGCACGTCGGGCATGCGACGCTGGAAGATCTCCCGGATCTGCGCCCGGTTGTAGTGGATCGCCGGCACCAGGATGTGTGAGGGGGTGTCCTCGCCGAGCTGCACGATCAACTCGGCGAGGTCGGTCTCGTACGCGGCGATCCCGGCGGCCTCCAGCGCCTCGTTGAGCTCGATCTCCTGGGTCGCCATCGACTTGACCTTCACGACCTCGTCGGCCCCGGCGGCCCGGGTCAACGCGACCACGATCCGGCACGCCTCGGCCGCGTCGCGGGCCCAGTGCACTGTGGCGCCGGCGGCGGTGACGGATGCCTCGAACTGCTCCAGCAGCTCCGGCAACCGACGTTGGACGTCCGCCTTGATCGCGGAGCCGGCGTCGCGCAGCGCCTCCCAGTCGGGTACCTCGTCGACGACCCGGGCGCGCTTGGCGCGGATGGTGCGGGTGGCCCGGTGCAGGTTGGCCCGCAGCTGCGGGTCGGCGACTGCCGGTTTGGCGGCGGTGGGAAAGGGCAGCGGCGTGCGGATCCGTCCGCTCCCGGTGGCGGGTGCGACCGGCTGGCTCATGAGCTGGCCCCGGCGAGAATCTCGGCGTAGTGCATGGCCCGTACGCCCGAGCGGTGGCGGTCGAGGCCGCCGCCGATGTGCGCCAGGCAGGAGTTGTCGGCGGCGGCCAGCACCCGTGCGCCGGTGTCACGGACCCGGGCGCACTTGTCGGTGAGCATCGCTGTGGAGACGTCCGGGTTCTTCAGGGCGAAGGTGCCGCCGAAACCGCAGCACTCCTCGGCGTCGCCCAGCTCGACCAGCGTGATCCCGCGCACCTGGCGCAGCAGGGTCAACGGCCGGTCGCCCAGGCGCAGCATCCGCAGGCCGTGACAGGTGGGGTGGTAGGTGACCGTCTCCGGGAACTCGGCGCCGACGTCGGTGACGCCGAGAACGTCGACGAGCAACTCGGACAGCTCGTAGGTGCGGGCGGCCACCGAGGTGGCGGGCGGGTGCAGGCGCGGATACTGGTCGCGGATCATCGCGGTGCACGACCCGGAGGGCGCGACGATGGCGTCGTAGGAGTCGAAGACATCGACGTAGTTGCGCACCATCGGCATCGCCTCGGCCCGGTAACCCGTGTTGGCGTGCATCTGCCCGCAACAGGTCTGGTCGGTGGGGAAGTCGACGGTGTGGCCGAGCCGCCGCAGGATGCGGGTGACAGCGATGCCGGTGGCCGGGAACGCGAGGTCGTTGACGCAGGTGATGAAGAGGGCGATCCGCACGGCGGCTCCTCGGGTGGGTGGGGGCGGGTCACGCCGGGTCGCGCGGTGACCCGGGGGCGGGAAGCCGGTCGAAGGCGGGCAGGTGGCGTTCCCGGGCGGCGCTGAGGTGGGCGCGCATCGCCTCGGTGGCGGCCGCCGCGTCGCCGGCGACGATGGCGGCGGCGATGCGCTGGTGCTCGGTGTTGGTGTCCGGCGCGCCGGTGACCGGAAAGTAGAGCCGGTGCAGGTGCAGGTGTGAGTGCAGCCGGGTGATGGTGTCGCGCAGCAGTGGGCTGCCGGAGACCTCGGCGATCAGGTCGTGGAACTTCGCGTCCAGCGCGGTGAAGGCGGCGTGCCGGCGATATCCGTCGCCGGCCTCCACGTCGATGCTCGCGGCCGCCTCGACGCTGATCCGTTCGCGGGCTTCGGCGGAGGCGTGCGTGGCGGCCCGCCCGGCGGTGGCGCCCTCCAGCAGTTGGCGGACGTCGAACAGGTCGTCGAACTCGGCGCGGCTCAGCAGCGGGGTGGTGGTGTAGCCGGAGAGGGGGCGTTTCCGGACCAGGCCGTCGGCCTCCAACCGGGCGAGTGCCTCCCGCACCGGGGTGGGGGAGACGTCCAGCTCCCGGGCCAGCGCGTCGATGTTGACCCGCTCACCGGGGGGCAGGATGTGGTCCATGACCAGCGTCTTGATCGACTCGTAGACGTCTTCGGCGAGGGTGAGTCGACGGGCGGGACGGAGTCGACCCTCGCGAGGTTCCTGCTGGGCCATCTCGTCTCCTCAACAACCCCTTGACTGTTCCGGTGTGAGCGAGTACACACTAGCAAAGCAACATCCTATAGGAAATAGGTTTCCCTGCCACCGTCTCGCACCACCACCCCCGAGGAGACGAACATGTCGCGCAGAATGCTGTCCCGAATCGGCTCGGGCCTCACCGTCGTGGCCCTCGCCACGACCACTGTGGCCTGCACGAAGAAGAGCGACACCACCGCCGAGGCCGGTGGTCGGGAACCGGCGCAGGTCAAGGTCGCGCTCGTGCCCGGCGGCTCACACCCGTACTTCCAGCCGTGGAAGGACGCCGGGGCCAAGGCCAAGACCGAGCTGGCGCTCGGCGACGTCACCTTCAACGAGACCGCGGGTTGGGACCAGACCAAGCAGAACGACGTGCTCAAGTCCCTCGCCGCGCAGGGCTACAACGCCTTCGGGGTCTTCGGCGTCTCACCCGACAACATCAACTCCACCTTCGAGGACCTCAAGCGGCAGGGCTTCCCCGTCGGCTCGCTGGCCTCCTGCCCAGCCGGCGCCAACAAGGCCGACTTCTGCCTCTCCACCGACGTGGAGGTCGCCGCGTACAAGGGCGCCAAGGCCGCCATCGACGCGATGGGCGGTCAGGGCAACCTGGTCCACCTGACCGGAAACAAGGTCGACTCCAACACCCAACGCCGGATCGCGGGCGTGGAGAAGGCGGTCGCCGAGACCGGCGGCAAGGTGACCCTGATCCAGAGCGTCACCGACATCGACAAGGACCTGCAGAGCGCGCAGAAGGCCGTGGCCGACCTCCTCGCCGCGAAGGGCCGGCAGATCCAGGGGATCGTGAACACCGCCTACAACCCGGCGGTCGCCTCGGCCGAGGGTGTCCGCCAGTCGAAGCTGCCCATCAAGGTCATCGCCATCGACGACGACCCGACGGTCCTCGACGGGCTGCGCGGCGGCTCGGTGGCCGCCACCGTCCTGCAGAACCCCGTCGGTCAGGCCCAGGTCGGCTCGTACGCCCTGATGAAGCTCAGCGGCGGCTGCACCATGGCCGAACCCGGGGTGACCATCGACTCGGGCTCGTTCGTGGTGACGAAGGACAACCTGGACGGCTACGAGGCCGACCGCACCGCCACCACCGAGGCACTGCGGAAGAAGTTCGACGGCGACCTGCTCAAGTGCAGCTGATGTCGAGCATCACCACGGCCGAGGCGTACCTCGTCGACATTCCCGTGGAGACCGTCCGCACCGACGCGGTACAGGCGTTCCTCAAGCAGGAGACGATCTTCGTCGAGGTGCGCACGGCCGACGACGGGCACGGCACGGGGTACGCGTACACGATCGGGACCGGCGGCACCGCGGTGCTCGCGCTGCTGCGCGACTACCTGCTGCCGCACCTGGTCGGCCGCGACGCCGCGCGGGTCGAGGCGATCTGGCGTGACCTGCACGCCGCCACCCGCGCCACCGCCGTCGGGGCCATCACCTCGCTGGCGCTCGCCGCGATCGACACCGCGCTGTGGGATCTGCGCGCCCGCGCCGCCGGTCTGCCGCTGTGGGTGCTCGCCGGTGGCGCCAAGGACCGCGTCCCGCTGTACGACACGGAGGGCGGCTGGCTGCACCTCACCGAGGACGAGCTGGTCGCCGGCGCGAAGGCGTCCCAGGCGGCTGGCTGGCCCGGCGTCAAGCTGAAGGTCGGCAAGCCGAACCCGGCCGAGGACGCCGCCCGGATCGGCGCGGTCCGGGCTGCCCTCGGCGACCACGTCGACGTGATGGTCGACGCCAACCAGTCGCTGACCGCCGCCGAGGCGATCCGCCGGGCCCGGCTGCTCGAACCGCACCAGCTCGCCTGGTTCGAGGAGCCGCTGCCGGCCGACGACATCGCGGGACACGAACTGCTGGCCCGCGCGACCAGCATCCCGGTCGCGGTGGGGGAGTCGATGTACTCGATCGGCCAGTTCGCCGAGTACCTGCGTCGGCAGGCCGCCGGCGTCGTCCAGGTCGACGTGGCGCGCATCGGCGGCATCACCCCGTGGCTCAAGGTGGCGCACCTGGCCGAGGCCTGCAACGTGGTGGTCTGCCCGCACTTCCTGATGGAACTGCACGTGAGCCTCTGCGCGGCCGTGCCGAACAGCCGCTACGTCGAGCACATCCCACAACTGCGCGCGATCACCCGGACCGAGATCGCGATCGTCGACGGCCACGCGCTCGCCCCCGACGAGCCGGGCCTCGGCATCGACTGGGACCGCGACGCGATCGAGGACAGGAGGGTGGCGTGAAGACGGAAACAGCGCCGGAGGCGTCGGCGGCACCCCCGGCCGCGGAGCCCCGGCCGCCGACCAGGGCCCTGCCGGTCTGGGCGAACCCCCGGCTCGGCCTGCTCATCGTCATCGCCGTGCTGGTCGCGCTCTTCTCGTCGCTCACCCCCGCGTTCCTCGACCCCCGCCTCACCCTGGCACCGCTGCAGGCCGACATCAGCGTGTACGCCGTGGTCGGTCTCGCCCAACTCGCCGTGCTGTCGCTCGGGCACATGAACATGGCCGTGGGCCGGATGGCCGCGCTCTCCACCTTCGCGATGGGCCTGGCCTACGACCGGCTCGGCGTACCGCTGCTGGTCGGGCTGCTCGTGGGACTCGCCGTCGGGGCGGGCATCGGCGCGCTCGCCGGCCTGCTCATCGCCAAGACGGGAGTGAACTCGTTCGTGGTGACCCTCGCTCTCGACTTCGGGCTGCTGGGTCTGGTCACCATCCTCTACACCTGGGCGACCGGCGGGGTGTCGTTCGCGGTGCAGCCGAGTGGGCTCTCCGCGCTGCGCTTCGACACCTTCGCCGACTACTGCATGGGCGAGGTCTGCGGGCCCCGGATCCCGCTGGTCGTGCCGATCGCGGTGGCCGCGGCGCTCGGTGTCGGTCTGCTGTTCCGACGTGCCCGGCTAGGCCGGGAGATCCTGATGACCGGCTCCAACTCGATCGCCGCCGAGCTGTCCGGCATCCCCACGCATCGGCGGGTGGTCGCCGCGCACGCGCTGAGCGGGCTGCTCGCCGCGCTGGCCGGGTTCCTGCTCGCCGCCAACAACGGCGCGTTCTCCGCCACCATCGGGGAATCGTTCCTGCTGCCGTCGTTCCTGGCCCCGGTGCTCGGTGGGACGCTGCTCGCCGGTGGCGCGGTCAGCGTCCTCGGCACCGCGCTCGGGGCGACCCTCACCCAGGTCATCTACAAGGGACTCAACCTGCTCCAGTTCTCCCTGGAGGAACTGAAGCTCTACATCGGACTGGTGCTGCTCGCGGCGCTGTCGCTGGACCGGTTGCGGGCCGTGCTCGCCGAGCGAAGGGCGGTGTCACCATCATGAGGAGCCTGATCCGGACCAACGAGTTCACCCTCGCGGTGATCGCGGCGCTCGGGTTCGCGGCGCTCGCGGTCGCCACCGACTTCAACCTGCTCACCGCCGGCACCCTGGACGCCTTCCTGCGTTTCCTCGCCCTGCCGATCGTCATCGGCCTGGCCCAGATGGTGGTGCTCGCCGTCGGTCAGATGAACCTCTCGGTGGGCGTGCTCACCGGGTTCTGCGCGATGGCCTCGGGTTGGCTCATGATCGACGCCGGGCTGCCCGCCCCGGTCGCGGTGCTCGCCGCGCTGGCCCTCGGCGCCGTCGTCGGACTGGTCAACGGCCTGCTGGTGATCTTCACCCGGATCAACGGGTTCATCGTCACCCTGGCCACCATGACGATCCTCGAAGGACTGCGGTACGGGGTGAACGGCACCGGCACCTACCAGGGCTACTCGCCCGGCCTGCGGGAGTTCGGGCAGGCGTCGCTGGCCGGCGTGCCAGTGGTCTTCCTGCTGGCGGTGGCGAGCGCCGTCGCTGTCGCCCTCTTCTTCCGGCGCACGGTGCCCGGCCGGCACCTGCTCGCCTCCGGCGGCAACCCGTTCGCCGCCCGACTGTCGGGCATCTCGAACGACCGGGCGCTGGTGCTGGCCCACACCCTGTCGGGGCTGCTGGCCGGCTTCGCCGCGGTGATCGTGGTGGCCGCCTTCGGCTCGGTGAACGCCTCGATCGGCGACGACCTGCTGCTGCCCAGCTTCGCCGCACCGATCATCGGCGGTGTGGCCCTGGCCGGCGGCATGATCAGCGTGACCGGCACGGTGCTCGCTGCCTTTCTGGTACGGCTCGTCGACGTGAGCCAGTCGCAGTTCGACATCAACCGGCGGTGGGTGGACCTCATCATCGGCGCGGTGGTCCTCGGCGCGGTGCTGCTCGGGCAGTTCCGCGACAAGCTCTCCGGAGGTACCCGATGAGCGTCGTGCTGGCCGCGGAGAAACTGGTCAAGACGTTCCCCGGGGTGCGCGCCCTGGACGAGGCGACGCTGACCCTGGCCGCCGGCAGCGTGCACGCGCTGCTCGGCGAGAACGGCGCCGGCAAGAGCACCCTGATCAAGATCCTGACCGGGGTGTACCGGCCGGACGGTGGGCAGCTGCGGCTGCCCGGACCGGACGGGCAACCGCGTACGGTGCAGCTCGGCAACCCGCAGGACGCCCAGCGGGCCGGCATCGGCGTGGTGCACCAGGAGCGGAACCTGATCCCGGCGTTCAGCGTCGCCGAGAACATCTGCCTGCAACATCTGCCCCGCCGCGCCGGCCTGGTCGACCGGGCGGCGTTACGGACCGAGGCTCGCCGTTGCCTCGAACTGCTCGACCTCGACCTGGACCCCGACCTGCCGGTGTCGCGGCTGTCGGTGGCCCAACTCCAGCTGGTGGAGATCGCCAAGGCGTTGTCGGCCGACTCGACAGTGCTGCTGCTCGACGAACCGACCGCGTCACTGACCAACGACGAGGCCGACCGGCTCTACGGCATCGTGCGTCGACTGTCCGAGCGGGGTCACGCCACAGTGCTGGTCAGCCACAAACTGGAGGAGGTCTTCGCGATCGCCGACACGGTGACGGTGCTGCGCGACGGGCGCAGCGTCGCCGAGGCGGAACCCCTCGCCGAGCACAGCCGCGAGGAGATCGTCGACCTGATGGTCGGCCGGGCGTACCGGCAGGTGCACCTCGCCGCCCGGACCGTCGCGGCGGACGTCGACCCGGCGCTGGCGCTCGACCACGTCGCCACCGCCGCCGGCCACCACGACGTCAGCCTCACCGTTCGCCCCGGCGAGATCGTCGGCCTGTACGGGCTCGTCGGCGCGGGCCGCAGCGAACTGGCCAAGGCGTTGCTCGGCCTCGACCGGATCACCGCCGGTGAGGTGCGGGTGCACGGGCGGCCGGCCCGGATCCGGGACGTGGGCGACGCCCTGCACCGGTACCGGATCGGCTACGTCACCGAGAACCGCAAGGAGGAGGGCCTCTTCCTCGACCAGACCGTGGCCCGCAACACAGCGGTGACCGTGTGGCGCCGGCTGGCCCGGCTGGGACTCGTCCGCGACCGCTCCGAGCGGACGCTCGTCGACGAGTACGCCGACCGGCTGGGCATCCGACTCGCCTCGCCCGACCAGCACGCCGGTCAGCTCTCCGGCGGCAACCAGCAGAAGGTCAGCCTGGCCAAGTGGCTGGCGGCCGACTGCGACGTGCTCATCATCGACGAGCCCACCGTCGGCATCGACGTGCGCACCAAGGGGGCCTTCCACGAATTGATCGCCGGCCTGGCCGCGCGCGGAATGGCCATCCTGCTGATCTCGTCGGACCTGCCGGAGATGGTCACCCTCGCCGACCGGATCGCGGTGATGCGCGAGTTCGCCATCGTTGGTGAACTGGACAACGACCACGACTACGAGCGGATGAGTCAGTCGGTGATCCGGTTCATCCACGACGGGCAGGGGGTTGTCGCGTGAAGGCCGTCGAACGAGTGACAGTGGGGCGTACCGACGTGGTGGTGACCCGGCTCGGGCTCGGGCTCGCCCCGATCGGCGGGATGTTCGACGCCGTCGGTGACGAGGTCGCGCACGCCACCGTCGCGGCGGCCTGGGATCTCGGGCTGCGCTACTTCGACACCGCCCCGCTCTACGGTTGCGGCCTCTCCGAGCGACGCGCCGGGGCGGTCCTCGCCGGCAAGCCGCGCGACACGTTCACCGTCTCCACCAAGGTGGGCCGGCTGCTCGTCCCCGACGGTGGTGACCGGCAGGAGTTCTGGGCCGAGCCGACCGACCTCGTGCCCCGGTTCGACTTCTCCGCCGCCGGAGTACGCCGCTCCCACGCGGAGAGCCTGGCCCGAATGGGGCTGGACCGGATCGACATCGCGCACATCCACGACCCGGACGACCACCTCGCCGAGGCGGTCGCCGGGGCGTACCCGGCGTTGGCGCAGCTGCGGGCGGCCGGCGAGATCGGCGCGGTCAGCGCCGGCATGAACCAGGCCCCGGCGCTGGTCGAGCTGGCCCACGCCGGCGACTTCGACTGCTTCATGCTCGCTGGCCGGTACACGCTGCTCGACCAGTCCGGCCTCGACGAGCTGCTGCCGCTGTGCCAGGCGAAGGGGATCGCGATCATCGCCGCCGGGGTCTACAACTCGGGCCTGCTGGCCGACCCGAGCCCGGGCGCCCCCTACGACTACGCCCCGGCCAGCCGCAGGCTGCTCGACCGGGCCACCGCGATCCGGTCGGTGTGCGAGCGGCACGGCGTACCGCTGCGGGCCGCGGCGATCCAGTTTCCGCTCGGGCACCCGGCGGTCACCAGCGTGGTGGTCGGCGCCCGGGACCCGGAGCAGATCGCCGACAACGTGGCGATGTTCGAGTGGGACGTGCCCGATGCGCTGTGGGCCGATCTCAAGGCCGAGGGTCTGCTGCCGAGCCAGGTGCCGACGCCGTGATCATCGACGCGAGCAGCCGTCCGGCTTGTGTCGCGACTCGTACCTATGCACTGGAGGTTGGTTCGTGAAGTTCATGCGCGTCGGGCCCGTGGGGCGGGAACGCCCCGTGCTGTTCGCCGACGGACGGCACTTCGACCTCTCGTCGCTCACCGCCGACATCGACGGCGAGTTCCTCGCCGGCGACGGCGTGCGGAGGGTCCGCGAGGCCACCGACCTGCCCGAGATCGACGTCACCGGTCAGCGGGTCGGCGCACCGGTCGCCCGGCCCGGGGTGGTGCTCTGCGTGGGGCAGAACTACGCCGCGCACGCCGCCGAATCGGGCGCCGCGCCACCGACCGACCCGATCATCTTCTACAAGGCGCCCAACACCGTCGTCGGCCCGCACGACGAGGTCCTGATCCCGCGTGGCTCGACGAAGACGGACTGGGAGGTGGAGTTGGCGGTGGTGATCGGCCGACCGGCCCGCTACCTCGCCTCGCCCGCCGACGCCCTCGGGCACATCGCCGGGTACGTCCTCTCCAACGACGTCTCCGAGCGGGACTTCCAACTCGCCGTCTCCGGTGGTCAGTGGTCGAAGGGCAAGTCCTGCGAGACGTTCCAACCGCTCGGCCCGTGGCTGGTCACCGCCGACGAGGTCGGCGACCCGCAGGCGCTGCGGCTGCGCTCCTGGGTCAACGGCGAGCCCCGACAGGACTCCAGCACCAAAGACATGATCTTCGACGTGGCGTACCTGGTCTGGCACCTGTCCCAGTACACAGTGCTGGAGCCGGGCGACGTCATCAACACCGGCACCCCGCAGGGAGTGGCGCTCTCCGGCCGCTTCCCGTACCTGACCGCCGGCGACGTGATGGAGGTCGAGATCGACGGCCTCGGTCGGCAGCGCAACACGCTCCGGGACGCCTGATGGCGGTGATCACCTCCGTCGACACGTACGACGTCCGGTTCCCCACCTCGCGGGACCTCGACGGTTCCGACGCGATGAACCCCGACCCCGACTACTCGGCCGCGTACCTGGTGCTGAGCACCGACGACGGCCCGGACGGGCACGGCTTCACCTTCACCATCGGGCGGGGCAACGACGTCTGCCGGGCGGCGATCGACGCGCTGGTGCCGTACGTGGTCGGCCTGGACCCGGACACCGTGGACCTCGGTGCGTTCGCCCGCTCGCTCACCCAGGACTCGCAGCTGCGCTGGCTCGGCCCGGAGAAGGGCGTGATGCACCTCGCCGCCGCAGCGGTGATCAACGCGATGTGGGACCTGGTCGCCAAGCGGGCGGGAAAGCCGGTCTGGCGCTACCTGGCCGACCTCAGCCCCGAGCAGATCGTCGACCTGGTCGACTGGCGCTACCTCACCGACGCCCTCACCCCCGACGAGGCACTGGAGATCCTGCGCGCCGCCGAGCCGGGTCGGGCCGACCGGATCGCCCGGCTGACCGAGCGGGGCTACCCCGCGTACACCACGTCGCCCGGCTGGCTCGGCTACTCCGACGACACGGTGGTCGGGCTGGCCAGGCAGGCCGTGGCCGACGGGTTCACCCAGATCAAGCTGAAGGTGGGCGCGGACGCCGCCGACGACGTACGACGCCTGAAGATCGCCCGCGAGGCGGTCGGCCCGCGGATCCGGATCGCGCTCGACGCCAACCAGCGCTGGGACGTCGCCGAGGCGGTCGACCGGATGCGCGAGTTGGCGCCGTACGACCCGTGGTGGATCGAGGAACCGACCAGCCCCGACGATGTGCTCGCCCACGCGGCGATCCGGTCCGCCCTCGCCACCAGCGCACCCGACGGCGGGCCGATCCGGGTCGCCACCGGCGAGCACGTGGCGAACCGGGTGGTGTTCAAACAGCTGCTCCAGGCCGGTGCCGTCGACGTCGTCCAGATCGACGCCTGCCGGGTGGGCGGCGTGAACGAGAACGTCGCCATCCTGCTGCTCGCCATGAAGTACGGGGTGCCGGTCTGCCCGCACGCCGGGGGAGTGGGCCTGTGCGAGCTGGTGCAGCACCTGTCGATGTTCGACTTCGTGGCGGTGTCCGGCTCGATGCGTGACCGGGTCGTCGAGTACGTCGACCACCTGCACGAGCACTTCCTCGACCCGGTGGTGATCAAGGACGGGCACTACGTGGCGCCCAGCGCGCCGGGGTTCTCCGCCGCGATGCGTCCGGAGAGCCTCGCCACGTACGCGTACCCCGACGGGCCGGCCTGGATCTGACCCGGGACGCGCTTCACCGCGCGGCCGACCTGACGGCGGTGCGTCAACTACTCGGAAGGAGAGAGCAGCATGCGGTGTGACGGTCTGGTGGCAGTGGTGACCGGAGGCGGATCGGGGATCGGGCTCGCGTGTGTGCGGGCGTTCGCCGCCGCCGGCGCCCGGGTGGGTGTCCTGGACCTGGAGCTGTCGGGTCTGCCGGAGGATCCCGGCGTCCTCGGCGTCCGGGCGGACGTGGCCGACCGCGCCTCGCTGAGCACGGCCGTCGCAGCGGTCGCCGAGGCGTTCGGCGGCATCGACATCCTGGTCAACAACGCCGGGATCTCGGCCGTGGGCACGGTGGAGGAGAACGACGACGAGCAGTGGAGCCGGGTACTCGACGTCAATGTCTCCGGTGTGGCCCGCACCAGCGCCGTCGCCCTGCCGTACCTGCGCCGGTCGTCGTCCGCGGCGATCGTCAACATCTCCTCGATCGCGGCGACCACGGGTCTGCCCAAACGCGCCCTGTACTCGGCGTCGAAGGGTGCCGTGCACGCCCTCACCCTCGCCATGGCCGCCGACCTGGTGACGGATGGCGTCCGGGTCAACTGCGTCGCCCCCGGCACCGTCGACACGCCCTGGGTGGCCCGCCTGCTCGCCAGCGCCGCCGACCCGACGGCGGAGAAGCGGCACCTGGCCTCGCGGCAGCCGACCGGCCGCCTGGTGACCGCCGACGAGGTGGCCGCCGCCGTCGTCTACCTCGCGTCGCCCGCGACCGGGTCGGTGACCGGTTCGTCGCTGCCTGTCGACGGAGGCATGTCCGGCCTGCGCCTACCTGCCCCGGCGCGGCCCGCGGCCGATCCTGCCGAATCGGGCGCGTGACATGATTGCGCGATGGGGAAACAGCAGGACGTCGGCGAGCCCGACCGTCACAGCGGGTCCGGCACCACCGCCCACCGTCCGATCGGCGGGAGCGCTGACGCTCGACTCGCGCTCGCCCAGGACCCCACAACGCCACAAATGACCCTTATCGACCTGGCGTCCGACCCGTCGGTACTGGTCCGCAAGGCGGTCGCCGCTCGGGCCGACGCACCCGCGCAAGCCCTGCGACCGCTCACCCGCGACCATGATCGTCAGGTCCGGGAGGCGGTGGCGAGGAACCCCTCCACCTCGATCGCCAACCTCATGCGCCTGGTCAAGGACGCCGACCGGTGGGTCCGCTGGGCGGTCGCCGGCAACCCGGCGTGCGACGAGTCGATCCGCCAGGTCATGGCGCAGACCTCGGACAAGGAGCTTCGCGGCCTGCTCGCGGAGAGTCGGGAGCTGGAGCCGGAGCTGGCCGCCAAGCTGATCGACGACGTGTCACCCGAGGTACGGGAACGACTCGCCACGCACACCCACGACCCCGACGTGATCACCGCCCTGTTGGCCGACCGCACCGCACGCGTACGCAAGGGGGTCGCCCGCAATCCACGGACCACCGCCGAGCAGCGCAGCGCGCTCGCCGCGGACCCGGTGGCCGACGTCCGTGCCGCGCTGGTGCGGGCCGTCGAGCTGAGCGAGGCGGATCTGGCGCGGCTGGTCGACGACCGCGCGGTGCAGGTCCGACTGGCGATGGCCACGTCCGACGTCGTCCCGCCGCACATCCGGCAGGCGCTCACTCGCGACGCCGACGAGATGGTGGCCAGCGCGGCGCGCGACCACCGCCCCGGAGCCGGCAACGCCTCCGCCGTGCGGGCACCCCGCATCGCGCACCGGCCCTCCGCCGGTGCGGGCCGATCGGGCGGCGGCACCGCCCGGTAGCACCGCGCCGCATCCCCCAGGCCGTGCGGGCGGGTGCTGATCGGAGCCATCGGGGACCCGGGTGCTCCGCCGAGCGGCGGATGCGCCCGCGAGCGTGATGACTCACAGGCATCATGATGCCTGTGAGTCATCAGGCTGGTCGGGGCGTCTGCCCCACGACGACCGTGCGGGTTGGTGCGACCAGCTGCCGTCGGTCGCTGTCGGATCAGTACGGCCGCCGGATACCCCGATTCGACAGCACCCGCGCCTGCTCCTCGCTCATCTGGACATGATCCCAGCACCACCCCGCCATCGCCCGCCGCCGACGAGCGCCCATCCCGAGTGATGAGTTGTCGCGTCCGCGCCCGTCATACCTCCGACAGGACATGACGAGGCGGAAGGATGACGTGATGAGTGCGGACACACGGCTGCAGGAGATGGTTGTGAGCGGTCTCGGCGAGGTCGACGAGCCGGCGTTCTCGGGGCTGGCGCAGCGGCACCGGCGGGAGTTGCACGTGCACTGCTACCGGATGCTCGGCTCGTTCGAGGACGCCGAGGACGCGGTGCAGGAGACGTTCCTGCGGGCCTGGCGGCGGCGGGAGACGTTCGAGGGGCGGTCGACGTTCCGGGCATGGCTGTACCGGATCGCCACCAACGCCTGCCTGGACCTGCTCGCCAAGCGCCGCCCGGAGCCGGCGACCGGCGGTGAGGTGCTGTGGTTGCAGCCCTACCCGGACC
The DNA here is from genome assembly GCF_054462275.1 of Micromonospora sp. SD19. NCBI lineage: Bacteria > Bacillati > Actinomycetota > Actinomycetes > Micromonosporales > Micromonosporaceae > Micromonospora > Micromonospora sp. SD19. The sequence goes on from NZ_JBTLMN010000005.1 coordinate 395,305, forward strand.
GGTTGCTCGACGAGCTGCCCGCGGGCGACGGGGACGAGCCGGAGAGCGTCGCCGTCGCACGGGAGACGATCGAGCTGGCGTACCTGGTCGCGGTCCAGCACCTGGCGCCGCGTCCACGGGCCGTGCTGATCCTGCGCGACGTGCTCGGCTGGCCGGCGAAGGACGTCGCGGAGCTGCTCGGGGATTCGGTCAACTCGGTGAACAGCGCACTGCAGCGGGCCCGTGCCGGCATGCGGGAGCACCTGCCCGCCGAGCGGCAGGACTGGGTCGGCGGCGACGAGGACGCCGGGACGCGCGAGCTGGTGCGCCGCTTCACCGACGCCAGCGTGGCCACCGACGTCGACGCGCTCGCCACCATGCTGCGCGACGACGTCCGCTCCTCGATGCCGCCCACGCCGGGCCTGTCCGTCGGCCGCGACGCGGTGCTGGGCAACTGGGTCGAGGACGGCTTCGACGCCATGTCGGGCCTGCGCGCGGTGCCCACCTCGGTGAACCGGCAACCCGCTGTCGCCTTCTACCACTGGCGCGAGCAGGAGGGCGCGTACCTGCCGCTGACGATCGACGTCCTGCGCGTCACCGGCGGCGCGATCACCGAGGTCTTCATCTTCCACGCCGACCAGTTCCTGCGGCTCGGTCTGCCGCCGCGACTGCCGGCCGACGGCAGGGAGTAGTCCCGATGCGGACGCTGACCCTGCCCGGGGGCGCCCGCGCGGCGGTGGTCGGGGCGCAGTGGTCCGACGCGTTCGCCGTCGTCACCAGCGGACGGATCCAGCTGGAGCTGCGCGACGGCGAACCAGGGCCGGTCCTCGGACGCGACGCCGGGTTCTGGCTGCGCGGCACCGGCGTCCGCGCTCTGCGCAACCCCGGCCGCCGCACGGCGACGGTGCGCGTCTGTACGCCACGGGACGTCCCACGCCAGTCAACCAGTCCGGTACGCCAGCTCACCGTCGATGGAGACGCCATGACCAGCACTGAGGACACCCAGATCGCCGCCGGGCCGACACCGGGCCAGCCCCGCCGGGGTCACCGGCTGCGGAGGCTTGCCGGCACCGGCCTGGTCGCCACGCTCGCGGCGATGGTGGCCACCACCCTCGCCGCCGCGCTGGCCCGGGCCGTCGGCGTCGATTTCGCGATCCCCGACGGCGGCGGCGAGACGATCCCGTTGTCCGGGTTCGCCGTGGTGACGGGCTTCTTCTCGGTGGTGGGCGTCGTCATCGCCGGCGCTCTCCTGTGGTGGAGTGCGCGCCCCGCCCACCGGTTCGTGTGGACGGCGGTGGCGCTGACCGCGCTCTCGCTGATCCCACCGTTCGTCTCGGGGGCGAACGCGGCCACCATCGCCGCTCTGCTGGGGCTGCACCTCGTCGCCGCGACGGTGATGATCCCGGTCCTGACGCGCAGCCTCCGTACCGACTGACGCACGCGCTGGTCGCTACCCGGTGCCGTGCTCGGGCCCGCCGGTCTGCTCCCACAGCGACTTCATCTCGTCGAAGGCCTGCTCCATCAGCTGCACCATCGCCTGCCGGGCGCGCTCACCGTCGCGACGCTGGATCGCCTGGGCGACATCGGCGTGCATCTGGAGGGCCTGCTCGTGCGGGTGGTGCGGCATGAGGTGGTGCTTGTGCCGGCCGGTGAGCACCTCCGCGACCAGCTCCTGGAGCCGGACGAACATCTCGTTGCCGGAGGCGAGCAGGACCCGCCGGTGAAACTCGATGTCGAGGTGCAGGAAGCGTTCCTCGTCGCCGGCCTCGCCGGCCGCCCACATCTTCGCCGCCAACCCGACCAGGTCGCTGGCCTCGTCACGGCCGATCCGGCTGGCGGCCAGGAAGGCCGCGTGCGGCTCGACCGCGGTGCGCAGTTCGGTGATCGACCGGAGCTGGGCCATCCGACCCGCCGAGGCGAGACGCCAGCGGATCACCTGCGGGTCGAAGACGTTCCACGCGCTCGCCGGCCGGATCAGCACGCCCACCCGTCGACGCGCCTCGATGAAGCCGATCGAGGCCAGCACCCGCAGCACCTCGCGGACGACCGAGCGGGACACGGCGTACCGCTCGACCAGCTCGTCGATGTTGAGGACCGACCCGGGGGGCAGCTCACCGCCGCAGATGGCGGTGCCGAGGTGGTCGAGGACGCGCGCGTGCAGCCCGGACTCGGCGGGGAGGGGCGAAGCGGCTGCAACCTCTGGTGAGGACGGTTCCACTCAAAGATCATATCATTTACATCTACCTCTTGAGGTAATCAGCTTTTTCGGCCTAGCATCCCGATGTTAAGCGGATGTAACGCCGAGGTAGCGGCTCTCTCGGGGGCGGCCACGACAGAAAGAGAGACAGCGTGCGACGTCGACTGGTAATCGGCACATCTCTGGCCGTGGTCGCCGCCATGAGCCTGACCGCCTGCGGTGGCGACGGCGGCGGCGAAGACTCCAAGACCGTTCGCGTGACACTCGTCAACCACGTGTGGACGGAGAACATCAGAAAGGCCCTGCCGGAGTTCGAGAAGCAGTCCGGCCTCACCGTCGACGTCACCCAGCTCGGTGAGGACCAGCTCTCCGACCAGTACAACGTCAAGCTGAACGCCGGCTCCGACGACATCGACGTGATGATGTACCGGCCCCTGCAGGAGGGGAAGCTGTTCGCCAAGAACAAGTACCTCGCCGACCTGAGCGAGAGGGCCAAGTCCGACAGCGCCTTCGAGATCGGCGACTTCCAGGCTGGCCCGATGCAGGCGACGACCTATAAGGACAAGGTGGTCGGGCTGCCGATCATCACCGAGCAGGAGGTCCTCTACTACCGCAAGGACCTGCTGACGAAGTCCGGCTTCACCGCGCCACCGAAGACGCTCGACGAGCTCAAGGCGCAGGCCGCGAAGATCGAGGCGGACAACCCGGGCGTCGCCGGCTTCGTCGCGCGTACCGGCAAGGCCGCCGCCGTCACCCAGTTCTCCAGCTTCCTCTTCAGCTTCGGCGGCGACTTCGTGGACTCCAGCGGGAAGGCGACTGTCAACACCGAGCAGGCCAAGCAGGCGTACGCCTACTACGGCGGGCTGCTGCGCGACCACGGCCCGGAGAACATCAGCACCGACATGAGCTGGTCCGAGGCGATGGCGATCTTCACGCAGGGCAAGGCCGCCTTCTACACCGAGGCCAACTCGCTCTACAAGAACGCCACCGACCCGACCAAGTCCAAGGTCGTCGACACGGTCGGCTTCGCGGCCTTCCCGGCCGGCCCGGCCGGCTCGAAGCCGTACAACATCCCGTCCTGGGCGCTCGGGGTGAACGACAGCTCGGAGAACAAGGACAACGCCTGGAAGTTCATCCAGTGGGCGGCCGGCAAGGAGCAGGCGCTGGCGCAGCAGACGGCCGGCGTACCCGGTGCCCGCACCTCGGTCTGGGCGAACCCGGCGGGTACCGCCTCCTACCCGAAGGACCTGGCCGAGGCGAACACGGTAAGCACCGCCAACGGTGTCGGCCACGACCGTCCGCTGGTCGTCAAGGTGGCCGAGGCGCGGGAGATCGTCGGCCAGCCGATCGTGGACGCGATCACCGGCAAGGACGCCGCCGCCTCGGCGGAGACGGCCAACGCGGCGTTCCAGAAGTTCCTCGACGACGAGGCGAAGTAGCCCGACCGCCGGGCGGCGGAGCCGACCGGCTCCGCCGCCCCGCCGGGACCTGACCCCCGAACCCGGAGACCCCTCATGTCAGCCGTCATCACCCCCCGCACCGACACGCCCGAGGCCCCTGCGGCGGTCCAGGAAGACTCCGCCTGGTCACGGTGGACGAACGAGCACCGCAAGTGGCTCTTCGCGGCACCCGCCATGCTCTTCGTCGCCGTGCTGATCATCTTTCCGGTGGCGTGGACCGGGTACCTGAGCCTGACCGACGCCGAGGGCTCGGTGCGCGCCGAGTCGGAGTTCATCGGAATCCAGAACTACCTCGACGTGCTCACCGACACCGACCGGTTCTGGCCGGCGGTCTGGCGTACCGTCCTGTTCACCGGCGTCGTGCTGTTCTTCGAGGTCATCCTCGGCATGGCGATCGCCCTGCTGCTGTGGCGACCCTTCCGCGGTGAGAAGTGGGTCCGCGTCGCGATCCTCCTGCCACTGGTGGCCACTCCGGTGGCGGTCGGCATGATGTGGCGGCTGATCTTCGATCCCAACATCGGGATGGCGAACCAACTGCTCGGCTGGATCGGGATCGGCCCGCAGCCCTGGCTGGCCGGGCAGCACTCGGCCCTGCCGACCACGATGTTCATCGACATCTGGCAGTGGACCCCGATGGTCGTGCTGATCCTGCTCGCCGGGCTCACCTCGCTCTCCGACGAGCCGCAGGAAGCGGCGCGGATCGACGGCGCCAGCAGCTGGCAGCGGTTCCGGCACGTCACCCTCCCGCTGTTGATGCCCACGGTGATCGTCGCCATCCTGCTGCGCGGCATCGACGCGCTCAAGACGTTCGACATCCTCTACGCCACCAAGGGTCGCGGCGGCGGGTCGTTCCACGAGGTCGAGACCCTCAACGTGTACGCCTACGGCCTCAGCTTCGACTACAACGACTACGGCGTCTCGTCGACAGTCCTCATCATCTTCTTCCTGATCATCATCGGGGTGATGTGGGCCCTCACCTATCGCAAGAAGGGGCTGGGCCGATGAAGCCGAGCAAGCCGTACCGCGTCTTCCGCACCTCGGCGCTGGTGGTCGTGGTCTTCGCGCTGATGGCGCCGCTGCTCTGGATGATCGCCGCGTCGTTCAAGACCAACGTGGACATCTACGACACCGCCAAGGCGTTCGTCTTCTCGCCCAGCCTGAAGAACTACGAGACAGTTCTCCAGCAGGCCAACTATCTCCAGTTCATCGGCAACAGTCTCTGGGTGGCGTTCGCGGCCACCGCGCTCTCCCTCCTGCTCGGCGTGCCCGCCGCGTACTCGATGAGCCGGTTCAGCATGAAGAAGTCCGCGCTCGTCGTGCTGATGGCCCGGGTGATCCCCGGCGTCTCGCTGCTGGTGCCCTGGTACTACGTCTTCTCGAACCTGAAGCTGGTCGGCGGGTTCAGCGTGCTGATCCTGAGCCACATGTTCGTGTCGCTCCCGCTGATCGTCTACATCATGATGGGCTACTTCGACGGCCTGCCGACCGAGTTGGAAGAGGCGGCGCTGGTCGACGGGCTGACCCACATCGGCGCGTTCCGGCGGATCACCCTGCCGCTGTCGGTGCCGGGCGTCGCGACCGCCGGCATCCTCTCGTTCATCTTCTCCTGGAACAACTTCATGTTCGCCCTGGTGCTCTCCGGCTCCGACACGAAGACGCTGCCCGTGGCGATCTTCGACTTCGTCGGCTACGCCAGCATCGACTGGGGCGGCCTGATGGCCGCCGCGACGGTGGTCACCCTGCCGATCATGCTGATCGCCCTGTTCGTGCAGAAGTACGTCGTCTCCGGCCTCACCGCCGGTGCCACGAAGGGCTGACCGGCACATGACGACGATCGCAACTGTGGAGACCTTCCTGGTCGCGCCCCGCTGGCTGTTCGTCCGGATCGAGACGGAGTCCGGCATCGTCGGCTGGGGCGAGGCGACCTGCGAGGGCCGGTCCGAGACCGTGCGCACGGCCGTCGACCAGCTCAGCGAACTGCTCACGGGTCGCGACGCGCTGCGTATCGAGGACCACTGGCAGGTGTTGACCAAGGGGTCCTTCTACCGGGGCGGCCCGATCCTGGCCAGCGCGGTGTCCGGTCTGGACCAGGCGCTCTGGGACATCGCCGGTAAGCACTACGGCGCCCCCGTGCACCAGCTCCTCGGTGGGCCGGTCCGGGACCGGGTCCGGGTCTACGGCTGGATCGGTGGTGACGAGCCCGCCGAGATCCGCGACCAGATCAGCGCCCGGGTCGAGGCGGGCCTGACCGCGGTGAAGATGAACGCGTCCGGGCCGATGGGCGCGCTCGCCTCGGTCGCCGACCTCGACGCGGTGGTGCGGCGGGTGGCCGTCGCCCGCGAGGTCCTCGGCGACGACCGCGACGTCGCCGTCGACTTCCACGGCCGGTTCACTCTCGCCAACGTCCGGCGGGTCGCCCCGCTGCTGGAGCCGTACCGGCCGTTCTTCCTGGAAGAACCGGTGGTTCCGGAGAACTCGCACCTGATCGGTGAGGTCGTCCGCTGCACCACCACCCCCATCTCCACCGGGGAGCGGCTCTACAGCCGGCAGGAGTTCCTGCCCGTGCTGCAGGCCGGCATCGCCGTGGCCCAACCGGACCTCGCGCACGCCGGCGGCATCACCGAGGTTCGCAAGATCGCCACGTTGGCCGAGGTGTACGACGTGCAGCTCGCCCCGCACTGTCCGCTCGGGCCGATCGCCCTCGCCGCCTGCCTGCAGGTCGGCTTCGCCACCCCCAACTTCCTCATCCAGGAACAGAGCATCGGCATCCACTACAACCAGGGCGCCGAGGTGCTCGACTACTGCCTCGACCAGACCCCGCTGACCTTCGTCGACGGGTACGTGCAGCGGTTGACCGCCCCCGGCCTCGGCATCGAGATCGACGAACACGCGGTGCGGACCGCTGACAAGCGCGGGCACGCCTGGCGCAGCCCCACCTGGCGGCACCCCGACGGCTCCTACGCGGAGTGGTGAGACCCCGACCGGCACTAACGGAAAGGCCCCCAGTGAAGATCGTCGCAGCAGACGTCATCGTGTCCAGCCCCGACCGGAACTTCGTCACCCTGAAGATCACCACCGACGAGGGGATCACCGGTCTGGGCGACGCCACGCTCAACGGCCGTGAACTCTCCGTCGCCTCGTACCTGCGCGACCACGTCGCCCCGCTGCTGATGGGGCGCGACGCGCACCGGATCGAGGACACCTGGCAGTTCCTGTACCGGTCGGCGTACTGGCGGCGGGGCCCGGTCACCATGGCGGCCATCGCCGCGGTGGACGTCGCACTCTGGGACGTCAAGGCCAAGGCTGCCGGCATGCCGCTGTACCAACTGCTGGGCGGCGCGTCCCGCACCGGCATCATGGCGTACGGGCACGCCTCGGGTCGCGACCTTCCCGAGCTGTTCGACTCGATCCGCCGCCACCTCGACGAGGGCTTCCGGTCGATCCGGGTGCAGACCTCGGTGCCGGGCATCAACGCGGTCTACGGCGTGGCCGCGCAGCCCAGCGCCACCGGCCAGCGCTACGACTACGAACCCGCCCAGCGCACCCCGCTGCCCGCCGAGGAGGACTGGGACACCCGCGCGTACCTGCGCCACCTGCCGTCGGTCTTCGAGGCGGTACGCAACGAGTTCGGCCCGGAGCTGCCGCTGCTGCACGACGGGCACCACCGCATGACGCCGATCCAGGCCGCCAAGCTCGGCAAGGCCCTCGAACCGTACGACCTGTTCTGGCTGGAGGACTGCACCCCGGCCGAGAACCAGGAGGCGCTGCGGTTGGTCCGCCAGCACACCACCACCCCGCTGGCCATCGGCGAGGTCTTCAACACCGTGTGGGACTACCAGACCCTGATCCGTGAGCAGTTGATCGACTACGTCCGGTCCGCCGTCACCCACACCGGTGGCATCACCGCCATGCGCAAGCTGCTCGACTTCGCCGCCCAGTACCAGATCAAGTCCGGCATCCATGGCCCCACCGACATCTCCCCGGTGGGTATGGCGGCGGCGCTGCACCTGGACCTGGCCATCCACAACTTCGGGATCCAGGAGTACATGAAGCACACCCCGCTGGCCAACGAGGTGTTCCGGCAGTCGTTCACCTTCACCGACGGCTACCTGCACCCGGGCGACCAACCGGGGCTCGGGGTGGAGCTCGACGAGGAGGCGGCGGCCCGGTTCCCGTACGAGCCGGCGTACCTGCCGTTCAACCGGCTCAAGGACGGCACGGTCCATGACTGGTGAGCGGCGCGGCGCCCGGCCCACCCGGCACGTCGTGGTGATGGGCGTCTCCGGGGCCGGCAAGACCACCGTGGCACGCGGGATCAGCGCGGCGACCGGGTTGACGTTCGCTGAGGCGGACGAGTTCCACTCCCCGGAGAACGTGGCGCGGATGCGGTCCGGCGTACCGCTGGACGATGCCACCCGGGCGCCTTGGCTGCGGGACATCGCCGCGTGGATCGCCGACCGTGGCGCGGAGGGCCGTTCGACGGTGCTCGCCTGCTCGGCGTTGAAGCGGTCGTACCGCGACGTGCTCCGTCGGGGCCCGCTCCCTGTGGACTTCGTGCACCTGGACGGGCCGGCGGAGGTCATCCGGGCGCGACTGGCAAAGCGCGAGGGGCACTACATGCCGGCCAGTCTGCTGGAGTCGCAGCTGGCCACGTTGGAACCGGCCGGGCCGGACGAGTCGGTGCTCGTCCTCGATCTCTCGTCGGCCCCGGAGGTCCTGGTCGCGGCGGCCGTCAAGGGTCTCGGCCTGCCCGGTTCGGTGTCGGGTGGGTGAGCACCGGGCCCGCACCTCCGACCCCACCACTGAGATGTTAGGTTAGCCTTCCCTAATCATCAGTGGAGTCCGCCGCCGTGCCCTCATCGATTCGCACATGACAGTCGCCGAGACCACCGGCGGTGCCGTGCTGCGTCGCGCGCTGCGTCGACAGCGCGCCCGGGTGGCAGCGGGCATCGCGCTGCTCTGCACCCACCAGGCCACCGAAGCTCTCGTCCCGGTGGCCGTCGGCGTGGTCATCGACCGCGCGGTGGCCACCGGGGACGTCCGCGCCCTGCTGCTCTCGCTGGCCGGGCTGGCCGCCCTGTTCACGGTGCTCGCCTTCGCCTACCGGGCCGGCGCGCGACTGGCGTTCGCCGCCGTGGAACACGAGGCGCACACCACCCGGGTCGAGATCGTCCGCAGCGCCCTCGACCCGCGGGGACGCCGCTCGGGCCTGCGCGACGGCGAACTGCTGTCCGTGACGGCCTCCGACGCCGAGCTCTCCGCGCTCGTCGTGCGCGTCGCCGGACTCACCGCCGCCGCGCTCACCGCCATCGTGGTCGCCGCCGTCGCCCTGCTCGTCGTCGACATTCCCCTCGGGCTCGGGGTGCTCATCGGCGTACCCCTGCTTGTCGTCGCCCTGCAGCGGATGGCGCCGCTGCTCACCCGGCGCAGCACGTCGCAGCAGGAGGCGCTCGCCGCCACCACCGCCCTCGCCGTCGACCTCGTCACCGGCCTGCGCGTGCTGCGCGGCATCGGCGCACAGGACCACGCCGCCCGCCGGTACGCGGGGGCCAGCCGCCACGCGCTCGACGTCACCCTGCGCGCCGCCACCACCAAGGGCCTGCACCTCGGGCTCACCACCACCGTCAACGGCCTCTTCCTCGCGACGGTCGCCGGATTCGCCGGTTGGCTCGCGTTGCAGGGCCGACTCACCATCGGCGAGCTGGTGGCGGTGGTCGGGCTGGCCCAGTTCATCGCCGAGCCGGTGCAGACGCTCGGGTACTGCGTCCAGCTGTTCGCCATGGCCCGCGCCTCCGCGGGGCGGGTCGCCCGGGTCCTCGGTGCCGCGCCGGTCGTCCAGCCGGGTGACGCCGGGCCGCCCGCCCCGGGCCCGTCACGGCTCGCCCTCGACGGGGTCAGCTACGCGGGCCTCGACGACGTCACCCTGCGCGTCGGGGCCGGTGAGATCCTGGGCGTTCTCGCCTACGACCCGAGCGACGCCGAGGCGCTGGTCGCGTTGCTGGCCGGCCGGGTGCCCCGCGCGGAGCACCGGGGGACGCTCCGCGTCGACGGCGTACCCGCCGACGAGCTGCACATTGACGCCGCGCGCGCCACGATCCTCGTCGAGCAGCACGACGTGGCGCTGTTCGAGGGGACGCTGCGCAACAATCTGTGCGCCGGGACCTCCGTCGACGACGAGGTCCTGTGTGCCGCCGTCCGCGCCGCCGCCGCCGAGGACGTGCTCGCCGCGCACCCGCACGGACTGGACCGCCTGCTCACCGAACGCGGCGCGAACCTCTCCGGCGGGCAGCGGCAGCGGATCGGGCTGGCCCGGGCGCTCGTCGCCGACCCGCCGGTGCTGGTGCTGCACAACCCCACCACGGCGGTCGACTCGGTGACCGAAGGGCTGCTCGCCGCGCGACTGGCCACGGCTCGGGGGACGGGAACCCGGGGCACGGTGCTGATCACCACCAGTCCGGCGCTGTTGCGGATCACCGACCGGGTCGCGGTGATCGACCGGGGACGGGTCGTCGCCGAGGGCCCGCACGAGCTGTTGCTCGCCAGCGACGCCCGCTACCGCGAGGAGACCCTGCGATGACGGCCGAGCCGATCAGCCGGCACCTGCTGCCGACGGCCACCGGCCGGGAGACCTGGGCCGCCCTGCGCACCGAGCTGGCCCTCCTGCCGGGGCTCAGCGCCGTCGCCGGCACGTTGCTGGTCGCCGCGGCCGCGACCGGGCTGGTCGCTCCCTGGGTGCTCGGCCGCCTCGTCGACGACGTCATCGCCGGCACCGACACACCGACGGTGCTGGGCTGGGCCGGTGTGATCGCGGGCGCCGCCGTGCTCGCGGGGCTCCTCACCGCGGCCGGCGCCGCGGTCGCCGCGCGCCTCGGCGAGACCGTGCTGGCCCGACTCCGGGAACGGGTCCTCGACCGCGCCCTGCACCTGCCGTCGGCCACCCTGGAGCGGGCCGGCACCGGGGACCTGGTGGCCCGCGCCGGCGACGACGTGGCAGTGGTGACGAACGTGATCGCCACCAGCGGCCCCGCCTTCCTCGGCGCGCTGCTGTCCGTGGTGCTGACCGCGGCCGGGCTCTTCGCCCTCGACTGGCGGCTCGGCATCGCCGGATTGGTCGCGGCCCCGGCGTACGCGCTGGCGCTGCGCTGGTACCTCCGGCGATCCGTGCCGTACTACGCCCGGGAGCGGGTGGCGACGGGCGAGCGGGCGCAGGCGACCGCCGAGGCGCTGCGGGGCGCGGCGACAGTGCGCGCCTACCGGATGGAGGACGCCCACGTCGCCCGGATCGCGGATCGCTCCGGCGTCGCCCGCGACCTGTCCCTGGAGATCTTCGGCCTCTACACCCGCTTCGGGTTGCGCATCAACCGCTCGGAGTTCGTGGGGCTCGCCGCCGTGCTGCTCGCCGGCTTCCTGCTGGTCCGCGGCGACCTGGCCACCGTCGGTGCCGCCACCACCGCCGCGCTCTACTTCCACCGCCTCTTCAACCCCATCGGCCTGCTGCTGTTCGAGTCGGACTCGGTGTTGCAGGCCGGGGCCAGCCTGGCCCGACTCGTCGGGGTCACCACCCTGCCGGACACCGCGGCCCCCAGCGACGCCGAGCCCACCCGCCGCGATCGGGCCGAACCGGCGGCACTGGAGGTGACCGTCGCGGAGCACCGCTACGACGACGGGCCGGTCGTGCTGCGCGACATCACCCTGCGGCTCAACCCCGGGGAGCGCGTCGCTCTCGTCGGCGCGAGCGGCGCGGGCAAGAGCACCCTGGCCGGCATCATCGCCGGCATCATCGCGCCCACCCACGGTGCGGTCACCCTGCGCGGCGTGCCGCTGGCCCAGCTCGACGAGCACCGCCTCCGTCGCGAGATCGCCCTGATCAGCCAGGAGGTGCACGTCTTCGCCGGGCCGCTCGCCGACGACCTGCGCCTGGCCGCCCCGGACGCCACCGACGCCGAGATCACCACCGCCCTCGACCGGGTCGGCGCCACCGAGTGGGTGCGGGGACTGCCGGACGGCCTCAACACCCCGGTGGGGGAGGGCGGTCGGCAGCTCACCTCGGCCCAGGCCCAGCAGCTCGCGCTGGCCCGCCTCGTCCTCGCCGATCCGGCGGTGGCGGTCCTCGACGAGGCCACCGCCGAGGCGGGCAGCGCGGGCGCCCGGGACCTCGACCGCGCCGCGGTGGCCGCCACCGAGGGCCGTACGACGCTGGTCGTCGCCCACCGTCTCAGCCAGGCGGCCACCGCGGACCGCATCGTCGTCCTGGACCACGGGCGCGTCGCCGAGCACGGGACGCACGCCGAGCTGCTCAGCGCCGGGGGCGGATACAGCCAGCTGTGGCGGTGGTGGCGCATGCCCGACCTCGCGGTGCCGAGAGAACGCGAGAGCGCGGACCAACCCGTCCCGCGCTGAGCGGCCCGCTGGCGCTCGCGTCGGACATCCGCCAGATCAGTCGAAGGTGGGACGCCCGGGAACTTTTCCGGCTCCGGCGGCGACCACCAGAGTGCGCGGCCGATCGGCGGCGTTCCGACGACGGCATCTCGGCATGAAGGAGCGCCCGGTGGCACACAGGACGGTGGTCGGTGCGCAACGGTGTCGTTGACGACGACCAGGTGACCCGGTGGGCGCGGCAGGCGGGTCAGGGTGACGGGCAGGCCGCCACGGCGTTCATCCGGGCACTGCAGGACCAGGTCTGGCGGTTCCTGTCGCACCTGGCCGGGCCGGGGGAGGCCGACGACCTGACCCAGGAGACGTTCCTGCGGGCATTTCGCAACCTGCCCGGCTTCGCCGGCCGCTCGTCGGCCCGCACCTGGGTGTTCACCATCGCCCGGCGCGTCGCCGTGGATCACGTCCGGACGGCGGTGGCCCGACCGAGGACGGCGTCGGTGCCGGACTGGCAGGCGGCGGCCGAGGCCGCCGGTGCGATCACCACCGACGCCGACGAGGAAGTGACGCTGCACCAGCTGATCGCCGGCCTGACCCGGGAGCGGCGTGAGGCGTTCGTCGCCACCCAGGTGCTCGGCCTGTCCTACGCCGAGGCGGCGGACGTCTGCCAGTGCCCGGTCGGCACGATCCGCTCCCGGGTCGCCCGGGCGCGCGAGGATCTCGCTGCCGCCTGGCGCGCCGACACCGACCCGGGCCACGAGCGACGAACCGGCTGAGGGTGGATACTGCCGCAATGACTGTGCGGCGTTCCCTGTTCCTGCACTCGGAGCTGCGCCGTCGGCCGCACGACCTCCTGCGGTCGATGCTGGCCCAGGTCGACCCGGCCACGCCGCCGAACGGACCGGACGGGCCGGTGGCCGCCCTCGAACGGCGGGTGGCCTCCCTGCTCGGCACCGACGAAGCGCTGTTCTTCCCCACCGGGACGATGGCCCAGCAGGTGGCCCTGCGCATCCACGCCGACCGGCGCGGCAGGCGGGCCTTCGCCGCCCACCCGCAGTGTCACCTGGAGGTCTGGGAACAGCAGGGGTACGCCGTCGTGCACGGGCTGCGCTTCCAGCCTGTCGGCGACCGCAACCGACTGATGACACTGGCCGATCTCACCGCCGTCGCCGAACCACTCGCGGCGGTGCTCTGGGAGCTGCCGCAACGCGACATCGGCGGACTGCTGCCGCAGTGGGACGACCTCGTCGCGCAGACCGAGGCGATGCGTGAGCGCGGCGCCGCCATCCACCTCGACGGCGCCCGCCTCTGGGAGGCGCAGACGTACTACCAGCGGCCGTTCGCCGAGATCGCCGCGCTGTTCGACAGCGGTTACGTCTCGTTCTACAAGGGACTGCAGGGCGTCGGCGGTGCCGCGCTCGCCGGGGACACCGCACTGGTGGCCGAGGCCCGGGTGTGGCGTCGTCGGCTCGGCGGCGACGTCTACGACGCGTGGCCGTTGGCCCTCACCGCGCTGCACGGCCTGGACACCCTGCTGCCCCGGCTACCGGCGCACCGGGAGCACGCGGTGGCGATCGCGGCGGCCATCAACGCCGACGGGGTGGCCCGCGCCTACCCGGACCCACCGCAGACGCCCCTGTTCCACGTCCACCTCCCGGTCGGCCCGGACGCCGCGACGCGGGCCGCCGACGCGCTGCTCGCCGCCGACGGGGTGGAGTTGTTCGGCCGCGTACGCTCGGCGCCGGCACCGGACCGATGCTCGTTCGAGGTCAGCGTCGGCGAGAACGCCATGGACCTCAGCCCCGACGAGGTCGTCGGGTTCCTTCACGAACTGCTGCGCCACGCCACCTGAAACGGGGCGGGCCCGGTTCCTGGTCGTCCAGGAACCGAGCCCACCCCGCCCGGTCTCGGTGGGTCACCCCAGGCGGGCCTCGATGGCCTCGATGATGCGTGGACGCAGCTCGGCGGCGCGGATGACGGCGTCCACCGAGCCGACCTCGACGGCGCGGTGGATGTTGTGCACCCGATCGAACTCGGCGGCCACCTCGCTGAGCTTCTCCGCGCGCACCGACGAACGCAGCTCGTCGAGCTCCGCCGTCAGCGCGGCGCGTTCGGTGCCGGCCGCGGCGGCGGCGCGGGCCTCCAGGTCCCGCACCCGCGGGTCGGCCGACGTACGGGCGTTGACGTCGGCGGAGAACACCACAGCGGCGGCGGGTGCGCCACCGAGCACCGAGGCGAACGAACCCTCCAGCGCCAGCACCGTCATGTTCGGGTTCAGCGCCTTCGAGAACACCACGAACGCACCGCCGTGGTAGCGCGAGATCACGCAGAAGACGATGGGACCCCGGAAGTTCACGATCGCCCGGCCGATCTCAGCGCCGTACTCCAGTTGCAGCTTGCGCATCGACTCCGGTGAGCCGTCGAAGCCGGACAGGTTCGCCAGCACCACGAGCGGCCGATTGCCGCTGGCCGCGTTGATCGCCCGCGCGGCCTTCTTCGACGAGCGGGGGAAGAGCGTGCCCGCCGTGTAGGTGTCCGGACCGTCGGTGGGCGGGAAGCCGTGCCGCGGCACCGACCGGGACTCGATGCCGAGCAGGCAGACCGGGATACCACCGAGGTGGACGTCCTGCACGACGGCGGTGTCCGCGTCCGCCATGCCGGCCCAGCGCTCCAGCACCGGGTGGTCCTGGTCGGAGAGGGCCCGCATCACCGTCCGGATGTCGAACGGCTTCTTGCGGTCCGGGTTGGACTCGGCCGAGAAGATCTCCCCGACGGTGGCGAAGGCACTGCCCGCCACGTCGTGCGGGAAGTCGGAGATGTCCCGGTCGGTCGGGTCGGCGGTGACCGCCCGTCGGGGCGCGTCCTCCCCGGGCGCGACGTACGTGTGGTCGTAGTGGGCCATCACCACGTCGCGGGCGGCGGTCAGGTTCGGCGCCCAGTACTGCGCCTGCCCGTTCGGCCCCATCACCCGGTCGTAGCCGCCGATGCCGAAGTTGTCCTCGGCCGACACGCCGCCGGAGAAGTCGAGCGACTGCTTACCGGTGAGCACCATCGCCGAGTCCGGCGTCATCACCAGGATGCCCTTGGTGTGCATGAGCATTGTCGCCTCGGCGTTCCAGTACGGCTGAGCGCCGACGTTGATGCCCGCGACCACGATGTTGATCTCACCGCCGGCCTGGGTGAACTCGACGATCCGCTTGAGCGCCGCGGCCACCCAGTCCATGTTCTCCGTGCCGGAGGTCATCGAGATCCGCGCCCCGGCGGACAGCGCCCACCACTCCAGCGGCACCTGCATCCGCTCGGCCAGGTCCAGTGCGGCGATCACGCGCCGGCACTCCGGCTCCGACAGAGCGCCCAGCGACTTCGTCGGGTCGCCCAGCAGCACCACCCGGGTGACGCCCTGCGGGTGCCGCTCGGTCGGCGTGGTGACCACCCCGGCCACGATGGCAGCGGCGTTGCGGCCCTTCGGCCGGTCCACCGGCGTCAGCACGTGGTCGTCGTCGAGGTCGTGCTCGACGAAGTCACCGAGCCGGCCGGTCAGCTCGTACGGGTACACGGTGTTGCGGCTGCTGGCCCGCAGCACCTTGAGCCTGTACTCGTCGAGTGGCTCGATCGGCTCGACCGGCGGTTCCCCGATGGTCAGGTCGGCGCCGCCCGCGGCGTCGAACGAGATCCGTACGGCGATCCTGGTCAGCTCACCGGTGCGGCGGTCGCGCTGCCGCGCGATGAACAGGATCTCCTCCAGGCCGGCGCCCGCTGTCGTCGGGCGCACCCGCCCGGCGATCATCTTCATCTCCTCGCGGGTCAGCTCGCTCGGCGGCCACACGTAGACCACGATCCGGTTGGTGTTGAAGCGCGTCTTCGACGGCCGCCGCGACTGGGCGCGGCGGATCGAGTCGAGGCAGGCGGCGATGGCGTCCTCGGTGGTCGGCAGCGCGACCAGGCGGCCGTCCTGCTCCCGCAGTTCGGTGAGGTCGCGCACCTGCGCGAACGCGACGAGGCGCTCGTCGGCCCGGTTCTCCCGGGCGACGCACTGGAAGAGGTAGACCTCCTCGTCCGACGACGGCAGCCGGGTCAGGTCGAACTTGTGCAGCCGCTCCAGCTGCATCCGCTGCGCGATGTACGGGTGCAGCCCACGGATCAGCCGGTCCTCGGTCAACTGGTCGCCCGACGGGCGGAAGGTGAAGTGGTGGTGCATCACCGCACCGCCGCGACCCGCGACGGTGGTGGTCACCCGCCGGACCTCAGGTGGCAGCGGGTGCGCGGCGATGACCTCGGCCAGCGCCGCCGCCATCGCGTCGAAGTCCTCCGGCTGGTTCTCCCAGCCGAGGTAGATGTCGGCGTCGACGGCGTCCTCGCCGGCGGCCAGCTCGGCCAGCCCGCGCAGGGCGCTGCCCAGCGCGTCGAAGCGCACCGCGGCGGATACCACGCTCGAGTCGGCGCGTTCGGCGACCACGAACGTGCAGTCCGCGACCGCACGGGTACGCACGCTGGTGAGCGACCGGTTGCCGTAGTACCGCCGGGTCAGCACCTCCAACATGACCGCGTTGTCGAGGTGGTCCCGAACGAGCCGCTGGCCGAGCAGCCGGACCAGCGGCTCGGTGCTGCGTACCATCTCGGCGATGCGCTCGGCGCGGTCCGGCGCGTCCGGCTGCGCGTCCAGGTGCCGCAGGTGGCCACGGACCTCGGCGTAGACGCGGGCGCGGTTGCGGCGCAGCAGCGGCTGGGCGAACCAGGCGAACACCACGCCACGGGCGAGGTCCGCGACCACGGGGAAACGGACCTGCGTCGCGGCGATCAGCCGCTCCAGGGCGAGGCCGGCCGGCTCGCGCAGCGTCTCGTCCGGCGGGGTCTCCCGCAGCCAGGCGCGCAGCAGTGCCGCGATGACCTGCGCGTCCGCGGACGCGCGTTGTTGAGCGAGGAAGATCCGGAAGACGGCGGCCTCAAGGGCGGGGGTGCGGTCCAGGTCGGTGACGCCGTAGCGGCTGAGCGCCTTGCCGAGCCTGGTCTGGAAGGCGTCCGGCAGCCCGGCCCGCTCGACGTCGAGGCTCTGCAGGTAGGTGTGGAAGTACTCCCGGGCGCTGTGGACGTGCGCGGCGCCGCCGTCCTCGCCCGTCGGCCGGTTGCGGCTCAGCTCGGCGAGATCGGCGAACACCTCGATGAGGTCGAGTTCGGCGGCCAACGTGGACTGGCCGGCCTCGATGGCCGCCCGCCGCGCGGTGAGGTAGCCGTCGAGCACCCGGCTGTCGTCGTGCGGGTCGACGTCGAAGCCGAGCAGCAGACCGCGCAGGTCCTCCTGACCGCGCCTGCTGCGCTCGGACGCCGGGACGTCCGTGGCGGCGCTGGGCAGGTCCAGTTCGACGGTGTCGGCGGTCGGGTCGCCGGCGGTCTCCTCGGCGTCGTCCGCGAGCGGCTCCAGGCGCAGCAGCGGCGCGCCCGCCTCCACCTGGCTGCCCACCGAGACGGCGCACTCCTTCAGCCGCGCCTTGAACGGCGCCCGCAGCACCGTCTCCATCTTCATCGCTTCCAGCACCAGCACCGGCGCGCCCGCCTCGACCTCGGCGCCGATCTCCAGTGGCGTGGCGACGACCAGCGCGGGCATCGGAGAGCGCAGGACACCGCCCTCATCCCGGCTGACCCGGTGCGTCACGCCGTCCACCTCGACCAGGTGGGTCGGCCCGTACGTGCCGGTGAGCAGCCGGTATCGGACGCCGTTGACGACGATCTGACCGGTGTGCCGGTCGAAGCGGTCGAGTTCGACGTCGGCGGTGCGCACGACCGGACCGGTCTCGATGCCGACCCGGAAGCGGTGCGCGCCGACCCGGGCCACCCGGGTGCGGTACCCGACGCCGCGCAGCTTGAGGTCCAACGGCCGGCCGCTGGCGTGCTGCACCTGGGGGCGTCCGCCGGCTGCCGTCGACAGCAGCCGCTGCCGCTCGACGCGCTCCTCCTCCTCGTACGCCTCGATGGCGGCGGCCGCCAGGGCGACAGCGGAGTGGCGGTGCGTGACGAGCCGGCCCTCGCCGCGGACGCGGTCGATCCAGCCGGTGTCCGCGCTGGCGTCGATCACCTCGGGCTGGTCGAGCAGGTCGAGCACGAAGCTCTTGTTCGTCGCCCCACCCTCGATGATCACCGTGGTGTTCGCCATGGCCCGGCGCAGCTTGCCGAGCGCCTCGTCACGGTCGCGGCCGTACGCGATGATCTTCGCGATCATCGAGTCGAAGTCGGCCGGGATGGTGTCGCCCTCGCTGACGCCGGTGTCCACCCGGATGCCGGGACCGCTGGGCAGGTCCAACCGGGCGATGCGGCCGGGCGACGGCGCGAAGTCACGGTCGGGGTCCTCGGCGTTGAGCCGCGCCTCGATGGCGTGCCCGCGCTCGGCCGGCGGCGCACCGACGAGGCGTCCACCGGAGGCGACGTGCAGCTGTGCCTTGACCAGGTCGAACCCGGTGGTCAGCTCGGTGATCGGGTGTTCGACCTGCAGGCGGGTGTTGACCTCGAGGAACGCGAACAACCGGTCACCGGGGTGGTAGAGGAACTCGACGGTCGCCGCGCCGCGGTAACCGACCGCCACGGCCAGCCGCTCGGCCGACGTCTTCAGCTCGGCGGCCTGCGCCGGGTCGAGCACCGGCGACGCCGACTCCTCGATGACCTTCTGGTTGCGTCGCTGCACCGAGCAGTCGCGGACACCGAGCGCCCACGCGGTGCCCTGCCCGTCGGCGATCACCTGGACCTCGACGTGCCGGGCCCCGGTGACCAGGCGCTCCAGGAAGACGATGCCGCTGCCGAACGCCCGTGCCGCCTCCTGGCTGGTGCGCTCGTAGGCGTCGACCAGCTCGGCCTCGTTCCTGATCACGCGGATGCCGCGTCCGCCACCCCCGGCGGTCGCCTTCAGCATCAGCGGGTAGCCGATCTCGGCTGCCGCGGACCGGGCGGCGGCGAGGGTCTCGACAGCGCCACGGCTCCAGGGCGCGACCGGCACGCCGACCTTCTCGGCGATCAGCTTCGAGCCGATCTTGTCGCCGAGCTGGCGCATGGCGTCCGCGCTCGGCCCGACGAAGGTGACGCCGATCTTCTCGCACAGCTCGGCGAACGCCGGGTCCTCGGCGACGAAGCCCCAGCCGACCCAGGCGGCGTCGGCCCCGGTCTCGGTCAATGCGCGCTCCAGCACCGCCAGGTTGAGGTAGGGGCGCGCCGACGCCGGGCCGAGATCGTAGGCGATGTCCGCTTCGCGGACGAATGTGGCGTTGCGGTCGACGTCGGTGTAGAGAGCCACCGTTTCGAGCTGGATGCCGGTCTCCGCGGCCAACTCGCGGACCGCGTGGATGAGCCGCATGGCGGCTTCACCACGGTTGACGATGGCGACACGGTTGAACACCCGAAAGACCCCTTAGCTAGACCTCGACCTGCATGCCGCGAGACGACGGCTCCCCGCAGTGATCACCTTTCCGCGTGGCGGCGGCCAGCGCTATGGCGCAACCACCGAACCAACAGTCGCTCAGTTGTAGGAAGTGCACAAAACTTTTTGGCGTCCCCGGGGAGGGCGTCGACCTCCACCGACCCACCCCGGCCGGGACCGCCACGGTACCCGCCACGTGCGCAGCGGCGGCCACGCGCCGGCGGCGCACCCGCAACTGTCACCCCCGGTCGGACAATCAGGTCGACCGAAGGGACCCGATGACAGTTCTCGACACCCGGGCGCTCAACCGCGCGACGCTCGCCCGGCAGATGCTGCTCGACCGCGCCGACCTGCCCGCGCTCGACGCCGTCGCCCACCTCGGTGGCCTCCAGGCCCAGGAGCCGCAGGAGCCGTTCATCGGGCTCTGGTCGCGGCTGCGCGCGTTCGATCCGACGGTGCTGTCGACGTTGCTGATCGAGCGACACGTGGTGCGGACGCACCTCATGCGCCGCACCGTCCACCTGCTCGCCGCCGACGACGCCGTGGCCTGGCGCCCCCGCCACGACGCCATGCTGCGACAGCGGGTGCTCGGGGTCTACCGCGGCGAGCTCGACGGGGTGGATCTCGACGACCTCACCGCTGCTGCCCGGGCGTTGATGGCCGACGGCGAGCCGCGTTCGATGCCGGAGATCGGGCGGGCGCTCGGCGAGCACTGGCCGACGTCGGAGCCACGGGCGTTGGGCGAGATGGCTGTCGCACTGCTCCCGATGGCGCAGTTGCCGCCGCGCGGGGTGTGGCGGGCGAAGGCGGGCGTGCGCTACGTCCTGCTCGCCGCGTGGCTCGACCGGGAGCTCGAACCGTCGAGCGCGCAGAGCGCCGATCCGGTCGGTCAGGTGCTCGTACGCCGCTATCTGGCCGCCTTCGGCCCGGCTGCCTCGGCCGACCTGCGGGCCTGGTGCGGCCTCGCCGGGTTGCCGGCTTCGGTGACTGCGATGCGCGACGAGCTGGTCACCTTCCGCGACGAGCGCGGCCGGAAGCTGATCGACCTCCCCGACGCGCCGCGCCCCGACCCGGACACGCCCGCCCCGGTGCGGTTCCTGCCGGCGTTCGACAACGCGATCCTCGGCTACGACGACCGCAGCCGGATCATCGACGACGCGCACCGTCTCCTCTCGGTGGCCGGCGAGCGCGTGGTGCTCGTCGACGGTCGGGTCGCGGCGACCTGGACCGTCGAGTCGGGCACGGTGACCGTCAGCCCACTGCGAGGGCTCTCCCGGGCCGAACGGGAGGCTGTGGGGGAGCAGGGGCAGGCACTCGCGTCCTTCCTTTCCGACCACGAGAGCGACCGGGTGCGGGTCGACCCGTCTCCCTGACGACGGACGATGGGATCGTGTTGTATCGATTCCTGTCGACTGCCATGCTGTGGTTCGGTAGTGCGCGGGGAGCCAGCGCGCACCAGTTCTCCTCCGGTCCACAGGGCGCACGAGGTGGCCACGTCACCCGTGCCGGGCAGCCTCGTCGGCGACCGGAAACCGAGCGCGGCACCGGCCACCCCCTCGGTCATCGGTGCCCGGCAACCACGGAGGTACCGATGCTTCGCATGTTCCTCGCTGTCACGACCATGGCGCTGGCCGCCTGGGCCGGGACGACCACCGCCGCCGAGGCGACGCCCACGCCGTCTTCCACCCCGACACCGACGCCGACATGCCCGCCGGCGTTGCCGATCAGCGCGAGCGTGGCCGGGGCCACCACCACGAGCCTGACCATCTCGTACTCCATCTTCTTCCGCCCGCCCTGCGGCTACGACCCGCCGATGACCGTCAGCCTCTTCACCAGCCGCGAGGACGCCCAACAGTGGCGGGCCGTCGTCGCCGAGGGTGTCTCCGGGCCGGAGCGCAACGGCTCGGTGACCATCGACCGGCTGACGCCCGGCACCGAGTACTGGTACCGGTTCACCGACGTGGAGGGCCGGCGGGACCCGTACGTGATCGCCTCGGGGCGCACCGCCCCGCTGACCTCGTGCCGTGCGACGGCCACGATCGACACCCACTGGGGCGGCGGCTTCGTCGCGACGGTCACCGTCCGCAACACCGGGACGCTGCCGCTGGACCGGTGGCGCGTCTCCTGGCGGTGGTCCGGTGACGAGCGGGTCCAGGCGGCCTGGGGCGGGGTGGCCGAGACGACCGGCACCGACGTCACGGTGCGCAACGCGTCGTACAACGGGGCGCTGGCGCTGGACACGGCGACGACCTTCGGTCTGCTCGTGGCGACCAGTGCGGTGCCCGACGGCCTGACCCTGACGTGTGAGCGGTGAACGACGTCCGCCCCGCTCCGGCGCGACGGCGGGAGCGGGGCGGACGTCGTGCCGGTCAGGGCTTGCGGGCCACCGCGCCGTAGGCGTCGATCCCCACGGCGTCGGGAGTCTCCGGTCGCCACAGCGGGATCGGCACCAGGCCCGGCTCCACCATCATCAACCCGTCGAAGCAGCTTTCGAGCTCCTCCGGGCTGCGCAGGATGTACGGGACGCCGCCGCTCTGCGCCAGCCGCTCGGCTCCGGAGACCACCGCCGGGCTGGTGTTGGTGCCGTCCCAGAGCACCAGGTGCGACCCGGACGGCACCGCGTCCATCGTCCGCCCGACGATCGAGCGCACCACGTCCAGGTCGGGCTCGTAGCCCATCACGCCCATGTACATCACGGCGATGGGCTGGTCGAAGTCGAGCGTCTGCGCCGCCTCGGCGAGGATCTTCTCCGGGTCGTGGTAGTCGGCCGGGACGTAGGTGGTGACCCCTTCCGAGGTCGTGCTGGCCAGCAGCGCCCGCGCGTGCACCAGCACCATCGGGTCGTTGTCCACGTAGACGATGCGCGAGTCGGGCGCGACGGCCTGGGCGACCGCGTGCGTGTTCTGCATGGTGGGCAGGCCGGTGCCGATGTCCAGGAACTGCCGGATGCCCGCCTCGGCCGCGAGGTGGTGGACCGCCCGCACCAGGAACACGCGGGACTGCTGTGCCATGAGGACGATCTCCGGGTAGACCTCGGCGACGGCGTCGCCGGCTGCCCGGTCGGACTGGAAGTTGTCCTTGCCACCCATCCAGTAGTTCCAGATCCGTGCCGCGTGCGGCACGTCGGGCTGAAGTTTCGCGGCGAGTTCGGGGTCCGGGCCGGCCATGCCTGGCTCCTATCGAGGGGTCGTCAGCTGGAGGTCACCACGGCGGTACGACCGGGATCGTACTCCGCGGGTGTCCACACTCGACCGGGGGAGGACGCGCCGTCGGCCTGCGGATCGGCCGCTGTCACCGGTGGGCAACCCCGTTCTGGTACGCCCACACGACGGTCTGCAGCCGGTCCCGGGCGCCGATCTTCGCCATCGCCCGCCCGAGGTGCGACTTGACCGTGCTGGTCTCGATGAAGAGCTGCTCGGCGATCTCGACGTTCGACAGGCCCTGGGCGAGCAACTCCACGATCTCGGTCTCCCGCGCGGTCAACTGGTGCGCCGCCGCGGCGTCCGATCGGGGAGCGGGCGTACGCCTGGCGAACTCCGAGATCACCCGGCGGGTGACGGCCTGGTCGACGAGCCCGTAGCCGCTGGCCAGGCGACGGATCGCCTCGATCAGGTCCTCGGGCTCACAGTCCTTGAGGATGAACCCGCTGGCACCGGACTCCAACGCGCCGAAGACGTACTCGTCGAGGTCGAAGGTCGTCACGACGAGTACCGCCGGTGGCGTCCCGGTCGCCTCGGCGACGATCCGCCGGGTAGCGGTGAGCCCGTCGCCGTGCGGCATCCGGACGTCCATGCAGATGACGTCCGGTTGCAGCCGGCGGGCCAGTTCCACAGCTGCGGACCCGCTCGACGCCTCCGCCACGACCTCGATCTCACCGTCCTGTTCCAGGATGACGCGGAAGCCGGCGCGGACCACGGCCTGGTCGTCGACGAGCATCACTCTGATCATGCTGGGGCCTCTTCCTTCGGCCGTGAGGTGGCGGGACCGTTCGTCGGAAGTGTCGCGGTGACCGACCAGCCACCGGCAGCCGTCGGCCCGGCGGCGAACGTCGCCCCGATCAGCTGGGCGCGCTCGCGCATGCCCACCAGGCCGACACCACCGGTTCGCGCCGCCGGCACGCGCCGCGGCGCGGCCGGGTCGTTCACCACCTCCAGCGACACCGAGCGGGGCGCGAAGCGGAGCACCACCCGTGCCGCGGCGCCCGGGGCGTGCTGGCGGGCGTTGCTGAGCGACTCCTGCGCGATCCGGTAGAGCGCGACGTCGGCGATCGGCGGCACCTCGCGTTGTTCGCCCTCCCGGACGAACTCCACCGGGCCGGCGAGGCTGCCCGCGGTGCGCACCAGGTCGTCGAGCATGCCCAGCCCCGGGACCGGGGCGGCACCGTCGCCGCCCTCGTGCCCCGGTCTGCCGCGCAGCACACCGACGACCAGCCGCAGGTTGTCCAGGGTCTCCTTGCCCTGACTGCGGATCCAGGCCACGCCGGCCTTCGCGGCCGCCGGGTCCCGGTCGATCAGCCGCTCGACCGCGGCGGCCTGCACGACCATGCCGGAGAGGTGGTGGGCCGCCACGTCGTGCAACTCGCGGGCCATCCGGGATCGCTCCGCACCGATCGCCGCCTGGACCTTCGTGTGCTGCTCCCGGATCGCCTCGTCCGCGCGGACCCGGACCAACTCGACGTAGCGGCGGTGGGTGGCCACGTAACCGCCGACGAAGGTCGCGCTGGCGTAGGTCAGGGCGCTCGCCGAGACGTACGCGAGTGCCGTCAGCACGTCCGGGATCACCACGACGGCCACCCCGATCGACTCGACCGCCACGGCCACCCCGACGGCCAGCAGCGCACGCCGAACCGGCAGCAACGACCCGACGGTGTACGCCGCGATGAACGGGGCGAGGCCCCGGATCGTCGCCTCCTCGGGCAGGGAGACGCCGATGATGGGCAGCTGAAGGCCGACGATGAGCGCGAGGCAGAGCAGTGGCCGGACCCGACGCAGGCACAGCAGCATCGCCTGCGCGCTGCACACGGCGATGAGCAGCCCGGCCCGCGCCGGGTCGAACGTCACCCCCTCCGCCGGTGCCACGAACCGGAACAGCACCGTCAGCAGGACGAACGTCGAGACGGTCAGCGTCGCCGCCAGCAGGCAGTCGCGGGGGAACACTCCGGTCAACCCGAGCCGGGTGAGCCGTCCGTCGAGCCACTTCGTCAGTCGGTGGGTGCCGGGTTCGGTGTCGGTGTGATCCCTCATGCGGTGCGCATCCTTGCTCCGGATCGTCCCGGGTCGGGCGGGTCAGTAGGAGATGCTAGGCGCGAGCAGCTGGAACTCCACGGCGAACCAGCCCGCGGCGGCGAGCGCGAGCACTGTCAGCCCGCTGCCGACGATCCGCCGCCAGCCGACGTGGCGTCGCACGTCGTCGACCAGCCGGACCGTGGCGGGCAGCACCCCGAGCAGGCCGATCAGCTGCAGCACCTGGATGGTGCGCAGGGCGCCACCGGGAACGTCCTGCAGGCTCATGATGCTGATGATGCTCAGCACCCAACCGGCGAACGCGAGCAGCGTGCCGGCGACGGCGAGGCGGCTCAGGATCCGCGCGGTACGCCCCGCCCGGTCCCGGGGCGCGCGACCCAGTCGACGGCGGACGATCGCGCCGACCGGCCAGGACAGCACGGTGAGCAGCAGCACGACTGTCGACACGGCCAGCACCGGGACAGCCAACGCGGAGGCGCGGGCGGGCTCGACGGGCAGCAACGTGAACGCGGAGTCGAAACTGATCGCCTCGACCCGGTCGTCGCTCGCCCGCATGGCGATCGTGCGCTGCCCGCCGACCTCACGCCAGACCCAGGGCGCCACCTCCTCGTAGCGGGCGGGGGAGTCGGAGAGCGGACCCGGCACCATCAGCAACCGGTTACCGTCGGTGACGCTGACCGTGGTCCGACCGACCAGGCCGATCGCCGTCAGGAAGTTGCTCCGGATCGCTCGTGAGGACTCGTACGTGCCGGCCGCCAGCGCGGCGTGCGTGGCGGTGGTCTCCGGGTCCACAGTGGTTCCCGGCTGGTCGTCACCGGCGGGGAAGTAGCGGTCGGCGAAGCCGTTCACGATCGACTCGCGAAGCTCCTGGCTGTCGAGCGCGCCGGAGCCGTTGCTGTTGAGGGAGAGGAAGATGCCGGCCCGGTCGTCGGGGTAGATCTGCAGGTGGGAGTGGAAGTACTTGGTGTCTCCGCCGTGGCCGAGGATCCGGTGGCCGTTACGGTCCTCGGTGAAGAAGCCGAGGGTCATCCGGGGTCCGTCGGCCAGCGTGCCCAGCGCCGTCGAGTCGAGTGCCGGCCGCTGCATCAGGTCGCGGGTGGGTTTGTCCAGCAGGGGCGCGAAGCCCACCGGCTCGCCGAGCTGGGCGATCATGAATCGCGCCATGTCCGTCGCCGGGGCGCTCAACGCACCGGGCGGGGGCGTGCCGACGATCTCGAACGGCGCGGCGGGCCCGGCGGAGGTGTCGTACCCGTTGGACATCCGGTCGCGCAGCGCCGCCGGGAGGGGCTGCTCGAAGGTCGACGACGGCATGCCCGCGCGGTCCAGGATGTTGCGCTGGACGTACTCCTCGAAGCGCGTCCCGCTGACCCGTTCGACGATGTACCCGGCGAGGGCGTTGCTGTAGTTGGAGTAGGCGGGGACGGTGCCAGGCTCGTAGATCTGCTCGGGCGGGTCGGTCGCCAGGGCCTTGCGCAGGTCGACGGTGCCGCCCTCGGTGCCGATGAGGCCGGCGATCCGCTCCTCGAAGCCGGCGGTGTGCGTCAGCAGGTGCCGCAGGGTGACGGCCCGCTCGTAGTGGCGCGGCAGGTCGAAATCGAGGTACGTCTCGACGTCGGCGTCGAGGTCGAGCTTCCCGCTCTGTACGAGTTGCAGCACGGCGGTGGCGGTGACCAGCTTCGACACCGATCCCATCCGGAACAGGTGCCGGTCCGGGTCGACCGGCACGGCCGGGTCACCGTCGGCACCGGTGTCGGCGTACCCGTACCCCCGGGTTGTGACGATCTTGCCGTCGTGCACGACGGCGATCGTGGCGCCGGCGATGCCGGTGCGGTCCAGCGCCGCCGGCAGCAGGCCGTCGAGCCAGGCGTTGACGTCGGTGTCGGTCAGAGCCGAACCCGCCCCGCCGCTGGCCGCGGGTGCCGCCGGAGCGGCGATGGGCGGTGCGGGATTGTGCTGCGGTGCGCCGCAGCCGGCGACGCTCACGGCGATGACGACGGTGGCCGCCACCACCGCGCCGAGCCGGACGAAAGGTCGCCCCGACCGGGGTGAGCCGGGGGCGGGAAGAGGACGTGATCGCATCGTCTGCCAGTGCCTTTCCTGGCTAACGGGTGTCCGGAGCAGGTCCGTACGGCGTCACCCGAGGCCATGGAACAAGCCTGTTCGAGGGATCGACCCCCGCCATCTGGCGCAGGACGGCACTGCGCCTACGACCTGAGGAGGAGGTGCGGCTGCGCCGATGGTGGGGCGGCACCGCCGTCGTTGCCGCTCCGGTCGCCCCGATCTGCGGGTTTGCCCTCGATCGAGGGACATCGTTTGACTTGGGCGCCAAGCACATCTTTGATAGTCAATGTGTCTGTTCGGCGTGGTCGGGCGCCTGGTCGCCTGGGTGGGCCGGTCGATGCCCTGACCCTGGAGGCCTGATGCGAGTCATCGCGTGGAGAACCCCGAGCCGCCCACGACGGCGGCTGTTGCCGGTGGCGATGGCGGCGGTAACGCTGCTGAACCTGGCCGTTGGTGTGCCGGCGGCCGCCGCGGCGCCGTCGACCGTCGTCGGTGTGGCCAGCGGTCGGTGCCTGGACGTGGTCGGCAACGTCAGAACAGCCGGGGCCGGCATCAACATCTACGACTGCAATGGTCAGGCCAACCAGGCGTGGACCTTCACCTCAAGCGGCGAGCTGCGGGTCTACGACGAGACGATGTGCCTGGACGTCGTCGGCCAGGACACCACCGCACCGGCCGCGCTGCAGATCAACAGCTGCACCGGAGGGGCCAACCAACGCTGGCGGATCAACACCTCCGGGACCATCGTCGGCGTCCAGTCCGGCCTGTGCCTGGACGTGACCGGCGCGGGCACCGCCAACAGCACCACCGTCGGCCTCTGGACCTGCAACGGCCAGTCCAACCAGCGGTGGACGACGTCTCTCGGCAGCGCCGACGCCCAGCCGCCGACGGCGCCAGGCAGCCCACGGGTGAGCGGCCTGACCTGCAACTCGGTGACGTTCGCCTGGAACGCCTCGACGGACAACGTCGCGGTGGCCTTCTACGACGTCTACCACGACGGCCAGCTGATGACGTCGGTGAGTGGCACGACGCTCTCCACCAATCTGACGGTGGTCGCCGGGGCGACCTGGGGCCTGTACGTCAACGCCCGCGATGCCGCCGGCAACGTGTCGCAGGCCAGTGCCACGGTGTCGATCACTCCGCCGCCCTGTCAGGCTGACAGCCAGCCGCCGACGGCGCCGCAACAGCTCACCGGCACCGCGTCGGGCACCACGGTGACGCTGCGTTGGACAGCGTCGACCGACAACATCGGGGTTCGGGCGTACGACATCTACCGGGCTGGCGTGAAGGTGGGAACGGTCACCGGCACGCCGCCGGCGACCACGTTCACCGACAGTGGTCTGACGGCGAACACCTCCTACCAGTACTACGTGGTGGCTCGGGACGCACAGGACAACGCCTCGTCGCGTAGCGGCACCGCTACGGTGACCACCGGTGCGGCGTGCGCCAACCCGGTGTGCGGGGTGCGGCAGGTCAGCACCGACACCGACATCCCGTGGGGTCTGGTGACGTTGCCGGACGGCAGCGTCCTCTACAACCGGCGCGACGCGCACGACATCATCCAGCTCAACCCGACCACCGGGGCCAAGACCAACCTGGGCACGGTGCCGAACGTGCAGAGCACCGACGGTGAGGGTGGCCTGCTAGGGCTCGCCATCTCGGCCAGCTACTCCAGCGACCGTTGGCTGTACATCATGCACACCTCGCCGAGCGACAACCGCATCGTCCGGATCAGGTTGGAGAACGGGCGCCTCAACACCGCGAGCGAGCAGGTGCTCCTCACCGGTATTCGGCGTAACAAGTACCACAACGGTGGTCGGCTGCGGTTCGGCCCGGACGGCAAGCTGTACGCCAGCACCGGCGACGCACAGAACGGCAACTACGCCCAGGACCGGTCCAGCCTCGAAGGCAAGATCCTGCGGCTCAACCCGGACGGCACCGTTCCCTCGGACAACCCGTTCGGCAACTATGTGTGGAGCTACGGCCACCGCAACCCCCAGGGGCTGGCGTTCGACTCGCAGGGCCGGCTGTGGGAGCAGGAGTTCGGCAACTCGATCATGGACGAGACCAACCTGATCACCAAGGGCGGGAACTACGGCTGGCCGGCGTGTGAGGGCACCAGTGGCTCCTGCGGTACGGCCGGGTTCATCGCACCGGCGCGCACCTACCCGACTGCCGAAGGGTCCTGCTCCGGCATCACGATCGTGCGCGACGCGCTCTACGTGGCCTGTGCCCGAGGTGCTCGGATGTACCGCGCGGTGATCAGCGGCAGCAACCTGACGAACGTGCAGACGTACTTCAGCGGTACCTACGGTCGGTTGCGGACGGTGGAGCCGGCCCCCGACGGGGGACTGTGGCTGACCACCACCAACGTCGGTGACAAGGACAGCACCCCGAACAACAGCAACGAGAAGATCATGCACGTCACGCTGGGCGGCTAGGTTCGACGGCTCCGCAGACGCGATCGTGGTGCACCGAGCGACATCGGTCAGGTGATGTGGCGGAAGAGCGCCATACCACTGAGGCATGCATATGCCTCAGTGGTATGGCCGCCGTAACCGAAACTGCCCCGGACGCCCCCCGAAAACCGCGCTGGCCGGCTGCCCTCAGCCGCTGCTCAGGAGCACGAGTTGCTGCGTGGCCCGGGTCATCGCGACGTACCGGTCGACTGCCCCTTCGATGCCGGCGCCGAACGTCTCCGGGTCGATGAGAACGACCAGGTCGAACTCCAGCCCCTTGGCCTGCTCCGGGCTCAGTGACCGGACCCGGTCCGTGGGCGGGAAGGTCGGGTCACCGATGACGCAGGCGATCCCCTCGGCGTGCGCGGCGAGCCAGCTGTCGAGGATCGACAGCAGGTCGGCGACGGACCCGTGGACGACGGGCAGCCCGTTGCCCCGGATGGAGGTCGGCACGTTCGCGTCCGGGAGCACGGCCCGGATGACCGGCTCGGCCTGCGCCATGACCTCCGCCGGGGTGCGGTAGTTGACGTTCAGCGAGGTCACCGTGATCCGGTCGAACCCGACCCGCTTGAGGCGTTCCTGCCACGACTCGGTGAACCCGTGCCGGGCCTGGGCGCGGTCGCCCACGATGGTGAAGCTGCGCGACGGGCACCGCGCCAGCAGCATCTGCCACTGGGCGTCGGTCAGCTCCTGTGCCTCGTCGACGACGATGTGCGCGAACGGGCCGGCCAGCAGGTCCGGTTCAGCGTCCGGCAGGCCGGAGTCGTCGACCAGGACCTCGCGCAGGTCGGGTTGGCGCAGCATCGTCAGCAGGCCCTCGCCGTCGTCGTAGGTGTCGGCGGCGAGCAGTTCGTCGACGACCCGGGCCATGTGGTCGCGTTCGACGGCTGCCGCCGGGTCGTGCCGACGGGTGCTCCCCGACCTCTCCGCGTCACCGAGCCGCTGCCGTGCCGCGTCCAGCAGCGGCAGGTCGGACACGGTCCACGCCCGGGGTTCGTCGCGTTGCAGCTTGCGGACCTCCGCCGGGCTGAGCCACGGCGCGCACGTGCGCAGGTACGCGGGAACCGACCACAGATCACTCACGAGATCGGCCGCGTCGAGCAGCGGCCAGGCGCGGTTGACGGTCGCCCGCAGGTCCCGGTTGCGCAGCAGCGAGTCACGCAGCACGTCGTCCGGTTCGTCGCCGTCGTACCTGTCGGTGAGGATGGCGAGCAGTTCCTCCCAGATCTCTTCGCGCGCCTCGTTGTGCGGGGTGCCCAGGCCCGGCGCCCGGAACGCGTCGGCCCAGTCGTCGGCGCTCAGCCGGAGGTCGGAGTCGCCGACAGTGATCGTCATCGGGGTGACCGGCGGGTCCTCGTAGAACCGGACGGCCGCGTCGATCGCCCGGACCAGCTCGGCCGAGGACTTCAGCCGGGCCACCTCCGGGTCGGCCTCGACGGTTGCCGTCGCCCCCTCGGGGACCAGGTCGCGCAGCGTGCAGGTCTGCACGTCCTCCTCACCCAGGCTGGGCAGGACGTCGCCGACGTACGCCAGGTAGGGCTGGTGCGGCCCGACGAAGAGCACCCCACCCCGGCGCTGACCGAGGCGCGGGTCGGAGTAGAGCAGGTACGCGGTCCGGTGCAGGGCCACGACGGTCTTCCCGGTGCCCGGACCGCCGTCGACCACGAGGGCCCCGGCCGACCCGGCCCGGATGATGGCGTCCTGGTCGGCCTGGATCGTGCTGAGCACGTCACGCATCCGGGCCGATCGGGCGCTGCCCAGGCTCGCGATGAACGCGGACTGGTCGTCGAGCGCGGCGGCGTGCCCCACCAACCCGTCCGGGGTGAACACCTCGTCCCAGTAGTCGCTGATCCGGCCGCGGGTCCAGCGGTACCGGCGGCGGCTCGCCAGGCCCATCGGGTTGGCGTGGGTCGCGCCGAAGAACGGCTCGGCGGCGGGTGAGCGCCAGTCGAGCAGCAGCCGTCGACCGGTGCTGTCGGTGAGGCCGCGACGTCCGACATAGACCGGCTCGGGACTGTCCGCCTCGACCAGGTGACCGAGGCACAGGTCCAGCCCGTAGCGGCTCAGTGAGCGCAGACGGGCGGTCAGCCGACGAACCTCCTCGTCCCGGTCGACGGCCTGGCGGC
This sequence comes from Micromonospora sp. SD19, assembly GCF_054462275.1. Classification (NCBI taxonomy): domain Bacteria; kingdom Bacillati; phylum Actinomycetota; class Actinomycetes; order Micromonosporales; family Micromonosporaceae; genus Micromonospora; species Micromonospora sp. SD19. Next base: position 426,602 of record NZ_JBTLMN010000005.1, read on the forward strand.
CCTTGCCGCCGGGTGCCCGGCGCGCGGCGTCCAGGCGGTCGGACAGCTCGGCGGTCAGCTGCGCGAGGTTCCGCGCCATGGCCGCGAAGTGCCGCTCGTCCTGGGCGATGAGCGCCGGGTCGGCCTTGGGGGCGAGGTGATCGGGTAGTGCGAACACGGAGGTAGGCAAGGAATTCATGTCATGACGTCCATTTCGGCAGATTCAAGCCTCGGCCGACGATTCTGCGTCATAAACGGGGTCTTGCCGCAAGCCCCCCAGTGCGCTATAAGTTAGAAGTGGCGGGAGACCAGGGGTCTCCCGTTTTTCGTTGCCGACCGACGCGCAGTGCCGTCACGGGGCGTCGACGACCTCGCGGCCGAGCGGCCAGAACGCGGCCGGAACGAGCTTGAAGTTGGCGATGCCGAACGGAATCCCGATGATCGTGACGCAGAGGGCGATGCCGGCGAGGATGTGGGAGAGCGCGAGCCACCACCCGGCCAGCACCACCCAGAGGATGTTCGCCAGGCCGGAGCCGACGCCCGCGCCCGGCTTGGGCACCAGGGTGCGTCCGAAGGGCCACAGCGAGTAGACCGCGAGGCGCAGCGACGCGACGCCGAACGGGATGGTGATGACCAGGACGAAGCAGATCAGCGCGGCGATGCCGTAGCCGGCCGCCAGCACGATGCCACCGCCGAAGACGAGCCACAGCACATTCAGTACGAATCGAATCACCACTCCAGCATGAAGCATGCTCACCACCCGGGCGCCCGGTAAGGTACCCGCAACCCCTGCACGGCGTGCGGTAGCCCGGTTCTGCGAAGCTCAGGAGGATCGTGTGTCGCCCGATGACGGTTGGCTGCTCGACACCCCGATCGCACACCGCGGGCTGACCGGCCACAATCGACCGGCGAACTCCCTCGCGGCGTTCGAGGCGGCTGCCGACGCCGGCTACGCCTGCGAACTGGACGTGCAGCTCACCCGCGCGGGCGAACTCGTCGTCGTCCACGACTACGACCTGGCGGCGCTCACCGGTGCGGAGATCGCCACCGCGGAGTTGACCCCGGCCGACCGGCAGCGACTCCGGTTGCAGGGCACCGACCAGCGCATCCCCACGCTGTCGGAGGTGCTGGAACGGGTCGCCGGACGGGTGCCCCTGCTGATCGAGCTGAAACGGCCGGCGCTCACCCTCAACTTCGATCTCGTCGAGGAGGTGCTGCGGCAGACGGCCGACTATCCCGGACGGTACGCTGTCGAATCCTTCGATCCGCTGCTCGTGGCGGCGCTGCGGGTCGCGGTGCGCAAACTGCCGCCGCGCCAGCGGGTGCCGGTGGGGCGCATCGGCGGGCTACTGCGTACCGCCGGGCCACTGACCCGGATGGTGGGTCGCAGCATGGTCAGCAATCTGGTCACCCGACCCGATTTCCTGGCCTACGAGGTGGACGCATTTCCGTCCGGTCTGACGGCGTGGTGGCGTCGACGTGGTGTTCCGGTGATTGCCTGGCCGGTCGCATCACCGGAACGGGAGATGTTTGCCCGTCAATACTCCGACAACATCGTATTCTCGGGCTATAGACCGTCGCATGGCCAGCGTCTAGCATCGTGACGTGTCTGTTGACCAAGGACAGAGCGGGTTGCTCGCCAAGTCGCAGAACGGGGCCCCCGGCGATCCGTTGCAGGTCTACCGCGCGTTGGCGGAAGACAGCATCAACAAGCTCAGGGACCAATACGACTGGCGGGCCAAATGGCACCGGCGACTGTTCCGATTCACCGGCATCCTGGTCATCGTCATCAGTGCGTCGCTGCCACTGCTCGCCGGCTTCAGCTACCCCGGTAAGAACCTGGTAATTGCGGTGTCGGGTGTGGTCATCGCGGTGGCCACCGCGTTACGCACCTTTTATCAGTGGGATCAGATGTGGGCGCTGCTGCGACGTACCCATTTCGCGCTCATCGAGGCGAGCAACCACTGGCGGCTCGCGTTCGGTCGCGCCGAGGCGACAGCTGATCCGGCCGAGCGGGAGCAGCGCGCCTACGCGGCGACAGAGGAACTGCTGGCGAAGATCGAAAGCATTCGCGGTGCCGAGACGGAGAAGTTTTTCAGCTCGTTGGCCTTCCCGGATGAATCCGCGCTGACGGGCAAGCCGTTCGGCCCCTGACCACGGCTCGGTGAAACACCTGATACGACATCCAGGGCCAACCGGGGGACGTACCCGGAGGTCGCCAGGCGTCGGCGGTCACATGATGGCTGGCATGAAACGCGCAGCGCTCTTCGTGATCGCCGGACCGGTCGGCATCGCCACCTACGGCCTGGTTCGTCTGTGGGGAAGATCCGACGGGGTGTACGGCCCCGGGTTCGACTGGCAGGCCGCCCACCTGGTCGCCCTCGCCGGCATGGTGTGCTTCGTTCCGGGTGTGCTCGCGCTGTCGCACCTGCTGCCCCGCTCCGCGTGGCGCACCGGGGTGGTGGCCGGCACACTGGTCGGCCTCGTCGCGACGATGGTGCAGTTCGGCGCGGACATCGTGGAGGGGTTGCTGGCCGACGACCGGGCGGAGATGTCCCGGCTCGGCGCGAGCTTCAAGGACATCCCCGGCGTGGAGGTGGCCTTCTACGACGTCGTACCCCAGCTCTTCTTCCTCGGCCTGCTCGTTCTCGTGGGCATGCTCGCCGCCCGACGCCGGCTGCCGTGGTGGAGCGTGCCGGTGCTGCTCGTCGGCATCGTCCTACCGGCGGTCAATCTCGACCTGCTTCCCATCGGCGGCCTGTGCATGGCGCTGGCGTTGGCGCCGGCGCTGCCGCTTCTCCGGCAGCGGGGCGAGCGGGCCGAGTCGCCCGTCGCCGTCCGCTGAGGACGCCGGGTGGCGCTGGCCTCGGACCAGCGCCACCCGGCGAACCGTCACTTCAGGGCGAGGGTGCGGGCGTCGGCGGCGATGACGCTGGCGGTCTCGGCCGGCACCTGCTTGCCGGCCTGCCGGTCGACGTAGCTGGCCAGCTGGGCGTACTGGGCGTGGGCCAGCTTGGTGGTCATCGCGGTGACGGCGGCCGGATCGGCGCCCGAGGTGAGGATCAGGTAGCCGAGGCCGGCCTGGCTCACCGTCACGGTGAAGGTGCTGGTCGCGGTGGCGGTGCCGGCGGGCCCGGTGGCCTCGGTGGTGAGGGTGTGCCGGCCGGCGGTCAGCTTGGCCAGGTCGAGGGTGCGCCCGGCGGCCGACGTCTTACCGTCCAGCTTGACCGTGACGGTTTCCGCGTTGGTCGCGGCGACGGCGATCACCGGGGACTGCGCCCGGTCCAGCCGGGCCCCGTTGGCCGGCGAGGTGATCTGCACTGTCGGGTCGGCGGAGGGCCGCTGGAGGAAGGCCGCGTTCCAGCCGACCAACTCGGCCGTGCGGTTGGTGATGACCGCGTCGGTGCCGATGCGCTCCAGCCGCTGCCACAGCGCGGCCGAGTCCATCGTCCAGGCCATCACGGCGACCCCGGCGGTGTGCAGCGCGGCGACGACCTCCGGCTTGGCCAGCAGCGCGTTGCCGTCCGGGTTGTACGCGGTCAGGTGCAGCTCCTTCGCGATCGCCACCGGGTCGGCGTCGAGGGTGCTGCGGAGCAGACCGAGCGGTAGCTCGGGGGCGATCTCGTAGGTGTACCTCAGGGCGTCGACCTCGAAGCTCTGAATGAAGACCCGGCCCATCATCTGCTCGTCGCGGATCACCTGGATGATCGTGGCGACCTCGTCGCGGGTGTGCTTGCCCTTGATCTCCACGAGCAGGTTGCCGCCCCGGGTCCGCAGGTCGGCGAGCTGCTCGGCGAGGGTGGGCACCCGCTCGCCGACGTACTGCGGGCCGAACCAGGAACCGGCGTCGAGTGCCTTGATCTGCGCGGCGGTCAGGTCCCGGATGTTGCCGGTGCCGTCGGTGGTCCGGTCGACGGTGCCGTCGTGCAGGATGAACGGGATGCCGTCCTTGCTCGGCTGGACGTCGTTCTCGATCCAGTCGGCGCCACCCTTGCGGGCGATCTCCTGGGAGACGAGGGTGTTCTCCGGTGCGGCGGCGGACGCGCCCCGGTGGGCGATCACGGTGAGCGGGCTGCCCTCGGGGCGGAGGTAGCCGTTCGGCGCCAGCTCGGTGACCGTGACGTCGTCGTACGACACGGTCGCGCCGTTCACGAAGAGCCCCTGGACGCCGTCGGCGGAGCGCTGGAGGCTGCTCGTGCGCATCGCCTCCCGCCCGTCGAAGATCCAGCGGGCCTGGTTGCCGCGCACCTCGACGGCGACGCGGACGTCCCGGCCGGTGCCGGCGGCGGACGGGGCGGAGGCGGTGTTCGTCACCACCCAGGCGTCGGCAGTGGTCCGCTGGGCGAATTCCAGCCCGTTGGCGGCGGTGGTGCCGCTGCGCATGGTGGCGATCCACCAGGGGGTGGCGCCGTTGGCGGGGACGTCGATGCCGAGCGAGGCCCAGCGGGTGGCGGCCGAGACCGACTCGAAGCGCATGGTCGCCTCGAGGCGGAAGTCGTTCAGGTGCCGACCAAACGTGATCTTGTTGTTCGTGCTGGCGCTGGCCGAGGTTCCGTACAGTCGGCCGTTCTCGACCTTCCAGGTGCCGTCGACCGCGTTCCAACCGGCGGGCAGTGACCCGGTCGAGAAGTTCTCCGAGACGACCACGTGGCCGGGCTCGGCGGTGGCGGGCGACGAGGTCGCGACGGCGACCCCGACGGTCGCGCCGGTGACGGCGAGGGCGGCGACGCCGGCAGCGACCCGGGTACGCAGCGCACCGAGGCGCGACCCGGCGCGGCGAAGCGACGGTGATGCGGGTAGGACAGTCATGGTCGGGACGGTACGAAGCGCGCCCGAACTAATGATCAATCAAGCGTGGCTGCCGCCGGAACGTCGGGTGTACCACGCTCGATCGGGACGTCACTGACACGTTCAGTCGGACAGGCCGGCGCAGGCGACCCCGTCGATGGTGCACGCCTCGGGGGCGGAACCCGTCAACGAACCATTGACCCGGAACGTCACCTGGATCGAGGCGCTCCCGGGCACCGGAGCGGTGTCGCTGTCCGGCACGAACGTCCACACGGCACCGTCGTGGCTGGCCTGTGCGCCCTCGACCCCGCTGATCCTCAGCGACTCGCGGGGCAGGGTGACCACCAGCGTCCACTGCGGCGCCGCGACCGTGCCCGGATTGCTGATCGTCACCGTCGCGCCATAGCTGAGCAGGGCGTTGTCAGTGATGGCGAAGTCGGCGCTCAGGGCCGCCGCGGTGGGTTCGGCGCTCGCGCCGGTCGGGGTGGGCCGGGTCGACGCCTCGGTCGGTGGGGCCGAGGAGGCCGAGGTGGGCGGGGGAGTGGGCACCGTCGGGCTGGTGAGCGCCGGTCGCGCCTGCGCCCGGGGCGTATCGGACGGCGTGGCGCCCACCTGCTGCACGGACGGCGGCGGGTCGAGGGTCACCGGCGTCAACTTCTCCGGCGTACGCAGCACCCCGACCACTGACACTGCCGTCGCGACCAGCACCCCGAGCGCCGCGATGACGGCCAACCAGGTGGCCCGCGAGACGTCCTCCCGACCGGTGAGCACCCGCCGTGCGGCAGTGACGAGGGCCACGACCTTGTCCAGCAGGATGATCGCCACGGTACGGCGTGGTTGGGGTGGTGTTGCCGGCACTGCCTGTCTCTCCTTCAGTTCGTCGCCGGGTACGGGCCCACGATCCGCCCCGGTACCGGGCGGCATCCGCCCGGTCACAGCGCGCGAAGCCCGACGAGGATCGCCTCAAGCAGATCCTCGGTCGGCAGTTCCGACAGCATCGGCGGTTCGTGCGTCTCGATCAGCCCGGCCCCGAGCAGGTCACCGAGCAACACCCGGACGGTCCCCAGCGGAAGGTCCAACTCGGCACCGACCTCGGCCACCGACACTGGATGGTGACACAACTCGACGATCCGCGCCTGTTCGGGGAAGAGCGGGGCGGGGGGTGTGACCCCCGGCCGGGCGACCACCAGCGAGATCAGGTCGAACTGGCCGCGTGCGGGCGCGGTGCGCCCCCCGGTCATCGTGTACGGCCGGGCGACCGGGCCCGCGTCGTCGTCGTACCACGCCTCGTCAGTGCCGCCGCTGGTGTGCACCAGTGTCCCCGATCGTCACCGAGGAGGCCGGCCCCAGAGTGATCGGCAGGTGCCGTTCGGCCTGCCCCACGAAGAGCGCCACCTCGTACGCCATGTCGCCGACCTCGACGTCGTCACCGGCGATCCGCACGGTGAGGATGGTCCCGTTCGGGATGGTGGCGATGAACAGGAACGCCCGCGACATCTGCACCACGACCTGGCGCAGCCGACCCGCGTCGCAGGTGCGGGTGGCGGCCAGCCCCAACGCGATCAGGCCGGCGACCACGCCGGAGATCTGTTCGGCCAGTTTGTCCCCCACCCGCCGCGAGCCGCCGAGCGGCAGCCCGTCCGGCGAGAGCACCACGGCGAACTCCGCGCCGTGCACCCGGTCGACCAGGCTGTTCAGGGCGTCGGTCAGGCCGTCCTCGGTGACCACTGCAGACGTCATTGATGTCTCCTTGCTGTTCTCGCGACTGGCATCTCGACAGTGTCGAGGCTGGTCCTGCCGGGTGCCGGGCCGGTCGGCCCGGGTTGGCGGACCCGCGTCGGCAACGCCCCGTCGCCGCTCGGGCCGGGCAGGTCGGTGTCGGTGCGGGCTGGTGGGTACGGGGTGTCAGGTGGTGCGCCGGCCGGTGCGCGGCCGGTGTCGGTGACCGTGACCAGCCGGGCGGGTAGGAGCACGATCGCGGCCGTTCCGCCGCGCCGGCTGGGGCGCAGCGAGACGTGGGCGCCGCAGCGGCCGGCCAGGACGGCGGCGGCGTACCAACCGGTGAGGCCGGCGGGCGGGCCGTCGGGTGGCGGGTTGCCGAACAGGTGGTTCGCCTCGGCCAGCGTGGCGGCGTCCAGGCCAGGCCCGTCGTCGACGACGACGACCGCGCACCCCTGCGGTCGGTGCTCGCCGCTGACCCGGACGGTGGTGTCCGCACCGGAGAAGACCAACGCGTTCTCGATCAGCTCCGCCAGCAGGTGGATGACGTCCGTGACGGCCGGCCCCGCGAGCGACCACGGCCAGTGCGGCGCGATCAGGACGCGGTGGTAGTCCGGCACCTCGGCGACCGCGCCGCGCGCCACGTCGAGCAGTGGCACCGGGCGTCGCCAGCGGCGGGCGGGTGTCGCGCCGGCCAGCGTGATCAGTTTCTCCACGTTGCGTCGGATCCGGGTGGTGAGGTGGTCGAGCTGAAACAGCTCGCCGGTCTCCTCGGTGGACCGCTCCCGACGTTGCATCCCGTCCAGCAGGCTGAGCTGGTCGCGCAGCAGGACCTGGTTGCGTCGGGTCAGCCCCAGGAACAGCTCCCGCTCGGCGGCACCCCCCGACGGCGCGGCGCCCGGCGGCGCAGGCGGATCCTGGGGGGCCGGGGCGGCGGCCTTCGGCCCGGTCAGCTCCTCAGTCAGGCGCCGGATGGTGCCCGCCCAGCTCAGCAGGAGCACGAGCACGACGATCAGGCCGAGCCCCACCACGGCTCCGGTCCGCGCGATCAGCACCGCGGCACCGGGTGTGGCCCGCTCGACGCTGCTACGGGCGGTGCCCGTCACCAGGGTCTGCAGCGCACCCAGGGTGGTGTCCGCCGCGGCCCGCCAATCCCCGACGGTGACGCCGGCCAGGGCGTTGCCGGTGCCGGACTGGAGCAGCAGCCGGTCCTCCAGGGCGAGCAGAGCGGTGAACGCCGGGCTGGTCGCGAGGCGCTGCTGCTCGGCCCGACCGTCGGACGGCAGACCGGCGGCGGCCTCGGCGTTCGCGTACCGCTGGACGCCGACCAGGGCGGTCAGCCGACGCCGCTCGTCGGCGCCGAGTCGCGCGCCGGTCAGGGCGGCGCTGACCACTGTGTCCTCCCGGGCCAGCAACTCCCGGGCGCGGGCCAGCGCGATCACCGCGCGGGTGTCGGCAGCCAACCCGCTCTCGTACGCGCCCCACTCCGGGCCGTACACCCGGAAGGCGACGTCGACGACCTCGTCGTACCCGTCGATCGCCGCGGCCAGGCCGAGTCGCCCGGTGTCCATCCGGGACCGGGTGGTGCCGAGGCCGTCGAGCCGTCGGACCAGCTCACCGGCCCGGTCGCGGACCGCGCCGGCGGTGAGCAGCCGAAGGTCGCGCCCCTTGGTGAACTCGCGGATCTCGGTGCCGGCCCGGTCGGTGGCGTCGCGGGCCCCGACCAGCTCCGGCGTCGTCCCACCCGCCCCGGCGATCGTCTCGGCGGTGATCCGGCGTTCCGTCTGCAGGCTCAGGATCAGACGGTCGATGGGCTGTCCGAGCGTGTCCGCCAGCGCCCGGACGCGCAGCAGGTCGACGGCGTCCTGGCTGGACACGTAGGCCGCGTACGACCAGAGCGTGATCAGCACGGCGGCCAGCACGGCCAGCCTGGTCCGGATCAGCCGGACATCGCTGTGGGTCATCGGCCCGCCCGCTGCGGCCACGGCTGCCCGGCGGTGTCGCTGGCCCGGTCGGCGACCAGGGTACGCAGCAGGGCCAGCAGTTCGGTGCGGTTGGCGCAGTTCAACCGGTTACGCATCCGCGCCACGTGGTGTTCGACGGTCTTGGCCGAGATGAAGAGCCGGTCACCGATCTCCCGGTAGGTCAACCCGGCCAGCACCAGCTCGGCGACCTCGTACTCGCGGTCGCTGAGCCCGTGCTGGGTGGGCCCGGTGACCCGTGTCGTGCTCGCACCGGCCGGCGGTGTCTGCCCGGCCGGCCCACCGGAGGGCCGCCCCTGCAACGCTCGGGCGCACTCCAGCAGGGTGGTCATCGCCCGCCGGTCGGCGGTACGGATGGCGGCCTGCCCGGCGAGGCGGGCGCCGTCCCAACACAGCCCGGTGTCGTGCAGCCCGCGGGCGGCGGCCTCCACCCGGGTCGGGTCGACGACTCCCCGGAGCACCTCCACCCAGCTCTCCGCGGCGGCGGCGACCACTGCCGCGTACCGGCTGTGGCCGGCGGCGGCGAGCAGCGCCGCGACGTGGTCGTCGGCGACCGTCGGCTCACCGGTCAGGATGGCGGCGTGCAGGCCGCTCCAGTGCAACGGCACACTCCACAGTGGTGGATCGCCGAGGCTGTCGAGCAGTGAACGCCCCTGCTGCAGGTACGGCTCCAGCCGGGCCAGGTCACCCAGCCGCGCGCCCGCGATGGCCAGCTCACCCAGCGGCAGCAGGGTGAACAGGTCGACGGGGTGGCGCACCACGGCCTCCAGCGCCTGCCCCCAACCCCGCTTGAGCGCCCCGAGGTCACTGTTGCGTCGGCCGATGCCCATCCGGATGGCGGCGGCGAAGAGCTGGTCGCGCGACTCCAGGTGCCGCCCGTCGAGGGTCACCGTGGCGAGGCGCTCGCCGGCCGCGTGGATCTCGCCACGGACCATCAGGATCCAGGCCTGCAACAGCCGGTGCCGGCGGGCCATCAGCGGGCCGCCGACACCGGCGGCCAGGGCGCGGTGCAGCACCCGCTCGGCGATCTCCAGCTCGCCGCAGTGCATCGCGGTCAACGCGGCGAGGGCGGCCGGGCTGTCCGGCAGGAGCACCGCCCGGCCGTCCGGCTCCAGCAGCGCGGCGGCCTGCACGAGCGCGGAGAGCGCGGCGGTCGGTGGGCCGGTCACGCTCTCCCGTACGCCGTCGGCCATCAGTCGGGCGGCGCTGGCGTGCAGGGTGGGTGGTTCGCCAGCCGGGTCACCCGCCGGTGACTCGGTGCCGGCGGCCGGGTCGCCGGTGGCGATCCCGCCGACGATGGCGAACGCCCTCGCCGAGGCGGTGCCCGACCACCGGAACAGCTCGACGCTGCGACCGACGTGCCCACGGTGGGCCAGTGCGGTGGCGGCGACCATGGCCGCCTCGGAGCGGTCCGGGGGAGCGGTCGTGGAAAGCAGCCGGTCCGCCAGCCGAAGCGCGTCGTCGAGGTCACCGGCGAGCGCGGCGGCGAGCGCCTGCTGGGCGTTGGGCGGTCGTCCGGCGGCGGTGGCCGCCGCGTACAGCTCGGCGGCGAACGCCGGTTCGTCGGCCAGTGCCTCGCCGGCGGCGGCGGCCAGCGTCGCGGCCGGGCAGTCGCCGAGCGCGCCGACCGCGAGCAGGGAGCGGACCAGTGGCAGCACGGCGCCGCCCCGGGCGAGCTGCAACTCGGTGAGCCGACGCCAGACGGCGGTGCGCTCGGTGGTGGGGCTGAGCGTGGCGACGGCCCGCCGGACGATCGGCGCGAGCCGGCCGTCCGCGCCGAGCAGCCCGGCCGCCCTGGTGGTGGCGATCAGCTCGTCGACCCCGGCCGGGTCCCGGCCGAGCAGCGCGCCGAGCATGCTGACCGGCAGCGTGCCGCCGGCGGCCACGGCGAGCAGCAGTCGTCGTACCTCGGTGGGCTGAACGTCCAGGTCCGGGGCGAATTCGAGGACGACGGACCGGGGTGGGTCGACCATCGCGCCGGTCCGAATCTCCGCGCCGGCCAGACCTCGGGCCAGCCGCTCGACGTCCCGGGGGACTCCGGCGGTCTGCGTGTGGACGAAGTCGACCAGGTCGGCGGGGCGGCCCAGCTCGGGTGTGGCGGCGAGGTGGGCGGCGGTCTGCTCCCGGGTGAACGGCGTGAGCAGCACGGCCTGCCCGTCGCGTCGCAGGGCGTCGGCCAGCTCGCTGAACGCCGCCGACCGCGGCCACGGGCGGTGGGCGACCACCAGTCGGTGTCGACGGCCGGCGACCAGACGCAGCAGAGCCCCGATCCGGGCGTCGTCGAGCAGGTGCGCGTCGTCGACCAGCAGCACCGTGTCGGGGTCGACCGGCGCGCCCGGCTCCGGTGCGGCCGTCTGGACGGCGATGCCGGCGCGCTGGTGAACGCGCTCCAGCTCGGCGAGGAGCGCTGTCTTACCGTGGCCGGCCGGGCCGGCGATGCCGACGGCGAGCGGGCCGACCGGATTCTGGGCGACGGTGTCCAACAGGGCCTGCAACCCCTTGTCCACTGTCAGTCCTGGTACGGCGAGGTCATTCATGATCATCGGGGTCATCCTTCGCGCCCCCGGGCGCGGGCCAGCGCCAGGCGGGACGGCTTCGGCAGTTCCAGTGGGAGGAGTCGGACCGGGGGCCGCGGTGGCGGATCGCCCGGAACGGTGTGCTGGGGGCGGCGTTGTGCCGGGATGGTGGCCCGCCCGGCACCGCTGACCGGGGCCGGGACGCGGGCCGGCGCCGGCTGGCGGGGGCGTGGCGACACCACCTGACAGGCGGCCATCGCGGCGCCGGTGGCGGCGGTCAACTGTGCGTCCGGCTCCACCTCGACCGGCACCGGCAGGGCCGCGCCGATCAGCTCGGTCACCAGCGGGACCCGGGTCGAGCCGCCGGCCAGCAGGACGCCGTCGAGCTGCGCCGCAGTCAGGTCGGCGCTGCGCACGGCCCGCAGCAGCAGGTCGACGGTGGCCTGCACCGTCGGGCGGATCATGGCCTCGAACTGCGCCCGGGTCACCGGCACCCGGACCGGGCCGCTGGGCAGGGTCAGCACCACGTCGGCCGTGAGGTCGACGGTCAGCACCCGCTTGACCCGGTCGCACTCCGCGCGCAGCCCGCGCAGCGCGGCCTGGGCCCCGCGACGTCCGGTCGCTGCCAACTCCCGGGCCAGCACGGTACGAGCGTGCTCGGCCAGCGCCTCGTCGAAGTCGGCGCCACCGATCGAGTCGAGACCCTGCGGGGTGCCGAACGTCTCGTACGTGCCGCGCGGGGTGCGGCGCACCAGGGCCGCCTCGAAGCTGTTGCCGCCCAGGGCGTAGACCACAGCCGTGCTGCCCGCGAACCCGCGAGCGGCGTGGCTCTCGGCCACCGTGACGGTGCGGGGCAGCAGTGTCACGTGCCGCAGGCCGAGGTCCGACAACGCCCGGTGCAGCACCTCCCGCCGGTAGGGGCGCCAGCCGGCCGGGTGGCTGAGCACGATCGCCTCGGCCGCCCCGCCCTCCAGGGCGTGCACCCGCTCCACCACCCACGCCGCCAACTCGGCGGTCAGCGTCTGCGGCGCGCACGGCTCGCCGCCGAGCAGCACCGGCACGTCGTCGCCGATCCGGTGGACGAAGTCCCGGGTGGTGCGGCTGCCGTCGTCGGTCGCCGGCTCACCGACCCGCAGCGAACCGTCCTCCGCCAGGCACAGCACCGAGGGCATGAGAGGTGAGCCGGCACTGAGCGGGACGGCCTCGGGGCGGGTCCAGGTCGCGCCGCGTCGTCGTGCGACGGCCGCGGCGGTGTTGCTGCTTCCGATGTCTATCCCCAGGACGTACGGCATCGTCTCTGTCTCTCCCCGTGAGTCGGCCGGTCGGTGGCGATGGCGCCGGCTGCCCGACGACGCACCCCCGGCGAACCCCGCGGGCTCCTACGTTCGTACCAGAGATCAGTCCCTGGTCGGGACCCTAATCTCGCCGGGACGGTTTCCCCCTGTCCCCCTAACGTACGAGGTGGCGGAGCCCCTAGTTCAACCGGCCCGGATGCGGGCTGAGCCCCGATGCCCGGGGGCCACCCCCGGCAATAGCGTCGTCACTGTCGACGTACGACACCCCGCCCAACGCCAGATCCGAGGAGAACCGGCACATGGACTCGCAGCAGACGCTCCACGACTTCGTGCTCGACCTACTGACGAACCCGGACGCGCGGTCGGCCTTCGACCTCGACCCGGAGGGTGCGTTGCGGGGCGCCGGGCTCACCGACATCACCGCTGCTGACGTGCAGGACGTCGTGCCGCTGGTCGTCGACTACGCGCCGGGGGCGGGCCTCGCGCCGCTGGCCTCGCCGGTGGGGCAGCTCGGGCTGGACCCGCTGCTCACCGACACCACCGACGTGGTGGGTCAGTTGCAGAGCGTGGCACAGCAGATCAGCGTCACCAGCTCGCCCAGTGGCGTGGACGTCAAGGCCGGCGTGCTCGGCGCCATCGCTGTCGACCCGTCGACCGCCGCCGCCGGGGTCACCGTGCTGCCCGGCATCGGTCTGGGCGTCGGTCCGTCCGGCCTGGACACCGACCTGGCGGGTGTCTCCGACGTGGCGCACACGCTCGACGCGGACGTGGTGCAGCCGGTGGACGCCATCGCGGACCCGGTGCTCGGGGACGCCACCAGCACCGTCGGTGACCCGACCGGTCTGCTCGACGTCACCGACTCGAACCTGATCGGCGGCGACCTGACCGGTGGTGTCCTCTCCGGCACCCACGGTCAGCTCGGCGGGGTCGTCAGCTCGCTGGGTGTCGACGACACCCTCAACGGGCTGGGCCTCGGGCACGGCGACGGTGTCGTCGGCGGGGTCCCGCCGCTCGACGTGCCGTCGACGGTGGGCGGCGTGACGCACCAGGTGGACAGCCTCCTCCCCGGTGTCACCGACACGGTCGGTGACGTGACCGGTGGGGTCACCGATGGTGTGCTCGGCGGCGACTCGCACGCCTCGTCCGATCACGGGCTGCTGGGTATCACCGGCGGTCTGCTCTGACCCGGATCTCCGGGCGGAGCGAGGGGCCGGATCGTCTCGGGCGATCCGGCCCCTTCCGGTTCCACATCCGGTCCCTCTTGATAATTGAGCCGAAATCCGCACACTTGGTGCGGTGATGGCCGGGATCTGGTTGGACGTGCTGGACGAGATCGCCCGCACGTGCACTGCACACGGTCGCGGTGACCTGCTCCAGACGGTGCGGCAGAAGCGTGCGCAACTGCTGGATCCGACACTGCGTGTCCTGGTCATCGGCGAGCCGAACCAGGGTAAGAGTCAGCTGATCAACGCGATCATCAACGCTCCGGCCTGCCCGGTCGGCGACGGCCGTACCACCGTCCTGCCGACAGTGGTGCGGCACGCCGAGGCCCCCGCCGCGGCGGTGGCCCAGGCGCCGCCACCGACCCCGGGCCAGGCCACCGGCGCCGCCACGGTCGCCATCGAGCGGACCCCGGTGGCGCTCAACCAGGTCGCGGCGAGCGTGGCCGGCCTGGTCGGGCGTCGGCCCGGCAGCGGCCCGGCGTACGTCGAGATCGGGCTGCCGCGCGCCCTGCTCGGGGCCGGGGTGGTGCTGGTGGACACTCCCGGCACCGACGAGGTCGCCGGTCTCGGCGCCGCCGCCCCGGTCGCCGCGTTCAACCGCGCGGACACCGTGCTGCTGGTGTCCGACTCGACCCGGGAGTTGTCAGTCGCCGAGCTGAACATGCTGCTGCACATCATGCGGTCCCATCCGAACGTGGTGGTGGTGCAGAGCAAGACCGACCTGGTGGCGGACTGGCGTACGGTCGCTGAGCGCAACCGGCAGCACCTGGCCGAGGCGGGGGTGCCGGCAACGCTGATCCCGGTCTCCGCGGCGCTGCGACTGCGCGCCGCCGTGGCCGAGGACCACGCGCTCAACGCCGAGTCCGGTTTCCCGGCGCTGATCGCCCGCCTGCAACGCGACCGGGCCGGCAAGGCCGACCACCTGGCCCGAGCGGCGGTGCAGACGGTGGCCCGCACTGTGGTGGAGCAGTTGGCCGCGCCGCTGCGCGCCGAGTTGGCGACCCAGGAGGAAGAGGAGCAGTCCGGGCCGATCGCCCGGCTGCACGCGGCGCAGCGCGAGGTCGACGAACTGCGCCGGTGCTCCACCCGGTGGCAGAACACACTGACCGACGAGATCACCGACCTGCTCGCCGACCTCGAGTACGACCTGCGCGACCGGACCCGTCAGATCCTGCGCGCGGTGGACGAGGCGTTCGACACCGCGGACCCGTTGGTCGCCTGGGACACGTTCCAGGAGTGGCTGGAGCGGAGTCTGGTGGAGGCGGCGGAGGCGAACCACGAGTGGCTGATCCAGCGCTGCGACTGGATCGCCCGGCGGGTGGCCGCGAACTTCGACAGGTACGGCTACGACGTGCTGCCGCCCTGGTCGATGACGATGCCGGAGGACATGGGCGAGCGACTGCCCGAGCTGCAACGGCCGGTGATCGACCGGTTCACCACCGGCCAGAAGCTGTTCACCGGCATGAAGGGCTCGTACGGCGGCATGCTGATGTTCGGGCTGGCGACCACCCTGGCCGGGATGCCGATGATCAACCCGGTCTCGGTCGGCATCGGGGCGCTCTTCGGTGGCAAGAGCATCCGCGACGAGAGCAAGCAGTTGCTGCGTCGGCGGCAGGCCACCGTCAAGACGGCCATCCAGCGGCATGTCGACGACTTCTTCGTCCGGATCGTCCGGGACTGCCGTGACGCCGCGCGGCAGGTGCAGCGGATGTTGCGGGATCACTTCACGGGGCTGACCGAGGAACTCCAGGAGGCCATCGTGCAGTCGTTCCGCAGCGCGAAGCAGGAGGCCGACACCGATGCCTCAGTGCGCGAGCAGCGGCAACGCGAGATCCGGCTGAAGATGACCCGGTTGGCCGCGCTCTACGAGCAGGCCCAGCAGTTGACCGGCGCCCGCTCGGCCCCGCTGCTGTTGGAGCCGCAGGCATGACGGTGGGGGTGCGCCTGGACGAGGCGGCGTGGGGGTTGCTGCACCAGGCCATCGAGCTGTACCAGGACAATCCCCGGGCCGTGGCGGAGCTTCGGCATCAGGTGGCCCGGTTGGAGCAACCGCTGCGGATCGCCGTCGTCGGCCCGTGGCGATCGGGCAAGTCGACGGTGCTGAACGCGTTGATGGGCGAGGAGGTCGCGCCGGTCGAGCGGGCGGACGGCGCCTTCACCTGGTACGAGGACGGCGAAGCGCCGCGGGCGATCGCGTACCCGGTCGGGCAGCCACCGCAGGAGTTGGCGGTGGTGAAGTCGGCGACCGGGCTGCGGGTGGATCTGGGCTGGGGTACGGGCGAGGTCCGGGACATCGTGGTGCGGTGGCCGACGCGGGCGCTGCGACAGATCACGCTGATCGACACCCCGGCGGTCAGCAGCGGCGCCGAGCAGGACCGGTCGCCGGTGTTGGAGCGGGTGCTGCGGGATTCGGACGCGGTGTTGTACCTGACCCGCGACTGTCGCGACAGCGATCTGCGGGTGCTGGAGTCCGCACGCGACAGTGCTGTCGGTCAGTCCGCCCCGGTCAATGTGATCATGGTGTTGTCCCGGGCCGACGAGACCGGCGGGGGCCGCATCGACGGCCTGCTCACGGCCCGGCAGCTGGCCCGGCGGCACCACCGTGACCCGAGGGTCAACGCGCTCAGCGTCAACGTCGTGGCGTGCAGCGCGATGATCGGCCTGGCGGGCCGGATGCTCGGTGAGTCGGACTTCGCCGCACTCGCGACAGTGGCCCAGGTGCCCCGGGCGGAGTTGGACGTCCACCTCATCTCCGCCGACCGCTTCCTCCACGGCGAGCTGCCGGTACGGCTGGACACCGAGGTGCGCGCCGCGCTGCTGGGTCGGTTCGGGGTCTTCGGGGTCCGGCTGGCGGCCACGTTGGTGCGCAGCGGGTTCGACAGCCGGGTCAAGCTGTCCGCCGAACTGATTCGGCGTAGTGGTCTGACCGAGCTGCGCGAGTCGGTGACCCGGTGTTTCATCGATCGCCGCGACGCGCTGAAGGCCCGGTCCGCGCTGGCCGCGGTGGAGGCGCTGCTGCGGTCCGAGCCCACCCGGGGATCCGCCGAGCTGGTCGGCGCGGTGGAGCAGATCCTCGCCGGTGCGCACGAGTTCCGGGAGCTGCGCCTGCTGGTGGCGTTGCGCAACGCCCGGCTGGGGTTCGACGCGGAGCTGGCCGCCGAGGCGCAGCGGCTGGTCGGCGGGGACGGGGTGGGCCTCGCGGCCCGGCTCGGTGTCGAGCATGAGGCCGATGTGCGCCGGCTCTGGGAGGTCGCTTCGGAGGCACAGTGGCGGTGGCGGGACCGCGCGGAGGATCCGCTGCTCCCGCTGGCGCAGCGGCGCGGGGCTCAGGTCGTCGTCCGCAGTTGCGAGGGGATGATCGCCGAACTGGTGGCGGGCGGCCGCTGAGCCTCGCCGGCCGCCCCCGCCCGCGGTGGTGGTCGTCTCAGCGCGGTTGGTACGTCTGACAGTCCGCGATGTCCTGGCCCGGGCCCACCCGGATGGACGGTGCGTGGCACTCCAGCTCGGCGTTGTGCTGGCAGTCGGCCCGCTTGCAGGCGCCGACCTGGGCGATGACGCGGTCCAGCCCGCCCTTGGCCGAGGTGTCGATGAAGGTGGCACAACTGGCGTTCTGCTGCCCGATGGTGATGGCGAACGCGTGGCAGCCGTCGTGGTTGTAACCGCAGTCGGTGACCGTGCACTCGTGTACCCGCGGCATCTCCAGCATGTCGGTCATGGCGGTGTCCCTTTCGTCGGTGGTCACCCCCATACCCGGCCTCGACGTGACAACTCCCTGTCAGCTGTCCCTTTTCGGGATGTTCTGGATAGGCCAGCCTTGCCTAAACCGCGTGACCACAGCGCTGTTGCGGCCTCCATCGCGACCGTCGCCGACGAGCCGGGGCGCGGTTCGCGGCCGGATAACCGTTATTCGATCTCACTCCGTACGGTCGCGGCTGACCTGCGGAGATAACGCTCTCACGGATGCTGCTGAAGTGCTTGACGCGCCAGTGATCCGAACGCAACGATGCATTCGCATGTCTCGTCCCACCACCGCCAGGCGTGATCGGCGCACGCCGTCCCCGCACCGCGAAAGGACCCCACTGTGCGCAGATCTCTGAGATCGTGGCTCGGCCTCGCGCTGAGCGCGATCCTCGTGGCGGGCGGCATCGTCGCCGCGCCACCCACGGCCAGCGCCGCGCCCTTCACCGTGCTGGTCTTCAGCAAGACCGCCGGCTTCCGGCACGGATCCATCACCCCGGGCATCGCCGCCATCCAGCAGCTCGGCGCCGCCAACGGCTTCACCGTCGAGGCGACCGAGGACGCCGCCCAGTTCACCGACGCCAACCTGGACCGGTTCGCCGCCGTGATCTGGCTGTCCACCACCGGCGACGTGCTCAACGCCGCCCAGCAGGCCGCGTTCGAGCGTTACATCACCGGCGGCGGCGGGTACGTGGGCGTGCACTCCGCCGCCGACACCGAGTACGACTGGCAGTGGTACGGGGGGCTGGTCGGGGCGTACTTCGCCTCGCACCCGGCCGAGCAGACCGTCACCGTGCAGGTCGCCGACCAGGTGCACCCGTCGACCGCCACGCTGCCGCAGCGGTGGAGCCGGTTCGACGAGCTGTACAACTACCGCACCAACCCCCGGGGCAACGCGCACGTGCTGGCCACCCTGGACGAGAGCACCTACTCGGGCGGGAGCATGGGTGCCGACCACCCGATCTCCTGGTGCCAGAACTACTCCGGTGGTCGAGCCTGGTACACGGGCCTGGGGCACACCGACGCGTCGTACACCGAGGCGGCCTTCCGCCAGCACCTGCTCGGCGGCATCCGGACGGCCGCCGGCGCTGTCGACGCCGACTGCGGCCCCACCGTCACCAGCAGCTTCCAGCAGGTGGAGCTGGCCAAGGGGGCGGCCGAGACCGGTGAGCCGATGAGTCTCACCGTCCTACCGGACCGGGGCGTGCTGCACACCAGCCGCAACGGCGTGATCCGGCACACCGACGCCGCCGGCAACACCAAGATCGCCGCCACCCTGCCGGTCTACACCGGGGACGAGGAGGGCCTGCAGGGCATCAAGGCCGACCCCAACTTCGCCACCAACCGCTGGGTGTACGCCTACTTCGCGCCACCACTGAGCACCCCCGGCGGCGGCGCGCCCGCCGAGGGCACCCCGGCCCAGTTCGCCGTCTGGGACGGCGTCAACCGGTTGGCCCGGTTCACCGTGAACGCCGACAACACCATCAACCTGGCCAGCGAGACGCTGATCCTCAACGTGCCGACCAGCCGGGGAATGTGCTGCCACGTCGGCGGTGACATGGACTTCGACGCGGCCGGCAACCTCTACCTGTCCACCGGAGACGACACCAACCCGTTCGACTCGGCCGGCTTCACCCCGATCGACGAGCGGGCCGGGCGCAACCCGGCCTTCGACGCGCAGCGCACCTCGGCCAACAGCAACGACCTGCGCGGCAAGGTCCTCCGGATCAAGCCGAGCGCGGCCGGCGGGTACACCATCCCGGCCGGCAACATGTTCGCCCCGGGCACCGCGCGGACCCGCCCGGAGATCTACGCGATGGGCTTCCGCAACCCGTTCCGGATGAGCGTGGACAAGGCCACCGGGATCGTCTACCTCGGTGACTACGGCCCCGACGCGGGCACCGCCGACCCCAACCGGGGACCGGCCGGCAACGTCGAGTTCGCCCGCATCGACCGACCCGGCTTCTACGGCTGGCCGTACTGCACCGCCCGCAACGACGCCTACAACGACTACACCTTCCCGTCCGGGCCGTCCGGGCCGAAGTTCGACTGCGCCGGCGGGCCGGTGAACAACTCACCCAACAACACCGGCATCGCCCAGCTGCCGCCGGCCATCCCGGCCTGGCTGCCGTACGGCGGCTCCGGGTCGCCGCCGGAGTTCACCGGCGGTGGCCTGTCGCCGATGGGCGGGCCGGTCTACCGGTACGACCCGAACAACACCTCGCCCGTGGCGTTCCCGCAGTACTACGACGGGACCTACTTCGCCGGTGAGTTCGGCCGGCGCTGGATCAAGAACATCAAGCTCGACGCGTCCGGCCAACCGCTGAAGATCAACCCGTTCCCGTGGACCGGCACGCAGGTCATGGACATGGAGTTCGGGCCGGACGGCGCGCTCTACGTGCTCGACTACGGCACCGGCTGGTTCAACGGCGACGCCAACTCGGCGCTCTACCGCATCGAGTACGCCCGCGAGGGTCGGGCACCCGTCGCGAAGGTGTCCGCGACCCCGACCAGCGGCACCGCGCCGCTGACCGTGGCCTTCTCCTCGGCCGGCACCCTCGACCCGGACGGCGACCCGTTCACCTACGCCTGGGACTTCGACAACAACGGCACCACCGACTCGACGGCGGCGAACCCGAGCTTCACGTACACCACCAACGGGACCCGCAGCCCGACGCTGACGGTCCGGGACACCACCGGCAAGACGGCCACCGCGAGCGTGGTCGTCACGGTCGGCAACAGCGCCCCGGTGGTCACCGTGAACACCCCGTTGAACGGGCAGACCTTCACCTTCGGCGACGCGGTGCCGTTCTCGGTCACCGTCACCGACGCCCAGGACGGCGCGGTCAACTGCGCCCGGGTG
The DNA here is from genome assembly GCF_054462275.1 of Micromonospora sp. SD19. NCBI lineage: Bacteria > Bacillati > Actinomycetota > Actinomycetes > Micromonosporales > Micromonosporaceae > Micromonospora > Micromonospora sp. SD19. The sequence goes on from NZ_JBTLMN010000005.1 coordinate 446,705, forward strand.
AAGGTGAACTACGTGCTCGGCCACGACTCGCACGGCCACCAACTGGGCAGTGTGCAGGGCTGCACCGGGGTCATCCAGACCTCGGCCGACGGCGAGCACGACACGGCGGCGAACATCTTCGGCATCATCGACGCCGAATACACCGACCTGGGCGGGGGCGGCCAGCCGGCGCTGACCACGCACACCCAGGCGGTGCTGCAACCCCGGGTCCGCCAGGCCGAACACTTCGGTGACTCGTCCGGCGTCCAGATCGTCGCCGGGGCGGCCGGGCACGGCGGGGCGGCGGTCGGCTACGTCGACAACAACGACTGGATCTCGTTCCGCCCGTACAACCTGACCGGCGTCCAGTCGTTCAGCGCCCGGGTCGGCGCTCCCGCCGGCGGAGGCGGCACCCTCGAACTGCGGGTCGACTCGCCCACCGGCCCGCTGGTCGGTTCGGCCACCGTCACACCCACCGGCGGGTACGCCAATTTCGCCACTGTCACCGGTGGGGTCACCGCCCCGACCGGCACCCGGACGCTGTTCCTGGTCTTCAAGGGCACCGGCCCGTACTTCGACATCGACGAGTTCACCCTCTCCACCAGCCCCGGCGGTCCCGGGCCGGACCCGGACCCCGACCCGGATCCCGACCCCGAACCGGGCACCAACCTGGCCCGGGGCAAGCCGGCGCGGGCGTCCAGTTTCGAGGGCGCGTTCGTCGCGGGCAACGCGTTCGACGGCATGGCCGGCACCCGGTGGGGCAGCGCCTTCGGCGACCCGCAGTGGATCGACGTGGACCTCGGTGCCACGTACGCCATCAACCGGGTCAAGCTGAGCTGGGAGGCGGCGTTCGGCAGCGGTTACCAGATCCAGACCTCGCCGGACGGTGTCACCTTCACCACGATCCGTACGGTGACCGGTGGCGACGGCGGGGTGGACGACCTGACGGGGCTCAGCGGGTCCGGCCGGTACATCCGGCTTCTCGGCACCACGAGAGGCACCGCCTGGGGCTACTCGCTGTTCGAGTTCGAGGTGTACGGCGGCACCGGCAGCCCGATCGGCGGCAACCTGCTGCGCAACAAGCCGACGACGACGTCGAGCAACGAGGGGGCCGACGTCTCCGGCGCCCAGGCCGTCGACGGCAGCCTCAGCACCCGCTGGTCGAGCACGTTCTCCGACCCGCAGTGGATTCGGGTGGACCTCGGCAGCGCCACCGCGATCGGCCGGGTCAAGCTGAGCTGGGAGGCCGCGTACAGCAGCGCGTACCAGATCCAGACCTCGAACGACGGCACCACCTGGACCACTGTGAAGACGGTGACCGGGGCCGACGGCGGGGTGGACGAGCACGCGGGTCTCGGTGCCAACGGCCGCTACCTGCGGATCTACGGCACCGCCCGGGGCACCGGATACGGCCACTCGCTCTGGGAGGTGGAGGCGTACGCCAGCTGAACCACCATCGGTGACGTGGCCGGCACGGTGATCCGTGCCGGCCACGTCCTGTCTCCCTCTTGTATATACCGGCAATCTGTATATGCTCCTGGCATGGCTGAGGCTCCACTGCGGGAACCGACGTTCCTGGTGCTCACCGCGCTCGCCGAGGCGCCCCTGCACGGGTACGCCGTCATCGAGGACGTGCTGCGCATCTCCGACGGCCGGGTGCGGCTGCGCGCCGGCACCCTCTACGCCGTCCTCGACCGGCTCCGCGCCGACGGTCTCATCGAGGTCGAACGCGAAGAGGTGGTCCAGTCACGACTGCGCCGCTACTACCGCCTCACCGCGCTGGGCGCGCGGCGGCTCACCGAAGAGGCGGCCCGGCTGCGACACAACGCGGACGCCGCCCGGGTGCGGCTGCGCCGTGGTGGCCTGCTCGCCGACGGGGGTGCGGCGTGAGCGGCGACGATCTGGAGCGCCGCTACCGGCGGCTGCTGGCCGTCTACCCATGGGAACACCGCCGGCTGTACGAGGACGAGATGCTGGCCGTGCTCCTCGCCGGCGCGCGGCCGGGCCAGCGGCGACCCGCCGCCGCCGAGGCGCGGAATCTGGTCGGGGCGGGGTTGCGGGCGCGGCTGCGGGTGGGCGCACGGGGATTCACCGAGCCGAGCTGGGCGGACGCGGCGACGGTGACCGGCCTGCTGGTCGGGGTCGTGCTGCTGGCCCTCGCCGCAAAGGCGCTGCTCGACCAGCTCGTCCTCACCCGGAGCCTGCCGCCCGGGTTCGGGTCGGCACGCCCGGATCTCGTCGACTGGCTGCGCGTCGCCGGCTGGGCGGGCGTCTGCGCGGCAGTGCTGATCGGGTGGCGCTGGGTCGCCGCCGGTCTGGCCTGGGCCGGCGTGGTCGGCTGGGGCGCGCTCGTCGCCCCGCAGACGGCTGACAACCCGACGTACGTGGTGGACACGCTGCCGCAGTTCGCCCTCGCCGTGGTGGCTGCCGCAGCGCTCACCGTCCCGGTGCCGCGTCGCCGGGCGATCGCGGTGCTGGGCGTACGCCGACTGCTGGCGCTGCTGCTCGCGCCAGTCGCGGTGGTCGCCCTGTTGGTGACGAACCGGGTGACCAGTCCCGCGTTCAGCGTCGTCGGCGGGGTGTCCTACCAGGTCTTCTACGACCTCGAGTCGAGCAGTGAGCTGGTGCTCTGGCTCTACGTCGCGGGCCTGGCGCTCGCCGCGTTGGCCATGGTGGTCGCGGTGGCCACGCTCAGCCCGGGGGTGCGCCGGCGGATCGTCGTCATGCTCCTGCCGGTGGCGGCCCTCGCCCTGGTGATCGACAGCACCCTCGCCGGTTGGGTCACCTCGACCATGCACATGGGACATGCCATCCCCCTGGTGCCGGCGCAGTGGGCGATGCTGGTGCTGGTCGGGCCGGTGACCTTCCTGGCCGGGGTGCTGCTCGTGCGTCGTCGAGAGGAGACCCTGCGCATGGTCGCCCTCGGCCGAGACGCCGACCGCGAGCAGCCAACGGGTCAGTGAGGCGGCGGACAGCTCATCCGAGCGTGGTGCTCCCGGCACCGTCGCGGAACACCGCACGACTCAGGTAGTGCCGGGATCGCCGATCGAAGCGCCCGAGCAGGTCGCGGGCGGCTGGCGGGACGACGGACGTTGACGGATCGCCCCCGGTGAAGGCTGACACCGCGGCGAAGTCGGTAAATGTCATGGCGGTGAGGAACTCGCTGCCCGTGGCGGGGTCCAGCTCCTGCGGCGAGCGACGCAGAACCCGAAGCTCCCGAAGCCCGTCCACGCCCCGGGCGAGGATCGCGGGCGCGATGTCCTGTGTCAGCAACCGCTCGTAGGCGTCGGCGTGAGCGGGCTCGGTCCATCCGCTCCACAGTCGAAGAATCATGACAGCATGCTGTCATTTGGGTAGTAGGCTGTCAATGTTTGGTACCATGCCGTCCGTGACGGATCGGGAACGGGTCGATGCGTACCGGCTGCTGATGGCGGACGTGTACGAACTGGCGGGCGAGTCTCGGCGCTCAAGCGAGCAGCTTGCCCGAGCAGAGGGGCAAACTGCCGCGCGATGGCACGTGATGAGCGTGCTCTCCGACGGCTCCCGCACCGTCGCCAGCGCGGCGCGCAGACTTGGCCTGGCCCGACAGAGCGTGCAGCGGGTGGTCGACGACCTGGCCCGTGCCGCAATGGTGGAGTTGCACGACAACCCGGATCACCGCCGAGCGCCACTCGTGACACTCACGGAAGCGGGCCGGGCCACGCTCACCGGCCTACTGGAACGCTCGGACGCTGACCGCCGGGACGCCGTGGACCGGGCCGGCCTCAGCCTCAGTGATCTCGAGGACGCCCGCGCGACCCTCCGACGGTTGGTGGACGCCCTGCAACGCCGCTGAGCCCGCCGTGCCCCGCACCATGACTGCTCGCCGGTCGTCAGTCGTCGGCGACAGCCACCGGCTCCGAGCCGATGCAGCGCACCTTCAACTCGTACTCCCGGGCCGCCCCCTGGAACGTGACCTCGACGTCGTCGTCCGGGCCCCGGTCCACGTCGCGGACCCGGTAACCCTGCGCGGGCGCCCAGGAGACGAGACGTACGCCGCCGGGGCCGCACTCGGCCACGGCCGTACCCCCGTCGGTGGCGAACCCCCGGCGGGCCCCGGAGCTGGCGCTCGGCGCGGGGCCTGTCGTGCCTGGCGCGGCCGAGGCGCTGCCCGTCGCGCCGGTGGGCGCCGGCTCTGGTGAGGCGAGCGCCCGTTCGATCTCCGCCGCGCTGCGCACCCCACCCGGGGTGCCGGTGATGCTCTCACCCACCAACCGGATCGCGCCCAACCCGATCACTGTGGCCACGGCGGCGGTGGCCACCCACCCGGTGGCGATGAGGATCGAACGACGGCCCATTGCCTGACTATCCCCGATCCGGCCTTGTGGTTGGCACATCCGAACGCTAAGGCACGGTTAACGTGCGCCTCGCTGCCACTGACAGCGGTTAGCCTGCCAGCTGTGGCCCGCCTGTTGCTCATCGAGGACGACCTGACGATCCGTACCCCGCTGATCCGGGCCCTGCGCGAACGCGGCCACGCGGTGGCCGCGGCCTCGACCGCGATGGCCGGGCTCCGCGACGCGCTGGAGGACCGACCCGACCTCGTCGTCCTCGACCTGGGCCTGCCCGACCTGGACGGCCGCGAGTTGCTGCGGATGCTGCGCGCGGTCAGCTCGGTGCCGGTCATCGTGGCCACCGCCCGCGACGACGAGGCCGAGATCGTCCGGGTGCTCGACGCCGGCGCCGACGACTACGTGGTCAAGCCGTTCACCGCTGCGCAGCTCGACGCCCGCGCCCGCGCGGTGCTGCGCCGGGGCCCCTCCGGCCCCGACGGGCAGGACCCGACGCTGGTCGTCGGCGGGCTCCGCGTCGACCCCCGCGCCCGGCAGGTCACACTGGACGGGACCGCTGTCGAGCTGACGCCCCGCGAGTTCGACCTGTTGCACCACCTCGCCGGCCGACCCGGCCAGGTGGTCACCAAACGCGAACTGCTCACCGAGGTCTGGCAGATCCCGTACGGCGGCGCCGACAAGACCGTCGACGTGCACCTGTCCTGGTTGCGTCGCAAGTTGGGGGAGAACGCCCAGCAGCCTCGCTACCTGCACACCGTGCGGGGTGTCGGGGTGCGTCTGGAAGCCCCGGCGGCGCAGCCGTGAGGGCCCGCCTCGCGCTGCTGGTCGCCGCGGTCAGCGTCCTCACCCTCATCGCGTTCCTGGTGCCGTTGGCGCTGCTGGTCCGCACCGTCGCCGAGGATCGGGCCACCGTTCGGGCCACCGCCGACGCGCAGAGCCTGGTGCCGGTGGTCGGCACCGCCGACGCGGCGACCATCCGGCTCACCGTCGAGCAGCTCGCCGCCGAGTCCGGGCGACCGGTGAGCGTCTTCCTACCCGACGGCACGGTGCTCGGCGCCCAGACACCGCGTACCCCGGCGGTGGCCCTCGCCGCGCGCGGACAGAGCCTCACCGGGGAGTCGGCGGCCGGCCGGGAGGTGGTCATCGCCGTGCAGGGGCGGGCCGACGGCACCGGAGTGATCCGGATCGCGGTACCGCAGCACGAGCTGACCGCCGGAGTGACCCGGGCCTGGTTGGTGCTGGCGCTGCTCGGCGTGATCCTCGTGCTGATCGGGTTGGCGGTCGCCGACCGGCTGGCGCGCACCCTGGTCCGGCCGATCAGCGACCTCTCGGCCGTCTCCCACCGGCTCGCCAACGCCGAGTTGGACGCCCGGGTCACGCCGGCCGGTCCCCCCGAACTGCGTGAGGTGGCCGGCGCGCTCAACCATCTCGCCAGCCGGATCCAGGTGCTCCTGGTGCAGGAACGCGAACAGGTCGCCGACCTGTCGCACCAGCTGCGGACGCCGCTGACGGCGTTGCGCCTGGAGGCGGAGTCGTTGCGTGACCCGGACGACGCCGCCCGGATCACCGCCGCCGCCGACGGGCTCGAACGCGCGGTGACCGGGCTGATCCGGCAGGCCCGGTGGCGGCACAACCCGGCGGCGCAGCCGGCCGCCTCGGACGCGGCGGCGATCGTCGCCGACCGGGTCGCGTTCTGGTCGGTGCTGGCCGAGGACACCGGCCGGGCCGTCACCCTCGACCTGACGCCCGGCCCGCTTCCCGTCGGTGTGGCCGCCGACAACCTGACGGCGGCCGTGGACGCCCTGCTCGGCAACGTCTTTGCGCACACCCCCGACGGCACGCCGTTCGCCGTCCGGCTCGCGCGCGAGGCGGGCGAGGTGGTGCTCACCGTCGCCGACGAGGGCCCGGGCATGCCCGCCGGGGCGATCCGGCGGGGCGCGAGCGCCGCCGGGTCCACCGGCCTCGGCCTGGACATCGCCCGGCGTGCCGCGCAGGCCGCCGGCGGTCGGCTGGAGGTGCGCACCGGACCGACGGGCGGCGCCCAGGTGCTGCTCCGACTCGGGCCTCCGGCGTCGCCGCGGGACGCATAGCCGGTGCGGCGCCGGGTAGCTGCCAGTTATGGCGCGGTACACGAAACCCGAGCTCCGGGAGCAGATCAAAGAAGAGGTCAAGGCCTCCGACAAGGGCGGCCGGCCGGGGCAGTGGTCGGCGCGCAAGTCACAGCTGGTCACTCAGGAGTACAAGAAGCGCGGCGGCGGATTCCTGGGCGAAAAGGACGAGCGGCAGAAGTCGCTCCAGCGCTGGGGCAACGAGAAATGGCAGACGAAGGAGGGCGGCACCCGGGCGCGCAAGGACGGCACGACGAGTCGCTACCTGCCCAAGAAGGCCTGGGGGGAGATGTCGGAGAGCCAGCGGCGCGCGACCGACACGAAGAAGCGCGAGGCGTCCCGATCCGGCAGGCAGTACGTCGCCAACACCGGGCCGGCCAAACGCGCCCGTCGGGACGCCACGACGGCCGGCCGGATGTCGGAGATGTCGGTCGCGGAAGCGGCCAAGCTGGTCCGGGGCCTCGACACGCGACAGCTGAAGACCGCGCTGCGCAACGAGCGCGCCAGCAAGGACCGCAAGACGCTCGTCCAGCGACTGGAGGCGGAGCTCAACCGGCGAGGGTAGCCGGGTACGGGCGGATCCGCCCCTGCCGTGCCGTCGACGCTGCTCTTGTGCCGTCGAGGTCAGGGCACCTGCCCTACGGCCCCGAAGCTCGTCGAGGTGATCCGGTCGTCATCCCGGCGGCGCAGGATCCGCATCTCCGTGGTGGCCCCGGTGCCGGTCAACGGCAGTACCGCCACCGGCGGGGGCACCACTGCGGAGATGCTCGCCGGCGCGATCGTGACCCCGAGGCCGGCTGCGACCAGGTGCGCCAGAGTGTTCCAACTGCTGGCGACCTGGACGACGCGCGGTGTGTAGCCGGCGTCCAGGCACGGTCGAAGGTTGCGCTGGTAGGCCCGCTCGCCGGCCACCCGGGGGAAGAAGACGAACAGATCGTCGCGCAGCAGCGCGGCGTCGATGCTGGGGTCTTTCGCGCGCGGGTGGTCGGCCGGCAGGACGGCGACGAAGGTCTCGGTGGCGAATGTGGTGCCGACCAGGTCGTCGTGGTCGTCCGCGTCCCGGACCACGCCGACATCGATCTCGCCGGTCAACAGCCGGTCGACGATCTGCGCCGTGAACGCCTCGTGCAGACGCAGGTGAACGGCCGGATGGTGTTCCCGGAACCGACGGATCGGCCCGGCCAGTCCGAGCTGGATCGCCGAACTGACGAAGCCGATGTCGAAGCGTCCCTGCTCGCCACGGCCGATCCGGCCCGCCTCGTGCACATCGTCGGCGACGGCGGCCAGCACCCGCCGGCACCGGATCAGGTACGCCTCACCCGCCGGCGTCAGCGTCACCGACCGGGAGGTACGAGCGAACAGCGGCGTACCGATCATCGCCTCCAGCTGGCGGATCTGCTGCGACAGCGGCGGTTGGGCCATCCGCAGCCGTGCCGCGGCCCGACCGAAGTGCAGCTCCTCGGCGACCGCGACGAAGTACCGCAGATGGCGCAGTTCAGGATCCATATGCCAAGGATATAGATTGTTCGGAACAAGATATTGGACGTTCGGATAGCGGGCTCAGAGAATCGAACCATGAATCCGAGCACGCTGACCGTCACGTCCATGACGACCGCCGAGGAGGCCGCGGCCTTCCGGACGTTGAACGAAGAATGGATCTCCCACTTCTTCGCCGCCCTTGAGGAGTCTGACCGCAAGACGCTCGACGACCCGTTCTCGGCCATCGTCGACCCGGGTGGTGACGTGCTGATCGTCCGGGACGGCCGGGAGATCGTCGGCTGTGTCGCACTGATCCGCAGCTCGGCGGAGGTCTTCGAACTGTCGAAGATGGCGGTGGCCCCGGCGGCCCGCGGCCGGGGCATCGGCCGTCAGCTCATCGAGCTGGCGATCGCGCGCGCCCGCCAGCTCGGCGCGGCCACCCTGTTCCTGGGCAGCAACACCAAGCTTGCGAACGCCGTGCACCTCTACGAAAGTGTCGGCTTCCAGCACGTCGATCCGGAACAGATCCCGCTGCCGCCGTACGCCCGCGCCGACGTTTTCATGCGGATGGCGCTCTGACCGCTCGAAGCCGACGCGCAGTCCCGAGAGGGCGGTACGGGATCCTCGGCTTAACCCGGCCTTAGCGTCCGGACAGCGCGGTGCTATCCCAACCTGACCGATCCTCGGAGTCGACAACCGAGGAAAGGTGGACACCACGATGAAGCGCACCAATCTGCTTCTGGCGTCGGTCGGCGGGTCGGCGGTGCTGGCGGTGGCCGGGGTCGCGCTCGGCGTCACCGCCGCGAACGACTCGCGGACCGGCGGCACGGCGCTCGCCGCGGCAACCGTCGCGCCGCCGGCCACCGACACGCCGTCGGCCCCATCGGGTACGCCGTCGAGCGGCACGCCGTCGTCCGGTACCCCATCCGGTACGCCGTCGGCCGGTACGCCGTCGGCCGGTACGCCGTCGGCCGGTACGCCGTCGACCGGTAGCGCGCCGGCGGGCAGCGCGGTCGACGAGACGCGTGCCGGTGAGATCGCGCTCGCCAAGGCCGGCGGCGGCCAGATCGTCGAGGTCGAAGCCGAGCAGGAGAACGGCCGGCCGGTGTGGAGCGTCGAGATCGTCGCGGGCGACATCGAGCACGAGGTGGACGTCGACCGGGACAACGGGTCGGTGGTCAAGGCCGAGCAGGAGCCGGTCGACGACGACGACAACGACGACGACGACAACGACGACGACAACGACGCCGACGAGGCTGACGACGACAACGACGACGACAACGACAACGACTGAGACGACTATTGATCGGCAGCGCCGCCCGACCCGGAGTGCCTTCCGGGTCGGGCGGCGCTGCCGATTCACCCGGCGCCTCGCGACCCAGGCGTTCCGGCCTGTCCTTGACGGATGGCCGGCTGTCGCGGCTGTTTCAGGCCGTCCTTGAAAGGCGGACCGCCGCGGCTGTTTCAGACCGTCCTTGAGGGGCGGGCTGCCGCGGCTGTTTCAGGTGGGCGAGGGCCGTCAGAGCCCGACGCGCTGCTCCTGGACCGTCGGTTGGTTCGGGGCCGTCGGTTGCTGCAGGGCCGGCGTTTCCTGGGCCGGGGGGTGCTCCGAGGCCGGCGGGTCCTCCGGGGCCGTCGTTTGGTCCGCGAACTGGGTGCGGTACAACTCGTGGTAGCGGCCACCAGCCGCGAGCAGATCGTTGTGTCGCCCGCGTTCGACGATGCGCCCGGCTTCCACGACGAGGATCTGATCGGCTGCCCGGATGGTGGAGAGCCGGTGCGCGATGACCACGCTGGTCCGGCCGGTCAGGGCCTCGGCGAGGGCTTCCTGAACCGCCGCCTCCGAGGTGGAGTCGAGGTGCGCGGTGGCTTCGTCGAGGATGACCACGCGCGGACGGGCCAGCAGCAGTCGCGCGATGGTGAGCCGTTGCCGTTCCCCGCCGGACAGCCGGTATCCGCGCTCGCCGACAACGGTGTCCAGCCCGTCGGGAAGGGAGCGGATCAGGTCGTCGAGTCGGGCGCGCCGGAGCACCTCCCACATCTCGTCCTCGGTCGCGTCCGGCCGGGCGAACGCCAGGTTGGCGCGGATGCTCTCGTGGAAGAGGTGCCCGTCCTGGGTCACCACGCCCAGTGCCGTCCGGATCGACTCGGCCGACAGTTCGCGTACGTCGACGTCGGCGAGCTTCACCGCACCGTCCTCGACGTCGTACAGGCGGGGCACGAGTTGCGCGATCGTCGACTTGCCCGCCCCGGAGGAGCCGACGAGCGCCACCATCTGCCCCGCTTCGGCGCGGAACGACACCCCGTGCAGCACCTCCTCACCGCCGCGCGTGTCCAGCTTCGCCACGTCCTCCAGGGACGCGAGCGACACCTTGTCCGCTGCGGGGTAGCCGAACCGGACGTCGTCGAACTCGACAGCGACCGGCCCTTCCGGGAGGGGTTGGGCATGGGGCCTGTCGAGGATCAGCGGCTTGAGGTCGAGCACCTCGAACACCCGCTCGAAGCTCACCAGCGCGCTCATCACCTCGACGCGGGCACTGGCCAGCGAGGTCAGCGGGGCGTACAGGCGGGACAGCAGCAGCGCGAGGGCGACCACCGTTCCGGCGTCGAGGCTGCCCCGTAACGCGTACAGACCGCCCAACCCGTAGACCAGGGCCAGCGCCAGCGAGCCGACGACGGTGAGGGCGGTGATGAAGACCCACTGCAGCATCGCGGCGCGGATGCCGATGTCCCGGACCCGACGTGCTCGCGCCGCGAACTCCGCGGACTCCTCGGCCGGCCGCCCGTACAGCTTGACCAGGGTGGCCCCGGGTGCGGAGAAGCGTTCCGTCATCCGGGTGCTCATCGCCGCGTTGTGCTCGGCGGCCTCCCGCTGCAACCGGGCGAGCCGCGAACCCATCCGGCGGGCCGGGAGAACGAAGATGGGCAGCAGGACCAGCGCCAGCAACGTGATCTGCCAGGAGAAGGTGAGCATCACGCCCAACGTGAGCATCAGCGTGACCGCGTTGCCGACCACACTCGACAGGGTGTCGCTGAAGGCCCGCTGCGCACCGATCACGTCGTTGTTCAGGCGGCTGACCAGCGCACCCGTACGGGTCCGCGTGAAGAACGCCACCGGCATGCGCTGAACGTGGTCGAAGACAGCCGTCCGCAGTTGGACGATCAACCCCTCACCGATGCTGGCGGAGAGGAACCGCGTCACCAGACCCAGCCCGGCCTCGGCGAGGGCGATCACCGCGATCAGTACCGCCAACCGGATCACGACGCCACTCTCGGCGCCGTCGACGATCGCGTCGACCACCCGACCCGCGAGAACCGGCGCCGCCACGGTGAGAACCGCCGTCACCACACTCAGCAGCAGGAACCTGATGATCAGAGCGCGGTGTGGCCGCGCGAACTCCGCGATCCGTTTCAAGGTCGCGCGGGACAGCGGTCGCTCATCCTGCGCGTTCATCGCGTGGTGCAGAGACATCCACGCGGTAACTTCCATGCTCATGCATTACCTCCGATACCGGAGGCTAGGACCTCACCCAAGCTTGAGGTCAACTGGATTACCGACAGTGGCCGTCATGTCAGGTACGCATCGGTGCCGTCGATGACCTCCGGCACCGCGTCCAACCGCCACGCCCTCGCGTTAGCGTTCGCGGAGGACTGGTGCATGGAGGTCCGCCCGCGAGCCGGTCGCGCACCGGCACGGCAAACCTTCGTGAGTCACCACCGGCAGCTCTTTGTTCGGCCCGGTCGATAGGCGTACGGGCGGGTGTCGCTCGGCGGATCGGTCTTTCCGCCCCTCGTGAGTCACCACCGGCAGCGCTCTGTTCGGTCCGGTCGGCAGGCGTACAGGCGGGTGTCGCTCGGCGCTTCGGTCTTTCCGCCCCTCGTGAGTCACCACCGGCAGCGCTCTGTTCGGCCCGGTCGGCAGGCGTACAGGCGGGTGTCGCTCGGCGCTTCGGTCTTTCCGCTCGCTTCTGGCGTGCCGACCTGGCAGGGCGGTGATCGTTCTCGGTTGGCTGCTCTTATGTTCGTCGGTGGTAGTGGTTGCGGCGGGGGAGTTGTTCGGGGTCGAGCCAGGCGGGTGGGGTGAATTCGGGGTGGCCGTCGGCGGCGAGTCGTACGGTCCAGTCGCTGTGGTGTAGGTGGCGGTGGTGGTGGCCGCAGAGCAGGACGGCGTTGTCGAGGCTGGTGGTGCCGCCGTCGGCCCAGTGGTGGATGTGGTGGGCGTCGCACCAGCGCGGTGGGCGGTCGCAGCCCGGGAAGGCGCAGCCACGGTCGCGTAGAACGAGGGCGCGTCGGAGGGGACCGGTGATAAGGCGGCGTTGTCGGCCGAGGTCGAGTGGTTGGCCGGCGCCGTTGAGGACGGCGGGGAGGATGGCGGCGTCGCAGGCGAGGCGGCGCACGGCCTCGGGGGTGAGGTGCAGGCCGGTGTCGAGGGTTCCGCCGCCCAGTTGCCCGGTCAAGCCGTCGTAGCTGGTGGTGACGACGATCTGGGCCGGATCGCCGCCGTGCTCGGGCAGCTCGCCGGTGCGCAGGGCGAGGCGGCACACGTCGCTGAGGGCGTCGTGCCGGCGTTGCCCGGGAGTGCGCTGGTCGTCAGGGCCCGAGGGTGCGCTGAGGGGGTCGATGGTGGCACGGAGGAGCCCGGCGGTCTCGGTGTCGAGGGTGGCGGTGAGTCGCAGGCGGCCGTCGGTGAGGGTGGAGAGGGTGAGGTGGCGGTCGCGGGTGGCGCGGCGGGCTTCGGCGTCCAGGGCGGCTTCGGCTGCGGCGTCGGCGATGTCGGGTGCGACGTGGTCGAGGATGCGGGTGCTGAGTTTGCGCAACAGGGTCGGGTCGAATTGCCCGGCCCACTCGACGAGCACTCCGAGAGCTTTGTCAGCGGCCTCGGGACCGGCGGCGGTGTGCACGGTGTCGATCGTGTCGGCGATGACCCGGGCCTGGTCCACGGTGATGTGGCCGTCGGCCAGCGCGTGGCGTACGCCAGGGTTGCCGGTGTCCAGGACGGCGGCGAGGTCGACGAGGCGGCGGGCGGCCGGGATGGTGAGGCGTAACCGTTCGCGCAGCCAGACAGCGGTGGAGGAGGCGCCCTGCGTGGTTGCGGTGCCTCGGCCGTCGAGTTCGCGGATCAGGGTCAGCGTCACGGCGGCGAGGCGTTGCTCCAAGCGGTGCGCGGCGTCGAGCGCGGCGATCAAATCCTGCTCGGAAAGGGCCCAGGCGGCGGCGTCGACACACGCGGCGACCGCGTCGTCTGCCTGCGCCAACTCCTCGACCATGACCCGAGACTAGAACGTACGTACGACACTTTCAGTCATCATGATCGATTGACTGGGCGGCGGTCTATGGAGTGCATGAGCGCCGCAGCGAGGTCGTCGGACCGGCCGACCACTGCCGCACACAGCTCGCCTGGCCGATAATGATCCGCTGTGAGAGACAGCCGCTAGTGGGCTGTCCATGACCGGCGGGTGGTTGTCGGCCGCGAAGGGCTGCGGCAGCTGCTGCGTGACAACCAGGTCAGCTGGCGGCGCACCCGGACGTGGGAAGAGTCGAGGATCCGGACTTCGATGCGAAGCTGGACCGGATCGAGGAAGTGACCACCCGGTTCCCGCAGCGCTGCTTCGCGTTCGATCAGTTTGGGCCACTGTCGATCCGCCCGCACCACGGCGGCTCGTGGGCGCCACGGTCGGATCCGGACCGGCTGCCCGCGACCTACAAGCGCACGTGTGGGATCCGCTACTTCCACGGCTGCTACCGCTTCGCCGACGACCAGCTGTGGGGTGTGAACCGCCGCCGCGAAGGCGCAGATCACACCCTGTCTGCGCTCAAGTCGGTCCGCGCGCGGCGTTCCAGCACGGCCGCTTGACCGATCAGAGCCGATGACGTTCATGGATAGCGCACTAGCTGGCACGGCGCGGCCGGTGCAGCCAGGGAGCGACCGCGGGCGTCGCCGCGATCAGGGCGACCGCGAGCGCCGTGATCACCGCTTGCCCGACCCGGCCGGGCGTGATCCCCGGCATGGTGTCCAGCACGTAGTTGGCGTACCCGTTCGCTGCCGCGTCGCTGACGAACACGGCACAGCCGAGCAGCAGTCCTTCGATCCGGCGCAGCGCTAGCAACAGCGCCGCGAGCGGATCGAACACGGTCAGCGAGGTGAAGTACAGCATCAGCCAGGTGGGGGTGGACGGGCTGGGACCACCCGGCCGGACGCCAAGCAGGTCTCCTAGGTGGACGATCGCGCCGTACCCGAGGACGCAGACGGTGACGATCACGACGACCCGAATCCACCGGGGCACGCCGGCCCACCGCCGAAGCGATGCCGGTCTCGCCGCGCCCACTGGCCCTCCGTTCCGGTCGGGCAGTGCACCGCCCGCGCCGCATCGATGCTAATGCGGTTCCACGGACGTCCGACCATGGCGCTGAACTGTGCGCAGGCACGATCAACGACTCAGGTGGCCACGGTCCCGCCCAGGGACGGCTCCGTTCGAGCTGGTTGTCACACTGTGGAACAGCCTGATCTCTGACACGGCCTGATCGAACAGGGCCCCCGCTTCGGGCCGTCCGTCGGTGCCATAGTGGGCGTATGCGTTTGATCAAATACGGCCACGCATGTGTGCGCCTGGAGGCGGACGACCGGGTGCTGGTGATCGACCCGGGGACGTTCTCGGAGGCCGAAGCGCTCGACGGGGTCGACGAGGTGCTGGTGACGCACGAGCATCCCGACCATCTCGACATCGACAAGCTCGTGGCGGCGAGTCAGCGCAACTCCGCGTTCCGGGTGTACCTGCCGTCGGCAGCGATCGCGTCGGCCCCCGAGCTGGGCGGCGCGGCGGTCGCCGTCGACGCGGGACAGCGGTTCACGGCGGCCGGGTTCGCCGTCGACGTGGTGGGTGGGGCGCACGCCGAGATCTACGACGGTCTGCCGGGCTGCGCCAACGTCGGTTTCGTCGTCGACGGCACGGTCTACCACCCGGGCGACTCGCTGTTCGTCCCGCCGTCGCCGGTGGCGACGCTGCTCGTGCCGGCTGCCGCACCCTGGCTCAAGCTCAGTGAGGCGTTGGACTTCGTGCGGGCGGTACGGCCGGAGCGGGCGTTCCCGATCCACGACGCCACGCTCAACGAACTCGGCCAGGAGTACTTCGACGGCTGGTTGGACTTCAAGGGCGGCACCGAGTACGCGCGTATCCCGGTCGGGGAGTCGGTGACGATCCGCTAGGAGCGGGTTTCCAGAAACCGGCAGTCCGCGGGTGTCTCGTGATCGCTCCTGAAGGGGTGCGCGTGCGGCAGCGGTGGGCAAGAAGTTCCGGGCGTTCGACCCGGGCTGGCTCGACCACCCGCCACCGTCACACACTGCCGGACGGACAGCCGGCAACCGGCGATCACATCCACCCGGCCGGATACCCGTTACCGGCCCTCGCTCCTAGGGCCTGTTCCATAAGGACTGGCCGGCCTGCGGCGGGCCCGGACGACGACCGGCGGCGTTGCGGTTTCGTCCGGATACGACACCGGTATCCGGACGAAACCGCGCCTTGCCGGATTGCCGCCCGGACTCCGCATCGGCTCGACCGCCCTTATGAAACAGGCCCTACCCGATGCGGAACTGGTCGCCGTAGACGGCGAACACCAGCGGGGTGTTCAGGTTGAAGTTGCCGTTGTTGAGGAACACCCGCTGGGCGGTGTCGACGCGGGAGGTGTCCGAGTGGGCCGCCTCCTTCTTCATCTCGATGACCCGCTCGTCGAGGAAGGCGTTGAGCCAGGTCCGCTCGTCGCCGCCCTGGGCCGGCGGCTTGGCCCGGTTCAGGGCGCGGCTGCGGATCTGACGCATGCCCTCGTACCCGTGCATGACCGCCGCGTCGTAGTAGGCGAACTGGCCGAGCGCCCGGACCTGGTCGTTCTTGCCGTCGCGTACCGATGGGTTGAAGTAGACCCGGTCGCGTTCGGCCTCCTGGGCGGCCTGGAAGACCGGGTCGGTGGCGGCGGTCCGCCAGTCGCGGGGGAAGTTGGGGTCGAGGCCGGAGTGCGACGGGGTGCCGTTGACGGTGCGCAGCGCCGGCAGGTAGCCGGCGAGCACGTTGCCCGGCTTGGTGCGGGTGTACGCCTCGACCAGTTCGAGCATGTCGCCGGTGCCGGAGCAGAAGCCGATGATGCCGGCGGTGTAGCCGCGCCCGTCACCGATGTCCTCGATGTAGGAGAACTGCGCGCGCCAGTCGAGCGACGAGTTCTCCGCGGCCGAGACGAGTTGCATGGCGACGTCCTTCTTCGCCGGGTCGTCGAGGTTGGTGCCGCTCGGGTTGGTGGGCGTGGGGGTGGGGGTGCCGCCGCCCGGCAGGGTCCACCGCTGGTTCGTGGTGCCGCCACAGGTCCAGATCTGCAACCGGGCGCCGTTCGCGGTGCTCCGGTCGGTGACGTCGAGGCACTTGCCGGAGCCGGAGTTGACCAGGGCGCCGTTGCTGGCGGTCCACTTCTGGGCGCCGGTGTTGTTGCAGTCGTACAGCTGCACCTTGGCGCCGTTGGCGGTCGACGCGGCGGTCACGTCGAGGCACTTGCCGAGTGCCCGGATCGAGGTGTCGGTGTTGCCGACGGTCCACGTCTGGGCCGCGCTGCCGTTGCAGTCGTAGAGCTGGACGGCTGTGCCGTTGGCCGGGTTGGCGCCGGCCACGTCGATGCACTTGCCGCCGAGGCCGGTGATCGGGCCGGCGGTCGCGGCGCTCGCCGACGTTACGCCGTAGCCGACGGCGGCGACGCCGATCAGCAGGGCTCCCACGACGGATGCGGCTGTTCTCTGGTGAACCATGGTGTTCCTCGGGGAAGGGGCGGCGTGCCGCCGGCCGGTCGGTGACCCGGCGCGGAAGTTCGGCCCCGGCGGGCACCGCGAGCATCAGGAAACTGTATTAACAGATACCAGTACGTCGATTTCCCGTCAATCGACGACCGCGAGGCGTGACAGCGCCTGTTCACCCCGTCGTTGGCGGCGCGTCCATGCCGGTGGCTATCGTCGGGCCGTAACTGATCAACGGGCCGGTCCGTCGGAACCAGCACCGTCCGACGGACAGAAGATGGTCATGGAGTCGAGTCTGCGCGCCCGGGTGCGAGCCGGTGATCCCGGCGCGTTCGCCGAGCTGTTCGACGCGTACGCGCGCTCGGTGTACAACCACGCGTTCCGGCTGACCGCCGACTGGGCCACGGCGGAGGACGTCATGGCCGCCACGTACCTGCAAGCCTGGCGGTCCCGGGAGCGGGTCACCGAGGAGGGTGGGTCGCTGCGCCCCTGGCTGCTCGGCGTCGCCACCAACGAGGCCCGCAACCACACCCGCAGCAACCGCCGCTACCGCAGGGTGGCCGCCGCGCTGATCGCCGCCGACCTCACGGTGCCCGACCACGCCGACGAGGTCGCCGGCCGACTCGACGACCGCCGACGCATCGCCGCCGCGCTCGATGCGTTGGCCCGGCTGCGCCGGCCCGAGCGTGAGGTGCTGACCCTGTGCCTGTGGGAGGGCCTCGACTACGAGTCCGCGGCGGAGGCGCTGGGCGTTCCGGTCGGCACGGTGCGGTCCCGACTGTCGCGTGCGCGTGCCCGGCTCCGTACCCTCGTCGATGCCCCGCCGCGCGCCGCGCGAGCGCCGGTCGTGGACGCCTCGTTCGTGCGGGAGGTCAGCCGGTGAACGCGCCCGACCCGGCTGAGTGGGCGGAGATCGCCCCGCACCCCGGCGATCGCGACCTGCCGGCGGGCCGGCACGAGCTGCACCGCGACCGGTTGCTGACGGCGATCGCGCGGGAGTCGCGTACCCACAGCTCGCCCCGGGTGTTGCGGCGCCCGGCGCTCGCGCTGGCCGCGCTGGTCCTGGTCCTGGTCGCGGCGGCCGGCGCCGGGCTCGCCGTCAGCTCGGGCGACGAACCCCCGGCGGCGCTGCCGTCGCCGCAGGCGAGCCGCTCGGCCGCCCGCCTCCCGCCGCCGGGCGCGGTCGCCAAGATCCGGGCGTACGGCACGGTGCGCGAACTCACCGACTCGGCGGACCTGGTGGTCCAGGGTGAGGTCGTGTCGGTGGCGGACGGGCGGAGCGTCTACCGGGTGGCCGAGGTGCTCTATCGCGCCCCGGTCGCCCCGGTCTCCACGGAGATCACGGTGGGCACCGAATCGGCCGGGTCGCCCGGCCGGCCGAGCGTGCTCTACCTGGCCCTCAGCGACCCGCAGGCGCGCGTCTACGCCCCGCTCAGCGGTGACTTCGGGATCTTCGACCTCGCCGGGGAGACGGCCACCAGCCGGTCGTCGGCGATGTCGGTGACCGGTCTGCGCACCGAGGACGCCACCGGGGCGGGCCGCGCGTTCGTCACCACGCTGGCCGACCTCCGCCAGCTCGCCAGCGAGCGCGGCTGAGTCTGACAAAGCGCCGGCGAGCCCGAAAAGATGGAACCCGCCGCCCGGAGCGCACAGATAGAAGGCGTAAGCAGTGCCGCGTTCCGGGCGAGACGCCCCGGGACGGCACCGAGACGCAAGGAGCGTTCCATGGCAGTCGACCTGCGCCGTACCCGGTCTCTGGTGGCCACCGCCGCCGCCGTGCTCGCCGCGGCGGCGTTGTCCGCGTGCGGTAGCGCCGACGCCGACCAGGCCGCCGCACCCGCCCCGAGCAGCGCCCCGAGCAGCGCCGCAACGCCGACCAGCGCCGTGCCGCCGATCAAGGGCAAGCTGCGCGGGTACGGCACCGTGCGGCAGCTCAGCGAGGCCGCCGACCTGGTCGTCCGGGGCGAGGTCGAGGCGGCCGGTTTCCGGGTCGACGAGGTGCTGCGCGCGGCGACCGGATCGACAGTGCGGGCCGGGGCGCGGATCACGCTCGCCAGCCTGCCCAGCGGTGTGCCGGACGCGGCGCACATGTCCACCCTGGAGGCGGGCCAGGTCGTGGTGCTCTACCTGGCCAAGGACCCGACGGCCCCGACGTTCCGGACGCTCAGCGGCGACTTCGGGGTGTTCGACGTGAGCGGGGCCGGCGCGGAGGCCGTCGCCGTGACCCGCTCGCAGGCCATGGCCGTCAGTGGTCTGCTCACCGAGGACCCGGCCGCGTCCGGCCACGGTTTCCGCACCACCCTCGGCCAGCTGCGCACTGTCGCCGCCCAGGTCAGGTAGGACGGGTGGGAACGCGGACGGCACCCGCCGAGTGCCGTCCGCGTGGTCACCGCTCCCGGTAGGTGGCGAGGTCGAAGTCGGCGTGTACGTCGCCGCCGCCCAGGCCCTGCACCCACAGGCCGAGGAAGGCCCCGGTGAAGCCCCACGCCGCCGGCTCACCGTCGATGATCAGCGCGGCGTGTTCGTCGGAGAGGATGGTCGCGTCCAGCTCGACAGGTAGCCGCTGCCAACCGGTGCCGAGGTCGTACTCGAAGCGCACCGCCGGTCCGTCGAAGACGGCCCGCAGTCCGACCCGGGTGACGCCGTCGACATCGACGCTCAGCTCGGGGTACGCGGTGCGCCGCCCGTTGTCGGAGCTGAGCAGCTCCAGCACCGTCCGCCCGTCGTCGGCCCGGGTCAGGTAGAGGTGGTGCCAGTTGAGGGTGTTGTAGTAGGCGGTGATCCCGGCGAGCTGACGGTGGTCGGCCGGCGCGAACTCCACCACGGTCTCCAGCGAGCACTCCATCGCGCCGACGCGCCGCCCGACCAGGCTGGGTGCCTGTCGGCCGACCGGCGACTGCCCGCCGTGGATCCGCAGGTACGACGGGCGGCTGTGCAGGTCGACCCAGTCCGCGGTGGCCGGCCGTCGTAGCGTCGACCAGCAGCGGCCCAGCTCCGGGGCGTCGAAGTGGTCCGTCTCGGGCTCCGCCGGCCACGGGTGGGCGGGCAGATCGGGTGCGACGACCTCGTCCGCGGGCACCCCTGCGGCGACCCGCGGCCAACCGCCCGATGGCCACTCCACCCGCTGGATAGCGGTCTCCCGGCCCAGCACGCAGTTGCCCAGCGGCGAGTACGGTCGGCCGACCAGGTGGGCCAGGTACCACTCGCCGTGCTGGGTACGGACCAGGCTGCCGTGACCCGCCTTCTGCAACCGCAGCTCGGGTCGCCCGCAGGAGGTGAGCATCGGCCCGTCCGGGTCCACCTGGTACGGCCCGAACAGCTCCCGGGAGCGCGCCATGGTGACCTGGTGCTCCCAGCTGGTGCCGCCCTCGGCGGTGATCAGCCAGTACCAGCCGTCGTGGCGGTACAGGTGTGGACCCTCGGTGAGCCCGGCCGGGGAGCCGGTGAACACGATGCGGGGGCTGCCGACCAGCCGGCGCGCGGCCGGGTCGTAGCGTTGGATCTCGATGCCGCCGAAGCGGTCACGGCCGGGTCGCCAGTCCGCGCTCATGCCCAGCAACCAGCTGGTGCCGTCGTCGTCGTGGAACAGCGACGCGTCGAACCCGCGCCCGTGCAGTGTCACCGGATCGGACCAGGGGCCGGTGATGTCCTCGGCGGTGACCAGGAAGTTCTGCGGATCCCAGTAGCCGCTGGCGAAGCTGGCCACGTCGCTGTAGACGAGGTGGAACAGACCGTCGTGGTACGTCAGATCGGGCGCCCACACCCCGTTGGAGTCGCCGCAGCCGCGCAGATCGAGTAGCCGCCGTTCGGTGATGATCCCACCGAGGCTGCGCCAGTTCACCAGATCGCGCGAGTGGTGCACGCGCACCCCCGGGTACCACTCGAAGGTCGAGGTGGCCAGGTAGTAGTCGTCGCCGACGCGCAGGATCGACGGGTCCGGGTGGAAGCCGGCGAGGACGGGATTGCGGATCGACCGGGCAGCGGTCGCCACGTCAGCGATGTCGGTCGACACGAGCGCTCCTCTCGGCGGGCGGTCTGCAACTTCCGGAAACTCGCGATCCGGGGCCATTGAAGGTCGTGCCTACGCTAGCCGGTCTTTTCGTATTAGGACAGAGGTATTGACCGGTGAGGCGACAGCTCGTAGCGTGCCGGCCATCGATCGGTATTACCGGCGAAGCATTGAAAGTTTCGGAGATCCGTGGATCCCCACAGGCCGGCTCGGCCGGCGTTCGAGCACCCCCGTGAGTCCCCGAAGGGATGGATCATGACCACGTACCTTTCCCGTCGAACGCTGCTCGGTCTCGCCGGTGCCGGCGCCGGCGCCTGTCTGCTGAGCGCGTGCGGCGACGACGAGCCCAGCGACCCGAACGCCCCGCAGACCATCAACTGGTGGCACATCCAGAACACCGAGCCGATGCTTCCGGTCTGGGCGGCGCTGGCCAGCGAGTACAAGGCCGCACACCCCAACGTCACCCTCGACATCCAGCCGCTGGAGAACGAGGCGTTCAAGGCCAAGCTCACCACCGCCACCCAGGCAGGTGACCCGCCCGACCTGTTCCAGTCCTGGGGTGGTGGCGTTCTCAAGCAGCAGGTGGACGCGGGCCTGGTCAAGGACATCACCGACGACGTGAAACCGTGGATCGGGGGCCTGCTGCCCGCCGCCCTGGAGCCGTACACGATCGACGGCAAGATCTACGGTGTTCCGTTCGACATCGGCATGGTCGGTTTCTGGTACAACAAGGACCTCTTCACCCGCGCCGGCATCACCGCCGCGCCCACCACCTGGACGGGCGTGCTCGACGCGGTCCGGCAACTCAAGGCCGCCGGCATCACTCCGATCGCCCTGGCCGGCAAGGACAAGTGGCCGGCCCACTACTACTGGTCCTACCTCGCGATGCGCGTCGGCGGGGTGGGCGCGCTGCAGAAGGCCGTCGACGACAAGAACTTCGACTCGCCTGACCTCGTCGCCGCCGGCGATCGGCTGAAGGAACTCGTCGACCTGCAGCCGTTCCAGAAGGGGTTCCTCGGTGCGGCGTACGGGACGCCCGACGGCCAGGCCGCCGCCATGGGCAACGGCGGCGCGGCGATGGAGCTGATGGGGCAGTGGGCACCCGCGGTCCAGGCTTCCAGCTCCACCAGCAAGAAGGGCCTCGGCGACAAGCTCGGCTTCTTCCCCTTCCCCACTGTCGACGGTGGAAAGGGCGCCACGACTGAGGTGTTCGGCGGCGGCAACGGCTTCGCCATCGGCAAGGACGCCCCCGCCGCCACCGCCGACTTCCTGAAGTTCCTGCTCAGCGCCGACAACCAGCGTAAGTCGGCGCAGACCGGCGCGGTGCTACCGACGGTGCGGGAGGCCGCGACGGCCATCCCCGACGCCAACGGCAAGCTCCTCGCGGAGACCCTGGCCAGCTACACCGGCTTCCAGCTCTACCTCGACCAGGCGTACGCGCCGGCGCTCGGTTCGCAGATCAACGACAGCGTCGCCGAGTTGGTCGCCGGCAACAAGTCGCCCGCGCAGATCGTCAAGGACATCACGCAGGTGGCGAAGACCGTCTGACCGTGACCACCCACCCATCCGTAGCCGGAGAACCCCCTGTGGAGCAGGCATGACCAGGCCATCGACCGTGTCGGACGCCAGGCGCGGCGACCCGGCGACGGACCCGCCGGCACCGGGGCCGGGCACCGTGCGACAGCGCGGCCGCCAGCCCCGGCCGGGCCGCGGCGGCGTCCTCGCCATCTTTCTCACCCCAGCCCTGGTGCTGTTCCTGCTGCTGGTCGTCGCCCCCATCCTGGTGGCCAGCTACGCCAGCCTCTACAAGTGGAACGGCTTCGGGCTGCCGGAGAACTTCATCGGGCTGGACAACTACACCCGCGCCTTCCAGGACCCGACCTTCCGGGGTGACCTCTGGCGCGGCTTCGTCCTGGTGCTGCTGTCCCTGGTCGTCCAGCTGCCCGCGGCGTTGGCCCTGGCCATGCTGCTCAACCAGCCACTGCGGGGTCGCGCCGCGTACCGGCTGATCTTCTTCGCGCCGTACGTGCTCTCCGAGGTCACCACGGCCGTCCTGTTCGACCTGGTGTTCTCACCCAACCGGGGCCTGGGCGACGCGATCGCGACGTGGTTGAGCGCCGACGCCGGCACGGTCTTCGCCGACCCGGACACCGTGCTGTACGCCGTCTTCCTCGTGGTGTCCTGGAAATACTTCGGCCTCTACATGATGCTCTTCCTCGCCGCCCGTCAGGGCATCCCCAAGGAGTTGTCCGAGGCCGCGGTGACCGACGGCGCCTCCGCCTGGCAGGCGTTCCGGCACGTCACACTGCCCCTGCTCGGGCCGACGATCCGCATCAGCGTCTTCCTGTCGGTCATCGGCACCATCCAACTGTTCGACATGGTCTGGGTGCTCACCCGGGGCGGCCCGATCC
The DNA here is from genome assembly GCF_054462275.1 of Micromonospora sp. SD19. Classification (NCBI taxonomy): domain Bacteria; kingdom Bacillati; phylum Actinomycetota; class Actinomycetes; order Micromonosporales; family Micromonosporaceae; genus Micromonospora; species Micromonospora sp. SD19. The sequence continues at coordinate 469,789 of NZ_JBTLMN010000005.1, forward strand.
ACTCGTCGGAGACCATGGCCGTGACGATGTACGAGTACGGCTTCCGCCGCTTCGAGGTCGGCTACGCCAGCGCGATCAGCATCGTCATGTTCCTGCTGAGTCTCGTCTTCGCTCTCTTCTACCAGCGCATCGTCCTGCGCCGGGACACCGCGGGCGCGATCACCAACCAGGGAGGCCCGCGATGACCGTGAACCGCGCCCAGCGGACCCGCGGCCTCGTGCTGCACCTCGTCTGCGTCCTCGTCGGAGCACTCATCGTCGTACCGGTCTGGTTCGGCGTGCTCGGCGGCTTCAAGGACAACGGTCAGCTCTCCACCAATCCGCTGGGCTGGCCCGACCCCTGGCTGCCGTCGAACTACACGGACATCCTGATGTCCGAGGTGTTCTGGCGGCAGCTCGGCAACAGTCTTCTCATCGCCGTGAGCAGCACCGTCATCGTCGTCGCCGCGGCGGCGATGGCCGCGTTCGTCTTCGCGCGGTACGCCTTCCGGGGCCGCGAGTTTCTGGTGACCCTGTTCGCGATCGGCCTGATGTTTCCGTTCGCGGTGGCCATCCTGCCGCTGTTCGTCCTGCTGCGCGGCATGGGCCTGTTGGACAACCCGCTCGGTGTCATTCTGCCCCAGGCCGCCTTCGGGCTGCCGATCACCATCATCATCCTGCGCCAGTTCTTCCGCACCATCCCGGCGGAGATCGAGGAGGCCGCCGTCCTCGACGGCTGCGGCTCGTTCGGCTTCTTCTGGCGGGTCCTGCTGCCGATGGCCCGTCCGGCCCTGGCCACCGTCTCGGTGTTGGCCGTGGTGACCAGTTGGAACAACTTCATGCTCCCGCTGGTCGTCTTCACCGACCAGAGCTGGTGGACCCTGCCCGTCGGGGTGCAGGCATTCCAGGGCCAGTACACCGCCGAGACCGCACGGGTGCTCGCCTACGTCGTGCTGTCGATGGTGCCGGCCCTGGGTTTCTACGCGGTGGCCGAACGCCAACTCATCGGCGGCCTCACCGGCAGCGTCAAGGGATGACAGCACACCACCGCGAGCAGACCTGACGTTTCCAACAGGAGGCAGGGGGACCGTGGGCACAGCGAACGGCCGAAACGTCACCATCGCCATGATCGCCCGGTTGGCCGGAGTCTCCGTACCCACCGTCTCCCGGGTCATCAACGGCCGCTCCGACGTCGCCCCCGACACCCGGGAACGCGTCGAGGCGCTCCTCAACCGGCACGGCTACCGCCGCCGTGCACCGGCCCGGCGGACCGACGCCGCCCTGATCGACCTGGTCTTCAACGACCTGGACAGCCCGTGGGCGGTGGAGATCATCCGGGGGGTGGAGGACGTCGGCCAGGCCAGCGGCGTCGGCACCGTCGTGTCGGCCATCCACTGGCGGATGTCCTCGGCCAAGCAGTGGCTCGACAACATGCGTACGCGCTCCACCGAGGGCATCATCTTCGTGACCTCGATGGTGAACCCGCCGTTGCAGGCCGAGCTGCGTCGGCTGCACCTGCCGGTCGTCATCATCGACCCGGCCGGGGTCGACCCGCAGGAGTCACCCACCATCGGCGCCACCAACTGGGCGGGCAGCCTCAGCGCCAACCAGTACCTGATCAACCTGGGTCATCGTCGCATCGGCTTCATCGCCGGCCCGCCGCACCTGATGTGCAGCCGGGCCCGCATGGACGGTTACCGGGCCGCCCTCGGCGCCGCGCGTATCCCCATCGACGACGCCCTGATCCGGCCGGGAAACTTCTACCACGAGTCCGGCTTCACCGCGGGTATACAGCTGCTGAGCCTGCCCGACCCGCCCACCGCCATCTTCGCCTCCAGCGATCAGATGGCCCTCGGCGTCTACGAGGCGGTCCGCAAACGCGGCCTGCGGGTGCCCGACGACGTCAGCGTGGTCGGCTTCGACGACCTGCCGGAGGTGCGGTGGTGCTCGCCGCCGCTGACCACCGTCCGTCAACCCCTGGCCGAGATGGGCATGCTGGCCGCGCGTACCGTGCTGCGCCTGGCCAGCGGCGAGCGGACCGAGAGCCCCCGGGTGGAGCTCGCCACCGAACTCATCGTCCGCGACAGCGTCGCACCTGCCCGGTCGTGATCCTGCTCAGTCGACCCGCAACGCGTCGTCGACGCCCGTCTCGCGGCGGCCCAGGTGCGCCGGATCCCGACCGGAGAGCAGGTCCAGCGCGGCCTTCAGGCAGGCGCCGTTCTCCCGGGAGGAACTGAACCACCACGTCTGGGCGTACCGCTTCGCGCTGTCGTCGCCCACCCCGTTGGCGTCGATGCCGAGCCGCCGGCACAGCGCCACGGCGCGCGGAAGATGGAAGGACTGGGTCACCACTGTGGCTCGCCGCACCCCGAAGATCCGCTCGGCCCGCGCGCACGAGTCGTAGGTGTCGAATCCGGCGTAGTCCGGCACCACCTTGTGTGCTGGCACGCCCCGCTCCACCAGCCAGCTCCGCATCGCGGCGGGCTCGTTGTAGTCGGCGTTCATGTTGTCGCCCGACACGAGGATCGCCCGAACCTTGCCGGCGTCGAACAGTCGCCGCGCGATCTCCAACCGGGCCGCGAGGACGGGGGAGGGTATGCCGTCCGCGTCCACCTTGGTGCCCAGCACCAGCGCGACCGGCGCGTCCGGCACCTCGGCCTCGGCGTAGAGATGGCCGTCGGCGATGTCGCGGATCCACGTCACGCTGGCCACGGTGCCCCCGGCCAGCGCCACCGCCCCCACCACGAGCGCGAGCACCGCACGGCGGGCCAACCGCCGATGCTCCGCGTACCACCGCCTGGCCGCCCCGAATCGTCCCCGCATGCCGCAAGGCTATTCCGCCGGTGCGCGCGGCGATCGACCGCGTCGCCGTCGACCTGATGCCGCGCCGTCCCGCCGAAACACCACCACCGCAGCAGCCAACAACGGCAGTTGTCTATGGACAATCGCTCACTGTTAGCGTTAACGTTACGGACAGTCGTCGGTACTCGAACGACCTCGGGCCGCGGTGACGGAGTTGTCGCCAGTGACCCGCGGCGTGACGGACGACGATCGTGGCGTGGGGCGGGTGGCACGCGGCCGGCGCGAGACGGCCCGAGACCACCACCGGGCGACCCGCGCGCCACGCGGCCGAGGCATGAACGGCCACCGGGAATCCAGGGCAGCGCAGCAGCCGGGACAGTCGTGCGACGACAACCGGCCGCCCGCCTGTCAGCGCGCACCGCTGAGCAGCGGCCCACCCCTGGGCCGCCCCTGAAGACGACCGTCGGTCCCGGCCCTGGCCGCCCGGGTCGCGTCCCGCTGTTCGGAGTCCGGGCCCGAACAGCGGGACGCCACCCAGTGGCGGCGACAACCGACGGGGTACGCCGACGGCGGTCAGCGTGTCGCACCTTGAGATTGTCCAGCCGCCAGTGCCATTGTGGTACGTCGATGAAGCCGCGCGCGGGCTGACCTCCGTCCACTGGGCAACCGGGATCCCTGTGTGATCTCCGGGGGACGGTGACACAAGCGATGGACCAACGAAGGCCAATCGTCCACGAGCTCGCCCGTGCCCGCGTCGCACAGTGACCGGCGGGGCGGCTCACCTGCGCGAAGGAACCCCGCCCATGCGTACACCGAAGACCCGTGCGGCACTCCTGGCGGGCCTGCTGCTCGCCGCGAGCGCGCTCGCGGGCGTCAACCCGCCATCCGCCAGCGCGGCAGCCGACCCGGTCGCCGTTACCGTCAACACCCGCGCTGGTCTGGCGACCGTGCCGGACACCGCGCTCGGCGTCAACCACGCCATCTGGGACGCGAACCTCGGCACCGCCGAGACATCGGACCTGCTCCGCGACGCCGGCGTGCAGATGATGCGCTACCCCGGCGGCTCGTACGCCGACATCTACCACTGGAAGGACCACACCGCGCCCGGCGGTTACGTCGCACCGGGAACCGACTTCGACACCTTCATGGCGGCGGTCCGGCGCGCCGGCGCCCAACCGATGATCATCGCGAACTACGGCACCGGCACGCCCGCCGAGGCCGCCGACTGGGTGCGGTACGCCAACGTGACGAAGGGCTACGACGCCCGCTACTGGACCGTCGGCAACGAGAACTACGGCAACGGCCACTACGGGTCCGCCTGGGAGGCGGACAACCACCCGGACAAGAGCGCGACACAGTACGCGAGGCTGGTCGTCGAGTACGCCGACGCGATGAAGGCGGTGGACCCGAGCATCAAGGTCGGGGCGGTGTTGACCATGCCGGGCAACTGGCCGGACGGGATCACCGCCGGCAGCGACCCCGGCCCGTGGAACCAGACGGTGCTCTCCATCGCCGGCCCGAAGATCGACTTCGTGGACGTGCACTGGTACCCGGGCGGCACGGCAGCCGAGTCGCTGGCCCGCGTCAACCACCTCCCCGACGCCACCTACCTGCTGCGGCAACAACTCGCGCGGTACGCCGGTGCGAACGCCGACCGTATCGGCATCAGCTTCACCGAGCTGAACGTCGACGCGGGCCGGACCACCCAGCCGGCGGCACTCTTCCTGGCCGACGTCTACAGCGGGCTGCTGGAGAGCGGCGTCTTCACCGTCCAGTGGTGGAACGTGCACAACGGCATGGGCACCGTGACGCAGGTGGCCGGCCAGACCGACTACGGCGACTTCGGGATGCTCTCCAGCGGCGCCTGCACCGAGGACGGCTCGGTCTGCCAACCGCCGCTGAACACACCCTTCGCGCCGTACCACGGGCTGCGCATGATGAAGCTCTTCGCGACGCCCGGCGACCAGTTCGTCCGCGCCGGCACCGACGAGCCGCTGGTCACCGCGCACGCCGTCCGCCGGGCCAACGGTGACCTCGCCGTGCTGCTGGTGAACAAGGACCCGGACAACGACCACCCGGTCACCATCGACTACGCCGGGTTCACCCCGTCGGCGGTCGCACCGACGGTGTCCACCCTCACCAACGGCGCCACCGGCATCGCGACCGGCCAGTCCGGTTCGGCGACCAGCCGCACGCTGCCGGCGTACTCGTTGACCACGATCGTGTTGCGACCGGCCGGCACGTCCGCCGGACGGCCCTCGACGCCGGGCCAGCCCACCGCGAGCGGCGTCACCGACCGCGCCGCGACGATCACCTGGCCGGCGGCCACACCGGGTGGCAGCCCCATCGCCAAGTACGAGGTGTACCGGCACAACGGCGCGGTCAGCGAGCAGCTCGGCGAGACGGCGTCCACCTCGTTCACTGTCGACAACCTGGTGCCGGGCAGCAGGTACACCGTCAATGTGCTGGCCCGCGATACCGCCGGCCGGGTCTCCTGGTCCTCACCGCCGCTGACCTTCGCCACCGGCAGCCCCGCCGCCAGCGCGTGCACCGTCCGTTTCACCACCGCCAACGACTGGGGCAACGGCTACATCGGTGGCGTCGACATCACCAACAACGGGACGAAGCCGATCAGCGGCTGGACGCTCACCTGGACCTGGCCCACCGGCTGGCAGCAGGTGAGCAGCGGCTGGAGCGCCACCTGGGAACAGGTCGGCACCGCCGTGCGGGTCACCCCGACCGACGACAACCGGCAGATCGCCGTGGGTGCCACAGTGAGCGCCGGTTTCGTCGGCGCGTACAGCGGTCCGAACGTGCTGCCCACCGCGTTCACCCTCAACGGCACTGTCTGCGCGACCGGGTGACCGAGCTGATGCCTGTCGCGTTCGTCGACCTGGGCACATGTCGTCCGATCGTCGGAGGGCGACGTCCTGGGTAGCGACGCTTTGGAGCTGATGCCGCAAACGAATCAGGACAGGTGACAGCCGTGGGGTCAGCGGGGTCGGTCCAGGGGTCAGCTGATTCGTTGACGGCATCAGCTCCACAGGGGCACAAGTCCACCCGCAGTGGTCCCGGCGGCAGCACCTGACCAACCCCGGAACCCACCGAAACGCCCGCCCCCGATACGTGGGGACGGGCGTTTCGGCGTGCGGGGCTACGTCAGGCGACCACCGACCGCAGTGGCACCCCGGCGTCGCGCAGGGCGCGTACCAGATCGTTCGCGAACGGGTGCTCGTCGACCTGGAGGCCCTGCGGGTTCGGGATCACGACGTACGCCGAGCCGTTCTTCGTGGACGCCTGCGCGTCGGTGCTGAAGCGTTCGACGATCGCCCGGGTGCGGGGCAGGTCGCCGGCCGCGACCTGGATGGTGATCGGTCGCCAGCCGCCGCCGAGGTCCGGCACCACGGGCGCGGCGGCGGCGCTGGCGCGCGCCGCGTCGACACCGGCCGAGCGCCGGGCGTCCGGGGCCGCGCCCGCCGGGTAGAGCAGCGCGTTGGCCACCAGGTGCAGACCATTCTCGTTGTACGCCCGGAAGAGCGGGTTGAACGCGAACAGCACCGCCCGACCGGCGCCGGTCGGCTCGTCCACCACCGCCGCGGTGCCCTTGAGGGTGTCCGCGCCGACGGTGTAGCCGTTGGCCCAGAACGTGTCACCGGTCGGATAGCTCAGCACGTTCGTCCCGGTGGTGCTCGGGGTGAGGATCGGGTCGCTGTTGTTGAACTCGAAGTCCTCCGCCGGGCGACCCGACGCGACCGGGCTGTCGGTGTCGACGTCCACCCGCAGGTGTGAGCCGATCACCAGGTAGTCGGCCGGCTTCGTCTTCTCGGTGGTGGAGGTGAGCCCGGCGGCGCGGGCCAACCGGGTGCCCTCGTTGCGCAGTCCGACGTAGGTGTGGCCCTGGGCGATCCACTCGCGCAGGTTGGCCTGGCCGGCGGCGGTCAGACCGCCGGTCGGGCTGCTGCCGTCCGGCACCACCAGCACGGTACGCCCGGTGAACGCGGCGGTGTTGTCGTTGATGTCGGCAGTGGTGACCGGCTTGAGGTCCAGCCCCCACCGCTTGCCGAGCACGTAGCGCGCCTCGCCGTGGGAGCCCGACGTGGTGGAGATGCCGGTGCCCTGGAAGAGCCCGACGTCGGGCAGGTCGAGGCGGGTACCGGAGGGCCGACCACCCGGGGTGAGGCTGACCCCGAGGGATTCGGCCAGCCCGTCCACGCTCCGGCTCACAGTGGCGGCCGGGATGGCGACAGTGCTGGTCGTGAGGTCACGGACCAGGGGTACGCCACGGCCGAGCAGACTGAAGGTGAACTCCGCGGCGGCGGCCGAGTCGAGCGGGTACGTGTACGAGCCCCACGGCCACGCCGCGCCGGTGCGACCACCGGAGACCTTCCGGACCAGCTCGGCCTTCGGCTTGACGGTGTCGCCGGTGTAGATGGCCGAGACACCCATCAGCAGCGGGTTGCTCCAGGACGACACGTCGTAGAAGTACGGGAACGGCACGTACGGGTCCTCGCCCATGACGGCCTGGATCCAGTGCTTCTGCGGCTGGTCCATCGGGATCCAGTACGCGCCAACGGGCACTGTCACGTTGGTGGCGGTGCGCCCGCCGAAGACCCGCGCGGTGGGCACCCGCGTCGGTTTGCGCACCTCGTACACCTCGACGTCCATCCGGCGCAGCCGCTCGACGAGTTGGCGGACGTCGGCGAGCTGCCGGTCGGGCAGCAGGAAGTACGAGCGGACCTTGACGTCCGGCACCGGGAACTGGACCTCGTTGGTGGGCTGCACCACCTCGTTCGGCTCCAGCGTGCCCGCCCTGCCCTGGGCGAGCGCGTCGGTCCAGATGTCGAAGTAGCCGTCCAGCACCTCACGCTTGTGTGCGGCGGCCCAGCCGAGCGTCGACCACTGGGTGTGGAACTGCTGCTGGACCCGGTCGGCCACCGCCGACGCGCTGCCCTTCTCGTACGTCATGCCGGCCGCGCCGAAGCCGGTGGTCGGCACCGTGTCGCCGTAGCCCATGAAGAACATGTCGTACGTGTCGTAGTTGAAGTAGCACTCGGTGGTGACGGTCTCGTCGCAGGCCCCGTTGAAGCCGAAGCCGGCCTTGTTGGCCTCGCCGATCCGGTTGATCCAGTCCACCGCCTCGCCGGCGATCTCGTGGTGGATCGGGTCGGCGTTGGGCGGGAAGAAGTACTGCCGGCCACCCATCTCGTGCGCGTCGATGAAGACCTGCGGCGGAAAGCGGCGCAGCAGTTCGAGCTTGCCGTCGGTCTCCTGCTGGGTGCGGGCGAACCAGTCCCGGTTCAGGTCGAAGCCGAACTCGTTCTGCCGCCGGGTGGCGTCGCGGCCGTCCGGGTTCTGGGTGGGGACGATGATGGTGACCAGGTTGTCGTTGCGCTCGGCGACGGCGCAGGACAGGCCGGCCGCCAACTCGTACAGCGTCTTGAGCGCCGCGTCCGCACCGCTCTTCTCGCCGCCGTGCACGTTCGCGGTGACCCAGACGATGGCCGGGCTGTCCTTCGCCGTCCGGGCGGCCGTCCGCGCGCTGGTTCGGCGCGGGTCACGCAGGTCCCGGACGTCGTCGGCGATCTGGCGCAGCGCGGCGGGCCGTACGTGACGTTCGTTGGACACCACCGCGTACGGCAACGGTTGGCCGAGCACGCTGGTGGTCATCACGCCGGTGACGACCCGGTTCGAGGCGCGGTCGACGGCCCCGAGGTAGGTGCGGACCTCGTCGTTGGTGACGACCCGCTCCTGACCCGCGCCGAGCGGGAAGCCGAGCACGGTCTCCGGGCTGGGCACGGTGCCCAACCGGGCGGTCGGGTCGTCGCTGCACCGGGAGGGCGGGGCGGCGCTCGCGGAAGGTGTGCCACCGAGCAGGGGAGTCGTGCCGAGCAGGAGGGCGATCGTGGCGGCACTCGCCAGGCGTCTGGCGGGGACCTTCCGGAATGGACGCATCGATGGGGCCATGAGTCGTGTTTCCCTTCTCGGGCACAACCTCGCAGTGGCCGGAGCCTATGAATCGTCGACACGGCGGTCAAGGCTTGATCGATATTGCTGACTACACGGCGTGCCGGTCCCGACGCGGACTGGCAGGATGGGTGGCGCGGGTTTGTCGTCGCCTGGGAGGAGGAGACGTTGCCAGAGATGATCACGCTCTCGATCCATCCGGATCTTCCGTCCGCCGCCGCGCGGCGTTCGCTGGCGTCCTGGCTGCGTGCCGAGGAGCGGCTGCGGGAGCTGGTGACCACGACGTCTCCCGAGGGGGCGTCGGCGGGCCACCCGGACGTCCTGCGGGTGGCGGCCAGCGACGCGGGCACCGCCATGGTGCTCATCCAGGCCGTCGCCGCCTGGCTGACCCACCGCCGCGAGGATGTGACGGTGACGCTCACCCGGCCCGACGGTTGGTCGGCCGAGGTGGACATACACCGCGCTCGAGACATGGACCAGGTGACCGCGCTCATCGAGGCGGCGGTGCGCGCGGTGACCGCCCCGCAGAGCTAGCCGGCCTGCCGCCGGCCGAGGAGTCGGTCGGCGGCGGGCCGCAGGGATCGGGTACGCCTACCAGGTCGTCAGCCCGAGGCCGATCGTCTTGGTCAGGGTGGCGTTGTCGTCGTCGCCGTCGAGCGACCAGATCATGGCACCGGCGAGGCCGGCCCGTCGGATGTAGAGCGTCTTCTGCAACACCACCGCCGGGTCGTCGTAGGTCCACAACGTCGTACCGTCGAACAACCAGGCGTGCCCGGCGCGCAGGTCGCGGTGCACTGTGTAGCCGTTGCCGGCCAGCGTCTTGAGCTTCTTGTAGTCCTCGTAGCCGGCTTCGAAGGTGGCCGGCGCGGGCCCGGTGGCCGGCTGGAACAGGCCGTTGCCGCCGCCGGTGATGCCGGTCCAGCCGCGACCGTAGTAGGGGATGCCGAGCACGAGCTTGTCCCGTGGCGCGCCACGGGCGATCCACCCGTCGATGGCCACCTCGACGGAGAAGTCCGGGTTGTCCGGGGCGCCCGCCGGGACGCGAAGCGCCGACTGCTGGTTGGCCCGCGCGTCCCAGCCGCCGTGGAAGTCGTACCCCTGCACGGTGGCGAAGTCCAGGTACTTGAAGATCTTGCGGCCCTCGTAACCGGCGTCCATGGTGGCCGGGCTGGCCGGCAGGAACGCGGTCAGCGGGTGGTGCGCGCGGGTCGTGCGCCCGTACGCGTCGAGTTGCCGGCGGAACTCGGCGAGCAGTTTGGTGAAGTTCTCCCGGTCCTCCGGGCGGATGACGTTGCCGGGCTCACCCTCCCAGTTGGGCCACTCCCAGTCGAGGTCGATGCCGTCGAAGACGCCAGCGGCGGCGCCCGGGGTGCTGCCCGGGAGGTTGCCCCTGAGGTAGAGGTCGATGCAGGACGTGACGAACGCCTTGCGGGAGGCGTCGGTGCGGGCGGCGTTCGAGAAGTACGTCGACCAGCTCCAGCCGCCGAGCGAGATCAGCACCTTCAGGTCGGGGTGCTTGGCCTTGAGCTTGGCGAGCTGGTTGAAGTTGCCGTTGAGTGCCTGGCCGGGGGCGTCGGCGACACCGTCGACGCTCTCCTCGGCCGGGACGGGTCGCTGGTAGTCGGCCCAGGCGTCGCCCTCGCCCGGCCCACCGTCCACGAAGCAGCGACCGTCCTCGCTGACGTTGCCGAAGGCGTAGTTGAGGTGGGTGAGGCGGCTCGCCGCCCCGGAGGTTTCGAGCTTCTTGACCGGGAAGGCCCGGCCGTAGATGCCCCACTGGGTGAAGTAACCGACCCGGTGGTAGCCGGTGCGGCGCTGGTTGTTGTCACCGGCGCTGGCGACGGTGGGCGGAGCGGCGGTGACCAGCAGTGTCGCCAGGGCGACGACGGCGGTGAGACGGCGGTGGCGCAATGGTCGCATCGGCACACTCCCACGAGACATCAGACAGAATTAGTAAAGAGAGTTATCTGATTGATGAAGTTAAGCCGGTCACCGTCCGGGGTCAAGAGCCGCCAGCCACATGGGGGATTGTGACGGCGTTACCGGGTGGTAACGATGTTGTGCCATGGACTCCGCCGTGACTCTGATCGGACTACCCGTCGCCCTCGGCATCATCATGCTCGGTCTCGGTCTCGGACTGACCATGGCGGACTTCCGCCGGGTGGCCCACCACCCCCGAGCCGCCGTCATCGCCCTGGTCTGCCAGGTGCTGGTGCTGCCGGCGCTCTGCTTCTGCCTCGTCCTCGCCTTCGACCTGGCACCCGAGCTGGCCGTCGGCATGATGTTGCTGGCCGCCTCTCCGGGCGGCACCACGGCCAACCTCTACAGCCACCTGTTCGGCGGCCACGTGGCCCTGAACATCACCCTGACCGCCATCAACTCGGTGCTCGCCGTGTTCACCCTGCCGATCCTGGTCAACCTGTCGGCGGCGTACTTCCTGCCCGACGGGCGCAGCATCGGCCTGCAGTTCGACAAGGTGCTGCAGGTCTTCGCCATCGTGCTCGTCCCGGTCGCGATCGGCATGCTCATCCGGGCACGGATGCCGCAGGTGGCCGAGCGGCTGAACCGCCCGGTCCGGATCCTGTCCGTCGTCGTCCTCGTCGCGGTGATCGCCGGTGCGGTGCTCGGCGAGCGGGAGAACATCGCCGACTACTTCGTCTCGGTCGGCCTGGCCGTGCTCGCCTTCAACCTGCTCAGTCTCGCCATCGGGTACGGGGTGCCGCGCCTCGCCGGTGTGGACCGCAGCGCCGCGACGGCCGCCGGCTTCGAGATCGGCATCCACAACAGCACCCTGGCCATCACCATCGCGCTCAGCCCGGCGCTGCTCAACAGCACCCAGATGGCGATCCCGGGCGCCGTCTACGGCATCGTCATGTTCTTCACCGCGGCGGCCTTCGGTTACCTGGTGACCCGGGCCGGCGCCCGGTCCGCCACCGCCCTGACGCCCTGACGGCCGCTGCCCGCTCTCCCCGACGGCCGGGCCAGGGCGAGCGGGCGGCAACTCTCAGCCGACCTGGTTGTTGTCCTTCTGCGCGCCCCAGCCGTGCCAGCGGTCGATCTCGATCAGGGCGCTGACCCGGGCGCGCTCTCGCCGTGGGTACGCGTTGCCCGTGTAGTGCTTCGACAGCCGGTCGATGTCCGCGAGGCCCTCGTCGGGACGCAGTTCGGTGACGTGCCCGATGATGCTGACGTGGGTGTACCAGCCGGCCTCGTCGAGAACGGTGAGCGACACCCGGGGGTCGTTGCGGACGTGCTCCAGCCGGCGGCGGCTCTCGTCCATGTTCACCAGGATCCGGCCGTCCTCCCACAGGTACCAGGTGGCGGCGGAGACCGGCTGGCCACCGTTGCGCAGGGTGGTCATGACGGCGGGGTTCGGCTTCTGGAGCATGGCGACCGCGGCCTCGGGAAGCGGTGGCTTGGACATGAAGTCTCCTCGTCGCGACAACGTTTACCCCTGCACGTTACGCACCCGCCGGCCCGATCGCGCTCGGATCGTGATCACGGCGTGGCGGGCACCCGGCTGCCGGAGCGACGCCGGCGGCGACGAAGATGTGGTCATGAGCAATTCCGCACTGCCCAGGCGTGTCGTCGTCACCGGGGCCACCGGCAAGCTCGGCCGAGCCGTGGTCGCCCACCTGCGCGCCGTCGGCGTCGACGTGTTGGCGGTGGACCGCACCGGTGGCCGCGACCCGCGCGACGTGAACGGCGAGTTCCTGCTGGCCGACCTGACCGACTACGGGCAGGTGGTGGAGGCGTTCACCGGAGGTGCCGACGAGCACGCGGGCGGCGTCGACGCGGTCGTGCACCTGGCGGCGGTGCCGGCCCCCGGGCTGATGTCCAACGCGACCACCTTCGCGAACAACTCCGCCGCGACCTACAACGTGTTCGCCGCCGCTCGGGCGGCCGGCATCAAACGGGTCGTGTGGGCGTCGAGCGAGACGGTGCTCGGCCTACCGTTCGACACCCCGCCGCCGTACGCGCCGGTCGACGAGGAGTACGCGCCCCGGCCCGAGTCGACGTACTCGCTCAACAAGACACTGGAGGAGGAGATGGCCCGGCACTTCTGCCGGTGGGACCCGGAGCTGGTCATGGTGGGTCTGCGCTTCTCCAACGTGATGGACGTCGAGGACTACGCGCCGTTCCCCACCTTCGACGCCGACCCGCAACTGCGCCGGTGGAACCTGTGGGGCTACATCGACGCCCGCGACGGAGCCCAGGCCGTCGAGCGGGCCCTAGCCCACGACCAGCCCGGCGCCGACGTCTTCATCATCGCCAACGCCGACACCGTCATGACCCGCTCCAGCGCCAGCCTGATGGCCGAGGTCTACCCGGACGTCGAGGTCCGCAAGGAGCTGGGCGAGTACGAGACCCTGCTCAGCATCGACAAGGCCCGCCGGGTGCTGGGGTACGAGCCGCAGCACTCCTGGCGGGACCACGTCGACCTGCTGTAGGTCAGCGCGCCGCCTGGTAGGCACGGCCGACGGCGGTGGCCGTGCCGCCGGTGCGGAACAGCCCGGTCTGGTCCTTGTCCGTGGCGGGCAGGCCGAACCACGCGTACCGGTGCAGCCAGGACAGGCCGCCCAACATCCGGGTGGCCGCGGTGAGGAACGCGGCCTGCTGGGCCTGCGTGGGGAAGCGGACACCGTTGGAGAAGTCGATCAGGGCGAACTCGGTGAGCCAGATCGGCAGCCCGTACCGGTCGTGCACGGCCTGCAGGTACGACCTGAGCTGGTTGACCGCGTTGGCGGTGGTGAAGTCGCCGCCGTACCAGTGCAGGGCGATGAAGTCGACGCGGTAGCCGCGCTGCTTCGCCCCGGCCATGAACCGGTCGAGCCACTCACCCGGCCGGTCCCCGCCCCAGGCGACCGCCGGGCTGCCCAGCGGAAGGCCGGTGGCCTGCAACCGCGGCCACAGCTCCAGCGCCTGCTCGACGGTCATCTCCGCCTGACCGTTCAGGTCCGGCTCGTTGAACCCGAGCAGGTAGCGGCCGTTCTGCTTGGCCTGTTGCAGGTTGCTGGCGGTGACGCTCTTCGCCCCCCAGATCATGGGGACGAACTCGGTGCCCTGCGGACTGGCGACGCCATGGTGCTTCACGTCCCAGGTGTAGTACCAGCTCGCCCCGGAGTCGGCCAGCGCCTGGCTGACGCCGTCGAAGGTCCACACCCCGACGCCCTTGCGCTCCGAGGTCGCCGCCGGGGAGGCCGGGGCGACCGGACGCCCGGTTGTCGGCCGCACCGCCGGCGTCGGGAGCGGGGTCGGGGCCGCCCCCGCCGGGCTCGCCGTGGCGGTGGGTGCGCTCGGCCCGGTCGCGCCGGGCTGCGAAGCCGTCGGCGTGGGCGCGTCGAGGGCCTGGGTCGCCGCCGGGGCCGGCGTCGGCCCGGTCGGCTGCACCACGACGATCACACCGGTCACCAGTACGGCGACCACGGCGGCCACCAGGAGCGGCCACAGCAGCCGCCGCGCGCCGACCGGGAGACTGCCGAGCGTCCCGCGTCGGGGTTCCGCGTGGACGCCTCGTCTTCCCCTCGCGGCGTCCGCTTCACCCGGGCCGGTTGCGCGCATCGTCTCGACTCCCTCACCTGGTCGTACCTCTACCTGACGGGGGCATGGCGGACGAACCGCCAGCTGCCTCCCCTCAGGAGACTGGCCGGCCGGACCGGGATAACGATTTCCGCGGCTGATGGTGGCCGGGAGCGCTGTCCCCGGGCGCGCTGCCGGCCGTTACCACCCGGCCTGTGCGGTCAGGGTCTGTCGCAGGTACGTCTTCGGCCGCGACCCCACTGTCGAGCCGACCACCTCGCCCTGACGGAACACCAGCAGCGTGGGCAGGGACATCACCTGGTAGCTACGGGTCGCTACCGGGTTCTCGTCGGAGTTGAGCTTCGCCACGACCATCCGGTCACCGAACTCCTGGGCCAGTTCGACGAGGCTCTTCTCGATGGCCTTGCAGGGCGGGCACCAGTCCGCCCAGAAGTCGACGACCACGGGCCGGTCGCTGGCCAGCACCAGCTCCGCGAACGTGTCGTCGGTCACGGTGACCAGCGAACCTACTTCCGACTTCTGAGACATGTCTTCTCCCGATGGGCGATCGCGTGGGTGAGTTGACCGTGCAGTTGGTGGCGCACCGCGCCGAGCCGGTCGATGACGGCGTCGACCTCGGCGATCTTGCGCCGCAGCACCACCACCGAGTCCGGGCAGACGTCGCCGGAGCTGTTGCCGGCCCGCAGGCAGGCGACGAACGGACGGACGTCGTCGAGGCCGAAGCCGACGTCGAGCAGCGCCCGGATCTCCCGTACGACGCGCAGCTCCGCCTCGTCGTAGATGCGGTAGCCGTTGGCGGAGCGCTGCGCCCGTACCAACCCGTGCGCCTCGTAGTAGCGCAGCGTGCGAGGGCTTGTGCCGGCCCGCTCAGCCAACTCGCCAATGAGCATCTGACCTCCTCCATCGGCCCGTCGCGACCACGCTAAACCTTGTCGTCGGCGTCAAGGCAAGCACCGGACGAGGCGCGGTCAGCAGCCAGAAATGCCCCTTTTGGGGGCGCGCCGCCGGGGCGAGGTGAGGCTCGTCACCGACGCAGGGTCGTCGACGGCGACTCGCCGAACCGGCTCCGGTATTCGGTCGCGAACCGACCGAGGTGCACGAAGCCGTGTTGCAGGGCGACAGTCGTCACGGAAACCCCTGGCGCGGCCGAACGGAGCGTGCGGTGCGCCGCGTCGAGCCGGCAGGCCCGCAGGTACGCGGTCGGGGTGGTCTGCAACTCACGGCGGAAACAGTCCTGCAGCGTTCGTACGCTCACCCGCAGCGCCTCGGCGACGTCACCGACGGTCAGTGCCTCGCCGTGGTGTTCGGAGATCAGGGCGCAGGCCCGGCGGACGAGACGCCCGGGGTGGGCGTGCTGGTCCGGCTCGGCGAGCAGGTGGGAGTGGCTGTGCCGGTGGGCCAGCAACAGCTTGCCGATGAGCCCCTGCTCGAAGCGGGCGGCGACCTGCGGGTGGTCGAACAGCGACGCGTCCGCCGGCTGCGACAGCTCGTCGGCGAGGAACGCCACCCCGCGCGCCCACGCCTGCGCGGTCGCCGTGGTCATGAGCATGCCGACGTCCAGGCGGACCGGGTCGTCCACCGGACGGCCCAGCAGGCGGGCGAGTTCCCGGTCGACGGCGCGCCGGTCGGCGTAGAAGATCCGGTGGGGAGAGCCCTCGGACCACCGCATGTCCGAGGCGTCGTACGGGGACAGGACCGAGGCGACGTCGGGGGTCGAGGTGACGGTCTGACCGGCGTGCCGGACCAGTGTGCTGCCGGCGCTGGGGATCTGGACGAGGTAGAAGGTCTCCAGCGCGGGCGGTTGAATGCGGACCGCCTGCCCGTAGTCGAGGTCGATGACTCCCACCCCGCCCGCCCGGCGAGCCGCCATCCGCAGGCGCACGCTGCGAACGCCCGCCTGCGGGGTGAGCCGGTGTGGACAGAAGACGCGGCCCACCTCGGCGCGCGCCCGGTCGACGTCGTCCGTCCGGACCGTCACCGCATCCATCCGACACCTCCCGGGCGTCCTGTCGCGCTGACCGTAAGGCGTGTGCGGGCCGGAACAGCCCGGAAAGCCGTCGACCCGACAGCAAGAAGAACCCCCGGCCGCGTACCTCGGACAGTGGCCGCGTCGCGCGGATAGCGACAGTCGCGGCGTGCTCGCTAGCGTGCGAGCACCGCGGGTCGGTCAGGGTCGGCACGGGTTTCCGGCGCTGCTTCACGTCGCAGGGTTCACGTCGTTTGGAGGAGACCATGAGGATTGCTGTCGTCGGTGCCGGATTCGCCGGTGTGAGCGCAGCGAAGGTGCTGCGACAGAGCGGATTCGACGTCACCGTGTTCGAGCGCGCGCCCGACGTCGGCGGGGTGTGGAGCCGTACCCGGCGCTACCCCGGTCTGACCACCCAGAACGACAAGGGCACCTACCACCTCTCCGACCTGCCGATGCCCGCCCACTACCCGCAGTGGCCCTCGGGCGAGCAGGTCCAGCGGTACCTGGAGACCTACGTGGAGAAGTTCGGGCTGGCCAGCGCGCTGCGCCTGTCCACGGAGGTCGTCTCCGCCGAACTCGTCAACGACGAGACCGGGTGGCTGGTCACGTCCCGACCGACCGGCGCCCAGGAACCGTTGACGGTGCAACGGTACGACCACCTGATCGTCGCCAACGGCATCTTCTCCGACCCGCTCGTGCCGTCCTTCGACGGGCAGGCGGCCTTCGCCGCCGCCGGAGGGCGCGTACTGGCGACGGGGGAGTTCCCCGACGTCGAGGCGGCCCGAGGTAAGAACGTCCTGGTGGTCGGGTACGGCAAGTCGGCCTGCGACGTGGCGGTCCCGGTGAGCGAGGTCGCCGCCCAGACCCACGTGGTGGCCCGGGAACTGCTCTGGAAGATGCCCCGCAAGCTCGGTGGGGCGCTCAACTACAAGTACCTGCTGCTCACCCGGATGGGTGAGGCGCTCTTCCGCTACCTGCACCTGAAGGGCTTCGAGCGGTTCCTGCACGGCCCGGGGAACGGCCTGCGGCAGCGCATGGTCACCAGCGTCGGCTCGGTCGCGACCCGGCAGTTCAACCTGCGCGCGCTGGGCCTGGTGCCCAACGGCAGCTTCGAGGACATCGCCCGCAGCACGGTCAGCCTCGCCACCGAGGGCTTCTTCGAGCGGGTCACCGACGGCCGCATCGTCGTGCACCGGGATCAGGTGATCACCGAGCTGCTGGTCGATGACGCTGGCCGGCCCGCCGCCCACCTGGCCGACGGCACGGTGCTCCCCGCCGACCTGGTGATCTGTGGCACCGGCTTCCGCCAGCACGTGCCGTTCCTCGACGAGGCGGTGCACGCCCGGCTGCAGGACGACGCCGGCAACTTCATGCTCTACCGGCAGATCCTGCCGCTCGGCGTGCCGCGGCTGACGTTCGCCGGCTACAACTCGTCGTTCTTCAGCCCGCTCAGCGCGGAAATGGCGGCGGTCTGGACGGCCGCGTACCTGCGGGGTGGGATCACCCTGCCACCCGAGGACCGGATGCGTGACGAGGTGCGCGCCCGGCTGGCCTGGATGACGGCACGCACCAACGGACGGCACGCTCGTGGCACGAACATCATCCCGTTCTCGATGCACAACATCGACGAGGTGCTCGACGAACTGGGACTCAACGTCGGCTCGCTGACCCGGGCCCGGCAGTGGCTGTTACCGGTCGACCCGGGCTCGTACCGCGGGGTGACGGCACAGATGATCCGGCGTACCGCCGACCCGGTATCCGCCATCAGCGACGACAGCCCGATAAAGATGGATAAAGTACGCAGATAGGGGATCAGGCGGGACCGGTCGGTGAGGAGGCTCGGGGACGATGGCAGCGGAACAGGGCCACCACCGTGGTGCGTCCGTGCCGGCAGCCCCGGCCGGCTGAGCTGTCTCGACGTCCGTGCTGAGGCGCGCCGAGTTCTTCCGTGGCCTCGGGGACAGCAGGAGCCCACGCTCGGCGACCGTCCTGGAACTGCTCTTCGACATCGTCTACGTCTTCGCGCTGGCCCGCCTCGCCGGGCGGGTCGGGGACGACCTGACCATCGTCCGGCATACGCTGCTCTCCGAGGCGGGCCAGACGGTCCTGTTCTTCACCGCGATGTGGATGATCTGGTCGCTCAACGCCCTGCTGGCGAGCACCTACGACCCCCGGCGCCCCGATCTGCAGGTCGTCCTGCTGGCGACGATGTTCGGCACCCTGGTGCTGGCGGTCACCCTGCCGCAGGCATTCGGCCAACGCGGCGTCGTCTTCGCCTGCACCTACGTCGTCATCCAGGTCGGCCGACCGCTCTTCCTGTCGTTCGCCCTGCGGGGCCACGCGGGTCACGCGTTCGCGCTCCGGGTGTTGACCTGGCACCTGGCGTCCAGCGTGCTCTGGATCAGTGGCGGCATCAGCGGTGGTCTCGGTCGGGGGATCTTCTGGACCCTCGCTCTCGCCATCGAGATGGTCGGCGCCGCCACCACCTACCCCCTGCCCCGCCTGGGTCCGAGACAGATCGACAGCCTGCGGGTCACCGTCTCGCAGGAGCATCTCGCCGAGCGGTACAACCAGTTCTTCATGATCGCTCTCGCCGAGGTGGTGCTCGAAGCCGGCGCCGCGGTCAGCTTTCCGGGCTTCTCGACCGAGGGAACAATCACCCTCGTCGCCTCGTTCGTGGCGGTCGTCTCGTTCTGGCGAATGTACTTCTACCACGTCAGATCCGGCCATGCCTCGACCCCGAGCGGGGAGGGGATCCAACTGTCGCGGTGGGCGAGCTACAGCCTGCTGTTGATCGTCGGTGGCATCATCTGCACCGCGGTCGGCTTCGGTCAGGTCATCGAGGACCCACACCCGCCGATCGACTGGGCGCTGGTGGCCATCATCTTCGGCGGCCCGGTGCTGTTCCTGATCGGGCGGAGCACCCTGGAACGGGCGAGCCGATCCGCACCTCGGTGTCGGGTGCTCTATCTCGGCGCTGTGGCGCTGGCCGTGGCGGCCCCGGTAATGGTGCTGCTTCCGCCGGTCGCCGTGGCGGCCGTCGCGGCGCTGATGCTGGCCGCCATCACCGTGTTCGACCAACGAGCCCACCGCCGAGTCCACCGGCTGGGGTCGGAGTCCAACCCGACGCTGTGATGATCCCGTTGCGGGCCGGCGGCCACTGCGCGTAGCGTGGTCGGGCACGCCGTCGAGCGGGAAGGAGGTCAGAACAATGTCCGATGTTCTGCGCCCCCTCCGCGCTCCGGCGTCCGCGCGGATCTGACCCGGGGCGCTCGCTTCCCGGAGGACCAACCCATGACTGATCTGGTCATTCGTCCGCTCGTCGCGGGCGAGGAAAATCTGTTCGACTCCATGCCCGATCCGCTGCCCCAGCTGCGCCAGGTCGGGTACGCCGACGGGGTCGCCGGCGGCGGCTACCGGCCCGAGACCACCTGGGTCGCGTTGCGCGCCGGGCGGTTGGTGGGCCGGGCCGCCTGGCTCCTTCCACCGGGCGCGGTCGGCGCCCCCTGGCTGGACCGGTTCGATCTGGACGCCGAGCCGGAGGTGGGCGCCGAGCTGCTGCGCGCCGCCCACGAGGCGCTGGGCGGTCCCGGTCTGTACTACGCCGCGCTGCCGGCGCACTGGCGGCGTCGGCCGGAGGTGCTGGCCGTGGTGCGGGCACCGATGGCGGCCGCCCGGCTGGCCGGGCTGGTCGAACGGGGGGAGCGGATCCGGTGCTCCTGGACGGGCACCCCGCTGCCGGCGTCCTCCGGGCGCTACGACTTCCGGCCGCCCGCCGACGTCGCCGAGATCAACGCGCTGGTCGCCAGGATCGTCGAGCCGGACGTGCTGACCGGCGTCGAGATCGCGCGGGTGGTTGCCGGTGTCGACCTCGCCACCGACCCACTGGCCTGGCTGGGCGACGCCACCGAGGAATGGCGCGTCGCCCTGGCGGCCGGCGACCCGGTCGGGTTGGTCGGCACCGCCGGAGACGCCTGCTACCCCCTGCTCGCCTACCTCGGCCTGCTCGACGAGGCGGCCCGGCCCGAGCTGCTGGCCGAGGCGGTGCGGGTGCTGGCCGTCGGTGGTGCCCGCGAGGTCATCGCCGATGTGGAGTCCCACCGGGTGACGGTGCTCGCCGAGTTGGAGCGGACCGGCTTTCGGCAGTTGCGTTCCCGGGTCGCCTTCGCGCCGCCGGACAGTCAGGAATAGCTGACCGGGTGCGCCCGGTCACCCGGGCGCACCCCCTCAGCCGGCGCGGACCCCGCCAGCTGTCAGCATCTGGGCATGCCGGAGATCATCGCCCTTCTCCTCGGCGGGTTGGCGCTGGTCGTGGCGGCGGTCGCCGGGCTCTATCTCTGGCCGGTCGGCCGCCGTGGGCTGTCGGTCGCGCCGGCCCGACCGCTCGACTTCGACACGGCCATCCGTGCCGCCGAGGCCACCATCGCCGCCGAGGCTGCCGATCCGGAGATCCGGCCCGAGTCGCGCAGCCGCCTGCTGAGCCACGGCTCCCGTACCGGCCGGGCCGTGCTGTTGCTGCACGGATACACCCTCGCGCCGGAGCAGTACGCGGGGTTGGCCGAGGAGTTCTTTGACAGCGGGTACAACGTCTGGATCCCCCGGGCCCCCCAGCACGGCACCGTCGACCGGCGGGCCCACCACCGGGTGCAGGCCGGTGAGCTGACGACGTACGCGGCGCAGGGTTGGGCCGTCGCGGTGGCCCTCGGAGACGAGGTGGGCGTCGTCGGGATCTCCGGCGGTGCCGTGCTGGCCACCTGGCTCGCGCAGGTGCCCGGCAACGTCGTACGTCACCTGTTGTTGCTGTCGCCGTTCTTCGGCCCGAACCCGCGACAGGCACCGGCCTACGCGGTCAAACCGCTCATCGTGCTGTACGGACGCCGCGTCCTGCGGGACCGCGTCACGTCGCGCGGATACTCCCTCGCCGCCGTCACCCAGTACCTGACGATCGCCCGTACCCTGCCGAATCCGCCCCGACGGACCGGTCTGCGGACCGCGGCTGTCGCCATCAGCCCGCTCGACGCCGTGGTGGACCTCCGGGCGGCGGTGCACCTGCCGCGCCGGATCGCCGACGCGAACGCGATACCGCTGCGGGTGTGCACCCTGCCGGCGGAGTTGGGGGTCGAGCACAACACCCTCAACCTCGGCGTCGACGGCGACGAGTGGCGACGGCGGTACGTCGCGCTCTACGAGGGCGACCCGGCGCCGTTGAACACCGCAGGGGCGTAGCCGGCGGGCTTGTCGCCGATGCCGAGGCCGGGGCTCACCACCCAGGACTGGTACTGCGGGGTGAACATGCCGTAGAGCAGCGGGACCTTCGGGGCGCTCGCCTCGTCGAGCCGACGTCGGGCGTCGGCCGGGATCTCGAAGTCGAGCGCGCCGAGGTTGCTGGCGAGCTGTTCGGGGCCGCTGGCCCCGATGACCACCGACCCGACGGCGGGCTGGGTGGCCACCCAGTTGATCGCCACCTGCGCCATGCTGCGCCCGAGATCGGCGGCCACACTCTCCAGCGTCTCGATCACCTGCCAGTCGCCGGGGCTGATCTCCCGACCCGCGGCGTCGGGGTTCGTCAGGCGGCCGGCCCCGCTCATGCCCTCGGCGGTCCGCCGGTACTTGCCGCTGAGCAGCCCTCCGCCGATGGGGCTCCACGCGGTGAGCCCCATGCCCAGGCTCTGCGCCATCGTCACGTGCTCCGCCTCGATGTCCCGGGCGACGAGGGAGTACGGCAACTGCACGTTGACCATCGGGGCCAGCCCGTGCGCCTCGGCGTAGCTCTGCGCCCGGGCCGCGTACCAGGCCGGTACGTCGGACAGCCCGGCGTACCGGATCTTGCCGGAGCGCACCAGGTCGTCGAAGGTGTGCACGACCTCCTCGACCGGGGTGATCCGGTCCCAGGTGTGCAGCAGGTACAGGTCGATGTAATCGGTGCCGAGCCGGCGCAGCGACGCCTCCACGGCCCGCATGATGTGCTTGCGGCCATTGCCGCTGGCGTTCGGGTCGGACGGGTCGACGGTGTTGGTGGCCTTGCTGGTGAGCACGAGCCGCTCGCGTACGCCGGCCCGCCCGATCAGGCGGCCGAGGATCTTCTCGCTCTCACCGGCGGTGTAGAAGTCCGCCGTGTCGATGAAGTTCCCGCCCGCCTCCACGTACTGCCGGAAGATCGGTTCGGCCTCCTGCTCGGTCCTGCCGTACGCGGCGTGGAACCCGTCGACGCCGAAATTCATGGTGCCCAGTGCCAGCCGGCTCACCCGCAGACCGGACCGCCCGAGCAGGTAGTAGTGGTTCATGGTGGTGCCCTTCCGATTGTGGTGTCGGCCCGCTGCGGGCCACGTGTTCCAGACCTTTGCTCGGCAAAAATGGACCTGCAAGTCCAAAACCGAGCTAGGGTCGGACCCGCACCCCGAGACCAGGAGGTCCGATGACACGGGCGTTGACCCGCAAGGGCGAGGCGACCCGGGCCCGGATCGTCGCCGGCGCGGCCGCCGAGATCCGCGAGCGTGGCGTCGACGAGGTACGCCTCGAAGACGTGATGGCCCGCACCGGCACCAGCAAGGGGCAGCTCTTCCACTACTTCCCGGACGGGAAGGAGGGGCTGCTGCTCGCGGTGGCGCAGCACGAGGCGGACCAGGTGCTCGCCGACCAGGAGCCGATGCTGAGCAACCTGACGACCTGGCCGGCCTGGCTCGCCTGGCGGGACCGGCTGATCGAGCGGTACCAGGCACAGGGGGTGAAGTGCCCGCTCAACGGTCTGCTCGGCCAGACCGGCCGGCGGGCGCCCGGCGCGCAGGCGATCGTGACCGGGCTCATGTGGCGCTGGCAGAAGGCGATCACCGAGGGCATCCGGCACATGCAGTCGACCGGCGACATGGCCGGAGACCTCGACGCCGACCGGGCCGCCGCGGCACTGCTCGCCGGCATCCAGGGCGGTGTGCTGCTGCTGCTCTCCACCGGGAAGATCGACCACCTCGAAGCCGTCCTCGACCTCACCATCGACTCGCTTCGGGCAGGTGCTCGAACGGCCTGATCGTGTGAGAATCTGCTCGTCCGGCCGTGCCCCGGTCGTTGTCGGAGAGGGGTGGTCGCTCGTGTCGGCAGGATTGGTGGCAGTGCTGCTCGGCGGCGGGATCCCGCTCGTCGCCGCGCTCCTGCTGATGATCATCGGCGCGCTGGGGCGTCGGGCACGGGCCGGGCGACTGACCGGCCGATACACGTCGCGCCCGGGCAACTCGTCAGACAACAGCTCGTCGAGCATGGGCGGAAGCTGAGGCCAGCCCCGCCCAACCTCCAGCGAAACTCCGCAGCTGACCGTGCACCGCGACGCTCCCGCCCTCGGTGATCAAGAGATTTGCGTCAGCAGGCTCGGCGTGTCGTGACGCGAACCTCTTGATCACCGCGGGCGGGGGTTCAGGTGGGTTCAGGTGGGAGGTGGGTGAGGTGGGTGGTGGCGTTGCGGGTTATGGCGGCAGCGAGCGCGACGGTCGCGGGCTGGACTCCGTTCTGCTGCTCCGCGGTGGCGATCCGGACCGACTGCGTCAGGTGCGCCCGCAGGTGCCCGGCGAGCAGACGGTGAAGCGGCGCCCCGGTGGCCGACCGCAGCGTCGCCAACTGCTCGGCGGTGACCATGCCCGGCATGTCGTGCCCCTCGTGCGGATTGGTCGTCGGCGCGCCAGCCTCGGCGAGTAGTTGGCGGGCGCGGTCCAGGTCCGCGCGCTGGGCGGCCGCGACCTGGGCGGCCGTTCGCCGCCAGGCCGGGTCGGTGGTGCGGGCCGGCACCAGATCGAGTACGGGCAGCAGACGTTCGGCCATCGCGGCGGTCAGTTGCAGCCAGGCGATGTCGGTCGGGTTGAACGACCCCGCCGTACCCGACGGTGTCGGCGCGACCGTCGCCGGTGGTGCGGTAACGGGTGGTGTGCCGGCCGCGTCCCGGCGCCCGGCACCGCAGCCGGCGACCAGCAGCACGGCGACGAGCAGGGCACCCGCCCTGGGTTGGCGCATCCGACTCCCTCCTCACCCGGGCGGCGGGCCCGGGGATGACCGGACCCGCCGCTGAGGTGTGACCCGCTCGCTCAGATCGGTCGGCCGTCGTGACCGCACTTGATGACGGGACGGATGCAGTCCTGGACCCGACGGGCCAGCTCGGCCACCGGCCAGGCGTTGAAGAAGTCGCCGTGCATCGTGTAGCCCGGCCCGGACGCCAACCGGAACCGCGACGGGTCACCGGTGACCGGGTACCGCAGCACCTGCCGCAACTTCGGCACGTGCACCGGGTGGGTGCTCGGGCAGGCCTGGTTCACCGGGTACGCCAGGTGGCTCTTGTGGTCCGGTGAGTCGAGGTCGCGGCCGTTCCAGCACTGCGGGAAGTCCAGGTACGACTCCAGCATCGTGCCGGACGGGCAGTTGACGAAGTCCTTCGACGGCGGCACGTGCCCGGCGTGCAGGCAGGACCAGCGGGCGATGCTGTCGTTCGGCCCGGTGGCCTTCGCGTTGCCGGCGACGAGCCGCAGCCCCTGCGGGAACGGCTGGGTGTTCGCGACGACGTCGGCGCGTACGCCCTCGCCGAGGTAGTAGAACGTGGCGATCGCCGGCTCCACCGCGACGTTGTCCCGGTACAGGGTCGGCACCCAGTAGGACGAGACGTCCACCCGTGGATTGCAGGTGGTGGGGGAGTTGACCAGGTCGGGGAGCGTGGTGTTGGCGTTCGTCACGGTGCTGCCGAAGAAGCTGTGCATGTGCGAGGCCCCGGGCAGCCCGGGGAAGATGATCGGGTCGTCCGGCAACCGGTGACTGTAGGTGCAGTCGGCGGGGAACTCGGCGACCCGGATGGCGTTGGCGCCGAAGTCAGCGCCGGCTTGGCCGGGGGCGGCGTCGGCCGGTTCGGTGGCGGAGACCAGGTACGTGCCGAGGAGCACCAGTAGTGCGCCGATCGCCGTGGCGAGGCGCAGTCGGCGGGGCATGCCGGAGAGGGGTGCGGCCCTGTCCATCGTGTGACTCCTGTCGGGAGGACGGGTCAGGGACAGCTCCGGCGCCGCCGCCGAAGACAGCGGAGTGTGTCCTGGCCAGACATGGTGGTGGCTTGGTGAGCCCGAAAAGAGAGAGCGCTCTCTTCGTCCCAGCCTCACTCGTATGTCGACTCTTGTCAATACGTTCGGCAACTGGTGGAAAAGACGCCGAAGGGCCGGGCCCCGTGGTGGGGTCCGGCCCTTCGGCGGTGTGCTGGTGTGCTGGTGTGCTGTGGTGCTGGTGTCAGCTGGTGGCGTAGCCGCGGGTGGCGATCCAGTCCGCGAGGTGCTCGACGGTGACCTCGTAGGAGGCGGTGTTCGGGTCGGCGGAGTCGGCGATCTTCACCACGTTCCCGCCATCGCGGTAGCCGACGACGCTGATGTAGTGCCCGCCCTCGAAGG
>NZ_JBTLMN010000006.1:0-418671 GCF_054462275.1 Micromonospora sp. SD19
CCAGTCCGGGGTATAAATCATAATTGGCACTGGCTTTACAAGCACCCTGTTGAGTTCTCAAAGAACAACCACACACCAGCCGCAAGCCCCACCTCAGTGGAACCCCAACCGGGGCATTTCCCGCTCCGCTGTCCCGGCGCTTTCAGCGCCAGGCACTTTTACTACGTTACCCGCTCGTTTCCACCCTGTCAAACCGATATTTCGCGGTTCGTCATGCTTCATCCGATAACGCGGGCACCATGTCGCTACCGGCTTGCGCCGCTCTCGTCATGGATTCGACAGGCCGGCCAGTCGCGATTTCCCGCGACCCGCCCGGTTCCCCGCCGGCTCGTAACCATACCCGGTCGGTTTCGCCGCGCCAAATCCGCCTCGCGGCGTTTCTGGTGGCACCTCCCGGTCGGGGGTTCCGGTGGGCAAGCCCGCCCGACCCCCAGGCCGTTGGCCCGCGCTCCGGCCGTTTCAGGCTTTCGCCTGTTTCGTCCGTTCCGCGCTGGCAGAGAGAAAGTTACGCGTCCGGCGGGATGATCGTCAAATCCGCCGGACGCGTCCCCCGTCACATCGTCGACAGACGACTATTCACCCAGCTCAACGCCCGCGAACGAGCGCTTCCCCCGGCGCAGCACCAGGTATCGGCCATGCAGTAGATCGGCCGGCGACACCACGGCGTCCACAGCGGTCACCCGGTTGTTGTTGACGTAGGCGCCGCCCTCGGCGATCACCCGTCGGGCCTCCTTGAGGCCGTTCACCAGGCCGGAGTCCCGCAGCAGACCCGCCACATCCGGCAATTCGCCGGTGAGGCGTACGAGGCCCGCCTCGGTCAGGGCCGCGCGCAGGGTCTCCGGCGCCAGGTCGTCCAGTGAGCCGCGGCCGAAGAGCGCCTGGCTGGCGGCGATCGCCTGTCGGGCCTCGTCGGCGCCGTGCACCAGGGTGGTCAGCTCCTCGGCGAGCGCCCGCTGCGCCAACCGGGCCGCCGGCCGTTCGGCGGTCGCCTTCGCCAGCTCCTCCAGCTCATCGCGGGAGCGGAAGCTGAAGTACCGCAGGTAGCGGTCGACCTCCTGGTCCTCCACGTTGAGCCAGAACTGGTAGAACGCGTACGGGCTGGTCATCGTGGGGTCGAGCCAGACCGCGCCGCCCTCGCTCTTGCCGAACTTCGTACCGTCGGCCTTGGTGACCAGCGGCGTGGTGAACGCCTGCACCGGCCCCACCCCCCGCCGGCGCACGTAGTCGACGCCGGCGGTGATGTTGCCCCACTGGTCGGAGCCGCCGAACTGGAGCTGACAGCCGTGCCGGCGGTGCAGCTCGTAGAAGTCGTTGGCCTGCAACAGCTGGTAGCTGAACTCGGTGAAGCTGATGCCGGTCTCCAGTCGGGCCCGCACCACCTCCCGCGCGAGCATCTTGTTCACCGGGAAGTGCTTGCCGACGTCGCGGAGGAACTCGACGATCGACATCTCGCCGGTCCAGTCCAGGTTGTTGACAAGCTGCGCAGCGTTGTCCCCGGTGTACGACACGAAGGGCGCGAGCTGCTCGCGGATCCGCTCGACCCAACCGGCGATCACCTCGGTCGGGTTGAGCGCCCGCTCGGCGCTCTCTTTCGGGTCGCCGATCTGCCCGGTGGCCCCGCCGACCAACAGCAACGGGCGATGACCGGCGAGTTGCAGCCGGCGGGCCATGAGAACCTGCATGAGGTTGCCGACGTGCAGGCTCGGCGCGGTGGGGTCGAAGCCCACGTAATAGGTGGCGGCACTCCCACCGTCGAGCAGCTCGCGCAGCTCGTCGAGGCCGGTCGAGTCCTGGATCAGGCCACGCCAGAGCAGGTCATCGGTCAGGGAGGCCCGCCCGGGGGGCGGGAGGCTGCTGTCGGTCACGGTCACCGATTCTCCCCCATCGCCGGCACCGACCCGTACCGGGTTTGGCGCAACCCGCCCCGGCTAGGCTTGCGCCCCGTTGATCGAGGAGGGCTTTTGCCATGGAGATTCCGGATCTGACGGGTGGTTTTGCCGCCCTGCTCGGCCTCACGTTCGAGGAGGCGAGCGCCGACCGGGTGGTCATCAGCTGGCAGGTCCGCCCGGACCTGCACCAGCCGTTCGGCCTCCTGCACGGCGGGGTGTACTGCTCGGTCGTGGAGACCGCGGCCAGCGTGGGCGGTGCCCTCTGGCTGGCCGACCGGGGCACCGTGGTCGGGGTGTCGAACCAGACCGACTTCCTGCGGGCCGTGCGGGACGGCGAGCTGACCGCCGTCGGCACCCCGGTGCACCGGGGTCGCAGCCAGCAGCTCTGGCAGGTGGAGATCACCGACGCCGACGAGCGGCTGGTCGCCCGTGGTCAGGTCCGGCTGCAGAACCTCTCGCCTGCCTGAGCGTCCGGCCGCACCGGACGGGTCAGCTGCGGGCCTCGTCCAACACCGGCTCCGCGTCCGCGTCGGTGTCCTCGGGTACGCGGCTGAGCCGTACCTCGGTGATCGCCCGGTGGTCGATGCCGGCCACCATCAGCACCCAACCGTCCAGCGTGACGTCCTCCCCGGCGACGGTGGGGATGTGCCCGAGCCGGGCCAGCACCAGCCCGGCGACTGTGGTGTAGTCACCGGCCGGTCGCGACGGCAGCTCCACGCCGATGTCGGGAAGGTCGTGCACCGGGAAGGTGCCGGGCAGCAGCAGCGCGCCGTCGGGGTCGCGGCGTACCGAGTAGCCGTCCCGGTCGGTCTCGTCGTAGATCTCGCCGACGATCTCCTCCAGGATGTCCTCCAGCGTCACGATCCCGTCGACGGCGCCGCGCTCGTCCACGACGAGCGCGATGTGCTGACGCTCGGCCTTGAACTGACGCAGCGCGTCCACCACCGGAAGCGAGTCCGGCAGCAGCATCGGCGGTCGGGCGATCTCGTCGACCGGCCGGTCGTCGGGCACACCCACCAGGTCACGCAGGTGGATCACTCCGGCCGTGTCGTCCAGGCCGCCGTGACGCACAACCGGGGCCCGGGAGTGCCCGGTGGCGGCCAGCACGAGCCGCGCGGCCTCCGCGGTGGTCCCGCTGTCGAGCGTGAAGACCTGCAACCGGGGTACGAGCACAGCCCGCAGCCGTCGGTCGGCGATCTCCACAGCGCCCGCGATGATGGTGCGCTGCTCCTTGGTGAAGCCGTGGTTGCCGGCGACGATGTCGCGCAGCTCGTCCGGGCCGATCTCCTCCGGCTCGTGCTTCGGGTTGAGCCCGACCAGGCGGACCACCACGTCGCTGGTGGCGCCGAGCGCCCAGACGGCCGGGCGGGTGAGGCTGGCGAGCAGGTCGAGGGGGCGGGCCACCAGCAGCGCCCACCGTTCGGCGGCCTGCATGGCGATCCGCTTGGGCGCCAGCTCGCCGAAGACCAGGGTGACGAAGGTCAGCGCGAGGGTGACGATCACGATCGCCACCGTCTCGGCGGCGCCGCCGAACACCCCGAGCAGCGGCACCAGGGGTTTGGCCAGGGAGACCGCCGCGGCGGCGGAGGCCAGGAAGCCGGCGAGGGTGATGCCGATCTGGATGGTGGCCAGGAAGCGGTTCGGGTCCTTGGCGAGGCGGGCCAGCACCCGCCCGCCCCGGCTGGTGCGCTCCAACCGTTGGATCTGGCTGTCCCGCAGCGACACCAACGCCATCTCGCTGCCCGCGAAGAGCGCGTTGATCACGACCAGGACTCCGACCAGGGCCAGTTGGCTCCCGTAACTCTGCACGCCCGGTTCGCTCCCTCTCCGGTGGTGGCACCGGCCGGTACGCGCGGTACCCGCCGGTCGGCGAGCCCGCCCGGCGTAGGCGTTGTCTTTGCCCCGTCCGGTGCCGGCCGAATCCTGCCCGGGCGACGCCACGTCGAATCGGACGCGGTGACGCTACCGGGCAGGGGGCGTCGAGGACGCCGGGAGATCGAGGACGTAGGAGTCGCCCTCCGGTCGGAAGCCGAGCCGGTGGTAGTAGGGGGCGACCATCCGGGGCGGGCTGACCACCCGGTGGAAGCCGCGTTCGGTGAACAGGTGGCTGCGCCGGTAGACGAACTCGCCCGGGGTGAAGTCACGGAACTTCGGGGTGACGTAGTCCAGGTCGATCTGGGCGACGCCGGGCGCCTCGGCGTGCGACAGCACCACCCCGACCACCTCGTCGGCAGTGACCACGAGGAACGCCGAGCGCCTGGGCGCGTCCGGATCCCAGTGGAAGCCGGGGTTGAACCGGGCGATGTCGGCGGCGTGCACCCGCAGCGTGTGCGCGAGGAACTGGTCGTCGACGCCGACCTCCACCACCTGGTAGGTCTTGTCGTCGTGCCGGGTGGCGAGCATCCCGCGCAGGTACCAGATGTTGATCGCCGCGAGCACCACGTTGAGCCCGACCATGGGCCAAACCTCGATCGCGGCGTTGTAGCCGATCAGCACGACGCAGCCGACGAGGTTGATCGCGCGCAGTCGCAGGACGCGCGACTGCAGCAGCGACCAGACCAGCACCGCGGAGCCGGCCCAGCCGACGAGATCCAACCAGTTCACGCCGCGAGACTAGTGCCCACCCAGGTCAGGAGCGTCGGCGGGCAGCTCCAGCAGCCACTCCTCGACGTCTTCGCCGCGGCCGTTGGCGTACCCCGAGTCTTCACCGACCACCACGAACCCGCACTTGCGCAGCACCGCGAGCGAGGCGGCGTTGTCCTTGGCGGCGCGGGCGTGCACCGGCCGGGGCAGCTCGCGCAGCAGGGCGGCCAGGGCCGCCGTGGCGTGCCCCCGACCCCAGCGTGCCGGGTCGATCCAGTAGCTGACCTCGGTCTGCTGGTCGACCGGGAAGGCGCTCACGTAGCCGACCACGTCGCCGTCGACCTCGACGGTGCGGACCAGGTTCGCCGGGTTGGTGAGCACCCGGGCCCAGTGCGCGGCGAACTCCCGGCGGTCGGACGGGTCCTTCGGGCCGAACGCGGCCATCCGGTTGGCCTCCGGGTCCTGCTGGTGCCGGAAGAACTCGACGAGGTCGTCCTCACCGACCGGGCGCAGCCGCAGATCAGAAGTCATTGGCCGAGGGTACGCAACGGTGGGCCGGCGCGGCTCGCTCAGTCGCTCACGGCGGCGACCGCCAGCACGGCGGCTAGCAGGGAGCTGGCCACGGACAGCAGGCGACGCCACGGCACCCGCGCGTCGACCACCGGCAGGGCGGACCACCGGGTCACGGCCAGTGTCGCTCCCGCCGCGGACAGCCCGACCCCGAGCGGCCAAAACCAGACCGGCACCACCGACCAGTCGCCCATCCGGTGCGCCAATCCGAGATAGGCGAACGCCCACACCACCGCCGCCACCACTGTCACCCGGTCCAGTTCGCGGCGGCGGGCGGTGCCGAGCAGGGACAGGCCGCCGAGGAAGGTGAACGCCACCGCGAGACCGGCGCCGATCCAGACGGGAGCCGGCGGAGTCCCCGCCCCCGCCTCCTTCTCCGGTACGCCGAGCAGCCGCAGCCCGATCGGCTCGACGCCCTTGTCGGTGTTGCCGAGCACCACCACCGCCCTGCCGGTGGCTCGTTCGAAACCGACGTAGGACCGGAACCCGCCGGTCCCGCCGTTGTGCCAGACCACCTCGTGGTCACCGTGTCGGGTGGTGAACCAGCCGTACCCGATACGGGTGTCCCCGTCCCGCTGGAACCGGGCGGTGGCGGCGTCGGCGCCGGGCGCGGTGCCGGCGAGGGTCGCGGCGGCCAGCCGGCCCAGGTCCTCGGCGGTGGACCAGGGGCCGATGCCGGCCGGGGCGTACCCCACTCCCGACCAGGTGTCGAGGGGCCGGCCGGAGGCCCGGCCGCCCAGGGCGCGGCCGGACGGCAGGTCGTCGGCGCGGGTGGCGATCACTGTGGCGTTCATGCCGAGCGGTTGGAGCAGCCGCGCCCGCAGCAGATCGGAGTACGCGACGCCGGCCCTCGCGGCGAGCGCGTGGCCGAGCACGGACGGCCCGAGGTTGGAGTAGTGGACCTCGCCGCGCTCGTCGTCGTCGGGGGTGACCCGGTCGGCGGCGCTGCGGACGGCGTCGATGTCCTGCCCGGCGTACGGGTTGCCGCCGGACACGTTGGACCAGAGGATGCGTGCCCAGCCCAGGATGCCGTCGGGGGCGAGCCGGGGCAGCCCGGCGCGGTGGCTGGCCAACTCGGCGAGCGTCACGTCGCGGGCGGGGCCGGTGACCGTGGGCCAGGTGGCGCCGAGAGGGTCGTCGGGGCGGACGACCCCGGCGGCGGCCTGGTCGGCGAGGAGCATGCCGGTGAGGACCTTGGTGACCGAGCCGATCTCGAACGCGGTGCCGGCCTCGACGGGTTGGCCGTCGGCGTCCCGGTCGCCCAGGCCGGCGGTGCGGATCCGGCCGTTCTCGACCAGGGCGACGGCGAGCCCGCGGTGCCCCTTCGGGTCGGGCACTGCCATCCGGGCGAGGCGGGCGAGGTCGTCGTCACCGGTGACCTGCGCGCCGAGGCGGGGAACGCGGGGCATCAGCGCCGCCCCGACGAGGCTGGCGGCGAGCGCGACGACGAGGGCGATGACGACTGTTCTCCGCATGGGGGTCCTTCGGTCGAGCGGGCTGTGCGGGTCGGTGGCGCGACGATCGGTGCGGCGACCGGGCCGGCGTCAGCGGCCGGCGGCGGCGAGGATGGCCAGCAGCGGCACCACGCGTTCGGCGGGCACGGCGTAGCGGCCCCGGCCGACACTGCGCAGCCAACCGGCGGCGGTGAGCTGGCGCAGGTGGTGGTGCAGCTGACCGGTGGTGCCCAGATCCTCGATCTCGGCCAGCTCGCCGGTGCCCTGCCGTCCACCGAGGACCTCCCGTAGCAGCCGCAGCCGCACCGTGTGCGCCAGCGCGGAGAGTGCGCCGGCCAGTTCCGTCCAGTCGGCGGCGAGCAGGTCGTCGACGGTGCGCCCGTACTGCCAGTCGTAGTGCTGGTCCGCGACGCGAACCGTGCCGGTGTAGAGCACGGCGCCGGTGCCGTCGGCCGGCAGGCGCTGCTTGAGGCCGTCGAGGGCCCAGAACGTGCCCTCCGGCGTGGGCGGCGCGTCGGACGGCGCGGGGGCCGACGTCAGGTGCTCGGTCAGGGCGGCGACCTGTGCCTCCAGCGCGGAGAGTCGCTCTTCCACGGTGCTCATACGTCGATACTACGTACATACGTACTTCCACACAAGGGTGGATGTCGCGGACGGGTCTTTGGTCCCGGGCGCCACAGGTGCAAACGCCTCTGCCCGGGGGTGGTCGGGCAGCGCCATGGTGGGACCCGACGGCGGCCGGTGGCCCGCCGCGAGCGACGGGGAGGTCACTGGTGACGACGATCGGCGGACGGGACGGGATCCTGGTGGACCCCGTTGACCGGGACGTGTCGGTGGGGCTCGACGCGGCCGAGGCAGCCGCCCGTCTGCGCGCCACCGGCCCCAACACCGTCGCTGCGCCACCGCGCCAGCCGGTGACCGCACGGGTCCTGCACCAGCTCACCGACCCGTTGGTGGCGTTGCTGCTCGCCGCGGCGGCCGTCACCGCGGCGCTCGGCGACTACCCGGACACCGCGGTGATCTTCCTGGTCGTCCTGGTGAACACCGTGATCGGCGTGGTGCAGGAGGTACGCGCCGACCGCGCCATCGCCGCGCTGGACCAACTCGCCGCGCCCACCGCACGGGTGGTCCGCGACGGCCGGGAACTGGTGGTGCCCGCCGCCGACATCGTGCGCGGTGATCTGGTCCGGGTCGAGGCGGGCGACGTCGTCCCGGCCGACCTGTCCCTGATCGAGGCGAGCCGGCTGCACCTGGACGAGTCCGCACTGACCGGCGAGTCGGTGACGGTCGGACGTGTCGCCGGTGAGGAGGCGCTGGCCGGGACGGTCGTCACCATCGGCCGGGCGACCGGCACCGTGCTGCGCACGGGAGCAGCGAGCGCCCTCGGTCGGATCAGCGCCCTGGTCGCGGGCACCCGGCCGACCGGCACTCCGCTGCAACGCCGACTCTCCGCCCTGGGTCGGGTGCTCGGCCTGGTCGCGGTGGCAGTGTCCGGGTTGGTCTTCGCCATCGGGGTGGTCGGCGGCCGGCCCGTTGTCGACATGGCGATCACAGCGGTGAGCCTGGTGGTCGCCGCGGTGCCCGAGTCGCTCCCGGCGGTGGTGACGCTGGCCCTGGCCCTGGGCGCACGTCGGATGGCTGCCGCACACGCCATCCCCCGTCAACTGCACGCGGTCGAGACTCTCGGCTCGGTCACGGTGATCGCCTCCGACAAGACCGGCACCCTCACCGAGGGGCGGATGGCGGTGCAGCAGGCGGTCACCGGCGACGGCGCCCGGTACGGGGTCACCGGCAGCGGGTACGCCCCGACCGGCACCGTGCACCGGGACGGGCAGGCGGTGGCCGTACCGGACGGGCTGCGCCACCTGGCGCGGGCCGGGCTGCTCTGCAACGACGCCGCGCTGTCGCCGCCGGACGACGAGCGACCCGAGTGGGGCGCGGTGGGTGACCCGCTCGAAGCGGCGCTCGTCGCCTTCGCCGCCCGCTGTGGCCTCGACCCGCAGGCCACCCGCACGGCGTGGCCCCGGGTCGCCGAGCACCCCTTCGACCAGGCGCAACGCCGGATGGTCACCGTGCACCGCTCCTGCGACCAGCGCTACCTGGTGGTCTGCAAGGGCGCCCCGGAGAGTGTCCTCGGCGCACCGCTGCTCGACGCCACCGACGAGGAGATCGCCGAACTGACCAGCACCGCCCACCGGTTGGCCACCGAAGGGTTGCGGGTGCTCGCCGTCGCCGCCGCACTGGTGGAGACCGTGCCCGACCCCGCCTCCCCCACCGGGTTGCGACCGATGGGACTGGTCGCCGTGGGCGACCCGCTGCGCGAGGGCGCCGCGCGGGTCGCGGACAGCTTCGACACCGCCGGGGTACGGCTGCTGCTGATCACCGGAGACCACCCGGCCACGGCCACCGCGATCGGTGGTCGTCTCGGCCTCTGGCGCGCCGGCGACCCCCTCGCCAACGGCGACGACGACCAGGCGGCGCACCCGGACACCCGGATCTTCGCCCGGACCCAGCCGGAGCAGAAGCTCGACATCATCGCCGGTCTGCAGGCCCGCGGCGAGGTGGTGGCGATGACCGGCGACGGGGTCAACGACGCGCCAGCGCTGCGGCGCGCCGACATCGGGGTGGCCATGGGAGGCGGCACCGAGGTCGCCCGGCAGGCGGCCGACCTGGTGCTCGTCGACGACGAACTGAGCACAGTGGCCAACGCGATCGGCGAGGGCCGGCGCATCTACGACAACATCCGCAGGTTCCTGCGGTACGCCCTCTCCGGTGGGGTGGCGGAGATCCTGGTGATGCTGATCGGTCCGCTGTTCGGTCTGCCCGTACCGCTGCTGCCCGCCCAGATCCTCTGGATCAACCTGCTGACCCACGGGGTCCCCGGGGTGGCACTCGGCGCGGAGCCGGCCGAACCCGGGACGCTACGCCGAGCACCACGCTCACCGCAGGAATCGGTGCTCGGCGCCGGGCTCGGTCGCGACGTCCTGCTCACCGGCGCGCTGATCGCCGCCGTCGTGCTCGGCGCCGGGGTGTTCGCCGCCCAGCGGGAGCTGCCCTGGCAGTCGGTGGTCTTCGTGGTGCTCGGGCTCGCCCAACTCGGTGTGGCGCTGGCCGTCCGAGCACCCCGGCCGGCGGGCGCCCGAAGCGGGAACCCCGGCCTGCTCGTCGCGGTCGCGGTGTCGGCGCTGCTGCAGGTCGGTGGGGTGCTGCTCGCTCCGCTGCGGGACCTGCTCGGCACCGAAGCGCTGGCACCGAGCGTGCTGCTGGCCTGCGCGGCGGTCAGCGTACTGCCGGGGCTGGTGCTGCGGCTGACCCGATCGTCGGCCACCGACGCCGACCGGGGCGATGACGGGACCAACGGCCCCCGCCCCCTTACCGTCCGCCCCTGATCGTCGGGCCGGCGCGCGACGAGGATGAAGACGGACGGAACGAAGGAGGACGTGATGACCAGCAGATCCGGTGCCCCCGTGGTGGTGGCCGTGGACGGTTCGACATCCGCGCTGGAGGCGGTGCGGGCCGCCGCCCGGGAAGCCGGGACGCGAGGCCGCCCGCTGCGGGTGGTGCACGCGTTCATCTGGCCGCTCTACGACGTGTCGCTCGCGCCGGCGCCGGGCGCTCCCCCGCACGCCGGGCTTCGCCAACAGGCCGAGCAGGTGGTCGCCGAGGCGGTGACCGAGGCCGGCAAGGTCACGCCGGACGTCGCCGTCACCGGCGCGGTGGTCGACGGCGCGGCCACGCCGGTGCTCCTGGCCGAGGCCCGGGACGCGGCGCTGCTGGTGCTCGGAAGCCGGGGCCTGGGCGGCTTCGGCGGACTGCTGATGGGTTCGGTCGCGGTGCAGGTCTCCGCCCACGCCGACTGCCCGGTGCTCGTCGTCAAGGGTGAGGCCCGCGCCGACGGGCCGGTCCTGGTCGGGGTGGACGGCTCGCCCCGGTCCGACCAGGCGCTGGGTTTCGCCTTCGACGAGGCCTCGTTGCGGGGTACCGAGCTGCTCGCCGTGCACGCCTGGATCATGCCGGTCCCGCCGAGCGACCTCCTGCCGGTGGCGTACGACGTGGAAGCGCTCGCCGCCGAGGAGGAGCGGGTGCTCGCCGAGGCCCTCGCCGGCTGGTGCGAGCGGTACCCGGACGTGCCGGTGCGGCGCCGCGTCACGTACGGCGGGCCGGCGAAGGTCCTCGTCGAGGAGTCGGCGGCCGCGCAGCTCACCGTGGTCGGGGCGCGCGGCCGGGGCGCGCTGGCCGGCATGCTGCTCGGCTCGGTGAGCCACGCGGTGCTGCATCACGCGCACGGCCCGGTGGTGGTCGTCCGGCGTCGCCAGGAGGGTCGGCAGAGCTGACACCGCACGGCCCGGGCGGCGTGCACCGGTGCTCCGACGCCGGCTCCGGGTGCTCCGACGCGGGCTCAGGCGGCGGCGGTCGGTCGGTCCGGGCCGGCGCGTTCCACGGCGCGGCGGCCGGGCAACGCCGACAATGACCTGACCGACCCAGGGAGTGCCGATGAACCGACCTGTCGTGGTGGGTGTGGACGGATCGCCGTCCAGCCTCGTCGCCGCCGAGCACGCGGCCCGGGCCGCGCAGCTCCGGTCCCGGCCGCTGCTGGTGGTGCACGGTTACCTGCATCCGTTCGGCTACGGCGTGCCGCTCAACCCGTACGAGATCGGCGTGCCGGCGCCCTCCGAGGAGGCGCAGAAGATGCTGGAGCGCACCGCGGCCGAGCTGGGCGAGCGGTGGCCCGGCCTCGCCGTCGAGGCGCGTCAGGTCGCCGGGGGCCCGGGCGCCACCCTGATCGAGGAGTCCCGCCGGGCGGAGCTGGTCGTGGTGGGCAGCCGTGGCCGGGGCGGCTTCGCCGGGCTGCTCCTCGGCTCGGTCGGCGCGCAGGTGGCGGCGCACGCGCACTGCCCGGTGCTGGTGGTCCGCCCGGACGAGCAGCCGATCCCGGTGGACGGTCCGGTGCTGGTCGGCGTCGACGGGTCCGAGTCGTCAGGCCTCGCCGTGAGCGTCGGCGCCGACGAGGCGGCGCTGCGGGACGTGCCGCTGGTGCTGGTGCACGTCGTTGCGGCGGACGGCGGCCGGACGGTGCCGGAGGAGATCGAGGAGTCGCAGGCCGCGCACCAGGCCGAGGCGGTGCGGTTGTTGGCCGACGCCTCCGCCGTGGTGCGCGCCCGGCATCCCGATCTGGTGGTACGGGAGCATCCGGTCCGGGCGGCCGGCGCGGCCCAGGGGCTCATCGAGGCCAGCGGCGCGGCGGCGCTGCTGGTCGTGGGCACCCGGGGCCGGGCCGGGTTCGCCGGTCTGCTGCTCGGGTCGGTGAGTCAGGCGGCGATCCAGCACGCGCACTGCCCGGTGCTGGTCGCCCACCCGGTCAGCTGACCGTCGGGCCGTCGCCCCGGCCGAGCATCTGCAGGAAGTCGGTGGTGAGGGCGAACGGGTCGGCCGGCCCGGTGGCCGGTGGCCGGCGCTCGATCTGGTCGGCCAACTCCCCGGCGGCGCGCCGGATCCGCGCGCGCAGCGCGCCGTCGGCGGTGCCGTCGGACCAGTCCTCCGGGGCGGCGAAGACCGCGGTCGGGACCACCACCGACCGGAGGTAGGCGAACATCGGGCGGACGGCGTGCTCCAGAGCGAGGGAGTGTCGGGCGGTGCCGCCGGTTGCGCCGATCAGCACCGGTCGGTCGATCAGCGACTCGGCATCCAGCACGTCGAAGAAGGACTTGAACAGCCCGTTGTACGAGGCACTGAAGATCGGGGTGACGGCGATGATCCCGTCCGCCCCGGTCACCGTGTCGATGACCTCGCGCAGCGCCGCGGGTGCGAACCCGGTGAGCATGTTGTTCACCACGTCGTGGGCGTACTCGCGCAGGTCGACGACGTGCAGCTGCACCTCGGAGCCGCGCCGGACCAACTCGTCGCGGGTGGCCGCGGCGAGCTGGTCGGCGAGCAGTCGGGTCGACGAGGGCTGACTCAGCCCCGCCGAGATGACGGCCAGGCTGCGGCGGGTCATCGGGTCGCCCCCTCCGGTGCCTTGCCGGTCACGTCGTCGACGGCGTGCACGGTGCTGTCCTTGGCGCCGCCGGCGGCGGCGACCAGCGAGGCGTGCGTCGGCGCGGCCGGCACGTGCGCCGGACGCAGCGCGTCGAACTCCTTGCGCAGCACCGGCACGACCTCCTCGCCGAGCAGGTCGAGCTGCTCCAGCACGGTCTTCAGCGGCAGACCCGCGTGGTCCATCAGGAACAGCTGCCGCTGGTAGTCACCGACGTACTCGCGGAAGCCGAGGGTGCGGTCGATGACCTGCTGCGGGCTGCCCACGGTCAGCGGCGTCTCCCGGGTGAACTCCTCCAGCGACGGCCCGTGCCCGTAGACCGGGGCGTTGTCGAAGTAGGGCCGGAACTCCCGGACCGCGTCCTGCGAGTTGCGGCGCATGAACACCTGCCCGCCGAGGCCGACGATCGCCTGGTCGGCGGAGCCGTGGCCGTAGTGCGCGAACCGCTGGCGGTAGAGCCCGATCATCCGCTGGGTGTGCTCCTTGGGCCAGAAGATGTGGTTGGCGAAGAAGCCGTCACCGTAGTAGGCGGCCTGCTCGGCGATCTCCGGGCTGCGGATCGAGCCGTGCCAGACGAACGGGGGCACGCCGTCGAGCGGGCGCGGCGTCGAGGTGAACGACTGCAACGGGGTGCGGTACTTGCCCTTCCAGTCGACCACGTCCTCGCGCCACAGCCGGTGCAGCAGGTCGTAGTTCTCGATGGCCAGGGGGATGCCGGCGCGGATGTCCTTGCCGAACCACGGGTAGACCGGGCCGGTGTTGCCGCGGCCCATCATGAGGTCCACCCGGCCACCGGACAGGTGCTGGAGCATCGCGTAGTCCTCGGCGATCTTCACCGGGTCGTTGGTGGTGATCAGCGTGGTGGCGGTGGACAGCAGCAGGCGTTCGGTACGCGCCGCGATGTAGCCGAGCATGGTGGTCGGTGACGACGGCACGAACGGCGGGTTGTGGTGCTCGCCGGTGGCGAAGACGTCCAGGCCGACCTCCTCGGCCTTCAACGCGATCGCGACCATCGCCTTGATCCGCTCATGCTCGGTCGGCTCCCGACCGGTGGTCGGATCGACAGTGACGTCACCGACGGTGAAGATTCCGAACTGCATGACCAGCTCCTCGCGTGTCAACCAGGTGCCGTCGTGGTACCCGGACGCAGGCCACAACTTATTTGACGACGCAACTATTCCGTCGGCGGGACGCCCCGCAGTGGCGCCGGTCACTCGCCGCAACCCGACATCCAGGTCGACACCGCCCGGCGGTGCCGGCGCGGTCAGCCGCCCGCGACCGAGGGCAACACCTGCACCTCCGCGCCGTCGCTGACCGGGGTGGCCAGACCGCCGGAGTGACGGCAGTCCTCCCCGTCGACGAAGACGTTGACGTAGCGGCGCAGCTCGCCACGCTCGTCGCGGATGCGCCGAGCCAGCCGGGGGTGCGCGACGGCCATTTCGTCGAGGACCGCCCGCAGCGTCCCGGCGGCGGTGACGCTCAGCCGACTCGCACCTCCGGCCTCGCCGCGTAGCGGGCCGGGCAGCAGCACGGTGACCATGCTCAGACCTCCGCGGCGCGAACGCAGAGCACGTCGGGCAGGTGCGCCGCGACCGTCGACCAGGAGTCACCCTCGTCGCGGCTGGCGAAGACCGAACCGGAGCGGGTGCCGAAGTAGACCCCGCCGGGGCTGGCGTCATCGGCGCACATCGCGTCGCGCAGCACCGCCGGATAGAACGGCCCCTCGGGCAGCCCGACCGACAGTGGCTCCCACTTGCCGCCGGCGTCCGCGGAGCGGAACACCCGACAGCGGTGATCGGTCGGGAACCGCTCCCCGTCGGCCACCAGCGGGAAGGTCCACACCGTGCCGGCACGCCCCGGGTGGGCCACCATCGGGAAGCCGAAGTCGCTGGGCAGCCCGTCGGCGATCGAGGACCAGGTGCGGCCGTCGTCGTCGGAGCGGTAGACGCCGTGGTGGTTCTGCGCGTACAGCCGCTCGGGGTTGCCGGCGTCCCGGGCGACCTTGTGCACGCACTGGCCGAACTCCGGCCACTCGTCGGGCATGAAGTAGGCGCGGATGCCGGTGTTACCCGGCGTCCAGCTCGCCCCGGCGTCCTCCGAGCGGTAGACCCCACCGGTGGACATGGCGACCAGCAGCCGAGCCCTGTCACGCGGGTGGGGCAGCACGGTGTGCACGGCCTGACCGCCGAAGCCGGCCTCCCACTGCGGACGGTGCGGGTGGTCCCAGAGGGAACGGACCAGCTCGAAGCTGCGGCCACCGTCGGTCGACTTGAACAACGCCGAGGGCTCGGTGCCGGCCCAGACCACGTCCGGCTCGTCGGGGCCGGCCGGCGTCAACTGCCAGACCCGCCCGAGGGAGACGCCGGTGTCGGCCGGGAACGCGACCGGCGCCTGGTCGGGCTCGTCCCAGGAAGCACCGAGGTCGTCGCTGGTGGCGACACTCGGGCCGAAGTGTGAGCTGGTCATGCCGGCGAGCAACCGTGGGGTGGGACGGCGGGTGTCGATAGCCACCGCGTAGACACCGGTCATCGGAAAGTGTGGACCGGTGATCTCCCAACTGCGCCGGTCGTCAGTGCTGGTGGCGAGAAACAACCCCTTCGCCGTGCCGATCGCGAGCAGCGTTGCCATGGCGTCCTCCGTACCGTCGGTGAGCAGGTGCGGTGATTATGGCCACACCCACTGACACACTCCGCCGCTCACACGCCGCCGGGCGCGTTCAGCGCCGGACGCGGGGCACGTGCCGGCGGTACGCGCTCACCGTGGGATCGCCGTCCAGCCAGAACCGCCAGGGCAGGTCGTGCGCGCCGGTCACGCCCACCCGGGGACCCGCCGCCACCGCCTCCTGCGGCACCGGCCGGGCCGGCGGCCGCAGCCGGACCGGGCCGTCGCCGAGCAGGTACGCGCCGTACGCCTCGCGGTCGATGCCGAGCGCGGAGCAGAGCCGGGCGGGCCCCCGGGCCAGGTCCACGTCCCGCCGGATGGCCGGCCGGCGCTCCCGTGCGGTGGCCAGCCCGTCGACCACCTCACCGGCGCGCAGCAGCACGGCGGTGGCCGTCCCCTCGACCCCGGTGACCACGTTGACGCACCAGTGCATGCCGTAGGTGAAGTAGACGTAGGCGTACCCGGCGGGGCCGAACATCACGGCGTTGCGTGGAGTGCGGCCCCGATGGGCGTGCGAAGCGGGATCGCCGCCGGTTCCCGCGTACGCCTCGACCTCGGTGATCCGGACGGTGACCCCGCCGGCGTGCAGGCGGCAGCCCAGCAGCCCGCGCGCCGCCGGCAGCAGGGGCCCGGCGAGCAGGTCAGCCAGGGCCGCCAGGTCGGGGTCGCTGGTGCGGTCACCGGGCAGCAGGGGCATGCCCCCGACGGTACCCATCCCGCCGACCCGGCAGCCGAGCGGGCGATGCGCGCCCGGGGGTCGGCCGCGAGCGGACCCACGACGAGATTTGAACGTTCTGTTGACAACCGGACGTTGATGATGTGTGCTCGGGGTATGACGACGGACGATCCATTCACCGCGCCCCACCCGGCCCGCGCCCGCGCCCACCGCACGCACGAGGCGTTGCACCGGATCGCCGAGCGGCACGCCGGCACCGACGCCCAGCGGGGCCGCTGGGCCCACCCGTACGTGCTGGACCCGTGGGAGGCGGTCGCCCTGGTCACCGCGCTGGCCGCCGGCGGGGCCGAACGCGAACCGACGGAGGAGCCGGTCGACGCCGCCGACCTGACCGCCGCGCTGACCCTGCTGCCCCACGTCCGCGCCGAGCTGGACGCCCTGGAAGCCGGCCTGTTGACACTGGCCCGCGACCGGGGGCTGACCTGGCAGGCGATCGCGTACGGGTTGGGGTTGGGCAGCGCACAGGCGGCCCGACAGCGCTACGAGCGGGTCGCCGCCCGCTCGTCCGAGCAGACCGCCGGATCCGGCGCGTCCTGAGCACACACCCGGATCGGCACGTCGCGCCCGCGACGGCGGTCGGGCGGGCACACTGTGCGCACGACGAGGAGGCACCCATGGAGCGCGCGGAGATGCTGGCGTACTGCCTGGCGAAGCCGGGAGCATGGCTGGACCAGCCGTGGGAGGGCGACGAGGTGGTGAAGGTGGGCAGCCGGATCTTCGCGTTCCTCGGCAGCGCCGGGGGCAAACCGACGGTCGGCGTCAAGTGCGGGCCGACCCGGGAGGTCGCCGACGAGTGGCTGCACCGACACCCCGGCGACGCCAGCGTGATGGCCTACATCGGCCGGTCCGGGTGGAACACGCTGCGCCTGGACGGCGGGATCGGCGACGAGGAGCTGACCGAGGCGGTCGACTCGTCGTACGACATGGTGGTGGCGAAGCTCCCCAAGCGGGAGCGCCCGACGGCCTGAACCAGCCGTGGCGCCGGCGGCCGACGCCGACGCCACGGCACAGCTCAGCGCGGAACGACCCGCTCGGCGGCCCACTCCCGCCAACCGGCCAACCGGTCCGCCGCGGCGGCGAGCTGGTCGGCGACCGGGCCGGGACCGGTGGACCCGGGGGTGGTCCGGGCCGCGAGAGCCGAACGGACCGAGAGCACGTCGCGCACCGACGGGTCGAGGTGCCCGCTGATCGTGGCCAGGTCCTCGTCGGAGACATCGTTCAGCTCGCACTCGCGAGCCGCGCAGAGCGCCACCAGCTGGCCGGTGATCTCGTGCGCGTCCCGGAACGGCACGTTGCGTCGGACCAGCCAGTCGGCGACCTCGGTGGCGAGGGAGAAACCGACCGGGGCGGCGGCGACGAGGCGGTCCACCCGGACCGTCATCGTGGAGATCATTCCCGCCAGGGCCGGAAGCAGCAGCTCCAGGGTGTCGACCGCGTCGAAGGCCGGCTCCTTGTCCTCCTGCATGTCCCGGTCG
This sequence comes from Micromonospora sp. SD19, assembly GCF_054462275.1. Taxonomy (NCBI): domain Bacteria; kingdom Bacillati; phylum Actinomycetota; class Actinomycetes; order Micromonosporales; family Micromonosporaceae; genus Micromonospora; species Micromonospora sp. SD19. Next base: position 17,403 of record NZ_JBTLMN010000006.1, read on the forward strand.
TAGGTCATCGGCAGGCCCTTGAGCATGGTCAGCACTGTCATCAGGCCGCCGACCAGCCGCCCGGACTTGCCCCGGGCCAGCTCGGCGATGTCCGCGTTCTTCTTCTGCGGCATGATCGACGAGCCGGTGGCGAACGAGTCGTCCAGCTCCACCCAGCCGAACTCGTGCGAGGTCCAGAGCACCACCTCCTCGCCGAGGCGGGACAGGTGCACCCCGATCAACGCGGTGGTGAAGAGGAACTCGGCGACGAAGTCCCGGTCGGCGACCGCGTCCATCGAGTTGGCGAACGACGTCCGGAAACCCAGCTCCTTGGCCACCGCCACCGGGTCCAACGGCAGCCCGGAACCGGCCAGCGCGCCCGCGCCGAGCGGGCTGATCGCCGCCCGGTGGTCCCAGTCACGCAGCCGCTCCAGGTCGCGCAGCAGCGGCTGCACGTGCGCCAGCAGCCAGTGCCCGAAGGTGACCGGCTGAGCGTGCTGGAGGTGGGTCATGCCCGGCGCGGCGGTGTCGACGTGCCGCTCGGCCTGTTCCACCAGCGCCTCCGCCAGCTCGACCAGCCGGCTGGCCACGCCCCGGGCGTGATCCCGCAGGTAGAGCCGCAGGTCGGTGGCGACCTGGTCGTTGCGGGACCGGCCGGCGCGCAGCTTGCCACCGAGGCTGCCGAGGCGCTCCAGCAGGCCACGCTCCAGCGCGGTGTGCACGTCCTCGTCGTCGATGGTGGGCCGGAACGCCCCGGAGGCGCAGGCGGCCTCCAGGTCGTCCAGCGCGGCCAGCATCCGGCCCAGCTCCTCCGGGTCGAGCAGGCCGGCGCCGGCGAGGACCCGGGCGTGCGCCCGGGAACCGGCGATGTCGTACGGGGCCAGCCGCCAGTCGAACTGCACGCTCACCGACAGTCGGGCGAGCGCCTCGGCGGGGCCGCCCGCGAACCGGCCACCCCAGAGGCTCGTCCGGTTGGTGGCGGCACTGTTCTCGGTAAGGCTCTTGTCGTCCACGTCGCCCATCATTGCTCTGGTTGCCTTTCGCTCGCGACTGCGGGGCTCACTCGCCGCGCTCGGTCACTCTTCACGCTCCGCCGCGTCATGAGGCGGTGGTCCCGTCGATGGTGTCGTCGCGGCGGGCCCAGCCGGCGAGCTTCTCCCCCAGCGCCGCCCCGCCGACGGCCTCACGGGCCACGACGAGGATGGTGTCGTCGCCGGCGATGGTGCCGACGATCTCGGGCAGACCCGCCCGGTCCAACGCGCTGGCCAGGTACTGGGCCGCGCCCGGCGGGGTCCGCAGCACGGCGATGTTGCCGCTGGAGTCGACCCCGTTGAGCAGTTCGCGCAGCAGTCGTACCAGCCGGGCCGGAGCGGCCTCGGCGTCGCGCAACGGTCGCTGACCGTCCTCGGGGATCAGGTAGACGGCCGGACCGTCGCCGCCGCGCACCTTGACCGCGCCCAACTCCTCCAGGTCCCGCGAGAGAGTGGCCTGGGTGACGCCCACGCCGTCGGCGGCGAGCAGGTCGGCCAGCTCGGTCTGCGACCGGATCGCCCGGTCGCGGATCAGCTCCACGATCCGGGCGTGCCGGGCCGCGCGGGTCAGCGGTGCGGTCATCGGGACTCCCCGGTCGCGGCGTCCAGCAGGAACGTCAGCAGCGCCTTCTGGGCGTGCAGCCGGTTCTCCGCCTGGTCGAAGACCGCGCTCTGCGGGCCGTCGAGCACCTCGTCGGTGATCTCCTCGCCGCGGTGCGCCGGCAGGCAGTGCAGCACGATAGCGTCCGGCGCGGCCTGGCCGAGCAACTCCTTGTTCACCTGGTACGGCAGGAACGGCGTGATCCGGTCCAACCCGTCGGACTCCTGCCCCATCGACGTCCAGGTGTCGGTGGCCAGCACGTCGGCGTCGCGTACCGCCTGGACCGGGTCGGTCAGCACCCGCACCGACCCGCCGGTCTGGGCCGCGATCCGCGCGGCCCGTTGCACCACCGCCGCGTCCGGCGCGAACCCGGCCGGGCCGGCGATCCGCACGTGCATCCCGGCCGTCGCCCCGGCCAGCAGGTACGACTGCGCCATGTTGTTCGCGCCGTCCCCCACGTACGCCAGGGTGCGACCGGCCGTGCCACCGCACCGCTCCCGGACGGTGAGCAGGTCGGCCAGCAACTGGCACGGGTGGAATCCGTCGGTGAGCGCGTTGACCACGGGCACACTGGCCCCCGCCGCCACCTCGGCGATCCGCTCGTCACCGTGGGTCCGCAGCACGATCGCCGCGACGTAGCGGGACAGCACGCGCCCCGCGTCCGCGAGGGACTCACCCCGACCGAAGTGGGTGACCTGCGTGTCCACCACGAGGGGGTGCCCGCCCAGCTCGGCGATCCCGGCGTCGAACGAGATCCGAGTCCGCAGGCTCTGCTTGTCGAACAGCACCGCCACCGAGCGGGGGCCGACCAGTGGCCGGTGACCGAACCGGTCCGCCTTCATCCGGGCCGCCAGGTCGAGGACCGCTGACTGTTCGGCGGGCGAAAGGTCGTCGTCGCGCAGGAAGTGCCGGGTCATCGAGTCGTCCCCGTCGTGGTGGTCACTGTGGCTGGTGCGGTGTCCGCGCCGGCCGCTGCCGGGGCGGTCGCGTCCAGTGCGGCCGGCAGCGCCGCGAGGAAGGTGTCCGCCTGGGCGGCGGTGAGGATCAGCGGCGGCGCCAACCGGACCACACCCGGTTGCACCGGGTTGACCAGGAAGCCGGCCTCGCGCAGGGCCTCGGCCAGCACCGGCGCCACCGGCGCGGTGAGCACCACGCCGAGCAGCAGACCGGCGCCGCGTACCCCGGCGACCAGCGGGTGGCCCAGCGCCTCGATGCCGCGACGCAACCGCTCACCGACCCGCTTGACGTTGTCGAGCAGCCCCTCGTTGGCGATGGTCGCCACCACGGCGAGCGCCGCCGCGCAGCTGACCGGGTTGCCGCCGAACGTGGTGCCGTGCGAGCCGGGAGTGAGCAGGTCCGCGGCGGGGCCGAACGCCAGCGTCGCCCCGATGGGCAGCCCGCCACCCAACCCCTTGGCCAGGGTGACCACGTCCGGCTCCACCCCCTCGGCCTGGTGCGCGAACCAGTGCCCGGTGCGCCCGATGCCGGTCTGCACCTCGTCGAGGACCAGCAGCGCGCCGTGCCGGGCGGTGATCCGCCGGGCCGCCGCGAGATAACCGGCCGGCGGGACGAGCACGCCGTTCTCACCCTGAACGGGTTCCAGGATCACCATCGCGGTGGCGTCGGAGACGGCCGCGTCGAGGGCGGCGACATCGCCGTAGTCGACGTGGGTCACCTCGCCGGGCAACGGCCGGAACGGGTCGGCCTTCGCCGGTTGGCCGGTCAACGCGAGAGCACCCATGGTACGGCCGTGGAAGCCACCCCTGGTGGCCACCACCTGGGTGCGGCCGGTGCGCCGGGACAGCTTGAACGCCGCCTCGTTCGCCTCCGCGCCCGAGTTGGCGAAGAAGACCCGCCCCGGTCGGCCGGCGAGCGCCAACAGCAGCTCGGCGAGGGCGACCGGCGGCTCGGCCACATAGAGGTTGGAGACGTGCCCGAGGGTCGCGACCTGCTTCGACACCGCCGCCACCACCGCCGGATGGGCGTGACCGAGAGCGTTGACAGCGATGCCACCCACCAGGTCCAGGTACTCCCGGCCCGCGTCGTCGACCACCACCGCTCCGGCGCCGGAGACCAACGCCAACGGCGGCGTGCCGTAGTTGTCCATCATGGACTGCTTCCACCGCTGCGCCAGCGTGCTCATGTCGCGTCCGTCCCGTCTCCCGGCACCACCATCGTTCCGAACCCTTCCGAGGTGAACACCTCAAGCAACGTGGAATGCGCCACCCGACCGTCGACGACGTGCGCGGCGGGCACTCCCCCACGCACCGCCCGCAGGCAGGCCTCCATCTTCGGCACCATCCCCGACTCGAGGCTGGGCAGCAGCTTGGCCAGGTCGTCCGCGGCGATCTCGGAGACCAGGCTGGTGGTGTCCGGCCAGTCGGCGTACAGACCGGCCACGTCGGTGAGCACGACCAGTTTGCGGGCCCGCAACGCGACCGCCAGAGCGGCGGCGGCAGTGTCCGCGTTGAGGTTGTGCAACACCCCGTCGACGTCCGGCGCGACCGTCGAGATCACCGGGATCCGGCCGGCGTCGATCAGATCCGTCACCGCCGACACGTCCACCGACTCGACGTCGCCGACCTGGCCGACGTCCACAGCCTGCCCGTCCACGTACGCCGGGCGGCGCACCGCGGTGAACAACCGGGCGTCCTCCCCCGACAGGCCGACAGCGAACGGACCGTGCGAGTTGATCAAACCCACCAGCTCCCGGCCCACCTGACCGACCAGCACCATCCGGACCACGTCCATCGCCTCGGCGGTGGTCACCCGCAGACCACCACGGAACTCACTGGCGATGCCGAGACGACCCAGCATGGCGGAGATCTGCGGACCACCGCCGTGCACCACCACGGGCTTCAGGCCCGCGTACCGCAGGAAAATCATGTCGGCCGCGAACGCCTGCTGCAACAGTGGATCGGTCATCGCGTTGCCGCCGTACTTGACCACGACCGTCGAGCCGGAGAAACGCGCCAACCACGGCAGCGCTTCGATCAGCGTCTCCGCCTTGGCCTGCGCACGAGCCAGATCGCTACTGAGGCTCACAGTGCCGGCCTTTCGTTCGCGACTGCGGGACTCCGCTGCGCTACGTTCCTCGCGCTCACGTTGAATACGCCGAGTTCTCGTGCACGTACGCGTGCGACAGATCGTTGGTCCAGATGGTGGCGGCCGACGTACCCGCGTGCAGGTCGATCCGGATCGTCACGTCCCGGCCGGTCAGGTCGACCTTCGAACGGTCCTCGGCGCCGGCACCGCCCCGGCACACCCACACCCCGTTGACCGCCACGTCCACCTCGTCCGGATCGAACGCGGCGGCCGTGGTGCCGACGGCGGCGAGGATCCGACCCCAGTTGGGGTCGTTGCCGAACAGCGCCGTCTTGACCAGGTTGTTGCGGGCCACCGAACGGCCCACCTCGACCGCCTCGTCCTCGTCCGCCGCGCCGACCACGTCGATGGCGACCTGCTTCGTCGCGCCCTCGGCGTCGGCCACCAACTGCTGGGCCAGGTCGTGACAGGCCGCGGTGACCGCGGCGGCCAGCTCGGCCGGCGTCGGCTCGATGCCGCTCGCACCACTTGCCAGCAACAGCACCGTGTCGTTGGTGGACATGCAGCCGTCGGAATCGACCCGGTCGAAGGTGACCCGGGTCGCCGCGCGCAGCGCCTCGTCCAGCACCGCCGGCCCTGCCACCGCGTCGGTGGTGAGCACGCAGAGCATGGTGGCCATCCCCGGCGCGAGCATCCCCGCGCCCTTGGCCATGCCACCGACAGTCCACCCGCTGCCCCGCGCCACAGTGGTCTTCGAGCGGGTGTCCGTGGTCATGATCGCCTCGGCGGCGGCCACGCCACCGTCGCGGGACAGCCCACGGATCGCCGAACTGACCCCCGGCAGCAGCTTCGGCATCGGCAGCCGCTCACCGATCAGGCCCGTCGAGCAGACCGCGACCTCACCGGCGCCGAGGATCAACCGTGGGCTCACCGAGGTCAGCGCGGCGGCGGTGTGCTCGGCGGTGGCGTGGGTGTCCTGGAAGCCGGCCGGGCCGGTGCAGGCGTTGGCACCACCGGAGTTGAGCACCACCGCGCGGACCACGCCGCCCTGCACGACCTGCTGCGTCCAGAGCACCGGCGCGGCCTTGACCCGGTTCGTGGTGAAGACACCGGCCACGCCGGCGTCCGGGCCGTCGTTGACGACCAGTGCGACGTCCGCGCCGCCGCTGGCCTTGAGGCCGGCGGCCACACCGGCCGCCCGGAACCCCCGTGGGGTGGTGACGCTCAAGGGGTGACTCCCCACATCGACAGGCCCGTCGTCTCCGGCAGGCCGAGCATGAGATTGGCGTTCTGTACGGCCTGGCCGGCGGCGCCCTTACCCAGGTTGTCCAATGCGCTCAGCACGATCAGACGACCCGAGTCGACGTCGACGGTGGCCTGCAGGTGACACGAGTTGGAGCCCAGCGTGGCGGCGGTGTGCGGCCAGCGGCCCTCCGGAAGCACGTGCACGAACGGCGCGTCCGCGTACGCCCGCGCCAGCACCTCCTGCGGGTCGACGCCGCGCGCCGGCGTCGCGGTGACAGTGGCGAGGATGCCGCGCGGCATCGGCGCCAGCACCGGGGTGAACGACAGACCCGTCGCACCGGTGGCCTGCTTGATCTCCGGGACGTGCTGGTGGGTGCCGACCCGGTACGGCGACAGGTCGCCCATCACCTCGCTGGCCAGCAGGTGCGGCTTCGCCGCCCGCCCCGCGCCCGAGGTGCCGGAGGCGGCCACGACCACCACGTCGGCGGGGCTGGCCGCGCCGTCGGCGATCAACGGCGCGAGCGCCAGGGTGATCGCGGCGGCGTAGCAGCCGGTGTTCGCCACCCGGGTGGAGCCGGCGATCAGCTCCCGCTGACCGGGCAGCTCGGGCAGCCCGTAGGTCCACTGCCCGGCGTGCGTGCCGCCGTAGTACTGCGCCCAGGCGTACGGGTCGGCCAGCCGGTGGTCGGCGCCCAGGTCGACGATCCGCACCTCGGCCGGCAGTTGCGCCGCGAGGGCCGCCGACTCGCCGTGCGGCAGGGCCAGGAAGACCAGGTCCGCGTCGGCCAGGGTGGTCGGATCGGTCGTGCCGAGCACCAGGTCGAGCCCGGTGAGCTGCGGGTGCACCACGTCGACGCGGTGCCCGGCCTGGCTGTGGGCGGTGGCAGCGACCAGGTCGAACTCCGGGTGCCCGGCGATCAGGCGCAGCAGCTCACCCCCGGCGTACCCGCTCGCTCCGGCGACCGCGACTCGAATCCCCATACCCACCTCCGCATGACTATGCAGCGAAGATTAACAAGGGCGACCCGATTCGTGCAAGTTAATACAGCCCCCTGCATGATGATGTAGAAACCCCGCCCCATCCTCGCGATCTTGCACTTACTGCGCCCGCATAGCCGACCAAAGGTGCGAATCGGCAACACAAACTGCAAGATCGCGAGGGTGGGAGCGGGGGTGGGGTGGGGGTGGGGGTGGGGGTGGGGGTGGGGTGGGGGTTAGGCGCCGCGCAGGGTGGCGCCTAGGCGTTCGGCCGCGACGGCGACCGCCGCGTCCCGGGCCGCTACGGCCTCCTCGACGGTGAGGGTCCGGTCCGGTGCCCGGAAGGTCAGCTTGTACGCCAACGACCGGCGGCCCTCGCCGAGCTGCGCGCCGGAGTACACGTCGAACAGCCGCACGTCCTCCAGCAGCTCACCGGCGCCCGCCTCCAGCGCCCGGCGCACCTGCTCCGCGGGCACCGAGTCGTCCACCACCAGGGCCACGTCGATCAGCGCCGGCGGGAAACCGGAGACCGTCGGCGCGGGCGTCACCGGGGTCGGCGGCAGCGTGTCGAGGTTCAGCTCCATCGCGCTGGTGCGACGGGGCAGTTCCAGCGCCGCGACCACCGCCGGGTGCAGCTCACCGGCGTGGCCGACGACCTCGCCGTCGACCCGCAGCTCGGCGCAGCGGCCCGGGTGCCACGGGGCGTGCTCGGCGGCACGCACCTCGACCCGCTCGTCGGGGATCCCGGCGGCGGCCAGCACGTCCCGGGCCGCCTCGATCGCGTCCGCCCAGCCGGCCTGCCGACCCGGCCCCCACCAGCCGGCCGGGTCGATGTCCCCGGCGAGCACCACCGCGACGTGCACCGGTTGCGCCGGCACCACCGCGTCGGCGGCCGCGAACTCCTCGTCGGTGGGCCGCCGGTCCACGCCCATCGCGGGCGGGCTGCCGGCGCCGACGCGCGGGTGGAAGACCGCGCCGATCTCGTAGAGGGCGAGGTCGCGGTGACCCCGGCCGAGGTTGCGCTTGAGGGTGCCGAGCAGCGGGCCGAGCAGCGTGGTGCGCAGCAGCGGCTCCTCCTCGGACAGTGGGTTGGCCAGCCGCACCGCGGGTCGACGCGGGTCGTCGGCCGGCAGGCCGAGCTGGTCGGCCAGCTCCGGGGACACGAACGGGTGCGCGAGCACCTCCACGTACCCCCGCTCGGCCAGCGAGTCGGCGACGGCCCGGCGGCGACGCTGCCGGGGGGTCAGACCACGACCGGGGGGCGCGGTCGGCAGCACCGACGGCACCTTGTCGTACCCGTCGAGGCGGACCACCTCCTCGACCAGGTCGGCCGGGTCGGTCAGGTCGGGCCGCCAGGTCGGCGGGGTGACGCTCAGCACCGTCCCCACGCCGCTGGCCACACCGACCGCGCCCGGGTCCTCGGACAACCGGTCCGCGCCCTGCGCGACGGTGCAGCCGACCCGCTCCAGCAGGGCGACCACCCGCGCCGGCGGGTACTCGACGCCGACCCGCCGGGTCGGCAGGTCCGCCGGCAGGCTGATCGGGGTACGCGGACGGACGTGGTCGATGTCCAGGATCTCCGCGCTCGGGGTGCCCCCGCCGTGCTCGGTGAGCAGCCGCACGGCACGCTCCAGCGCGACCAGCGCCACGGCCGGGTCGACGCCCCGCTCCCAGCGCTTCGCGGCCTCGCTGAACAGCTTGTGCCGGCGGGCGGTCCGCCCGACCATCGCCGGGTCCCAGTGCGCCGCCTCGAAGAGCACGTTCGTGGTGCCGCCGGTGACGACCTCGCTGGTCTCGCCGCCCATCACCGCCGCCAGGGAGATCGGCCCAGTGTCGTCGCAGATCACCATGTCGTCGGCGGTGAGCACCCGGTTGACGCCGTCGAGGGTGGTCAGCTTCTCCCCCGCCTCGGCGCGGCGGACCACCAGCGGCCCGACGATCCGGTCGGCGTCGAACGCGTGCATCGGCTGGCCCAGCTCCAGCATCACGTAGTTGGTGATGTCCACCGGCAGCGAGATGCTGCGGATGCCGGCGGTGACGAGCCGCTGAGCCATCCACGACGGGGTGGGCGCGGTCGGGTCGACCCCGCGGACCAGGCGGGCGGTGAACCGGTCGCAGCCGACCGTGTCGCGGACCTCCACCGGGTACGCGGGCGTCTCGGTGCCGCCCGGTGCCGGCGTCAGGGCCGGGTCGCGCAACGGCACCTCGAACGCGTGCGACAGCTCCCGGGCCAGGCCGCGCAGGCTCAGCGCGTACCCCCGGTCGGGGGTGATCTCCAGATCGAGCACGACGTCGTCCAGGCCGACCACCGGGCGCGCGTCGTCACCCGGCTTGGCCGTCACGTCCGGCCCCAGCACGATGATGCCGGAGTGGTCGTCGCCCAGGCCCAGCTCCTTGGCCGAGCAGATCATGCCCGCCGAGTTGTGCCCGTACGTCTTGCGGGCGCCGATGGCGAAGCCGCCGGGCAGCACGCCGCCGGGCAGGATCACCACCACCCGGTCACCGACGGCGAAGTTGCGCGCCCCGCAGACGATCTCCTGCGGCTCACCGGTGCCGTTGGCGGCACCCACGTCGACCCGGCAGAACCGGATCGGCTTCTTGAAACCGGTCAGCTCCTCGATTTCGCGGACCTCACCGACGACCAACTGGCCGGTGACCGACGCGGCCAGGTCCACCACGGACTCGACCTCGATGCCGAGGTCGACCAGGGCCTGCTCCAGGTCACCGGTGGGCAGGTCGGCGGGGAGATCGACGTACTCCCGCAGCCAACTGACAGAAACTCGCATGACTTCAGACCACCGTTCCCGTGTCTCGTACCCGCATCGCCTACGCCCCGGTCCCGAGCGCGCGGCTGAACCGCACGTCGCCCTCGAAGAGATGGCGGATGTCGCTGACCCCGTGCCGGACCATCAGGGTCCGGTCGATGCCCATACCGAAGGCGAATCCGGAGTAGACCTCCGGGTCGACGCCGCAGGCGCGCAGCACCCGCGGGTTGACCATGCCGCAGCCGCCCCACTCGACCCACTGCGGGCCGTCCCGGTGCTCCGGGAACCACACGTCGAACTCCGCCGACGGCTCGGTGAACGGGAAGTAGTGCGGCCGCCACCGGGTCTTCGCCTCCGGGCCGAACATCGCGCGGGCGAAGTGGTCGAGCGTGCCGCGCAGGTGCGCCATCGTGATGCCCTTGTCGACGACCAGGCCCTCGGCCTGGTGGAACACCGGGCTGTGGGTGGCGTCGATCTCGTCGGTGCGGTAGACGCGGCCCGGCACGATCACGTAGATCGGCGGCTTGCGGCTGAGCATGGTGCGGGTCTGCACCGTCGACGTGTGCGTGCGCAGCACCAGGCCGGAGCCCTCCGGTGCGATGTGGAAGGTGTCCATCAACCCGCGCGCCGGGTGGTCGGCGGGGATGTTCAACGCGTCGAAGTTGACCCACTCCAGGTCGACCTCGGGCCCCTCGGCCACCTCGTAGCCCATCCCGACGAACAGGTCGCTGATGGACTCCATCAGGGTGCTCAGTGGGTGTCGCGCACCGCGCGGACGCCTGTCGTAGGGCAGCGTGACGTCCACCCGCTCCTCGACCAGCACCCGCTCGGCCTGCTCGCGCTCCACCACCTCGGCGCGCTCGGCGTACGCGGACTCGATGGCCCGGCGGGCCTCGTTGACCCGCTTACCGGCGTCGGACTTCGCGGCCGGTGGCAGCGCGCCGATCTCCCGGCGGGCGAGGGAGACCGGTGACCGGTCACCCAGGTGCACCGAACGCAGCGCGGTCAGCGCGTCCGGGTCGGCGGCGGCCTCGAACGCCTTCGTGGCGTCCGCGACGGCCTCGGCCAGGGCAGCGGGGTCGAGCAGGGCGACCTGCTTCGGGTCGTACGGATCGTTGCGGTAGCTCATGGCGTACGGGCACTCCCTCACGGCGGCGCCAGCCCTCCACGGGCGGCTAGGCGAGTCTACGGACGCGCGGCTGTGCCGCAGCCCGCCGGTAGGAGTTGCGCAGGGAGCAGGTCAGGCCCGCCGCCCGCCGACACCGGCGGGCTGGCTAAACGAACGCCGTGTCGCGTTCATGGACGGAGCATCTCCCCTGCTGTCAGTCGCGCCGGGTGTGGACACCGTCAGCGCTGTGCTCTCGCTGAAGCGTACAGGCAGACCGCGGCAGCCGCAGCCAGGTTCAGGCTCTCCGCGCGCCCGTACAGCGGCACCCGCACCCGCGCGTCGGCGGCGGCGGTCAACTCCTCGGGCAGGCCGTGCGCCTCGGAGCCGAACAGCCAGGCCGTGGGCCCGACGAGCCGCCCGTAGTCGGTCAGGTCATCCAGATCGCTGTCGCCGTACCCCGTGGTGGCGAAGATCGACAGCCCGGCGGCGCGCAGCGCCTCGACCACCGCGACCGGGTCGGGGGCGCGCACCACGTCGACGTGGAAGAGGCTGCCGGCCGAGGCCCGCACACACTTGCCGTTGTAGGGGTCGACGGCGTCCCCGGCGAAGACCACCGCACCCGCGCCGGCCGCGTCGGCGGTGCGCAGCACCGTGCCGGCGTTGCCCGGGTCGCGGATCTCGGCGAGCACCGCCACCAGCCGGGGCGCACCGGCGAGGGCCTGCTCCAACGACACGTCCAGGTGCCGGCAGACGGCCACCAGCCCCTGCGGGGCGACGGTCTCGGCCAGCGCGGCGAGGGCGTCCTCGGTCACCTCCGAGACCGGCACGTCGGCGCGGGCCGCCGTGGCGGCCAACTCCGGGTACCGGTCGAGCGCGGTGGTCGTACCGAACAGTTCGGTGACCACCCCCGGCCGCGCGAGGGCCTCGCGGACCGCCTGCGGGCCCTCGGCCAGGAAACGGCCGGTGGCGTCGCGGTCCCGGCGGCGTTGCAGGCGGCGGGCGGCGACAACCCTGGGGGTACGCGGGGTGAAGGCCATGATGTGCGCTCCTCCGGCACGATTGAGGCGCCCCCCGGACGGCGGTGCCGACACGGGAGACGCCTCGCTCTGGTGCGTGGGGATCAGGCGGCCTGAGCCGCCGCGCCGCCGGTGCCCTCGGCCGCGACCGCGGCCCGGGCCAGCTCGACGATCGCCGCGAAGGCGGCGGCGTCGTTGACAGCCAGGTCGGCCAGGATCTTGCGGTCGACCTCGATGCCGGCCAGACGCAGGCCCTGGATCAGACGGTTGTAGGTCATCCCGTTGGCCCGGGCGCCCGCGTTGATCCGCTGAATCCACAGCTGCCGGAAGTCGCCCTTGCGGTCGCGACGGTCCCGGTAGGCGTACTGCATCGAGTGCAGCACCTGCTCCTTGGCCTTGCGGTACAGGCGGGAGCGCTGACCGCGGTAACCACTCGCGGTCTCCAGCAGGGTACGACGCTTCTTCTGGGCGTTTACAGCCCGCTTGACGCGTGCCATCTCAACTCCTTCTTACGTAAAGGTGGCGCGCGTCAGCGGCCGAGCAGCTTCTTGATGCGCTTGACGTCGGCCTTGGCCAGCACGACCGTGCCGGTCAGCCGGCGGGTCTGGGTGGAGGGCTTCTTCTCCAGGTTGTGGCGCAGGCCGGCCTGCTGGGCAACGATCTTGCCCTTGCCGGTCACCTTGACCCGCTTACCCATACCCGTGTGGCTCTTCATCTTCGGCATGTGGAACGTCTTCTCCCCTGTTACTCGCCGCTGGTGGCGGCGGTGCCGGTGTCGCCGGCTGCTGCGGTCTCGCCGACCGCCGCGGTCTCATCGGCTGCCGGAGCGGCGGACTCGTCCCCAGCCCGGTCCCGAGGACCACCGCGGGACGCCGTGGCGGCGACCGCGGAAGCCTTGACGGCCCGGTGCGGAGCGAGAACCATGATCATGTTTCGGCCGTCCTGCTTGGGAGCGGCCTCGACGTATCCCAGGTCCGTGATCTCGGACTCGAGCCGGCGCAGGAGCCGGTAACCCAGCTCCGGGCGGCTCTGCTCGCGACCGCGGAACATGATCGTCACCTTGACCTTGTCGCCCGCCTTGAGGAACCGCACCACGTGACCCTTCTTGGTCTCGTAGTCGTGCGGGTCGATCTTCGGCCGAAGCTTCATTTCCTTGATGACGGTCTGCTGCTGGTTACGCCGCGCTTCGCGCGCCTTGAGTGCGCTCTCGTACTTGAACTTGCCGAAGTCCATGAGCTTGCACACCGGCGGGCGCGCCATCGGCGCAACCTCGACCAGGTCCAGATCGACGTCCGCGGCCAGCTGAAGAGCGCGCTCCAGCGGGACGATGCCCACCTGCTCACCCTCTGGGCCGACCAGTCGGACCTCACGTGCCCGGATCTGCTCGTTCACGCGTGGTTCGACGCTGATGGGGCCTCCTCGAGTCGTTTCTGCCGTGTCGCCGACCCCTGCGGCTCCCGGGAGGGAACCGACTCGAAAAGCAGAAGGCCCCGGCGTATGCCAGGGCCCGCTCGACCGGTCGGCACGATCACAAGGATCGCGCATCCAGCGCCGGGACATGCCCGGAACCGGTGACCGGACCCGGCCACCGTAGCGGTGACTCAGGTGGGAGCAGGCGCTCCGCTTTCAAGGCTGTCTGCTCGCACGCGGAGACAGCCTGGTCGACTCGACAACACTACACCGGCGCCCCGGTCACCCCCAAACCGGGACACCCGGGGCAGCGTCCGGGACGCCGTGCCACGCCTGCGCGGCCCTCACGCGCCTGGCGACGCTTCAAGATCCGCGCACTTTCCCTGAAACTGCCGCCTCCCGGCGCCGTGATGCAGCAGTTTCAGGGAAGTTGTCCAGATCTTGGCGAGGGGTGCGCCGCATGCCTGGCCGCTGGGCGGCGACGCGAGGTCGACGGTCGGCGGTTCGGCCGCGGACCGGCGTGGGCGGTGTCGCTGGGGTCAGCGGCCGACGGCGCGTTCGGCGAGACGGGCCTGGTGGGCCTCGTGCAGCCGGCGCAGCGCGCGGACCCCGTCGACTGCCGACTCCTTGTCGGCGGCCTGCAGGGCGACCATCGGCAGCAGGTCGTCGTCGTGCAGCTCCAGGCTGGCCCACGGCGCGCCCCGGTCGAAGCGCACGCCCCGGACAACCTCCCAGGGCAGCTCGTAGGAGCCGACGATGTTGCGCACCCGGATCCCCCGCGCGTCCGCCTCCACCCGGGGACGGGTGAACAGCAGGCAACCCAGCGCCCCGAAGACGCCCAGGCCGATCATGGCGATCTGGTCGCCGCGCTGGAAGCTGCCGTAACCATCACCGGTCGGGCCACTCAGCGACGTCGCGACCAGACCGAACACCACCACCAGGGCGACCGCCGCCGACCAGCAGACCGCGCGGATGCGGCGGGGCTTCAGGCGGACCAGCTCGGTATCACTCACCCCACCAGTCTGCCACCCGCACTCGTCCCGCAGACGCACCACCCGCCGAGCCAGCACCCGCCAAGCCGCCGCCCGCCCGACGATCGCCGGCCGCCTGCCGGCGTTCTAGCCGCGCACCCGCGCACCCGCGCACCCGCAAGATCCACTCGGGTTCATGAAAACGGGGGTGTCCGCACGCCAGGGACACCCCCGTTTCCTGAAACCCGAGTGGATCAGCCGCTGGGGCCGCCCCATGGACGCGGACTGGGCCGGGAAAGGGACGGGACACGGACGGCGGCGGGCGGCGACCGCCACCTCGCCAGAGACGGAGACGGACACGGGACCGCAACGCAGACGGGCCGCGCCGCGGACGGGAACGGAGACGGAACGCAGACGGGCCGCGCCGCGGACGGGAACGGAGACGGGACGCAGACGGCCGCGGTTCGGGAGAGGGACGGTCAGAGGCGACAGGCGTGGATGTTGGTGACGAGGATGGCGCGGGCACCCAACTCGTACAGCTCGTCCATGATGCGGTGCACGTCGTCGCGGAGCACCATCGCCTGCACCGCCACCCAGCCCTCCCGGTGCAGCGGCGACACGGTGGGCGACTCGATGCCCGGGGTGAGCCCGCTGGCCCGGTCCAGCAGACCGGCCGGCACGTCGTAGGCGAGCATCACGTAGCGGCGGGCCACCAGCACCCCGTGCAGGCGGCGCAGCAACTGCTCGGCCTGCGCGTGCGCGGGCGCGCCGGCCCGCCGGACCAGCACCGCCGACGAGCGCAGCAGCGGCTCGCCGAAGACCACCAGGCCCGCCTGGCGCAGGGTCGCGCCGGTCTCCACCACGTCCGCGATCACGTCGGCGACGCCGAGGCGTACGGCGTTCTCCACCGCGCCGTCGAGACGGATCACGTCGGCCTTGACCCCCACCTCGCCGAGGTGCCGCTCGACCAGCCCCGGGTACGCGGTGGCGATCCGGTGACCGCCCAGCTCCTGGACGGAGGCGATGTCGTCGGGGCGGGCGGCGAACCGGAAGGTGGCCCGGCCGAAGGCCAGGTCGACGACCTCCTCGGCCGGCGCTGCCGAGTCGATCAGCAGGTCCCGGCCGGTGATCCCGAGGTCGAGGTCACCGGAGCCGACGTAGGTGGCGATGTCCTTCGGGCGCAGGTAGAAGAATTCGACGTCGTTGGCCTCGTCCCGGCAGACGAGGTCCTTGGGGTCGGTGCGCTGGCGGTAGCCCGCCTCGCGCAGCATCTGGGCGGCCGGTTCGGCCAGGGTGCCCTTGTTGGGAATGGCGACACGCAGCATGACGGAGTGCTCCTTCGATCCGGATGGCGATCAACGGGGTGGGGGCACTCACAGATGTCGGTAGACGTCCTTGAGCTCGAGACCACTGGCGAGCATCAGCACCTGGACCTGGTAGAGCAGCTGGGAGATCTCCTCGGCGGTGCGCTCCGGCCCCTCGTGCTCGGCGGCCATCCACGACTCGGCCGCCTCCTCGACGACCTTCTTGCCGATGAAGTGCACGCCCTTGTCCAGCGCGGCGACGGTGCCCGAGCCCGGGGTGCCGGCGGCGGCCTTGGCCTGCAGCTCGGCGAACAACTCCTCGAACGTCTTCACGGGAAGCGATTCTTCCAGCCTCCCCGGCAGGGCCCCGCGTCCGGGTCCGCCCGAGTCCCGCAAGCGGACAATTCCCTACCAACATGGTGGGACAATTGTCGATCGATGCTCATGGAGCCCTACGCTGTCGGCCATGGCCAGCAGATCACGTCTTCTCGCGCTCCCCCTCGCCGGCGCCGTCGTGGTAGCCACCGCCGGATGCGCGCCACAGGACGAGAAACCCACCCCCACTGTCACCGCCACGGCGTCCTGCGCCAAGGACAGCCTGCCCACGCGTACGCCGGGCAAGCTGACCATCGCCACCGACCAGCCCGCGTACGAGCCGTGGTTCTCCGACGACAAGCCCGACAACGGTGAGGGCTTCGAATCCGCCGTCGCGTACGCGGTGGCCGAGCAGCTCGGCTACGCCCGCGCCGACGTCACCTGGACCCGGATCAAGTTCGACACCGCGATCGCGCCCGGCCCGAAGGACTTCGACTTCGACATCAACCAGTTCTCCATCACCGAGGAGCGCAAGCAGGCGGTCGACTTCTCCGCGCCGTACTACCTGGTGCGACAGACCGTCATCGCGTTGAAGTCCTCGAAGATCGCCGGCAGGACGTCGCTGGCCGAGCTGCGCGACGCCCGGCTCGGCGCGCAGGTCGGCACCACCAGCTACCAGGCGATCACCGACGTGATCAAGCCGACCGCGAAGCCGCAGGTCTACAACAGCAACGACGACGCCAAGAAGGCACTGCAGAACGGGCAGCTGGACGGTCTGGTGGTGGACCTGCCGACCGCCTTCTACATCACCGGCGCGGAGATCACCGACGCGACGATCGTCGGGCAGGTGCCGCAGGTCGGTACGCCCGAGGCGTTCGGGTTGCTGCTCGACAAGAACTCCCCACTGACCCCGTGCGTGAGCGACGCGGTCGGTCAGCTCAGCACGGCGGGCACCCTGAAGCAGTTGGAGCAGAAGTGGCTCGCTCAGGCGGCGGGGGCGGCCGAACTGCGGTGACACTTCTGGATCGTGTGCCGTCCGAGGCGCAGCTGCGGCGCACGGCGTACCGGCGTCGGCAGACCGTCTACAGCGTGCTCGTCGCGGCCTGCTCGACGGCGGCGCTCGGCACGCTGCTGGTGATCGCGGTGACCGGGGCGCCGGGCTGGGACCGGGTCCGGCGCTCGTTCCTGGATCCGGCGATCGCCCGCGACGCGCTGCCGACGGTGCTGAGCGGGCTCTGGCTCAACGTCCGGCTGCTGGTGTGCTGTGCGTTCGGCGCGCTGCTGCTCGGGCTGGTGATCGCCGTGCTGCGGACGCTGCGCGGGCCGGTCTTCTTCCCGGTCCGCGCGCTGGCCGCCGGCTACACCTACACCTTCCGGGGCCTGCCGCTGATCATCGTGCTCTACCTGCTCACCCTCGGCGTGCCGGGGCTGCGGTTGCAGGGCATGCCGCCGGTGCTGGTGCTGGGCGGGATCGCGCTGGTCCTCACCTACGGCGGCTACCTCGCCGAGGTGTTCCGGGCCGGCATCGAGTCGGTGCACCACAGCCAGCTCGCGGCGGCCCGCTCGTTGGGCCTGACCCACCGGCAGACGATGCGCCACGTGGTCCTGCCGCAGGCCGTCCGCCGGGTGGCGCCGCCCCTGCTCAACGACGTGGTGGCGTTGCAGAAGGACGTGGGGCTGGTGTCGCTCGCCGGGCCGATCGACGCGGTCCGCGCCGCGCAGATCGCCACCGCACAGACCTTCAACTACACGCCGTACATCGTGGCGGGGGTGCTCTTCGTGCTGCTCGCGATCCCGCTGATCGCGGTCACCGACTGGGTGACGCTGCGCGCGGCCCGCCGGCAGTCGGGAGGCTGAGCCATGGCACTGCTGCGCTGTCGGGGCCTGCGCAAGGAGTTCGGCGGGCACACCGTGCTCGACCAGCTCGACCTGACCGTCACCGAGCACCAGGTGGTGGCGGTGATCGGCGCGTCCGGTTCCGGCAAGTCGACACTGCTGCGCTGCGTCAACCTGCTGGAGGAACTCGACGACGGCACCATCGAGTTGGACGGCGAGGACATCTCCGATCCCCGGGTGGACCCGGACCAGGTCCGTCGGCGCATCGGCATGGTGTTCCAGGCGTACAACCTCTTTCCGCACCTGAGCGTGTTGGACAACATCACCCTCGCGCCGCGGCGCGTACACCGTCGTGGCCGCGCGGAGGCGGAGGCGCAGGCCCGGGAGTTGCTCGACCGGGTGGGGCTCGGCGCGAAGGCGGACGCCTACCCGGACCGGCTCTCCGGCGGGCAGCAGCAAAGGGTGGCGATCGTCCGGGCGCTGGCGAACTCACCCCGGCTGATGCTGCTGGACGAGATCACCTCAGCACTGGACCCGGAGCTCGTCGGCGAGGTGCTGTCGATGGTCCGCGACCTGAAGGCCGACGGGATGACCATGGTGCTGGCCACCCACGAGATGGGCTTCGCCCGGGAGGTCGCCGACGAGGTGTGCTTCCTCGACGCCGGGCGGGTCGTCGAGAGCGGCCCGCCCGAACAGGTGCTCGGCGAGCCGACGCAGCCCCGGACCCGGCAGTTCCTGCGCCGGATCATCGAGGCCGGTCGGCTCTGAGCCTGCAAGGGGGTGCCTCAGCCGCCGAAGCCGACCCGCTGGGCGTTGCCCGCCGCCACGGTCCGCACGGCCAGTGCCGCGTCGAGGGCCGCGACCGTGGCGGCCCAGCCCTTGTCCTCCGCCGAACCGGGCAGGCCGGCCCGGTCGCGGGCCTGCTCGATGGTCTCCACCGTCAACACCCCGTGCGCCACCGGCTTGCCCTCGTCCAACGCCACCCGGGTCAACCCGTCGGTGACCGAGCGGCAGACGTAGTCGAAGTGGGCGGTGGCGCCACGGACCACCACGCCGAGGGCGACCACCACGTCGCAGCGGCGGGCCAGGGCCTGCGCCACCACCGGCAGCTCGACCGAGCCGGCGACCCGGGCGACCACGGAACGAGCGCCGCACGCCTCGGCGGCGGCCACCGCCCGCTCCAGCATGTGGTCGGTCAGCTCACCGTGCCAGCGGGCGGCGACGACCCCGACCGTCAGTCCTGCGGCGTCGACCGCCTCGACCCCCGGCTCACCGAAACCCGCCATCGTCATGCTCCGATCTCGTCGTTGGCGACCGGACGCCCCAGCGGCGCCTCGGACTCCTCGTCCAACTCGTCCAGCAGGTGACCCATCCGGTCCCGCTTGGTGCGCAGGTAGCGCATGTTCTCCGGGTGCGCGCCGACCGGCAGGCTCTCCCGGCCGGTGATCGTCAACCCGTACCCCTCCAGCCCGGCCCGCTTGGCCGGGTTGTTGGTCAGCAACCGCATCGACCGCACGCCCAGGTCGTAGAGGATCTGCGCGCCGGTGCCGTAGTCGCGGGCGTCGGCCGGCAGGCCCAGGTCGAGGTTGGCGTCGACGGTGTCGCGGCCCAGGTCCTGCAGCTGGTACGCCTGCAGCTTGTGCAGCAGCCCGATGCCGCGCCCCTCGTGCCCACGGACGTAGAGCACCACGCCCCGGCCTTCCTTCCCGACCCGGGCCAGCGCGGCGTCCAGCTGCGGCCCGCAGTCGCAGCGCAGCGAGCCGAACACGTCCCCGGTCAGGCACTCGGAGTGCACCCGGACCAGCACGTCCTGGCCGTCACCGAGGTCACCCAGCACCATCGCGACGTGTTCGGCCGGGTCGTGCTCGGCGCGGTAGCCGAGCGCCCGGAACACCCCGTGCCGGGTCGGCATCCGGGCGTCGGCGACCAGTTCGACCTGCTTCTCGGTACGCCGCCGGTAGGCGATCAGGTCGGCGATGGTGACCAACGTGAGGCCGTGCTCGGCGGAGAACTTCTCCAGGTCCGGCAGGCGCATCATGGTGCCGTCGTCGTTGACCAGCTCGCAGAGCACGCCGGCCGGCCGCAGCCCGGCCAACCGGGTCAGGTCGATGCCCGCCTCGGTGTGCCCCGGCCGGCGCAGCACCCCGCCCTCGCGGGCGCGCAGCGGCACCACGTGCCCGGGGCGGGCCAGGTCGGTCGGGTCGGTCGTCGCGGCGGCGAGCAGCCGGCTGGTGTGCGCGCGGTCGGCCGCCGAGATGCCGGTGCTGACCCCCTCGCGGGCGTCCACCGTCACCGTGTACGCGGTGCCGCGCCGGTCCTGGTTGGTGTGGTGCATCGGCGGCAGGTCGAGCCGGTCGGCTTCGCTCTCGGTCAGCGCCACGCAGACGTATCCGGAGGTGTAGCGCACCATGAACGCCATCAGCTCCGGCGTGGCCAGCTCGGCCGCGAAGATCAGGTCGCCCTCGTTCTCCCGGTCCGCGTCGTCGACCACCACGACCGGCCGGCCGGCCGCGATGTCTGCGACCGCCTGCTCGATATCCCCAAAACTGGTCATGCGACGGCCTCCCGGTAGATGGGCTGACGGACGGTGGCCGTGGCACGCGAGGTGCGCCACCAGGCGGCGAAGCCCCAGACGCAGAGGGCGCCGTAGATCAGGTACATGACGGCCGACGGGTAGAACCCGCCGCGCAGCAGCAGCGGCACGCCGACCGCGTCCACCGCGATCCAGAGCAGCCAGAACTCCACCCACCCGCGGGCCATGCCGTAGGTGGCCAGCAGGCTGCCGGTGAGGATCCAGGCGTCCGGCAGCGGACCCCACGAGCCCAGGGCCTTGAGCAGCGGGTACGCCGCGGCGGTGCCGACCACGGCGGCCAGCAGCAGCATCAGCCGCTCCCGTCCGGTGGCCCAGCGCGGGACGACGGCCGCCTGCCCGGCGTCGCCGCGACGGTTGCGCTGCCAGCGCCACCAGCCGTAGACGCTGACCGCGAAGAAGAACACCTGTCGGCCGGCCTGCCCGTACAGGTCGTGCGCCTGCGGGGTGGTGAACACCCCGCCGAGGAAGACGGTGAGCAGCAGCGCGTTACCGATCATGCCGACCGGCCACGCCCAGACCAGCCGGCGCAGCCCGAGCAGCGCCGAGATCAGCCCGAACGCGTTGCCGACGATCTCCCGGGCCAGCACCGGCGAACCGGCGATGTGCACCTGGGCGTCCAGTAGCCAGCTGAGCGGGCCCATCAGGCCACCCCGCCCAGGTTCGCGGCCACGCCGCGCACGTCGGCCTGGGTGAGCCGGTCGCCGAGCAGCCGTTCGACGTACTTGGCCAGCACGTCGACCTCCAGGTTGACCGGGTCGCCGACGCCCTTCGCGCCGAGCGTGGTCAGCTTCAGCGTGGTCGGGATCAGCCCGACGGCGAACTCGTCCGCGCCGACGGCGGCCACCGTCAACGAGACACCGTCGATGGTGATCGAGCCCTTCTCCACCACGTACCGGGACAGGCTGGCGGGCAGCCGGAAGCGGACCGTCTCCCACTGCTCGGCCGGCTCCCGGGAGATCAGTTCACCGACGCCGTCGACGTGGCCCTGCACCAGGTGCCCGCCGAGCCGGCTGCCGAGCGCGGCGGCCCGCTCCAGGTTGACCGGGTCGCCGGGGCGCAGCGCGCCCAGCGCGGAGCGGCGCAGCGTCTCCCCCATCACGTCGGCGGTGAAGACCCCGTCGGCCACCTCCACGACGGTCAGGCAGACACCGTTGACGGCGATCGAGTCGCCGTGCCGGGCGTCGGAGGTGACCAGTGGGCCGCGGACGCCGAGCAGCGCCGAATCGCCAGCCGTGGGCGCCACCCGGACAATCTCGCCCATTTCCTCGATAATGCCGGTGAACATCTCAGCCCTCCCTTTTGCGGGGCAAAGCGGTGATCCGGAGATCCGGACCGACCTGCGTAACGTCGACGAACTCCAGATCGATGGCCTCGGCGATGGTGGTCACTCCCGCGTCGACCAGAGCGGTCGGGCCGGCGCCGAGCAACCGCGGCGCGACGTACCCGACGATCTTGTCGACCAGGCCGGCGGCCAGGAACGCGCCGGCCAGCCGGGGGCCGCCCTCCAGCAGCACCGCGCGGACCCCGCGCTGGTGCAGCGCCGCGAGCAGCGCCGGCAGGTCGACCCGGCCGTCCGCGTCGGCGCCGACCTCCTCGGCGGTCGCGATCCACGTCCGTGCCGCGCCGTCGCGGACCCGGGCGTCAGCCGGGGTCCGCCCCGAGCTGTCCACCACCACCCGCAGCGGCTGCCGGATGGCCAGGCTGCCGTCGCGCAGGTTGCGGGCGGTCAACCGGGGGTCGTCGGCGAGCACGGTGCCCACCCCGGCGATGACCGCGTCGACGGTGCCGCGCAGCGCGTGCACGTCGATCCGGGCCGCCTCCGACGTGATCCACATGCTGGTGCCGTCCGCCGCGGCGGACCGCCCGTCGAGCGTGGCGGCGTACTTCCAGATCACGTACGGCCAGCCCCGGCGCATCGAGGTCAGCCACGCGATGTTGCCGGCCTCGGCCTCCTCGCCGCGTACCCCCAGATCGACCCGCACCCCGGCGGCGCGCAAGGTGGCGGCGCCCCCGGACGCGACCGGGTTGGGGTCGGGCACGGCGATGACCACCCGACCCACCCCGGCCTGGACGAGCGCGGAACTGCAGGGGCCGGTGCGGCCGGTGTGATCGCAGGGTTCCAGGGTGACGACAGCGGTGCCGCCCTTGGCCCGCCGGCCGGCCTGCGCCAGGGCGACGATCTCGGCGTGCGGGCCACCGGCGTACGCGTGGAAGCCCTCGCCCACGACCTCGCCGTCGGAGTCGAGCAGCACGCACCCGACCACCGGGTTGGGGCTGGTGGTGCCGAGCCCGCGCGCCGCCAACTCGATCGCACGCCGCATCGCCTCGTCAACGGAGACGCTGGCCATCGCCCTGCCCCTGCCCTCTCACTCGCCGGTCCGCGCGCGGGCGGTCAGGGAGGCGGTGGCCATGGGGCCACGGGCAGGCGGTGGCGGAATCCGGGAACGGCACAGCCGCCCCCGGAGGGCCGGCACGGCACGCTGACGCCAGCGGTCGGCTCGGACCCGTCCGTCCCGCGCGCTGTCTCCCATCCGGACTGTCTGGGCGCGGACGAACCGCCCCCAACCGTCGGCCCCGGATTTTCACCAGGTCCACCGGGCGGCAGAGCCGTCCGGGTCGCGGGCTGACCACGGTTGGACCGTGGATCACCGCCGGTTCGGAATTTCACCGAGTCCCGCCAGCGCGTGGTGGGTACACGGGAAGTCTTACACGCCGATCCGGCTCCGCCGCCACCTAGGCGAGCTACTTCACAGCGGTATCACGCTCAGGTGACGCCGCGACGCCGGTCCACCGCCACGTACGAGCCCGGTTGACTCTTGGCGACCGTCTTCATCTCCGAGGCCATCGCGATCGCCTCGAGAGGGTCGGAGAACCGCTTGCCGGCGTCGGAGAGGGAGACCCCGATGGAGAGGGTGACCAGGGCGGCCCGCCGGATGGTGCCCCGCCGGTCCTTCAACTCGACGAAGCCGCGTTCCCGGTCGGTCGGGTCGTAGAGCGTGTCGGCGGCGTTCTCAAAGTCGACCACCGCCTGGGACGTCAACGGGCGCACCTGGTCCGGGGCGCAGACGATGACGAAGTCGTCACCGCCGACGTGACCGAGGAAGGCCGGTGGCAGCCCGACGCCCACCACCGCCCGGTGCAGGCTGCGGGCCAGCGCGGAGATGAAGTCGTCGCCACGGACGAAGCCGTACCGGTCGTTGACGCTCTTGAACCGGTCGATGTCGACGTAGCCGACCGCGTAGTCCACGCCCTGTCGGACCCGGTCGCTGATCTCCCGACGGATCCGGCTGTTGCCGGGCAGCCCGGTCAGCGGGGAGACCTCCCGGAACTCCTTGTTGCGGCGCAACGTGGACGACACCCGGGCCACCAGCTCGGCGGTGTCGAACGGCTTGACCAGGTAGTCGTCCGCGCCGGCGCTGAGCCCGTGCACCTTGTCGACGGTCATCCCCTTGGCCGTCAGCATGATCACCGGCAGGGCGGAGGTCATCGGGTCGGCGCGCAGCCGCCGGGTCAGCTCCAGCCCGTCGATCCGGGGCATCATGAGGTCGACCACCGCCAGATCCGGCCGCTGGCGCTCGATGACCTCCAGGGCCTCCTGGCCGTCACCGGCGTGGATCACCTCGAAGCCGTGCAGCCGCAGGTTGAAGTCGACGAAACGAGCGATGTCCTCGTCGTCGTCCACGACGAGGATGACGTCCTTGCGGTCGGCCTCGGGCTCCACCTCAGGCCCCGGGAGCCGCGCGTTCCGCCAGTGCCCGCAGATGCCGTACCGCCTCCGCCGGATCGGCGGCCCCGTACACGGCGGTGCCGGCCACGAACGCGTCGGCGCCCGCCGCGGCCGCCTGCTCGATGGTGTCGGCGGCGATCCCGCCGTCCACCTCGATGCGCAGCTCCAGGTGCCCGGCCGACACGTGCCGCCGGGCCGTGCGCACCTTCTCCAGCAGCTGCGGAATGAACCGCTGCCCACCGAAGCCCGCCTTGATCGTCATGATCAGCAGGGTGTCGAAGCTGGGCAGCAGGTCCAGATAGGGCTCGATCGGGGTGTCCCGGTCGATGGCCAGGCCCGCCTTCGCACCGGCCGAGCGCAGGTCCTTGGCCAGCGCCACCGGGTCGTCGGAAGCCTCCGCGTGGAAGGTGACGTTGTACGCCCCGGCGTCGGCGTACCCGGGCGCCCACCGGCGCGGGTCCTCGATCATCAGGTGCACGTCGAACGGCATCGCCGTGACAGCCCGCAGGCTCTGCACCACGGGCAGCCCAATGGTCAGGTTCGGCACGAAGTGGTTGTCCATCACGTCGACGTGCAACCAGTCCGCGGCGTCCTCGACGGCACGGACCTCTTCGGCGAGGCGGGCGAAATCGGCGGCCAGGATGCTCGGCGCGACGATCGGCGGCGGTACGGTCACCGGGCCAGTGTACGAACGTGGCCACCCGCCACCGGCATCGCGGCACCAACTCCGACGCGCTGTGACCCAGCAGTGACCAGTGGTGCAGAATTGGACGCTCCGGATTCCTGAATCCGGACGAACAGACATCGGCGGCTGGCCGAACGACGGAAACGCGACGACACTCCAAGCGGGACGGTGCCGTAGGCTGCACGCCCGCCGGGGTCTCGCCGCGGGGCGCGGTGACCGGCCGCCAGCTCCCGGGAGGCAGACGATGCGACGGTGGCTTCCAGCGCTGGTGCTGGCCGGCGTCACGACGATGCTGCTGCTGACCGGCTGCACGCCGGCCCGGGGCGCGGACGGTGATCTCACCGACGACTGGCCGACGCTGCGGGTGCCCAAGCCGTTCACCCCCGCCACCGACACCTGCCTGCCGCGGATCGCCACCGTCGTGCAGGCCAGCACGTACGAGACGGTGGACTGCGCGCGCAACCACCTGGCCGAGACCATCCACGTCGGCACCTTCGTCGGCCCCGACGCGCTGACCGAGACCCGACCGGAACCCGGGTCGTCGGCGCTGCGCACGGCCCGCGCCGAATGCGACCAGCGGGCCCGCGAGGTGCTCGGCGGTGACTGGCACACCGCCCGACTCGCGCTGTCCCTCGCGCTGCCGTCCGCGCCCGCCTGGGCCGGCGGCGCCCGCTGGTTCCGCTGCGACCTCAGCGAGACCGGCAGCATCGACAACACCCGCCCGGTGAACCGCACCGGCAGCCTGCGCGGGGCGTTGATCGGCGACGCGCCCCTGACGCACCGCTGCTTCGACCCGAAGCTGATCGGCGACAACCTCAACTACATGGCGCCGGTGCTCTGCACCGAGCCGCACCGCGCCGAGTTCGTCGGCGTCTACCAGGAGCGGGACATGAGTTGGGCGGAGTTCACCAAATCCGCCGAGCAGGCGCACCAGCGCTGCATGGCGTTGATCGCCGAGTACGCGGCGGTGCCCAACAACAGCGAGTTGCCGTACCGGGCCGGGTCCATCTACTACCCGCCCTCGCAGCGGGAGTGGGAGGAGGGCGACCGTGGAGTGCGCTGTTTCCTGTGGAGCGACGACCGCAAACTCACCCGCTCGATGCGCGGGGTCGGCCCCGAGGGACTGCCCGCGATCTGAGCATCGGTGCCGTATGCTGCTGCGCCGTGGCGCTACCGACCGGTTGGGTCCGGTCGGGGGCCACCGGCGGCGGGAGGTCGGGATGCGACGGTGGTTGGCGACGTTGGCCGGGGGCGGGGCGCTGGCCCTGGCGCTGGCCGGGTGCGGCGCACCCGCCGGAGTCGACAGTGACCTCACCGACGACTGGCCGGCGCCCGTCGCGGCGCAACAGTTCGTCCCCGCCGCCGACGTGTGCCACCAGAGCTCCCAGCAGGTCGGCTTCCTGACCGGCTACAACCCGACGCCGTGCACCGAGGCGCACCGGGTGGAGACCATGCACGTCGGCACCCTCACCGGCCCGGGCGCCGACGGCGGCGCACCCCCGCAGCCCGGCTCGGCCGGCATGCGGTCCGCGCAGGCCGGGTGCGACACCGCGGTCAACAAGGCGGTGGGCGCCGACTGGCGTTCCGGGCGGCTCGGCCTGACCGTCGTGCTGCCGTCGCCGCAGGCCTGGTCGGGCGGGGCCCGCTGGTACCGCTGCGACGTCACCGAGATCGCCAGCATCGACGACACCGCCGTCGACCTGCGCACCGGCAGCCTCCGGGGCGCGTTGTCCGGCGCGGCCCCGCTGGCGTACCGCTGCTTCAACCCGAAGATGGTCAAGGACGACATCGACGAGATGGTGCCGGTCTCCTGCACCGCCAAGCACCACGCCGAGTTCGTCGGCGTCTGGCAGGCCCCGGACGTCAGCTACGCCAGGTTCACCAGCGACGTCAAGCGGACCCACCGGGCCTGCCAGACGATGATCGCCAAGTACGCCAAGGTTCCGGACAACTCCCAGCTGGACTTCCGCGCCGGGACGATCTACTACCAGCCGTACGAGGAGGAGTGGCGCAACGGCAACCGGGGCGTGCAGTGCTTCCTCTGGATCTCCGACCGGAACCTGACCCGGTCGATGAAGAACGCCGGCACCAAGGGCCTCCCGGTCACCTAGGCCACACGGCGTCCGGCCGGTCGGGTGACCGGCCGGACGCGTGGGTCGGATCAGCCCCGGCGTAGGACGGCGAGGAACATCGCGTCGGTGCCGTGGCGGTGTGGCCACAGCTGCACGGTCGGCCCGTCGCCGAGACCGGGCATGCCGGTCGGCAGCAGCGGCCGGGCGTCGACGAAGTCCACCGGAACCCCGCTGCGGCGGGCCGCCTCGGTCACCGTCACGTGCGTCTCGACGGTGTGCGGCGAGCAGGTGACGTAGGCGACCAGGCCGCCCGGGCGGACCGCCCGCAGCGCGGCGCCGAGCAACTCCCGTTGCAACCGGGTCAGCGGCGGCAGGTCCGACGGCTGGCGACGCCAGCGCGACTCCGGCCGACGACGCAGCGAGCCCAACCCGGTGCACGGCGCGTCCACCAGCACCCGGTCGAAGTGCTGCTCGGGAAGCTTGGGGTCGCCGCCGACCTCACGGCCGTCCATGGTCAGCACTGCCACCGGCAGATCCCGGGTGGCCAGCGAGACCAGCCGGGCGCGGTGCTCGGCCACCTCGACCGCTGTCACCCGGGCACCCCGCTGCGCGGCCAGCGCGCCGAGCAGGCCGGCCTTGCCACCCGGGCCGGCGCACAGGTCCAGCCAACGCCCGTCCGGGCCGTCCAACGGCGCGTCGGCGAGCGCGGCGGCCACCAGCTGGGAGCCCTCGTCCTGGACGTGGGCGCGGCCGTCGGCCACCGCCGGGATGTCACCCGGCGCGCCGCCGGGCAGATAGACGGCGTACGGCGAGAAGGCGCCGGGCGCACCGCCGACCTGGTCGGCCAGCTCGACCGGGTCGATCAGGCCGGGCCGGGCGCACAGGTGCACCGGCGGGCGCTCATTGTCCTCGATCAGAAGGCGGGCCGTCTCCCCCAGGTCGCCGCCGAGCGCCTCGGAGAAGGCCCGCACGATCCACTGCGGATGGCTGTACGCCAACGCGAGGTGCCCGACCGGGTCGGTCTCCATCGGTGGGGCGAGCTTCGCCACCCAGGCGTCCGCGTCCCGGCTGGACACCTCACGCAGCACCGCGTTGGCGAAGCCGGTGGCCCCCGGTGCGACCGAGCGGACCAGGTCCACCGTGGACGAGACCGCGGCGTGCGCCGGCACCCGGGTGTGCAGGAGTTGGTACGCCCCGAGCCGCAGCGCGTCACGGACCGGCGGGTCGATCCGGGCCACGTCCCGGCCGGCCGCGTCGGTCAGGATCGCGTCCAGCGTGCCCAGGTTGCGCAGGGTGCCGTAGGTCAGCTCGGTGGCAAAGGCCGCGTCCCGACCGAACAGCCCCTCCTCGCGCAGGATGGTCGGCAGCACCAGGTTGGCGAACGCGTCGTCCCGGTGCACCGCCGCCACCGCCTCGTACGCGGCGCGACGCGGTCGGTCCAGTGGTGGCCGGGTCGGGCGGCGATCCCCGCCCCGGCCGGTCGACGGGCCGGAGCGCGTCGGGCGGGTTCCCTCCGGTGCCGTCACGCGAATTCCTCTCCAGCGCCGACCCGGACGCCGCGCGCCCAGTCGGTCGCGCCCATGGCCCGCTTGCCCGCGGCGCGGACGTCACCGAGACGCACCGGCACTGTCGCCGTGCCGACCAGCACCCGGGACTTCTCCACCAGCAACTGCCCCGGCTTCAGCTCGGGGCCGTCAGGCACCGGGGACACCGGGCCGAGCTTCACCCGCTCGTCGCGGAACGTGGTCCAGCCGCCCGGCGCGGGCGTGCAGGCCCGGATCCGCCGGTCCACGGCGAAGGCCGGGTCGCCCCAGCGCACCCGCGCGTCATCCACTGTCAGCTTCGGTGCCAGTGACACCCCGTCGGCGGGCTGCGGCTCGGCGCGGGCGGTGCCGTCGGCGATCGCGTCGAGCACCGCCACCAGCAGCCCGGCGCCGGAGTCGGCGAGCCGCTCCAACAGGTCACCGGAGGTGTCGGCGGGGCGGATCTCGTCGGTCAGCGTGCCGTAGACCGGCCCGGTGTCCAGGCCCTCCTCCAACTGGAAGACGCTGGCCCCGGTCAGCTCGTCGCCGTGCAGCACGGCGTGCTGCACCGGCGCGGCGCCACGCCACGCGGGCAGCAGGGAGAAGTGCAGGTTGATCCAGCCGTGCCGGGGGATCTCCAGGGCCGCCGGCGGCACCAGTGCGCCGTAGGCGACCACCGGCACGCAGTCCGGCTCCAGCTCGCGCAGCCGGTCGAGGAACTCCGGGTCGCGGGGGCGGGCCGGGGTGAGCACCTCCACGCCATGCTCGTCGGCCCACGCGCCGACCGGGGAACGGGACAGACCGCGGCCACGCCCGGCGGGCGCGTCGGGCCGGGTGACCACGGCCACCAGCTCGTGCCGGGAGGCGGCGACGGCGGCCAGGGCGGGCACGGCGACGGCCGGCGTACCGGCGAAGATCACGCGCATCCGGGTCAGCGCCCCAGACCGAAGGGGTCGCTGATGTGCGGGCTGAGCTTGACCGTGGGCGGGGCCGCCGCGTCGTACCACTCGGCCTGGCGGATCGCCTTCATGGCTTCCTTGCGCCCCTCCGGGTCCAGTCGATCCAGGAAGAGCACCCCGTCGAGGTGGTCGGTCTCGTGCTGCACGCAGCGCGCCATCAGACCGGTGCCGACGATCTGCACCGGGTCGCCGAACGAGCTGAAGCCCTTGGCGACCACGTTCTGCCGGCGCTTGGTGTCGAAGTACAGCCCGGGGATCGACAGGCAGCCCTCGGGGCCGTCCTGTTCCTCCTCGTCGGGGAACTCCAGCACCGGGTTGATCAGGTGCCCGAGGACGTCGTCGACGTCGAAGGTGAACACCCGCAGGCTCACACCGAGCTGCGGCGCGGCCAGGCCGGCGCCGTTCTGCTCACGCATCGTGTCGGTGAGGTCGGCGACGAGCCGACGGAGCTCGGCGTCGAAGTCGACCACCGGATCGGCCGGCGTGCGCAGCACCGGATCCCCAAACAGACGGATGGGCTGGACGGTCACGCGGGACGGCTCCTTCTTCGGGGTGGACGAGCGGTGCCGTACCAGTCTACGGAGTGCCCGGCCGGACGCCGGGCGGCGCACCTCGATCAACCACCGCCGGTGTGCCCAGCGTCACCGGGCGGCCCGGTCGAGCAGGTCACGCACCCGCTCGGCGTCCGGGTGGCCGAGGTCGTCGAGGATGCCCAGGGCCCGCCGCCAGGTGCGCGCGGCACCGGCCGCGTCCCCCACCGCCTGGCGGCTCTCGCCGAGCCGGGACAGGGTGTCCGCCTCGTCGTAGCGGTCGCTGACCCGCCGGTACAGCCCGAGCGCCCGCTGGAAGCAGCGGATCGCGGCCCGGTGCTCACCGAGCCGGGCGTGGATGAAGCCGAGGCTGTCCCAGGTGTTCGCCTCACCGTGCCGGTCGCCTGTCGTCCGCAGCAGCGCCAACGCCTCCCGGCAGTGGCTGAGCGCCGGCGGGTACCGACCGAGCTGGGCGTACGCCCACCCCACCGCGTTGCGGGCGCTGGCCTCCCCGGCGACGTGGCCGGCGCTGCGGTACAGCGCCAGGGCGCGCTCGCTCTGCTCCAGCGACTCGGCGTGCCGGCCGAGCCCGTCGAGCATCGCGCCGAAGGCCCGGTGGGTGCGCGCCTGCCCGGTGTGGTCACCCAGCTCGGCGAAGATCGTCAGGGCCTGGCGGTAGTTCCTCGCCGCCTCGTTGACCCGACCCAGCCGGGACAGCACCCGGGCGAGGTCGCGGTGGGCGTTCGCCTGTCCGGGTCGGTCGCCGCTGCGCTGCGCCCCGGCCAGGGCGTTGCGCTGGGCCACGGCCAGGTCCGGCCACCGCCCCCGACGTTGCAGGAAGTCCACGAGTGTCCAGGCCAGCTGCCAGGCGTGGCCGTCGAACCCGGTCCGCCTCGCGTGGGCGACCGCCGCCAGCAGCACCGGGTACTCGGCGGTGAACCAGGCGAGCGCCGAAGCGAGGTCGCTGATCTCCTCGGGCACCACGCCCGGTGCCGCGGCGGCGAGGGTGACCGGATCGCGGCCCGGTTGCAGCAGCAGGGCCGCCGCGTGCGCGGTGTGCAGGTAGTGGTCCAGCCCACGCCGGATCGCGGCCCGCCGGGCCGGCGCCGGTTCGAGCCGTTCGACCTGCTCGGCCGCGTACGCCCGGAGCAGGTCGTGCGCGCCGAACCGGCCGGGGGCGTGCTCGGTGACGAGGTGGGCGTGGGCCAGCTCCGCCAGCAGTCGGGGCGCCTGGGCCCGGGGCAGTCCGGCCAGGCTGGCCGCCGCCGCGAACCCGATGTCCGGTCCGGGGTGGCAGCCGATGAGCCGGAACAGCCGCGCCGCCGCCGGGGTGAGGCTCCGGTACGACCAGGAGAAGACGGCCTGCACGTCGGTGCCGGCGTCCCCACCGTCGAACGAGTCGAGTGGTCGCGGCGCCGCCCGCAGCTCGGCGGCGAGCACGGCCAGTGGGAACTCCGGCTTCTCCGCGCCTCTCGCGGCGAGCACCGCCAGCGCCAGCGGCAGCCGGGCGCACCGTTCGATGATCTCGTCCACCGCCTGTGGCTCGGCCGCCAACCGGTCCGCGCCGAGCCGCCGCGCCAACAGTTGCCAGGCCTCGGCGGTGCTGAGCAGGTCGACGCCGATCGGCCGGGCACCGTCGGCGGCGATCAGGCCGGCGAGCCGGTTGCGACTGGTGACCAGGACCAGGCAGCTCGGGCTGCCGACCAGCAGGGGCCGGACCTGGTCGGCGTCGCGGGCGTTGTCCAGCAGCACCAGCATCCGGCGGCCCGCGAGCAGGCTGCGGTAGAGGCCCACCTGCGCGGGCAGGTGGGTGGGGATGCGCTCGGGCGGCACCTCGAGCGCCTCCAGGAAGCCCCGAACCACCTCGACGGCCGTCACCACCGTCCCGCTCGAGTCGAACCCGCGCAAGTCGACGTAGAGCTGACCGTCCGGGAAGCGATCGGCGACCCGGTGCGCCCAGTTGACGGCGAGGGTCGTCTTGCCGACCCCGGCGGTGCCGGACAACGTCAGGACGGTGACCGGGGCCACGGCGTCGTCGCCGCCCGCCACGGTCCCGGCGCACTCGGCATCGAGCCGCGCGAGTTGGGTCGCGCGTCCGACGAACCCGGGCAGTGCCGGGGGCAGTTGACGGGGCACCGGGAACCGGGGGGACGTCGTTGCGGTACGCGGGCCGCCGGCCCTGGCCCGGACGACCGACCGGCCGGTGGCGGCGTGCTCCCGGTTCGGGCGTCGGCGGCACTCCTCGACCCGGTCCCGCGCGGTGGCCAGCACGCCCTGCTCGGCGGCGGTCGCCCCGAGCAGTCGGATGAGGACGTCGAACCGCTCCGGCGGCGGCAGGATGTTGCCGGCGAAGTACTCCCCGATGATCCCGCGTGACCAGCCGGTCTTCGCTGCCAGCTGCCGGTACGTCAGCAGCGTCTCGCCCTGCTGCCGCGCCTCGCGCCGACGCAGCTGGCGCAGCACCCCGGCCAACTCCGGCAGGGTCTGCGCCTCGGCGGCGGCCCGGGCCAGCTCGAACGCCAGCGGCGACCCATGTGACGTGTGATGAGCACCGGAAGGTACCCACTGGTCAGACATGCGGCCCCCACCCCCGGTCGTCCGGCCCCCCGGACACGCACGGGCAGGGTAATTCCGCCCACTCGCCGATCAATAGACAGTTGCCAATCTATGACAGTTCCACTGCGGACCGTCACCGGCCGGCGCCGTCCAGCGGTGTCCAGTCCCGTCCAGGATCCGCCCCGCGACGCGGGCGCCGGTGCCACCGTCCTGGTGCGGGCACGGCCCGCTCCACGACCCCTGGGGGAAGAGGTACCCGATGATCCGTCCACACCCGACCACCCGACGCCCGGTGGCGCTGCTGCGTCGCGTCGCCGTCGCCGCGATCGGTCTCACGCTGCTCGCCGCGGGCCTGACCACCATTCCGGCCGCCGCCGCACCGGGCGGCAAGGCCACCACCGCCGGATCCTTCGTCGACAGCACACCGGTGCCCGGTGGCTTCGCCTCCTGGTCAGAGCTGCTCCGGCTGCAGCAGCGCATGAACACCGCCGCCGAGCGGATCACGAAGGTGGCCGAACGCAGCCCGAACTCCGGCTTCGCCGGCATCGTCGCCGACCCCACCACCCGCCACCTCCAGGTCTACTGGAAGGGTGAGCCGCCGGCGAGCCTGGTGGCCACCGCCCGGGCCACCGTCGCCACCCAGGTGCTGCCCGCCGCGTACTCGCAGCGGGAACTGCTTGCCGCAGCCGATCGGCTGCGGGCCAAGGCCGGAAACGAGATCACCACGGTCGGGCCGCGCGCCGACGGGGCCGGCCTGCTCGTCGGCACGCAGGACGGGCTGCTCGGCGCGACGGCCATGGCCGGCGTGCCGGTGACCGTGCAGAGCGGGGTCGCCGCCGCGCCCGCGACGCGGTGGGACGACAGCGCGCCGTGGTGGGGTGGTGCCGCCTGGCGCAACGCCACCACCGGCGGTGGCTGCTCGACCGGCTTCGGGGTCTTCAAGAACGGGAACGCGCGGATCCTCTCCGCCGCGCACTGCGGCAACCTCAACAACGTCGCGACCGACCCGACCGGCCAGTCGATGGGCACCGTCAGCACCCGCAACGCCGGCACCGACACCCTGCTGTTGTCGGCCGGCGCCGGCGGCCGGGTCTTCAACAACAGCACCGCCGCGAACGGCGACGTGGTCAGTGAGTTCAGCAACCAGGTGATCGGCGCGTCGGCCAGCCAGGTCGGCAACTGGGTGTGCACCTCCGGCGCGTACTCCGGCACCCGCTGCTCGATCCAGGTGAAGGCCCGCAACCTCTGCATCAACGTGCGCGACTTCGGTCAGGTCTGCGGCCAGGTCCAGGCGGAGAACACCACCGGCACCAACGCCGTCGGCCAGGGCGACAGCGGTGGCCCGGTGGAGATCGTGAACGCGGCGAACACGCTCCAGGTCTGGGCGACCGGAACCAACACCGCCATCGACGACACCTTCACGTCGACGGCCTGTACCGGCTACGTGAAGACCGGCCGGGTCTGCGCCTGGCGGTTCTACTACGAGGACATCTTCTCCGGCATGGCCGGCGTTGGCGCCACGGGCGTCGTCCTCGGCTGAGACGTCGCGGCGACCGCCGTACGACTCGGTGGCCGGGCCGGCGCGCGTACCCGCGCGTCGGCCCGGTCTCGCGCCGGGTTCAGACGCTGGCGCCCGGGTCCCCCGCGAGCACCGCGTCGCCACGGAGCAGCGCCGGCTCGGGCAACGGCAGTTGGATCTTGTGAGCCGCCTCCCAGTCGTAGATCAGACCGGGGCGCACCTGGGCGGCGAAG
The DNA here is from genome assembly GCF_054462275.1 of Micromonospora sp. SD19. NCBI lineage: Bacteria > Bacillati > Actinomycetota > Actinomycetes > Micromonosporales > Micromonosporaceae > Micromonospora > Micromonospora sp. SD19. The sequence goes on from NZ_JBTLMN010000006.1 coordinate 51,404, forward strand.
TAGTCGATCGCGGTCATCCCACCCACCACCGGCTCGTCGACCTCGGCGACCAACTGGGCCGGGACCAGGGAGAACCCGTTCTGCAGAGCGGCGCTGAGGCGGCGGTGACCGTCGACGACGAAGAAGTACTCACCGGTGAACCCGATCTTCAGCGGTTCGAGGGCCTCGTCGCCCGCCTCGGCCACCCCACCGACGAAGTCGGTGTCCCACAGGCCCCGCAGGGTGGCGATGTCCTCGGTCGGGTAGACCCGGGCCGGGTCCAGCAGCAGCAGCGGCGGCGCGTCCCGCAGCACCTCGGCGCCGAGGGTGCCCTCGTACGCGGCCACGATGTGCTCGATCACCTCGGTGGCGGACGCCCGGGTGGTGTCGCAGATCAGGTCATAGTTGCGCAGCCGGGCCTTGTCCACCCCGTAACGGATGATGAACCGGCTCCGCTCGCTCGCGCTGCGCTCACGGAGCTTGGCCTTGGCCTCCTCCAGGGAGGCGTAGCTCTCCGCCGGCCCGGACGGCCGGGCGAGCACCCGGCGGGCCGCCTCACCCGGCTCGGTGATCATGTGCACCTTGAGCGCGTCGGTGAAGAAGTGCCAGGCCAACCGGGAGTCCATGATGAGGCGCTCACCGGAGGCGGCGATGTCCCGCTGGAGCTGGTCGACGTAGCCGTCGACGGCCTGGTCCAGCTCGGCGTGCAGGTTGAGCTGCAGCGCGGTCATCTGCCGCTGCTGCGCCATCTCCCGGTAGAGGTCCCCCACGCTGACCCGGCGCATGCCGAGCCGCTTGGCGATCTCGACCGACACGGTGCTCTTGCCGCTGCCGAGGTCGCCGTTGAAGACGATCGATTGTCCAACGGTCACGACTGGTCCACCCCTGATCACCGGCTCATTGACATCATCGACCTCGCGCCCGACGGACGCGTTCCCGCCATCGTCGCGCCATCCCGCGGCGACTCCAGCTCGGCGCGGCTGACGCCCCCTCGCGACCTGGAGCCCGTCGTACGCCTCGGCATGACGGGCGATGCTACCACTCGGCCGCCACCGGTTTGCCGGACGCGGTGTGCGAGGGCACCCCCGGTGGGCCAGCCGGCACCGGCCGAAACGCCTCAGAACAGGCTCAGCGGATCGACCTGGAGACGAACCGGATCGGCGGCCTTGCGGGCGGCCCGCGCACCAGCGGCCGAGTGCAACGCCTCCGCGAGCGCGCCAGCCCGGGCCCGGGGCACCCGGACCAGCATCCGCTCCCGACCCTCCTCGGCCGGCACCGGCCCGAGCACCTCGGCGTCGTCCGGCAGCCGGGCCGCGGCCAGCAGGTCCGCCACCGCCTCGGCCGGGCCGGTGACACTCGCCATCCGGACGGCCGGTGGAAAGCCCAGCTCGCGGCGCTCGGCCAGCTCCCGGCCGGCGAACCAGCCGGCGTCCCAGCGCAGCAGCGCCTGCACGGGGGCGAGCGCGCCGTCGGCGACCACCACCACCCGACCGGCCGGCGCCGGGCGGGCCAGCGCCGCCGCCGCCAGCCAGCGGCGCAGCGCCTCCTCACCGGCGCGCAGGTCGGCCCGGGTCAGCAGGGCCCACGAGTCGAGCAGCAGCACCGCGCCGTAGCCTCCCTCGGCGACCGGCTCGGCGCCCGGCGTGGCCACCACCAGGGCGGCACCACCGGGTACGTCGGTCAGCACCTCCTCGCGCCCCGAGGTGCGCACCGGGACGCCGGGGAACGCCCGGCCCAGCTCCTCGGCGGTGCGCCGGGCGCCGGTGACCGCGGCCCGCAGCCGCCGCCCACCGCACTGCGGGCAGGCGTACGCGGCCGCCACCCGGGCGCACCACCGGCAGGCCGGGGTGCCGCCGGCAGCGGGCAGCGCGAGCGGGCCGGCGCAGTGCACGCAGCGGGCCGGAGTGCGGCACTCGGCGCAGGAGATCGACGGCAGGTAGCCGCGGCGGGGCACCTGCACCAGCACCGGCAGGTCCTGGCGGAGCGCGTCGCGGGCGGCCGTCCAGGCCAGGCTGGGCAGTCGGGCGGTGGCCGCCCCGGGGTCCCGGGCCAGTTGGGGGTCGTCCCCGGTCGGCGCGATGGCCGGGACCCGCGCCCGTACGGTGCTCCGGTCGGCGACCACCTCCCGCGCCCAACCGGTCTCCACCAGCAGCTGCCCCTCGGCCGTGCGGGCGTACCCGCCGACCAGCGCGCCGGCCTCGGCGAGGTGGACGCGGGTGAGCAGCACGTCGCGGGCGTGCGGGTAGGGCGCCCGGGGCTCGGAGTGCAGGTCGTCACCGTCGTCCCAGATGGCGACGAGGCCGAGTCGGGCCACCGGGGCGAACATCGCCGCCCGGGTGCCGATCACCACCGGCACCTGGCCCCGGCGAGCGGCGAGGAACGCCCGGTACCGCCGGGCCGGGCCGAGGGCCGCGGAGAGGCTGACGTGCCGCCCCGGGCCGAGCACTGTGGTGAGCGCGGCGTCGAGCCGGTCGAGGTCCCGTGCGTCGGGCACCACGACCACCGCGCCGCGCCCACCGGCGACGGTGGCCGCCACCGCGTCGGCGTAGCGGGCCGCCCAGTCCTCGCCGGGCAACGCCGACCAGACCGCGCGGGGCGCCCGGCCGTCGGTGAGCGCGCGCAGCATCGCCGGGCCGGTCGGGTAGTCACGCCAACCGCGCGGGTCGACCGCCCCGGTGGGGGCGGCCGGGGTGGGCTGCTCGTCGCGGGGCTCCTTCTCCACCCGCGCGTGCCGGGGTGGCACGGCGAGCCGGAGCACGTCGGCGAGGCTGCCCGCGTAGCGGTCGGCGACCGCCCGGGCCAGCCGGGCGATCTCGGGGGCCAGCACCGGCTCCGGCGAGACCACCTTCTCCAGGTACGCGAGGCGGCCGGTGTGCCCGGAGTCGTCGGCGCGCGACAGCAGCCACCCGTCGACGAGTTGCCCGGCGAAGCGCACCTTCACCCGGGTCCCGGGCACCGCCACCTCGTCCAGCTCCGCCGGCACCAGGTAGTCGAACGGCCGGTCCAGGTGCGCCAGGCCGACATCCACGCAGACGCGCGCGACCGGCGACCCATCCGCGGGTCGCCGGTCGCTGCGCTTGGTGGTGGTCAGGCTCCCGCGGCCGACTTGAGGTCGGCGGCCCGGTCGGTGCTCTCCCAGGTCAGGTCCGGCAACTCCCGGCCGAAGTGGCCGTACGCGGCGGTCTGCTGGTAGATCGGGCGGAGCAGGTTGAGGTCCCGGATGATCGCCGCCGGACGCAGGTCGAACACCTCGCCGACGGCCTTCTCGATCGAGGCGACGGGCACGGTCTCGGTGCCGAACGTCTCGATGAAGAGGCTCACCGGGTGCGCCTTGCCGATGGCGTAGGCGACCTGCGCCTCGCACCGCTCGGCCAGACCGGCGGCGACCACGTTCTTGGCCACCCAGCGCATCGCGTACGCGGCCGAGCGGTCCACCTTGGACGGGTCCTTGCCGGAGAACGCGCCGCCGCCGTGGCGGGCGTATCCGCCGTAGGTGTCGACGATGATCTTGCGACCGGTCAGCCCGGCGTCACCCATCGGGCCGCCGATCTCGAACCGGCCGGTCGGGTTGACCAGCAGCCGGTAGCCGTCGGTGTCCAGACCGAGGCTCTCCAGCTCCGGGGCGATCACGTGGTCACGAACGTCGGGGGTGAGCAGCGAGTCCAACGAGATGTCGGCGGCGTGCTGGCTGGACACCACAACGGTGTTCAGCCGGACCGGGCGCAGCCCCTCGTACTCGATGGTGACCTGGGTCTTGCCGTCCGGCCGCAGGTACGGGATCGTGCCGTCCTTGCGCACCGCCGAGAGGCGACGGGCCAGCCGGTGGGCGAGCGCGATCGGCAGCGGCATCAGCTCGGGCGTCTCCGAGCAGGCGAAGCCGAACATCATGCCCTGGTCGCCGGCGCCCTGCGCGTCCAGCGCGCTCTCCGACGCCCCGGTCCGCAGTTCGAAGGCGTTGTCCACGCCCTGCGCGATGTCCTCGGACTGTGCGCCGATGGAGACGCTGACGCCGCAGGAGGCGCCGTCGAAGCCCTTCTTCGACGAGTCGTAGCCGATGTCGAGGATGGTCCGGCGGACGATCGTCGGGATGTCGGCGTACGCCTTGGTGGTCACCTCACCGGCGATGTGTACCTGACCGGTGGTGATCATGGTCTCCACCGCCACGCGGCTGTGGGGGTCCTCGGTCAGCAGCGCGTCGAGGATGCCATCGCTGATCTGGTCAGCGATCTTGTCCGGGTGGCCTTCCGTGACCGATTCGGACGTGAAGAGACGGCGTGTCACGGCACTCCTAAGCGTGTGAGGTCGTTCCGCGGCAGTCTAATCACCACTGCGGCCGGTGTCGGGATCGGTCGCGTCCTGTTCCACCCGTCAGGAGCGGCCGGGCAGCCGCGCCACGACGAGATCCCACACGGCGTCGGCCACTGCCTCCTTGGCCTGCTCGGGCAGCCGGCTGACCGAGCCGTCGGCGCCGATGACCGTCACCGTGTTGGTGTCGGCGCCGAAGACCAGGTCCGGACCGACCTCATTGATCACGATCAGGTCGGCCCGCTTCCGGGCGAGTTTCGCCCGGCCGTTGGCCTCGGCGTCGCCGGTCTCGGCGGCGAACACCACCAGCACCTGCTCCGGTCGTTTGCGCTGGCCGAGCTCCGCCGCGATGTCCGGATTCGTGACGAGCTCGATGGTGGGCGCGACACCGTCGTCCGACTTCTTGATTTTGCCAGGCGCGTACGTCGCGGGCCGGAAATCGGCCGGAGCCGCCGCCATGACCACCGCGTCGGCGTCGACGGCGGCCTTGACCGTCGCCTCCCGCAGCTCGGCGGTGGTGCCCACCCGGATCAGGTCGACGCCGGCCGGGTCGGCGAGGTCGACGTTCGCCGCGACCACGGTGACCCGGGCACCCCGGGCGACCGCCGCGCGCGCGAACGCGTACCCCTGCTTGCCCGACGAGCGGTTACCCAGGAAGCGGACCGGGTCCAGGGGCTCGCGGGTGCCACCGGCGGTGACGACCACCCGGCGACCGGCCAGGTCGGCGGGAGCCGCGTCACCACGGGCCAGGAGCCGAACGGCGACCGCGAAGATCTCCGCCGGGTCCGGCAGCCGACCCTTGCCGGTGTCGGCGCCCGTGAGCCGGCCGACGGCGGGTTCCATGACCCGCACCCCCCGGGAGCGCAGCGTGGCGACGTTGGCCACGGAGGCGGGATGTTCCCACATCTCGGTATGCATGGCCGGGGCCAGCAGGACCGGGCAGCGGGCGGTCAGCAGGGTGTTGGTGAGCAGGTCGTCGGCGAGGCCGTGGGCGGCCTTGGCGAGCAGGTCGGTGGTGGTCGGCGCGACCACCACCAGGTCGGCCTGCTTACCGAGCCGGACGTGCGGCACCTCGTGGACGTCGGTCCAGACGTCGTCGGCGACGGGTTGACCGGAGAGCGCGGCCCAGGTCGGCGCTCCCACGAACCGGAGCGCCGACGCGGTGGGCACGACCCGAACCCGGTGACCGGATTCGGTGAAGAGTCGCAGCAGCTCGCACGCCTTGTAGGCGGCGATGCCGCCACCGACCCCGAGGACGATCGAGGCGGACATCGGCCAGCGGGGGCTTACGGCTGGTCGGTCGGCTCGGCGGTGAGCAGGCCCGAGTTGATCTCGCGCATGGCGATCGAGAGGGGCTTCTCCTGCGGGGTGGTCTCGACGAGCGGACCGACGTACTCCAGCAGACCCTCACCGAGCTGGCTGTAGTAGGCGTTGACCTGGCGCGCGCGCTTGGCGGCGAAGATGACCAGCGCGTACTTCGACGTCGTCTTCTCGAGGAGCTCGTCGATCGGCGGGTTGGTGATGCCTTCGGGGTTGGCGATGGATCCCACGAATTAACCTCTGCGTCTTTCGAGCCGCGCGGACGCGGTGCTGAGTCTCAACGGTGGCCGGCCGTCAGCCACGCACGCGCGACCAGGCCGGATCCGGATAAGAAGAACCGAGTAAGCCTACCAGCTCTTCAACCACCCGTTCGGTGTGGTCGTGGGTCAGCGTGTGCTCGACGGTGGCGACCACCGTGGCGTCCGGGGCGTACCCGGGTGGGCTCAGCAGCACCAGCCGAGCGTCGGGCAGGCGCGCGCGGACCAGTGGGGTGCCGCGCAGGTCGAGCGGGAGCAGCACCGGCTGCCCGGCGTCGAGCCGGGCGCGCAGCGGCGGGTACGGGGTGCCCCGGCGGTAGGAACCGATCCGGGACCATTCCAGCAGCTCACCGTCGACGATTCGGCGATCGAACTCGGCGGGGGCGAGGAAGACGCGGTCCACCCCGTCGATCTCCGACTCCCGGCGCGGCCTGGTGGTTGCCGCGACCGGGATCCACACGGACGGAGAACGCGCCCGGACGAGCTCGACGACACTCTCCCTGCCGGATCCCGAAGGTCCAGCCAGGACAGTGAGCCGAGCCGCCGGGCGCGCCTCGTCATCCGTGCTCACTGCTTGTTTCTACACGCTGCCAGGTTCAGTTGGCGGCGAACTCTCCAAGCAGTGCCTTGCGCTGCTGCTCGCCGAGGCCACGCAGGCGACGGCTGTCGGCGATCTTGAGCTTCTCCATGATCTGGGTAGCCCGGATCTTGCCGATGCCCGGCATGGCCTGCAGGACGGCCGACACCTTGAGCTTGCCGACGACGTCGTCGCTCTCGGCCCGCTCGAGGACGGCACCGAGAGTGGTCTTGCCCTGCTTGAGCTGCTCCTTCAGCTGAGCACGGGCCTTGCGGATCTCCGCGGCCTTCTCGAGCGCGGCAGCGCGTTGTTCGGGGGTCAGTGACGGGAGCGGCACCAGTTCTCCTCAGGTCCCTATCGCGGCGGGCGGGGCGCACCGCCGCATCTGTGAAACGTGGTGTCGCTGTGAACCAAGGGGTCCATGGTTCCCAGCGCGGGGAAAACTAGCGGCCAACGGAGCTTTCGGCAACGTGGGGGCCGCATGATCACCGTAGAGTGACCGACCCGTCAGTCAGTCACCGGGCAGGCAGAACGGCCCGGCAGTCGACCAGAACGCGGTCCGCGGCGGCCCGCAACGCGCCCACGTCGGGGCCCGCCGAGAGCACTTCCCGGGAGTACGACGGGAGCACCGAGGCGAGGCTGGAACCGAAGACGGTACGCAGATCGGCCGCGCCGGCACCCTGCGCGCCGAGCCCCGGAGCGAGCAGCGGGCCCCCCACCCCGGACAGGTCGTGACCGGTGTCACCGATGGTCGCGCCAACCACCAGTCCGAAGCTCCCGAGCGGGGACGCACCCCTGTTGAGCTGGGAAATCTCGTCAATCACGGTCTGCGCCACGGTCCGGCCGTCGGCGGTGACGGCCCGCTGCACGGCCGCGCCCTCGGGGTTGGACGTGAGGGCCAGCACGAACACACCGCCGCCGTGCTCGGCGGCCAACTCGAACATCGGCGCCAGCGAGCCGACCCCGAGGTAGGGGCTCGCGGTGACCGCGTCGACATAGACAGGACTGGATGGGTCAAGGTACGCGGCGGCGTACGCGCTCACCGTCGAGCCGATGTCGCCCCGCTTGACGTCGAGCAGAACGAGCGAGCCGGCATCTCGTAACTGTCGGATAGTTGACTCAAGAATCGCCACACCTCGGGATCCGAATCGCTCGAAAAAGGCCGACTGAGGCTTGACCACCGCAACCCGGTCACCGAGCGCTTCGACGACGGTTCGACTGAACCGGTCGAGCCCGTGCACGTCGTCCGGAAGGCCCCACTGGGCCAGCAGACCGGGATGCGGGTCGATGCCCACACAGAGTGGGCCCCGCTCGGTGATCGCCCGGTGCAGCCGGGTACCGAAGCTCTCCATGGGAGTGTTCCCCTCTTCTCGTCCGGACGGCTGCCCCGCCCGGGTAACCGTCGACCCGGTGACCGGGCCGACTCAGCCGACCGCCACCGCCGCCGCGACCCCGGTCGCGATCCGGGCCAGGTCGACGTCGTCGGTGACGTACGGCGGCATCGTGTAGATCAGGTCGCGGAACGGACGCAGCCACACCCCCTGGGCGACGGCGGCGGCGGTGGCCGCGCCGAGGTCGACCTCGTGATCGAGCTGGACCACGCCGATCGCGCCGAGCACCCGCACGTCGGCCACGCCCGGCGTGCCCCGCAGCGGCTCCAGGCCGGCGCGCAGGCCGGCGCCGATCCTGGCGACCTGGCCGGCCCAGTCTCCGGCCCGCAGCAGCCCGATGGAGGCGTTCGCCACCGCGCAGGCCAGGGGGTTGCCCATGAACGTGGGCCCGTGCGCCAGCACGCCGGTAGCCGAGATGCCCCGGGCGACCTCCGGGGTGCACAGCGTCGCCGCGAGGGTCAGGTACCCGCCCGTCAACGCCTTGCCCACGCACAGCACGTCCGGCGTCACACCGGCGTGCCCGGCGGCGAACATCTCACCGGTCCGGCCGAAGCCGGTGGCGATCTCGTCGAAGATCAGCAGAATTCCGTGCGCGCGGGTCACCTCACGCAGCACCCGCAGGTAACCCGGATGGTGGAAACGCATTCCCCCGGCGCCCTGCACGACCGGCTCGACGATCACGGCGGCCAACTCGTCGGCGTGCCGTTCGACGGTCTCCACCAGCGCCGCCACGTACGCGTCGTCGGGCGGATCGGTGAAGCCGCCCGGCGGCACCGGGGCGAACACCTGCCGGGGCAGCACGTCGCCCCACAGGTGGTGCATCCCGCCCTCCGGGTCGCAGACGCTCATCGGGTGGAACGTGTCACCGTGGTAACCACCCCGCCAGGTGGCCAGCCGGCGGCGCTGGGGCCGGCCGACAGCCCGCTGGTACTGCAGGCACATCTTCACCGCCACCTCGACGCTGACCGAGCCGGAGTCGGCCAGGAACACGTGCTCCAGGCCGTCCGGGGTCAGTTCGACGAGCGTCTGGGCGAGCCGCACCGCCGGCTCGTGGGTGAGCCCGCCGAACATCACGTGGCTCATCCGGCCGAGCTGGTCGGTCACCGCCGCGTCCAGCACCGGGTGCCGGTACCCGTGGATCGCCGCCCACCAGGACGACATCCCGTCCACCAGCTCCCGCCCGTCGGCCAGCCGCAGCCGTACGCCCTCGGCGCTCTGCACCACGTACGGCGGGTTCGCTGGCGGCAGCGCGGCATACGGGTGCCAGACATGGGCCCGATCGGCGGCCAGAATCTCCTCAGGTGTCACGCGTACTCCTCCGTGCCTCGAACCGTCCGGACGACGGACGTCCTGCGGCCGGGCCGGGCCGGGCCGAACCGCCCCGCCGCCGCCGTCCGGCCCGCCGCGCCCGCACCTCGCCGCCTGCCTTTGCTCTGCACCCGCGGAGGCGACACCCGCTGGTCGGGGGCCGCGCTCCTGGTGGTGCGTCCACGGGTGCAGAGCAAAGGGGCAACAACCGGCGAGGGGCCCCTGGCGCGGAGCGGGCTCTGCACCCCGGCTGCACCGGGTCAGCACCAGGCTGGCTACGGTCACCGGCCGGCGACGGGGTCCGGTGCCGTCGACGGGGGCGCGGACCCGGCGGTCGCGCGGACGGCGGCCCGCACCAGGGCCGGACCCCGATAGATGAAGCCGGTGTAGAGCTGCACCAGGGCGGCGCCGGCATCGAACATCCGGGCCGCGTCGTCCGGGTCCAGCACACCACCGACGCCGATGATCGGCAGCCGGCCGCCGGTCTCACGGTGCACGAACGCGACCACGTCGCGGGCCCGCCCGGTGAGCGGCCGACCGGAGAGACCACCGGCCTGCGCGCCGCGCTCGACGTCGACGTCGGCGAGCCCGTCGCGCGACAGGGTGGTGTTGGTGGCGATCACCCCGGCGGCGCCCCGGGCCAGGCAGACCTCCAGCAGCTCGGCGATCGCCGCCTCGGTCAGATCCGGCGCGATCTTGACCAGCACCGGCTTCTCCCCCACCAGCGCGCCGAGCAGCGCGTCCAGGTGGGCGCGGTCCTGCAACGACCGCAGACCCGGGGTGTTCGGTGAGGACACGTTCACCGCGAAGTAGTCACCGTGCCCGCGCAGCGCCCGGTACGAGGCGAGGTAGTCCTCGACCGCCTCGTCGAGCGGTGTCACCTTGGACTTGCCCAGCGAGATGCCCAACGGCACCCCGAGCGGGCGCGGCAGCGCCGCCAGCCGGGCGGCCAGCGCGGCGGCACCGGCGTTGTTGAAGCCCATCCGGTTGACCACCGCCTCGCTGGCCGGCAGCCGGAACAGCCGGGGCCGGGGGTTGCCCGGCTGGGCGTGCGCGGTGACCGTGCCGACCTCCACGAACCCGAAGCCGAGCGCCGGCCAGGCCGGCAACGCCGCGCCGTCCTTGTCCATGCCGGCGGCCAGGCCGACCGGGTTGGGGAAGCGCACCCCGAACACCGTGCGCGGCGCGGCGACCGCGTACCGGGACCGCAGCGCGGCCAGCGCGGCCGGCCGCCGCGACACTGCCGCCAGCCGCCGCAGCGTCCACTCGTGCGCCGTCTCGGCGTCCCCGCCGCCGAGCCGGAACAACCACGGCCGTACCGCCCGCTCGAACACTGTCACTGGGCCGCCCGCAGGATGGCGTGCAGGTCCTGCAGAGGCCGGACCTGCATGTCGCCGCGGATACGCGCCTCGATGCCCATCACCGCCGCCGCCGCGCCGGGAACGGTGGTGATGCAGGGGATGTCCGCGGTGACGGCCGCGCTGCGGATCTCGTAGCCGTCCGAGCGGGCGCTGGCACCGGAACCCTGCGGGGTGTTGATCACCAGCGCCACGTGGCCGCCGCCGATCAACGACACCGCGTCATCGCCCGCACCGGCCTGGTAGTGCTTGCGGATCTGCTCACAGGCGATGCCGTGGCGGCGCAGCACCTCGGCCGTGCCGGCGGTGGCGACAATCTCGAAGCCCAGATCCGCCAGCCGCTTGATCGGGAAGATCATGCCGCGCTTGTCGCGGTTGGCCACCGAGACGAAGATCTTCCCGGCGGTCGGCAACGACCCGTACGCGGCCGACTGACTCTTGGCGAAGGCGTGCCCGAAGTTGGTGTCGATGCCCATCACCTCGCCGGTCGACTTCATCTCCGGGCCGAGCAGCGAGTCGATCCCCTTGCCCGCGCGGGTCCGGAAGCGCTTGAACGGCAGCACCGCCTCCTTCACCGCCACCGGGGCGTCAGCGGGCATCGTGCCCCCGTCCCCGGTGGCCGGCAGCAGGCCCTCGGCGCGCAGCTCGGCGATGCTCGCCCCGAGCGCGATCCGCGCCGCCGCCTTGGCCAGCGGCACCGCCGTGGCCTTGGAGACGAACGGAACGGTCCGCGACGCGCGCGGGTTGGCCTCCAGGACGTAGAGCACGTCGTCCTTGAGGGCGTACTGCACGTTGAGCAGGCCCCGCACGCCGACGCCCCGGGCGATCGCCTCGGTGTAGCGGCGCACCTCCGCGAGGTGCGAGCCGGCGAGGGTGATCGGCGGGAGCGCGCAGGACGAGTCGCCGGAGTGGATGCCGGCCTCCTCGATGTGCTCCATCACGCCGCCGATGTAGACCTCGCCGTCGGCGTCGCAGAGCGCGTCCACGTCGATCTCGATGGCGTCGTCGAGGAACCGGTCCACCAGCACCGGGTGGTCCGGGGAGATGTCGGTGGCCCGGCCGATGTAGTCGCGCAGCGTCGGATCGTCGTAGACGATCTCCATGCCCCGCCCGCCCAGCACGTACGACGGCCGGACCAGCACCGGGTAGCCGATCTCGTCGGCGATGGCCTTCGCCTCGTCGTACGAGGTGGCCATGCCGTGCGACGGCGCGCGCAGCCCGGCGCGGGCCAGCACCGCGCCGAACGCGCCCCGCTCCTCGGCCAGGTGGATCGACTCCGGGGAGGTGCCGACGATCGGCACACCGGCGTTCTTGAGCCGCTGTGCCAGCCCCAGCGGGGTCTGCCCGCCGAGCTGCACGACCACCCCAACCACCCCCGGCCCGCCGGCCGCCCGGCCGGACGAGTCCTCCGCGTGCCAGACCTCCAGCACGTCCTCGAAGGTCAGCGGCTCGAAGTAGAGCCGGTCGGCGGTGTCGTAGTCGGTGGAGACCGTCTCCGGGTTGCAGTTGACCATGACCGTCTCGTAGCCGGCCGACCGCAACGCCTGCACCGCGTGCACGCACGAGTAGTCGAACTCGATGCCCTGCCCGATCCGGTTCGGGCCGGAGCCCAGGATCAGCACCTTCGGCCGGTCCGACGGCACGACCTCGGTCTCCAGGTCGTATGTCGAGTAGTGGTACGGCGTGGTCGCCTCGAACTCGGCCGCGCAGGTGTCCACGGTCTTGTAGACCGGGCGCACGTCGAGGCGGTGCCGCAGGGTCCGGACGCCGTCCTCGGCGGCCAGCTCCGGGCGGAGCGCGGCGAGCTGCCGGTCGGACAGACCGGCCCGCTTGGCGCGGCGCAACAGGTCGGCGTCGAGCACCGGCGCGTCGACGATCTCGGCGCGCAACTCGATCAGCGCGGCGATCTGGTCCAGGAACCACGGGTCGATCCCGCCGGACGCCTCGGCCACCTCGGCGATCGACGCGCCCAGGCGCAGCGCCCGCTCGACTGTGTACAGCCGGCCGTCGTGCGGGATCCGCAGCGCGGCGAGGGTGTCGGCGAGCGTGACGCCCGCCGGGTCCGGCACGGTCCAGAAACCGGCCGACTTCGTCTCCATCGAGCGCATCGCCTTGTTCAGCGCCTCGGTGAAGTTACGCCCGAGGCTCATCGCCTCGCCCACCGACTTCATCGTGGTGGTCAGCTCCGGGTCCGCGCCGGGGAACTTCTCGAACGCGAACCGGGGGATCTTCACCACCACGTAGTCGAGGGACGGCTCGAACGCCGCCGGAGTCTTCAACGTGATGTCGTTGGGGATCTCGTCGAGGGTGTAGCCGATGGCCAGCTTGGCGGCGATCTTCGCGATCGGGAAGCCGGTCGCCTTGGAGGCCAGCGCCGAGGACCGCGACACCCGGGGGTTCATCTCGATCACGACGATCCGGCCGTCGACCGGGTTGACCGCGAACTGGATGTTGCAGCCGCCGGTGTCCACCCCGACCTCGCGCAGCACGGCGATGCCCAGGTCACGCAGGCGCTGGTACTCCCGGTCGGTGAGCGTCATGGCCGGCGCCACCGTGACGCTGTCGCCGGTGTGCACACCCATCGGGTCGATGTTCTCGATCGAGCAGACCACCACCACGTTGTCGTGCCGGTCGCGCATCAGCTCGAGCTCGTACTCCTTCCAGCCGAGCACGCTCTCCTCGATGAGCACCTCGTGCACCGGGCTGGCGGCCAGGCCGTCACCGGCGATGCGGGCCAGGTCCTCCGGGGTGTGCGCCATGCCGGAGCCCAGGCCACCCATGGTGAACGACGGGCGGATCACCACCGGCAGGCCCAGCTCGGCGACGGTCGCCTCGACCTCCTCCATCGAGTGGCAGACCCGGGAGCGGGGCACCAGGCCCGCCGGGTCCTCGACACCCAGGCGTACGCCGGCCTTGGCGACGATCTCCTTGAAGAGCTGGCGGTCCTCGCCCCGGTTGATGGCGTCGATGTTCGCGCCGATCAACTCCACGCCGTACTTCTCCAGGACGCCGTTCTCGTGCAGGGCGACGGCGGTGTTCAGCGCGGTCTGCCCGCCGAGGGTCGCGAGGATCGCGTCCGGGCGCTCCTTGGCGATGACCAGCTCGACGAACTCCGGGGTGATCGGCTCGACGTACGTCGCGTCGGCGAACTCCGGGTCCGTCATGATCGTCGCCGGGTTGGAGTTGACCAGGCTGACCCGGATCCCCTCGCTGCGCAGGACCCGGCAGGCCTGGGTGCCGGAGTAGTCGAACTCGCAGGCCTGCCCGATGACGATCGGCCCGGAGCCGATCACCAGGATGTGCTTGAGATCGGTCCGCTTAGGCATTGCTGCGCCCCTTGCTGTGGTTCCGGCCCTCGATGAGCTCGGCGAAACGGTCGAAGAGGTAGTCCGCGTCGTGCGGGCCGGCCGCCGCCTCCGGGTGGTACTGGACGGTGAAGGCGGGCACGTCGATCGCCCGCAGCCCCTCGACCACGTTGTCATTGAGGCAGACGTGGGACACCTGAACGCCGCCGAAGTCGGTGTCGATCACCTGGTCGGGGACGACGGCGCCGACGCCGGCACCGGGCACCTGGACGGCGAAGCCGTGGTTGTGGCTGGTCACCTCGACCTTGCCGGTGACCCGGTCGAGCACCGGCTGGTTGATCCCCCGGTGGCCGTAGCCCAGCTTGTAGGTGCCGAAGCCGAGCGCCCGACCGAGGATCTGGCTGCCGAAGCAGATGCCGAACAGCGGCACCTCCCGCCGCAGCGCCTCCCGGGCCAGCGCCACCGGCGCGTCGGCGGTGGCCGGGTCGCCCGGGCCCGGCGACAGGAAGATCGCGTCGGCGCCGGTGGCGAGCATCTCGTCGATGGTCGACGACGCCGGCAGCACGTGGGTGGTCACCCCGCGGGTGGCCAGCCGCCGCGGCACGTTGCGCTTGATGCCCAGGTCCAGTGCGGCCACCGTGAACCGGTGCTCGCCGACCGCCTCGACGACGTACGGCTCGGTGGTGCTCACCTCGGCGGACAGGTCCGCGCCGACCATCTGCGGGGCCTGGCGGACCCGGGTCAGCAGGCGCTGCGGGTCGGTCTCGACGCTGGAGATGCCGACCCGCATGGCCCCGCGCTCGCGCAGGTGCCGGGTCAGGGCCCGGGTGTCCACTCCGCTGATGCCGACCACACCCTCGGTGGCGAGGCGGTCCTCCAGCGAGCCGGTGGCGCGCCAGTTCGAGCCGATCCGGGCCGGGTCGCGCACCACGTAGCCGGCCACCCAGATCCGGCCGGACTCGTCGTCCTCGCCGTTGACGCCGGTGTTGCCGATGTGCGGGGCGGTCTGCACCACCACCTGCCGGTGGTACGACGGGTCGGTCAACGTCTCCTGGTAACCGGTCATGCCGGTGGTGAAGACCGCCTCGCCGAAGGTCTCCCCGACACTCCCGTACGCCTCACCGGGGAACGTGCGCCCGTCCTCCAGTACGAGGATCGCGGAACGTCTGCGCGTCACTTGGTTGCCTTTCCGTCCAGGACCGTCGGCTCGCCGCGCAGGAAGGTCGCCACGATGCGACCTGGCAGCGTCATGCGGGCGTACGGGGTGTTGCGACTGCGACTGGCCAACTCCGCCGGCTCGATGGTGCGGCGGGCGGCCGGGTCGATCACTGTCAGGTTGGCCGGCACTCCCGGCGCGGGGTCGACGCCATGCCCGGTGAGGCCGGCGATCCGGGCGGGGGTGCGCGACATCCGCTCGGCGATCAGGTCCCACTGGGGACCGAGCACGTCCAGCGCGATGGAGAGGGCCGTCTCCAGACCGAGCATGCCCGGTCGGGCGTACGCCCACTCGCACTCCTTGTCCTCCACCGCGTGCGGAGCGTGATCGGTGGCGATCACGTCGATCACCCCGTCGGCGAGGGCGGCGCGCAGCGCGGTGACGTCAGCGGCCGTCCGCAACGGCGGGTTGACCTTGAAGACCGGGTCGTAGGTCTCGGCCTTGACGTCGGTGAGCAGCAGGTGGTGCGGGGTCACCTCGGCGGTCACCCGTACCCCCCGTGCCTTCGCCTGGCGCAGCACCTCGACGCTGCCGGCGGTGGAGACGTGGCAGACGTGCAGTCGGCTGCCCACGTGCTCGGCGAGCAGCACGTCCCGGGCGATGATCGCCTCCTCGGCGACCGCCGGCCAGCCGATCAGGCCGAGCCGGGTGGAGACCTCGCCCTCGTGCATCTGGGCGCCCTCGGTGAGCCGGGGCTCCTCGGCGTGCTGGGCGATGATCCCGTCGAACGCCTTGACGTATTCCAGGGCGCGGCGCATCAACTTCGGGTCGGCGACGCAGTGCCCGTCGTCGGAGAAGATCCGCACCCGGGCCGCCGAGTCGGCCATCGCGCCCAGCTCGGCCAGCCGTTCGCCGGCCAGCCCGACGGTGACCGCGCCGATCGGCTGCACGTCGACCAGGTTGGCTTCCCGGCCGAGGCGCCAGACCTGCTCGACCACACCGGCGGTGTCCGCCACCGGGGAGGTGTTGGCCATCGCGCACACGGCCGTGTAGCCGCCCAACGCCGCCGCCCGGGAACCGGACTCGACGGTCTCGGCGTCCTCCCGGCCGGGCTCGCGCAGGTGGGTGTGCAGGTCGACCAGGCCGGGCAGGGCGACCAGGCCGGTGCCGTCGATGACTGTGGCGTCCGGCGCGGTCAGGCCGGGACCGACGTCGGCGACCACGCCGTCGCGGATCAGCAGGTCGGTCGGCGCGGCGCCGACGACGCTCACGCTGGTGATCAGGTACGCGGTCACCGGTTGTTCCCTCCGAGCAGCAGGTAAAGGACAGCCATCCGCACGGAGACCCCGTTGGTGACCTGTTCGACGATGGTGGAGCGGGGTGAGTCGGCGACCTCGGGGGTGATCTCCATCCCCCGGTTCATCGGGCCGGGGTGCATGACGATCGCGTGCTCGGGCAGCCGGCGCATCCGCGGCCCGTCCAGCCCGTAGCGGCGGGCGTACTCGCGGGCGGAGGGGAAGTAGGAGTCGTTCATCCGCTCCCGCTGCACCCGCAGCATCATCACCACGTCCACGTTGGGTAGGACGGAGTCGAGGTCGTAGGAGACGTCGGTGCCGGGGGCGAGCGCGCCCGCGATGTCGACCGGGATGAGGGTCGGCGGGCCGACCAGGGTGACCTTGGCGCCGAGGGTGGACAGCAGCAGCACGTTGGAGCGGGCGACCCGGGAGTGCAGCACGTCCCCGACCACCGCCACCGACAGGCCGGCGAGCCGACCCAGCCGGGCCCGCATGGTGTACGCGTCCAGCAGCGCCTGGGTGGGGTGCTCGTGGGTGCCGTCGCCGGCGTTGACCACCGACCCGTCCACCCAGTTGGCCAGCCGGTGCGGCGCGCCGGAGGCGGGGTGTCGGACGACGACGGCGTCCGCACCCATGGCCTGCAGGGTCAACGCGGTGTCCTTCAGGCTCTCGCCCTTGGTGACGCTGGACCCCTTCGCGGAAAAGTTGATCACGTCGGCGCTGAGTCGCTTCGCCGCCGCCTCGAAGGAGATCCGGGTCCGCGTGGAGTCCTCGTAGAAGAGGTTCACCACGGTCCGCCCGCGCAGCGCGGGAAGCTTCTTGATCTCCCGGCCGGCGACGGTGGCCATCTCGGCGGCGGTGTCCAGGATCTCGGTGGCGGTGTCGGCGTCCAGGTCACCGCCGGAGAGCAGGTGCTTGATCATGAGTTTGCTCCCCCGTACAGCTTGACCTCGTCGACGCCGTCGGTTTCGGCGAGCGTCACCTTCACGCTCTCCGCGAGCGAGGTCGGGATGTTCTTGCCGACGTAGTCGGCGCGGATCGGCAGCTCCCGGTGACCCCGGTCGACCAGGACGGCCAGTTGCACCGACGCCGGGCGGCCCACGTCGTTGAGCGCGTCCAGCGCGGCCCGGACGGTGCGGCCGGAGAAGAGCACGTCGTCGACCAGGATGACCCGTTTGCCGTCGATCCCGCCGGAGGGCAGCTCGGTCGGGCCCACCGCGCGGGTGGCGTGCCGACGGAGGTCGTCGCGGTACAGGGTGATGTCGAGCACACCCACCGGGACGACGACGTCCTCGAAGGTGCTGATCCGGTCGGCGAGGCGTCGGGCGAGCGGGGTGCCCCGGGTGGGGATCCCCAGCAGCACCGTGTTCGCGGCGCCCTGGGTCTTCTCCAGGATCTGGTGGGCGATGCGGTCGACCACGCGTTGCACGTCGGCGCTGGCGAGGATCACCTTCACCGAGGGTTGTCGCGGTGGTGACGAGCGGGCAGCCGGTGGGTATGCCACGGCGGACCTCCTTCCCCGCCTCACGGGACGGGTCGTTAAAGGATGTCGGGCACCTCCGGCCGGACCGCTGAGCAGACCTGGACCGGGGCTCCCGCCACGTTACCAGTGGTCACCGGGCCGATGGACGGCGGCTGCTGACCACCGGGTCAGGCGTGGGAAAAGGGGATAACTTCCCGGACGCTCCCCAACGGTAGGGTCACGACCACTTGACCACGTGTCGCATTCCCCGTACCGTCACGCTCCGTAGCGATCGACGGGAGAACCCCGAGCAGCACTGGGAGTGTCCGAATGCCCTCTGAATACGCCAAGTCTCTGGGCGCCCGCCTGCGCTCCATCCGCCAGCAGCAGGGTCTCTCCCTGCAGGGTGTGGAGGAGAAGTCGAACGGGCGGTGGAAGGCCGTGGTGGTCGGCTCGTACGAGCGTGGCGACCGGGCCGTGACGGTGTCCCGTCTGGCCGAGCTGGCCGAGTTCTACCGCGTACCCGTCTCGGAGCTGCTGCCTGACGGCAGTGGCGTCCGTCACGAGCCCACCAGCAAGATTGTCCTGGACCTGGAGCGGCTCTACGACGAGGCCTCCGAGGACCTGGCCTACGTGGCCCGCTACGCCCGCGCCATCCAGCAGCAGCGCGGCGACTACAACGGTCGGGTGCTCTCCATCCGCGCCGACGACCTGCGGGCCCTCGCGATCGTCTACGACGCCTCACCGTCGGGTCTGATCGAGCGGCTCACCGAGCACGGCGTGCTGGTGGCCGACCCCCGGGCGTTCTTCGCCTCCTGATCCACCGCTGCACCGAAGGGGCCCGTGCCGGATGGCACGGGCCCCTTCGTGTTGCGGCGTTCGTCGGCGCGACGCTCAGCGGGTGGCGTACTCGGCGATCCGGCCGAGCACCCCGTTGAGGAAGCGCGGCGAATCGTCGGTCGACATCTGCCGGGCCAGTTCCACGGCCTCGCTGATCGCCACCGCGTCGTCGATCTCGTCGACGTAGAGCAACTCGTAGACGGCGATCCGGGCCAGATTGCGGTCGACGACCGGCATCCGCTCCAGCGTCCAACCCTCGGCGTAGCTGGCGATCAGCTCGTCGATCCGGTTGAGGTGCTCGGCGACGCCCTCAACCAGGCCCACCGCGTAGCCCAGATGCTCCGGCCGGGGCTGCTCGATCCGCTGCACGTAGCCGGCGAGCACCTCCACCGGAGGTTTGTCCCGAAGGTCGGCCTCGTAGAGGACATCCAGCGCCCGCTTGCGCGCCTTGCGGCGCGCCGGCATCTGCTGCTTGGCACCCTCAGCCATCAGGCGCGGCCGAGGTAACGGCCGTCGCGGGTGTCGACCTTGATCTTCTCGCCGGTGGTGATGAACAGCGGAACCGGCACGGTGGCGCCGGTCTCCACGGTCGCCGGCTTGGTGCCGCCGGTCGAGCGGTCGCCCTGAAGGCCGGGCTCGGTGTAGGTGACCTCCAGCACGACGCTGGTGGGCAGCTCGATGTAGAGCGGCACACCCTCGTGCTGGGCGACGGTCGCCTCCGCCTCGGGCAGCAGGTAGTTGGCTGCCTCGCCGACGGTGCCGCCGGGAACGGTGATCTGGTCGAAGGTCTCCAGATCCATGAAGACGAAGTCCTCGCCGTCGGCGTACAGGTACTGCATCGTGCGCTTGTCAACGGTCGCGGTCTCGACCTTGGTGCCCGCGTTGAAGGTCTTGTCGACCACCTTCCCGGACAGCACGTTCTTCAGCGTGGTGCGCACGAAGGCACCACCCTTACCGGGCTTGACGTGCTGGAACTCGACGACGGCCCACAGCTCGCCATCCAGGTTGAGTACCAGGCCGTTTTTGAGGTCGTTGGTGGAGGCCATTTCCTGCCTTGATCATCAATTGGCGGACAGACCTGGCAAGTCTACAAGCTGCGTCGAATCGGACCGCCCCGCGTTCGGAGCGCTCAGTCGGTGGGCCCTCAGCGGCTGGCCAGATGGTGCAGGGCGAGGCGATAGCCGTCAATGCCCAAACCGCAGATCACACCGGTCGCCACCGCCGACACCACCGAGTGGTGCCGGAACTCCTCACGGGTGTGGATGTTGGAGATGTGCACCTCCACCAACGGCCCGCGCAGCATCGCGCAGGCGTCCCGCACGGCGTACGAGTAGTGCGACCAGGCGGCCGGGTTGAGCACCACCGCGGCGCCCTCGTCGGCGGCGGTGTGCAGCCAGCCGAGCAGTTCGTGCTCGGCGTCGGTCTGCCGGACCGTCACCGTCAGCCCCAGCTCCCGACCGGTGGTCTCGCAGAGCGCCACCAGGTCGGCGTAGGTGGTCGCGCCGTACACGTCGGGCTCACGGGTGCCCAGCCGGCCCAGGTTCGGCCCGTTCAGCACGTAGACCCTCACCGTGCCTCCGTCGTTCGCGACTGCGGGGCTCGCAAACCCGGCTCACTCCTCGCGCTCACGGGCTGGCCACCTCCTGGTACGCCGCCGCCAGCAACGCGTCGTCCGGACCCTCCAGCATCGCCGGGCGGGCCAGCCCGTCGAGCACCACGAAGCGCAACCGACTGCCCCGGGTCTTCTTGTCCACCCGCATCGCGGCCAGTAGCTGCGGCCAGGCGTCGACCGGGTAGCTCACCGGCAGGCCCAGCGCGGTCAACGTGACCCGGTGCCGGTCGGCGGTCGGCGCGTCCAGCCGCCCGGCGAGGCGGGCCAGCGTGGCCGCGTACACCAGACCGACGGCGACGGCGTGACCGTGCCGCCAGCGGTAGCCCTCGTGCTGCTCGATGGCGTGGGCCAGGGTGTGACCGTAGTTGAGCACCTCCCGCAGGCCCGACTCGCGCAGGTCGCCGGCGACCACGTCGGCCTTGACCCGGATCGCCCGTTCGATCAGCTCCCGGCTCGCCGCCGCACGCGGGTCGGTGGCGGCCACCGGGTCGGCCTCGACGAGATCCAGGATCGTCGGGTCGGCGATGAACCCGCACTTGACGACCTCGGCCAACCCGGCCGCCAGGTCGACAGCGGGCAGGCTGTCCAGCGTGGCCAGGTCGGCCAGCACCCCGACCGGCGGGTGGAACGCGCCGACCAGGTTCTTGCCGGCGGCCGTGTTGATGCCCGTCTTCCCGCCCACCGCGGCGTCGACCATGCCCAGCAGCGAGGTCGCCACCGGCACCCAGCGCACCCCCCGCAACCAGCAGGCCGCGACGAAGCCGGCCAGGTCGGTGACCGCGCCGCCGCCCACCCCGACCACCGCGTCGGTACGGGTGAAGCCCGCCGCCCCCAGCCGGTCCCAGCAGGCGGAGGCCACGTCGATGTGTTTGCCCGACTCGGCGTCGGGGACCTCGATCGGCAGCGGCTCGACGCCGGCGGCGCGCAGCCGCTCGCCGAGCGCGTCCGCGAGGGCCTTGAGCGGAGGCGCGTGCAGCACCGCCACCCGCGTCGCGCCGGGCAGCAGGCCAGGCAGCGCGCCCAGCAGGTCACGTCCCACCAAGACGTCGTACGGCCGCTCGCCGCCGACCGGAATCCGGGTCACCTCGTCCATCGCCGGCAGCCTAGTCCAGTGGGCGGCGCGGCGACGGCGGCTGTCCACCTGCTGGCCGGGCCGCCCAGTCGGCCAACCGGCGGGCGTGCTCGGCCACCGCGACGCGCAGCGCGTCCGGACGCCGCACGGTGAACGGACAGCCCAGCCCGGCGAGCAGCGCGGCCATCCCGGGCAGGCTCTCCGCCCGGGCCCGCAGCAGCACCCCGTCGGTGGTGACGGTCAACTCGGCCACGCTGGGCGGGATCCGGCGGCGGGCGGCCACCAGGTCGGTCTCCAGCACCACCTCGACCTCGTGCGGGTACGGCACCCCGGCCAGCGACCGGGTCACAAAGGCCACCGCCTCGAAACCGTCCGGCACGGTGAACGTCGCCAGGCCGGGCGTCACCGCGCCGATCCGGTCCAGCCGGAAGGTCCGGACCTCCCCGCGCCGGTGATCATGGCCGGTGACGTACCAGCGGCCGGCGTGGAAGACCAACCCGTACGGGTCGAGCTCGCGGTGCGATCGTTCGCCCCGCCAGGAGCGGTAGTCCAGCGCCACCCGCTGCCGGTGCCGGGCGGCCGAGGCCAGCGCGAGCAGGGTGCCCGACGCCGGTCCGCGTTCCGCTTCCGGGCGACGCAGGGTGAAGCCCAGATGCTCCTGGACGGCAGCGAGCCGGTCGGCGAGCGCCGCCGGCAGCACCCGGCGAATCTTCGCCAGCGCGCTGGCGGTGGCGGGCTGCTCGGTGGCGAGCCCGACCCGTTCGGCGACGACGAGGCCGAGCAGCACGGCCACCGCCTCGTCGTCGGTGAGCATCAGCGGCGGCAGCTTGTAGCCGGGGTGCAGCCGGTAGCCGCCGTGGCGACCCCGGTCGGCGGTGACGGGGATGCCCAGCTCGACAAGCGTTGTCGCATACCGGCGCACGGTCCGCTCGTCCACACCGAGCAGGCCGGCGAGGTCAGCAGCCGTCGACCGGTGCCGGCCCTGCAGCAGTTCCAGCAGGGCCAGCACCCGACCTGCGGGATGTGACACGGGACACTCCTCCAAACCGGGCGGATCCTGTCCGGATTCGATCGTACGGTCTAGCGGTAACCGAGCAAAGGAGCGACAGATGGCGACATTCGTGCTGGTCCCGGGGTTCTGGCTGGGCGCCTGGGCGTGGCGGGACGTGACCGCCGCGCTGCGGTCGCAGGGGCACGAGGTCCACCCGATGACACTGACCGGGCTGGCCGAACGCGACCACCTCGCCGGGCCCCAGGTCAGCCTGGACACGCACACCACCGACATCGTCCGGCTGATCGAGGTCGAGGACCTGCGCGACGTCCTGCTGGTCGGGCACTCCGGCGGCGGGATGCCGGCAGCCCAGGCCGCGGACCGCGTCCCGGACCGGATCGCCCGGGTCGTCTATGTGGAGAGTGGACCGTTGCCGGACGGCACGGCGCAGTTCGACACGCTGCCGCCGGAGGAGCAGCAGCGGCTGCGCGAGGCGATCGGCACCGGGCACCTGCTGCCGCCGCCCGCCTGGGAACCGGCCGCCGACCCGACCAACCTGGCCGGCCTCGACGAGTCGACGCTCGCGCTGCTGCGCACCCGGGCCACCCCGCAGCCGCTGCGGACCGCCACCGACCCGGTCCGACGCACCGGCGGGCGCTCGGTGCCGACCGCGCTGGTCGCCAGCACCATCCCGCTCGACGTGGTGCGGCAGATGATCCGACAGGAGCACCCGTTCTTCACCGAGCTGACCGACGGCCAGCTGCACGGGTTGCCCACCGGGCACTGGCCGATGCTCAGCGAGCCGAAGGCCCTCGCCGACATCCTCGACCAGATCGCCCGCAGCTGACCCAGACCCCTCCCCTCTTGCGCCGATCTTGCACTTCCGGTTGGCGACATGGACGCAACTGCCCCTTATGCCGGGGCAGAAAGTGCAAGATCGGCGCAAGAGGGGGGCGACGACGACGGGGGGGTTAGCGCGGGAGCAGGGCGGTGAGCTCGGCGACGACCTCGGCCGGGGTTCGGCCGTCGGTGATCACCGTCTCGGTGGCCACCTCGGCGTAGAGCGGCCGGCGCTGGTCCAGCAGGTGCTTGAGGGTGGCCCGCGGGTTGATCGCCAACAGCGGGCGTCCGGCGCCGAGCCCGACCCGCTTCACCGCGTCGGGCAGCTCGACCGAGAGGTGCACCACCCGGTGCCCGATCAGCGCGGCCCGGGTCTCCTCGGCCAGCACCGCGCCGCCGCCGAGGGCGAGCACTCCGGTGCCGGCGGCCAGCGCCGCGGCCACGGCGGCCCGCTCCAGGGTACGGAAGTGCGCCTCACCCTCGTCGATGAAGATCTCCGGAATCGGCTTACCGGCCATCTGCTCGATGTCGATGTCGGTGTCCCGGAACTCCACGCCGAGCGTCGCGGCGAGCGCCCGCCCGACGGTGGTCTTGCCGCAACCGGGCGCGCCGACCAGCACGACCACCGGTGCCATCAGCGGATGACCAGCGCGTCGAGGTAACCGGCCACGTTGCGGCGGATCTCGGTGACCGAGTCACCGCCGAACTTCTCGGTGGCCGCCTCGGCGAGCACCAGCGCCACCATCGCCTCGGCGACCACCGCCGCGGCGGGCACCGCGCACACGTCGGAGCGCTGGTTGATGGCGGTGGCCGGCTCGCCGGTGGCGACGTCCACGGTGGCCAGCGCCCGGTTCAGCGAGGAGATCGGCTTCATCGCGGCGCGGACCCGCAGCGGCTCACCGGTGGTGATGCCGCCCTCCAGCCCGCCGGCCCGGTCGGTGACCCGGCGCACGCCGGTCGCCGACGGGATGATCTCGTCGTGCGCCTCCGAGCCACGGGATCGGGCCTGCTGCCAGCCGTCACCGATCTCCACGCCCTTGATCGCCTGAATGGACATCAGCGCGGTGGCCAGCCGGGCGTCGAGCTTGCGGTCCCACTGCACGTGGCTGCCCAACCCCGGCGGCACCCCGTACGCCAGCACCTCGACCACGCCACCGAGGGTGTCGGCGGCCTTCTTCGCGGCGTCGACCTCGGCGACCATCAGGGCGCTGGCCTCCGGGTCGAGGCAGCGCAGCGGGTCGGCGTCGATCCGGGCGGTGTCCGACGGAGTGGGGCGCAGCCCCGGCTTCGCGGCCACCGGGCCCAACTCGACGACGTGCGAGACGATCTCGATGCCGAGCGCCTGCCGGATCAGCGCCTTCGCGACAGTGCCGACCGCCACCCGGGCGGCCGTCTCCCGGGCGCTGGCGCGCTCCAGGATCGGCCGGGCGTCGGTGTGGCCGTACTTCTGCATGCCGGCCAGGTCCGCGTGGCCCGGCCGGGGGCGGGTCAGCGGGGCGTTGCGCGCCTGGCGGGCCAGCTCGTCCGGGTCGACCGGGTCGGCGGCCATCACGGTCTGCCACTTCGGCCACTCGGAGTTGCCGACCCGGATCGCCACCGGGCTGCCCAGGGTGACGCCGTGCCGCAGGCCGCCGAGCAGCTCGACCTCGTCCCGCTCGAACGACATCCGGGCACCCCGGCCGTAACCCAGCCGGCGACGGGCCAGCTCGTCGGCGATCTCGGTGGTGGTCACCTCGATGCCGGCCGGCACCCCCTCCAGCATCGCGACGAGGGCGGGACCGTGCGATTCACCTGCAGTCAGCCAACGCAACACAGCGGTCAGTCTGTCACGGCCCGCCACCGGCGCGGCACGCTCCCCGGACCGTCCCGCCCAGCGGACGCCGCCGCCCGCTGAGCCGGACGTCCTGTGCCCCGCACCCGTCGACGGCGGCTCAGATCCCCCGACCGCGCTTGTGCAGGGTGCGTAGCACCGCGTCGGCCCGGACCACCCGACCGGCGACGGCGAGGGCCAGGTAGGCGCGCGGCTCCCGGGGGTTGCTGCGCAGGGTGCGCCGGGCCCAGCGCAGCGCGCCCCGGCGGTCGCCGGCGGCGGCCTGGGCGAACGCGATCTGCCCTGCCACCCGGGCTTCGCCGGCCGGTTGACCGGCGAACTCCGGATAACGCCGCAGCAACCACTGCAACGCCTCCGAGATGGTGTCCCAGCGCTGCGCGAAGTACGAGCGCTTGTGCCAGCGGACCAGCACCGACGGCGTCCGCAGGTTGATCAGCGGCGCGCTGCGCGCGGCCCGCAGCAGGAACTCGTAGTCCTCCGCGTAGCTGCCCGGAATCTCCTCGTCGACCAGCCCGAACCCGTCGCGCAGCGCGGTGGCGCGGATCAGGAAGGTCGACGGGTGCAGCTCCGTCATCCGGTCGCGCAACAGGTCGTCCAGGGTGATCCGGTCCTTGTCGAGCACCCGGTCGACGGTGTGCCCGTCATAGGTGACCCGGATGCCGCAGCAGACGAACTCGGCGGCCGGATCACCGGCCAACGCGTCGACCTGGGCGGCCAGCTTGCCGGGCAGCCACTCGTCGTCGTCGTCGCAGAACGCGACCAGCTCACCCTCGGCCGCGAGGGTGCCGCTGTTGCGCGCCCCGGCCAACCCGGCGGTACGGGTGTTGCTGATCACGCGTACCACGCGGGTCGGGTCGCTGCCCAGCGCTGTCAACGACTCGTCGGGCGCGGACTGGTCGAACACCACCACGACCTCGATCGGGCCCGGGTAGTCCTGCGCCAGGATCGCGCGCACCGCCGCCCGCAGCAGCTCGGGGCGGTCCCGGGTGGGCACCACGACGCTGACGCTCGGCTGCTGGGTCATCGAATCTCCTCCGTACCCGGACGCGGCCGGGACCAGGCCCGCCACCGGGGTGGGCGCGGGGTCGAACGGGCCACCAGGTCGTCGATGATCTGCCCGACCCGGGCCACCGCCGCCCGTTGTGCCTCGTGTGCCTGCGGGTCGGCGGCCACCGCGTACCGGGATGGGTCGGCCACCCCTGCGGTCAGCGCGTCGTGCAGCGCCTCCCGGGTCTCGCAGAGCGCCACCAGCCCGGCGGCGCCGAGCCGGCGGGCGAAGAGAAGCTGATGGTTGTCGACGTGCTCACCGCGAGCCGGGTCGCGGGGCACCACGATGGGCAGGTGGCCGTGCCGGCGGGCCTCCAGGATGGTCGCCGGGCCACCGTGGCAGACCACCAGGTGCGCGTCGCTCATCGCCTGTTGCAACGCGTCGTGACCGAGGAACGCCACCGCGCCGGGCACCTGGGGCGCGCGGGTGTGCCCGTGCTGGACGGTCAGCCCGATCGGGACGGCGGCCTGCGTGTGCCACTGCGCCAGCCAGTCCACGAGCCGGTCGAACTGGTGCTTGTCGGTGCCCACCGCCACCAGCAGTCGCAGCTGGGCGACCGCCGAGCTGTCGCGCTGGCGCGGCAGGCGGGCCGCCTCGGTGCTCGGTTGCGGACGCCAGGCGGTGCCCGTCTCCCCCGTCACAGCAGCGTCCCGACGACTGTCGCCTCGGGGTACTGCCGGCGCTGCTCGTCCCACTGCACGAGCATCGCGGACAGGAACGGCCGGCAGAGCCGGGCGGTGAGCGTCGGGGTGTCGATCCGGTCGTACACCTCGATGTAGACGGTCGGGATGCGCCGCAACCGGGCCAGCACCACGAACGGCACCGCCACCCCGGCGCCGGTGGTGACCACGGCGGCGACCCGCCGCGCCCGCAGCACACGCCAGGCCAGCAGCGCGTTGCGCAGCAGGTTCGGCACGTTGCGGGTGGTCGGGTGGTGTGCCGGCACCAGGTCCTCGCCGGCCAGCAGCGACACCGCCTCCGGGGTGTCGAAGGTGACCCAGCAGCGCCGCCACCGTTCGTACCAGGGCCGCAAGGCCAGTAGTTGGGCCAGGTGCCCGCCGCTGGAGCCGACCAGCAGCAGCACCGGTGCCCCACTGTCGTCGTTGTTCGTGTCCACGCGACTCCCCACAAGTTCGCTTGGAATTTCAGTTCACGCCAGGCAGAAGCAGATCACACGATCCCCGGTCGTTGAATAGAGCGACCGGCCGAGATGACGATCTCCGCAGCAGGTGGTGCGGGCGCACCGAACGTCCGAGGTCCATCGATCGTCATGACCACCTGCGATTTTGTCGTTACTCTGCGGCGTGCCTGCGCCGCCGCGATTCCTCCCGATCAGCCGCTATGTCTTTTCTCGATGACGTCCAACAGTGCGGGATGCAGTGCGGCGTTCCAGCCCGCGCCCGCGTCGGCCAGCCGCCAGGTCCGCAACCACATCTCCACCAGGTACGCGTCGGCGACGAGCCGGCGCTGCGCCGCGTCGAGACCGAGCCGCTCACCGTGCCGGCTCAGATACCCGTCGACGGCCGACGCGGCGACCTCCGCCGGCTCCCCCCGCAGCACGAGCGCGCGCTGGAACGCGTCGTGCGCCAGGTCGAAACCGACCGGCACGTCCGGCCCGCTGTGCTCCCAGTCCCAGGCGACCAACCGGCCGGCGTGCCAGCCCAGGTTCCACGGCACCCAGTCGCCGTGCCAGTGACCGAACTCGACACTGGTGTCGCCGTGCCGGCGGGCCAGCGCGCAGACCGCGGCGACCGCCCGCGCACCGCCCGGCTCGGTCGCCGCGGCCCGGCCGGCCTGATCGCCCAGCCGGTGCAGGAAGGCCGAGTCGAGCAGCGGACGAGGGGTGCCTGCCGGGCCGCCGCGCCGGGCGACGGCGAGCAGCGCGGCGATCCGTGGTGGGTCGTCCACCGGCACACCGCGAACCGCGGGAGGCAACGGCTCGATCACCGCGACCACCTGGCCCGCCCAGGACACCTCGGCGAGCAGCCTCGGCGGCGTCGGGTGGTCGGCGACGTCGGCCACCGCGGGCAACGCCCGCAGCGCCGCCGCCTCCGCGCTGACCAGCGCGCGGGTCGCGTCATTCCAGCCGATCTTCGCGTAGCCGCGCGGACGCCCGTCGGCGTCGAAGAGCTGCAGGGTGGGCTTGCCGTTCGGGTCGGGTGGGCGGACCCCGAAAGCGGCCAGCAGTGGCGTGTCACCCAGGTCGGCGGAGAGCCGCTCGCTCAGCAGCAGGTCCGCGGCGGGCACCCCGGCCGGCACCGTGACGGTCAACGTCGGGAAGGGCGCGAGCCCCACCCGACCCAACCGGGCCAACCCGCCGAGCACCGCCCGCAGCGCGCGCACCTTCGGTGGCCGCAGGGCGTTGTACGCCAGCAGGGACGCCGCCCCGGCCCGGGGCGCGCCCAACGGCACCAGGAACCGGGCCCGGTCGACCGACGGCACCACCGCGTACCGGGCCACCGCCCGGTGACCGGCCGGCGGGGCGCCCGCCACGGTCAGGCCGACCCGGTCGTCCGGGAAGACCGCGCGGCTCACCCAACCCAGGCCGTCCCCCCGGGAGCGCGGGTCGGTGGCCGGGCCCGCCTGGGTCGTCACGCCGCCCGGTCCGCCCAGTCGAGGTCCAGCCCGAGCCGCTGGCGCAACGCGTCGTTGTACGGCCGGTAGTAGTCGGTCAGCTCAGCGCGGACCGTCGGCTCCAACGGCGCCGAACGTCGATCGTTGTAGACCTTGAAGTTGGGCAGGTCGTACGCCGGCAGACCGAGGAAGTCCAGGGTGCGCCGGTAGGTCGCGCGAGAGTCGCGGTACAGGTCCTCGCTGGGCAGGAAGAGGATCTGCTGCCGGTCGAAGCGCTCCAGCCACGGCTCCAGGTGCTCCAGGTAGCGCCCCCGGGCCCGGTACGTGTACCAGTCGTACGGCTCGCTGAACGACTCCGGTTCGGCGATCAGCCGTTCCCGCTCCCCCGCCGTACGCTCCGGCTCGGCGGCGAGGGCGGCGGCGAAGTCCAGTGGTTCGATGCCGTGGGTGCGGCGTTCCTTCCAGTGCGAGTACGCCCGCTCCACCGGGTCCCTCAGCAGCACGATGAGCTTCACCGTCGGCATCAGCGCGGCGACCCGCTGCGCGGCGAGCGGGTGGAACATGTACAGCGGGGCGGCCTCACCGACCCGGACCGGCCCACCGTGCCGCTTGGCCAGGGCGTCGCGTTGCCGCTCGGTCGGGAAATGCGAGCGGTACCAGGCTTCGCCGCGACCCCAGTGCTCCTCGAAGTAGTGCGCCGACTTGGTGTTCCACGCGGGGAACAGCCGGGGCACCAGCGGATGCTGGATGAGGTAGTTCCACAGCGAGGTGGTGCCGCCCCGTTTGGTCCCGATGATCAGGAAGTCCGGCAGCGGCCGGCGATCGCTGGTGCGAACGCCGTAGTCGACGAGCGACTCCTTCACCCGGGTGGTCACCTGGGTCGGAACCAACTGCTTGACCCGGTCACGCATGGACACCACGACGGACCTCACCTGCCTCTCGTCGATGCCGGGGCGGGTCCGGCGGCCGCGGCCGCGTCGTTCCCTCCACGGATCTGCCTCATGGTCCCCCGGATACCGGCGCGTACCCGGGGCAACGTCAACATGCCGACGCAGCCGGCCAGCAGCACCGCCAGCGCCACCGCGAGGCCGGGCAGACCGCGACCGCCCACCAGTGCGCCGACGCCGGCGGCCAGGCCCACACCGGCGACGGTGGCCACCGCGGCACGCACCATCGCGGCGTCGAACAGTGGCTCCCGAACCACCGACCGGGCGAACCCGGCGGCGGTGAGGTTCTCGGTGGCGATCCCGGCCGCCCAGGCCACCGCCGCGCCCGTCGCGCCGTACAAGGGGATCAGCCAGAGACCCAGCGACACGGTCACCGTCAACCCGGCCACGGCGGCGACCAGGTGCAGGCCGCTGCGCCCGCCCATCAGCAGCAGGCTCTGCACGTTGCCCACTCCGGTGTTGACCAGCATCGCCAGCGCGAGCACCGTCATCGCCGGCACCCCGGCGGTGAACTCCGGCCCGAACAGCTGGAGGAAGGCCAACGCGAAGACCGCCAGCAGCAGGTACACCGGCCAGGACAACACCAGGCCCCAGGTGGTCAGCTGCCGGTGCACGGCCGCCGCGGCGGCCCGCTCGCCCCGCCCGAGCAGTCGGGACAACTGCGGGGACACCGCCACCCGCAGCCCCTGCATGGCCAACTGACCGGCCAGCACGTACCGGCCGACGGCCCCGAACACGCCGGCGTCCGCCGGCCCGGCCAGCGCCGAGGTGAGCAGCACCCCCACCCACATGCTGCCGGCGTCGATGGCCGCCGAGGCGGCCCGGGGCAGCGCGAAGCGCCAGAACGTCAACCAGTCGGCGCGGCGTGGACGCAGCGTCGCCCCCCGGCCCAGCCCGAGCGGGCCGGCGACGAGGGTGAGGCAGACCAGCAGCGCCAACGCCGCCGGCACCAACCAGCCGGTCATGCCGGCGAGCAGACCACCACCGGCCAGCGCGGCGGCGCCGACCAGCACCGGGCGGGCGACCGGCAGCAGCAGGAACTGCACCCCGACGTACGCCCGGATGGGCCGTACGCAGCGCAGCGCCGCCAGCAGCAAAGTCATCGCCACCACCACCGGCACCGCGGCGAACGTGACGGTGAGCAGTGTGTCGCCGCTCGCGCCGGAGCCCTCCAGCAGCCGGGGCGCGAGCGCGTCGGCGGCCAGCACGCCCACACCGGCCACCAGGAGCCCGGCCAGCAGGGGCGGGATCAGCGCCACCGGGAGGATCCGGGCCGCGTCACCGCGCACACCGGCGGTGCGCCGGGGCAGCGCCCACATCAGACCGGTCTCCGCGCCGAGGGTGCAGATCGCGGTGGCCACGGTGACGACACCGATCGCGGCGAAGAACGCGCCCGCGCCGGCCGTGCCGTACCCCCGGGTGATCACGACGGCCAGCACGAACCCGAACAACCCGCTGGTGGCCGCGCCCAGCAGGCCGGCCACCCCGCTGCGCGCGCTGCGGCGGGTCTCGGCCGCGCCGACATCCCCGGCGGGCGACGGTGTGGCCTGGTCCTGGCCGGGGCCGGACGGCGGCCGGCCCTCGTCGGCACCGGCCGGTGGTCGGGTGGCGGCGGTCATGCGGGCACCGTCACGGTGCGCGGGGCCGCCGGCGACGCCCCGACCAGCCGGGTCAGCCGTTCGCGTTCGGTCAACGCCATCGCGAAGGCGACGGCGAAGAACGCGACCGCCAGGTTCTGGTTCGCCATGCCGTAGAACGGGATCTGCACGAGGCAGACCACGGGCACCACCGCCAACCACTGCCCGGCCGCCGATTTCGCCCGCGCGCAGATCACCGCGGCGGCCACGAACCACGCCAGGAAGCAGAGAAGCGCGGGTACGCCATGGCTGAACAGCACCATCCACAACTGCCCCTGGGTGCCGATCGGCGCGGCCGCCGACACGGTGTCGACGTTCACCGGAGCGCCGTAGCCCAACCACGGTGACTCCTGCACCCGGCGGATCACCTCGGTGTAGAGCGAGAGCCGGTCGGTGTTGGTGTCACTGGAGTCGACCCGTCTGCTGATCAGCTCGGTGATGGGAATGAACAGTGTGGCCAGCGCGCCGATCACCACCACCCCGACGATCGACGCGGCCACCCGGACGTTGCCGCGCAGGCTGGCCCGCACCCCGAGCACCGCCAGCCCGGCGCCGAGGCTGAGGAACATCGCCCGGTTGAGGGTGAGGAACGCCGGTGCCAGCGACAGCGGCAGCGACGCCAGCAGCGCCCAGCGCAGCAACCCGCGCGGGCGCAGCATGGCGAAGGCCACCACGCACGGCAGGGTCATGGCGTACGCGCTGCCGTAGTTGTTGGTGTACGCGAACGGCGCCGCCGGCCGGTAGATCGGGTTCAGCGAGCGGGCGCTGTACTCAGCCGTGGTGAGGTGCACCATGTCCTGGATGAACGGGGTGCCGGCCACCCCGCCGGGCAGCAGCACCTCCATCGGGGTCGTCATGGCCAGCCGGGGCACCAGCACCCCGAGCCAGCCCAGCGCGACCAGCCCGAACCAGAACGTGCAGAGCGGGGTGAGCACCGCCACCAGGCTGGAGCGTTCCCGGGCGGCGGCGTAGACGTAGACGCCGACCACCAGCGCGGTCAGGTAGAAGGCCAGGCGCAGGGCGAAGGTGAGCAGCGAGGCGGGCGACGACAGTTGGGTGGCGCTGACCACCACGATGGCGAGGAAGAGCAGCCAGATGCCGGCCGCCGGCGGCAGCGGCACCCGCCCCCGGGTGAGCAGCAACGCGAACAGCAGCGCGCCCAGCAGCGGCCAGCCGAGGTAGAACGCGCCGAGCAGCCACCACAGTGGCACCAGGCCGAACATCATCGACAACGGCCAGAGCGGCAGCTGCGGTGGCGCGGACGGCGGCAGCGGCGCGGCCTGCTCCGGAGCGCCTCCGGACGGTGGTTCGGTCGCCGGGGCGCGGGTCACCGACACGCTCAGGCCCGGCCGTTTCGGGTGAGCACGAAGCCCAGCGGGGTGACGCCGGCGGCGCGCAGCCGCTCCACGAGGCGTCGCAGGTCGCTCTGCCGGGTGCGGTCCCGCTCGACGACCACCACCGCGCTGCCCTGCCGGGCGACGGCCACGCCACGCTCGTCGGACTCCGCCGGAGGGGCGTTGAACAGGACCAGACCGTGATCGGCGCCCTGTCGCCAGGTGCCGAACCGGACACTGCCCACTCCCACGGCAACCTCGTCCGGGGCGACGACGCGATTGTTCTCCGGGCGGGCGGACGACACCCGCGGCAAGGTCAGCGTGGCGTCCGGGTCGGTGGACGGGCGGGCGCCGGGCGGGTGCGGGGAGGGTCGACGGGCGGGGGCGCTGTCAGTGGTGGCACCGGCGGCCGGTGTGCTGCCGGCCGGTCGGGGCTTGGGCACCAGCGGCCGGGACGGGTCGATGGGCAGCCGCCCCCGGTCGGCGAGCACGCTGGCCCGCAGCCGCTCGATCCGGCCGCTGTCGTCGGCGACGAAGACCTCCCGGCCGTCGACGGCGAGCGCCACCGCGAGCCCGGCGGTGAGCGCTGTGGCGTCCTCCCGGGCGCTGAGCAGCGCCACCCGGGCGGGCTGCCGGACGCGCTCGGCGACCGCCATCGCCACGTACCGGACGTCGGCGTCGACCGCCCGGGGGCTGCCCCGGAACGCCGGTCGGCGCACGGTGCCGAGCAACGGCAGGCCGGAGGCCTCCCGGCCGTCGGCGACCGAGCGGACCCGCCGGTCGGTCGACTCCCAGAGGTAGGCCAGCACGATGCCGACCAGGGCGCCACCGAGCAGGCCGGCGACCAGGTAGAGCGGCCGGTGCCCGGCGGAGGTGACCAGCGCCTTCTCGGCGGTCTGGGTGACCCAGCCGGGGTTGACGTCGACGGCCGCGATCTCGGTACGGGCGGCGTTGAGCTGGGTGAGCTGGTTGTTGATCCCGGCCAGCTCGGCCACCAGCGCGTCACCGGCGGCGGTGTCCTTGGCGGTGTTCGCCCGCTTCTGCAACGCGGTCTGCTGGCTGACGACCTTGGTGATGCTGGCGTCGTAGGAGCGCAGCATCTCGGCGCGCTGCTGCTCGTACATGGTCCGGCGCACGCTCAGGTAGGCCTCGGCGGCCATGTTGGCGCTCTGCACCGCCCGGTGCGCGTCGCGCGCCTGGTAGGTGAAGCGCAGGATCTGCCCGCCGGTGGGCACCTCGACCTCGAGCGCGTCGCGGATGTCGCGCGGGTCACCGCCGGCCGACTCGGCGAGCCGCTGCACCACCTCGGTGCCGGTGGCGATGCCGCTCTCCACGTTCATGTTGACCGCGCGGTCGGCGCCCGCGCCGCTGGGGGTGAAGGCGTCGGTGACCACCGGTCGGACCGCGACCACCGCGCTCGCGGACAGCGCCGGCGGCACCAGCAGCACGTAGCTGAGCGCGGCGAGCAGACCGACCAGGGCGACCGCCGCCACCAACCGCAACCGGTGCATCGGCACCCGCAGCAGGTCCGTCAGTGTCACGGCCCGGGAGGTACCGGAGGACGGGCCGTCCGTGGGCCAGGGGGCGGGCGCTGCGTCAGTCATGGAACTTCTTCACCGTCTGTTGAGGATTGCCGACGACCACGACGCCGGGTGGTACGTCCGTGCGGACCACCGTCGCCGCGCCGACGACGCTGTCGCGGCCGACCCGCACGCCCTTCAGGACCAGGGCGTGCGCGCCGACCCAGACGTTGTCCTCAAGGACGATCGGGGCCCGGGTGAGCGGGCCCGGCGGTGCGTGCCGCTGTTCGGGAGGCAGGTTGTGGAAGTCGTTGTCGAGCAGCTCGCAGTCCGACAGGAGGCACCGGTCCCCCACCGTCACGGACGTCCAGGTGCCGATCCAGGTGGCGTTGAGCAGACAGTCCGCGCCGACGCGCACCTCGCCGGGGCCGGCGAAGCGGACGAGCTTGTTCAAGCGGGTGCGGTCACCGATGGTCACCCGCACGCCGCGACGCAGCCGGATCCGGCCACGGATCTCCACGTCCCGGCCGAGTGTCAACCGCCGGTAGCGGAGCCGGTACCAGCCGCGTTTGACCGCGAAGACCAGACGCACCGCGCGTCTCGTTCGGATGCCAGCGGCGCCGAGCAACGACCC
This sequence comes from Micromonospora sp. SD19, assembly GCF_054462275.1. Classification (NCBI taxonomy): domain Bacteria; kingdom Bacillati; phylum Actinomycetota; class Actinomycetes; order Micromonosporales; family Micromonosporaceae; genus Micromonospora; species Micromonospora sp. SD19. Next base: position 85,997 of record NZ_JBTLMN010000006.1, read on the forward strand.
TCCCCCACGTCGCGGGGCCGGTGGCGGCGGTAGCCGCCACCGGCCCTACGTGAACAATCTACCGATCCTCCGTTACGAACGGTTGACCCTTACTCTACGGAGAAGAACGTCGATGGGGTAGACCAGGACAACTCGGGCGTCGCGGTGCTGACCACGAACCCGGTGGCACCGCTGACCACAGCGGCCGGCGCGGCCGTCGGATCGAACGCCACACTGCGCAGGTTGCCATCGGTGGCCCCGTAGACGATCCGGCCGTTCACCCAGGCCATCCCCCGCACACCGGACCAGTTCTGCCCGGTGCTCGGCAGTGTGAACTCGGTGGCGCCGAGGTAGTTACCGTCGATCTCGAAGTAGCGGTAGAAGAGACTGTTCGCCCCGGTACGGGTGTAGTAGAGCCTGCCGTCGAGGAAGAAGGCACCGGTGAGCAACGCCGGGTTGTACCAGTCGTTGTAGCCGGACGCCTCCCACGGCGAGCCGATCGCGCCGCCGTTGAAGAGCGAGACGTCGATCCGGCTACCGGTGGGCGTGCCGGCCACCGTGTGCGACCAGTAGATCCGGTCGTCGACCCGCCACGTCGCACCGGCCGCCGTGTACGCGGGCTGGCTGACAGTGGTCGCGGTGCCCAGCGCGGTGCCGTCGAACGGCACCTTCGCCACAGTGCCCGGGGCGGTGCTCAGGTAGAGGTTGCCACTGGTGGCCGACGGGGGGTTCTTCGGGGCGATCGTGCGCCCGCCGGCCAGCGGGAACATGCCCAGCCGGCCGTGGTACTCGTCGCCCATGCCGTCGGAGTTGTGCCCGAAGTAGAGGCCGTCCGAACCACGCCACAGCACCGGTACCGACGAACCCCACGCGGTGGTGCCGGCGGGCATCGACGCGCTGCCACTGCGGCGCGGGTTCCAGTTCACCGGCATGCCGGTCGCCGGAGTGACGGCGGCGATGCCGAGCCGGTCGATCGCCCCGTTGCCGGCGTTGTCGCTGGCGTTCGGGTTGTTCAGCCAGCGGAAGTGCCCGCCCAGGTAGATGATGTTGTCCGCCACCTCCACCGAGGTGATGGTGTCGTTGCCGGTGAAGTCGACCCAGGTGGCGAGCTGGCCACTGCCCCGCGCGGCGGTCTCGAAGCGGACCAGGGCGTCGCAGTAGGCGGACGGCCAGCCCGCGCCGCCGTTGGTGCCGACCACGAACCAACTGCCGTCGCCACCGAACTTCACGTCCTGCACGTAGTGCACGAAGGTCGCCGGCGAGGCGCACGGCGCGACGAACTTCTCGGTGCTCCAGTCCAGCACCGCGGGCGTCCCGGAGACGTCCACCAACGCCATCTGGTTGCGCGGCAGGCCGTTGACGAGCGTGAAGTTGCCGCCGACGACCAGGGTGTCGCCGTCCGGCGCGACGTCGATGGCCCAGACGTACGACGTGGTGCTGTGCCGCCCCACCGTGGCGTCGATGCTGAAGCTCGGGTCGATCGCGCCGGTGGTCGCGTTGAGCCGGCCGAGACCCACGTGCGCGGTGCCGTTGAGCCAGTTGAACGCACCGGCCACGTACAGCCAGTTGCCGGACAGCGCCAGGTCGCGGACCGTGCCACCGTCGGAACGCCCGACCCAGCTGTCGATGATCGCGCCGGTCGACGGGTTGAGCGCCACCAGGTTCTTGCGGGAGACGCCGTTGACGTTCTTGAAGGCGCCGCCGACGATCAGCGTGCCGCCGGGGCCGGCGATGAGGGTGTTGACCGCGCCGTCGAGCACCGGAAGGAAGGTGGTCGACATGGTGCCGGTGGTCCGGTCGTACGCGAAGAGGTAACGCTGCGTGATCCACGCGGAACTGGCGGTCTGCCGGAGCTGGGTGAAGCTGCCGCCGACGAAGACCGTGTTGCCCACCTGCGCGAAGGCGCGGGTTTCACCGTCCCGGGCGTGCGGGGTCGCGTCGGCGGGGTTCGCCGACACCAGCGTCGCCGTCGTCGGGGCCGGCACCACAGCGGCCGACGCGGTGGTGGGCACGCCCAGAGCTGCGGCGATGATCGCCAACGCGACCATCCCCGCCCGAGTACGACGTCGTCCTGCGGAACGCCACAAGTGCGGAAGTATGGGCACGCTGCGCCTCCAGATTGGATGAGAACCCGAGGTAGCGTGCCTCGTCCAGCCTGGTTAACAAAATCCGCCGATTGGGCGGTGCATGAATCCGCAAGCCGACAGAACGCCGGAGGATCGGTTGCGCGACCCCCCGGCGAACGCCGTCCGGTCAGTTCATTCGGGTCGTCAGCGGCTACCTCCGGTGGGTTGCCGCAGGTAGGAGTCCTTGCCGGCCTGCGTGAAGCCCGCCACCGCCGCGGCGTCGTGGTTCATCGTCATGTCACAGGTCGACGTGCGGCTGGTCATACCGGCCGAGTTGAAGTAGATGGCCGCCTTGATCTTCGGGTGCGCTTTCAGCGCCGCTGGGAACTCCTGGAACCAGCGCTGCTTGGCGCCCGGGTCGGCGGAGTTGAAGTTGGTGCCGAACTCGGCGAGCATCCGGGGCTTGCCGGCGCCGATGCCGTTGTCGTCCAGCCAACGGTAGAAGCCACCGATCGTCGTGCTCGGGCTCTTCCACACCGTGCTGCCGTTGCAGACGTGGAAGTTGTACGGGTCGTAGGCGACCCAGTCGACGTACCGGTCACCGGGGTACAGGCCGGCGTACCGGGAGTAGTGCCCCGACCAGCCCATCATCGTCCAGACCCAGACCGCGTTGGTCGCGCCGGCGCTGGCGAACCGCTCGTGGACGTAGCGCCAGGCCCGTACGAAGTCGGCGTCGCTGCCCTTGTTCGGCTCGTCCTCCGGCTCGTGGTCGAAGCCGATGAACACCGGTACGCCGGCGGCCCGGATCCGGCCGGCGACCGCGTCGATCGTCGCGTCCTGCTTGCCTCCGTAGACATCGGACCACTTGAGGGTCGTGCCGGCGGAGAAGTCGCGGGACTCCCAGGCGAAGAACATCAGACGGCCTTCGCGCATCTGCTGCTGTTCGTACACGTCGGGGAAGGCGCCGTTGCTGCCCGAGTTGGAGAAGTCGTGGTAGCGGTGCACGATGTCGAACTTGCGCCCGACCTGCGCCTCCACGTCCGCGACGGCCTTGCCGTGGTCCCAGCCGCCGGCCGCTCCGGCCGGCGAGTACATGCCCCACCAGGCGCCACAGGACGGGACGAGCTTGTCCGAGACGGACCCACACTTGCCGGCCGGCAGGGTGCCGGTGGGGCTCGGGGTCGCCGTCCGGGTCGGGGCGACGGTCGGCGACGGCTTCGGCGCGGCGGTGGTCGGTGACACGCTCGGCGCCGGCGGCGGCGCCGGCCGGGTGGTCGTCACCGGCGACGGCCGGGACCCGAGGTCGTAGCTGATCACCAGGCTGGGTCGCAGGTCCGGGTTGCGGTTCTCGACCGACGCCCAGTAGATCCGGCTCTCCAGGCCGCTCTGCGCCAGCGAGACCGTCCAGGTGCCGTTGCCGGTGACCAGCTTGGAGACGTCCCACTCGTTGACGCCCTTGGACACGCTGGTCACGCTGTCCAGCGCGGCGCCGGCCGGCGTCAGCGGAGGCCGCGACTCGCGGGCACTCAACGGCGACGCGTGCGCCGTCACCGTGGCGGCGAACTGCTGCCAGGCGTGCATCCGCAGCGTCGCCCGGACGTTGACCGCGGCGGCCGGCACGGTGGTCACCGCGAACTCGATGACCGCCTCGCGGCCACCGCGCGGGTTGCCGTCGCAGCGCGTCGCGCAGGTCGCGAGGGTCGTCTTGGCCGCGTTGTCACCGTCCTGCGTCACCGCGGTCGCGGTGGTGTCCGCCGCCGCCCGGATCGACAGGTCGTCGCTGGCCAGCAGCGGCATCATGGTCGCCACGATGCCGGCCACCACCGAACCGCCGACCACGCCGATGGCAATCGCCTTACGCCGGGGTCCGGAACGGAACCGGGTGATGCGGTGCAGTCCGTGCCTGGTCAAGGAAACTCCCTGTGTCTGCGTCCATAACGGTGAGCAGCGTATCGATGACCAGCACAGGTCGCAGGTAGGACAGTTTTCCGTAAGCGCGTCTTAACCGTCAGCTAAGGTGTGGACGCTTCAGCCGGCGCGAGCCGCCGCCAGCGCGGCGGCCATCGCCGCCCTCGGCGCGACCACGCCGGTGAACTGCTCGAACTGCCCGACCGCCTGGGCCAGCAACAGATCCAGGCCCGAGACGATCCGGCAGCCGGCCGCGTCGGCGGCGGTCGCCAGCGGCGTCGGCCACGGGTCGTAGAGCGCGTCGAAGAGCACAGTGCCCGGCCGCCAGGCCACCGCGCCGGCCAGCGGGTCGGCGACGCCCTTCGGCACTGTGGAGACGACCACGTCGGCGGTCGAGAGGTGCCGGGGCGCATCGGCCCATGGGGCGGGCGTCAGCGTGACACCCACGGCGTCGGCCACCGGCCGTAGCTCGTCGACCGCCTCCGGTCGGCGGGCCACCACCGTCACCGCCGAGCAGGCCAGCTGCGCGGCGGCGGCGAGCGCGGCGCGGGCCGTCCCACCGGCACCGAGCACCGTCACGGCGGCACCGGCACTCACCCCGGCGTCGGTGAGGACGTGCACCATGCCGGCGACGTCGGTGTTGTCCGCGTACCAGGAGCCGTCCGGACGGCGTACCAACGTGTTGGCCGCGCCGACGGCGGCGGCGACCGGCGAGGCGGCGTCGGCCACCGCGAGCGCCGCCTCCTTGCCCGGCATGGTCACCGACAACCCGGCCCACTCCGGGCCCAGGCCGACGACCAGATTCGGCAGCTCCGCCGCCGCGCACTCGATCCGGGTGTACGACCACCCGGTCAGTCCCGCCGCCGCGTAGCCGGCGTTGTGAATCACCGGGGAGAGGGAGTGCGCGATCGGTTTGCCGAGCACCGCCGCCCGCCGCCTGAGCGCCATCAGATGATCCCGGCCTCCCGGGCCTTGGCCTCGTTGCGCTGGTGCTGCTCGTACGTCTCGGCGAACTCGGAGTGGCCCTCCTTGTCGATGGCCACGAAGTAGAGCCACTTGCCCGGCGGCGTGTTCATCGCCCCTTCCAGGGCCTCCTTGCCGGGGTTGTTGATCGGGGTGGGGATCATGCCCCGCAGCTTGCGGTTGTACGGGTTCTTCGGGTCGTCCAGCTCGGCCGCGGTCATCTGCTTGGACGACTTGGTCGGCTTGCCGATCGACTCCAGGTAGTAGTTGACGGTGACGTCCATCTCCAGGCAGTTGCAGTTGAACTCGCCGTACGCCCGGTTGTAGGCCACCCGGGCTACCTTGCCCAGGTCGTCCTTGTTGCCCGCCTCGGCCTGGGCCAGTGAGGCCACGATCAGTGCCTCGTACGGGCTGACCTTGCGCTTCTCCTGCACCTGGTCGGCGAACTTCATCTCCCCGGTGACGGAGAGGAAGCGATTCACCATCAGCTTGAGGATGCTCTCCGCGGTGGACTTCGGCGGAATCTCGTAGGTGTCCGGGAAGAGGAAGCCCTCGACGGACTTGACGATCTTCTTACCGTCGTCGCGCTTGAACCACCAGTCCGGGACGCCGAGCGCCTCCGGGTCCTTCGCGGCGGCCTGGAAGTCCTTGACCGGGATCTTGGTCTTCTCGGAGAGCAGCTTGTAGATGTTGAAGCTCGTGCGGCCCTCGGGGATCGTCAGCCCGTTGACGATCTTGTTCTTCAGGTCCAGCATCGCGGCGACGGCGTTCTCACCGCTCATCTGCTTGCGCAGCTTGTACGTGCCCGGCTGGATGTTCTTGCTGCGCGACTCGGCCTCGGCCGCCTCGATGAAGGCCTTCTGGCTCTTCACCACATCGGCCGCCACCAGGGCGTCGGCCATGTCGGCGAGCAGCGCGCCGTTCTTGATCTCGACGGTGATCTCACCGGCCCCGCTGCCGTCGTAGTCGGGGGTGACGAAGTAGTTCTGGATCCGGTCGAAGCCGTAGAACGCGCCGCCGCCGATCGCGCCCAGCAGGACCAGGGCCATCAGCAGTGCCAGGAATGTCTTGCCCCGGCCGCCGCCGGACCCGCTCTTGCGCTTGCGGAAGCCGCGCCGGTGCCGACCCTTCTCCCCCCGCTCCGGCTCGTCGAACCCAAGGTCCAGATCGTCGATCATTACGTCCGCCTCCGCTGCGCGTCCAGCCAGCTCTGCAGGATCTCCACCGCGGCCGCCTGATCGACAACCGCACGTTGACGTTTACCTCGGACGCCACGCTCGGCAAGCCTACGAGAAGCGACCACGGTCGACATCCTCTCGTCAGTGAGCGTTACCGGGACAGGCGCTATCACATCGACCAGTCGGTCAGCGTACGCCTTCACGTGGGCGGCCGCAGGGCCGTGCTTGCCGGCGAGGTTGACCGGAAGGCCGACGACAACCCCCACCGCCTCGTGCTCGGCCACCAACGCGGCCAGCTCGGCGAGGTCGCTCGGCACCGCGTCCGGCGCCGCCGTGAGGTCACGGGCCAGGGTGACCAGCGGCGTCGCCAGGATCCCGTCCGGGTCCGAGCGGGAGACACCCACCCGCACCTGACCGACATCCACGCCGATCCGCACCCCACGCGTCAGCTCAGCCACCGACGGTCACCACCGGCCAGGTACGAACCAGGGCGGACCAGATGGCCCGCCCTGACCCACAGTAATGATTGATCACGCCTCGGTGATCGCCTTCTCGACGGTGAGCAGCAGGTTCGGCGCCTCGGCCGCGGGCAGACCGCCGCCCTGCGCCAGGTCCGGACTGCCACCGCCGCGCCCCGAGAACGCCGCCTTCACCAGATCCGACGCCGCGAGGCCCCGACCGCGCGCCGCCGCGTTGACCGCCACCACCAGGGACGCCTTGCCGTTCGACCGGGCCGCCACCGCGACCACCGCCGGCCGCGCCGGGTCGATCTTGCCGCGGATCTCCTGGGCCAGGGTGCGCACGTCGTTGCCGGCCGCGCCCTCCGGCGCCTCGGTGCCCACGTACGCGACCCCGCGCACGTCCTTGGCCTGGGCCGCGAGCGCCGCCGCGCCACCCAGCACCAGCTGGGCGCGCAGCTTCTCCAGCTCCTTCTCGGCGTCGCGCAGCTGGGTGACGGTCTGCTCCACCCGGTCGGCGACCTGGTCGTTGGGCACCCGGTACAGCTCGGCCAACCGGGAGACCAGCAGGTGCTCCTTGGCCAGGAAACCGAACGCGTCCATGCCGACCAGCGCCTCGACCCGGCGGACACCGGAACCGATCGACGACTCGGAGAGGATCTTCACGAGGCCGAGCTGGGCCGAGCGGGCCACGTGCGTGCCGCCGCACAGCTCCCGGGCGTAGTCACCCACCTCGACGACCCGCACCTCCTCGCCGTACTTCTCGCCGAACAGCGCCATCGCGCCGATCCGCCGCGCCTCGTCCAACGAGGTGATGAAGGCGTGCACCTCCAGGTCGGCCAGCAGCACCTCGTTGACCTGCTGCTCCACGTCACGCAGGACGCTCGGCGACACCCCCGTCGGGGTGTTGAAGTCGAACCGGAGCCGACCGGGGGCGTTCAGCGACCCGGCCTGGGTGGCCGACTCACCGAGGAAGTTCCGCATCGTCTGGTGCACCAGGTGGGTGGCGGTGTGCGACCGGGAGATCGCCCGCCGCCGGGTCGTGTCGATCTCGGCGAAGCCGGCCTCACCGGCGCGTACCTCACCCCGGATCACCCGGGCCCGGTGCACGATCAGGCCGGGCACCGGCTGCTGCACGTCGAGCACCTCGACCTGCCCGCCACCGACCGTGATCATGCCCTGGTCGGGCTGCTGGCCACCGCCCTCGGCGTAGAACGGGGTGGTGTCCAGCACCAACTCAATGGTGTCACCCTCGGTCGCCGCCTGGCGCGGGCCGTCGGCGCCGAGCAGCGCCCGCACCGTCGACTCGCGGGACACCTCGCTGTACCCGGTGAACGTCACCGGCCCACCCGCGTCGAGCACCGAACGGTACGCCGACAGGTCCACGTGCCCCGTCTTGCGGGCCTGCGCGTCCGCCTTCGCCCGGGTCCGCTGGTCGGCCATCAGCCGCCGGAAACCCTCGTCATCGACAGTGAGGCCCTGCTCGGCAGCGATCTCCAGGGTCAGATCGATCGGGAAGCCGTACGTGTCGTGCAGCTGGAACGCCTTCGCACCGGACAGGGCGGAGCCGCCCGCCGTGCGGGTCTCCGCGATCGCGGTGTCCAGGATCGTCGTCCCCGCCCGCAGGGTGGACAGGAACGCCTCCTCCTCCGCGTACGCGTAATCCGCGATCCGGTCGAAGTCGGTCGCCAGCTCCGGGTACGACGGGGACATGCAGTCGCGGGCCACCGGCAGCAGCTCGGGCAGCGCCCGGTCCTGCCAGCCGAGCAGCCGGATCGACCGGATCGCCCGACGCATGATCCGGCGCAGCACGTACCCGCGACCCTCGTTCGACGGGGTCACCCCGTCGCCGATCAGCATCAACGCCGTCCGAACGTGATCGGCGATCACCCGCAGCCGGACGTCGTCCGGGTGCGACTCGCTGGCCACGTGCCCGGAGTGCGCGCCGTACCGCTTACCGGTCAGCTCCGCCGCCCGGGTCAGGATCGGCCGGACCTCGTCGATCTCGTACAGGTTGTCGACGCCCTGCAGGATCGAGGCCATCCGCTCCAGGCCCATGCCGGTGTCGATGTTCTTCGCCGGCAGGTCACCCAGGATCGGGTAGTCCTCCTTGGTGGTACCAGGGCCCCGCTCGAACTGCATGAAGACGAGATTCCAGTACTCCATGTAGCGGTCCTCGTCGACCGCCGGCCCGCCCTCACGGCCGTACTCCGGGCCCCGGTCGTAGAACAGCTCCGACGACGGGCCGCACGGCCCGGGGATGCCCATCGACCAGAAGTTGTCCGCCTTGCCCCGGCGGACGATCCGCTCGGCGGGCACCCCCACCGACCGCCAGATCTCGTACGCCTCGTCGTCGTCGAGGTAGATCGTCGGCCAGATCCGATCCGGATCGAGCCCGTAACCACCCTCGGCGATCGGCTTCGTGGACAACTCCCACGCCAGGGGGATCGCCCCGGCCTTGAAGTAGTCACCGAAGGAGAAGTTGCCGTTCATCTGGAAGAACGTGCCGTGCCGGCTGGTCTTGCCGACCTCGTCGATGTCCGGGGTGCGGATGCACTTCTGCACGCTGACCGCCCGCTGGTACGCGGGAGTCTGCTGACCCAGGAAGTACGGGACGAACTGCACCATGCCGGCGTTGACGAACAGCAGGTTCGGGTCGCTGATGGCGGGCAGCGGAGCGGACGGCACCACGGTGTGGCCATTCGCCTCGAAGTGCGCGAGGTACCGCCGCTTGATCTCCGCCGTCTTCATCGCTGGTGTTCCTCCGGAAAGATTTCTCGATCGCCGATCCGCGGGTCTTCCCGCAGGTCGGCGAACTGATCGTCGAACGCCTCGCCCTGGGCGAACGCCTGGTGGATCTCCTGCTCGCGTTCGGCCATCCCGACCCGGACGTCCTCCACGAAACTACGCAGCGACTCAACGAGGCCGCCAGCGGATTCCGTCAGCGAGCTGGCGATGCCGGCCGGCGTGTACGCCTGCGCGGTCCGGGTCGCCCGACGTACCACGATCACGCCGACGGCCACTCCGACGCCGAGCCAGAACAAGCGCTTCATGTCCCGCTACCCCCTGGTCCGGCCGGTCAGCTGTTGCCGCGTCGCGCGGCCCGTCGCTGCTGCTTGATGGTGTCGCGCACCTGGCGCTCGGTCTCGGCGTGCCGGCGGCCGGCGGCGGCCTTCCGCACGCCGTAGCCGAACGCGGCCACCTTGACCAACGGGTTGGCAGCCGCGGCGGAGACGACGGTGGCCAGGTTGGCGACGTTGGCGGTGACGTTCTGCGCGTGGCTGGTCATGGTGTCGACCTTCGCCAACTGCAGGTTCACCCCGTCGAGCGAGGTCTGCACCTGCTCCAGCGCGGTGTTGACGTTCTTCACAGTGGTGTTCACGTCGCCGAGCAGCGGCGCCGTCCGATCATTGAGGTCGTTGATCATGCGGGTGGTGGCGTCAACCGTGTGCCGCAGCCGCAGGATGGGCAGCGTCAGGATGAGCACCAGCACCGCGAACGCGGATGCCGCGATCAGCGCCGCGATCGCTCCAATGTCGCCCATGCCTGTCCTCCTCATGCAGAGTTCCGCAGGACCCGACGTCCTCGGAACGCACCACCATGACACCCGGGCCGGCCGCCGAGCCGTCGGCGTTGACCGACGGCGGGCGTGCCCGCCAGCCCCAGACCCTACCGTCCGTGATGGAGACCGGCTCAGGACGGTGAGGGTGTCAGCTCGCCCAGCGGATCCGCACTGACAGTGGGGAACGGATCCTCACCGGTCAGTGACGGGTCGGTGGTCGGCTGCGGCCTGGTCCGCTCGTCGTCGATCGCATTGCGCACCTTCACCGACACCAACGAGCCGGTGCACTCGGTCGCAGCGGCCGACGGGTCACCGGACGGCACGACTGCCGGCTCGCCGTCCACCGGCGGTGGCACGCAGGTCGGCTCGCGGACCCACAGGTCGAGGGTCAGCTCGTCGCGACGCCAGCAGGTGTAGCTGCCCTTCGTCTGCTGCTCCGGGCAGCGGCTCACCTTCCACGGCCGCCACCCGTCCGCACGCAGCGCGTCCTCGTAGACCCGCGCGGTCTCCTCGGGCGCCTTCTCCGAGGTCACGGTCCGCTCCCGCAACCGGCAGTCGATCAGGCACCACCGGCTGCCGCTGACGTCGTCGACGGTCTTCGCGGCCGCCCAACCGGGCACGTTGAGCTGGTCCAGGTTGTCGAAGACCGGGTCACGGCTCAGCGTCCGGAGGCCGAAGAAGAGCGGCACCGCGCCGAGCAGCACGACACTGACCAGCACCAACACCGCCGCGCGGAGGCGGCGTCGTTCCCGGGTCTGCCGGCGTTCCTCGGAACGGGCACCCGGCGCGGCGTCGTCGTCCGGCACGTCCTGGCCGGCCGCGCGCAGCGCCGGTCCGTCGGTGGGCTCCGGCGCCGGCCGGTCGACCGGACCGGACGCGGAGGGCACCACCACGGCGGCGCGCGCCACGCCGACGGGCTCACCGGCACGTCCGGGCGGCGGCACCGGCGCGACACCGCTCGGCTCGGCACGGCCGGGCTCCCGATGCGGGGGCAGGGCCCGCCCGGCGGCACGGTCGGCCGGCGCGGGTCGGCCCACCGACGCACCGCCACGGGCCGGACCCGCCGGCCCCGGCTCACCGGTGGTCCGCTCGTCGGTGGGCGGCTGCACACCGGGGGGACGGACGGCGGCGCGAGCCGGACCGTCGGGACGTGAGCGTGGCGGACCGTCCACGCCCGGCGGCACCGCCGCGCGAGCAGGACCGTCGGGACGTGACCGTGGCGGACCATCCACGCCCGGCGGCACCGCCGCACGGGCCGGACCGTCCGGACGGGTCGCGTCCCGGGGGGCCGCCTCGACACCCGGGCCGGGGCGCGCTGGGCCGTCAACGCCCCGACGCCCGCTGCCGGGTGCCGGCGCGTCGCCGGGGATGGGCCTCGCCCGGCCGGGTGGGGTGGAGCGGGCGGCGCCCCGAGCGGCGGGACCGACGCCGGGGGCGGGTCGCCCACCGCCGTAGGGGTCCTCGCCGGTGTCGTTGGCCGGCCCGGGTCGACCGGGACCGGCCGTACCGTCGGGGCCGGGCTCGACTGCCGGACGACGTCGGCGGCCGGTCGGGTCCGCCGTGGGCGGTGCGTCCGGACCGGGCCCCGCCGCGGCCCGGCCACGCCGGACGGTGGGGTCGGGAGTGGGTACGGCCGCGGCGCCCCGACCACGGGCGGTCCGCTCGCCGGGGGCCGGCGGATAGGGCGACGCCTGCTCTCCGGTGGACCCCAGCGGATCGGGCCGGACGGCGCGACGACCGGTCGGTGCGTCGGCGCCCGGGTCGACCGGCGGGCCGGCGGGCCGGCGAGCGGCGGTGCGGTCGGCGGCCGGGTCCGGCACGGCGAGGCGACCGGACGCCTGGTCGGCGTGCTCTCCCGGCCCGGTGGGCGACGCCGGACGGCGACTTCCGGCCGGCGGGCTGCCCTCGCGGCGGTTGACCACCGGCAGGCCCGGGTCGGTGTGCGGCAGCCGGCCGGCCTGGCGCAGCCAGTCCGCCGGCCGCTCCGGCCGGTCCACGCGGGGTTCGCCACCGGGTGGCGTTCGGCGTTCCGGTTCGTCGGAGACGACCCGACGCCGACCGGTGCCGTCGGCGGGGCTCACGGTGGGATGGGCGCCGCTGTGTGCGCCGGGCGCCTCGGGCATCGACGACGCGCTGCCCGAGCGGGGCCCGGGCGGCGCCTCGCCCGCACGGGGCACGGGCGGCGCGTTTCCGGAGCGGGGCACCGGTGGCGCCTCGCCCGCACGGGGCACCGGTGGCGCGTTGCCCGAGCGGGGCACCGCTGGCTCGTCGGGTTCCGCGGCGCGGCGACGCCCGCCGGCTGCCGGACGGGGACGTTCGGCGGCGGGCCGTTCGACGGGCTCGGGGGCGCCGGGGTCGCCCGGGCCCGGACGACGCCGGGCGGCGCGCGGCCCACGATCGACGGCGGGGTCGGGCCGCGGGCCGTCCACGGTCGGCGGCACCGCGCCAGCCGGCGCGCCGTCGAAGCGGGTCGGCCCGCCGGCGGTGGGTGCTCCGGCGGCCCGCGCCGGGTCGGGTGTCGGGCCGGCGGCACGTCGACCGGCGGGCATGCCGTCGGCGGTCGGCCGGGCACGGCCAGGTTCGACCGGCTGCTCCGGGCCGGGTCGGCGGACCGGCGGGCCGGCGTCCGGACGGCGCAGCGGCGGCATCGCGTCGGGATGTCCGCCGGGCCCGACGGTGTCCGGACGACGGCCCGGCGCCACAGCGGCGTCCGGACGACGACCGGCCGGCGCGCCGGAGACCGGTGGGCCCACGGGTGGGCCCGGAGGGGCCGCCGCACCGCGAGAACGAGCCGGGCCGCCGGGCACGTCGGGCGCCGGGCGAGGCCCCTGCGGGCCGGTCGGGTCACCCCCGCCCGGGCGGGCGGTGGGTGGAGACGGCGGTACGGCGGCGCGGGCGCCCGGCACCGGCTGCACGCCTCGGCGCGGTGGCTGCCCGGGTGCGCCGGGGACCGGGGCGGATGGCCGGTCATCCGGGCGGCGGCCCGCTGGCGGCGTCTCCCCCGGCCAGGGGCCGTCGACCGGTCGACGGGCGGCGACGCCCGGCTCACCCTGACGCGGGGTCGGCGGCGCCGAGGCCTCCGGCCCACCGCCGCGCGCACCGGGCGGCTCTGCCGGCGTACGCGGGGCGGCCTGGGCCGGCGGCCCGGCCGGGTCTGCGGGCGGCATGCCGCCCCGGGGGCGGTTCGGCTCCGCCGGTGCGCCGTCCGGGCCCAGCTCGGTGCGTTGCTGCTTGGCCGAGCGCAGGTCGTCGATCCAGCCGAACTCCTCGCCGGCGACCGGCTCCTCCGGCTCCGGCTCGGCCGCCCGGCCACGACCCCAACGGCGGGTCTTGGCACGCGGATCGCGCCGCTCGTCCGGGCCCTCGTCCGGGCGGTCCCCACCACGCGATCTCACTGTTGACCCTCTCCTGCGGCGTCGGTGCCGCTGTCCTGCATCATGCCGGGGGCACCCGTGTCCGTCGTCGGACGGGCGACCCCCGGGGATAGCGCTGGCGCGTTCTGCGCCGTTACGGACGGCTCGGATGCCGGCGTCGGCCGCGCGGCCGGGGCCGGCAGACCACGCACGATCCGGCGCAGCAGCGGCAGCCGGCCGGCCACCGACCGCTCCGCGCCGTGTGGGCTGGGCTGGTAGTAGTCGGTGCCCACCAGGTCGTCCGGAACGTACTGCTGGGTGACCACGCCGCGCTGGTCGTCGTGCGGGTAGCGGTAGCCGGTCCCGTGGCCCAACCCACGCGCACCGGCGTAGTGCGCGTCGCGCAGCCCTCGGGGCACCGGGCCACCGCGACCGGCCCGGACGTCGGCGATCGCGGCGCCGATGGCGGTGGTGGCCGAGTTCGACTTCGGCGCGGTGGCCAGGTGGATCACCGCCTGGGCCAGGTTGAGCTGCGCTTCGGGCAGGCCCACGTACTCGACAGCGTGCGCGGCGGCGGTGGCGACGCTCAACGCGGTCGGGTCGGCCATGCCCACGTCCTCGCTGGCGAAGATGACCAGGCGACGGGCGATGAAGCGGGCGTCCTCACCGGCGACCAGCATGCGGGCCAGCCAGTGCACCGCGGCGTCCACGTCCGAGCCGCGCATGCTCTTGATGAAGGCGCTGACCACGTCGTAGTGGGCGTCGCCGTCGCGGTCGTAGCGCACCGCCGCCACGTCGACCGCCTGCTCGGCGGTGGCCAGGTCGATCCGCCCGCCGCCGAGGGCCGTGGCGGAGGCCGCCGCCGCCTCCAGGGCGGTGAGGGCCTTGCGGACGTCACCGGCGGCCAGCCGGACCAGGTGGTCCTCGGCCTCGGTGGTGAGGGTCAGCGCACCGTCCAGGCCGCGCTTGTCGGCGACCGCGCGGCGCAGCAGGCCCCGCACCGCCTCGTCGTCCAACGGTTGCAGGGTGAGCAGCACGCACCGCGACAGCAACGGTGAGATGACCGAGAAGTACGGGTTCTCGGTGGTCGCCGCCAGGAGGGTGACAGTGCGGTCCTCGACGGCGGCGAGCAGCGAATCCTGTTGGGTCTTGCTGAACCGGTGCACCTCGTCGATGAAGAGCACTGTCTGCGGGCCGCCGGAACGGCGCTGGCGGCGGGCCGTCTCGATCACCGCCCGGACGTCCTTCACCCCGGCGGAGAGCGCCGACATGGCCACGAAGCGGCGGTCGGTGGCCCCGGCCACCAGGTGCGCGATGGTGGTCTTGCCGCTGCCCGGCGGACCCCAGAGGATCACCGACATCGGCGCCCCGCCGGAGACCAGTTGCCGCAGCGGTGCACCGGGAGCGAGCAGGTGCTCCTGCCCGACCAACTCGTCGAGGGTGACCGGGCGCATCCGGACCGGCAGGGGCGAATCGTCGGCCACCGCGGTGAAGCCGTCGACACCGGCGGGACCGTCGGGCGCGCTGCGCGACCCGGTCGGTTCACCGAGGGAGAAGAGGGCGTCGGACTCCATCACGAAGACAGTACCGGGCCGGGCCCACGACGCCGGAATCGCGCCGTGGGCCCGCTGCCAGTGATCGGTTCCGGTCAGCCACGCCCGGGGCGACGACCCCGGTACCAGCGGCCACCGCCACCGCCGCCACCGCCGCGCGGGCCGCTGCCCACGCCGGCCAGGTAGAGCGAGAGCAGGAGTAGTCCGATGAGCACCAGGGTGTTCCAGTTGAACAGGTCGGGTGCGCCGAAGTTGGTGTCGAGCAGGTCGAGCAGCAGGGCAAAGCCAAAGACGATGGCCGCGAGAATGGCGAGCATGTCGGTCCTCCGGTGGGGGTTCCCAGTAGGTCGGCGCGTGATGTACCCAATCGGTCGACTCGCCAATCTCCACGGTGGAGGTGGCTACCCCGCGCCGGCCCGGCGCGGACGTTCCACCCCCGGCCTCCTAGGCTGAACCGCATGATCATCGACGACCGGGGGCTCCAGGACCGGAGCGCCATCCTGGCCGCCGTCGGCCATCACCCGTTCGCCCGGCACGCGCTCCGGGGGGCCGTGCCGGCCCGCGCGTACCGGCGCGATGGCGCCGTGCTGTGGCTGGTCCCGCCCGAGCACGGACCGGTCGGCTGCGCGATCGGCCCGGCCGAACCGGCGCTGGAGATCTGTGTCGCGCTCGCCGCCGACGGGTTGCTCCAGCCCGGACAACGGCTGCACCTGCCGCGACACGATCGCGCTCTGCTGGCCGACCGGTTGGCGGTGGCCGAGCACAGCGACTGGGACTTCCACTGGACCGACGCGTCGCCGCCGACGCAGCCGGACGAGCAGTCGGTGGTACGCCTCACCGACGCCGACCAGCCGGCGCTGGCGGCGCTGGTCGAACAGTCGTTCCCCAGCAGCACCTCCCGCCCGGGAGACCCACGGGTGGTGGACTGGTACGGCATCCGGGCCGGCGACCGGTTGGTGGCGTGCGGCGCGGACCGCAGCCAGGGTGACATCGGCTTCCTCGCCGGCCTGACCGTCGCCCCCGACCAACGAGGTCGAGGGCTGGGCGCGTCCCTGACCGCCGGGATGACCCGGGCGCTGCTGGGGCGCCACGACACAGTGGGGCTCGGCGTCTACACGCACAATGTCGGCGCGGCGCGGCTCTACCGTCGCCTCGGCTACACCAACACTCTTCCGCTCAGCTCGATCCGCCTCGCCTGACGGCAGTAAGGGGGCCCCTCGCGGACAAGGGGCCCCCTTCCTCAGCGGTCGGCGGCGGGAACCGGAACCGCTGTCGGCTCCACAGCCGGGGCGGCCCGACGCCCGGCCAGCCAGGCGGGCAGGTAGAGCGGTGCGGCGACGGCCAGCACCACAGCGCCGACCACCATCGCGGTGCTCACGCTGGCAGCGGCGGCGATCGCGGTCAGGACCACCCCGCCGAGCGCGCCGGCCGGTGCCGCCATCATCGAGTTCAGCGAGAGCACGCTGGTCCGGTACGGGCCGTCGACCTGCCGGTGCAGCAACCCACTGTGCAGCGGGTTGGACGCGCCGTGCACGGCGTAGCAGGCCAGATACGCCACCAGCACGCCGACCGGCCCCGCGAACAACCCCATCCCGACCACCGTCACGCCCTGGAGGATGCGCAGCATGGCCGCACCCGGCGCGGCGCCGAACCAGCGCAGCAGCAGTGGAGTCAGTGCCGCGCCGGCCGCCGAGGCGAGCCAGGCGGCTGAGTTCGCCGGTCCGAGCAGCGCCGCCGCGCGTTCCGGGTCGCCGATGACCTCGGCGAGCCGGACCGGCAGCAGTGACTCGAAGGTGACCATGCCGAAGCCCCAGAACAGCTCGACGGCCACCAACGCCAGCAGCACCCGGGAGCGACGCAGCAGCCCGACGGCCTGGCCGATCATCCGGGGCGCCTGGACCACCGAGGCCCGCAGCGCCGCGAACCCGGTGGCCGGCCGCTCCTCGACCAGCAGCACGACCAGCGCGACGAGCGCCGCCGCCTGCGCGACGATGGCGGCCAACACGGGCACCGTGAGCGCGCTGACCGGCCCGATCGGGCCGAGCGCGATGAGACCACCGCTGAGCAGCGCGCCGCCGGCGATCGCCCCGCCGATGACAGTGCCGGCGTAACCGAGGCCGCGCTCGTACTCGGCCTCCGGGTCAGCGGCCAGGGTGGCGTCGACGTACCAGGACTCCAACGGGCCGCTGTCCAGTGCCCGGTAGATGCCCTGCAAGGCCCAGACCACGAAGAACAGCACGAACGAGTCGGCCACCGCGAACAGCGCCAACGAGGCGAGGTTGAGCACGCCGGCGGCGAGCAGCACCGGTCGCCGGCCGAGAGCGTCGGCGAGCCCACCCGTGGGCAACTCCAGCGCCAGCACCAGCAGCCCCTGCGCCGTGCCGACCAGCCCGATCTGCGGCAACGTCAGGCCGCGCTCCTGCATCAGCAGGATCATCACCGGGATCATCAGACCCGTGGGCAGCCAGCGCAGGCCGTACAGCGTGAGGTAACGACGCCGAACCTGGCGTACGGTCAGCGCGCTCACCAGCGCTCGTCCAGACGTGGGAAGCCGGCCAGGAACACGTGCACGGGCTTGACGTCGGGGGCATCGGTCGCGGCCTCGTCGCGGTAGCGCATCAGCACCGCCCAGAGGTCGTCGCTGAGAGCACGCAGTCGGTCCGGGTCGAGCGGCAGCACCAGGTCACTCATCCCGGCGGCGTCGCGCCAGGCCGGAGTCTGGTGGTGTTCGACGGCCATCCAACGCTCGGCCAGCTCACCCATCAGCCGCACCTGGTCCGCCTGGATCCACTGGACGGCGGCGCGGGTATCCGGGTCTTCGTCGAAGTCGGTGGGGTCGAAGTGGCTCATGTCGTGCGCGGCCTGCCACCAACGCTGCCGACCGGTGCCCCGGTCGGGATCCTCGGCCACGAGCCCCACCTCGGCGAGTTGCCGCAGGTGGTAGCTGGTCGCGCCGGTGTTGGTGCCCAGCTTCTCGGCGAGGGCCGTCGCGGTCGCCGGGCCGTCGATGCGCAGCGAGCCGAGCAGCCGCATCCGCAGGGGGTGGGCCAGCACGCGAACCTGCCGGCCGTCCAGATCGACGCGCCGTGGCTCGGTGCGGCCGTCGGGTGGGGGGTTCTCCATGGCTGCACACTATCTCTGCACACTTCCTGTGCACAACTGTTGTGCACAGGAAGTGTGGATGAGTCCGTTCAGGGGGCGAGGACTTCGCGAACTCCGCGCAGCCGGGTACGCAGCAGGCCTGCGGCACGGGTGGAGTCGAGGCGTACGTCCGTCGGGCGGACCAGGCCGCTCGCCGCGCTGGTGGTGCTCTTCAACCCGGCCGGATCCAGGCCGTACCGCTCGGCGACCAGCAGGCCCAGCTCGACCCGGCTGACCGCGTCCGGGCCGGCCACGTTCAACAGACCGGCGTACGCCGAGGCGACCAACTCCAGCACGGCGTCGGCCAGGTCGGTGACGTCGATCGGGCAGCGCAGCTCGTCGCTGAACAGGGTGGCCCGGCCGGCGAGCGCGTCCCGGCAGAGCTGGATCTGCTTGCTGCCCTCCCCCACGATCAGCGAGGTCCGCACCACCGCCGCGCCGGGGTCGATCGCCCGCACGGCGGTCTCGGCGGCGGCCTTCGCAGCCCCGTACGCATGCACCGGCGTGGGTGGCTCGTCGTCGAGGTACGGCACGGGTCGTCCGGCGTGCAGCGCATCGCTGGACAGGTGCACCAGCCGGGCACCCACCTCGGCGGCGGCGAGCGCCACGTGCGCGGCCCCGTCGGCGGTGACCGCCCAGTTCTCGTACCGATAGGGGGTCCCGACCACGGCGTCCGGCCGCACCTGGGCGACCAGCGCACGCACGGCGGCCCGGTCGGTCACGTCCAGCCGACGCGCCTCGACACCCGGCACGTCGATCTCACCGGAGTAGAACGTCCCAACAACCGACCAACCAAGCCCGAGGCCCCGCCGACAAACCGACCGCCCGAGTAACCCACTACCCCCGACAACAAGCACCCGCATCCCAGCCCACTCCCCTGCCGCCGCCGACGTCGATCATGAGGTTAACGAGCGACACGCCGTGGCGCGGGCCCGTCAACCCCATGATCGACGGCGCGAAGGGGGTCAGACCGGGTCGGCTACCGGGGCTGCCGGGCCTGCCGTGCCGGCGTGGGCCGTCGCGGCCGGCTTGGGCTTGGCGTCGATGCCGGCCTCGGCGCGCTGCTGGGCGGTGATCGGGGTGGGAGCACTGGTCAGCGGGTCGAAGCCACCCCGGGTCTTCGGGAAGGCGATGACCTCACGGATCGAGTCCGCGCCGGCGAGCAACATGCAGACCCGGTCCCAGCCGAAGGCGATACCGCCGTGCGGCGGGGCGCCGTACTTGAACGCCTCCAGCAGGAAGCCGAACTTGTCCTGCGCCTCCTCGGCGGTGATGCCGAGCAGGTCGAAGACCCGCTTCTGCACGTCACCCCGGTGGATACGGATCGACCCGCCGCCGATCTCGTTGCCGTTGCAGACGATGTCGTACGCGTACGCCAGGGCCCGGTCCGGAGCCTCCTCGAACCGGTCCACCCAATCCGCGTTCGGCGAGGTGAAAGGGTGGTGCACGGCCGTCCAGCCACCCTCGTCAGTGCGCTCGAACATCGGCGCGTCGACCACCCAGCAGAACGCCCAGGCGCTCTCGTCGATCAGGCCGGACCGCTTGGCGATCTCGACCCGGGCCGCCCCGAGCAGCTCCTGCGCCTCCCGGGTGGTGGCGCTCGCCGCGAAGAAGACCGCGTCGCCCGGCTTGGCGCCGACCGCGTCGGCGAGCCCGCCCAGGTGCTCGGCGGAGAGGTTCTTCGCCACCGGGCCGCGCGCCTCGCCGGTCTCGGCGTCCAGCACCACGTACGCCAGGCCGCGCGCGCCCCGCGCCTTCGCCCAGTCCTGCCAGCCGTCCAGCTCCTTGCGGCTCTGCGCCGCGCCGCCCGGCATGACCACCGCGCCGACGTAGCCGCCCGCATCGATCGCCCCGGCGAACACCCGGAACTCGGTGCCACGCAGGTACTCGGTCAGCTCGGTCAGCTCGACGCCGTAGCGCAGGTCCGGCTTGTCCGAGCCGTACCGGGCCATCGCGTCGTGCCAGGTGATCCGCGGGATCGGCCGGCTGATCTCGTGCCCGGCCAGGTCCTTCCACAGCGCCGAGACGATCGCCTCGCCGAGGTCGATCACGTCGTCCTCGGTGACGAACGACATCTCGATGTCGAGCTGGGTGAACTCCGGCTGCCGGTCGGCGCGGAAGTCCTCGTCGCGGTAGCAGCGGGCGATCTGGTAGTACCGCTCCATGCCGCCGACCATCAGCAGCTGCTTGAACAGCTGCGGCGACTGCGGCAGCGCGTACCAGCTGCCGGGCTGCAGGCGCACCGGCACCAGGAAGTCGCGGGCGCCCTCGGGCGTCGAACGGGTCAGCGTCGGGGTCTCGATCTCCAGGAAGTCCCGCTCGTGCAGCACACCCCGGGCGAGCTGGCTGGCGCGCGAGCGCAGCCGCAGCGCGTTCGCCGGGCCGCTGCGCCGCAGGTCCAGGTAGCGGTACCGAAGTCGGATGTCGTCGCCGGCCTCGATCTGGTCGTCCACCGGCAGCGGGAGCGGCGCCGCCTCGGAGAGCACCTCCAGCTCGGCGGCTGTCACCTCGACCTCACCGGTGGGCAGCTCCGGGTTCTCGTTGCCGGCCGGACGGCGGGTCACCTCGCCGACGACCTTCACGCAGAACTCGTTGCGCAGCGCGTGCGCGTCCTCCTCGCGGAACACCACCTGGACAACACCGGAACCGTCGCGCAGGTCGACGAAGATGACCCCGCCGTGGTCGCGGCGGCGGGCCACCCAGCCGGCGAGCGTCACCGTCGAGCCGGCGTCCGCGGCGCGCAGGCTTCCGGCATTGTGGGTACGGATCACGGCTGGCAACTCCTCATCGTGGAACAGTCCTCACCCGCATTCTGTCAGGGGTGGCCGCCCCGCCTCCGGGCACCCGGCAGGCCGGCACGATTCGCTGGTGGGGTGGACCGGCGAACCCGACTCCCCCGGCAGCCGCGGCGGTTAACGTGGCGAAATGCGGCCCGTACCGAACTGGGCCGTCGCCACGGGGGCGGCGGCGCCCGTGTTGCTGGTGGCCGGTTGGACGGTGGCCCAGGCCCGACAGCCCGTCGGGTACGACCCGGTCCGGGACACCATCAGCGAGCTGGCGGGGCAGGACGCCACCGACGCCTGGATCATGGTGGTGGCCCTGGTGCTGCTCGGCTGCTGCTACCTGTCCGTCGCCGCCGTCCTGCACGCGGCCGGGCTGCCCAGCCGCTTCCTGCTCGCGATCGGCGGGGTGGCCACCATCGCGCTCGTCGCCTTCCCCCGGCCGCCGGTCGGCGGCTCGGTCAGCCACGGCGTCACGGCGACGGTGGCCGTCCTCGCCCTGGTGCTCTGGCCGGCCGGTTCGGCGCTGCGGCTGCCGCGCGGCCACGACACCGAACACCCCGACCGGCCGGAGCCACCCTGGGCGTTCCGCCGGTCGGTGGGGTTGAGCGCCACGCTCGTGCTGCTCGCGCTCTTCGGCTGGTGCGCGTTCGAGGTGACCAGCGGGTCCCGCACCGGATTGGCCGAGCGGGTGACGGCGGTGGCGGTCTCCCTCTGGCCTCTGCTGGCGCTCCTCTCCGCCCGGCGGGCGCACCTCGCCTGGTCGGCCGACGGCACCGTACGGGTGGGCCCGGACCTGCCGACCATCGGCGTCGTACCCCCGGATCCACTCGGACCCCCGAGCGGGCCGACCCCCGGGCGACCCGACCGGCTGCCGTGAGTCGCCGCCGGACCTGAGCTGGCGTCGCCACCGCCCCCGGTCTGACGTCGCTGCCCCCGCGTGGTCGGTGGGGGCTTCAGCCCGTCGACGGGCGGCGCCCTCGGCGTCGTCCGTCTGCCCGGACCGCGCGGCCCGGGAACCGCGCCGGTCGCACCGCTACGATCGCCCGATGTCCGCCGTTCCCCGTTGGGCTCTGCTATCGGCCGCCGGCGCACCGCTGTTCCTCATCGGCGGCTGGACGGTGGCGCAGGCCGCCCAGGCCGACGGGTTCGACCCGGTGCGGCAGACCATCAGCGCGCTCGCCGCCACCGGCGCGGACCATCGCTGGATCATGACGATCGGGCTGGCGGGCCTGGGCCTCTGTCACCTGACGACCGCGCTCGGCCTGGTCAGCGCCGCACGGGCGGGCCGCGGGCTGCTCGGGTTGGGCGGGCTGGCGACGGTGCTGGTGGCCGTGTTCCCGCAGAACGCGACGGGCAGTTCGACGACGCACGTCGTGGCCGCCGGGGTGGCGTTCGGCGCGTTGGCCGTCTGGCCGGCCCTGGCGGTGCCCCGTCGCGCCGCGTCGCCCCTCGCCCGGGAGCACCGCCATCCGCCGCAGGACGGGCCGGCTCCCGTACGCCGGGTGGCGCTCGCCGCGGCGGCGGTCCTGCTCGGCCTGGTCGGCTGGTTCGGCGTCGAGTTCTTCACCGACGGGGCGTGGATCGGGTTGACCGAGCGGCTGGCGGCGGCCGCCGAGGCGGGCGCACCGCTGGCCGCCGTGCTGTTCTCCCGGCTGCTGCCGAGACCGTCCGGTCCCGGCTGACCGCCGACGCGTTCGCCGGTGTCGGCGGGGTCCGGTGGCCGTGAACGCGACGCGGGCCGCCGGAGTGTTCCGGCGGCCCGCGAGCGGTGCGTGGATCAGAAGACGCTGACGCCGTAGCGGCTGAGCGCCTCGGTTACCGGCTGGAAGAAGGTCGTGCCGCCGGTGCGGCAGTTGCCGCTACCACCGGAGGTCAGGCCCAGCGCGGTGGTGTTGGCGAAGAGCGAGCCGCCGCTGTCGCCAGGCTCGGCGCAGACGTTGGTGCGGATCAGGCCGGAGACCGAACCCTCGGCGTAGTTCACAGTGGCGTTGGTCGCGGTGACCGAGCCGCTGCGCAGGCCGGTGGTGCTGCCGGAGCGCTGCACCGCCTGGCCGACGGACGCGTTGCCGGCGCCGGTGATGTCCCGGAAGCTGCCGTTGTAGAGGGACACGTTGCCGGCCGCGTTGGCCGAGTTGTTGTGCCGCACGATGCCGTAGTCGTTGCCCGGGAAGCTGGTGCCGGTACGGGTGCCCAGCAGCGCGGTCTGGGCGGAGTTCGAGTACCAGCTCGACGAGATGTTGGTGCAGTGCCCGGCCGTCAGGAACGAGTAGGTGCTGCCGCTGCGCACGTTGAAGCCGAGCGAGCAACGCCCGCCGCCACCGGCGTAGATGGCCTGACCACCGGAGATGCGGGTGCTCAGCACGCCGGCCTCGGCCTCGACCCGGACCGCGCCGTTGGCCCGCGCGGCGGCGGCCTTGACCCGCTCCAGCTTGGCCCCGGTGACGGTGCTGTCGACGGAGACGACGACCTGGTTGGTGACCGGGTCGCTCCACCAGGCGGTGCCGGGGATCTTGGCGGAGCGCTCCAGGTCGGCGGTGGCCCGGTTGAGCTCGGCCGCGCCGCGGGTGACGTAGCGGACGACGGCGCCGGCCTTGCTGGCCTTGCTGGCGGCGGCCGCGTCGGTCACCGTGACGACGGACTTGCCGCTGGCGTCGATGTACGAGCCGGCGGAGCGGTCGCCGAGTTCCGCGGCGATCGCGGCGGCGGCATCGGGCGACGCGGCGGGAGCGGCCTGAGCCGGCGCACCGATCAGCGAGCCGACGACCAGGGTTCCGGAAACGGCGACGGTAGCCGCAACACGGAATGAGGACCTCGTGGGTCGCATGTAACAACCTCCTGGGCGGGGGAGCGGGTCTCGCCGGGGGCGGCTGACCCGAGGGCAACCCGGCCGATCTGGGGAAACCGGCCGGCTGAGACTGAAGTATTCACATACTTAAGATCATTAACAAGGCTTGGATTCGCCCGAATTCACCGTCCTTGATCGGCCACACGGCCGCAACACCCTCGACACGCTGGTGAACAGGCACCGTCACACCCGACCGACGCCCGGCCCATCAGGAAGTGAACAATCATCGATGCGCGCCGCGCACCGGGCGCGGCGCGCACCGCCCGCCGCGACGGGCACGACGGCGAGCGCCGGGTGATGAGCGCGGCCCGGTGAGCGCGCCGCGTGATGAGCGGGCCGCGTGGGGGCGCGGCGCGTGGGGGGCGCGGCGCGTGGGGGCACGCGGCGCGACGGGCGCCGTCGGTCAGGGGGTACGGCGACGGGCACCGGGACCCGGGCGGGGCACCACGTCGCGTGGCCGACCGACGTCGTGCCCGTCGGCGCAGCGCAACTCGGCGCGTACCTCGGCGCCGCAGTCGCGGTGGGTGACGCTCAGCGGTGGGCCGTCCGCGTCGGCGAGGTACCGGTCACCCCAGCCGAGGACGGCGACCAGCACCGGCCACAGGTCCAGACCCTTCGCCGTCAGCCGGTACTCGTGGCGCAGGCGACTGCCGGGCTCCCGGTACGGCTCGCGACTGAGCACGCCCTGCTCTACCAGGCTGGCGAGCCGGTTGGTCAGCACCTGGCGCGGAATGCCGGTCCGCACCCGCATGTCGTCGAAGCGGCGTACGCCGGTGAACACCTCGCGCAGGACCACCAGCGTCCACCGCTCACCGAGGATCTCCATCGCACGGGCGATGGTGCAGTTCTCCACTGACCAGTCCAGAGCCGCAGGTCGCATCCGACCAGGCTAAGTCTCGTTGACAGACTCAGCAACCGGCTGCCAGGCTGCGTCCATGACGCAGACGCAGGAACCAGCGCGCAGCCGTACCTTCACCTGGGCGGACCCGTCGGTCAACGCCGCCCAGGTCGGTCAACGCAGCGGCCTGGACATGCTCCGGGCGATGATCGCCGGCGAACTGGCCGCGCCGCCGGTGATGCACCTTCTCGACATGAGCCGGATGGAAGCCGACGAGGGTCGGGTCGTGGTCGAACTGACCCCGCAGGAGTTCCACTACAACCCGCTCGGCAGCGTCCACGGTGGCGTGCTCTCCACGCTGCTGGACACCGCCGCGGCGTGCGCCGTGCACACCACCCTGCCGGCCGGCGTCGGCTACACGTCGCTGGACCTCAACGTGAAGTTCCTCCGCCCGGTCACCGTCGCCAGCGGCACCCTGCGCTGCGAGGGCACGGTGCTGCAACGCGGCCGCCGCACGGCCCTGGCCGAGGCCCGCATCACCGACGCCGCCGGCCGCCTGACAGCCCACGCCACCAGCACCTGCCTAATCCTCCCCCTCCCCTAACCCCCTGCCCCGCCCCTGCCCCGCCCCACCGCGCGTTGATCAAGAGGTTTGCGTCAGAAAACCGGCTTCCGGTGACCGAAACCTCTTGATCAACACGAGCCAGGCGGGTGGGGGGTTCGGGGGTGGGGGGGTTGGGGTTGGGGGTGGGGTTAGCGGAGGGCTTGGCGGGCGGCTCGGGCGTCGCGCTTCTCCTCGAAGCGGCTCGCGGCGCGGTCCAGGTCCGCCAACTGGGTGGCGAGCTGCTCGCGGGCGGCCTCGCCGTCGGCGTTGAGGCCGGTCACGTTGAAGACGTCCCACTGGCGCAGGACCGGCTGCAGCACCTCGTCGCGGTGCTGGCGCAGGTCGTAGATGCCGGCCAGGGCGATCGCCACCGACTTGCGGGCGAAGCCGTCGATGCCACTGCCCGGCATCTGGAAGTCGGCCACCACGTCGGCGACGGCCCGCATGGCCTGACTCGGGGCCAGCTCGAACGCGGCGGCGAGCAGGTTGCGGTAGAAGACCATGTGCAGGTTCTCGTCGGCCGCCACCCGCGCCAGCAGCGCCTCGCAGGCCGGGTCGCCGGTGGCCTTGCCGGTGTTGCGGTGCGAGATGCGGGTGGCCAACTCCTGGAACGAGACGTACGCCAGCGAGTGCAGCACCTCGTCGCCGTGGGCGTTGGTGTAGCCCTCCGACATGTGCGTCATCCGGGCCCGCTCCAACGCCACCGGGTCGACCGCCCGGGTGACGGTCAGGTAGTCGCGGATCGCGACGCCGTGCCGCCCCTCCTCGGCGGTCCACCGGTGCACCCAGGTGCCCCACGCGCCGTCCCGGCCGAACAGGGTGGCGATCTCGTGGTGGTACGAGGGCAGGTTGTCCTCGGTCAGCAGGTTCACGATCAGCGCGGTGCGGGCCACGTCCGGGATGGTGGAGTCGGTCGGCGACCACGCCTCGCCGCCGAGCGGCCCGTCGAAGGTCCGCCCCTCGCTCCACGGCACGTACTCGTGCGGGAACCACTCCTTGGCGAGCGAGAGGTGGCGGTCGAGGTTGCGCGCGACAACCGGCTCCAACTCGACGAGCAGCGCGGTCTGACTCAATGTGGTGCTGACGGTCACGAGAAACTCCCTACGGTGGCGTAACTTACGCTACCGTAGGTCCCCGCAGCCGTCAGCGCCAGTGGAGAGACTCACCCAACCGTCGGTTTGAGGTCCTCCAGAGGGGGCATCCACTCCTGCGCAGCGGCGGTGACCTGCTCACCTGAGCGGATGTCCTTCACCTCGTCCGGCGCTCCGTCGACGCCCGGGAACCAGACGTACGGAATCCCCCGCCGCTCGGCGTAGCGGATCTGCTTGCCGAACTTCGCCGCGCTCGGTGACACCTCGGTCGGCACCCCGCGCCGCCGCAACGCCTCCGCCACCCGGTTGCTGGCCGCCCGCTGCTCCTCGTTGGTCACCGCGACGAGCACGGCGGTCGGCACCTCCCGGGAGACCGACAGCGCCCCCGCGCCGAAGAGCAGCCCGAGCAGCCGGGTCACACCGATCGAGATCCCCACCCCCGGGTACGAGACAGCACCGGCGCTGGCCAGGTTGTCGTACCGGCCGCCGGAGCAGATCGAGCCGAAGCGCTCGTAGCCGCGCAGCTGGGTCTCGTAGACGGTGCCGGTGTAGTAGTCCAGGCCACGGGCGATGCGCAGGTCCGCCACGCAGAGCCCGGGCGAGTGCGCGGCGGCGGTCTCCACCACCCGGATCAGTTCCTCGATGCCCTCGTCGAGCAGCGGGTCACTCACCCCGAGCGCCCGCACGGCGTCGGCGAACGACGCGTCCGGGGCGGAGATCTCGGCCAGCGCCAGGCACGCCTTGGCCTGCGCCTCGCTCGCCCC
This sequence comes from Micromonospora sp. SD19, assembly GCF_054462275.1. Classification (NCBI taxonomy): domain Bacteria; kingdom Bacillati; phylum Actinomycetota; class Actinomycetes; order Micromonosporales; family Micromonosporaceae; genus Micromonospora; species Micromonospora sp. SD19. The sequence continues at coordinate 113,083 of NZ_JBTLMN010000006.1, forward strand.
GGCGGTCTGGGCGAGCAGCTCGGCCACCTTCGCCGGGCCGATCTTGTCGAGCTTGTCGACGGCGCGCAGCGCGGCCTCCGGGTCGGTCAGCCCGACACCCCGGTAGAAACCCTCGCTGATCTTGCGGTTGTTGACCTGGATCGCCACCGGCGGTATCGGCAACGACCGCAGCGCGTCCCCGATGACCAGTGGCATCTCCGCCTCGTGGTGCGGGGCCAGGGTGTCCCGGTCGACGATGTCGATGTCGGCCTGGACGAACTCCCGGTAGCGACCCTCCTGCGGCCGCTCTCCGCGCCACACCTTCTGGATCTGGTAGCGGCGGAACGGGAAGCTCAGCTTTCCGGCGTTCTCCAGCACGTACCGGGCGAACGGCACTGTCAGGTCGAAGTGCAGGCCGAGCTGGTCGTCACCGCCGGAGCCCTCAGCGTCGGCGTGCAACCGCCGGATCACGTAGACCTCCTTCGAGGTCTCGCCCTTGCGCAACAGCTGGTCCAGTGGCTCCACGGCGCGGGTCTCCAGCGGCGCGAAACCGTACAGCTCGAAGGTGGCCCGGATCTTGTCGAGCACGAACTGCTCGATCATCCGCTGACCGGGGGTCCACTCCGGGAAGCCGGAGATGGGCGTGGGCTTGCTCATCGGCGTACTCCTTGCGGTTCCGCGCCGGTGGCGCGGTGGTGTCGTGGGTCCGCGCGTGGCGCGGACGAAGATCTAGAGGCCCCGGGTGGGAGCGGCCGGCGACGTGCCAGCCACCTCGATGAGGTACGGGTTGCTGGCGCGCTCGCGGCCGATGGTGGTGCTGGGGCCATGGCCGGGCAGCACGACGGTGTCGTCGGCCAGCGGGAGGATCTTGTCGCGCAGGCTGCTGAGCATGGCCGGCATGCTCCCGCCCGGCAGGTCGGTGCGGCCGATCGACCCGGCGAAGAGGACGTCACCGGAGAGGCACAGCTCGTCGGCCTCCCAGCCCGACCCGGCGCCCGGCAGCCGGAACAGCACCGACCCGCCGGTATGGCCCGGGGCATGGTCGACGGCGATCTCCAGGCCGGCGAGGGTGAGGGTGGCGCCGTCGGTCAGCTCCGCCACGTCCTCCGGCTCGGTGTAGCTCAACCGGCCACCGAAGAGCGACGTCAGGTCGGCCGAGAGGCCCTTGGCCGGGTCGGCCAGCATCTCCCGGTCGCCCGGGTGCACGTAGGCGGTGATGCCGCGCGCACCGCAGACCGGCGCTACCGAGAAGGTGTGGTCGAGGTGGCCGTGGGTGAGCAGCACGGCGGCCGGATGCAGGCGGTGCTCGGCGAGCAGCGCGTCGAGGCGGCCGAGCACCCCGATGCCGGGGTCGACCACCACGCACTGCTCCCCCGGCGCGGTGGCAACCACGTAGCAGTTGGTGCCGAAGGCGTCCGCGGGAAAGCCGGCCACGAGCACTGGCGCTGTCCTTTCCGTCGAGCAGCTGTCGTCCTGCCCCGCAGCCTATCGGGCGCGCCCAGCCGGTTTGCCGCGTCCGTCCCCGGCACCCCGCAGGGCACAGTGACGATCTCCGATAAGCGCTGCTCGGGACGGGGCGGACCTCGTACACCACATTCCCAGTCACTAGCCGTACACTCTGGCGGGCGTGTGGCGCGGCACACGTGACGCCCGGACGGGCCGGGGCGACCGGCCGCCGGCGACGACCAGGTAGAGGAAAGGGGAGCACTGGTGGCTTCCAGCAGGGACCGGCAGCGCAAACTGGCACGGGCCAAGCTCGACCGGCAGTTGGCTCGCCGGGCGGCCGCTACGCGGCGCCGACGGCAGATCCAGGCCGGAGTCGGCGCCGCTCTGATCCTCGTGTTGGTAGTGGCCGGCTCGGCCTGGGCGCTCGGGGCGTTCGACTCCGACCCGAAGCAGAACACGGCCGCGGCGGAAACCTGCCTCTGGACGCCACAGGACGCGACGGCCAACACCAACCTCAAGGACGTCGGCACGCCGGCCACCAAGGACCTGCCCACCGACGGCACCCGGCCGATGACCGTGACCACCAACCAGGGCGCGCCGATCACCGCGGAGCTGAACCTCACCAACTCCCCGTGCGCGGCGGCGAGCATCGCCCACCTGGCGAGCCGGTCGTTCTACGACAACACCAAGTGCCACGAGATCACCGCCGAGGGCGCGCTGCGCTGCGGCGACCCCAGCGGCACCGGCCTCGGTGGGCCGACCTACTCGTTCTACGACGAGGAACTGCCGACCGTGCCGTCGGCGTCACCGTCGGCCACCCCCGCCCCCGACCAGCCGCCGACGTACCCGAAGGGCACTGTGGCGATGGTCTCCAACCCGCCGGGCAGCAACGGCAGCCAGTTCCTGATCTTCTTCAAGGATTTCACCACCACCGACCCGAAGTACCCGGTCATCGGCCGGGTGACCGGCGGGCTGGACGTGGTGGAGAAGATCGGTGCCCTCCCGACCGTGGACAATGGGACCGGGGCGAAGGTCAAGCCCAGCACCGATGTGACGATCCAGAGCCTCACGGTCGGTGAGCCGGTCTCCGCTGCGGCACCGGCGCCGTCGGCCTCCGGCACCCCGGCCAGCAGCCCGAGCGCCGGCTGACCGGGCGCCACCACCCACCCAAGCGGCACTCAGCAGCAGACAGCCAGGAGGATCCAGGCGTGACGTCCACCAGAGAGCGGCAGCGCGCGGCGGCCCGCGCCCGGCTCGAGAAGGAGATGGCCGAGCGCGCGGCCAAGGCCCGCAAGCGCCGGCAGACGACGGCAATCGTCAGCGCGGGTGCCGCGCTGGTGCTCGTGGTCGCCGGCACCGTCTGGCTGGCGGTGAGCCTCGGCGGCGACGACGACAAGCCCGACACCACCACCGCGGCGCCCGGCGCGTCCGAGTGCGTGTACAACGCGGTGCCCACCGAGCAGCGGCCACCGCAGATCAAGGACGTGGGGTTGCCGGGCAACCAGCAGTCCGCCACCGGCGTGCAGACCATGACGATCGACACCAACCTCGGCCCGATCACCGCCAAGGTCGACCGGTCGCTGGTGCCGTGCACGGCGGGCAGCTTCACCTACCTCGCGGAGAAGAACTTCTTCGACAACACCAAGTGCCACCGCCTGGTGACCGAGGGCATCAAGGTGTTGCAGTGCGGTGACCCCAGCGCCACCGGCAACGGCTGGCGGGACACCGACGGCCAGGGCGGCCCGAGCTACCGCCTGCCCGAGGAGAACCTGCCCACCGACAAGCGCCCGCCGTACCCGGAGGGTGTCATCGCGATGGCCAACTCCGGCCAGCCGGGCAGCACCGGCAGCCAGTTCTTCATCGTCTACGGCGACTCTCCGCTGGACCCGGCGTACACGGTGCTGGGCACCATCACCGGCGGCCTGGACCTGGTCAAGGACGTGGCCAAGGCCGGCGACGACGGGGCGTTCGCCCAGCAGGCCGGCGGCGGCCACCCGAAGAAGGAGGTCATCATCAAGGACCTCGCGATGAGCAACCCGCAGGGCTGACACCCGCGCAGACGACACAGCGCCCGCCGGCTGAGCCGGCGGGCGCTGTCGTGTTCGGGGTACGGCGTCAGGCGCCCGAGGTGACCCGGTAGGCGTCGAAGACGCCGTCGACCTTGCGGACCGTGGCCAGCAGGTGGCCCAGGTGCTTCGGGTCGGCCATCTCGAAGCTGAACCGGCTCACCGCCACCCGGTCACGGGTGGTGGTGACGGTGGCGGAGAGGATGTTGACCCGCTCGTCGGAGAGCACCCGGGTGACGTCGGCCAGCAGCTTGTGCCGGTCCAACGCCTCGACCTGGATGGCGACCAGGAACGTCGAGGCGGAGGTGAGCTTCCAACTCACCTCGACCACCCGCTCGCTCTGCGCGCGCAGGTCCTCGGCGTTGGCGCAGTCGTCGCGGTGCACGCTCACCCCGCCGGAGCGGGTGACGAAGCCGAACACCGAGTCCGGAGGCACGGGGGTGCAGCACCGGGCCAGCTTGATCCAGACGTCGCTGACGCCCCGGACCACCACGCCCGGGTCACTGCTGCTCTGCCGGCTGCGCGGCGGCCGGGTGGCGACGGCGGTCTCGGCGATGTCCTCCGCCGCACCCTCCTCGCCGCCGTACGCGGCCATCAGCTTCTGCACCACCGACTGCGCGGAGACCTGGCTGTCGCCGACCGCCGCGTACAGCGAGGCCACGTCGGCCAGGTGCAGGTCGCGGGCGATCGACATGAGCGCGTCGGAGGTGAGCATCCGCTGCAACGGCATGCCCTGCTTGCGCATCGCCTTGACGATCGCGTCCTTGCCGGCCTCGATCGCCTCCTCGCGCCGCTCCTTGTTGAAGTACTGCCGGATCTTCGTCCGGGCGCGCGGGCTCTTGACGAAGCCCAGCCAGTCCTGCGTGGGGCCGGCCGTCTCGGACTTCGACGTGAAGATCTCGATCACATCGCCGTTGGACAGCGTCGACTCCAGCGGCACCAGCTTGCCGTTGACCCGCGCCCCGATGCACTTGTGCCCCACCTCGGTGTGCACCGCGTACGCGAAGTCCACCGGCGTCGAACCGGTCGGCAGCGGGATGACGTCACCCTTGGGGGTGAAGACGTACACCTCCTGGCTGGACAGGTCGAAGCGCAGCGCGTCCAGGAACTCGCTCGGGTCGGCCGCCTCCCGCTGCCAGTCCAGCAGCTGCCGCAGCCAGGTCATCTCGTCGATGTGCGCCGGCGGGCCGACAATCTGGGTGCCCTTGTGCTCCTTGTACTTCCAGTGCGCGGCGATGCCGAACTCGGCGGTGCGGTGCATCGCGTACGTGCGGATCTGCATCTCCACCGGCTTGCCGGTGGGCCCGATGACAGTCGTGTGCAACGACTGGTACATGTTGAACTTGGGCATCGCGATGTAGTCCTTGAACCGGCCCGGCACCGGCTGCCAGTTGGCGTGGATGACCCCCAGCGCCGCGTAGCAGTCGCGAACCGTGTCGACCAGGATGCGCACACCGACCAGGTCGTAGATGTCGTTGAAGTCGCGACCCCGCACGATCATCTTCTGGTAGATCGAGTAGAGGTGCTTCGGCCGACCGGTCGTCTCCGCCTTGATCTTGGCGGCCTTCAGGTCGGTCTGCACCTTCTGCGTCACCTGCCGCAGCAACGCCTCGCGCTGCGGCTGGTGCTCCCCGATCAGCCGGTTGATCTCCTCGTAGCGCTTCGGGAAGAGCGTGCCGAAGGACAGATCCTCCAGCTCCCACTTGATCGTGTTCATACCGAGCCGGTGCGCCAGCGGCGCGAGGATCTCCAGCGTCTCCTTGGCCTTCTGCTCCTGCTTGGGGCGGGGCAGGAAGGTCAGGGTACGCATGTTGTGCAGCCGGTCGGCCAGCTTGATCACCAGCACCCGCGGGTCCTTGGCCATCGCCACGACCATCTTGCGGATCGTCTCGGCCTTGGCCGCGTCGCCCAGCTTGACCTTGTCGAGCTTGGTGACGCCGTCGACCAGCAGGGCGACCTCGCCGCCGAAGTCGGCGCGCATCTGGTCGAGGGTGTACTCGGTGTCCTCGATGGTGTCGTGCAGCAGCGCGGCGACCAGGGTGGTGGTGTCCATCCCCAGGTTGCCGAGGATCGTCGCCACGGCGAGGGGGTGGGTGATGTACGGGTCACCGGACTTGCGGTACTGCCCGGAGTGCCACCGGGCGGCCGTGTCGAAGGCGCGCTGGAGCAGCCGGGCGTCCGCCTTGGGGTGGTTGTCCCGGTGGCTCGCGATGAGCGGCTCCAGCACCTCGCTGACCTGAGAGGTCTGCCAGGGCGCGTTGAACCGGGCCAGCCGGGCCCGGACCCGCCGGCCGGTGGGCGCGTTGGACAGCCCGAAGCCACCGCTGGGCGACGGGTCGATGCCGGCGTCGCTCGGGAACGGCACCACGACACCGTCGGCGCCGGGAGACGCCTCGGCGCTCGGCGGGCCGCTGGTCGGACGCACCGGGCTCTCGCCGGAAGCCCTGCCGGAGCCGTTGCCGGTGCCCGTCACCCGGGCCGGCGCGTCGCCTGTCCGGTCAGTCACCGAGCCGTCAGCGTCGCCTGTCGGGTGCACCGTGCCCTCCGCCGGAGGGACGACATCGTGGGACACCGGCCTCCTCACCGCTCGCCGGAAACACGCCGGCCGAAGATCGGCCGACCTGGTCTCGCTCGCCGGACGGGGTACCGCCGGCGTCAGCAAAGGGCAATGCTACCCGCACGGACGGTCCCCTGCCGCTCCGCCGGACGGTCGGCGCCGGGTCCATCCGACAGGTCCGGGATCAAACGGTCAGCCGGGTACCGACCGGCTCAAACAGTCAACAGGGCGTGGACGGGACGCGGCGCCAGTCGCTCACGTCCACCCAGGAAACCGAGCTCCAGCAGCACGGTGAAGCCGGCGACGGTCCCACCGGCCCGCTCGACCAGGTCCAGCGTCGCCTCGGCGGTGCCACCGGTGGCCAGCACGTCGTCGACCACCAACACCCGGTGCCCGGCGGTGAAGGCGTCCTCGTGCACTTCCAACGTCGCCTCGCCGTACTCCAGCGCGTAGGAGACCGAGTGCGCGGGGCGGGGCAGCTTGCCGGCCTTGCGTACCGGCACCACGCCCACCCCCGTCGCGTACGCGATGGCCGCCGCGACCACGAACCCACGCGCCTCGATGCCGACCACCACGTCGAAGGCTTCCCGCCCGTGATACGAGACGATCCCGTCGATCACCTCACGGAAGACCTTGCCGTCGGCGAACAGTGGCATCAGGTCCTTGAACAAGACGCCCGGCTTGGGAAAGTCGGGCACGTCCAGCACCCGGCTGGCGACCAGTCGGGCGGCCTCCGGGCCACTGTCCCCGCGCGCTGCGGTGCTGTGGGTCTCCGTCACGGCTGTTTCGCTCTCCTTCGACGACGAACGGCGTCCGGCAACAGCATGCCGGACGCCGTTCGGGTGTTTCCTGTCGGGTCAGCGCCGCTTGGCGCCACCCGGCCGGTTGCCGCCGCCACCCGGGCGACCGCCCCGGGCACCGGTCGGGCGCTTGCCCGCCGGCCGAGCGCCCACCTTGGGGGCGGCACCGGCCAGCGCGGCGGCGTCCTGGTCGACCGGCTCGTCGGACGCGACGGCCTGGGCGGCCGGGCTCGCGGCGCCCTTACCGGGGACCTCGCCGCGGGCGACAGCGCCCCGCCGGCTCAGGACGCGCTTGTTGTGCGCCTGGATCCGCGGGTCGTAGTTCTTCAGCAGCGCCAGCAGCGGGGTGGCCACCAGGATGGAGGTCAGGAACGCCACCGCCATACCGACGAACAGCACCAGACCGAGGTCCTTCAACGTGCCGGCACCGAGCAGGCCGGCACCGATGAAGAGCAGACCGCCGACCGGCAGCAGAGCGACGACGGAGGTGTTCAACGACCGCATCAGGCTCTGGTTGATAGCCAGGTTGGACGCCTCGCCGTACGTCTGGTTGTTGTTGGCGGTGATGCCCCGGGTGTTCTCCTGGACCTTGTCGAAGACCACCACCACGTCGTAGAGCGCGAAGCCCAGGATGGTGAGGAAACCGATGATCGTCGACGGGGTGACCTCGAAACCGACCAGCGAGTAGATGCCGGCGGTGAGGATCAGGTTCGTGATCAGCGAGGCGACCGCGGCCACGGCCATCCGCCACTCGAAGCGCAGGATCAGGTAGACCATCACCAGCGCGATGAAGATGACCAGACCGAGCACGGCCCGCTCGGTGACCTGGCTGCCCCACGCCTCACTGACCTGGTTGCTGCTGATCTGGTCGGCGTTGATGCCGAGGTCCTCGGCGATCTGGGCCTTGACCGCGGTGGCCTGCTCGGCGGTGAGCTGCGGCGTGCGCAGCTCGTACGAGTCGCCGCCCGGGCCGCCGACCTTCTGCGTGGTCGCCACCGTGACACCGGTGTTCTCGGCGGCCAGGGCCGAGTTGACCTCCCGCTCGGCGTCGTCCAGGGTGCCGACGCTGGCCGGCACCTGGAACGAGTTGCCGCCCGCGAACTCGATGCCCAGGCTGAACCCGCGGATCGAGAAGCTGAGGATCGCGATCAGGATCAGAACCCCGGCGACGCCGAACCAGAGCTTGCGCCGGCCGACGATGTTGAGACCGGCCTCGCCGTTGTAGAGGCGGCTCGCCAGACCGTTTTCAGCCATCTCAGGCCTCCTTGGCGCGCGGGTTGCGGGGCTGAGTCGGCTGGTTGCGGGCCGGAAGCGCCCGGCCCAGACCGCTGACCCGCGGGGACAGGAACGCCCGGGTCCGGGCGAACATCGTCATGATCGGGTGACGGAAGAGGAACACCACCACCAGGTCCAGAACGGTGGCCAGGCCGAGCGCGAACGCGAAGCCCTTGACCGTGCCGACCGAGACCACGTAGAGCACCACCGCGGAGAGCAGGGTGATCGCGTTGGCCGAGATGATCGTCCGACGGGCCCGGATCCAGGCGCGCGGCACCGCGCTACGCGGGCTGCGCCCCTCACGGATCTCGTCTTTCAGTCGTTCGAAGTAGATGACGAACGAGTCCGCCGCCACACCGAGCGAGACGATCATGCCGGCGATGCCGGCGAGGGTGAGCGTGAAGCCGATCTGCCGGCCGAGCACCACGAGCGCGCCGAAGACCAGCAGCGCGGAGAGGATCAGGCTCAGGAAGATGACCGAGCCGAGCAGCCGGTAGTAGAAGAACGCGTAGATGATGACCAGCAGCATGCCGATGCCGGCCGCGAGCAGACCAGCGCGCAGGTGGCTGGCGCCCAGGGTGGCGGTGACGTTCTGCGCCTCCTGCTGCTCGAAGGTCACCGGCAGCGCGCCGTAGCGGAGCTGGCCGGCGAGGGTGCTGGCGTCCTTCTGGGTGAACTGGCCGGTGATCTGCGAGTTGCCGGTCAGCACACCCTGGATCTCCGGGGAGGACACGATCTCGTTGTCCAGCACCACGGCGACCCGGCACTTGCCGTCCTGGCCCAGCGCGGTCGCGTCACAGGCCTGGCCCTCGTTGTTGAACGCCTCACGCGTCAGCGAGGTCCACTTGCCCTGACCGTCGCCGGTGAAGTCCAGGCTGACCACCCAGGCGTTGGTCTGGTCGAGCACCGCATCGGCGTCGGAGACGTCGGTGCCCAGCACCTTGGCCTGGTCGAGCAGGTACTTCGAAGCGCCGTCCTCGCAGGAGACCACCTGCTGCTTCGGGTCGGAGATCGACGCCGGGGGGCGCTGGTCGAGCTGCGCGCAGCCGATCGTCGGCACGTTGAACTGCATCTGCGCCGGCAGCACCGCGACCTCCTGCGGAGACAGCGTGCCGAACGGCTTGAGCTTCTCGGCCAGCGACGGGTCGGCGGTCAGGTCGGCCGGGGCCTGCAGCCCGTTCGCGGCCTGCCACGCGGCGGCGCCGACCTTCTGCTCGACGGCCTTGCGCTGCTCCTCCACGCTGGCCGGCACCGGCTCCGAACTGGCGGTGGGCGCGGCGGCGCTCGGCGAGGCCGAGGCGGACGCGGAAGGAGTCGGCGTGGCACTGGGCGACGCCGGGGCCATCCCGCCCTGACCACCGCTGGGCGACGAGGTCACCTTCGGCGAGGCGCTGCCCGTGGGGGTCGGGGTCGCGGCGCCGGACGGGGTCGCGCTGCCGGTCGGGGCGGCGCTGCCGGACGGGGTCGGCGTGGCGGCGGGCGGCGCCTCGGCCACACCACTGCCGGAGGCGGCCTTGAGCACCTTGCGGAAGCGCAGCTCGGCGGCTTCGCCCACGTCGTCGAGGTTGCGGTTCTCACCGGGCAGGGAGATGACGATGTTGCGGTTGCCCTCGGTGACCACCTCGGCCTCGGCCACGCCGAACGCGTTGACCCGGCTCTCGATGATCTCGCGGGCCTCCTCGAGGTTCTCCGCCGTCGGGGGCTTGCCGTCGACGCTGTTGGTCGCCTCCAGTGTCACCCGCGTGCCGCCGATGAGGTCCAGGCCGAGCTTGGGCTCGAGCCGGTCCTTCCAACTGCCGCTGGCGCCGGCGAAGAACACCAAAAGATAGAGGACCACGAAGATGAACCCGAGCACGGCGAGCTGCCGCCCGGGGCGCATCTGTCCCTGAGGTGGTGCCACGGCTGTCCTGTCTCCCTGTACGGTCGCGCCGCTGTCGCAGCGGCGGCGGTGTCGGGCCGGGGGTCCCGCCCGACGGGTCTGCCTTGAGTCGACGAGATGCCGACACGAGAACCGGGCCCCCCGGCGCGGAACGCCGACGGCCACCGGAACGTGTCGACGCCCGACGTCGACCCAACTATCCAGTTTTCACGTCTCGCCCGCTGCCCCGTCGGGGCGCGACGACCCGGAAGCCGGGTCGACCGGCCGTACGCCGGACTCGCCGCTCCCGGGGGGAGGGGTCAGTCCTTGGCGGTGTCCGCGTCCTCGGTGACCGGCTCGCTCGGCAGCTCGGCACGGGTGACCACCCGCGCGATGGCCGGGCGGGCGTAGCGGGTCTGCACGCCCGGGGCGACCTCGATCAGGACGGTGTCGTCCTCGATGCCGGTGACCGTGCCGTAGAGCCCGCCGATGGTCACGACCTCGTCGCCGGGGCCGAGGTTGGACTGCATCGCCTCTGCCTCTTTGCGGCGCTTCTGCTGGGGTCGGATCATCATGAAGTACATGACGCCGAAGAGCAGGGCGATCATCAGGATCGGCGTGAAACCGCCGGCCCCGCCACCCGCTGCTGCCAATTGCACGGTTACTGACCTTCCCATTGGCCGCCTGCCCGGCACCGTGGGTGCCGGAGCGGAGGCGGATTCTCACGTCCTGTACAGACCGCGGCGAAGTCTAAACCCTGCACCTGAGAACGCCGAATGCGGCACAGATCACGTTCACATCACGGCTGTTCGGCATCCAGCGAGAACAGATCGGGCACAGGTGGACTATCTACACCAAATGTACCATTCGGTGGTGTGCGCCCCAGATGCCGCCAGGCGGCCTCGGTCGCCACCCGCCCCCTGGGCGTACGCGCCAACAGCCCGGCCCGCACCAGGAACGGCTCGCAGACCTCCTCGACCGTGTCCGGCTGCTCCCCCACCGCCACCGCCAGGGTGGACAACCCGACCGGGCCACCCCGGAACGAGTCGACCAACGCGGTCAGCACCGCCCGGTCCAACCGGTCCAGGCCCAGCGCGTCCACGTCGTACACGATCAGGGCGGCGCGGGCCGTGTCGAGATCGACCACCCCGTCCGCGCGGACCTCGGCGTAGTCGCGGACCCGGCGCAGCAACCGGTTGGCGATCCGCGGCGTACCCCGGGACCGACCGGCGATCTCGGTCGCGCCCTCCGGGGTGATCGGCACCCCCAGGATCCGTGCCGAACGGTGCAGCAGCGTCTCCAGATCCGCCGGCGAGTAGAAGTCGAGGTGCGCGACGAAACCGAACCGGTCCCGCATCGGCCCGGTCAGCAGGCCCGACCGGGTCGTCGCGCCGACCAGGGTGAACGGCTCGACGTCCAGCGGGATCGCCGTCGCCCCCGGACCCTTGCCCACCACCACGTCGACCCGGAAGTCCTCCATCGCGCTGTACAGCAACTCCTCCGCCGGCCGCGCAATCCGGTGGATCTCGTCGATGAAGAGCACGTCGCCCTCGGCGAGGCTGGTCAGGATCGCCGCCAGATCACCCGACCGCTCGATCGCCGGACCGCTGGTCACCCGGATACCCGCGCCCAACTCGGCGGCGACGATATTGGCCAGACTCGTCTTACCCAATCCGGGCGGGCCGGAGAGCAGAATGTGGTCCGGCGGCGAACCCCGCCGCATGGCGCCCTGCAACAACAGGTCCAGCTGGTCGCGGACCCGGTCCTGGGCGATGAACTCGGCCAACCGCCTCGGCCGTACCGTGGCCTCCGCGTCCCGGTCGGCGTCGTTGACGTACGCCGAGACGAGCCCCTCGGTCTCGCTCATCGGGCCGTCTTCATTCGCGACTGCGGGGCTCGCAAACCCGGCTCACTCCTCGCGCTCATCGGGCTGCCTTCAATCGCGACTGCGGGGCTCGCAAACCCGGCTCACTCCTCGCGCTCATCGGGTCCGACCCAGCAGCCGGATGGCCTGCTTGAGCAGCACCGGCACCGGCGGGGTCTCACCCTCGATCGACTCCGCCACCGCGGCCACCGCCTGATCGGCCTGGCCGGCCGTCCAACCCAACCCCACCAGGGCCTGCCGGACCTGCTCCGGCCAGCTGCCACGAGTCACCCCGGCCGACCCGTCGGCGCCGATCGGCACCGGGCCGATCCGGTCGCGCAGCTCCAGCACCAGGCGTTCCGCGCCCTTCTTGCCGATGCCGGGCACCCGGGTCAGGGCGGCGGTGTCGGCGTTGGCGATCGCCTTGCGAACCGCGTCCGGGGTGTGCACCGCCAGCACCGCCTGGGCCAGCCGCGGGCCGACCCCACTGGCGGTCTGCAACAGCTCGAACAGCGACTTGGCGTCGTCGTCGGCGAAGCCGTACAGGGTCAGTGAGTCTTCCCGCACGATCAGGCTGGTGGCGAGCCGGGCGACCTGGCCGACCCGCAGCTCCGCGAGGGTCCCCGGGGCGCAGTGCACGGCGAGCCCGACCCCACCGACCTCGATCACGGCCTGGTCCGGACCCGTCGCGGTCACCGTGCCGCGCACGCTGGCGATCATCGTGCTCCTCCTCGTCGTGCCCGGTCGGCCGCGGCGGCCAGCTTGGAGCGGGTCCCGCCGCGCCACACGTGGCAGATGGCCAGAGCCAGCGCGTCGGCGGCGTCGGCCGGCTTCGGCGGCTCGGCCAACCGCAACAGCCGGGTCACCATCGCGGTCATCTGCGCCTTGTCGGCCTGACCGGACCCGGTCACGGCCGCCTTCACCTCGCTCGGGGTGTACGTCTGCACCGGCAGCCCGGCCCGCGCCCCGGCCAGCACGGCGATGCCGCTGGCCTGCGCGGTGCCCATCACCGTGCGGACGTTGTGCTGGCTGAACACCCGCTCGACGGCGACGCTCTCCGGTTGGTGCTCGGCCACCAACTCGGTCAGCGACCGGTCCAGGTGCAACAGGCGCAGCGCCAAGTCGTCGGCCGGGTCGGTGTAGACCACGTAGTAGGCGACCAGGGTGCAGGGCCGGCCGGGCACACCCTCGACCACACCCACCCCGCACCGGGTCAGACCCGGGTCGACACCGAGCACGCGCACGCCGCCCCCTCCCCAACCGTCAGCAGTACGTGTGTTCGACACCCTAACCGGCGCCCTTCCCACCAGCCCCACGGGACACGCCCCCCGCGCCCCACACCCCACGCCTCGCACCCCACGCCCGCCCGCACCCCGCACTCACGCCCCGCGCGTCCCACACCCACACCCACGCCTGCACCCCGCACTCACGCCGCCGCGAGCCCGCACCCCGCACCCCGCACCGCGCGCGCCCCGCGCCACGCGCCCCGCGCCACGCGCCAAGATCCGAGCAACCTCCCGGATGTCGCTGCCTCAGACGCTTCGGCGGCCGATCGGGCGCGAATCGCAACGTCGACGCCGGCAAGGTCACGCTCGATCCAGGATGTAGTGGCAACGGAACGCCGGGATGCCCACTACATCCTGGATATTGCGCGATCTTGCGCGGCGCGGTGCGGCCCGGCGCGGCCCGGCGCGGCCCGGCGCGGCACGGCCCGGCGCGCACGGCCCGGCCCGGCACGGCGCGGCCCGGCCCGGCGCGGCACGGCCCGGCGCGGCCCGGCGCAGCCTGACGCAGTGCGGCGCGACGAGGGCGGTGGGCGCGTGTGGGTCAGGAGGGGCGGGCGGGCCACACAGCTTCGGTGCGGAGTATGTGTCGCCGGCCCATGTGCCGGGGGGCACACAGCTCGTAACTTCTTGCGCCATGACGGCAGAACCCGTGGTGGTCCCCCACGTCGTACAGGTCGACCTCACCGGTCGGACCGCCCTGGTCACCGGGGGCGGCGGCGGCATCGGGCGGGCGTGTGCCCTGCGGCTCGGCGCGGCCGGCGCCACGGTGCTCGTGGTGGACCGCAACCTGGAGGCGGCGAAGGCGGTGGCCGCCGAGGCCGGGGGCCGGGCGGAGGGGGTCGACCTGTCCGACGCCGCGGCGGTGGACTCCCTCGACGCGGACGTGGACATCGTGGTGAACAACGCCGGGCTCCAGCACGTGGCGCCGTTGCAGGACTTCCCCGTCGAGCGCTTCGAGTACATCCAGCGCGTGATGGTGGAGGCGCCGTTCCTGCTGATCCGCCGGGCGCTGCCGCACATGTACGCCCAGGGCTGGGGGCGGGTCATCAACATCTCCTCGGTGCACGGGCTGCGGGCCTCGCCCTACAAGGCCGCGTACGTCTCGGCCAAGCACGCCCTCGAAGGGCTGTCGAAGGTGGTCGCGCTGGAGGGCGCCGCGCACGGGGTCACCGCCAACTGCATCAACCCGGCGTACGTGCGCACCGCCCTGGTGGAGAGCCAGATCGCCGATCAGGCGGCCAGTCACGGCATCGACGAGACCGAGGTGGTCGAGAAGATCATGCTGGCCCGGGCCGCGATCAAGCGGTTGATCGAGCCGGAGGAGGTGGCCGAACTGCTGGCGTACCTCTGCTCGCCGCCGGCGGCGTTCATCAGCGGAGCGTCGATCGCCCTCGACGGGGGCTGGACGGCCAACTAGTGGGGCTGAGCACAATGTCGACCATGTCATCGCCGGTGGAGTTCCTGGAGCTGCTCGCCCGAGAGGCCGCGGCCGTCGAGTTCGAGGGACCACTGGTGGCCGCGCGGGCGGCCGGGCTGCCGCCGGAGCGCCTGGCCGAGCTGGAGCAGGCCAGGGCGGTGGCGTTGCGGGTCCGCGCGCTGCTGGAGCGCCGCCGCCGCCGGGAGAGCGAGCTGTCCGGCCTGTACGACACGGTCAGCGACCTGGCCGGGCTGCGCGACCTGGACGACGTGTTGCGGGCGATCGTGCACCGGGCCCGTCACCTGCTCGGCGCGGACGTGGCGTACATGACGCTCAACGACGACGAACGCGGCGACACCTACATGCGGGTGACCGACGGGTCGGTCTCGGCCCGTTTCCAGCGGCTGCGCCTGCCGATGGGTGCCGGCCTCGGTGGCCTGGTGGCCCAGTCGGGCGCCCCGTACGTCACCGCGAACTACGGCGAGGACGCCCGCTTCCACCACACCGGCGAGATCGACGCGGGGGTGGGCGAGGAGGGTCTGGTGGCGATCCTCGGGGTGCCGCTGCGGCTCGGCTCCACCTCGATCGGGGTGCTCTACGCGGCCAACCGTTCGGCCCGGCCGTTCGTCCGGGAGGAGGTGACGCTGCTGGTGTCGCTGGCCGCGCACGCCGCGGTGGCGATCGACACCGCCCGGCTGCTGGCCGAGACCCGTTCGGCGTTGGCCGAGTTGTCGGCGGCGAACACCACCATCCGGGCGCACAGCAGCTCGGTGGAGCGGGCGGCGGCGGCCCACGACCGGATGACCGCGTTGGTGCTGCGCGGCGGTGGGGTGGAGGACGTGGCGGCGGCGGTGACCGAGGTGCTGGGCGGCGCGCTGCTGGCGTTGGACGCCGAGGGCCGCCTGCTGGCCCGGGTGGGTGAGATCGAGGAGCCGGACCGCGCGGACATCGTGGAGGCGGTGGCCGCGTCCCGGACCGAGGGGCGCAGCGTCCGCCGGGGCCCGCTCTGGTACGCCGCCGTGGTGGCCGGCGCGGAGAACCTGGGCGCCCTGGTGCTGCGCCCGGACGACGAGTTGGTCGACGCCGACCAGCGCATCCTGGAGCGGGCCGCGTTGGTGACCGCGCTGCTGCTGTTGTTCCGCCGGACGGTCGCGGAGGCGGAGGGGCGGGTGCGGGGCGAGCTGCTGGACGACCTGATCGCCCGCCCGCTGCGCGACACCGACGCGTTGCGCAGCCGGGCCCGTCGGCTCGGCGTGGACCTGGACGCGCCGCACGTGCTGGTGGCGGTGGGTGACGACGCGATCGCCGCGACCGGTTCGGCTCGGCAGCGGGTGCTCTCCTGGGCCACCACGTACGCCTCGGCGCGCGGCGGACTGGCGGCGGCCCGCGACGGCCGGGTGGTGCTGATGTTGCCGGGCTCGGACGCGGGCGGCAGTGCCCGCGCGGTGGCCCGGGACCTGTCCCGGGTGACCGGCCGCCCGGTGACCGCCGGGGCGAGTGGCCCGGCGAACACGCCGGCGGCGCTGGCGGTGACGTTTCAGGAGGCGGACCGGTGCCTGACGGCGTTGGGTGCGTTGGGCCGTGCCGGGCAGGGCGCGAGCACCGTGGAGTTGGGCTTCGTCGGGTTGTTGCTGGGCACTGTCGGTGACCGCGGTGAGAAGGACGTGACGGAGTTCCTCACCGCCACGGTCGGCCCGGTGCTCGACTACGACGCCCGCCGCGGCACGGCGCTGGTGAAGACGCTGGAGGCGTACTTCGGGGTGGGTGGCAGCCTGGCCCGGGCCGCCGAGCAACTGCACGTGCACGTCAACACGGTGACCCAGCGGTTGGAGCGGGTCGGGCAGTTGCTCGGCGTCGACTGGCAGCGCCCCGAGCGGGCGCTGGAGGTGCAGCTCGCGCTGCGTCTGCACCGCCTGCGCGCGCCGGCCGGCTGACCGCACCGCCGGGCCGCCGTGCCGCCCGGACCGCCGCGCCGCCGTGCAGCCCGGACCGCCGTGCAGCCCGGACCGCCGTGCAGCCCGGACCGCCGCGCCGCCGTGCAGCCCGAGCCGTAGACGCCTGGTCAGCGGGCACCCCGCTGACCGCCACCCGGCCGGCGGGCACCGGGGCCGCCGACGTCAGCGGGCCCGGATGCCCTCCAGCACCGCGTCGACGACCCGTTCGGGCAGGGTCTGCTCGTCCAGGTCCGGATTCCACTGCAGCACCCGCTGGATCAGCATCGGGCCGGTGAGCAGCGCCATCGTCACCTCGACGTCGATGTCGGCGCGGAGCGCGCCCTCGTCGATGCCGCGTCGCAGCACCTCGCGCATCAGCTTTCGCCGGGGCGCGATGATGTTCTGGTAGAGCTGGTACTGGTCCGCGCTGCGGTTCACGGCGGGCACCAGACAGGGCATGATCTTCGCCGCGCGTGGGTCGACGTTCTTGCCGATCGCGCCGACCAGCAGCACCAGGTCGTCGCGGACCGAGTGCCCGGCCGGCTGGGCCAGGACGCCCTTGAGTCGCCGCAACGCGTCCAGCAGCAACGCGTCCTTGCCGGCCCAGCGGCGGTAGATGGTGGCCTTGCCGACCCCGGCGCGGGCGGCGATCGCCTCGATCGAGAGCGCCTCGATGGTGCTGCCCTCGGCGAGCAGGTCGAGGGTCGCCTCGATGATCGCCTCGTCGGCGCGGATGCTCCGCGGTCGCCCGGGCGACCGCGGAGCATCAGCAGTGGACGTCATGTCCGCCATTCTTCCCGCACCTAGGCCGTGCCGGCCAATTCGGGCTCGGCGACCGGCGTCACCGGGGCGACACTGGTCTCCTCCTTGCCCGGCATCCAGCGCAGCACCACGATGATCCCGAGCGCGGCGATCACCGCGGAGAGCCCGGCCGCCCAGTGCATGGCGGTGACGAAGGCGTCGTTGGCCGCCGAGATCAGCCCCGGCGCCGCCGGGCCGAGCTGGCCCGCCGCCGCGTACGCCCCGGAGATCGACTCGTTGGCCGCGTCCTGGGCCTGCGTGGGCAGGCCGGTCAGCGCGTCACCGATGTCGCTGCGGTAGACAGCGGAGAGCACCGAGCCGAGGACGGCAACGCCGAGCGCGCCGGCCACCTGGCGGATGGTGTTGCTGACCGCGGAGCCCACCCCGGCCTTCTCCCGGGGCAGCGCCGACATGATCGACTCGGTGGCCGGCGGCATGATGTTGGCCATCCCGGCGCCCTGGATGAGGAAGACGAGCAGCACGATCCAGATCGGGGTGGAGGCGCCGATGAAGACGAAGGCGCCGAGTGACACAGCGGTCAGCACCAACCCGACGGCGGCGACGGCCTTCCCGCCGTAGCGGCGGACCATCGTGGCGCTGCGCGGCGCGAAGACCAGCTGGGCGCCGGCGAAGGGCAGGAAGAGCAGACCGGTCTGCAACGGGCTGTAGTCACGCACGAGCTGCAGGTAGAACGATCCGAAGAACATCGAGCCCATCGCGGCGAAGAACACCAGGCCGACGATGGCGACCGGAGCGGCGAACCGGGGCACCTTGAACAGCCGGACGTCCAGCGACGGGTGGTCGCTGCGCCGCTCGTGCTGCACGAACCAGGCCAGCACCGCGACGCCGACCAGGATCGAGCCCCAGGCCAGCGGGCGGCCGAAGCCGTGCTCGCCGCCGTCGATGATGCCGTAGGAGAGGGCGACCAGGCCGACCACGGAGAGCAGAACGCCGAGCACGTCGATGCGGCCCGGGCGCGGGTCACGCGACTCGGGGACGAGCAGCGCCACCAGCACCACGCCCGCGGCGACCACCGGCACGTTGATCAGGAAGACCGAACCCCACCAGAAGTGCTCCAGCAGCGCGCCGCCGAGGATCGGGCCGATCGCCACGGCGAGGCCGACAGCGCCGGCCCAGACCCCGATGGCCCGACCGCGCTCACGCGGGTCGAAGACGTTGGAGATGATCGACAGTGTCACCGGCATGATGGCCGCGCCGCCGACCCCCATCAGGGCGCGGGCCGCGATGAGCTGTCCGGGGCTCTGGGCGTACGCGGAGAGCAGCGACGCCAGGCCGAACACCAACAGACCGATCATCAGGAAGCGCTTGCGGCCGGCGCGGTCGCCGAGCACGCCGAAGGTGAACAGCAGCCCGGCGAAGACGAGGGTGTAGGAGTTGATGGACCACTCCAGCTCACCCTGGCTGGCGCCGAGGCCGTGCACCGGGTCGGCCAGGGTGCGCAGGGCGACGTTGAGGATCGTGTTGTCGAGGACGACCACGAGGAGGCTGATCACCAGCACCCCCAGGATCGCCCACCGCCTCGGGTGTCCGGTGTTGTTCTGTAGTTCCATTCCTGGCTTTCCCCCCACGCTGGTCACCCGCGACGAAATACGATACGGGTCAGACTCGTAACGCGAGTCAGCCTACGACGCGCATTAACGATACGGGACCGATCCGTATCGTATGTGGTGGGCGTCACGTCCCGGCGCGACAGCCAGGCAGGCGGCGACGGCGTCCGCCAACGTGCCGAGCCGCACGGCCGGCTTGCCGAGCGGCTCGATCCAGCCCGGCCCCGCGCCGTACGCCCGAAGGCGCGGGAAGTCCCGGGCGAAGCGCAGCAGGCGGTACGCGCGGCCGGTGAGCGGCGTCTGCGACCAGAGCACGACGGTGCGGGGTCGGGCCCGGTGCACCGCACTGGCCAGCGCACCCCAGGGCAGCGCGGGGCCGAGATTCAGACAGCCGCGACCCTGCTCGCGCAGCGCGGCGGCGAGGGCGTGCAGCCCGAGGCAGTGCGCCTCCTGCTCGGCGCCGGCCAGCAACACCCCGCCCGCGGGCAGGGACCGGCCGGGCTCCCGGCGGTACACGTCCATCCCAACCCGGACACCCTCGCTCAGGGCGTGCTCGACGGCGATCTCGGCGGCGGTCCGCCCCGGCATCCGGGCCAGCAGCGGCCCGCAGACCTGCTCCCAGAGCGCCTCGACGCCCCACGCGTGCGCCATCTCCAGCAGCACAGTGGCGACACGGTTACTGTCCAGGTCCTCAGCCGCCAGACAGACGCGCTTGTACGCGACCTCCACGGCATCCGCCGGCATCGGAGCGCTCAGCACCACACGTACCCCCGGGTAGACGTTTCCTACCCGATGGTTCGCTGAAACGGCGCGCGGTGGATGCGCTGTCGTGGGATTCGCCGGCGACGGGCATCCGGCCGGAGGGATATCGGCCGCGTCGCCCCGCGACGGCGGCACGGCGAGGCCGGTCACCAGGCCGGTCCCCCCGGACCACCGGCTTGACCTGCCCTCGTACGTTGATGATCCACACAGCTCAGCGGAAGGTCCTCACCCCATGCCTGTCGGCTTCACCATGGCGATCGTCTTCGCCGTCGCCCTGGCGGTCAGCGCCGTCGTCGCCCTCGTCGCTTCGGCCAAGCCGCTGAAGCGGACGGCCGCCCTCGCGGCGCTCGGCCTTCTCGCCCTCACCCTGGTGGTCGGCATCGCCTCCAGCGCCCACTCGGTGCCCATCCGCTCGGTCGGCATCGTCACCAGCTTCGGCAAGCCCACCGGCGAGGTGACCGGATCGGGCCTGAAGTGGGTGGCGCCCTGGCAGAAGGTCGGCGAGTGGGACGCGGGCCGGCAGAAGTACGACCACATCGGCGGCAACAACTGCGTACGCGTGCGCACCGGCACCCTCGCCGACGCCTGCGTCGAGGTGCTCGTCGAATGGCAGGTCAAGCCGGAGAACGCGCCGAAGCAGTTCATGGACTACAAGGGCGACTTCGGCAGCTTCCGCGGTCAGCGGGTGGGGGTGCAGCTCGACAGCGCGGTGAACGACGCCTTCGCCGCGTACAACCCGCTGGAGAAGATCGACGCCCAGACCGGTGACCTCAACGTCGACCTGAAGCCGTTCGCCGCGAACATCAAGACCAGCGCGGAGACCCGCCTCGCCAGCGACGTGGACATCCTCTCGGTGACCATCACCCGGGTCAACCACGACGACAAGACCGAGGGCAACATCAAGGCGTTCCAGGACAAGCTGGCCCAGACCCGCAACCTGGAGCAGGACCGCAAGAACGCCGAGATCTCCAAGCAGATCACCGAGACCAACGCGAAGGTGGACAAGGTGACCCGCTGCCTGGAGATCGCGGAGAAGAACGGCGCGAACCCGGGGCTGTGCATCAACCCGGGCATCGTCACCGGCAAGTGACAGCGGGCCGGCCCACCCGTGGCGGGAGGGCCGGCCCCGGTTCGCGGCTGGTCGCTCGCCGACTAGGCGAAGCTGAACAGCGGCGGAAACACCAGCACCACGATCCAGGCCCACGCCGCGTACACCGGCAGGTAACCGGTCTGCCACCGTTCGAGCGCCGCGAACGGCGTACGCCGGCGGATGAAGGTCAGCAGGAGCCACGCCGACCACGCGAGGTTGACCAGCAGGATCACGTTCTCGCCGAGCGCCGCCGCCCGGTTGGGCGTGCCGCCGTAGTCGTCGGTGATGCGCCCGGTGATCTCTATCAGCACCAGCACGTCGATGGCCAACGCGCTGACCACGAGCGCGAGTTGGAGTTTGTCGAACGGGCCGGGCGGGGCCGACGGATCGCGGGCCGACAGTGAGTAGAGCAGCAGCCCCAGCACCACGACCAGCAGGAGGTCGAAGAGGAGCAGCGCCTCACGCTCGACGTCGATGCCGTGGCTGGTCCAGACGACAGCGACGAGGAAGGCGAGCAGGGCGGCAGTGAAGAGCGGGGTGAACAACCGGGTGAGCACCGGCGCGATGTTCTCGACGACGCTCTGCTTGGCCTCGACGAGCCACCCGGCCACCACGACGGCGGCCGCGGCGCCACCGGGCAGCAGCCACTGCGAGACGAACTCCTGCGGGACGATGCCGATGGCCGCGAAGGTGTTGAACAGGAACGCGGCGAGCACGCCGCCGCCGAGCGCCATCAGCACCAGGTAGATGAACCACTCGCCGGTGAACCGGATGAAGTCCATGCGCCGACGCGACGAGCGCCAGTCGTCGGCGACGTAGGCCAGGCCGACCACCAGCCACAGGGCGATGGGAAGGTGGACGCTGGTGACGACCACTGACTGCGAGTCGTCCGCCAGGGGGTAGGCGTTGGCCGCCACCGCGCCGAGAGCGAAGAGGACCGCGAGTGCCGCGATCACCGGCCGTCGGGCGCTGCGACGCCAGGCCAGGTACGCCGCCAGCCAGGGCAACGCGAACAGTGTGAAGTTCCGCGCGTAGAACGCGCCGTCCTCGCCGAAGCTCAGCCCGAACAGCACCGGCACCTTGACCGACACCAGCGCGCCCGCCGCGCAGGCGAGCATCACCCACAGGTCCCGCCGGGCGCGGGGGCCGTCGGCCGGGCCGGCGGAGTCGCCGGTCAGCACCAACTGCTTCCACAACCGTTCCGAGTGTTCCCGGGCGAACTCGCGGGAGAGTTCGTCGAGGCTGCCCATCCGTTTCACCGCGACCAGAAACGCCTCGTCGGGGCTCAGGCCGGCGGCGACGAGTTCGTCCACGGAGCCGCGCAGGTGGTCTTCCAACTCGTCGGCGTCCACCGCCTGCAACTCCCGGCGGCGGAGCACGTACTGGCGCCACTGGGCGAACTGCGCTTCCAACTCCTGCGGGCCGTCGGGTGCCGTCATGCCAGGCCCCCCAACGGGGGCACCGTCAGCGGCGCGCGGTCCTGCCAGATCTCCTTGAGCGCGCCCACCACCGTGTCCCACTGCCGGCGCTGCTCGGCCAGCTCGGCCAGGCCGCTGTCGGTGATGCGGTAGTACTTGCGCTTGCGCTCACCGGCGACCGACTGCCAGCTCGACTCCAGATAGGAGAGGCGCTCAAGTCGGTGCAGCAACGGATACAGCAGCCCTTCGGTCCAGTCCAGCTCACCCCCGGACAGCTCGTTGATCCGCCGGAGGATGGCGTAGCCGTAGCTCTCGCCCTCGGCCAGGATGCCGAGCACCATCGGGGTCGCCGAGGCGGCGACCAGGTCCTTGGCGACCTTCATGAAACCTCCCGCCCCAAACCTAGAAGTACGATGCATAGTACTGCTAGGTATAGCGCCTGATGCAACCTCAGCGCCGGCGCGGACTTCCGACCAGTCGCACGACTCTCGTCACCGCGGTCGCCGGGTCGGCCCCGGGCACCTGGCCACCACCGCCTCCCGTGGAAAATCAGTCGAATCCCGATGGTCGGGTCACCACAATGGCCGGTGTGCCGGAGGTCAAGGTGGTCGTAGCCCATCAGGAACGCGCCACCCTGCGCATCGGCGACGTGTTCCTGAAGATCGACGCTGATTCGGGGCGCACCGACGTCGAGGTCGAGGCGATGGCCATCGCGCCGGTCCCGACTCCCGAGGTCCTCTGGCGCCAGCCGCCAGTGCTCGCGCTCGCCGCCCTGCCCGGTACGGCACTCGGCCGCCTCGGCGAGCCGTCGACCGCGTCGCCGGCGGCGTGGACCGCAGTGGGCGCCGCCGTTCGAAAGCTGCACGACGCGCCGCTACCGCCGTGGCCCGGTCGCGACCGCGCCGAGTTGACATCACAGCTCGACGCCGAGTGCGAGTGGCTCGTCCGCGACGGCGTCCTCCCCACCGACCTGGTCGCCCGCAACCGTCGGGTCGCCGAGGCGGCGCTCCGACCGTGGACCCCGGTGTTCACGCACGGCGACCTGCAGATCACCCACGTGTTCGTCGACGGCGACGAGATCACCGGTGTGATCGACTGGTCCGAGGCGGGCCGGGGCGACGCCCTCTTCGACCTCGCCACCCTGACGCTCGGGCACGAGGAACGCCTCGCCGACGTCCTCGCCGGCTACCGCGCCGACGTCGACCTCGACGTCATCCGCGGCTGGTGGTCAGCGCGCAGCCTGCTGGCGATCCGCTGGCTCGTCGCGCACGGCTTCGACCCGTTCGCACCAGGCTGCGAGGTCGACGTCCTGAAATCCCGGCTGTGACCGGCGTCAGCTGAGGGTGACCACCCAGCGGGCGCCCTCGCCCCGGGCCAGCCGGTCGAACGCCGTGGGCGCCTCGTCCAACGGGATCGTGCCGCTGACCAGCACCCCCAGATCCAGTGCGCCGTCGGCCAGCTCGGCGGCCAGCATCGGCACCTCCCGATCCGGGTCGGACGATCCGTACACCGAGGAGCGCAGCGTGCGCGCCGAGTGGAAGATGTCCAGCGCGCCGAGGCTGACCATGTCGTCCTTCGCGCCCATCCCGACCACTGTCACCGCTCCGCCGCGACGGGTGAGCCGCCAGGCGGCACGGATGGTGGCCGCCCGGCCGACGCACTCGAAGGCGTGGTCGACGCCACGGCTCTCGGTGCGCGCCCGTACCTCCTTGGAGAGCCGATCGTCGGAGAGCAGGAAGTCGGTGGCCCCGGCGGCCAGCGCCAGATCCCGCTTCGCCTCCGCGACGTCGACGGCCAGGATCGTGGTGGCACCGGCCCGGCGGGCCGCGCTGAGCACGGCGAGCCCGACGCCACCGAGCCCGACGACCGCCACCGACTCGCCGGGCGTCACCCGGGCGGTGTTCCGGACCGCACCCACGCCGGTGAGCACCGCGCAGCCGAGCAGTGCGGCCTGTTCGGGTGGCAGCCCGGCCGGGATCGGGATGACGGCACGCTCGGGTACCACCACCGCCTCGGCGAGAGCGCCGAGGCCGAGGGTCAGGTGCAGCGGGACCCCGTCGTCGGTCTCGCCACGCGCCACCGTCGGGGCCGTGGTGGCGGCGCAGAGCCACGGCTCGCCGCGCCGACACCACCAGCAGGCCCGGCACGCCGGTGCCCAGTTGAGCACCACCGGGGTGCCGACGGCCACCTGCACGCCCGGCCCGGTCTCGGCCACCACACCGGTCGCCTCGTGCCCGAGCACCAGCGGGAACCTCGCCGCGAGGGTGCCGTTGACCATGGACAGGTCGGAGTGGCAGACACCGGCCGCCGTGATCGTCACCCGCACCTCGCCGGGGCCGGGCGCGGGCAGGCGTACCCGCTCGACCCGCAGCTCGGCACCCGACCCGCGCGCGACCAGCGCGCGAACCGTGACCGGCGCGGACGCCGCTTCGGTGCCGCCGCCCGGCGCGGCCGGGGACAGCTCGCCGCCGGTCATCGCTGGATCGCCTTCAGCTCGCAGAACTCGGCCAGCCCGTGCACGCCCAACTCCCGGCCCAGGCCGGACTGCTTGTAGCCACCGAACGGGGCGAGCGGGTTGAACGGGGCACCGTTGATGTCGACGGCGCCGGTGCGCAGTCGCCGGGCCACCGCCAGCGCCGCGTCCGTGTCAGCGGACCAGACCGCGCCGGCCAGCCCGTACTTCGAGTTGTTGGCGATGGCGACCGCCTCGTCGGTGTCGGCGAACGGGATGACGGCGAGCACCGGCCCGAAGACCTCCTCCTGGGCGAGCGCGCTGTCGGGGTGCACGTCGGCGAAGACGGTAGGGGCGACGAAGTGCCCCCGGGCCGGCACCGGCGCGTCCGGTCCACCGGCGACCAGCCGGGCGCCGTCGGCGACGGCCCGGTCGATGTGGCCACGCACCCGCTGCGCCTGGGCGGCGGAGACCAACGGGCCGAGCCGGGTCGCCGGGTCGAACGGGTCGCCGAGCCGGTAGCCGGCCACCGCCGTGGCGATCAGGTGGAGGGCTTCGTCGTACCGGTCGCGGTGCACCAGCATCCTGGTCCACGCGGTGCAGGTCTGACCCGAGTTGAGCAGGGCGTTGCCGACGCCCACCTTGACGGCGGTGGCCAGGTCGGCGTCCGGGAGGATCACGTTGGCGGACTTGCCGCCCAGCTCCAGCGCGACCCGGGCGATCCGGTCGGCGGCGAGCCGCATGATCCGCGCGCCGGTGGCGGTGGAGCCGGTGAAGGAGACCAGGTCGACGTCGGGGTGCCCGGCGAGCGCCTCACCGACCACCGGCCCGGTGCCGGGGACCAGGTTCAGCACCCCCGGCGGCAGACCGGCCTCGGTGACCGCGTCGAAGAGCAGGTACGCGGTCAACGGGGTCAGCTCGCTGGGCTTGAGCACCACAGTGCAACCGGCGGCCAGGGCCGGGGCGAGCTTCGCCATCACCTGGTGCAGCGGGTAGTTCCACGGCGTGATCGCGCCGACCACGCCGATCGGCTCGCGGACGACGAGGGAGTTGCCGATGTGCTCCTCGACCGGCTCCCGGGCGGCGAGCGCCACATGGTCGCGCAGCACTGTCAATGGGAGCCCGACCTGCACCCGGGTGGCGAGCTTGAGCGGCGCGCCCAGCTCCCCGGCGATGGTGTGGGCGAGATTGTCGGCCCGGGCGGCGAGCGCCGTGTGCAGCCGGTCGAGGTGAGCGGAGCGCTGCGCGGGGGCGGCGGCCGACCAGCCGGGAAACGCGGCGCGGGCCGCGGCCACGGCGCGGTCCACGTCGGCCGGGGTGCCGGCCGGCACCTGCCCGATCAGCTCCCCGGTGCTCGGGTTCTCCACGTCGATCAGGTCGGTGCCGGCGGGCGACGTCCACTCCCCGTCGACGTGCAGGTGGCGCCGCAGGCGCAGGGGGTCGGGCAACTGCGACGGCGGGGCGGCGGCGAGGTCCATGTCGTCCCTTCGAGGGTGGGCGATGGGCGATGAAACTAGCGCTGGGAGTTTGGACGCTACCCGGTGGGCCCGGCGGACTCCACCGGGTCGACGGTGCGGGCGTACTCGGCGGCCAGCCCGTGCAGCAGGGCGTCCAGGCCCAGGGCGAAGGCGCCCTCGTCGACGCTCTGCTGATGCTCGGCGAGCCGGTGCGCCTGGCGCAGGTGCGGGTAGTGCGCCGCGTACAACTCCGGGTCCTCGACGAAACCGCGGGCGAACGAGCCGAGCGCCGACCCGGCCACGAAGTAGCGCAACGCCGCGCCGATGTGGGTGGCGCGGGCCGGCGGCCAGCCGGCCCGGACCAGCCCGCCGTAGACCGCGTCGGCCATCGCGAGGGCGGCCGGTCGACGACCCGGCCCCTGCGCGAGGTACGGCACGATGTTCGGGTGCGCGGTGAGCGCCCGCCGGTACGACCAGGCCCAGTCCCGCAGCGCGGTGACCCAGTCCCGGCTGACGAAGCCGCTGGTGTCGACAGCACCGGTGACGGTGTCGGCGACCGCGTCGAGGATCTCGTCCTTGGTGGCGAAGTGGTTGTAGAGCGACGGCCCGCGTACGCCCAGTTCGGCGGCGAGCCGGCGGGTGGAGAAGGCGGGCAGGCCCTCGGCGTCGATGAGCGCGGTGGCGCTCTCGACGATCAGCTGCCGGGTGAGCCGGGGCTGGCGGGGTCGGGGCACTGCGCTCCTTGAGGGTCTCGGGTCGTGGGGTCTGGACGAATGAAAACTTACACCGCTAGTTTAGGTGTGACCGCTGCGTCCCGCAGCGGCGCACCGCCACGCCGACCGAGGGGGAACCGTGGACTTCGCACTGTCCGACGAGGAACGCGCCGTCCGAGACACCGTGCGCGCGTTCATCACCCGCGAGGTGATGCCCCTGGAGGCGGAGGTGCTCCGCCGGGAACGGGCGCACCAGCCGGGCCTGGACCACTCCGAGGTGCGGGAACTGCAACTCAAGGCGCGCAAGTTCGGCTTCTGGGGCCTGGCCACACCGGAAGAGTACGGGGGGATGAACCTGCCGGCCGTCCTCCAGTCGTTGATCTGGACCGAACTGGGCCGCACGTTCGTGCCGTTCCGCTTCGGCGGCGAGGCGGACAACATCCTGTTCCACGCCACCGAGGAGCAGAAGCGGGAGTTTCTCATCCCGACCATCGAGGGCGAGCGCCGCTCCTGCTTCGCGATCACCGAACCGGGCGCCGGTTCGGACGCGGCCAACATCCGGCTGTCCGCTCGCCGCGACGGCGACGACTGGATCCTCGACGGCGAGAAGACCTTCATCACCGGCGGCCACGACGCCGACTTCGCCATCGTGGTCGCGGTGACCGACCGGGAGAAGGGCGCCCGCAACGGCGGCGCCACGGCGTTCCTGGTGGACCGGTCGATGGGCTGGCGTTCGGAGTTCATCCAGACGATGGGCGAGGGCGGGCCGGCGTCGCTGATCTTTGAGGGCGTCCGCGTGCCGCACCGCAACATCCTCGGCGAGATCGGGCAGGGCTTCACGCTCGGCATGGAGTGGATCGGCAAGGGCCGCTACACCATCCCGTCGCACGCCATCGGCATCGCCGAGCGGGTCCTGCAGATGGCCATCGACTACGCCAACACCCGGGAGACGTTCGGCGCGACGATCGGCACCAACCAGGCCATCCAGTGGATGATCGCCGACTCGGAGACCGAGTTGGAGGCGGCACGCTGGCTGGTGCTGCGCTCCGCGTGGACGGTCGACCAAGGGCTGGACCCCCGGCACGCCTCGTCGATGGGCAAGCTCTACGGCGCCGGCATGGTCAACCGGGTGGTCGACCGGGTGCTTCAGATCCACGGCGGCATGGGCTACACCCGGGAGCTGCCGATCGAACGCTGGTACCGGCAGGTCCGGCTCTACCGGATCTTCGAGGGCACCGACGAGATGCAACGGTTGATCATCTCCCGGGACCTGCTGCGCGGCTACACGAAGATCGGCGGCCACCTGGCCTGAGCCGGATGCCGTACGCCGTCGGGGACGGCCGGGTGCGCGCCCGGTCGTCCCCGACGGCGGATCTCAGCCGGTCAACGCCGTCAGAGCGGCGTCCACATCGGCCTCGGTGGAGTAGATGTGGAAGGAGGCCCGGACCCGGCCGGCGCGCACCGCCGCCCGGATGCCGGCCGCCGCGAGGCGCTGCTGCGCGTCGGGCACGTCCACGCTGACGATGGCGCTCTCCCCCGGTGGCCGACCCAGCCCGGTCAGGAACCGGTTGGCCAGTGCCACGTTGTGCGCCCCGATCGCCGACACGCCGATCTCGGCGACCACCTCCAGGGCGGGCGCCGCGCCGACCCAGCTGAACCAGGCCGGTGAGATGTCGAACCGGCGGGCGTCGTCGGCCAACCGCAGCGGCGGACCGTAGTAGGAGGCGTGCGGGTCGCCGCCCGCGTACCAGCCGGCGGCGTCGGGGCGCAGCCGCTCCCGCAGCGCGGGCGCCAGATAGGCGAACCCGGTCCCCCGCGGATTCATCAGCCACTTGTAGCCGCCCACCGCCACCACGTCGGCCCGGCTGCCGTCGAACGGCAACCACCCGCACGCCTGCGTCGCGTCCACCGCCACCAGCGCGTCGTGCGCGCGGGCCGCGGCCACGATCTCGTCGTACGCCGCGACCGCCCCGTCGGCCGACTGCACCAGGCTGAACGCGACCAGGTCGGTGTCGGCGTCGATGGCGTCGACCAGCGACTCCAGCGGCACCGTACGGACCGTGACACCCCGCTCCCGCTGCACCAGCCAGGGGAAGAGATTCGAGGTGAACTCGACCTCGGGGACCACCACCGTGGCACCGGCCGGTAGCGCCGCCGCGACCGGCGCGAGGAGTTGGGACACGGCCGCGCCGACCGCCACGTCACCGACCGGCACCCCGATCAGGCCGGCGAACGCTACCCGGGCCCGGTGCGTCGACTCGCCCCAGCCCTCCCACGACGTACGACCAACCCGCCAGGCGGTAAGGGCCTCCTGCACCGCCGCCCACGCCGGCTCCGGCGGCAGCCCGTAGCTGGCGGTGTTCAACCAGCCCGGCTCCGGCTGCCACAGCTTCTGCGCCTGCTCGATCTCCATGCCTCGACGCTATGTCGAGCCCGGCGCGACGGGGACTGCCAATCCGCGACCCGCGGCCTCACGGCTCCCGGCGGCGTCCGGCCGACTCGTCGGCGGTGGGCCGCTGGATGTGGCTGAGGCTGTCGGCGAGAGCGGCGAGCCACCGATCGACCTCCACCAGGTGCCGGACGGACTGCAGGTCGGCCCCGCGCAGCAGCGGACGGATCCGGTCCAGCTGGTCGACACAGGTCATCGAGACCGGTGCCGGGCCCGCTGTCCGGCCGTGGGCGACCTCGTCGGCGAGGGTGTCGTACGCCGAGCGCAGGCGGCCGGCGGAGTCCGCCAGCAGCGCCGCCGCCTCGGGCCAGCCGGCGAGGCAGCCGGGCGGGTTGCGGCGCAGCAGCGACTGTGCGCCGGGCAGGACGTGGTGCCCGGCGCTCAGGACGGCACCCCAGTTCACCTGCCGCCGGCGTGGATCGTGCCGCTCGGAGTGGTACTGCCAGTACGACGCGTCGACCAGGACCATCCGGCGGCGGACCCGGTCGAGCGCGGCGTCGGGTGGCGGCGAAGCGCCGAGCACCGCCTGGACCGTCTGATCGACGGCGTCAGCGTTGACCGCCAGGTAGCGGGCGGCGTTGTGCCGCAGGTCGTGGCCCGCGCCGCGCGGCCACATCGCCACCCCGGCGAGCACGCCGATCACCGTACCGAGCAGCACGTCGACGAGGCGGGCCTCGGCGAGCCGCCAGCCTTCCGGGCCGAGTTGGGCGAAGACGACAGTCAGCAGGACCGTGAACAGCGCCTGCTGCCACACCGGACCGAGCAGGCGGCCAACCCCCAGGGCCAGCAGCAGGGTGATCGGAAGGACGACGGCGTAGACGACCGGTTCGTCGACGACGAGCATCACCCCGCCGCTGACAACCGCCCCGATGATCGTGCCCAGCACGGCCGGCCGCAGTTCGGTGCGGGTGTCGGCGGCCGAGGTGCGCAGGACCGTGAGGGTGGCCAGCAGCACCCAGAAGCCGTGGTTCAGGTGCAACACCCCGGCCGCCACCCGGGCGATGGCCAGGGCCACGGCCAGCCTCAGTGAGCTGTGCAGGTGGGCCGAGCGCGGCGCCAGGTGGGAGCGGAACTGCCACCAGTACAGCGTCCACGGGCTGTGCCGGGCGTACTCGAACAGCCCCGAGGAGGCGTGCGGGTCGTCGAGCCGCGCCCCGGCGGCCACCCGGCAACCGACGGCGAAGACCCGCGCCTGGTCGGCGAGGGCCAGCGCCGTGGCGTCGCGGCACAACCGCTGCACGTCCGGCGTGTCGCGGACGCTGCCCGCTCCCACGGGGTACGCCGCCTCGGCCCGTGCGACCGCGACGTCCAGGTCGGCGAGGGTCACCGCCGGCGCACCCGGCGACAGGCTCCGGCCGGCGACGCGGGTCGTCTCCGCGCACGAGCGCAGCAGACGCGCCGCCGCCAGGTCCGGAATCGGCTCCGGCGGGGCGTCCGCCGCCAGCCGGTCCGCCTCGACGAGCGCCTCCCGCAGCGCGGCGGCGCAGATCCGCAACGCCCGGTCCTGCGCGCCCGCCGCGGTGGGCGCCCACGTCGCGGGGGTACGGCCCAGCTCGATCGCCGCCATCGCGTCGTACGCCCGCGCGCGCCGAGTGTCCCGGTCGGCCCCGGCGGTGTGCGGGTCGGTCAACGTGGCGGCGGTGTCGTCGAGGAAGGCGGCGAGGCCGTCCGCCGCCGCGGCGAGGCGCTGCCGGTAGGAGACCGGCACCGGGTCGGGCCAGAGGACGACCTCCGCCGCGGCGAGCAGCACGACGGCGAGCGTCACCCCGCCGAGTCGGGCCGGCAGGGTGCCCGGCTGGTACGGCGGGAACGACGCCAGGATGTAGAAGAGCTGGAACGCGCTCGCCAACCCCACCAGGCGCGGGTTGCCGACCCCGGCGAACGCCACCACGAACCCGACGACGAGCATGCCGCCGGCGGCCGCCCACGTGCTCCACGCCAGGAACGAGCCCACCGCGATCAGCGCCCACACCACCGGTAGTGACAGCACGAGGATCCGCGCCCGCTGCGGCGCCGGACCCGGCAGCTTCGCGAACGACCCGGCGGCGATCGTGCCGAACAACCCGTACGTGGCGAGGGTGGAGTTGCCCGCACCGTAGCGGCAGCCGAAGAAGACGACCGACGCGACGAGCGTCAGTCGTGCCGCGCGTCGCAGGATGACGTCACCCGGGTCACGGCGGCGAAGCCGGCCAAGGAGGCTGGTTCCGAGCACTACCGCTCCCCCGGTCCGTCGCAGCAGCCCTCCCCGGCCCACCATTCTCCACCGCGCCCCGCCACGGGCGGCGGGTTACCGGCGAATCATCGCCGGGAGCTGCCCAGCAGACCGAGCCGGAGAGCCCGCAACAGGGTGCCGGGGCGGCTCAGGGCGGCCGGATGGTCGAGCATGGTGGTGACCCGACCCAGCCGGGCGTTGAGCACCGGGTCGGTCAGCGACGCCCGGAAGAGCAGGTCCCCGAACCACTTGGTGACCTTGTAGCCGGGCGGGTACGGCCCGTCGACGTGCGGCAGCTCGATGTCGGCGGTGGTGGAGATCTGCCAGGCCGCGTCGACCACCACCCGGACCTGGTCGAAGTACGCCCGCGCCGGCTCGTCGTGCGGCCTCGGCCCGGATCGCAGGTACCTGGACAGGCAGGAGGCGTGCAGCGTCGCGGAGGTCATGCCCTGGCCGTACACCGGATTGAAGGACGCGACCGCGTCGCCCGCGGCGACCAGCCCGGCGGGGAGGCGGTCGAGCTTGTGGAAGTCGCGGCGTCGGCTGTCGGCCTGGTGGTACGTGACCACCCCGCCGAGCATCTCCCCGTGTTCGGCGATGTCACCGAACATCTGTGGGTAGTGCTCCCGGCAGCGGGCGGTGAAGTCGGCGACGTCGCGGCTGGGCCGGTCACCGTCGTAGCCGGCCACCAGCATGATCCAGCGGTCCCCCTCGACCGAGTTGATGCCACCGATCCGGGCGGTACGCCCCCTGCCCGCCATGGTGTGGAAGACCGCCACCCACGCGTCGCTGACCTTCTCGTCGCGCCTGAAGAGCGCCGTGGCGTAGTTCAGTTTGATCGGCATGCGCTGCATGGGCGGACGCGGCCACCCGTGCTCGGCCAGCCAGTCGCTCAACCGGCTGGACCGTCCCATCGCGTCGACCACCAGGTCGGCCGCCTCGACGACGGGCTCGGTGCCGCCCTCGGGCACGTACCGGACGCCGGTGACCCGCCGCTCGTCGAAGAGCAGGCCCTCCGCCCGGCCGTACACCATCCGGATGTTGTCGACGGCGAGGGTGCGCCGCCGGACCAGCGCCTCCAGGAACGGACGCGTGGTGATCAGCGCCGGCCCGGTGCCGGTCGCCGCGGGTGGCAGGCCCAACATGCCGTTCACGAAGACCTTCGCCGTGCCCGGGTCGCGCGGCGGCGGCGGAGCGCCGAGCGCGAGCGCCTCGTCGGCGATGCCGGGAAACCAGCGCTCCAACTGGACCTGACCGGCGGGCAGCAACGCGTGCACCTGACTGCCCTGCGGCACCCCCGGCCGTGGCCCGGCGTCGACGTCGGACGGGTCCCGTTCGACGATCAGCACCTCCTCGGCGTGATCGCTGAGCACCCGGGCCGCCAGCAACCCGGCCATGCTGCCACCGAGCACCACCGCACGTCGCATGACGACTCTGGTCTCGGCCGGTCGTTCGGCGGTCGCTATCTCCGCGAAGAGCCGGGACGGAGAGGGGGGCATGCGATCACTCCTCGGACGGTCGGGAAGGCGTGGCATCCACGACCGTAACCACCGCCGCCCCCGCCGTCAGCGCTCAGCTGGCCCGCCACTTCTGGTTGGCGTTGCCGGTGCACTGCCAGATCTGCAACCGGGCGCCGTTGTCCGGGTTCGAGTCGACCACGTCGACGCACCTGTCCGCCTTGGTGTTCACCAGGTCGTACGCCTTGTTGAGGGTGAACCTCTGCGACGACGCGCCGGAGCACTCGGCCAGGATGACGTACGCCCCGTCCTGGGTGGAGTGGCCGGCGACATCAAGGCACATCCCCATCGAGCGGACGGTGCCGTCCGACGGGAACGTCCACAGTTGCTTCGCGGTCCGTCGACAGTCCCAGATCTGCGGTCGCGCGCCGGCGTAGGCGTTGCCCTCCGGAATGTCGATGCAGCGGTCACTGGCGAAGCTGGAGATCTGCTTGCCGGCGGGCGGGCTGCTCTTCGTCGGAGACGGTGGCGGAGCGGACGGCGGCGCCTGGTTTCCCCCAGCGGTGGTCGTTCCGCTGCCCGTCCTCGGCGACGGCGGCGGCGCACTGGCCGACGGCGGCGCGCTGGCGGCGCGCGACGGCGGGGCACCCGCGACGGGTAGGCCCTGGAAACCATCCGTGATCAGCGCGAGGACGGCCTCGCTCGCGGACCATTCGGCCGCCGAGGTGGTCCAGTCGATCGAGTACGCGTGCCCGTTGTGGCCGACGAACACCCGGCTCGACGTGTGCATCGGCGTGCCGTCCTGGTCGGTGTACGTCCACGCCCACTCGGCGGCCCGCAGTTGGTAGCGCAGCGCGTCGAGCCGGACCTGCCGATACTCGGCGTACCGGCCGCGTTGTGCCGTCTCCCGCGCCCGCAGCTGCGCGAGCGGGTCCGCGGGGACGGACCGGAGTTCGTCGACGACGAGCACGCGACTGCCGTCCGGCTCGCGGAACACGGCGCGCTCACCGTCGCGCCGGGCCTGCCAGCCGTCCGGCACCGGTACGAGGAAGCGCGGATCGTCACGGTAGTAGCGCCAACCCGCCGGCGGCGGTGGCAGCACCCTGGACACCGGCGTCTCGGCGACCGGCGACGGGTGCACGTCCGGCGCCGCCACGTCGTCGGCACCCGGGTCACCGAACATCCCGCCCTTGAGCACTGACGCGGCCACCAGCAGGACGACCAGTAGCACGGCGGCCCCGATCGACCCGATCAGCCGCGCCCGACGCTGACGACCCTTCCCGGGCACCGGGGCGGCAGCGGGTGACGGGGGCACCGCCGGCGACATGGGCGCGGCAGCGACGGCGGGCGACGTTGGGGCAGCCGGCGCGGCGGGCGACGTTGGGGCAGCCGGCGCGGCGGGCGACGTTGGGGCAGCCCGCGCGGCATTGACAGTCGGTGCCGCGGGGGCGTCGGACGCGTCGGGAACGGCCGGCGACGCGGGCGGACCGGGTTCGGCGGGGACGAACTCGGGCACGATCGTCGGACGGGGCAGGTCGGCCGTGGCGGTGGTGATCCGGGTCAGCGGTCCGCCGTCGGCCCCGCTCACCTCAGTCGCCGGCACATCCGGGGTGGCGGCCTGGCGCAGGAGCCGGTCCGCCTCCTCGGCGCTGATCCGTTGACCCGGCTCCCGGCGCAGCAGTCCCTCCAGGAGTGGGGTCAGCGGACCCGCCCGTCGCGCCGGCGGTGGCGGTTCGGTGGCCAGGGCCGCCAGCGTGGCGATCGGAGACGAGCGGTGGTACGGGGTACGTCCCTCGACGGCCGCGTAGAGGGTGGCGCCCAGCGACCACAGATCGGCCGCCGGCCCCACGTCGCCGTCGGTGGCCCGCTCGGGTGCGAGGAACGCCGGCGAGCCGAGCACCATTCCGGTCTGGGTCATCCGTGGGTCGCCGGGGAGGGTGGCCAGACCGAAGTCGGTCAGCACCACAGTGCCGTCGTCGGCGAGCAGCACGTTGGCCGGCTTGACGTCCCGGTGCAGCACACCGGCGCGGTGGGCGGCCCGCAGCGCGCCCAGGATGCCCAGCCCGATCCGGGCGGCGCGGTCCGCCGACATCGGCCCCTCAGCTTCGAGCACCTGTTGCAGGGACCGGGACGGCACGAGCTCCATCACGATCCAGGGGTCGCCGCCGGAGTGCAGCACGTCGAAGACGCGTACCACATTGGGGTGGCCCAGACGGGCGACGGCCCGCGCCTCACGCATGGACCGTTCGCGCATCTCCCGACGTTCGTCGTCGTGCAGGCCGGGCGGTGCCACCAACTCCTTGATGGCGACGTCGCGCTGCAGCATCTCGTCGCGGGCCTGCCACACGCGGCCCATCCCGCCCTGGCCGAGCGGACGGACCAGCCGATAGCGATCGGCAATCAACTGTCGAGAGGCGTCTGGCACGACAGGAAGGTACCTGCCCTGGTTTACGTACCCAATTCTTCTGGCGGCTGGAAAAGCGACAGTTGGATATGTCACACGCAAGATCGACTGGTTACCGATCGTTCATTTCCGCTATTGGTACGAGCGGTGTCGCCCACCGCGATGTTACCAACGCGTATATCGGCCTCCTGCTATAAATATCGAATGAATTCGAATTCTGCGGAGCGCCGGACCGGACGCGCCGCGGCCGGGGTGGCCGGCCTGTGCCTGGCGGTGGTCCTGTCCGCCTGCACGTCGGCAGGTGACCCGCGCCAGCCCACCTCAGCGCCGGCCGACCGGGCGCCGGCTGATCGGGCAACTCCGGCCGACCGGTCGGCGCCGGCCACCGGTGCCAGCGGTGCCGGGCTGCCGTGCACGCCATCGGTCGACGCGCTGCCGACGCCGCCGGCCGGCTACCGGTTGGTGGGCGAGGATGTGGCGGTGCCCGACACCCCGGTGCTGTCGGCGGGCGATTCCGGGGAGGCCGATCCGGCGGCGCGGCTGTTCGCCAAATGGGGGCTCGTCGTCCGCGCCGGCACCGTCGTCGACCTGCGGGTGGCACCGGGCTGGCAGGACAGGGCCCGGCTCGGGTGGGGCGGCACCGGCGCACCCGCGGCGACCGTCACGGTGCACGCCTGCCCTCCCGAGGGTGGGCAGGCGCAGTGGCTGGCCTTCGTCGGCGGCGCCTGGGTCGCGCAGGTCGCCTGCGTACCGCTGATCGTGACGTCGGACGGCCGGACCGACCGCGTCAACCTCGGCATCGGCACCCCCTGCGACACGACCGCCACGCCGCACCCCGTCACCTCATGAACCCCGAACGGCCCGGCGCCGCCTGCTGCCTCTCAGTCCGGTAGCGCTTGTGCGACTCGATCAAGCAGGTCTCGGGCACCGGCCTGAACATCCGGGTCGGGATCGTCCCGCAGACTCCGGAGCACGGCGCGAAAACGCATCCGGTCCTCCGGCTCCGCGCAGGCGAGCTCGAAGAAGGCGGCGCTCAGGCAACCGGTGAGATGATCCCCCTGCTCCGGCTCAGCGACATGCCACGCTGCCGCGATGAGACGCAGGCCGGCTGCGTCACGACGCCGCAGCAGTTCCTCGGCGGTGGCGTCGGTGACCGCGGTGTTCGCGCTGTCGAGGAGCAGGCTCCGCACCACGGTGTCCACCGGTTCCCGCCCAACGACAGCGCTCAGGTGACGCCCGGCGCGGGCCCGGTCCGACCACAACTGCGACCGGGCCAACCTCAGTGCCTCCCCAATCTCCACCCCCACATCATCCCCGCCCCCACCCGGATCGACGTCCACCGCCCTGGTGATCAAGAGCTTTCCGTCATCCATCCCGGTGTGTCGTGACGCAAACCTCTTGATCACCAGGGGTGACGGGTGGGAGTGGGGGGTGGGAGTGGGGGTGGACAGGGGTGTCTACTGTCTACAGCGGCTGGCGTCCGACTGTCGATGTCCTGGATGTTCTGTCGAGAGGGTCAACGACATGCTGAAGGCCGAGGATCTTCCCCCGTTTCAGCGCGCCGTGTCCGATGAGTCGCAGCGCGGCCAACGCGTGTACGCCACCCTTGTCGCGCTGCGGCTGTCCCTGCTCCTGGTGGCCGCTGTCGCGGGAGTCGCCACCTGGAAGCTCGACAATTTCGCCCTCGGCCCGGCGCTGGCGGCGGGCGCGTTCGCCGCCACCTCGATCGTCGAGGTCTTTCTCCTCACCAATCGTCCGAATGAACGGTGGTACGTCGGCAGGGCCCTCTCCGAATCCATCAAATCACTCACCTGGCGATTCACCGTCGCGGCTGACCCTTTTCCCCGATCGCAGAGCGAATCGGACAGCGTTCAGGAATTCACCAACCGATTGTTGGGCCTGACCGGGGACATGTCGGCCGCCGGGTTGGCGGCTCCCGCGGTGGCCGGGCAACAGATCACTGACGGAATGCGTGCGCTGCGCGCCACCCCCCTTGAGGAGCGCCGCGCCGCGTACCTGGTCGGCCGTCTCGAGGCCCAGCGGGCCTGGTACGCCGAACGGTCACTGGCGAACCGGGCGCGGGCGACCCGCTGGTCGGTGACCATGCTCGTGCTGGAGATCGTCGGGGTGACCCTGGCCGTGTCGAGGGCTGCCGGACTGACGGACCTCGACCTGCTCGGGGTGGCCGCCGCGGCGGTCGCGGCCGGCGCGGCCTGGACCCAGACGCGGCAACACGGCGCGGTGGCGACCGCCTACGCGCTGGCCAGCCAGGAGCTTGCCGCCATGGGGTCACTGGCCACCCGGATCAGTACGGAAGCCGAACTGTCGCGGTTCGTGAATGACACGGAGACGGCGATTTCCCGGGAACACACGATGTGGCGCGCACGCCGACGCTGACACCGCCGCCATCCAGCCCTTGCCGCCCGCTCC
This sequence comes from Micromonospora sp. SD19, assembly GCF_054462275.1. Classification (NCBI taxonomy): domain Bacteria; kingdom Bacillati; phylum Actinomycetota; class Actinomycetes; order Micromonosporales; family Micromonosporaceae; genus Micromonospora; species Micromonospora sp. SD19. Next base: position 150,778 of record NZ_JBTLMN010000006.1, read on the forward strand.
CGCCGCTCGCCGCCCGGAGATCGCCGCCCGCCGCCCGGAGATCGACTCGGATTTCAGGAAAGCGCGGTGTCGGGGCCGTTCGGATACCCCGATATTCAGAAAGCGGAGTGGATCACGGCGCGGACCGAGATCACGACGTGGACCGAGATCACGGGGTGGACCGGCATCACGGCGCGGACCGGAGAACACGGCGCGGACCGGGATCACGGCGGCCGGGGCCACCGCGAAGCCCGGTCCACGTCCGTGCATCAGGCCGACGCTCCGGCCGGCGCGGTCTCCCTCTCGTCGGGGCGCGGCGCCGCGTCGTCGTGCTCGTCGACCATCGTGGCCTCGTCGAACGGGTCGTTGCCGCTCAGCACCCCGACCGCCCGGTCCCGGTCGAACTCGCCGGTCCAGGTTCCCACCAGCACTGTCGCCACCGCGTTGCCGGCGAAGTTGGTCAGCGCCCGCGCCTCCGACATGAACCGGTCGATGCCGACGATCAGTCCGACCCCGTCGACGAGGTCCGGTCGGTGCGACTGGAGGCCGCCGGCCAGCGTGGCCAGCCCGGCACCGGTGACTCCGGCGGCGCCCTTCGAGGCGATGATCATGAACAGCAGCAGCGAGATCTGCTCGCCAACAGCGAGTGGCTTGCCCAGCGCGTCGGCGATGAACAGCGACGCCATGGTCAGGTAGATCGCCGTACCGTCCAGGTTGAACGAGTAGCCGGTCGGCACCGTGATGCCGACGACCGGCTTGCTCACGCCGAAGTGTTCCATCTTGGCGATCAGCCGCGGCAGCGCCGACTCCGACGACGAGGTGGACAGGATCAGCAGGAACTCCCGGCCGAGATAACGCAGCAGCGAGAAGATCGAGATCCGGGCCACGAACCACAGCAGCGCGCCCAGGAAGACCAGCACGAAGATCAGACAGGTGACGTAGAAGCCCACCATGATCTGGGCGAGGCTCTTGAGGGCGTCCATGCCGGTCGCGCCGACCACGGCGGCCATCGCGCCGAACGCGCCGATCGGCGCCAGCCACATGATCATGGCGAGGACCTTGAAGACGACCCGCTGGATGACGGTGATGGCGCTGAGCACCGGCTCACCCCGCTGTCCCATGGCCTGGACGGCGAACCCGACCAGCAGGGCGACCAGCAGCGTCTGGAGCACCTTGCCCTCGGTGAGGGCGGAGAGCAGCGTCGTCGGGATGATCCCGAGCAGGAAGTCGGCGGTACCGGCGGCCTCGTCACCGGCGGCGGCCTTGCCCGAGCCGGCGAGGTCCGGGCCGAGGTTCAGGCCGGAGCCGGGGTGGATGAGGTTGCCGACGACCAGGCCGATGGCGAGCGCGACCGTCGACATGGTCAGGAAGTAGCCGAGGGCCAGGCCGCCGACCTTGCCAACCTTCGCGGCCTGCCGGACCGAGCCGACGCCGAGCACGATGGTGCAGAAGATGACCGGGCTGATCATCATCTTGATCAGGTTGACGAAGCCGGTGCCGATCGGCTTGAGTTCCTTGCCGAAATCGGGGGCGACCAGGCCGACCACGATGCCGGCGACGACGGCCACGATGACGGCCAGATACAGGTAACGGGTACGGTCCCGGCGGACCGCCGGCGCCGGGGTGGTGGCGGATGTGGTGGTGTCCATGTCGACAATGTGAAGCGCGTCTCACCCGTTGACAGCCTTGCGGTCATTCTGTTCACCGCGATGGCAGCAACGGCGGCGCGACGAGGAGGTGGTGGAGGTGGCCCGACGCCAGTGGAGCATCGCGGGGCAACTCTTCGCCCTCCAGGCGATGGTGGTGACGTTGCTGGTGCTGGCCGGCGCGGCGGGCGCCGTCTGGCTGGCCCGCAGCGACTCCCGCCAGGCCGCGCAGGAGGAGGTGCTCGCGGTGGCGCAGACGGTGGCGCGCTCCCCCGACGTCCGCGCCGCCCTCACCACCGCCGATCCGGCCAGCATCCTGCAGCCGTACGCCGAATCGACCCGGCTGGCCACGGGCACCGACTTCGTGGTGGTGATGGCCCCCGACCGCACCCGTTTCTCACACCCCACCCGCGAGCGCATCGGCCAGCCGTTCGTCGGCGAGATCGGGCCCGCCCTGGCCGGCCACCCCTTCACCACCACGAACGTCGGCACGCTCGGCGAGTCGGTGCGCGCTGTCGTTCCCGTGTACGACGAGCAGCGGAACATCGTCGGTCTGGTCTCGGTGGGCATCACCACCCGGGCCATCGACCGTAAGCTGCTCGGCCAACTGCCGGTGCTGTTCGGGGTGGCCGCGCCGGCTCTGGCGCTCGCCGCGACGGGCTCCTGGCTGCTCAGCCGCCGGCTGCGTCGCCAGACGCACGGTCTGGGGCCGGCGCAGATGACCCGGATGTACGAGTACTACGACGCCGTTCTGCACTCGGTGCGGGAAGGTCTCGTCGTGCTCACCACCGATCGTCGGGTGGCGCTGGTGAACGACGAGGGCCGCCGACTGTTGGGGCTCGACGCGGACGCGCCGGTGATCGATCAGCCGGTGGCCGGGATCGACCTGCCGCCCGCGGCGGCCGAGTTGCTCGACTCCGGGCGCGACGCCCGCGACGAGCCGATCCTCGCCGGTGACCGGGTGCTCGTCGCCAACCAGCGGACCGCCCGCTTCGAGGGCTCGGCGCTCGGCACCGTGCTGACCCTGCGCGACCAGACCGAGCTGCGCACCCTGGCCAGTGAGCTGGATTCGGTGCGGGCGCTGACCGAGGCGTTGCAGGCGCAGACCCACGAGTCGGCCAACCGGCTGCACACCGTGCTGACCCTGGTCGAGCTGGGCCGCACCGAGGAGGCCGTCCGGCTCGGCACCCGCGACCTGGCCCTCGCCCAGCAACTGACCGACCGGGTGGTCGGCGCGGTGACCGAACCGGCGCTCGCGGCCCTGCTGCTCGGCAAGTCCGCGCAGGCCGGCGAGCGCGGAGTGGACCTGATCGTCGAACCGGACTGCCGCCTCGACGACAGCCCGCTGCCGACCGCTGACCTGCTCACCGTGGTCGGCAACCTGGTCGACAACGCGCTCGAAGCGGTGGCCGGCACCCCGGCGCCCCGCCGCGTACGCGTCTTCGTCGGCGCGGCCGACGACGAACTGGTGGTCCGGGTCGCCGACAGCGGCCCCGGGCTGGCACCGGAGCGGGTCGCCGACGCGTTCCGGCGCGGCTGGTCCACCAAGAGCACCGGCCGCGGCCTCGGCCTGGCGTTGGTCGGGCAGGTGGTGCGCCGGCACGGCGGCAGCGCCGAGGTGGATCGCTCGGACGACGGCGGCAGCCGGTTCACCGTCCGGCTGCCGAGCCGGATCGAGCGGTCATGACCGACATCCGGGTGCTCGTCGTCGAGGACGAGCCGCTGCTGGCCGAGGCGCACGCCGCGTACACCGAACGGGTTCGGGGTTTTGTGGTGGTCGGGGTGGCGCACACCGCGCGGGCGGCGATGGCGGCCCTGCGCGCCGACCACGGCGGCGGCGTGGACCTCGTACTCCTGGATTTTCGGCTGCCCGACCTGCACGGCCTGGACGTGTGCCGGGCGCTGCGGGCGGCCGGCAGCAGCGTGGACGTGCTGGCCGTGACGTCCGCGCGGGACCTGGCGGTGGTGCGCACCGCCGTGTCCCTCGGGGTGACCCACTACCTACTCAAACCGTTCACGTTCGCCGCGTTCCGCGACAAGCTGGAGCGCTACGCCGACTACCGCGCCCAGGCGCTCGCCGACGGCGAGGTCGCCGCCCAGCACGAGGTGGACCAGATGTTCGCCACCCTGCGCGGCACCGCCGGGCACAGCCTGCCGAAGGGGCTCGACGCGCAGACCCTTGATCGGGTACGCGCCGCCCTCACCGACGGCACCCGCGCGGCGGCCGGGCTGTCCGCGACCGAGGTGAGCGCGCTGACCGGCATCTCCCGGGTGACCGCCCGCCGCTATCTGGAGTACCTGGTGACCGTCGACCGGGCCGCGCGCACCCCCCGATACGGCACCCCCGGCCGCCCCGAGGTCGAATACCGACCCCGCTGAACATGGCCGCGCATCCGCGGGACCGCAGACCTCGCCAAGATCCGAGCAAGTTCCCCGATATTGCTGCCTCCGGCGGGCGCGAAGCAGCAACATCCCCGATGTTGCGCGGATCTTGGCGAGGCGCGCCGCCACCGGGCTTGGCGGCCCGGGAACCCGGTGGCGCGCGGAAGATCCGTTGTTAGACTCGACGGAGTTAGGTTGGCGATACGACCAGGGAGACCAGACATGGCGGGTGACGACGACATCTCCGGGTGAGACCGGATGTGTTCGGCCATCGGTTCGGCGCGCGTAAGCCGCAGCCGCGGTGGCCATGACGTCGTTCCACCGTTCCCGTTCGTCGTCGGGCGGCTTACGCACGCCCAGCCCACCCTCTGAGGTCACTCGCCATGTCTGATGCCTTCATCGTCTGCTCGAATCTGTCCTTCTCGTGGCCGGACGACACCCCGGTCTTCTCGGACCTGTCCTTCACGGTGCCGGGCGGTCGCACCGGCCTGGTCGCGCCCAACGGCGCCGGCAAGAGCACCCTGCTGCGGCTGATCGCCGGGGAGCTGCGGCCCAGCGGTGGCAGCGTCACCGTCGACGGCCTGCTCGGCTACCTCCCGCAGACGCTGCCCCTGGCCGGTGACCTGAGCGTGGCGCAGGTGCTGGGCGTGGCCGAGCGGGTCGCGGCGTTGCACGCCATCGAGGCCGGCGACGCGAGCGAGGAACACTTCGCCACCATCGGCGACGACTGGGACATCGAGGAGCGCACCCGCTCGGAGTTGGACCGGCTCGGCCTGGGTGAACTGTCGCTCGACCGGCGGCTGCACACCCTCAGCGGCGGTCAGGTGGTCTCCCTCGGCCTGGCGGCGCAACTGCTGCGCCGCCCGAACGTGCTGCTGCTCGACGAGCCGACGAACAACCTGGACCTGGACGCCCGGCACAAGCTCTACGACGTGCTCACCGGCTGGTCCGGATGCCTGCTGCTGGTCAGCCACGACCGGGAACTGCTGGACCGGATGGACCGCATCGCCGAGCTGGACCGGGGCGAGATCCGCTGGTACGGGGGCAACTTCACCGCGTACACCGAGGCGGTGCAGGCGGCGCGGGAGGTCGCCGAGAGCAACCTGCGCAACGCCGAGCAGGAGGTCAAGCGGGAGAAGCGGGAGATGCAGCAGGCCCGGGAGCGCGCCGACCGGCGGGCCAGCAACGCCGCCAAGAACCTGAAGAACGCCGGTCTGGCCCGGATCGTGGCCGGCGGTCTCAAGCGCAGCGCGCAGGAGTCGGCGGGCAGGGCGCAGGAGACGCACGCCGGCCGGCTCGGGCAGGCCAAGGCCCGACTCGACGAGGCGGGGCGGGCGGTACGCGACGAGGACCGGATCACGGTCGACCTGCCGGACACCAGCGTCCCGGGCGGGCGCACTGTCTTCTCCGGCCAGGGGATGCGGGCCCGCTTCGACGACCGGGACCTGTTCGGCGGCGACGGCGCGGACCTGGTGATCCGGGGGCCGGAACGGATCGCGCTCACCGGGGCGAACGGCGTCGGCAAGTCCACCCTGCTGCGCCTGGTCACCGGCGACCTGGAACCGGCCGGCGGCGACATCCGGCGGGCCGACGGGCGGATCGCGTACCTGTCGCAGCGGCTGGACCTGCTGGACCTCGACCGTACGGTGGCGGAGAACTTCGCCGCGTACGCGCCGAGCCTGCCGGACGCCAGGCGGATGAACCTGCTCGCCCGGTTCCTGTTCCGGGGCGCCCGGGTCAACCTGCCCGTCGGGGTGCTCTCCGGTGGCGAGCGGCTACGCGCCACCCTCGCCTGTGTGCTCTGCGCCGAACCGGCACCGCAACTGCTGCTGCTCGACGAGCCGACGAACAACCTGGACCTGGTCAGCGTCGGTCAGTTGGAGAGCGCGCTCGCCGCGTACCAGGGGGCGTTCGTGGTGGTCAGCCACGACGAACGGTTCCTCGCGGAGATCGGCGTGCAGCGCTGGTTGCGGCTGGCCGACGGCCAACTGCGGGAGATCAGCGCCCCCGACCGGGGCTGAGCCCGGCGGTGTCCCCGGCCCGGTCGGACGAACGCCCGGCCGGGCCGAGGCCCCGGTCAGCTCACGCCGGCGGGCCGAGGCCCGGTCAGCTCACGTTGGCCGGGCCGAGGACGCTCTTCAGGTCACCCATCAGGGCGGTCGTCGGCGCCACCCGGAACGGCCCCAGCCGCAGGGTGGTGGTACGCCCGCCGTTCTGCAGCTTGACGTGCACCTCGGTGTCACCCGGGTGCAGCACCAGGGTTTCCTTGAGTTTCTCCACCAGCGGTGGTGTGCACCGGTGCACCGGGATGGTGAGGGTGACCGGCTTGTTGGTGGCGCTGGTGCTGACGTCCGGCATGGACATGTCCATCGCCATGATCCGTGGGGTGTCGTCGCGGCGGTCCACCCGACCCTTGACCACCACGATGGCGTCCTCGGCGATGTACTGCCCGATCACCTCGTAGGTGTTGGGGAAGAACAGCGTCTCCACCCCGCCGGCCAGGTCCTCCAGGGTGGCCGACGCCCAGGCCCGGCCCTGCTTGGTGACCCGGCGCTGCACCCCGGAGAGAATGCCGGCGAGGGTGACGACCGCCCCGTCGGGCACCGCCCCCTCCTCGGCCAGCGAGGCGATGGTGGTGTCGGCCGCCGCGTTGAGAATGTGCTCCAGGCCGAACAGCGGGTGGTCGGAGACGTACAGGCCGAGCATCTCCCGTTCGAAGGCCAGCTTGTCGCGCTTGTCCCACTCGCTGTCGCCGATGGTCGGCATCACAGTGGTGCTGCCGGTGTCGGCGTCACCGAAGCCGGCGCCGAACAGGTCGTACTGGCCGACGGCCTCCTTGCGCTTGACGTCGGCGTACGCGTCGATCGCGTCGGCGTGCACCGCGAGCAGGCCCTTGCGGGGGTGGTCCATCGAGTCGAACGCGCCCGCCTTGATCAGCGATTCGATGGTCTTCTTGTTGCAGACCACCGCGTCCACCTTGGACAGGAAGTCGTAGAAGTCGGTGTAGTCGCCCTTCTCCTCCCGGCAGCGCATGATCGAGGCGACCACGTTCGCGCCGACGTTGCGCACCGCGGCCAGACCGAAGCGGATGTCCTTGCCGACCGGCGTGAACGGCCCGGCCGAGGTGTTCACGTCCGGTGGCAGCACCTGGATGCGCATCCGGCGACACTCGGCCAGATAGAGCGCCATCTTGTCCTTGTCGTCGCCGACGCTGGTCAGCAGCCCGGCCATGTACTCGGCCGGGTAGTGCGCCTTCAGGTACGCGGTCCAGTAGGAGACCAGGCCGTACGCGGCGGAGTGCGCCTTGTTGAACGCGTAGCCGGCGAACGGCACCAGGACGTCCCAGACGGCCTGGATCGCCTCGTCGGAGTAGCCGCGCTCGCGGCAGCCGTCCCGGAACGGGATGAACTCCTTGTCGAGGATCTCCTTCTTCTTCTTACCCATCGCCCGGCGCAGCAGGTCCGCCTGACCGAGGCTGTAACCGGCGAGGATCTGCGCGGCCCGCTGCACCTGCTCCTGGTAGACGATCAGGCCGTGGGTGGGCGCCAGGATCTCCCGCAGCGGCTCCTCCAGCTCCGGGTGGATCGGGGTGATCTCCTGCAGGCCGTTCTTGCGCAGCGCGTAGTTGGTGTGCGAGTCGACACCCATCGGGCCGGGCCGGTACAGGGCCAGGACGGCGGAGATGTCCTCGAAGTTGTCCGGTTTCATCAACCGCAGCAGCGACCGCATCGGCCCACCGTCGAGCTGGAACACGCCGAGGGTGTCACCGCGGGCCAGCAGCTCGTACGCGGCCTTGTCGTCCAGCGGCAGGGCCAGCAGGTCGAGCTTGAGACCGTGGTTCAGCTCGATGTTCTTGACCGCGTCGTCGATGATCGTCAGGTTGCGCAGGCCGAGGAAGTCCATCTTCAGCAGCCCGAGCGACTCGCAGGTCGGGTAGTCGAACTGCGTGATGATCGCCCCGTCGGCGTCGCGGCGCATCAACGGGATGTGCTCGATGATCGGCTCGGCGGACATGATGACGCCGGCGGCGTGCACACCGGTCTGCCGGATCAGCCCCTCGATGCCCTTGGCGGTGTCGATCACCTTGCGGACGTCCGGGTCGGAGTCGTACAGGCCGCGGATCTCGCCCGCCTCGGCGTAGCGGGGGTGCTTGTTGTCGAAGATGCCGGTGAGCGGGATGTCCTTGCCCATCACCGCCGGCGGCATGGCCTTGGTGATCCGGTCGCCGACCGCGTACGGGAAGCCGAGGACCCGGGCCGAGTCCTTGATCGCGGCCTTCGCCTTGATCGTGCCGAAGGTCGCGATCTGGGCGACCTTGTCCTCGCCCCACTTGTCGGTGACGTACTTGATCACCTCACCGCGCCGGCGCTCGTCGAAGTCGATGTCGACATCCGGCATCGAGACCCGCTCGGGGTTCAGGAACCGCTCGAAGATCAGGCCGTGCTGGATCGGGTCCAGGTCGGTGATGCCCAGTGCGTACGCCACGAGCGAGCCGGCGGCCGAACCACGGCCCGGACCCACCGCGATGCCCTGGTTCTTCGCCCACTGGATGAAGTCGGCGACCACGAGGAAGTAGGACGGGAAGCCCATCTGGTTGATGACGCCCAGCTCGTACTCCGCCTGGACGACGTGCCCCTCCGGGATGCCGTTCGGGTAGCGGCGGCCCAGGCCGGCGAAGGTCTCCTTGCGGAACCAGGACTCCTCGGTCTCACCCTCGGGCACCGGGAAGCGCGGCATCAGGTTGTGGAACTCGAACATGCCCTTCGGGTCGACCTTCTCGGCGACCAGCAGGGTGTTGCGGCAGCCCTCCTGCCACAGCTCGGACGAGTCCACGGCGCGCATCTGGTCGGCACTCTTGATGAAGTAGCCGCCGCCCTCGAACCGGAACCGGTTGGGGTCGTCGATGTTGCTGCCGGTCTGCACGCAGAGCAGCACGTCGTGGGCGGTGGCCTGGGCCTCGTGGGTGTAGTGCGAGTCGTTGGTGACCACCGGCGGGATGTCCAGCTTGCGGGCGATCTCGGTGAGCCCCTCGCGGACCCGGCTCTCGATGGAGAGGCCGTGATCCATGATCTCCAGGAAGTAGTTCTCCTTGCCGAAGATGTCCTGGTAGCTGGCGGCGACCTTGAGCGCCTCGTCGAACTGACCCAGCCGCAGCCGGGTCTGCACCGCGCCGGACGGGCAGCCGGTGGTGGCCATGATCCCCTCGGCGTGCTCGGCGATCAGCTCCATGTCCATCCGGGGCCACTTGACGTAGTGCCCCTCCATGGAGGCGCGCGAGTTGAGGGTGAAGAGGTTCTTCAGGCCCTGCGCGTTCTTCGCCCACATCGTCTTGTGGGTGATCGCGCCGTTACCGGAGATGTCGTCGCTCTTCTGCTCCGGGCGACCCCACTTGACCCGCGCCTTGTGGTAGCGCGACTCCGGCGCCACGTACGCCTCGACGCCCAGGATCGGGGTGATCCCGGCGGCCATCGCCTGGTTGTAGAAGTCGTTCGCGCCGTGCATGTTGCCGTGGTCGGTGATCGCCACAGCGGGCATGCCCAGCCGCTTGGCCTCGGCGAACAGGTCCTTCAGTCGGGCCGCTCCGTCGAGCATCGAGTACTCGGTGTGCACGTGCAGATGCGCGAACGAATCAGCCATGCGTGGCGCCCCCCGGCGGTGTGGATCTTGTTGGTCGGAGCCGACCGGGACCTACCCTACCGAGGTGATCTCGGCGGCTCCACCGTCCGCGCCGAGGGTGGCCCTCGTCTCCTGATCGTCCCCGGATGGGCCTAGGCTCTCCAGGATGGCGAGGTACTACGACGTGCACCCGGAGAACCCGCAGCCCCGGGTCATCGGCCAGGTCGCCGACCTGATCCGCGGCGGTGGGCTGGTGGCCTACCCGACCGACTCCTGCTACGCGCTCGGCATCCAGCTGGGCAACCAGGACGGACTCGACCGCATCCGGCAGATCCGGCACCTCGACGACCGGCACCACTTCACCCTGGTCTGCCACGACTTCGCGCAGCTCGGCCAGTTCGTGCAGATCAGCAACTCGGTCTTCCGGCTGGTGAAGGCGTCCACCCCGGGCAGCTACACGTTCATCCTGCCGGCCACCCGCGAGGTGCCCCGCCGGATGCTGCACCCGAAGAAGCGAACCGTCGGCGTGCGGGTGCCAAGGCACGTCGTCACCCAGGCGCTGCTGGCCGAGCTGGCCGAGCCGCTGGTGTCCAGCACGCTGGTCCTGCCCGGCGACGAGGAGCCGATGACGCAGGGCTGGGAGATCAAGGAACGGCTCGACCACCAGCTCGACGCGGTGCTCGACGCCGGCGACTGCGGCATGGAGCCGACGACGGTGATCGACCTGTCCGGGCCCGAGCCGGAGATTCTGCGCCGGGGCGCCGGGGACGTGTCCCGCTTCGAGTAGGGCGCCGGTTCGCGTCGGGTGCCGGTTCGCGTCGGGTGCCGGACGGTACGGGGCCACTACGGCGGCGGCGGTCGTACGCTCCGGGGATCGGCACCGGCGAGCATTGGACACCCGGCATGCCCGACGCGGACGACATCGACGCGCTGGCCCGGTCCGCCGCGCACGGCGACCCGGCCGCGCTGAACGCCCTGCTGGTCGCGGTGCGCCCGGAGGTGCTGCGGCTGTGCGCCCGGTTCCTGCCCAACCGGGAGGACGCCGAGGAAGCCTGCCAGGACGCCCTGCTGGCGCTGGCCGGCAGCATCACCCGGTTCGAGGGGCGCTCCTCGTTCCGCACCTGGCTGCACCGGCTGACCGCCAACCGGGCCCGCTCCACGTACCGCACGCTGCGCCGCCGCTGCCGACTGGAGGCCGGCGGCGTGCCGCTGCCCGACCAGGCCGACCCCCGGCGGACCAGCGTGATCGCGGGCACCCGCCTCGACCTGCTCGACGCCTTCGACGCGGTCCACCCCGACCTCGCCGAGGTGGTCGCCCTGCGCGACGTCCTGGGGCTGAGCTACCCGGAGATCGCCGCCCTGCTCGACGTGCCGGTGGGCACCGTGAAGTCCCGGTTGCACCTGGCCCGGCGGCAGGTCCGCCAACGACTCGACGCCGAATGAACCCGCGATCGCTGCGCCGGCTCGTCGTGATCCTCACGGCCACGGTGGGGGTCGCCGCCTGCGGCACCGACGCCGTCTCGCCGCTGCCCGTCCAACCGCCCGCCCCGACCCGCTCGACGCCGACCCCCTCCCCGATCCCGGCGAGCACGGCGATCCCCGCGCCCACCGGGTCGCCGTCGCGACCGCCGCCGACCAGCACGCGCCCGGCCGCCGCACCGCCAACCCCCAGCAGGACCATGGGTACGCCCCGAACGACTCCCCCGCCGACCGACACGACGCCGGCCTGTCTGGGCGCGGTCCGCTACGACCTGCCGCTCGCCGAGACCGAGATCGAGCTGCTGAAGTCGCTCTGCTTCGCCACCGGCGCGGTGCTGCGGATCCAGGGCATCGGGCCGGGCCTCGTCACCGTGGACCGCCCGGAGTTGGTCTCCCAGCAGTACGAGGCGGGCGTGGTGGACATCCGCTTCGTCCGCCCCGGCACCGTCGCCGTGACGATCCCCAAAAACGACCGGGAGCACACCGTCACAGTGGTGGTCCGCTAGGGCGCGTTCGGCACCTACCGCAGGCGTACCCCGGCGAGCAGGGTGTCCACGAAGGTGGGTCCGCTCTGCGCTGGCGGGGTGAGCTGCACGTACACCAGGGCGGCCCGGCCGGGGTGCAGGGCGGCCGACTCGATGATCTGCGGCCGGTCCCGGTCGCAGCGGTACGCCACCACGATCCACTCGATGCCCGCCTGCCGGGTGGTCCGGGCCGGTGCCGGCGTGCAGTCGCCGTGCGTCCGCTCGGCCAGGAAACCGGCCGGCGTGGTGCGTGCCGCCGTGCTGGCGGAGAGGCCCACGAACGCGCCGGGCAGGCGAGGGTCGACGGCCCACCGGCGCGGTTGCGGCGACATCACCAGGGCTGGTTCGGGTTCGCCGTCGGCACCGTACTGACCGGCCCAGGTGGCACCCGTGGCGGACCAGCCGGGCGGCAACGCCACGGTCAGCGGCCCGGCCGTGTACGTGCCGCCGACCGGCCGAGCCGACCCGGCGCCACCCGACTCGGCGCCCACCGCGCCCACCGCGACGACGGCCACCATCGTGGCCCCGGCCAGCCGCAACCGGCGGCGGGCCCCCGGTCGCGGTGGCGGCTGCCGCGGTACGGGACCGGTCGCGATGGTCAACCGCGCCGGGTCGCTCGCACGGGTCAACGCGGCGTGCAGGGTGGCGGCGTCGGGGTAGCGGTCGGTCGGGCGGTGGGCGGTGGCCTGGGCGAGCACTGCCGCGACCGCCGCGGGCACGTCGTGCCGCAGTCGGAGCCCCGGGGTGCGCCGGTGCGGATCGGGGCTGGTCGGGTTCGCTCCGGTCGGGTCGGCGGCCAGCAGCCGGATGCCGAGGCGGCCGAGCCCGTACACGTCGGCGCGGGTGTCGACCACCGCGCCCGGATCGTCCTGTTCGGGGGCCATGTATCCCGGGGTGCCGGCCCGGGCGGTCAGCCCGGAGGCGGCGGCGAGCGCCTTGGCGAGACCGAGGTCGGCGATCAGCACCTGTTCCGCGCCGTCGGGGCCGGCGCAGCGGAACAGGATGTTGCCGGGGGTGAGATCGCGGTGCACGACGCCGTGCCGGTGCAGCACGGCGACCCCGGCGCAGACCTCGCCGAGCAGCCGCAACGCCGCCGGCACGGGGATCTCGCCGGCGGCCAGCCGGTCCCGCAGGCTGCCCCCGTCCGCCCAGGCCAGGACCGCGTACGGCCGACCGTCGGGCAGTTCACCCAGGGCGTGCACCCGGATCAGCCGCTCGTGCTCCAACCGGCGCAGCAACCGGGCCTCGTCGAGGAAGCGTTCCCGGACGCGTAGGTCGTGGCTCCAGTTCTCGGCCAGCACCTTGATCGCCACGTGCGCGTCGAGCGCCCGGTCGTAACCCAGCCAGACCGTCGCGAACGAACCGACGCCGAGCAGTCGCTCGATGGCGTAGGGCCCGATCCGCAGTGGAGCCGTCACCGTCTCACCCCCGGCCAGCGCGGTCGGTCGGCGTTTCTCTGCACAGTAGACCGGGCGGTTCGCGATCTCGACGAACCGTTGGCCCGGGCGCGGTGACTAACAGGGCAGGAGACCCCGCACCGAAGGAGCCGTCATGAACCGTCCCGCGATCCTCCTCACCACCGCCGCGTTGGCGCTCGGCACGCTCGTCCCGGCGACGGTCGCCGGTCCGGCGACCGCCGCGCCCCCGGTCGGCGGCACCGCGCCCGCGTCGGCGCGCGGTCCGCTCGCCGCCGCCGTCGGACACAGCCACCCGCAGGTGCTCAGCGTGCGTGGCGCCGGTGTGTACCGCATCGGCGCCAGCCTGGCGGCGCTCACCGCGAACGGGCACATCGACTGGACCGCGTCGGGCTGCGGCCCGGTGGTGCACGCCGGAGCCACCGGTTCCTGGGCGGGTGTGCTCCTGCTGGCCTTCCGCGACGGGCGCCTGGTGGAGGTGGGTACGGCCACCAACCCGCCGCGATCTCCCGCCGGCGCCGGTGTCGGCATGTCGTTCGCCGAGTTGGAGGCGATCTACGGCCGACGGGGGTCGCTGATCCGCAACGACGCGGGGGACGCCGAGGCGTACCTGGTGCGGGTCGGGTCGCGGGTGGAGTTGTTCACCGGGCACCCGATCCGGCCGGGGGTGGGCTACTTCCAGGTCGGCCCGGCCAGCTTCGTCGAGCGGAACTTCCGGCAGGGCGGATCCTGCTGATTCGACCCACCCGCGGGGCGTCCGGTGTCGACCGGGCGCCCCGCGTCGCCGCTCGGCCCGATTCGGAGGTTGGGCGGACACGATGATGTCGGGCTAGACATTAGTGTGTGGCACACAGTATGGTGTGACACATGGTTAGCGAGGATGTTCTACGGACGCACCTGCAGGAGTTGCGTCGAGGCACCGTCGTGGTGGCCAGCCTGGTCGCGCTCCGCCGGCCGGACTACGGCTACGCACTGCTGCAACGGCTCACCGACCACGGCTTCCCGGTCGACGCCAACACGCTCTACCCGCTGCTGCGCCGCCTGGAGGACCAGGGGCTGCTGACCAGCGAGTGGAACACCGCGGAGAGCCGGCCGCGCAAGTTCTACCGGACCAGCGACGAGGGCGAGTCGATGCTGAGCCGGCTGCTCGACGACCTCGCCGCCGTGCAGACCTCCATCACCGGGCTGATCCAAGGAGTGGACCGATGAACACCCTGACCGACCGCTACCTCGCCGCCACCCTGCGCTCGGTGCCCGCCCAGCGCCGCGACGAGATCGCCAGCGAGCTGCGGGCCTCCATCGAGGACATGATCGAGGGTCGGACCGACGGCGGGCAGGACGCCACCACCGCCGAGCGGGAGGTGCTCACCGAGCTGGGCAACCCGGACGTGCTGGCCGCCCGGTACGCCGACCGTCGACTCCAGCTCATCGGCCCGACCTACTACCTGGTCTGGCTGCGGCTGCTGAAACTGCTGCTCAGCTTCATCCCGGCGCTCGTCGGCACGATCGTCACCATCGTCGAGGCGGCCGAGGGGAAAGGTTTCGGGGCCATCGGTCCGGGCCTCGTCGTCGCCCTGCAGGTGGCGGTGCAGATCGCCTTCTGGCTCACCCTGACCTTCGCCATCATCGAGCGCTCCCAAACGCCGGTGAACCTGCCGGACTGGACGGTCGACCAGCTGCCCGACGCCCCGGTGCACCGGGGCATCCCGCTCGCCGACACCATCGCCTCGGTGGTCATGCTGGTGGCGACCATCGCGTACCTGCCCATCCAGCACTTCCAGTCCTGGGTGCGCGGCACCGACGGCGAGAACATCGCGATCCTCGACCCGGCTCTCTGGTCGTTCTGGCTGCCGGCGCTGATCGTCGTGCTGGTCGCCAGCGTGATCTTCGAGATCGTCAAGTACCGGATCGGACGCTGGACCTGGCCTCTTTTCGGCACCAAGGTGCTGCTCAACCTGGCGTTCTCCGTGCCGCTGGTGTGGTTGGCGCTCTCCGACCGGCTGCTCAACCCGGCCCTGGGCGAGCGGCTGAGCTGGCTGGCGGACGCCGACAACCGAAACCTCCTCGGCGCGGCGATCGCGGTGGGAACGGCAGTGGTGGTGGTCTGGGACCTGATCGACACCGCGATCAAGACCCGACGCCAGACGGCGTGAGCGACACCCTCAGACGGCGGCCCGGCGCGTACCCCGCGCCGGGCCGCCCGCCCGTTGGCCGGCAGTGACCCGCCCGCCGACCCCGCCCGGGCGGGCACGTGGCATCGTTCTCGGATGACCGCCGCACCGCAGGGGGAATGGCACCGCCCCGGTCCAACGGCCGAGCAGCGCCGCAACGACCTGTGGCTCGGGTTGGGGATGACCGGGCTGGCCCTGGTGAGCCTCACCCTGGCCCGCAGCACTGGGGCGTTCCTGCTGGGCCCGCCGCCGTCCGGGCCGGAGCAACTGTTCTGGACCGTCGCGGTGACCCTGCCGCTGATCTGGCGACGACGGTGGCCGGCCGCCACCCTGCTGGTCGTCGCGGTGATGTTCATCGCCGCGCAGGCACGATCGGCACCCGAGACGCAGTTCTCCCCCTGGGCCCTGTTCTGCGCCATCTACACCGTCGGCGCCTGGGGGCAGGACCGCCAGCTGTCGCGCCGACTGCGAGTCGGGGTGATCGCCACGATGTTCGCCTGGCTCGGGGTCTACTACGCGGTGATGATCGACCACATTCCGGCGGATGCCTTCGCCGGTGCGGTCGGACCGGTGCCGCCGGTGCTCGCCGCGATGGTCACCGGCGTCCTGCTCAACGTGCTGGTGTTCGGTTTCGCGTACTTCTTCGGCGAGACCGCGTGGGTGGCCGCGCGGCGCGAACACGAACTGCGCACCCAGGCCGAGGACCTGCGCCGGTCGCAGGCCGAGGCCCGGGAGCGGGCGGTGCTCGGCGAACGGGTCCGGATCGCGCGGGAGCTGCACGACGTGGTGGCCCATCACGTGTCGGTGATGGGCGTGCAGGCATCCGCCTGCCGCCGGGTCTTCGACCGCGACCCGGGCAAGGCCCGCACGGCACTGACCGCCATCGAGCAGAGCGCCCGCACCGCCGTCGACGAGCTGCGTCGGATGCTCGGCGTGCTGCGGACCACCGCCGGGACCGACGCCGCGCCGCCGACGGCCGGCGGCCTGGAGCGGATCGACGAACTCGTCGAGCGGGCGCGCGCCGCCGGGCTGACGACCACCCTCGGGGTGTACGGCGACGCTGTCACGTTGCCCGCGTCCGTCTCGCAGGCGGCCTACCGGGTGACGCAGGAGGCGGTGACCAACACCCTGAAGCACGCCGGAGCGAACCTGTTGGACGTGCGGGTCCGCTACCTGGCCCGCGAGGTGGAGGTCGACGTGACCGACGACGGACGGGGCGGCGGCCGGGCCGACAGCGTCGGGTTGGGACTGATCGGGATGCGCGAACGGGTCGGCGCCCACGACGGCGACCTGGAGGCCGGGCCGCGGGCCGGCGGCGGTTGGCGGGTACGCGCCCGCTTCCCCCTGGCGGCCCCGATCAGCCCGCAGCCGAGGCCGAGCGACAGGCAGCAGGCGGCAGCCGGCGCGGGGCCGTCGGCATGAGCGCGGCGGCACACCACACACCGGACACCGGCCCGACGGTCCGGGTCCTGCTCGCCGACGACCAGCACCTGGTCCGTACCGGCTTCCGGGTCATCCTGGAGGTGGAGGACGACATCGAGGTGGTCGGTGAGGCCGCCGACGGCGAACGGGCCGTCGCGATGGCCCGGGCCACCCGCCCGGACGTCGTACTCATGGATGTGGAGATGCCCGGGATGGACGGCCTGGAGGCCACCCGGCAGATCACCGCCGACGGGCCCGGTGGGCCGGCCGTGCTGATCCTCACGACCTTCGACCGCGACGACTATCTCTTCGCCGCGCTGCGGGCCGGGGCCAGCGGCTTCCTGCTCAAGAACGGCACGCCGGAGGAGCTGGTCGAGGCGATCCGGGTGCTGGCCAGGGGCGACGGTCTGCTCGCTCCGGAGATCACCCGCCGGGTGATCTCCACCTTCGCCCGACCCGGCGACCCGACAGGCACCGCCCACCGGGGCCCGGACGCCGAGGCCGCGTTGGCCGAGCTGACCCCGCGCGAGCGGGAGGTGCTGATGCTGCTCGCCGCCGGGTCGAGCAACGCCGAGATCGCCACGACCATCCACCTGGGCGAGGCGACGGTGAAGACGCACGTGAGTCGGGTGCTGGCCAAACTCGGCCTGCGTGACCGGGTGCAGGCAGTGGTCTTCGCGTACGAGAACGGGGTGGTCCGCCCCGGCGGGTGACCGGCGTCCACCGCCCGGCGGACCCGCCCGCTCCGCCGCCGGGCGGACGGCGCAACGGCGTACTCGATCTAGCATCAGCGCGTGACCAGAACGCTTCGCCTCGACGGCGTCGACCGCAGCTTCGGCGACCGGCAGGTGCTCAACAACGTGTCCTTCGAGGTGGCTGCCGGGCGGATGACCGGCTTCGTGGGCGCCAACGGCGCCGGCAAGACCACCACCATGCGGATCATCCTGGGGGTGCTCTCCGCCGACGCGGGCGAGGTCAGTTGGGGTGGCACGGCGCTGACCCGGCAGGACCGCCGACGCTTCGGGTACATGCCGGAGGAGCGCGGCCTCTACCCGAAGATGACCACCCGGGAGCAGGTCGCCTACCTGGGCCGGCTGCACGGCCTGGACGCCGCCGCGGCACGCCGTGCCACCGACGCCCTGCTGGAGCGGGTCGGGCTCGGTGAACGCGGAAACGACCTGCTGGAGACGCTGTCGCTGGGCAACCAGCAACGCGCGCAGATCGCCGCCGCGCTGGTGCACGACCCCGAGGTGCTGGTGCTCGACGAGCCGTTCTCCGGGCTCGACCCGCTGGCCGTCGACACCGTCGTCGCCGTGCTGCGGGAACGGGCGTCGGCCGGCGCGCCCGTGCTCTTCTCCAGTCACCAGCTCGACGTCGTGGAGCGCCTCTGCGACGACCTGGTGATCATCGGGGACGGGGTGATCCGGGCCGCCGGCAGCCGGCAGCAGCTGCGCGACTCGTACACGGTGCCCCGCTACGAGCTGGTGGTCGCCGCCGACGCCGGTTGGGTACGCGACCACCCCGGGGTGACAGTGGTCGAGCTGGACGGCCCCCGGGTGGTCTTCGACCTGCCGGCCGGCGCCGACGAGCAGCCCGTCCTCCAGGCGGCTCTGGCCCGCGGCCCGGTCCGCGCCTTCCGCCCGGTCAGCCCCTCGCTCACCGAGATCTTCCGAGAGGTCACCCAGTGAACGTCACCCAGGCCACCCGGCTGGTCGCCGAACGCGAGATCCGCGTCAAGCTCCGCGACCGCACCTTCCTGTTCGGCACCCTCTTCTTCCTGCTGATCGCGGCGGCCGGCACCATCCTGCCGCCGTTGCTCGCCGGCGGGCCGTCCACCGTCGCGGCGACCGAGAGCGTGGCCGCGCCGCTGCGCGCCGCCGGGCTGGAGGTCCAGGTCGTCCCCGACGACCGGGCCGCCGAGCGGGCCGTCCGCGACGGCGACGTGGACGCAGCGGTGGTCGGCGGACCCGCCGTCGTGGCCATGGACGAGGCCCCCGACGACGTGGTGCGGGCCCTGAGCAGCCAGCCGACCGTACGCCTGCTCGACCCGGACGCGGTCAACCCCGTGGTGGCGTTCCTGGTGCCGTTCGTCTTCGCGTTCGTCTTCTTCATCACCTCGCAGACCTTCGGCCTGCAGATCGCGCAGAGCGTCACCGAGGAGAAGCAGACCCGGATCGTGGAGATCCTGGTGGCCGCCGTGCCGGTCCGGGCCCTGCTGGCCGGCAAGGTGGTGGCCGGCGCGATCCTGGCGTTCGCGCAGATCGCCTTGATCGCGGTGGTGGCGGTGATCGGGCTGCAGATGGGTGACAGCGGGGGCCTGCTCACCCTGCTCGCCCCGGCGATCGGCTGGTTCGTGCCGTTCTTCCTGCTCGGCTTCGTGCTGCTCGCCGCGATGTGGGCGGCGGCCGGCGCGCTGGCCAACCGGCAGGAGGACATCGCCGCCGTGTCGACACCGGTGCAGTTCGCCGTGATGCTGCCGTTCTTCGCGGTGATCTTCCTGAACGACAACGACACCGCGATGCGGGTGCTGTCCTACCTGCCGTTCTCGTCGCCCACGGCCATGCCGCTGCGACTGTTCACCGGTGACGCGGCCGGTTGGGAACCGATCGTCTCGCTGGTCATCCTGCTGCTCGCCGCCGGCGCGTTCGTGGTCGCCGGGGCCCGGGTGTACGAGGGGTCGCTGCTGCGCACCAACGGCCGAACCTCCCTGCGTACCGCCTGGCGGGAACGGGAGACCATCGGCTGAGCAGTACGGTTCGCCGGTGCGGGCGTCGGTGTCCTGATCGGATGCCGGCGCCCGTCGCCGTGCGACACCGTTCCGCGCGATCGGACGCCGGCGACCTGACGGTCCCGGCGGGCCGCTCAGCGCGCGGGTGGCACCCGGTCCCAGCCGGCGGGCAGCCGCGGGGCCGACCAGGCGGGGTCGGGCTGCCACCTGGCCCATGCCGGGTCCCACCAGCGCTCACCCGCGTCGAGCAGGGCGGCGATCCGGTCACCCTCGGCCTGGATGGCGTCCCCCATTCCCGGGTAGCGCCCCTCGACGAGGCGCTGGGCGAACATCTCCACGTCCTTCCAGACGTACCGGTCGGCGTCCGCGGCCCACCACAGGTCCAACTCGTGGTCCAGGGTGTCCACCCCGATCGACGTACGCCGCACCGGGTCCTGAAGGTTGAAGTACCAGCCGGCGAAGTCGCGCCCCGGGCCCGACCAGAACACGTCGATCGAGTGCGCCTCACCGGGGCGTTGCAGCATCAGCTTGCCGTGCCCCGACCAGGAGTGGTGCCCGGCGGCCTCCCACGGGTGCCGCCCGCACGGGAACACCCCGTCGGCCGGGAAGCCGAACTCGGCCCCCGGCGGGAGATAGAGGACGAGCAGGTCGGCGGAGTCCTCGACGCAGATCGTCGGGCAGCCGAACCAGACCTCCCCGCGCAGCACCTCACGCCGGATGACCGTGTCGCCGGCCGCGAACCGCTGCACCACCACGGCACCTCCTCACCGCCCACCAACCCCACCGCGATCGTGCACTCTCGACCAGCGATCTGTCCTGTCCGGCCCGGTCGGGGCAGACAGTGCCCGATCGCGGCGGGCGGAGGCGGGCTCAGGCGTCGACCGCCGCCATCACGTCGTCACTGACGTCGAAGTTGGCGTAGACGTTCTGGACGTCGTCGCAGTCCTCCAGCACGTCGATCAGCTTGAAGATCTTGCGCGCGCCCTCTTCGTCAAGTGGCACGTTGACGCTGGGGATCAGGGAGGACTCGGCCGACTCGTACTCGATGCCGGCATCCTGCAGGGCCGTCCGCACCGGGATCAGGTCGGTCGGCTCGGAGACCACCTCGTACGCCTCGCCGATGTCGTTGACCTCTTCGGCACCGGCGTCCAGGACGGCGAGCATCACGTCGTCCTCGGTGGTGCCCTCCTTGGGGACGATCACCACGCCCTTCCGGGAGAACATGTACGACACCGAACCGGCGTCGGCGAGCGAGCCGCCGTTGCGGGTCAGCGCGGTCCGTACCTCGGTGGCCGCCCGGTTGCGGTTGTCGGTGAGGCACTCGATGAGCATGGCCACGCCGTTCGGGCCGTACCCCTCATACATGATCGTCTGCCAGTCGGCGCCGCCGGCCTCCAGGCCGGAGCCGCGCTTGACGGCGCGATCGATGTTGTCGTTCGGCACCGAACTCTTCTTCGCCTTCTGGATGGCGTCGAAGAGCGTCGGGTTACCCGAGGGGTCACCGCCGCCGGTGCGCGCGGCCACCTCGACGTTCTTGATCAGCTTGGCGAACATCTTGCCGCGCTTGGCGTCGATGACGGCCTTCTTGTGCTTGGTCGTCGCCCACTTTGAGTGGCCGGACATCTTCTACCTCCGTCTGTCATTGCACGCCTGCGTCGACTGCCGCACCGATTCCGCGCCGCATCCGGCGATCCGGCGGCCGATCGGCCCCGCGGGAAGTGCCCGCGCCGGGCGACGGCCCTGCCGAACCGCGGCAATCTTACCGAGGCCACACCCCGCCATGTCACACCCGGGACTGCCCGGGGCACCGGGTGCGCCTCCAGCGGGGATGACGACCGGTGCAGACCCCACGCCAAGATCTTGCTCGAACCAGGAAGTAGTGGCCTCCCCGGCACGCCGACACCACTACATCCATGTTCAAGCACGATCTTGGGATGGGTGCCGGGCGCGTCGGGCGAGGATCCGCTCGGGTTCCGGGAAAGGGCGGGGAAGGGCCGCCGCCCCGGCCGCGCGGGTCGGCCGCTCAGGCGGTGCGCGCCAGCTCCACGAAGTACGCGTGCACGCGCGGGTCACCCGTCAGCTCGGGGTGGAACGAGGTGGCCAGCAGGTTGCCCTGCCGGACCGCCACGATCCGCTCGGCGGCCGGGCCACCGGTCACCGTGCCGATCACCTCGACGCCCGCGCCGACCCGTTCGACCCACGGCGCGCGAATGAACACCGCGTGGAATCCCCCGCCCGGCACGCCGGTGATCTCCACGGGCGCCTCGAACGAGTCGACCTGCCGGCCGAACGCGTTGCGCCGTACCGTCATGTCGATGCCGGCGAAACCGCGCTGGTCGGCGCGGCCGTCCAGCACCTCGGTGGCCAGCATGATCATGCCGGCGCACGAGCCGTAGACGGGCATGCCGTCGGCGATCCGCTTGTCGATCGGCTCGCGCAGCTCGAAGATGTCGACGAGCTTGCTGATGGTGGTGGACTCCCCGCCGGGGATGACCAGGCCGTCGACCGCGTCCAACTCGCCCGGACGGCGGACCGGGCGGGCGTCCGCGCCCGCCCCGGTCAGCGCCGCCAGATGCTCCCGGACGTCCCCCTGAAGGGCGAGGACACCGATGGTGGGCCGGCTCATCGGCACCGTTCCTTCCGTGGCTGTCGGGAGCGCGGGAGCGCGCTCACCAACCCGTCCTTCCCTCGCGACTGCGGGGCTCGCAAGAACGGCTCACTCCTCGCGCTCACCAACCGCGCTCGGCCAGGCGGTGCGGCTGCGGGATCTCGTCGACGTTGATGCCGACCATCGCCTCGCCGAGTCCCCGGGAGACCTTGGCCAGCACGTCCGGGTCGTCGTGGAAGGTGGTCGCCTTGACGATCGCGGCGGCCCGCTGGGCCGGGTTGCCGGCCTTGAAGATGCCGGAGCCGACGAAGACACCCTCCGCGCCGAGCTGCATCATCATCGCCGCGTCGGCCGGAGTGGCGATCCCGCCCGCGGTGAACAGCACCACCGGCAGCTTGCCGCTCTCGGCGACCTCCTTGACCAGCTCGTACGGGGCCTGCAGCTCCTTGGCCGCGACGTACAGCTCGTCGGCCGGCAGCGAGGAGAGCCGGCGGATCTCCTGGCGGATCTTCCGCATGTGGGTGGTGGCGTTGGAGACGTCACCGGTGCCCGCCTCGCCCTTGGAACGGATCATGGCCGCACCCTCGGTGATCCGGCGCAGCGCCTCGCCCAGGTTCGTCGCGCCACAGACGAAGGGCACCGTGAACGCCCACTTGTCGATGTGGTTCGCGTAGTCGGCCGGGGTCAGCACCTCGGACTCGTCGACGTAGTCCACACCCAGCGACTGGAGGATCTGCGCCTCCACGAAGTGACCGATGCGGGCCTTGGCCATCACCGGGATGGAGACCGCCTCGATGATCCCGTCGATCATGTCGGGGTCGCTCATCCGGGACACCCCGCCCTGCGCGCGGATGTCGGCGGGCACCCGCTCCAGGGCCATCACCGCCACGGCACCGGCGTCCTCAGCGATCTTGGCCTGCTCGGCGTTGACGACATCCATGATCACGCCGCCCTTGAGCATCTCGGCCATGCCGCGCTTCACGCGGGCGGTGCCGACGACGGGGGCGGAACCGGTGTTCGAGGCGGTGTTTTCGGGCACGGGTCATCGCTCCTTGGACCTGCGGTGGGGGTGGCAGCGAAAATGCTACGCGCCGTGCAACGCCGTACCGACAGCCAATCAGACCCCCGGTGGCCTGCACTGTGGCAGTGGTCACCGGGCCGTCGGGGAGCGGCCGGCGCCCGCCGGGGATCAGGCGGCGGGGACGTCCGCCGGGACGACGAGGGTCGGGTCGTCGATGTCGAAGTAGCGCGGCCACTCCCGGCCCCGTCCCATCCGCAACAGGCGCACCAGCGGCCTGCTGCGCGCCGAGCGGGCGTCCCGGACCAGGTCGGTGTGCACCTGCCGGGACAACGCGAGCCGACGACTGGCGGCGATGACCGCCGCGCAGTCCGGGTCGGCCGCGTCCAACTGGACACCGCGCAGCTGGCGAGTGAGGTCGTTCTCCGCCGCCTCCCGCTCGTCCGGGCTGGCGTCCAGGGCGATCCGGGCCGCCGCGTACAGCTCGACCCCGAAACGCCGCTCAGCCAGGACCGCGGCCGCCGCCGCGCGGCGCAGCAGGTGGGCGTCGAGGGCCCGGGCCGCCAGCTCCGCGCGGCCCTGCAGCCGCTCGACCCGGCCGGCGGTCCAGATGAGGTACGCCGCGACCAGCCCCACGACCACGCTTCCGGCCACCACCCACCACATGTGCGGCATCGTAGTGCTGCTCCGTTTCGTCCGATTGGGCGCGGCCGGACCGGTCCCACCGGTCACCACCGCACCATCCGTCACACCCGGCTCAGCCCAGCCCCACCCACTCCTGGTCGATGACCCGCCCGTCGGTTGCCTCGATCGCCGCTGCGTATACCTCCACAACGCGCCGAGCAACCACCGGCCAGTCGAAATTCGCCACCACCTGATCGCCGCAGGCACTCAGCGTGGCCCGCCCGGCCGGGTCGTCCAGCAGCTCACTCAGCACGTCACGCAGCCCCACCGGGTCGCCCGTGGGGAAGAGGCGACCGGCCCGCCCACCGTCGAGGACCCGCCGGAACGCGTCCAGGTCACTGGCGACCACAGTCGTACCCGCCGCGAGGGCCTCGGTGAGGATCATGCCGAACGACTCGCCGCCGGTGTTCGGTGCGACGTAGAGATGCGCGCTGCGCAGCATCCGCGCCTTGTCCGCTTCGCTGACCAGGCCGAGGAACGTGATCCGCTCGTGCAGCTCGGCGGGGAACTGGTCGTACAGGTCGTCGGGGTCACCGGGACCGGCGACGAGCAACCGCAGGCCGGGCCGGGTGGCGGCCAACGCCACGAACGCGTCGCGCAGCACCGGGAAGCCCTTGCGAGCCTCGGTGAACCGGCCCAGGAAGCCGAGCGTGCCCCCGGTGCCGGCCGCGCACTCCCCCGGCCAGCCCGGCAACGGCTCGGCGTCGGCGAACTTGGCCACCGCCACCCCGTTGGGAATCTCCACCGCGCCGCCGTCCATGTGCTCGACCTGCACCTTGCGGGCCAACGCGCTCACCGCGATCCGGGCCGTGATCCGCTCCAACACGATCTGGAGCACGCCCTGCGCGGCGGCGAGCACCCGGGAACGGGTCATCGCGGTGTGGAACGTGGCCACCACCGGGCCACGGGCGGAGAGCACGGCCAGCAGCGACAGGCTCAGCGTGAGCGGCTCGTGCACGTGCAGCACGTCGAAGTCACCGTTGGTGATCCACCGCCGCACCCGGGCGGTCGACACCGGGCCGAACGCGATCCGGGCCACCGAACCGTTGTACGGCAGCGGAACGGCCCGCCCGGCGGACACCACGTACTCCGGCAGCGGCGAATCGTCGTCAGCCGGCGCGAGCACGCTGACCTCGTGGCCCAGCGCGATCAGCGCCTCGGCGAGGTCCATGACATGGTTCTGCACCCCACCGGGCACGTCGAAGGAGTACGGGCACACGATGCCGATCCGCATGTGTCAGCCCACCTCCTCAGGCCTGGCCGGAGGCCGACGAGGGCAGCGCCGCGCCCTCCCCCGACCTTCCCTGGTCCAGCCACATCCGCTGCAACATGTGCCAGTCTTCCGGATGCCGGGCGATACCCGCCGCCAGACGGTCAGCGATCAACTGGGTCAGCGACCGGACCCGCTGGTCCAGGGGACCCACCTCGGGCCCGGGCACCGGCAGCGGGCCATCCAGCGACGCACACGCGGCGTCCGGCTCGTACCACATCGAGGCCACGTAGAGCGGCGCGCCGGTGTGCAGCGCGAGCAGCGCCGGCCCGGCGGGCATCCGGGTCTTCCCGCCGAAGAAGTCCACCTCCACCCCCCGGGCGGAGAGGTCCCGGTCGGCCAGCAACGGCACCACCGCACCGGCGCGGAGCCGGTCCAGCAGCACGTCGAAGGCCGGGCGCGGCCCACCGTGGGTCGGCAGGATCTCCATCCCGAGGACCTTTCGGAAGGCCAGGAAACGCTTGTACACGCCCTCCGGCTTGAGCCGCTCCATCACCGTGGTGAGCGGCCAACCGGTGGCCGCCACCCAGGCACCGGCGGCATCCCAGTTGCCGGCGTGCGGCAGCGCCACCACCGCGCCCCGGCCGGCCGCCACGTCGGCGGCGAGCAGCTCCGCGCCGTCCAGCCGGAAGGTGGACAGGATCTGCGACCGACTCAGGCTGGGCAGCCGGAACGCTTCCATCCAGTACCTGGCGTACGAGCGCAGCCCGCGCTTGACGAGATCGTCCAGCTCGGCGTCGGGCAGCTCCGGGCCGACCACCCGGCGCAGGTTCGCGCGCAGTCGGGCCGTACCCCCGCCGCCGGTGCGATGGGCGCGGTCCGCGCCCGCCTGGAACGCCGCCGCCACCAACGGCCGGGGTAGCGCGCGGATCACCCGCCAACCGGCGATGTAGCCCAGCTCGGTGAGGTTCACGCGACTCGGCCGCCGGTCTTCCGACGGCGGGTCGCCGGCAGGCCACTCACGCCTGACCGTCCGGCTGGAGCTGCTGGGCCTGGCGGTAGACGTGCGTCATCCGCTGGCCCACCGTGAAGATCGACACGGCGGCGAGCAGCCAGAGCGCGATCTCCAGCGCCGGCTTCACGTTCAGGCCGGTGAGGATCCCGCCGACGCCGACGATCAGCAGCCGCTCGGTGCGTTCGGCGATGCCCACGTTGCAGGTCATGCCCAGCCCCTCGGCGCGGGCCTTCACGTAGGAGACCAGGCTGCCGGCGGCCAGGCAGACCAACGCGGCGGCCACCCCGGAGTAGTTGCCCTGCGTGGCCAGCCAGTACGCGACAGCGCCGAAGACGGCGCTGTCGGCGACCCGGTCCATGCTTGAGTCGAGGAACGCGCCGAACCGGGTGGAGCCACCGCTCATCCGGGCCATCGTCCCGTCAAGCAGGTCGGTGAGCGCGAACAGGGTGACGATCAACGCGCCCGCGACCAGATGGCCGCGAGCACCGAAGCCGAGCGCGCCGACGAGCACACCAACGGTGCCCGCGACGGTGACGGCATTGGGGGTGACGCCCGCGCGCAGCAGGGCGCGGGCAATCGGCTCGACGACGCGGGTCATCCCCGCGCGGGCCGACACTTGGAAGATCTTCGCCATGGCGGTCCCCACGATAACGGTCCGCCCAGCTCTGCCGATACGGACGGTACCGCCGACCCGCCCGGGGGAGGCTTGTGCCTGTCCGGCAACGGGTGTGAGATCGAGCCGGGAGGTGAGCCAGCTCACCCGTCCGCCCGTTGAGTTCCCGCTGTGCAGCAGACCACCGGAGGATATCGCCGCGCACTCGCCCCGGGCCGCTTCCCGTCGCGCGGCGGTCGCCACCACCACCGGCTGAGGGAGGTGCGCCCCATGGCGCAGAAGAGTCACGACAAGGGTTCCACGGGCGGCACGCCGGTGGTGACCGAGCCCGAGCGGGTTCGCAACGTGGTGCTCGTCGGCCACTCCGGGGCGGGCAAGACCACCCTGGTCGAGGCGCTGCTCGCGGCGACCGGCACGATCGGTCGCGCCGGCACCGTGGTCGACGGCACCACGGTCGGCGACCACGACCCCGCCGCCGTACGCCAGCAGCGCTCGGTCAGCCTGTCCTGCGCGCCGCTGCTGCACAACGGCATCAAGGTCAACCTGCTGGACACGCCCGGGTACGCCGACTTCGTCGGTGAGCTGCGCGCCGGGCTGCGGGCCGCCGACGCCGCGCTGTTCGTGGTCTCCGCCGCGGGCGGCATGGACGCGGCCACCGTCGCCCTGTGGGAGGAGTGCGCCGCCGTCGACATGCCCCGGGCTGTCGCGGTGGCCCGACTGGACCAGCCCCGCGCCGACGTCGACGAGACGGTGGCGCTCTGCCAGCGCCTCTTCGGCGACAACGTGATGCCGCTCTACCTGCCGATGCTCGGCGACGACGGGGTGTCCACCGAAGGTCTGCTCGGCCTGATCACCCGCCGGGTCTTCGACTACAGCGCCGGGCTGCCCGCCGACGTCCGCGACCCGGACCCGGAGCACCAGCGGGCCATCGACGAGTCCCGCGACGAGCTGATCGAGGGGATCATCGCCGAGAGCGAGGACGAGACCCTGATGGACCGCTACCTCGACGGCGAGGAGATCAGCGACGAGGTGCTCATCGACGACCTGGAGAAGGCCGTCGCCCGGGGCCACTTCTACCCGGTGGTGCCGGTCTGCGCCCAGACCGGCGTCGGGCTGGACGTGCTGCTGGAGGTGCTGACCGCCGCGTTCCCCTCCCCGCTGGAGCACGAGCTGCCGGCGGTGACCGGCGTGGACGGCTCACCGCGTCCGCCGCTGAGCTGCGATCCGGCCGGGCCGCTCGTCGCCGAGGTCGTCAAGACCACCGTCGACCGCCACGTCGGTCGGGTCTCGCTGGTCCGGGTCTTCTCCGGCACGCTGCGCCCCGACCAGACGGTGCACGTCTCCGGGCACGGCCTGGCCGAACGCGGACACCCCGACCACGACGCCGACGAGCGGGTCGGGCACATCTACACCCCGCTGGGCGCCACCCTGCGGGAGGTGTCGCTCTGCGTGGCCGGTGACATCTGCGCGATCACCAAGTCGGGTAGCGCCGAGACCGGCGACACCATCTCCACCAGGGACGAGCCGCTGCTGATCGCCCCCTGGGAGATGCCGGAGCCGCTGCTGCCGGTGGCGATCGTCGCCCGCAGCCGCGCCGACGAGGACGCCCTGGCACGCAACCTCGCCCGCCTGGTCGCCGGCGACCCCACCCTGCGGCTGGAGCGCAACCCGGAGACCCACCAGCTGGTGCTCTGGTGCATGGGCGAGGCGCACGCGGACGTGGTGCTCGACCGGCTGCGTGCCGGCGGCGTCGAGCTGGACACCGAGCCGGTCAGGGTGTCGCTGCGCGAGACGCTGACAGTGCCCGCGAAGGGGCACGGCCGCCACGTCAAGCAGTCCGGCGGCCACGGCCAGTACGCGGTCTGCGACATCGAGGTCGAGCCGCTGCCGCGCGGCAGCGGCTTCGAGTTTGTCGACCGGGTCGTCGGCGGCGCGGTGCCGCACAACTACATCCCGTCGGTGGAGAAGGGCGTCCGTGCCCAGCTGGAGCGCGGGCTGGTCGCCGGCCACCCGGTGGTGGACCTGCGGGTGACACTGGTCGACGGCAAGGCACACAGCGTCGACTCCTCCGACGCGGCCTTCCAGACCGCCGGCGCGCTGGCGCTGCGCGACGCCGCCGAGCGTGGTCAGCCGGCCCTGCTGGAGCCGATCGACGAGGTGAGCATCCGGGTTCCGGACGGCTCGGTGGGCACGGTGCTGGGCGACCTGTCCGGCCGGCGCGGCCGGGTGCTCGGCACCGAACCGGACCCGGACGCCGAGGGCCGCACCCTCGTCCGCGCCGAGGTGCCGGCCACCGAACTGCTCCGCTACGCCGTCGAGCTGCGCTCCATGACGGCCGGCACCGGCACCTTCCGCCGGCACTTCGTCCGCCACGACCCCATGCCCACCCACCTGGCCGACCAGGCCCGCAAGGAACAACCCGCGTAACCCGACCCTGCCCCGCCCCGCCCCGCCCTGCCCTGCCCCGGCCCCGGCCCCGCCCTGCCCTGCCCTGCCCTGCCCTGCCCTGCCCTGCCCTGCGGCGATCTTGCGCTTTCTGTCGTCCTTATGTCGCTGTCGCGGCATATGTCACCGCAGAAAGTGCAAGATCGACGGGGTCAGGGCCAGGACCAGGGCGGGGTGGGGTGAGGGTGGGGGTGGGTGGGGTTAGGGGTGGACTGTGGGGTAGGCCGGGCGGGGCCAGTGGGGGCGGTCGGCGTCGCGTAGGGCGGCCGTGCGCAGGGCCGCCAACTGGCGCTCCACCTCGGCGAACTGGTCGCCCGGCAGCGGGCCCCGGTGCAGGGCGGCGGCGTTCTCCTCGACCTGGGCGACAGTACGGCAGCCCGGGATCGGGATGGTGCGACCGCTGCGCGCCCAGATCCACCCCAGCGCACCCTGGGCGAGGGTGCGCCCGTCAGCGGTGAGCGCGGCGCGGACCGCGCCGACCCGGCGCAGCCACTCGGGCGCCGGCCGGCCACCCCGGAACCACCCCAACCAGCCCGGCGCCAACCCTCGCACGTCGTCGCGGGGCAGCGTCGACGAAGCCGTGTACTTGCCGGTGAGCAGCCCCATCCCGAGCGGCCCCTGGTTGATGCTGGCCAGGTCGTACTTGTCGCACACGGCCAGCAACTCGGGGGCGTCACGCAGCACCGACAGGGCGTGCTGCACAGCGGTGGCACCGGCGGCGGCCTGCCCGAACGCGGCGGCCCGGTCGGGGCGGTCGGTGCTCCACCCGTACGCCCTGATCAGGCCATCGGCCACCAGGTCCTCGCAGGTCCCGATCAGCGCCTGCGCCCTCGGCACCGACAGGTCGGCCAGGTGCAGCTGATACAGGTCGATCCGGTCGGTGCCCAACCGGCGCAGCGAGGCGGTCACCGCGCTACGTAGGTACGCGGGCGACGCGTCCTCACCGGTGGCCTGCCGACTCGCCTCGTCGAACGTGTAACCCCACTTGGTGGCGATCACGGCCTCGTCGCGGCGGCCGGCGAGTGCCCGGCCGAGCACCCGTTCGCCGTGCCCGGCCCCGTACGCGTCGGCGGTGTCGAACAGGGTGACGCCGAGGTCGAGTGCCCGACGGACGGCCCGCACCGACTCGTCGTCGTCGACCGCGCCCCAGCCCAGCGGCTGACTGCCCTCCGCCCAGGGTCCGCCGATCGCCCAGCACCCCATGCCGAGGGCGCTGACCTCGATGCCGCTGCGCCCCAACATCCGTGTCGTGACTGCCATCGGCCGATCGTGCCACCTTCGCCGGGTCGGGGCGTAGCAGATCCGGCGGGCGGACACGCGGGCGCACGGAGACGGTCACCGTACGGCATGATCGCCCGCACGCGACGGGCTGGCCGGAGCCGACCTCGCTGCTGCGCGCCGACCAGTTGGGCCGACGCGGACGCCACCGAGCCAGCCCGACGCGGACGCCACCGAGCCAGCCCGACGCGGCCGGCGACGGTCAGGACGGCCAGGCGCGGGCGAGCAGGTCGCGGGTGTCGCCGAGCAGCTGCGGCAGCACCTTGGTGCGGCCGATCACCGGCATGAAGTTCGCGTCGCCACCCCAGCGCGGCACCACGTGCTGGTGCAGGTGCGCGGCGATGCCGGCGCCGGCCACCCCGCCCTGGTTCATACCCAGGTTGAAGCCGTGGGCGTTGCTGACCTTGCGGATCACCCGCATGGCGGTCTGGGTGTACGAGGCCAGCTCGGCGGTCTCCGGCACGTCCAGGTCGGTGTAGTCGGCGACGTGCCGGTAGGGGCAGACCAGCAGGTGGCCCGGGTTGTACGGGTAGAGGTTGAGCACCACGAACACGTGCTCGCCACGGGCCACCACCAGGCTCTGCTCCGGGGGGAGTTGCGGCCCTCGGCAGAACGGACAGCCGGTGGGCTTCTCGTAGCCCTCGGCCGGGCGGTCCTCGCCGGAGATGTAGGTCATCCGGTGCGGCGTCCAGAGCCGTTCCAGGCCGTCCGCCATGCCGTCGGTGTCCGTGTGCCGCTCCGCCCCTGTCACGAGCCGATCCTACGGAGCCCGGTGGACACGCCGCGACACCGCCGTCGGGAAACCGGGCATTGCAAGTTCTTGACGGATCAACGGCAAGGCATGAAACTTCCATGCACTCAGATACTTCCATGCATTGATGGAGGGCTTCATGTTCCGACGGCTCGGCAGGTTCCTCGCGGCACTTGCGCTGACCGCCACCACCACAGTGGTCGGCGTCACCCTCACCGCCGGCGCGGCCCAGGCGGACGGCTGCTACACCTGGGGCCGCACCCTGGCCCAGGGTGCGTCCGGCGAGGACGTCCGGCAGCTCCAGATCCGGGTCGCCGGCTACCCCGGCTACGGCGCGGTGCTCACCCTGGACGGCGCGTACGGCCCAGCCACCCGATCGGCGGTGATCCGCTTCCAGCAGGCGTACGGGCTGCCCGCCGACGGGATCGCCGGCCCACAGACCTTCAACCGGCTCTACGCCCTCCAGGACGACGACTGCACCCCGGCCAACTTCAGCTACGCCGAGCTGAACAAGTGCAACAGCGACTGGTCCGGCGGTGCGGTGTCGGCGAGCACCGCCCGGTTCAACGCGCTCGTGTCGATGTGGAAACTCCAGGCCATGCGGCACGCACTCGGCGACGTGTCCATCGCGATCAGCAGCAGCTTCCGCAGCTACGCCTGCAACAGCGCGGTCGGTGGCGCGTCGAACAGCCGACACCTGTACGGCGACGGGGTGGACCTGGTCGGGTCCCCGTCGTTCTGCCGACTGGCCCAGCAGGCCCGCTACCACGGCTTCGGGCAGATCCTCGGCCCCGGCTACCCGGACCACAACGACCACACCCACGTGGCGGCGGTCGGCGGCTGGTCAGCGCCGAACTGCGGCATCTGACACCCGAAACCGCCCCCGGCCTCGCACGCCGGCCCCCGGCCTCCGGCCTCCGACCCATGATCGGCGGCCCCCGGCCTCCGGGCCCATGATCGCCGGCCCCGGCCGCCATCCCATGATCGCGCTCGAACAGTGAAGTAGTGGCCTCCCGCACCGGGGAGGCCACTACTTCCTGGATCGAGCACGATCATGCGACGAGCCAGCACCACAAGCGCGGCGAGCCAGCACCCGCGAGCGGGCACCACGAGCGCGGCGAGCGGGCAGGCGCGGCGCACACCGGCGGCACACCGGCCGCGCGGCGGTTGCGCTACTCCGCGGCGGCGGAGGGGCCGATGTTGGTCCGCGAGCTGACCACGTCCAGCACGTGGGTCACCGCCTCGGCGATCGGCACCCCGTTGCGCTGCGAGCCGTCGCGGTAGCGGAAGGAGACCGTGCCGGCGGCCACGTCGTCGTCGCCAGCGATCACCATGAACGGGACCTTCTGCTGCTGGGCCGTCCGGATCTTCTTCTGCATCCGGTCGTCACCCGCGTCCACCTGGGCCCGGATGCCCTCCGCGCGCAGCGCGGCGACGAAGCCGTGCAGGTAGTCCGTGTGGTCCTCGCGGATCGGGATGCCCACCACCTGCACCGGCGCCAGCCAGGCCGGGAAGGCACCCGCGTAGTGCTCGGTGAGCACCCCGAAGAACCGCTCGATCGACCCGAACAGCGCCCGGTGGATCATCACGGGCCGCTGCCGGCTGCCGTCGGCGGCCTGGTACTCCAGCCCGAACCGCTCCGGCTGGTTGAAGTCGACCTGGATGGTGGACATCTGCCAGGTCCGGCCGATCGCGTCGCGGGCCTGCACGGAGATCTTCGGGCCGTAGAACGCCGCGCCGCCCGGGTCGGGCACCAGTTCCAGGCCGGAGGTCGCGGCGGCGGTCCGCAGCGCCTCGGTCGCCTCCGCCCAGTCCTCGTCCGCGCCGATGAACTTCGGCGAGTCGTCGCGGGTCGACAACTCCAGGTAGAAGTCGTCGAGGCCGTAGTCGCGCAGCAGGTCGAGCACGAAGCTGAGCAGCGTGGACAGCTCGCCGGCCATCTGCTCGCGGGTGCAGTAGATGTGCGAGTCGTCCTGGGTCAGGCCCCGGACCCGGGTCAGGCCGTGCACCACGCCGGACTTCTCGTACCGGTAGACGGTGCCGAACTCGAACATCCGCAGCGGCAGCTCCCGGTACGACCGCCCGCGCGACCTGAAGATCAGGTTGTGCATCGGGCAGTTCATCGCCTTGAGGTAGTAGTCCGCGCCTTCGAGCTGCATGGGCGGGAACATGGTGTCCGCGTAGTACGGCAGGTGACCGGAGGTCTGGAACAGCTGCGCCTTGGTGATGTGCGGGGTGTTGACGAACTCGTACCCGGCGGCCTCGTGCCGCTGCCGGGAGTAGTTCTCCATCTCCCGGCGGATGATGCCGCCCTTGGGGTGGAAGACCGCCAGGCCGGAACCGATCTCGTCGGGGAAGCTGAACAGGTCGAGGTCCGCGCCGAGCTTGCGGTGGTCGCGCCGGGCGGCCTCCTCCAACAGCTTCAGGTACGCCTTGAGCTCGTCGCGGGTCGGCCACGCGGTGCCGTACACCCGCTGCAGTTGGGGGTTTTTCTCCGACCCCCGCCAGTACGCGGCGGCGGAGCGCATCAGCTTGAACGCGCCGATCAGCCGGGTGGTCGGCAGGTGCGGGCCACGACACAGGTCCGACCAGCAGACCTTGTCCTCCTTGGCGTCGAGGTTGTCGTAGATGGTCAGCTCGCCGCCGCCCACCTCCATCACCTCGTCGGTGTCGAGGCCCTCGCCCTTGACCTCGATCAACTCCAGCTTGAACGGCTCGTCGGCCAACTCGGAGCGGGCCTCGTCCAGGCTGCCGAAGCGGCGGCGACGGAACCGCTGCCCGGACTTGATGATCTCCTGCATGCGCTTCTCGAGCTTGCTGAGGTCATCGGGCTGGAACGGCTTGTCGACGTCGAAGTCGTAGTAGAAGCCGTTCTCGATGGGCGGGCCGATGCCCAGCTTTGCCTCGGGGAAGACGTCCTGCACGGCCTGGGCGAGCACGTGCGCGGTGGAGTGGCGCAGCACGTTGAGCCCGTCCGGCGAGTCCAGGCTGACCGGCTCGACGACGGTCTCCTCGGCCGGCGACCAGTCCAGGTCGCGCAACTGGCCCTGCGGGTCGCGGACCACGACGATCGCCTTGGGGCCGTTCGCGGGCAGTCCGGCCGCGGCCACCGCGTCGGCCGCCGTGGTCCCGGCGGCGACGACGACGGGGTCGGCCACGGCGGGGGTACGGGGTGCGGACACGGTGACTCCTCCAAGCGGTACGAAACGGTGCCGATCCTCGGCTCCTGCCGATGCTATCGGTCGCCGTGTCCCCGACCGGGAACGGCACCTTCCTTACCGCCGCCGTTGAACCTTTCGCGCCTCGCAGCCGAACTAGAAGGTGTGGCCGGAACCGGTGCCGGCCGCGTCGACACGGATGGGGGCACGAGATGGGGAGCACGCACGGCGACGGCCGTCGGCGGCGGATCGTGGCGGCGACCGCGGTGACCGCCGCCGGGCTGCTGCTCTGGCCTGGCACGGCGTACGCGGCGGACGTGACGATCACCCCGACCGAGGCCCGGCAGGGCGACGCGGTACGGCTGGAGTTCACCGTCCCGGCGGAGCGGGCCGGCACCACCACCAAGCAGATCGAGGTCCGACTGCCGGCCGACGCGCCGGTCGCCGAGGTCTACCCCATGTCGGTGGACGGCTGGGCGCCCCGGATCAGCTCCCGCACCCTGGACAAGCCGCTGGCCGGCATCCACTCCTCCGGGGTGAGCACTGTGACGACGGCGGTGACCTGGGTCCGGGTCGGTGCGGGCGACGCCGGCCCGGCCCGGTTGGCGCTCTCCATGGGGCCGATGCCGCAGGCCGAGCGGCTCACCTTCGAGGTCGTCCAGACGTACGCCGACGGGACCGTGGTCCGGTGGGCGGACGCCGCAGGCGCGCAGCGGGCCCCGGCGCTCACCCTGCTCCCGGCGGCCCCGGGCGCCGCCGGACCGGCCGCGCACGGTGGCGGTCACGGCGCGCCGCCGGCCGGCGCGCCAGCCGCTGAGGGCAGCGGTGCCGACGGCGAACCGGGCGGCGACGGCGACCCGGCCACCCGCGCGGGTGGCGCCGGCGAGGAGTCCGGCAACGCCGACGGGATGCTGGCCGCCGGCCTGCTGGCCGGGTTGGGCGGCGGCGCGGCTATCGGCTGGCTGGTCAGCCGGTGGCGCCGACGCGGCCCGGACGAGACCACCGCGCTCGCCGAGGTGACCGGCGACCCGGACCAGGGCACGAAGCGCGACGAGGCCGCGACCCTGGCCGAGATAACCGGCCGCGCGGAGCCCACCGCGACACGTGGCAGCGCCGAACCCACCGCGACACGTGGCAGCGCCGAACCCACCGCGACGCGCGGCAGCGCCGAACCCACCGCGACACGTGGCAGCGCCGAACCCACCGCGACGCGCGGCAGCGCCGAACCCACCGCGACACGTGGCAGCGCCGAACCCACCGCGACGCGCGGCAGCGCCGAACCCACCGCGACACGTGGCAGCGCGAGCGACGCCACGACGCCCGCCGAGACAATCGGTAACGCAGCCGAGCCCGCAGAGCCCGCCGACCCGACGCGGACCAACCCGCAGCCCGCCGACCCCCAGCCCGCCGTTTCCGCGGCATCGCGGTGATCCACTCGGGTTCCCGGAAACCGCGGCGTCCCGACCGCCCGGACAGTCCGATTTGGCGGTGATCCACTCGGCTTTCCGAAAACCGCGGCAACCGGGCCACGCGGACACCCCGATATACAGGAAGCCGAGTTGATCTTGCGCAGGGCGGCCCGCGCGGGCACGCAGCCCCGGTGAGCAGGGGGAACCGCCTCGTCAGGGCAGCCCCGGGGGGCGGGCAGCCCGCGTCGTCAGAGCGGCCCGCGCGGGCAAGGCAGCCCCGGTGCGCAGGGCGGCCCGCGTCGTCAGAGCAGCTGCGCAGGGCGGCCCGCGCGGGCAAGGCGGCCTCGGCTCAGGGGAGCCAGGTGGGTAGTGGCTCGCGGGCGGCCAGCCACGACTCGGGCACCCCGCCCGGGGTGCCGACGCCGGTGTACGCCGCCACCACCGATCCCGCGATGGCGGCCGTGGTGTCCATGTCCCCACCGGCCCGGATGCACGTCTCGATGGCCGCCGGATAGTCGTCGAGGTGGGTGGCGGCCACCCAGAGGGTGAACCCGACGGTGTCCTGGGCGGTCACCCGGGAGCCGTTGCCGAGCGCCGCCACCACCCGGGACAGCGGCCGTCCGAGCAGCTCGGCCGCCCGGTGTACGCCCCGATGCACGGCGGTGCCCGGGTCGAGCGCGGCACCGATCCCGGCGAGCAGCCGCTCCGGGGCCGGCCGGTGCCCGTCGAGGCGGGCCCGGGCGGCCAGCGCGGCGGCCACGGCGACGGCGACCGCGCCGGCGATCCCCTCCGGGTGGGCGTGCGTCACCTCCGCACCGGCGCGGGCCTGCGCCGCGGCGCGGGCGGTCGAATCGGCGAAGTACGCGCCGAGCGGGCCGACCCGCATCGCCGCACCGTTGCCGCAGGAGCCCTGCCCGTCGAAGGCCGAGGCGGCGGCGAGCGGCCACGGGGTGCCGGTGCGGATCAGCTCCAGGATCAGCATCGCGCCAGCACCGTAGCCTCGGCGCGGGGTGCACCGTTCGGCGAAGGAGAGCGCCAGCCGGTCCCGGTCGATGCCGCCGGAGTCGGCCAACTGGGCGAGGACCGAGCAGGCCATCTCGGTGTCGTCGGTCCATTCCCAGGGCGCCGGCGGCAGGGCGGCGGCGGCGACATCCACCGGCGCCGACCCCGGCAGGAAGTACTGCGCGCCGAGGGCGTCGCCGGTGGAGAGACCGGCGAGGCTGTCCCGGGCGAGGGCCAGGCGGGCATCGGCGAACAGGGTGAACGACATCGTCGTACCAGCTTGCCCGGTCGCCAGGCACGTCGCAACGCGATCAACTTGCCAGGCCAAGTACGGTCTTGTCGTGGCCTCCGTGCTCCTGGTCGAAGACGATCACGTCGTACGCGGCGCGATGCTGCGGTCCCTCACCGACCGGGGGCATGCCGTGCACGCCGTGGGTACGGCGTTGGACGCGCTGCGTCGGGTCGCCGCGGAGACACCCGACCTGGTGGTGCTCGACCTCGGCCTGCCCGACCTGGACGGCTCGGACGCGCTGCGGATGCTGCGCGGCATCACCGACATTCCGATCATCATCGCCACCGCCCGTGACGACGAGCAGTCGGTGGTGAAGCTGCTGCGCGCCGGCGCCGACGACTACATGGTCAAGCCGTTCACCGGGGCGCACCTGGACGCGCGGATCACCACGGTGCTGCGCCGGGCCGGCCGGGCCAGTCGGTCCGTGCAGCCGGCGGTGCACAGCGTCGGCGGGCTGCGGGTGGACGTGGGCGAGCGCAGCGCCCAGCTCGACGGGGAGCCGCTGGCGCTGACCCGTAAGGAATTCGACCTGTTGGCGTATCTCGCCGCACGACCTGGGCGGGTAGTGTCCCGCCGGGAACTCTTGGAGGAGGTATGGCGGCAGCCATCGGTCGGCGAGGATCAGACCATCGACGTTCACCTGTACTGGCTCCGCAGAAAGATGGGCGAGTCCGCGGCGAAGCCGCGCTACCTGCGCACCGTGCGGGGGGTCGGATTCCGGCTGGTGGCACCGGACTGAGGACGGCGCTGGCGGTGCTCACCGCCGGCATGTGCAGCCTGGTGGCGCTCGCGTTCCTGATTCCGCTCGGGCTCAGTCTGCGGGAACAGAGTCGGGACGAGGCGATCGCCGACGCGGCGCGGCGCAGCGCGCTGGTGACCGGCGCGCTGGCGGTGAGCACCGACCCGGTGGTCGTCGAGCGTGCCGTCGTGGCCAGCGCCGAGGGCGCACCCACCCGACCCGTGGTGCACGGGTTGGGGCTGGACGAGTCCGCCGGCCGGGCCAGCGGCGGTGACCTGGAGCGGGCCCGCTCCGAGCGCCAGTCGGTGGTCGTCGACGTCGACGGCGGGGTGGCCCGGCTCGACCCGGTGGTCCTCGGTGACCGGACGGCAGTGGTCGAGGTGTTCCTTCCGGAGTCCGCGCTGGGCGAGGGCGCCGGTGGCACCTGGCTGCTGCTGTTCGCCGTCGGTGCGGCGATGGTCGGCGCGGCGGTGCTGGTGGTCGACCGGGTCGCCGCCCGCGCGGTGGACTCGACCCGCGGCCTGGTCAAGGCGGCACTCTCCATCGGCGACGGGGACCTCGGCGTCCGCGTCGAGCCGACCGGTCCGCGCGAGCTGGCCGAGGCCGGGTACGCCTTCAACCGGATGGCGGACCGGCTGGACGCCGCCCGCACCGACGAGCGGGAGCTGGTGGCCGACCTGTCGCACCGGCTGCGTACCCCGTTGACGGTGCTGCGGTTGGACGCGGAGGCGTTGGAGTCCGACGACACCAGCGTGGGTTCGTTCAGCCAGGCCGAGTTGGACCGGCTGCGCGGGATCCGGCGGATCCGGCAGGCGATCGTCACCCTGGAGGGTGAGATCGACGTATTGATCAAGACGACCCGCAAGGCGGTGGCGCACGAGGCCGGGCCGGCGATGTGCGACGTCAGCGAGGTGGTCCGGGACCGGATGGTGTTCTGGGCGGCGTTGGCCGGTGACCAGAACCGGCCGCACCGGGTCACCGGCGCGCAGCTGCGCATCCCGGCGCCGGTGCCGCGCGCCGAGCTGGCCGCGGCGCTGGACGCGGTCATCGGCAACGTCTTCCGTTACACGCCGCAGGGCACCGCGTTCGAGGTGGCGGTGTCCCGGCGCGACGGTTACGTGGCGATCCGGATCGACGACGCCGGCCCCGGCATCGCCAACCCGGACCGGGCACTGCGCCGGGGCGCCAGTGACCAGGGCTCGACCGGGCTCGGCCTGGACATCGCCAAGCGGGTGGCGTTGCAGGCCAACGGCTCGGTGAGCATCGACCGCGCCCGGCTGGGCGGGGCCAGCGTGGTGATGCTGCTCGCCGACCCGGAGGCGACACCCCGGCAGGTCAGCCGCTTCGGTCTGGTCGGCCGGATGGCCCGCGACGCGCGGGACACGAAGGCCAGCGGACGCCGGTGGCCCCGCCAGCGCCCCACCGACGACTGACCCGGCCGGAACCCCGGGCTGTGCGCCGGTGCAAGTCTTCCTTAGATCGCGGTTAACGACGGCCTCACGTCGGTCGCGGGCTGACAGGATCACAGCACGAACCCACCAGTTCCACCGGCCGAGCGCAGCACGCACCCACTGCCGGTGGAGCCGCGCGCGCGGCGGGAGCCACAGGTCCCCCCACACCCACGCTCCCGCCGCGCGCCCTGCTCGCCACCGCCGGCCCGGCCGGCCACCGAGTGGCGACCGGGTCAGCCGGCGGTGACGAGGTACGCGTCGATCTCGGCGAGGATCCGCTGCTTACCGGCGGGGTCGAGGAAGGACGCGGTGACCGCGTTGCGGGCCAGCCCGGCCAGGCCCTCGGCGCCGATCCCGAGCAGCCTGGCCGCCACCGCGTACTCGTCGTTGAGGGTGGTGCCGAACATCGGCGGGTCGTCGGAGTTGATGGTGACCAGCAACCCGGCCTCGACCAGTCGGGGCAGCGGGTGCTCGTCGATGGTGGCCACCGCCCGGGTACGGACGTTGGACGTCGGGCAGACCTCCATGCCGATCTGCCGTTCGGCCAGGTACGCCAGCAGCTGCGGGTCCTGGGCGGCGGAGATGCCGTGCCCGATGCGCTCGGCGCCCAGCTCGTTCAGCGCGTCCCAGACGGTCTGCGGTCCGGTGGTCTCCCCGGCGTGCGGCACCGAGCGCAACCCGGCGGCGCGGGCCTGGTCGAAGTACGGCCGGAACTGCGGTCGGGGCACGCCGATCTCCGGGCCACCCAGGCCGAAACTGACCAGCCCGTCCGGGCGTTCGTCCAGCGCGATGCGCAGCGTCTCCTCGGCTGCCGGCAGGCCGGCCTCGCCGGGGATGTCGAAGCACCACTGCAGCTCGATGCCGAAGTCGGCCTGGGCGCGCTTGCGGGCGTCCTCGATGGCCTCGCAGAACGCCGGGGCGGGAATGCCCCGCCGGACGTGCGAGTACGGGGTGATGGTCAGCTCCGCGTACCGGACCTGCTGGCGGGCCAGCTCCCGGGCCACCTCGTGGGTGAGGATCCAGACGTCCTCCGGGTCCCGGATGAGGTCCACGACGCTCAGGTACACCTCGATGAAGTGCGCGAAGTCGCGGAACTCGAAGTAGGCGGCCAGCGCGTCCGGGTCCGTCGGCACGGGGGTGCGTCCCTCGTGGCGGGCGGCCAGCTCGGCGACGATCCGGGGCGAGGCGGAGCCGACGTGGTGCACGTGCAGCTCCGCCTTGGGCAGGCCGGCGATGAAGGTGGGCAGGTCGGTCACGGGTTCTCCTGAACATGGTCGCCGGTGCGGGCGACGACGAAGACGCGGCGGAACGGGAAGTACACCTGACCCTGCCGCACCGGGTACGCCGCGGCGAGCCGTACCCCCAGCTCGGCCCGGAAGGCGGACCAGCCGGCGGCGTCCAGCGCGGCCCGGACCGGGCGCAGCGCGGTGCCCTCCATCCAGACCAGCACCGGGTGCTCGGCCGCGGGTCGGGCCGGTAGCAGGTGCACGTAGGTAGTCTCCCAGGCGTCCACAGCGCAGCCGGCGGCGGTCAGCAGCGCCGCGTAGTCGGCCGGATCGTCGACCGGGTCGGCGCGCAGCAGCGGGGCGACGTCGGCCCGCCAGGTCGGTCGGTCGGCGACCTCCCGCAGGGCGCGATGCGAGTCGGCGTCGAAGTTGCCGGGGACCTGCATGGCGAGCCACGCCCCGGCGGGCAGCTCGGCGGCCCACCGGCGCAGCAGCTCCTGGTGGCCGGGGACCCACTGCAGCGCCGCGTTGCTGACCACCACGTCCTCGTCGCCGGCCGGACGCCAGTCGCGCAGGTCGGCCACCGCGAAGTCGACCGGCGCGCCGAGGGCCGCGGCCCGTTCGATCATGTCGGGTGAGGAGTCCAGGCCGAGCACGCGGCTCGTCGGCCAGCGCTCGGCGAGGGTGGCGGTGAGCTGGCCGGGGCCGCAGCCGAGGTCGACCACCGCCCGGGGTCGCCCGGCCGGGATCCGGGCGACGAGGTCGTGAAACGGCCGCGACCGCTCGTCGCCGAAGCGCAGGTAGGCCGTCGGATCCCACATGATCGCCTCCTAAACCGTACGTGCGTACTGTTTACGG
Organism: Micromonospora sp. SD19; assembly: GCF_054462275.1. NCBI lineage: Bacteria > Bacillati > Actinomycetota > Actinomycetes > Micromonosporales > Micromonosporaceae > Micromonospora > Micromonospora sp. SD19. The sequence goes on from NZ_JBTLMN010000006.1 coordinate 191,897, forward strand.
TACGGCTCGCCTGGCACCGTGGCAACCCGATCACTAGGCTCGGGGCATGGAACAGCGCAGCTTCAACCGGCTCGGCCGGACCGTTGGCGCGGTCGGCCTGGGCGCGTGGCAACTCGGGGCCGACTGGGGCACCGTCAGCGAGGACGACGCGATGGCGGTGCTCGCCGCCGCCGTGGACGCCGGGGTCACCTTCCTCGACACCGCCGACGTGTACGGCGACGGCCGCAGCGAGCAGCTGATCGGCCGCTTCCTGCGCACCCGACCCGACGCCGGGCTGACCGTCGCCACCAAGATGGGCCGCCGCGTCGAGCAGCGGCCCGAGGCGTACACCCTGGCCAACTTCCGGCAGTGGACCGACCGCTCCCGGGCCAACCTGGGCATGGACACCCTCGACCTGGTCCAGTTGCACTGCCCGCCCACCGTGGTCTTCTCCTCCGACGAGGTCTTCGACGGCTTGGACACCCTGGTCGCCGAGAAGGCCATCGCCGGGTACGGGGTCAGCGTCGAGACCTGCGACCAGGCCCTCACCGCGATCGCCCGACCGGGGGTGGCGAGCGTCCAGATCATCCTCAACGCGGTCCGCCACAAGCCCCTGGAGCGGGTGCTGCCCGCCGCGGCGGCAGCCGGCGTCGGCATCATCGCCCGCGTGCCGCTCGCCAGCGGCCTGCTCTCCGGCCGCTACGACGAGCACACCGAGTTCCCCGCCGACGACCACCGCAACTTCAACCGGCACGGCGCGGCCTTCGACGTCGGGGAGACGTTCTCCGGAGTCGACTTCGACCGGGGTCTGGCCGCCGTACGTCGGCTGGCCCCGCTGGTCGACGCGGACCGCACGATGGCGCAGTTCGCACTGCGCTGGGTGCTGGACCAGGTGGGCGTCACAGTGGTCATCCCCGGTGCCCGCGACGCCGACCAGGCCCGACGCAACGCCGCGGCGGCCGCCCTGTCCCCGCTCACCGACGAGCAGTTGACAGCCGTCCGCGAGGCCTACGACGAGCTGATCCGCCCGCAGGTGCACGACCGGTGGTGACCCGCGCGCCCGGGATGCTCGCGTCGCACCGTCCGGCCGGCGATGCTGGACGGCGGCGTGCCGCCCCGGGCGGCGGAGAGGGGACGCGATGAGGGGCTGGCTTCCGCTCACCCTCGGCCTGCTGGCCGTGGTGATCGGCGCGGTGTGGACGGTCCAGGGCCTCGGCTACGTCGACGGCAGCGTGATGACCGACCAGAAGATCTGGGCGGTGGTCGGTCCGCTCGTGGCGTTGGCCGGGCTGGTGGTGCTCTGGCTCGGTCTGCGCTCGCGTCGACGCTGAGCGCTCGCTCCACTGGGGAGCCCGAACACGTGTGCAGCCCCGCATCCCGATGGGATGCGGGGCTGCACAGTTACCCTTGGGCCGGATCGTCCCACTGGCCGGCGGGGGCCGGCCGTCCTACTCAGATGGGACGGACCTGCTCGGCCTGCGGGCCCTTCTGACCCTGCGCGATCTCGAACTCCACCCGCTGGTTCTCCTCCAGCGAGCGGTAGCCGCTGGTCTGGATGGCCGAGAAGTGGACGAACACGTCAGCACCCCCACCATCGACGGTGATGAAGCCGAAGCCCTTGTCAGCGTTGAACCACTTCACGGTTCCCTGAGCCATGTGTATCTCCCTCTAAAAACTGGCGGCCGTGCACGCCGTCCGGCCGATTGGCCGTTTTTGAGCAGCGGTGCCTGAGGCGGCCCCACGAAGGAGACTTCTCTCAACCCACGCCATCTCGCAACAGCGGGGACCAGCAAATCACGGACGCAAAAAGTCTGTCACGACCTCTCCGACGAATTTCTCCGACATGTGACCTGACGGATGCCTCAGGCGTGCCGGGTGGCGGGTGATGCCATGCGAAAGCCCCCTTCCCATCGATGCGGGAAGGGGGCTGACGTCGCTGTCTGGTCAGTCCGGCCAGCTGCCGGTCATCCGGCGTACGCCGACCGCGCCGCCCCGGTCCACGGCGGCCCGGACGACCGCGAAGATGGCGCCCTGCAATGCCGCGGCCGCCAGGATCTCGCCCCAGCCGCGATCCTCGTCGGTCGCGTTGGGCGCCTCACCGTCGCCCGCAGTGACCTTCCAGACCTGCCGGAAGATCGCCCCGGCCACCGCCCCCGCGGCGATGCCCATCAACACGCCGACCGGCCGGTACGCGACCCTGCCGATGCTCTTACTCACCTACGCCTCCCCCGCACGATCATCAACACCACAACGGTGGCCACCGCACCGGCCGCGATGGCCGCCCACGGCATCGGGTTGCGGCGCACCAACTCGCCCTTGTCGTACGCCTGTGCGCGTACCAACTCGCTTTTCTCGTGGGCCCGCGCCCGCGCCATCCCCGCGCCCCGCACGGCCTGCCCGCGGACCCGGGCGACGGTCTGTGCCGCCTGCTCACGCATCCGCTCCTTGGCCTGCTCGGCGGACTCCCTGAGACGCGCCTTGACGTCGGCCTTGGCGGCCAACGCCTCCATCGTCTCGCCCAGCTCGACCCTGGTGCGACGAATCTCCTCGCGCAGCGCCTCCGTGTCGCCGGTCCCGTTGCCGGTCATTGCCGCCCCCTGTCCTTCACCGCGGCGGTGACGGTGTCCATGTCTGCCCGGAGGCTGCGGACCGTGGCCGCCGGGACCGGCGGGACGGCACGACTGACCTGCTTCTTGCCCACCAGGGCGAGGATGCCGGCCACCAGGAAGCAGGCCACCGCCACGATCAGCGCCGCGGCCCAGGCGGGCAACACCAGGTCGAGCAGCAGGATCGCCGTGGCGACCAGCGCACCCAGGCCGAAGAACGCGAGCGCGCCGCCGCCGCCGAACAGGCCGATCCCGATGCCCGCGTGCTTACCCTTCTGGGTCAACTCCGCTCGGGCCAGCGTCAGTTCGTCCCGCACGAGGCGGGAGATCTGCTCGGTGGCTCGTTGCACCAACTCGGCGGTGGAGGGCTCGCTCCCATTCTGGGATGTGCGGGCTTTCGCCACGTCAGCCATGCTGTCCTCCTTTCCTCATCACCGCGCTGTATGCCCGGAGTCGCCGCTCGTCAATCCTAAAGCGCGCCAAGTGGCGCACCGTCGGTGTTGTCCGCACGCCGCGCCGCCGATACGCGGCCACAGCCGCCGCGATCACGCCAGAGACGTCCGGCAGCACATCCCCCACCCAAGCCCGACCAAACCTCCCCGAACCGACCCGCTCCCCCAGCCCTCCATCGGGGCGGAGCGAGGGCTATTGGGGGCGGGATTCGTCGGGGCCCACGAAGGCTTCGCTGCGGGCGTCGCCGTCGTCGCTGCCGCCGAAGACACGGGCGTCGTCGGGCGCCTCGGTGTCGGAGGGACGCCGGGCCGGCCGCCGCGGCTGCACCCACTGCCAGGACAGGTTGCTGTTGGAGTCGCCCAGCTCGGTGCGCAGCCGGGGCATGGCGGTCGGGCGGTTGTCCCGGATCCAGGCGACCAGGTGCTCCCGCACGAGGCAGCGCAGGTCCCACAGACTGCCCGCGTCGGCGGCGCTGACCAGCGCGCGCAACCGCACCGTCCCGCCGGTGGCGTCGGTGACCTGGAGGACGCAGACCCGCCCGTCCCACAGCTCGGTGCCCTCGACGAGGCGGCGCAGTTCCTCACGCATGGTCTGCACCGGCACCGCCCAGTCCACGTCGAACTCGGCGGTGCCGAGCACCGCCGCCTCTGTCCGGGTCCAGTTCTGAAACGGCTTGCTGGTGAAGTACGAGGTGGGCAGGATCAACCGTCGGTCGTCCCAGATCTGCACCACCACGTAGCTGAGGGTCAGCTCCTCGATGCGCCCCCACTCCCCCTCCACGACGACCACGTCGTCGAGCCGGACGGCGTCGCTGAAGGCGAGCTGGAGGCCGGCGAAGACGTTGCCGAGCAGGCTCTGCGCGGCGAGTGCGGCCACCACACCGACCACACCGGCGGAGGTCAGCACACCGGCGCCGATGCCCCGCACGCTGGGGAAGGTCATCAGCATCACGCCGACGGTCAGGATGACGATCACCGCGATGGTCAGTCGGCGCAGCATCACCACCTGGGTCCGTACCCGCCGGGCGTGCCGGTTGTCGGGCACGTCGACCCGGAACCGGGCCAGCGCGGTGTCCTCCACGACGACCAGCAGGCAGGCGACCAGCCAGGCCAGTGTGGCGATGACGCCGAGGATGAGCAGGTGCAGCAGGAGCCGCCGCCAGCTCTCGCCCACCGCGTACCCGGTGGTGAAGCGGACGGCGAACTGCACGGCGAGGACCGTCGCGGCGACCTGGAACGGGCGGTGCGCGTGCTCGGTCAGCTCGGTCAGCAGCAGTGACCGGCGGCCGAACCGCCGGGTCAACCGGTGGACGACCTCGACCAGGAACAGGGCGACCGCCGCCGCGACGAGCGCGGCGACGGCCGTTTCGAGATAGTTCTGCACGGCTTCGGTGCTCCCCTTCAACCAGGCGTCGGGCACTCCGGGCAAAAGCCCAAGAGTGCCCGACGGCCTGGGAATCGACCAGTTCAGACCTTGCGGTACCGGGACTGGAGGAAGCAGTAGACGCCGAAGGCGGCGATGCCCAGGGCGACCAGGGTCAGCAGGAACGTGCCGTACGACTGCTCGCGCAGGGTGTGCAGCGCGGCGTCCAGACCACGGGCCTTCTCCGGGTCGTAGTTCACCGCGGCGACGATGACCAGCAGACCGGCGATGCCGTACGCGACACCCTTGGCCACGTACCCGGCCATGCCCAGCCGGCGGGCCAGCTGGCGGGTCTTCGGGTTCATCTCACCGGTCTTCAGGTGCTTCTCGAACTTCTTGCGGATGCCGTAGATGACCAGGCCGATACCGATTGCGGCGAGCACCAGGCCGGCCAGGCCGACGAGCCAGCGGCCACCGCTGGAGGTCATCAGCTTGCCGGTCAGCGCCTCCTGCTGGTCGGCGCTGTTCGACCCGGCGTCGGAGAAGACCTTGAAGGCGGTCCAGGCGAAGTAGAGGTAGACGATGGTCCGGCCGGCCGACGCGACCCGTTCCATGACCCGTTCCTTGCCGCGCTCGGCGCGGTGCCCGACCGCCGCCTCCAGTCCCTGCCAGATCGCCATCGCGAGCAGGCCGATCGCGACGGCGATGACGAGGAACTTGCCGAGGGGCTGTTGGGAGAGGGTCCGCAGCGCGCCGGACTGGTCGCCGTCGTCGGACGACGTGCCGAACGCGATCTGCAACGCCAGCCAGGCGAAGAGCAGGTGCACGATGCCGTAGCCGATGAAGCCGGCCCGGGCGAGGAGTTCCAGCCACCGGCTGTCCGCCGTACGGGAGGCGGTGGCTTCGGCGTTACGGGTAAGTGACATGGCGCCACAATCTCCGTTTACGAAGATTTCCAAACGTCGGCCACCGCCGCCCGCCCGGGTCAGCTACCCGGATTGCGGGCCACCCGGACCTTGACCTGCTGGTCGGTCACGCTGTCCAGGGTGACGGCGAAGCCGCCGGCCTCGGCGGCCTGCTGACCGGTGGTGAGGGTGAGTTGTTCCCCGGCGACCTCGACTGTCACCTGGTCGCCCTCGGCGCCGACCAGCTTGGCCTCGATGCCGAGGATGGTGGTCCGCGCGTCGACACCCCGATCGAAGGTGACGGTGCAGGCGTCCACCGCGCAGTCGGTGGAGGCGCCCTGGGAACTGCACCCGGCGAGGGCGGCGAGGCCGAGCGCCAGACCGGCGAAGAGACCGGCGGCGCGGCGGACGGAGGGGATGGGCATGGTGGCGGGTCGGTTCGTCACCCCGCCAAGGGTACGAGACGGACGCGATGCCGGGCGGCGGCGAGTGCCCGGAGCACCCCGGCTAGGGTCCGGGACATGCCGTTCGACATCGCCCGTACCCGGGCCGCGTACCCCGCCCTGACCGAGGGCTTCGTCCACTTCGACGGTGCCGGCGGCACCCAGACGGCGGCCGGTGTGATCGACGCGGTCACCGAGACCATGCGGATGGCGGTCGGCAACCGCAGCGCCGCCAACGTGGCCGGCCGCCGGTCGTTGGAGCTGGTGGCCGAGGCCCGTTCGGCGGTGGCCGACCTGCTCGGCGCCGACCCGTCCGGGGTGGTGCTCGGCCCGAGTGCCACAGCGTTGACGTACACCCTGGCCCGCACGCTCGGCGCGACCTGGCGCCGGGGTGACGAGGTGGTGGTTTCCCGGCTCGACCACGACGCGAACGTGCGGCCGTGGGTGCAGGCCGCCGAGGCGGCCGGCGCGACGGTTCGCTGGGCCGAGGTCGACCGGCGGACCGGCGAGCTGCCCGCCGCCCAGTACGCCGACCTGGTCGGCGAGCGGACCCGGCTGGTGGCGGTGACCGCCGCCAGCAACGCCATCGGCACCATGCCGGACGTGCCGGCGATCGCCAAGACCGCGCACGCGGCCGGCGCGTTGGTCCACGTCGACGGGGTGCACTCAGTTCCGCACGTCCCGACCGACCTGACCTCGCTCGGCGCCGACGTGCTGGTCACCAGCGCGTACAAGTGGTCCGGGCCGCACCTGGCGGCGATGGTGGCGGACCCCGCTCTCTGGGCGACGCTGCGCCCGGCGAAGCTGCTGCCGTCCTCCGACGCGGTGCCGGACCGCTTCGAGTACGGCACGCCGAGCTTCCCGCTGCTGGCCGGGGTGGCCGCCGCGGTGGATCACCTGGCCGGGCTGGACCCGGACGCGGTCGGGGACCGGCGGGCCCGGCTGCGGGCCGGGCTGGCCGCCGCCCAGGCCCACGAGGAGGCGCTGCTGGACCGACTGCTCGCCGGGCTGGCGCAGCGGCCGGCGATCACCGTTTACGGCTCGCCGGCCCGGCGCTGCCCGACGGTGTCGTTCCGGGTCGCCGGGATGTCGCCGGCGGCCGTCCAGGAGGCGTTGGGCGCGGCCGGGCTCTGTCTCTCCGTCGGCGACTACTACGCCTACGAGTACTTCCAACTGATGGGTCTGCGCGACAGCGGCGGCGCGGTGCGGGCCAGCATCTACCACTACAACACGGCCGACGAGGTGGACCGGTTGCTCGGCGAACTCGACGCGCTGGCCGACGCGGCGGGGAGAATGGCCGGATGAGCACCCTGGTCGAGGACAACCCGGCGAAGCACCGTTTCGAGATCCTGGTCGACGACGCGCTGGCCGGCTTCACCGCGTACCTGATGCGCGGGGAGGTCCTGGTCTTCACCCACACCGAGGTGGACCGGGGCTTTCAGGGCAAGGGCGTCGGCGGCGCGCTGATCCGCGGCACGCTGGACGAGGTCCGCGCCCGGGGCGCGACGGTGGTGCCGCAGTGCCCCTTCATGGCCGCGTTCATCGACAAGCACCCCGAGTACGCCGACCTGGTCGCCGACCTCCCGTAGCCGGGCGGGTCAGCGGGCGCCGGTGAGCACCTCGGCGGCGGCCCGTCCGCTGGCCCGGGTGGCGCTGTGGGTGGCCAGGTGCACCGCCCCGGTGACCATCTCGGGCACGCCCAACTCGACCACCACCGCGTCCGGGCGGGCGGCCAACGCGCGGTGCACGGCGGCGCGCATCCAGTCGTGCCGGTGCAGGTCGCGGACGACCAGGACCAACGGGCGGGTGCCCGCCCCGGCGCCCGGGTCTGCCGGCACGTCGGGTTCGCCGTAGCGGACGGTGCTGGTGCCGGGCAGCAGCTCGCCCAGCGGCCCACCGATGCCCCAGGGGGTCTCGGCACCGATGGCGATGTTGCGCAGCGGCTCGAACTCGACGACGTGTGCGGCGCTGGTCAGTGGCAGCGCGCCCGTCGTGCCCGGGGCGGCGGTGACCCGGACGGCCCGGCGGGCGGCCACCAGCCCGACGTCGGCGGCGCGCGCCGCGGCGGAGCCGGCGCCGCGGGCGGCCACCGTCCAGGCGGCGAGTTGACCGACGCGCTTGGCGGCCTCGGCGAGCCGTTCCTCGGGCAACTCGCCGGAGATGACGGCGGCCACGATGGCGTCGCGCAGCTCCCGGGCGGCCTGCTCGTCGGCCCGTTCGCCGCCGATGCAGATCGCGTCGGCACCGGCGGCGAGGGCGCGGACCGTCGCACCGGCGAAGCCGTACCGGTCGGCGACCGCGCGCATCTCCACCGCGTCGGTGACCACCACGCCGGAGAAGCCCAGCTCGTCGCGGAGCAGGCCACCGAGGATGCGCTGACTCAGCGTCGCCGGCAGCTGCGGGTCGAGCGCGGGCACCAGCAGGTGACCGGTCATCACCGCCTGCACCCCGGCGGCCACGGCGGCGCGGAACGGGGCCAGTTCGCAGGCGTCCAGCCGGGCCCGGTCGGCGGTGATCCGGGGCAGGTCGTGGTGCGAGTCGACGCGGGTGTCGCCGTGCCCGGGGAAGTGCTTGGCGCAGGCCGCGACGCCGCCGGCCTGGAGCCCACGGACCCAGGCGGCGGTGTGTCGCGCGACCAGCGTCGGATCGGTGCCGAAGGAGCGGACGCCGATCACCGGGTTCGCCGGGTTGGAGTTGACGTCGGCGTCCGGGGCGTAGTTGAGGGTGACGCCGGCCGCGGCGAGTTCGACGCCGAGGTCCCGGGCGACGGCCTCGGTCAGCGTCGGGTCGTCGACAGCGCCGAGGGCGAAGTTGCCGGGCCGGGAGCTGCCGTGGACCGACTCCAGCCGGGTGACGTCACCGGCCTCCTCGTCGATCGCCACGATGACGTCCGGCCGTTCCGCGCGCAGCGTCGCGGTGAGCGCGGCCACCTGCTCGGTGTCGACGACGTTGCGGGCGAAGAGCACCACCGAGCCGAGGCCGTCGCCGAGCCAGCGGCACACCCACGGTGGTGGGGTGGTGCCGACGAAGCCGGGTTGCAGGACGGCGGCGGCGAGCGCCGGGAGATGCCCGGTGGTCGTGGTCACCGCGCCCCCTCGCAGTGGCCGACGTCGATCGCCGACGACGGTGCGCTCCCGTCGATCCGCTGGTTGCGCTCGCTCATGCGGCCCCCGTACCCCATCTCTCACGCGCCCTCGGCGCACCGCCACCGGCAGGCGGTCCTGCCATGGTCACACTGAGCGATTCAATAGTCAATAAACCTTACAGTTGCCTGGCGGCCCGCTTCCCGGGGAGAGTGCGGGGATGGATCCCGTCCCGCTGGCCGACGCGACGAGCCCGGCCGACATCCCCGGCGTACGCCTGCTCGGCCTGGTGGTCGGCGCTCTGCTGCTGCTCGCCGCGATCCGGGCGATGTTCGGTCGACGCTGACCCGGCCCACGGCGAGCACCGGTGTGACCCGGCCCCACCGGGGTACGGCTCTGCCCATCAGCAGTCCGCGCGCCGAAGGGGTAAGCCATGAAGATCGGATACTTTCTCTCCAGTGAGGAGCTCACGCCAGCCGAGTTGCTGGAGCAGGCGCGCGGTGCCGAACGGGCCGGCTTCGAGGCGCTGTGGATCTCCGATCACTACCACCCCTGGGTGGACGCCCAGGGCCAGAGCCCGTTCGTCTGGTCGATGATCGGGGCGCTCAGCCAGGTCTGCTCGCTGCCGGTGACCACGGCGGTGACCTGCCCGACGGTGCGGATCCACCCGGCCGTGATCGCCCAGGCGGCGGCGACCAGCGCGGTGCTGCACGGCGGACGGTTCGTGCTCGGCGTCGGCACCGGCGAGGCACTCAACGAACACATCTTCGGCGACGCGTGGCCACAGGCCGACGTCCGGCTGGAGATGCTGGAGGAGGCCGTCGAGGTGCTGCGCGCGCTGTGGGGCGGCGACTTCGTCAGCCACCACGGCAAGCACTACACGGTGGAACAGGCCCGGATCTACACGCTGCCCGACACTCCCCCGCCGATCTACGTCTCCGGCTTCGGACCGAAGGCCATCGACCTGGCCGCCCGGATCGGCGACGGCTACGTCAGCACCATGCCCGACGGCGAGATGGTCCGGCGCTTCCGCGAGAACGGCGGCGGCGACAAGCCGTGCCAGGCCGGCTTCAAGGCGGCGTACGCCGACAGCGAGGACGAGGGGATGCGGATCGCGTACGAGCGCTGGCCCAACGCCGGGGTGCCGGGTGAACTGTCCCAGGTGCTGCCCTCACCGCGGCACTTCGAGCAGGCCTCCGAGCTGGTCAAACCGGAGATGTTGAAGGAGGCGTTCGTCTGCGGCAACAGCGCCGACGCGCACCTCGAAATGATCGACAAGTACGCCAAGGCCGGCTTCGACGAGGTCTACGTGGCCAACACCGGCCCGCACCACCAGGGCCTCTTCGACCTCTACCAACGCGAGGTCCTGCCCCGGCTGCGCTGAACTGCGGGAGGCAACCGAGCCCATGATCGCCCGAAGGCGTTTCGGGAATCATGGGCTCGGGTACCTCCGGCCCTCGATGAAACTGTCCACGCACTCGATGACGTTGCGCCGCGCGGCCCGCAGCCTTTTCGGCTGGAAGGCGCTGCGGCCCAACCAACTGGCCGCCATGCGCGCGGTCATGAAGCGACGCGACGCGCTGGTGGTGTTGCCCACCGGCGCCGGCAAGTCGGCGATCTACCAGATCCCGGCCAGCCTGATCCCCGGCCCCACAGTGGTGATCTCCCCGCTGCTGGCCCTCCAGCAGGACCAGATCGCCTCCCTCAACGAGCGGCAACGCCCGGAGCTGCGGGCGGTGCGGATCAGCTCGAACGAGACGCCCACCCAGCAGGCCGAGGCGATCACCGAGGTCCGCGAGGGCCGGGCGGAGTTCCTCTTCATCACCCCGGAGCAGCTCAGCAACCCGGAACGGATGGCCGAGGTGGCCAGCCTGAAGCCGGCCCTGGTGGCGATCGACGAGGCGCACTGCATCTCGGCCTGGGGGCACGACTTCCGCCCCGACTACCTGGCGCTCGGGCACCTCATCGAGGGCATCGGCCGGCCGCCGGTGGTGGCGCTGACCGCCACCGCCTCCCCGCCGGTACGCGACGACATCATCGCCCGGTTGCGGTTGCGCGACCCGGACGTGGTGGTCTCCGGGCTGGACCGACCCAACCTGTTCCTCGAGGTGGCGCACTGCCCGGACGAGGACTACCGGTGGCGGCGTCTGATGACCCTGCTGAGCGACGAGGGTCGGCCCGGGATCATCTACGTGCCGACCCGCCGCGCCGCGGAGGAGTTGGCCACCCGGTTGACCGACGCCGGCTTCCCGGCGCAGTTCTACCACGGTGGGATGGCGGTCGGCGCCCGCGCCGAGCTGCACGAGGCGTTCCTCGCCGACCAGGTCCCGATCATGGTCGCGACCTCGGCGTTCGGCATGGGCATCGACAAGCCGAACATCGCCTGGGTGGTGCACATGGCGCTGCCCGACTCGCCGGACAGCTACTTCCAGGAGATCGGTCGGGCCGGGCGGGACGGGCAACCGTCCCGCGTGCTGCTGCTCTGGCGGGCCGAGGACGTGGGCCTGCAACGGTTCTTCAGTGGCGGCCTGCCCGACGAGAACGAGCTGCGCGACCTGGCCGCGCTGCTGCGCAAGAAGGCGGCCACCAAGACCGAACTGCGCGAGACCACCGGCCTGGGGCCGCGCAAGCTGGGCCAGTACCTCTCCCTGCTGGAGCAGGTCGGCGCGGCCGAGCCGCGCGCCCGGCAGCGCGTCGGTGCTCCCCGCTACTCCCCCAACCCGACCGACGCCGCCGCGGCGGCGCTGGCCGAGGCGGAGCGCCAGCAGACGGTGACCCGGTCCCGCACCGACATGATGCGGGCCTTCGCCGAGACCCGGTCCTGCCGGGGGCAGACCCTGCTGGCCTACTTCGGCGAGCAGATGACGGAGGTCTGCGGTCACTGCGACAACTGCCACAACGGCACCAGCGTGGCCGACCAGGGCGCGGTCGGGCCGTTCCCGGTGCACAGCCAGGTGCGGCACCCGGAGTGGGGGCAGGGGATGGTGCTCTCCTACGAGGACGACAAGATGACGGTCCTCTTCGAGGAGGTCGGGTACAAGACGTTGTCGGTGCGCGTGGTGTCCGAACAGGGCCTGCTGACCCTGGACTAGCCTGACCCGGGCACCGGTTCCGGGCCCGGTGGATCGACAAAGCAGAGCACCGATTGATCAAGCAGAGCAGGGCGGAAGGGGCGTTGTCGTGATCGAGCAGCCGGCGTACACCGGGTTCGGGTTCTCCGACGAGGAGTGGGGGCTGCTGGTCGGCCTCCCGCAGTCGGTGCTGACCGCGGCGAGCGCCGCCGAGTCCGACGGCACCCGCCGGACCATGGCGGAGAACGCGGCCGGGCTGGAGACCATCGCCGCCGGCCGGGAGTCGGCCAGCCCACTGGTCGCCGCCGTGGCCGGTGAGATCGTCACCCGGGTCGGCGACCCGGAGACCGGTGAGGAGCTGCCGGTCATTGCGCCCGCCGACCCCGGGGCCTACCTCGACGACGTGCTGCTGCGGGCCGGCCAGGCGGCCGAACTGCTGGCCGCGCGGGTCGACGAGGGTGAGGCCGGCGCGTACAAGCACTGGCTCGTGAAGATCGCCGAGCAGGTGGTGGGCGCCGCCTCCAGCGGTGGGCTGCTGGGCATCGGCGGCGAGTCGGTCAGCGACTCCGAGCGGCGTTTCCGCGACCGGCTCGCGCACGTGCTCATCGACTGACCGACGACAACGAGGTGTCGGCCGGACCGGTCGGCTCGGCGGCCACCGCCGTGGAGTCGGCCGGTTGGACGCCGCGCAGCGCGGCCAGCGCGGTGACGGCACCCAGCAGCATCACCGCCATGGCGGCGTACGCGGCCAGGTGCAGCCCGTCGGTGAACGCGACAGCGGCGGCGTGCCGCACCGCGTCGGCCAGCTCCGCCGGCAGCCCCTGGGCGACCGCGAGCGCGCCACCCAGGGTCTCCTGGGCCGCGTCGCCGGTGTCGGCGGGCAGCCCGGCCGGCAGGCCGTCGACGATCTCGCGCCGGTAGACCGCCGCGCCGACGCTGCCCAGGATCGCCATGCCCAGCGCACCGCCCAGCTCACTGCTGGACTCGGTCAGTGCCGACGCGACACCGGCCTGCTCGGGCGGTGCCGCACCGAGGACCAGTTCGGTGACGAGGGACATCACCATCACCAGACCACCGGCGTAGACACTGGCGCCGACGAGCAGCAGCCACAGCGGCGTCTGCGGGGTGACCCGGGTCAGCACCGCGAAGCCGACCACGGCGATGCCGAATCCCGCGCCGATCAGGTAGGCGCGTTCGACGCGTTGGGCGAGGGCGGCGGCGGCCGGTGCGACGGCGCCCACGGCGAGGGACGGCACCAGGCTCCACAGTGCCGCCCGCAGCGGGCTCAGGCCGAGCACCAGTTGCAGGTGCTGGGTGGTGAAGATGGCGAAGCCGACGATGGCGAACATCGCCAGCAGGTTGACGGCGAGCGACCCGGCGAAGCCGCGACGGCGGAACAACGCGAGATCGACCATCGGGTACGCCCCGGTCCGCTGCCGGTGCAGGAAGAGCGCGCCCACCAGCAGGCCACCGACGATGGCGAGCACCCGCACCGCACTGACGCCGTCGCGCGCCATCTCCTTGATGCCGTAGATCACCGGCAGCAGCGCGCCGAGTGACAGCACCGCGCTGATCAGGTCGAAACGCCCGGTCGCCGGGTTGCGGAACTCGGGCACCAGCAGCGGGGCGAGCAGGAGCAGCAGGAGCATCGCCGGGATGTTGATCAGGAAGATCGAGCCCCACCAGAAGTGCTCCAGCAGGATGCCGCTGAGCACCGGGCCGAGGGCGATGCCGCCGGTCAGGGTGGCGGTCCAGACGCCGATGGCGGTGCCGCGCTGCTTGGCGTCGTGGAACATGTTGCGGACCAGTGCGAGGGTCGAGGGCATCAGGGTGGCCCCACCGACGCCGAGGAGGGCGCGGGCGGCGATCAGCGTCGCGGTGCTGTCGGCGTACGCGGCCAGCAGCGACGCCGCCCCGAACGCGGTGGCACCGATCAGCAGGAGCCGGCGTCGGCCGATCCGGTCACCCAGAGCGCCCATCGTGATCAGCAGCCCGGCCAGCACGAAACCGTAGATGTCGAAGATCCAGAGCTGCTCGGTGGCGCTGGGGCGCAGCTCCGCGCTGATGAACGGGACGGCGAAGTAGAGCACCGACACGTCCATCGAGACCAGGAGCAGCGCCAGCATCAGCACCGCGAACCCGATCCACTCCCTCCGGCCGGCGCGCGCTGCCGGTGTGGTGGTGGTCTTCATGATCATCCTTCTTTCTGCGTATGCCATACGCTGTTATGCGTAGACCATACGCAGAACTAGGATGGCGAGGCAAGGGAGGAAATGTGGCGGCGAAGACAGACGACAGCGGGCCCGTACTCCCGCCGGCCATCGAGAGCGCCTGGGGGCTGCGGGAGCGACCACCCAAGGGGCCCCGGCCGGGAATGAGCGTGCCCACCATCGTGGACGCCGCGGTCCGGGTGGCCGACGCCGACGGCCTGGCCGCCGTGTCGATGAGCCGGGTGGCCAAGGAGCTGGGCGCCGCGACCATGGCCCTCTACCGGTACGTCGGCTCGAAGGACGAACTGCTGATGCTCATGGTGGACACCGGGTACGGCCCCTCCCCCGGCCCGCCCGGCCCGCGCGACGACTGGCGTACCGGCCTCACCCGGTGGGCCTGGGCCGAACACGAGGTGCTGCGGCGACGGTCCTGGCTGCTGCACGTCCCGATCAGCGGCCCACCGATCACCCCGCAGCAGCTCGGCTGGATGGAGGACGGGCTGCGCTGCCTCGACGGCACCGCGCTCGGCGAGAACGAGAAGATGTCGGTGCTGCTGCTGATCACCGGGTACGTCCGCAACGAGGCAACCCTCACGTCGCAGATCGCCGAGGGCAGCCGGGCGGCCGGCGTCGAGCCCGCCGAGATGATGCCCGGGTACGCCCGGCTGGTGGGCCGGCTCATCGACCCGGCCCGCTTCCCCGCGCTGCACCGGGTGCTCAGCGCCGGCGTGCTCAGCCAGGACGACCACCCCGACGACGAGTTCGCCTTCGGTCTGGACCGGATCCTCGACGGCGTCGAAGCGCTGATCCAGCGCCGAGCGGGTTAGGGCGCCCGATGCTGGCGAGAGACACCATCGACACCACGGTTCTGCCGCCGCGCGAACGGTTCGGCATGTGGCTGGACCTGGTGGCGCGCACCTCGGCGCCGCTGCGCATCCGGTCCGCGCACAGCGACGACTTCGCCGCCCGCGCCGACTTCACCGACCTCGGCCCGGTCCAGCTGGTGCAGTACGAATACCCGTCGCTGGACGCCACCCGGACCCGCAAGCTGGTCCGCCAGTCCGACCCGGAGCTGTACATCCTCGCCCTCACCACCGGCGGCATCGGCACCTCCAGCCAGGACGGTCGCCACAGCGAGATCCTGGCCGGCGAGTTCACCTTCTACGACGGGTCCCGGCCGCACGACGTCTGCCACCACGCCACCGAGCCCGAGCGGGACCAGGCCACCTCGATCATCACGCTGATCCCGCACGCCGCCCTGCCGCTACCGCCACAGCGGATGGCCGCGCTCTACGGCGGCCGGATGTCCGGCAGCGAGGGGATCGGGGCGCTGCTAGCGCAGTTCCTGCTCCAGGTGACCGGGCACCCCGAGCAGTACCACGCCGCCGACGCCGGACGGCTCGGCGCGGTCGGGCTCGACCTGGCCACCACCATGCTCGGCCGGCACCTCGTCGCCGAGGACGCCGTGCCCACCGAGGTCCGCCGCCGGGCGCTGCTCACCCAGGTGCAGGCGTACATCCACCGCCACCTCGGCGAGGTGACCCTCGACCCCCAGGTCGTCGCCGACGCCCACCACATCTCGGTGCGGTCCCTGCACCGCCTGTTCGAGGGCGAGGACGCCACAGTGGCGTCGTACATCAGGGACCTGCGACTGGCCCGGTGCCAACGCGACCTGACCGACCCGGCGCTGCGCAACCAGCCCGTGCAGACCATCGCGGCGCGGTGGGGGTTTCCCCACAAGGCCCACTTCAGCCGGGCGTTCAAGGCCGCCTACGGAATGACCCCGCAGGAACACCGCGACAACGCCTCGGATCTGGCGCGGATCGTCAACCGTCAGGCGTCCACCGTCAACTCGGGACCGGCAGACTGACACCGGCGCGGCCGACCATCGCCTGGTGGGCCGCAACGGGGGCCGTGGCGAGGCGCCCGCCGCGCGAGCGGCGGGCGGCCGCCCGGTGGCACCCTGCTCAAGCCCGAGGCTCCGACCCCGTCGCGCCTCCCCAGAATCGCCGGCGGGGCCGGTCAGGCCCCCTCCAGCAGCTTCAGGACGACCCGCTCCGCCTCCTCGCGAGACGCCAGCGGATCCACCGCCGCCACCACCCCCTCGTGGTAGAGGTCGACCACCCGAGGGTCCACGTACGACGCCCGCGCCACCGTCGGCGTGTTGCCCAGCAGCTCCGCCACCTCCCGCATCACGGCGACCACCGCCTTGCGCCGGGCGGTCACCGAACGGGCCGGGCCGGCGGTGGCCAACTCGGTGGCCGCCAGCACCGTGGCGTGCCAGGTGCGGAAGTCCTTCGCGGTCATCTCCCCACCGCTGGCGTCGCGCAGGTAACCGTTGACCTCGTCGCTGCGCACGTCGCGCCACTCCCGGCCGTCCCAGTAGCCGAACAGCCGCTCCGCCCGGCGCCGGCGACGGCGCAGATTGACGAGCACCTGGCACAGCTCCGGGTCCTCGATCCGGCGTACCTGCTCGATGCCCCCCTTCGCGGGGAACACGAACACCACGCAGCCGCGCCGGGACCGGGCGTGCTCGGGGCGCAGGGTGGACACCCCGTAGGTCGGGTCGTCGCCGTTCGCGTACTGGTCGCTGCCGACCCGGAACATCCCCATGTCGAGCAGCCGGGCCACCGTCGCCAGCACCCGGTCCCGGCCCAGTCCACGGCCGTCCAGGTCGCGCCCCACCCGCTCCCGCAGCGCCGGCAACCGCCGGGCCACCTCCAGCATGTGGTCGAACTTCGCCTCGTCCTGCTTCTCCCGCCACCGGGGGTGGTAGACGTACTGCTTGCGCCCGGCCGCGTCGATCCCGATCGCCTGGATGTGCCCGTTGGGATGCGGCGCGATCCAGACGTCCTGCCAGGCCGGCGGGATGACCAGCTCCCGCAGCCGGGCCAGCACCTCCGGATCCCGCACCGGCGCCCCGGACGGATCGACGAACAGCCAGCCCCGTCCGCGACGACGCCGTCCGTACCCCGGTCGACCCGGGTCGCTACGCCGCAACCGCACCGGAGACCCGCACCACCCTCTCCACCTCGGCCACCGCGGCCAGCACCTCGTCGAGGTGCAGAGCCGCCATCGTCGGGTGGCTTCCTACCCCGTCCCACCTGGGCCAATCCCCCGCACCGGCCCACAACACCCGGTGCCGTGGCCGGTCCGGTGGTGGCCCCCAGTGCGCCGGTGGCACCGGCCCGAAGAGAACCACCGACGCGGTGCCGTACCCGGTGGCCAGATGGGCGACGCCGGTGTCCCCGCTGACCACCAACCGGGCGTCGGCCACCAGCGCGGCGAGCCCGCCGAGGTCGGTCCGGCCGGCCAGAACCGCGTCCGAGGTCAGGCCGGCCGCCTCGGCCACCCGGGTTGCCAACTCCCGTTCGTCGGCCGAGCCGGTGAGCAGCACCCGGTGCCCCTGGTCGGTGAGCGTCCGGGCCAGCGCGGCGAACCGCTCGGCCGGCCACCGTTTGGCCGGGATCTTGCTGCCCGGGTGCAGCACCGTGGCACCGCTGGGCAGCCCCGCCGACCCGGGTCGGCGCAGGCTGAGGTCGGCCCGGTCGGTCGGGATGTCGTACCAGGACAGCAGCCGGCACCACCGGTCCACCTCGTGCTCGTCGGCGGCCCAACGCGGGCCGTCGGCACAGTCGGCGTCCGCGTTGGCGAAGGCGAGCAGCCGACCGGGTCGGGTGGCCGCGAGCAGCCGGTGCGACTGCGGACCGCGGCCGTGCAGGTTGACCGCGACCCGCGGGGCCGACCCGACCCGCAGGGGTCGGTCCAGCCCGGTGGTGTCCACCAGCCGGTCCACCCCGCCGACCAGGTCGACCAGCGGAGCCAGCCAGGCCGGCGCGGCGAGCGCCAGCTCCCGCGAGGGGTACGCGGCCCGCAGCGCCCGCAGCGCGGGCACCGCGGTCACCAGATCGCCGACGCCGAGGGCGCGCAGCACGAGGATCACGGGTACGAGGTCTCCTGCTCGGCGCAGACCACCATCTCGCGCACCGCGCAACCGGCCGGCTGGCTGAGCGCGAACATGATCGCGGCGGCGGTGTCGGCGGGCTCGTTGAGGATCGCGTCCGGCCCCGGCTTGTACTGCGGGTCACGTTCGTCGAAGAACGCGGTGCGCATCCCACCCGGGATGAGCAGGGTGACGCCGACCTGACCGGCCAGCTCGGCGGCGAGGGCTCGGGTGAACCCCACCACCCCGAACTTCGCCGCGCAGTACGCGGTGGCGTCGCTGACCGCCTTGACGCCCAGGGTGGAGGCGACGGTGACGACGCGCCCCCGAGAGGTCAGCAGGAACGGCAGCGCGGCCCGGATCACCGCCGCGGTGGCCAGCAGGTCCACGGCGACGATCCGGTCCCAGGTCTCGCCCGGCAGGTCGGCGAGCCGGCCCGGCACGTCGGTGCCGGCGGCGGTGACCACGGCGTCCAGGCCCCCGGCCTGCTCGGCGAGATGCCGGGTGGCCGCCTCGGCGGCGCGCGTGTCGGCCAGGTCGCACTCGGTCCAGGACACCCCGTCGACCGGCGGCTGCCGGTCCAGCACGAGCGGTCGGCCACCGGAGGCGGCCACCGCGGCGACCACGGCGGCACCGAGCCCGCTGGACCCGCCGGTGACCAGGACGGTGGGCCCGGCACCGGGCCGCGTGCCGGTCATCGGGTCCGCTCCGCGAGGGTGCGGACGATCAGGTCGGTGGTGGACCGACCGTCCAGGTAGGGCACCACCACCGTGTTCCCGCCCCACCGGCGTACGACCTGCGCCTCGGGCAGGACGGCGGAGGCGTCCCCACCACCGGTGGCGTAGTCGCCGCCCTTGACCCAGACGTCGGGGCGTATCCAGGACAGCGCCGCGTCCGGGGTCGGCTCGTCGAAGATGAGGACCGCGTCGACGCAGCTCAGCGCGGCCAGCAGCCGGCCGCGGTCACCTTCGGACTGCACCGGCCGGTCCGGCCCCTTCAACCCGGTCACGCTGGCGTCGGAGTTCAGGCAGACGATCAGGCAGTCACCGAGCTGCCGGGCGGCCTCCAGGGTGGCCACGTGCCCGGCGTGCAGCAGGTCGAAGCACCCGCCGGTGGCCACCACGGTGCCGCCAGCGGCGCGTACCTCGTTGAGGAGCGTGGCGACGGCGGCGACCCCCACCCGGTCAGCCACCGCACCACCTCGTGGTCCGCTCTGGAGAACGCGCGGCCCCGACGTGCTCCCGGCCCGCACCTCGGGCCCCGACGGCGGCAGCGCCGCCGCCACTCCCCCACCCGCCACGTACGCGGACGCCTCGGCGACCGCCACCTGCACCGCCTCGGAGACCAGCGCCCCCTGGGCCAACGCGAGGCTGGCGGCCGCCGCGAACCGGTCGCCGGCACCGCAGGTGTCCCCCTCGGCGCTACCCGGCGTCGGCACCACCAGCGGCGTCGACCCCGCGTGGCAGAGCAGCGCGCCGTCACCGCCCAACGTCACCGCGACCGCGCCGGCCCGCCAGCGTCGCCGCAGCCCCTGGGCGCCGCGCGACGCGGTGGCCAGTCGGGAGGCGCCGGGCAGCGCGGGGACCAGCTCGCGCACCTCGGACTCGTTCGGGGTGGCCAGGTGGACGCCGGGCACCGCCGCCGGGCCGCGCGGATGCGGGTCCCACACCACCGGCGCGCGGGTGGCGGCCAACGCGTCGCGCAAGGCGGGCTGCCGGGCCACCCCCCGGCCGTAGTCGCTGACCAGCACCGCCGACGCCGACGCGATCACCCGCAGCACCTCGTCGGAGGGCTGACCCGGCTCCCCGGACGTGCCGCCCCGGTCGTGACGCAGCAGCACCCGTCCCCGTGCCCGCAGCCGGATCTTCTCCGGCGTCGCGCCGGAGAGGGCCAGGGGGTACACCTGCACGCCGGCGGCGGTGAGCAGAGCGCTCAGCCGAGCCCCACCGGCGTCGTCGGCGAGCGCGGTCACCAGCACCACCTCGGCGCCCTGCGCGGCGGCGAACACCGCCGCCAGCCCGGCGCCCCCCGGCCGGTCGGTGGCCGCTGTCTCGTCGAGCACCGGCACCGGGGAGTCCGGGCAGAGCCGGTTCACCACGCCTTCCACGTCCCGGTCGAGCAGGGTGTCCCCCAGCACCACCACCGGTCCCCTCACGCCTGCCTCCTCATCCTCACGCGTCGACCTGCTGTCCGGTTCCGCCGTCGAGCACCACCTCGACCCCGGTACGCACGGGCGCCGGCGCCCCGGGCCCGGGGTGCACGACCGCCGTGTCGCCGGCTGCGGCCAGCGCGGCCGGCAACTCCTGTTCGAGGTACTCGCAGAGCAGATGACTGGTCACGAGGTGCAGCTCCTGGACGACCTGGGTGTCCGGGGACGCGACGGCCAGCACGTCGTCGCAGGCGTCGGCGAGCGGATTGGGAGCGACGCCGGTGAGCGCCCAGGAGGTCACCCCGACGTCGCGGGCGGCCCGCGCGGCGGCCACCAGGTTGGCGCTGGTCCCACTGGTGCTCAGCAGCAGCAGGATGTCGCCGGGGCGGCCGTGGGCGCGCACCTGGCGGGCGTACACGTCGGTGTAGCCGTAGTCGTTGGCGATGGCGGTGAGCGCGCTCGTCTCGGCGTGCAGCGCGATCGCCGACAACGGCCGACGATCGTCGCGCAGCTTGCCGACCAGCTCGGCGGTGAGGTGCTGGGCCTCGGCGGCGCTGCCGCCGTTGCCGGCGACCAGCAGGCGACCCCCGGCGGCCAGCCGGTGGGCCAGGTCCGCGCCCCAGCGCGTCAGCTGCCGCTCACACCGCCGGTACGGCACCAGCGCCGCCGCGAGATTCGTCAGGTGGGTGTCGAGCAGGCTGCCCGTCGGCATCAGGCCACCACCCGGGTCGGCCGGCGCACGGCGGCCACCTCGCTGTAGACCTCGACCAGCCGCTCGGCGGTCGCCGCCCACGAGTACCGCTCCCGGGCCCGCTCGCGGGCCGCCGTCGCGTACGCGAAGCGCCTGATCCGGTCATCGAGCAACCCCTGGATCGCGGTGGCCAGGGCCTGCGGATCCCGGGCCGGCACGAGATCACCGGTCGTCCCGTCGACAACGGTGTCCCGGATGCCACCCACGGCCGTGCCGACGACCGGCACCCCGCACGCCATCGCCTCCAACGGGGTCAACCCGAACGGCTCGTACCAGGGCGCCGCGACCAGCAGGTCCGCCGAGCGGTACCAGCGGCCCATCTCCTCCCGGGGCACCGCCCCGACCAGGTGCACCCGGTCGGCCACCCCGCACGACTCGGCGAGGGCCCGCAGCCGGCGGGCGTACGGGTCGGTCTCCAACAGCCCCTCGGGTGGGCCGCCGACGACCACGCACTCGGCGTCCGGCACCAACGCCATCGCACGGACCACCGTCTGGAAGCCCTTGCGCTCGACCAACCGGCCCACGGTGAGGATCCGGGCCCGTCCCGGTTCCCTCTCGGCGGCCGGTCCGAGCGGGGCGAAGGTGGCGAGGTTGACCCCGGAGGGCACCACCGTCATCCGGGACCGGGGCACCCCCATCCGGACCAGCTCGCCCACCTCGTCGCGGCACTGCGCGACGACCCGGTCGACCGAGCGGCCCAGCTCCCGCTCGTAGGAGATCCGTCGGGCCGGGCTGGTGTCCTGCACCCCCTGGTAGCGGCGCTTCACGGTGCCCAACGCGTGGTACGTCTGCACCACCGGCACCCCGGTCTGCCGGCCGGCGGTCAGCCCGGCCAGACCACTCATCCAGAAGTGCGCGTGGATCACCTCGGGCACCCAGTCGCCGCCGCGCCAGCGTTCGATCAGCCAGGCGCTGAACTCCCGCATGTGCGGCAGCAGGGCGTCCTTGGCCACCGGCTCGGCCGGGCCGGCCGGCACGTGCACCACGTCGTACCCGTCCGGGCTGCGGACGGTCACCGGCAGGTCGGGCGCGTCGCGGCGGGTGTAGACCCGCACCTCGTGCCCGGCGGCGGCGAGCGCGGCGGACAGCTCCGCGACGTGCGTGTTCTGGCCGCCGGCATCCTCCCCTCCGAGGACGGCGAGCGGGCTGGCGTGCTCCGAGATCATCGCGATCCGCATACTTCCTCCTCCAGCAGCCGGTCCCAGTCAGCGAGGAAACGGTCGAGGCCGTACCTGTCGCGTGCGGCGGTTCGCGCCGCCGCCCCGGCCTGGCGCGCGGTCGCCGGTTCGGTGATGAACCGGCGGGCGGCGTCGAGCAGGGTGTCGGTCCGGGTGGCCAGCGCCCCCGCCTGCGGGGGCACCGCCATCACCGCCTCGGTGGTGGCGAGCGCGACGACCGGCATGCCGATCGCCATCGCCTCGATGAGGCTCAGCCCGAGGGAGGTCCACCGGCACAGGTGCAGGTACGCCCGCCGCCGGGCCAGTTCGACGTGCATCCGCTCCTGGGGCACGTCGTCGTGGCTGGTGAGCCGGTCGGCGGGCAGCCCCAGGTGGTCGGCCAGGCCGGCGACCCCCATGCCGAACACGTCCAGCGGCGCGATCTCGGCGAACTGGGGCAGCAGGTCGGTGCCGGTGACCCGGCCTCGGCGTACCGGCTCGTTGATCACCACGGCGAGCCGGTCCAACTCGCCCGTGTAGGACGCCGAGGGGGCGACGATGCCGTGGTCGACAACAGTGGTGCGGGTGGCGCCGGTGTCCCAGAAGATCTGGTTGAACCCGGTGACGTGGGCGATGAGCAGGTCGTCGCGGTCGGCCATCGGGTGGCGGGTGTTGGGCACGTCGCCCTTGGGTGTGTTGTGTTCGACGTAGATCGCCGGAAGGTCGCGGCCCGGGCGGCGCCGAAGCCACTCCTCGGCCCGGTCGAGTTCCTCGGGGCGTTGCAGGATCACCAGGTCCACGTCGGCGCTCGGCAGTTCCTGCGGGCTGACCTCGACCGCGTTGTCCGGCCACGGGTAGGTGCGGGCCCGGCCGAGGCCGTACGGGCCGCGGTCGGGTGTGGTGGGAATCAGGTAGCGGTGGCTGCCGTGCACGAACGACGTGGTCCAGGAGCCGTGCACGTGCCAGAGCAGGATGTTCATCGGCCGCCACCACCGCTGACCGTGAGCGTCCGGAGCGCGTCGACCACCTGCTCCGGGTCGATGCCGCTGAGGCAGGGGTGCCCGGGGACCGGGCAGCTGGCCGCCCGGGTGTCCCGGCAGGGCCCGGCGGCGTCGCCGAGCCGGACGGCGGGCACCCGGTAGGGCCCCCACTGTCCGAACGGAACCGTCGGCGCGAAGAGACTCACCACCGGCACTCCGGTGGCGGCCGCCAGGTGCGCGGGCCCGGTGTTGCCGACCACGACCGCGCTGGCGTCCGCGACGATCGCGGCCAGCCCGGCCAGGTCGGTGCGACCGCCCAGGTCGGTGCCGCCGGCCGCGGCGACCCGGGCGGTGACAGCGCGTTCGTCCGGGCCGCCGGTGACCAGCACCCGGTGCCCGGCGTCGGTCAACGCCCCGGCGATCCGGGTCGCCAGCTCGGGCGGGCAGGCCCGGCTCGACGCGGCCGACCCGGGGTGCAGCACCACGTACCCCGGGTCGCCGAGGTCGGCCGGGCGCGGCGGCACGGCGTCCCGGCGCAGCCGGAGCACGGGTTCGTCGCCGTCGGGCAGCCGGTGGCCGGCGGCGGCGGCCAGGGAGAGGGCGCGTTCGGGTTCGGGGACGCCGACCGGCACCCGGTGCCGGACATCCAGCAGCGAGCCCGGGTAGTCGTCGCTGATCGCCGCGATCCGGTCGATCCCCGCCATCCGCAGCAGCAGCGCCAACGGCAGGGCGGACTGGTGGAACGAGGTGAACACCACCGCCTGGTCCGCGCCGATCGCGCCCAGCCGCGCGGTCAGGTCCCGGATGGCCTGCGGATCGACCGGCCCCGGCGTGGGGTCGATCCACGGCAGCGGGTGCTCGATGATCTCGTCGACGCCGGGCAGCAGGTTGGCGGCGGCGCGACCGCGCGGCCCGCACAACAGCACCACCCGCTGCGCTCCGGCCGCCACGGCGCGGATCGCCGGGCCGGTGACCAGCACGTCACCCGCCGAGTCCGAGCGGACCACCAGCGCCGTCCGTACCGGTTCGGTGGGCGGGGTCGCCGGCTGCACGGCCTGTTGCCGGCGCAGGATCTCGTGCACCGCCGACGGCAGGTCGGAGGCCACCCACCCGGCGGCGGCGATCTCCTCCGGTCGGGTCACCGGGGTGGGCACCAGCACGCCCGCCGCCCCGGCGGCCAGCGCCGCGGCGACGTCCCGGCCGATGTCGCCCACCAGCACGCACCGGGACGTGGTGGTGCCCAGCTCGCGGGCGGCGGCGTGCACCAGACCGGGTGCCGGCTTGCGGCAGTCACAACCGTCGGCGTCGTCGTGCGGGCAGACCAGCCACGCGTCGAACCGGCCCAGCAGCTCCTCGACGCGGGCGTGCACCGCCCGCATCTGCTCCCCGGTGAAGTAACCCCGGGCCAGACCCGACTGGTTCGTGACGACCGCCAGCCGCAGCCCGGCCGCGCGCAGCCGGTCCAGCGCCGCCCGGGCGCCCGGCACCGGGCGCACCTTCTCCGGGTCGCCGTTGTACGGCACGTCCTCGATCAGGGTGCCGTCCCGGTCCAGCAGCACCGCGTCGTACAGGACGGGCCGGGGGCTTGCGACAGACCCGGAACCGGCGCGGTCAGCAGCGGCGTACACCTGGGCTGACCTGCGCTGATACGGATCCTCCTGGTCCTGTCGCACAGGCGGCGGGTTCCCTGCGCCCCGAGGAGTAAACGTCGTCGTCGAGGCGGTGGGCCAGCGCGCCGCGGTGCCCCGGGTCGGCCTTACCCGCCGTGCCGGAGAAGCTAACCCCGCCGGCCGTTAGCCAGTGCCGTGCCCCGGGTATGGAATCCCGGTGGCGATTGTGGAGAAAGTGATCGACGCTCCCCCGCAGCGGGTGTTCGACGTGCTCGCTGACGGATGGACGTACAGCGACTGGGTGGTCGGCACCGCGCACATGCGCGACGTGGACGACGCCTGGCCCCGGGTCGGCAGCCAACTGCACCACCGTGCCGGGCCCTGGCCGTTCTCCCTGCAGGACGCCTCGACGGTGCTGGTCTGCGAACCGCCGCACCGGCTCGTGCTCAAGGCCGGTCTCTGGCCGGCGGGCGAGGCGATCGTGGCCTTCACCCTGGAGCCGGTGGGCGGGGGAGCCACCCGGGTCCGCCTCGGGGAGGACTTCGCCGCCGGACCGCTGCGCTGGGTCCACAACAAGATCAACGATCTGGTGTTGCACCGGCGCAACCGGGAGACGTTGGCCCGGCTCTCCGACATCGCCACCCGGCAGAAGGGGTGAGCGTGACGCGGACCGTGGTGGTGACCGGCGCGAGCGCCGGCGTCGGCCGGGCCGTCGCCCACGCGTACGCGGCGCGCGGCGCCCGGCTGGCGCTGCTGGCCCGGGGCGAGGCGGGCCTGGCCGCCGCCGAGCGGGAGTGCCGGCTGCGCGGCGCGACCGACGTGCGCGTGTACCGGGTCGACGTGTCCGACGCGGGCGCGGTGCAGCAGGCCGCCGACGACGTGGTGCACCGGTGGGGCGGCATCGACGTGTGGGTCAACAACGCGATGGTGTCGGTGTTCGCGTCCGCCTGGGAGATTCCGGCGCGGGAGTTCCACCGGGTCACCGCTGTCACCTACCTGGGCACGGTGCACGGCACGCTCGCCGCGCTGCGGCACATGCGGGCGCACGGGCGGGGCACAATCGTGCAGGTGGGCTCGGCGTTGGCCTACCGGGGCATCCCGCTGCAGTCGGCGTACTGCGCGAGCAAGCACGCCGTGCAGGGGTTCAACGACTCGCTGCGCGCCGAGCTGCTGCACGACTGCCCGGGGGTGAAGGTGTCGATGGTGCAACTGCCGGCGATCAACACGCCGCAGTTCTCCTGGGTCCGTACCCGGCTGCCCCGGCATCCGCAGCCGGTGCCGCCGATCTTCACTCCGGAGCTGGCCGCCCGGGCCATCGTGTGGGCGGCGGACCACGGCACCCGGGAGTTGAACGTGGGTGGCCCGACCTGGCAGGCCCGGCTGGCCGACGCGCTGTTCCCCGGCCTGCTCGACCGGAAGCTGGCCCGCGACGGGTACGACAGCCAGCAGACCGGCGCCACTATCGATCCGGCGACCTGGCGTGACAATCTGGACCACCCCGGCGACGCGGACACCGACCGGGGCGCGGCCGGGGTGTTCCGCCACCAGGCACGTGACCGTTCCGCGGCGTTGTGGGTGAGCACGCACAAGCCGGCACTCTCCGGTGTCGCGCTCGCCGTCGCGACGCTCGCCCTCGGCGCTGTCGCTCGCCGTCGGCGCTGACCAACACAAGCCCCTTGACCAGGGCTGTTACCCCGGAGCGCGGTGGACGACGACGGTCCGCAACGCCCGGGAGGGGTGCCCCCTCGGTGCGAATGCGGCAACTGGATACCCTTTCCATGACCCATGTCCGCAAACCGAGGATGACCGACATGATCCAGCCGGTGCAGTTGCCGTCGCCGTGGCGGGACGCACGCCTGACCGTCGTCGTGCCCACGTACAACGAGGCGGGCAACCTCCCGGCGCTGGTCGAGCGGCTGCTCGCGCTGCCGCTGCCGGGGCTGCGCATCCTCGTCGCCGACGACAACTCCCCCGACGGCACCGGGGAGGTGGCCGACAAGCTGGCCATCGAGAACCCCGACCGGATCGAGGTCGTGCACCGCGCTGGCAAGGAAGGCCTCGGCCGGGCGTACGTGGACGGGATGAGCCGGGCGGTCGCGGGCGGCGCCGAGTACGTGGCGCAGATGGACGCCGACCTCTCGCACCCGCCGGAGGCGCTGCCGGGGATGCTGGGCGCGCTGCTGTCCACCCAGGCCAGCGTGGTGATCGGTTCCCGGTACGTGCCCGGTGGCGAGCTGGACGAGAACTGGCCGCTCTACCGCCGGGCGCTCAGTGGCTGGGCGAACCTCTACGTGCACACGCTGCTGCGGGTGCGCATCCGGGACCTCACCGCCGGCTTCAAGATCTGGCGGGCCGACGCCCTGCGCGACATCGACCTGGAGCGGGTGCAGTCCAACGGCTACAGCTTCCAGGTGGAGATGCACTACCTCGCCACCAAGCTGGGGCACACCATTCTGGAGGTGCCGATCCGCTTCGAGGAGCGGCGCGACGGCGTCTCCAAGATGACCACCGCGACCAAGGTGGAGAGCGCCCTCATGCCCTTCCGCCTCCGCAGCAAACACCGCAACGTAACCCGCTGACCCCCACCCCCACCCCATCCTGCTGGGTGATCAAGAGGTTCGCGTCGCCGACGGTGGCGAATCTGACGCGAACCTCTTGATCACCGGGACGCGGGAAGGGTGGCGGTCAGGGGGTGGTGGGGTAGATGGCGTTGTGGGCGGTGGCGATGGCTGCGGCGTAGGCGCGGCCGGTGAGCGCACGGTCGCGCGCCAGCGCCGCGCGGGCCGCGTTCGCACCGGGCGCGCCGTGCACCCCGCCGCCCGGGTGCGCCGACGAGCTGGCCAGGAAGAGCCGGTCCACCGGGGTGTCCGCCCGACCCAGTCCAGGGATCGGGCGCAGGAAGAGCTGCTGGTACGCGGCGGCGGTCCCGCCGCCGAGCGCGCCGCCGACCAGGCTGGGGTTGCCCTCCTCCAGATCGACCGGCGAGGCCACGTGCCGGCCCACGATCAGGCGCCGGAAACCCGGTGCCGCGGCCTCCAGCACGTCCTCCATCCGCTGCACGTGCCCGGCCACGTCGTCGGCCCGCCAGGTCCGCCGGAACGGCAGATGGGTGTACGACCAGAGCGACTCGGTGCCCGGCGGGGAGTGGCTCGGGTCCGCCACCGACATCTGCCCGACCAGCAGGAACGGGTCGCGGGGCAGCTCACCACGGGCCAACTCGCTGGCGTAGTGGGTGAGCCCGTTCAGGTCCGCGCCGAGGTGCACGGTGCCGGCGCCGGCCACCTGCCGGTTCGTCCACGGCACCGGCGCGGAGAGCGCCCAGTCCACCTTCAGCGTGGAGCCGTCCCACCGGAAGTGCGCCAGGTCCTCCACCAGCCGCGACGGCAGCGCCGCCGGGCCGACCAGGTCGAGGTAGAGCGCCGGCGCCGGAACGTCGGCGAGCACGGCCCGCCGGGCCCGCCACAGCGCGCCACCGACGGTGCGGACCCCCATCGCCCGGCCCCGGGCGGTGAGCACCCGTTCGGCCCGCGCGCCGTAGATGATCGTCCCGCCGCGCCCCTGTAGCCGATCCACCAGCGCGTCGGTGATCCGCTGCGCGCCGCCGTCGGGCACCGGCCAGCCGACCTGCTGGCCGAGCATGGCCAGCAGCCAGCCGTAGACCCCGGAGCCGGCCTCCTCCGGGGAGAGGTCGGTGTGC
Source organism: Micromonospora sp. SD19 (assembly GCF_054462275.1). Taxonomy (NCBI): domain Bacteria; kingdom Bacillati; phylum Actinomycetota; class Actinomycetes; order Micromonosporales; family Micromonosporaceae; genus Micromonospora; species Micromonospora sp. SD19. Next base: position 220,296 of record NZ_JBTLMN010000006.1, read on the forward strand.
AGGGCGCAGCCGGCCAGCAGGGCCGGCCCGCCGGGACCGTCGAAGAGTTCGTCGCCAAGCTTGCGGACCGGCACGACAAGCCGGCGGGCGAGTCGCAGCGCGCCAGCGACCCGCAACCGCCGCAGCAGGCCGACGCCTCCGCGTACCGGGGGGAACGGCGCGGTGATCGCGTCCAGCATCGGCTCGGCCACGTCGAGCCACTCGGCGTACGCGCTCAGCCACCGCTTGCCGTCACCGGGAGCGAACTGCTCCAGCGACGCGGCGGTGGCGTCCGGGTCCCGGTTGATCACCGCGGCCCGACCGTCGGGCAGCAGGTGGGCCAGCACGTCCGGGGCGTGTCGCCACGACAACCCGTGTCGATCCAGGCCGAGGGCGCCCAGCACCGGTGAGGCGTACCCGAGGGGGTAGAACGAGCTGTAGAGGTCGCTCAGGTAGCCGGGCGCGGTGACCTCGGCGGAGCGGACGGCGCCGCCGGGCGTCGCGGTCGCCTCCAGCACCACCACGTCCCAGCCGGCGTCGGCCAGCAGGTTGGCCGCCACCAGGCCGTTGTGCCCGGCACCGATGATGACGGCGTCCGCGCTCTGCGCGACGGTGGTTGTCATCGGATCCGCCTACCCGGCGCGCAACCGGGCGAAACGCGTTTGCCTCGCCGGGGCCGGGGCATCCAGCGCCGCATGTACACGGTTGCGCAGCTGGTGGGCGGGGTGTGGGGTGCGGGCGGCGACGGCGGCGAACTGGTCGTGCGTGATCCGGCGGACGACCAGCCGGTGAGCACGGTGCCGGTGGCCACCGCCGACGAGGTGGGCAAGGCGACCCAGGCGGCCCGCAACGTGGCGGCCCAGTGGGCGGCGACCGCGCCGGCGGAACGGGCGGCGGCGCTGCACCGGGCCGCGGACGCGGTGGAGGCGGTCGTCGAGGAGTTGGCGGCGGCGGTCACCGCGGAGATGGGCAAGCCGTTGGCGGACGCCCGTGGCGGCGTCGAGGCGGGGATCGGCACCCTGCGACAGTATGCGGAGCTGGCGCCGCTGCGCGGCGGGCGCACCCTCAATGGCGACCCCGACGCGCTGGACTTCCTGACCCCGCAGCCCCGGGGGGTGGTCGCGGCGATCACCCCCTGGAACGACCCGGTGGCGGTCTCCTGTGGGCTGCTCGGCGCGGCTCTGGTGACCGGGAACGTGGTGCTCTACAAGCCGAGCGAACGGACCCCGGCGACGGGTTGGCTGCTGGCCCGCGCGCTGGACCAGGCGCTGCCGGCCGGGGTGTTGTCGCTGCTCACCGGCGGCCCGGAGGTGGGTGCGGCGCTGGCGGCGCAGGAGGTCGACGTGGTGGCCCACGTCGGCGCGACAGCGACCGGCCGGGCGATCGCCACCGCCGCGGCCCGCACCGGCGCGAAGGTGCTCCTGGAGAACGGGGGCAGTGACCCGTTGGTGGTGGACGCGGGCGTCGACCCGCAGTGGGCGGCGGAGCAGGCCGCGCTCGGCGCGTTCGCCAACGCCGGGCAGATCTGCGTGGCGGTCGAGCGGCTCTACGTGCACCGGGAGGTGGCCGACGACTTCGTGGCCGCGCTGGTACGACGCGCCGAGGCGCTGCGGGTCGGGCCGGGCCGGGACCCGGGCACCGAGCTGGGCCCGCTGGTCGACCGACGGCACCGGGACCACGTGCACGGGCAGGTGGCGGCGGCGGTGGCCGACGGGGCGCGGGTGCGCACCGGCGGCGAGGTGCCGCCCGGCCCGGGGGCGTTCTATCCGGCGACCGTCGTCACGGACTGCCGGCACGACACGGCGCTGGTCCGCGAGGAGACGTTCGGGCCGGTCGCACCGGTGGTGGTGGTCGACTCGTTCGACGAGGCGTTGCGTTGCGCGGCGGACTCCCCGTACGGGTTGGCGGCCACCGTGTTGACCCCGTCGATGAGTCACGCGCAGCGGGCCTGGCGAGAGCTGCCGGTCGGCACCGTCAAGATCAACGCGGTGTTCGGGGGCGCGCCGGGCGGTGCCGCGCATCCGCGCCGGGCCAGTGGGCAGGGCTTCGGGTACGGCCCGGAGCTGCTGGACGAGTTCACCGCCACCAAGGCCGTGCACATCGAGGCGCCGGGCGGCGGGCACTGGTAGGACAGCACGGGCGGACGCAGGGGTGGCGCGTCCGCCCGTACCGCGTCGGTGGTGCTCCGGTGCGGCGCGGTCAGTTCCCGCGGGCCTTGCGGGTGGCGCGGTCGTTGGCTTTCTCGATGGCCGTGACCAGCTCCGGCTTGGTCATGCCCGACCGGCCGGGTACGTCGAGTTTGCGGGCCACCGACATCAGGTGGTCCTTGGTGGCGTTGGCGTCCACGCCACCCGCCGTGGGGGCCCGTCGTTCCGGCCCGCCACCGGCGGCCTGCTGGTCGCTGGGGCCCTTGCGGCCCTTCGGCTCCCAGTGGTCGCCCACCTTCTCGAACTGGTGCTTCACCGCGGCGAAGGCGGTGCGGTGCGCCCGCTCCCCCTCACCGTAGGTCTCGACCGCCGAGTCGTGCGTCTTCTCCCAGGTGCGCTGCGCCTTATCCGGGGAGCGCCGCAGCGTGCTGGGCAGGTCTTCGCGCCCGGGCATCTCGTCCTCCTCCGTGTCGACAGGGTCACTGTGACCGTTCCCCGGTGACGCGGCGGCAAACCATAGCGGCGTCGGCCGGCCCGGGGGTGGGGTTTGTCGATTTACCCATCCGGGTACCGCCGGGCCAGGCCAGACCGGACGACCGGTCATCCGGCGGCCGGGGCGCAGGGAGCGGGCAATGACGACCACGGAGCCCGGTACCACCCTCGACGGCACAGCGGGCCGCCGGGTGCCGCGACGGATACGGCAGCTGAGCTGGCGAACCTGGCGTGGGGTGCTGGTCCGCAGTGTGCAGAACTTCGTCACCGACAACTGCTCCGACTGGGCCGCCGCGCTCACCTACTACGGCGTCCTGGCGTTGTTCCCGTCCGCCATCGTGGTGGTGGCGCTGGTCGGCCTGGTCTCCAGCGGCGAGCAGACCGTCGACACCGTTGTCGACCTGGCCAACCAGGTGGGCGCCGGGGCGGTGCTGACCGACGACAAGGACGGCGTGATCGGGGTGATCCGCGCCGTGGTGCTCGACCAGAGCAACCCCAAGCTGCTGCTGAGTTTCGGCCTGCTCGGCGCGCTCTGGTCCGCGTCGGGTTTCATCGGCGCGTTCACCAGGGCCTCGAACGCGGTGTACGGGGTGACCGAGGGTCGCCCGGTCTGGAAGCTCCGGCCGCTGCAGATCGGCCTGGCGGCGATCACGCTGGTGCTGCTCGCGGTGGTCGCTCTCGGCCTGATCGTCAGCGGGCCGGTCACCGACGCGGTCGGCGACCTGATCAACGCCGGCGGCCTGGCCCGCACCACGTGGAGCGTGGCGAAGTGGCCGGTCCTCGCCATGATCATGATGGTGCTGCTGTCCCTGCTGTTCTGGATCGCGCCGAACGTGCGCCAGCCCCGGTTCCGCTGGCTCACCCCGGGCGGCGCGGTGGCCCTGCTCTCCTGGGCGGCGGCCTCCTTCGGCTTCGGCCTCTACGTGGCCAACTTCGGCTCGTACGACACCACCTACGGCAGCCTCGGCGCGGCCATCGCGTTCCTGGTCTGGCTCTACCTGTCGAACTCGGCGCTGATGCTGGGCGTGCAGATCAACGCCGAGGTGCAGCGCGGGCGTCAGTTGCAGGGCGGCGACCCGGACCCGGACGAGCCGGTGCTGCCGCCGCGCCGACCGGCCGACGAGTGAGGTCCCGTTCGGCAATGACGTCCGGTTCGGCGCCGGACCGAGGGCCGGTTCGTGGCCCGGTGCCGGTTTAGCGGGCGGGGTGCCGGGTAGCGCAGAAGGCATGGAGCGTGGCAACAGCAAGCACGGACCGAGGATCGACGAACAGATGAGTCAGGAGGTCAGCGGCCTGGTACAGGGGCCGGGGACCGGTGGCTCTCGAGTCGACGAGTTCCGGGTTCCGGAACCGGCCGGTGAGGACCAGCCGGAGGCGACCACCGCCCCGGCCGGCGATACGCGCACCGGCGCCCCACAGGGGATGAGCTCGACGGACGTCGAGCAGCGCAGCCGGCTCGGCCGGTTCATCTCAATGAGCGCGCTGCCGGGCGACCGCCTGGTGCTCATCGCCAGCGCCCGCGAGAACGAGGCGCCCGACGACATCGTGGCGGCGCTGGAACGGCTGCCCGAGGGCACCGTCTACCAGACGGTCTCCGAGGTGTGGGCCGCGCTCGGCAACAAGAACGAGACGACTCGCTGGTGAGACGGATCGCCCCCGATCCACCAACCCACCAGCGGCTGAAGGAGGTTCCCCGATGAGTGGCGTTACCGAACACGTAGACGTTTCCGTGCCCGTCCGCACCGCGTACGACCAGTGGACGCAGTTCGAGGAGTTTCCCGAGTTCATGGAGGGCGTGCAGGAGGTCCGGCAGCTCTCCGACACGATGACCCACTGGACCGTGGACATCGCCGGGGTGAAGCGCGAGTTCGACGCGGAGATCACCGAGCAGCTCCCCGACGAGCGGGTCGCCTGGCGGTCCACCGGCGGCACCCAGCAGGCCGGCGTGGTGACCTTCCACCGCCTGGACGAGGACAAGACCCGGGTCACCCTGCAACTCGAGTTCGAGCCGCACGGTGTCGTCGAGCAGGCCGGCGACAAGCTCGGCATCGTCGACCGGCGGGCCAAGGGCGACCTGGAACGGTTCAAGACCTACATCGAACGGCGTGGTCAGGAGACCGGTGCCTGGCGCGGGCAGGTGGACCGTCCGCAGCCGTGACGCTGAGCGGTGACCGCAGATGGCCGTCGGGGTTCCCGGCGGCCATCGCCGTGTCCGAGCCTGTTTGCGATCATCGTGCCCGGGTACGGCTGGAGGTATGACCGACGACAGCATCAGGGTGTGGCGGGACGAGGAGCGGCTTCCGTTGGAGGAGTTGGAGCGCGCCGTGTCGGGCTCCAGCCTCGACGGGCAGGCCGACGACGTGACGGGCAACGACGCCGGCGAGGAGGCCGCGTTCGGGCACGGGGCGGCCGCGTCGGACCGCGAGGGGCAGGCCCGGGGCAACAGCCGGGAGGCCACCGACCCGCAGCGCGCCTACCGCCCGTCCACCACCGGCAGGACCGGGCCGGACGTCTGACCCGCGTTCCCGGGCCGGTCGGGCGCGGGCGGCTCGACGGCGGGTCGGCGCGTACCCCACTCGTGCAGCGCGATCAGTGCCAGCGCGAGCACCAGCAGCGCCGAGCCCAGCACCTGCACCGACGTGTTGCCGATCAGCACGCCCAGCCCGGCCGGGACGAGCGCCGCGCCGATGCCAGCGGCACCGATCTGCAGCCCGATGGCCCGGTCCGCGTGCGCCACCCCGACCCGTTCGGCGGTGGTGAGGGTGAGCAGCGGAAACACCGGCGCGGCGGCGAAACCGACAACGACCAGGCCGAGCACCGCCAGGACAGCCGGCCCGGGTACCGCGATCAGCGCCGCGCCGACCGCCATTCCGGCCAGGCTGACGCGCAGCACCAGCCCCGCCCCCAGGCGCTCGGCGACCAGACCCTGCACGACCCGGCCGACGAAGAGACTGCCCCAGTACGCGGAGACGCAGCCGCCGGCCACCGCCGCGCTCAGCCCGCGTCCCTCGGTGAGCAGCAGGAACGCCCACAGCCCGGCGGACACCTCGATCGCCACGTACAGCACGAAGGCGAGCGTCCCGGACCAGACCGCCGGCAGCCGCAGCGTCTCCCCGATCGGAACCCGGACGACCGGTGCCGACCCGCCATCGGTGGCGGAGAGCCCGGCCTGGACGGTCGTGCCCGCCTCGGTGCCGGCCGGGACGCCACGGTGCCAGGCCCGCACGGTGAGCGCGAACGCGGCGGCGAGGACGAGTTGGGCGGCGGCGATGATGCCGTACCCCCAGCGCCAGCCGAGCCCGGTGCTCAACACCGCGGTCATGATCAGCGGACCGATCGCCACGCCCAGGCCGAAGAAGGCGTGCAACCAGTTCATGTGGCGCGCCCCGAAGGCCCCGGCGGCGTACGCGTTGAGCCCGGAGTCGACAGCGCCGGAGCCGAGCCCGAGCAGCAGCGCACAGCCCACCAGCACCACCAGCACGGGGCTGGTCGCATAGCCGGTCAGCGCCAGGCTGGCCAGCAGGGTGCTGCCCGCGAGCAGCGCGCCCACGCCGACCCGGGCCAGCGTGAAGCCGGCCAGCACGCTGGAGGTGAGGTAGCCGACGGTGCCGGCGGTGAGCACCCACCCGACCGCCTCCGTCGGCACGTCGAAGTCGGCCCGGATCGAGGGCCAACCGACGCCGAGCAGACCGTCGGGCAGGCCGAGACTGACGAACGCGAGGTACGCGAGCAGGAGCAGTGCGGCGCGGGGGCGCGCGGGCGGGGTGGACACGACTCACCATCCTGCCGCAGGGGCACCCTAGCGCTGTCGGCACCCGACCGCTCGTGGCGCAAAGAAGTCGTGTCCGTACGGTTGGGAAAACGGACAGCTCATCCAGAATCGGCCGATCGGAGGACGGCAAACCGGCGGGTTCGCGTAAGAATTTCGGGATGCATCAAGGCTCCGGAATCCTCTCCACGCGTCAGCGCCGGCTCGCCTGGCTCGGCTTCCTGCTCGCCGCGCTCCAGGCCCCCGTGTCCGCCTGGCTCGTCACCGACGAGTCGTGGCTGTTCAGCCTCTGCGTCGCGCTGATGGTGGCCACCGTGATCATCGCCGACGACGCGGCGCGGCGACGCCCCGCCGACGCGACCAGCGACTAGGTCCCACCGCCCGGCCGGGCCTCGTGGCCTGGCTGGCCCCGGCTGCGGCGGCGTTCCTTCATCTCCGCCTCGTACAGGTGGCGCCGCCCGCCCACCAGTTCGTCGCGGGCCTGCTGATCCAGCTCCCGGAACAACGCGTGGTAGCCGTCGTCGAAGTCCTCGACGATCTGGAACGTCCACCGTCCGGCGATGACGTTGCGGCCGCGCAGTTCCGTGCCGATCCGGTCGGCGAGGTGCGGGTGACCGGCGGCGCGGAACTGCTCCACCGCGTCGTCGAGCATCAGGTCGGCATGGCCGATCAACTGGTGCATCGAGTAGAGGTGCCCCCGGGCCCGCTCCACACACTCCAACGCCTCACTCAGCTTGCCGAGCGCCGCGACGGTGGCGTCGCTGACCCCGTCCGGCCGCTGGTGCCGCTCGTCGGGTCCGTCCGTCCGCTGTCCCATCCGTGCCTCCGTGCCGTGTGCCGCTGTCTGTGGGTGGTTCTCCTGCTGCCCCGTCTGTGCCGGATCAACCCCCCAGGTCAGCGGCGATCGCCCCAGTGGCGCAGGCGACATCCACCGAGCGGACGAGGCCGACGTGGTGACCGGTCGGTTAGCCTCGGTCACCATGCGTGTGCCGTTCAACCGGGTCGCCTCCCGTACCGCCGTCGACTCGGCGCGGTCCACCCTGGCCGCCCTCACCGTCTCCGTGGGCACTGTCGGGCTCGCCGCCGCCGCCACGCGACCGGGGCTGCTGGCCCAGGTCGACCAGCACGCGGCGGCCGTTCGGGACAGCCTCGACGGTGACCGCACGCCGCTGACCTCGGCGGCGCTCGCCGGCTACGCCGAGGGCGTGCGCGCCGCCGCCCTGGAGCACGGGTGGACGCCGCCCAGCGGGCCGGTGGACTGGAGCCACCCGGAGTGGCTGCTCACCCGCCTGCTCGCGGTCTGCGCGCTGGCGCGCGCACTCGACCGGGACTGACCCGACCCGCGAAGGGAGGGCGTCCCGCGTCGTACGCGGAACACCCTCCCCACCGTCGTGCCGTTACGCCCCGTTACGAACGGTACTGCTGGGCTTCGTCCACCCGAGGCATGGCCTGGGTGCGGTCACCCCCGCGGTCGGCCATCTGCCGCTCCACGTCACTACGCCCGGCCGACGCGGCCTGACGCTGCTGTTGCACCGCCCGGGCCTCCTGGGCCGCCCGGTGCAGCCAGCCGTCCCAGCGGTTCTGCATCGGCTTCACGAGACCACCGCCGACGCCGACGATCAGGATGCCGGCCACCGTGGCGAGCACCGCGATCAGCACCGGAGTGGTCACCGTGGTGGCGATACCCACCTGGTTCAGGGCGGCGATCACGCCGAGCGCGATGATGAAGATCGCCGTCAGATCGGCCAGGACCTTGCCGTACGAGAGCCCGCCCAGCGCCCCGGTGACCAGATCCCGCACCGCGTTGGCGATCGCCGCCGCCACCACCACGATGACGATCGCGATGAACGCACGCGGCAGCCAGGCCACCACGCCGCTGATCAGGTCACTGATCGCGTTGGGCCCCCAGACTCCGAAGGCGAACTGCAGCGTGAACAGCAGTACGGCGTAGTACGCCAGTCTGGCCAGAATGTCGCTGGCGTCGTACTTCGTTCTCTCCAGGGCCCGTTTGATGCCACCGCGTTCGACCGCCTGGTCGAAGCGCACCCGTTCCAGCACCGTATCCACGATCTTGAGGACGGCTCTGGCGATGAGCCAGCCGACCACGAGGATGACGATGAAGGCCACTGCCTTCGGGATGAAGAGCAGCACCGACCTCCAGGTGTCGGCGATGGCATCGCCGATGTCGGCCTGCCGGACCGCGAGGGTTTTCAGCATGATGTCCCTCCTGTCGCATGGACTGCGCCGGGCGCATACCCGGCAACCGGTCCGGCAGTCCGCGCAGCGCGCCGCGTTTTTTGCGACAGACCTCCGGACAGGGGCCCTGAACTGCCCGAACGGCCACCTCGACCGACGCGGCGACGGCCCGCCGCCGTGGTCGGATGCCTTTTCCGTCCGGCCGACTAGGCTGCGAACATGCCAGGAACGGTCGGACGGGTCCCCTCGCCAGCGACTCCGGGCCCGGACGCACCCACCGGGCCCGGCCCGGCTGTCGGCCTGCTGGCCCACGACTGGGCCGACACCCCGCTGGGCCCACCCGACGAGTGGGACGTCGCGGTGCGGGCCGTGGGGGAGATGATCCTCGCCTCGCCGATGCCGATGGCCCTGGCGTACGGCGACGATTTCGTCCTGCTCTACAACGCCGGTTACGCCGAGTTGCTGGGCAGCAAACACCCGAGCGCCTTCGGCCGCCCGGCCGCCGAGGTGTTCGCGGAGATCTGGGCCCTGCCCGGCGTCGGTGCGGTGATCGAGCGCTGCTACCGGCAGGGCGTGCCCTTCCTGGAGAAGGAGTCCACCCTGCCACTGGTGCGTGGGCACTCCGCGACGGTGGAACAGGCGGTCTTCACCAGGGGTTACTCGCCGGTCCGCGACAGCGCCGGGCAGATCGTCGGCGTGTTGACGGTGGCGGCCGAGACCACCCACGTCACCGGGCAGTTGCAGAGCCTCAGTGAGGTGGCCGCCGCGCTCGCCGGCACCCTCACCCTCGACGACGTGGCCCGGGTGGCGCTGCGGTACGCGATCACCACGTTCGACCCCGACCAGGCCGCGTTCGCTGTCGACGAGGGCGGCGGCGGCTGGCGCATGGTGCGTCGGGTCCGTGGCGAGTTGCTGGACGAGGCCGACGAGCGACTTCCCCCGCTCTGGCGGCGCGCGCCGGCGGACTGGCCGGCCCCCGTGGTGCAGGCGGCCCGGTCCGGCGGCCCGTCGTTCACCGGCGACGGGCAACCGCTGCGCGACACCGCCGTGGACCGCCACGACCAGAAGATCCGCGCGATGGCGGCCCTGCCGCTGGGCACCTCGGTGGTTCGCGGCGGGCTGGCGGTCGGCTACCAGGTTCCGCACACCTGGTCACCGGCCGAGCGGGCGCTGCTGGCCGCCTCGGCCGAGCTGATCGGCCAGGCTGCGGAGCGGGCCCGCCGGTTCGAGACCCAGCACGGCACGGCCCAACTGTTGCAGCGCAGCATGTTGCCGGAGCACCTGCCGGATCTGCCTCGGCTGCGGATCGCGGCCCGCTACGACCCGGGCGTGGACGGCAACGCGGCCGGCGGCGACTTCTACGACGCGTTCCTGCTGCCCAACGGCTCGCTCGGCGTGGTGCTGGGCGACGTCGCCGGGCACGACGTGCAGGCCGCCGCGCGGATGGGCCAGGTCCGGGCCGCGCTGCGCGCCCTGGCCCTGGCCGACCCGGCGCCCGACGTGGTCCTGGCCGGCCTGGACCGGCTGGTGACCAGCCTCGGCGCGGAGGCCGGCACCCACGAGCTGTTCGTGACGGTGGCGTTCGGGGTGATCGACGCGGAACGGCGGGAGCTGACGCTGTCCAGCGCCGGTCATCCCGCCCCGCTGATCCGCCGCGGCGATCCGGACGGCCGGTTCCACGCCGAGTACGTCGACGTGCCCGCCGGGCCGCCGCTGGGGCTGGGCGGTCGGCCGGGCACCACGACCGTGGCGTTCCGTCCCGGTGACACTCTGCTGCTGTTCAGCGACGGGGTGGTGGAGCGTCGCCGGCAGAGCCTGACCGTCGGGTTGACCACGCTGAGCGACGCCGTCGCCAAGGCCGGCAGTGGTGACCCGCGCGCGCTCTGCGCGGTGGCCACCGCTGCCCTCCCCGGTGGCACCGAGGACGACGTGGCCGTCCTGGCTGTCGAACACGCCCTCAAGCCGAGTCGTTCGGCGAGCATGGAGGTGCCGGCCGAACCGACCGCGCCCAGCCGGGTGCGGCACTGGCTGACCGGCCAGCTCACCGAGTGGCAGGTGCCCGAGTCGGTGATCGGGGCGGCGGTGCTCTGCACCAGCGAGCTGACCACCAACGCGTTGCTGCACGCCGGCACTGCCGCCCGGGTGGAGATCGACCTCAGCGCCGAGCGGTTGCTCGTCTCGGTCGCCGACTCCGGCACCCGGGGCACCGTGACCCGGGCCCGTACCGACACGTTGAGCAGTCGTGGCCGCGGCCTCGGCCTGATCGAGGAGCTCAGCGACGCCTGGGGCACCGATCCGTCGGTGCGCGGTTCCACCGTCTGGTTCGAGATCGTCACGCCGCAGCCCTGAGACCAGCCCCGGGAGGGGCAGGAGGACGCCCATGGCCACCGATCGCCTCGCCGGAGTCCTCTTCGATGTCGACGGCACCCTGGTCGACACCACCTACCTGCACACGGTGAGCTGGTGGGAGGCGTTACGGCAGACCGACCAGCCGGTGCCGATGGCGGTGGTGCACCGCTCGATCGGGATGGGTTCGGACAAACTCCTCGACCACCTGCTCGGCCCGGAGCGGGACCGCGCCGCCGACCAGAAGCTGCGCGACGCGCACGACACCCTCTACGCCGAGTACTGGGAACGGCTCACGCCGCTGCCCCGGGCGGCCGACCTGTTGCGGGCCTGCGCCGAGCGGGGGTTGCGGGTGGTGCTGGCCACCTCCGCCGCCGAGCACGAGGTGACGGCGTTGCGCCGGGCGCTGAACGCCGACGACGTGGTGGACACCGTCACCTCCTCGGCGGACGCGCGGGAGAGCAAGCCGGCACCAGACATTCTGGAGGCGGCGCTGGCGCAGTCCGGGTTGACCGCCGAGCGGGTGGTCTTCGTCGGCGACTCGGTCTGGGACGTCGCCGCGGCCGGCAAGTTGAACATCCCCTGTGTCGGGTTGACCTGCGGCGGCACCAGCCGCGGCGAGCTGGCCGGCGCGGGTGCCGTGGCGGTGTACGACGACCCGGCCGCGCTGCTGTCCGAACTGGCGGACTCGCCGCTCACCCGACCCCGGTGAGGATCGTTCCGGTTCACCGGCACCGACGCGCATAGCCGGAGCCCTTGCGGGGCAAGGTGTGTCACCACCTGCCCGCGCCCCGCGGGTGCGGCGGAGGGGTGGTGCCGTGGAGCCGGTTGATGTGGCGTTCGCGCTGGTGGGTGTGGGCGCTCTGCTCGCGGGCGTCCTGCCGCGGGTGCTGGAGCGCCGCCCACTGTCCATGCCGATCGCCTTTCTCGCCCTGGGCATGCTGGTGTTCCTGCTGCCTGTCGGGCTGCCGTCACCGGACCCGCTGGCCCACCCGGAGCTGGCCACCCACCTCACCGAGATCGGGGTGATCGTCGCGCTGATGGGCGCCGGCTTGAAGATCGACCGGCCGTTGAGTTGGCGGCGGTGGTCGTCCACCTGGCGGCTGCTGGTGATCGCGATGCCGCTGTGCATCGCGGCGGTGGCGGTGCTCGGCTGGTGGTGGGCGGGGCTGGTGCCGGCCGCCGCGCTGCTGCTGGGTGCCGCGCTGGCCCCCACCGATCCGGTGCTCGCCGCCGATGTGCAGGTCGGCGAGCCGACCGATGTGGAGGATTCCGAGGACGAGGTCCGCTTCGCGTTGACCTCCGAGGCCGGCCTCAACGACGGTCTGGCGTTCCCGTTCGTGTACGCCGCCATCGCCATCGCCTCGACCAGTCTCGCCCCGGGTGACTGGTTGGCCGAATGGTTCACGGTGGACGTCCTCTGGAAGGTCGGCATCGGCGTCGGCGGTGGGCTGCTGATCGGCTGGCTGCTCGGCAAGCTGTTCTTCCGCGCGCCCAGCGAGCTGCGGTTGGCCCGGCACGCCGAGGGCTTCCTGGCGCTAGCTGCCACGTTTCTGGCGTACGGGCTGGTGGAGGTGGTCGGTGGGTACGGCTTCCTGGCGGTGTTCGTGGCCGCCCGGGCGATCCGGGCCGCCGAGCGGACCCACGAGTTCCACTCGGTCCTGCACGACTTCGCCGAGCAGGTCGAACGGCTGCTCACCCTGGTGCTGTTGCTGCTGCTGGGCGGCGCGATCGTGGGTGGTCTGCTGGGCCCGCTGACCTGGCCGGCGGCCGCCGTCGGGCTGGCCCTGGTGTTCCTGGTGCGGCCGCTGATCGGCTGGTTGTCGCTGCGCGGCGCCCCGGGACGCCCGGCCGAGCACTGGGTCATCTCGTTGTTCGGCATTCGTGGCGTCGGCTCGTTCTACTACCTCGCGTACGCCACCACCAAGGCCGACTTCCCGCAGGCCGAGCTGCTCTGGGCGACCGTCGGGCTGGTCGTGCTCGTCTCCGTCGTGGTGCACGGCGTGGCGGCGACCCCGGTCATGCAACTGCTCGACCGGGAGGGAGAGCGGACCTCCGACCCGGCCGAGCGGGACGCCGACGCCCGGCCGGTCGCCGCGGCCGGGCACGCCTGAGCAGGCACCTCAGGCCCGCCGCCCACGCCGGCTCAGCCCAGCCTGAGCGCTCCTTCAGCCCAGCCTGAGCGCTGCTTCAGCCCAGCCGGGCGGCCAGCGCGCGGCCGAGGTCCCGACCGGAGCGCCAGGCGCTCTGCACCCGGGGCTTGCCGAACGCGTCACCGGCCAGGCCGATCCCGTCGGCATCGAGGTGGTAGGTGGCGTCGGCGGTGGCGTGGGTCGGCTTCGCGTACGTCCAGCGGTGCACGTGCACGTCGACGGCCTGTTCGGGCAGCCCGAGCAGGTCCCGGACGGCCTGCTCGATCGCCGGCCCGGCCCCGGTGGGTTGGGCCAAATGCCCGGCCGCGAACTCCGGCACCGTGTGCGCGACCAGCACCGGCGCGCCGTCACCTCGTCGGTCGCCGTCGTCGCAGACAAGGTTGAGGACCGGGTGCTCGTTGACGAACGCCCCCCGGAAGTCCGGCCAGCGCCGGTGCGGGAACCGCAGCACCGCGGCCAGGGTCGGCGACCACCGCTGCGCCTGCACCACCCGGGTGGCGTCGGTCAGGGCCGGGTCGAGCAGCAGGGCGGCCTGCGGGCCCGGCATGGCCAGGACGACCGCCGCGCACGACTCGCCGTCCACGACCGGGCCGGGCTCCACGCCGAGCACCAACCGGTCGACGGTCACCGGCACCGCGCCGGCCAGGTGCTCGACCAGCGACCGCAGCCCACCGGGGGCGGCGAAGCGCATCGGCCCGGTCACCTCGTGGTTCCCGCTCCGGTCGTACGCCCGGAAGGTGTCGGTCCACTCGCGGACCAGCCCGGCGGCGCGCCACCGCTCGACCAGTGCGACGAAGTCCGGGTCGGTGGCGGTGAAGTAGGCGGCGCCGATGTCCGCGGGACGCCCCTGGAAGCGTTTGCTGGCCATCCGGCCGCCGCGGACGTGCCCCCGCTCCCTGACCCGCACGGGCACCCCGGCCCGGGTCAACTCGACAGCACAGGCCACCCCGGCGATGCCCGCCCCGACCACCACGACGCCCGACCGGTCCATCCGATGATCGTAGGCGGTGACCGACGGGCATGAACCACGGCGATCGGGGTACTGGCACACCTGTTCGAAGAAAGGGTGATGATGATGACCGACCGCCGTAGCGAGGCCGACCAGAACGCCGCGATCAAGGACCCGGACGAGTGGGTCACCGGCGACGAACCGCCAACCGCCGCCCAGGAGTCCTACCTGAGCACGCTGGCCCGGGAGGCCCATGCCGACCTCCCGGACGACCTGACCAAGGCCGAGGCGTCCAAGCGCATCGACGAACTCCAGGCCGAGACGGGCCGGGGCCGGTAACCGGGGCGGTCAGGGGCGGGGCAGCGGGTGGAGCTGCACCTCGCTCAGCTCGCCCCTGTGCACGGTGGCCGTCAGGTAGGTGGCCTGGGGTTGGGCGCGGCGGTCGGTGGGTGAGCCCGGGTTGAGCAGGCGCAGCCCACCGGGCGCCACGCTGTCCCAGGGGATGTGTGAATGTCCGAAGACCAGCAGATCGACGTCGGGAAAGCGGGCCTCGCACCGCTTCTCCCGGCCGGTCCGTGGCCCGGTCTCGTGCACCACCGCGACCCGCAGACCGTCGAGCTCGACCCGGGCCACCTCGGGCAGCCGGGCGCGCAGCGCCGGGCCGTCGTTGTTGCCGTACACACCGATCAGTCGGCGCGAGCGCGCGGTCATGGCGTCGAGCAGTGTCTCGTCCACCCAGTCACCGGCGTGCACCACCACGTCGGCCGCCTCGATGGCCGCCCAGAGGGGCCCGGGTAGGTCCCGGGCCCGCTTCGGTACGTGGGTGTCCGCCGTGAGCACCAGCCGCATACCCGCATTGTCCCCCGGGCCCTGACCGTCCGCCCGGCGACGATGACCCACCGGCGCCACCGGGAGCAGCGACAGACCGGTGACGGCGCGGCTCAGCGTTGCATCGGGGAGAAGTACGCCGGGGGCATGCCGCTCTGCTGCACCGTCGGGTCCCGCTCGACGTCGGTCAGCACACCGGCCGCGTTGATCAGGCCGATGTGGGAGAACGCCTGGGGGAAGTTGCCCAGCTGCTCACCGGTCAACGGGTCGATCTGCTCGGCGAACAGGCCGAGGTCGTTGACCCGCTCCGCCAGCCGCCGGAACAACTCGTGCGCCCGATCCCGCTCACCGGCCAGCGCCAGGCAGCACACCAGCCAGAACGAGCAGATCAGAAACCCCGCCGGGTCGCCGTCCCAGCGTCGAAGCAGGCCGTCGTGGGACAGCCGCCGCTCCACCGCGCGGATCGTCGAACGCATCCGCGGGTCGCCGGCCGGCAGAAACCCGACCAGCGGCATCACCAACACCGACGCGTCCAGGTCGTCGGTCTCGAAACTCCCGGTGTACGACTGGAGCCGCTCGTTCCAGCCCCGCTCGAGCACCTCCGCGCGCACCGCGTCACGGGCGGCCGCCCAGCGGGCCACGTCCTGCGGCTCGCCGAGTGTGTCACCGAAGCGGACCGCCCGATCCAGGGCGACCCAGCACTGCACCTTCGAGGACACGTGGTGGTGCTGGATGCCGCGCTCCTCCCACATGCCCGCGTCGGGCAACGACCAGTCCCGCTCGGCCTGGTCGGCGAGCACCCGGAGCACGTGCCGCACCTCCGGGTCCAACGGCTCCAGCTTGTCGCGCATCAACCAGGCGGCGTCCATCGTCTCGCCGAAGATGTCGGTCTGCCGCTGCTGCCACGCGTCGTTGCCGATCACCACCGGTGGGCTGTCGCGGTAGCCGCCGAGCTGTTCCAGTCGGTGCTCGGTGAGGTCCCGCTCCCCCAGCACCCCGTACATGATGGGCACCGGCCGGTCGTCGACGCGACCCATCGCCCGGCCCAACCAGGCGAACTGCCGCTGGACCTCGTCCAGGCACGCGGTCCGCCACAACGCCCGCAGGGTCAGGCTGAAGTCGCGCACCCAGACGTAGCGGTAGTCGTAGTTGCGGTCCCCGCCGAGCTTCTCCGGCAGCGACGTGGTCACCGAGGCCACCACAGCGCCGCTGGGCCGGTACGTCATGCCCTGCACCACCAGCCGGCTGCGCCGCACCTGGTCGGCGTAGAGCCCGTCGTACGGGTGTTCGTCCGACCAGGAGCGCCAGCCGGCGACGGTGTCGGCGATGGTCTGATCGGCGTCCGGCACCTCGGGCAGCGGAGCGTCGTAGGTCGGGGCGTACCCGAGGGTGAAGGTGTGTTTCGTGCCGGCGCGGGCGGTGAACGTCCCGGTGGCCTCTCCGTCGCCGGTGGTCAACCGCACGCTGGCGCGCAGGGTGAGTCGGGCGGCCCCGGCGATGGCCTCCAGCATGTCCTCCCGCTCGATCAGGTACGCGACGGTGCGGCCGTACTCGAAGCGCGGCCGGTAGTGCACCCGCATCGGCACCGAACCGGACAGCCCTTCCACCGAACGGACCAGCACCTGCGGCGAGCGCAGGCCGATGTCGTGACCGCGCGAGCCGGGCTCGAAGGCCAGCGCGTCGGTCAGCGCGACCTCCCCCTTCTCGGTGCGGAAGACCGTTCGCAGCACCAGGGTGTCGTCGAGGTAGCTGCGGTCGACGCGGTAGTCGCCCTCGGGCTGGATGGACCAGTGCCCGGCGTTGTCGTCGAGCAGCCGCGCGAACACCGACGGGGCGTCGAACCGTCCCGGGCACCACCAGTTCACCGAGCCCGCGGGGTCCACCAGCGCCGCGCTGCGGCCGTCGGCGAGGAAACCGTAGTCGCTGATCTGTCCGCTCTCCACCTGGCTGCCTACCCGGGCTGTCAGGTGGCATTCCCCTGCCGCCGAGACGGCGCCGGCCGCGTTACCGGTCGGCCTGGCGGGGAACGCGGGGAGCTGACGAGGGAGGATGCTCATGACGTCAGCTTCGGGGCCGGCCGCCGCCTGGCGGCCCGGCACACAGGGTGGCGACCTGCTTCCATCCGGGCCGGCCGGCCGCCCGTCGACACCGGCCGGGGACGGCCACGGGCCGCAGACCGGCCCGCCGACCGTGACGATCGGCTCGTACCCGGACTATCCGAGCGCGCAGCGGGTCGTCGACTATCTGGCCGACAACCGCTTTCCGGTGGAGCACAGCGCCATCGTCGGCACCAACCTCACCCTGGTGGAGACGGTGCTCGGGCGCATGACCACCGGTCGGGCCGGTCTGCTCGGCGCGGGCACCGGCGCCTGGTTCGGGCTCTTCATCGGCCTGTTGTTCGGCATCTTCACCGTCGGCAACTGGCTGGCGGTGATCCTGGTCGGGCTGGTCATCGGTGCGATCTGGGGTGCCGTGTTCGGTGCGGTGGCGCACGCCATGACGGGCGGGCAGCGGGACTTCACCTCGGCCAGCTCACTGCGGGCCGGTCAGTACGCGGTGACAGTCGACGCCCAGCTCGCCGACCAGGCGCGACAGCTGCTCGGTCGGATGCAGATGCCCGGTTCTCCGGCGGCGAACGCCCGCTGAGCGAACGATCGACCGGCCGTCCCGGCAGCTACGCCGGGCGGCCGGTCAGTCGTGGTACGCCATCTCGCCGGCGCGCAGTGGCACGTCGACCCGGTTCTCCGGGGGCGCCAGCGGGCAGGCCCAGCGGTCGTCGTAGGCGCAGCTGGGGTTGTAGAGGTAGTTCGCGTCGAGCCGGACCCGGTCGCCGGGCAGCAGCTCGACACCGCGACCGAAGGTGCCCTTCACCGTGTCGGTGAGGTACCGCCCACCCCCGTAGCTCTCCCGCCCGCAGGTGCCGTCGCGCAGCGGAACGAACAGCCCACCCCCGTACGCCTCGATCCACCAGAGGGTCAACGGCCCCCACGGCGTCTCGGCCACCGCGACCCGGCGGTACGCGACCACCCCGTCCGGGCCACCGGTGTCGATGCGCAGCTCGCCGCTGGCCGGGCGCAGCGGCGCCTCGACCACGGCCTCGGGATTGGGCGGGAAGTAGCGCACCCCGGGAAAGTCGGGCCGCTGCGCCGCGGGGATCGGGCTCTGCGGGTGGGTGGCGAAGAGTTCGTCGCGGCCGGCCCGGAAGCCCTCCAGGTCGACGTCGGACAGGTACAGCCGGGCGACCCGCTCCCGCCAGTCGGCCAACTCCAGATCATCCACAGCACCGAGCCTATGCCGTGCCGCCACGGCAGCTCAGCGCGGTGGCCAGTTGGTGAGCACGGCGTCGAGGGCGTCCAGGGTGCGCGACCACGAGTCGTCGGTGGGGCGCGGGGTGTGCCGGAACCCGCCGCTCCGCTCCAGGCTCACGAACCCGTGGAACGTGCTGTGCATCATCCGCACCGCGTCGGTCTGGTCGGGCTCGGAGAGTCGATAGCCGCGCAGGATCGCCCGGGTCATCTCGGCGTGCCGGACGCCCGCGCTCGCGGCGGCGGTCTCCGGGTCGAGGTCGATCTGCATGGCGGCGTACCGGCCCGGGTGCTCGCGCGCATAGTCGCGGTACGCGTTGGCGAACGCCACCAGCGCGTCCTTGCCGGCCCGCCCGGCGAGCGCGTCGGCGACCCGGTCGGCCAGCTCCGCCAGCGCCAGCAGAGCGATCCTGACCCGCAGCTCGTGCGCGTTCCTCAGGTGGAAGTACAGGCTGGCGTCCTTCACCCCGAACTGGCGGGCGAGCGCGGCGATCGTGACGTTCTCCACGCCCACCTCGTCGGCCAGCTCGGCTGCGGCCAGCGTCAGGCGCTCGGCGGTCACCCCGGCACGTGCCATCCAACACACCCCTCTAGCTTTTTGCCTAATAGGACTAGGCTGGCACCTATGTTAGCCCCTACCGAGTCCGCCATCCGCGCCTCCTTCGTCAACACCACCCAGGGCGAGGCGAAGCGGCTGGCCCTACCACATGATCTTGAGGCGCGATCCTGGAGCGACCTCGACTTCCTCGGCTGGCGGGACCCCGCCGCGCCGCAGCGGGCCTATCTCGTCACCGAGACCGACGGCGAGCTGGTCGGAGTGGCGCTGCGGGTCGCGCCGCAGCAGACCGGGCGGGTACGACGCAGCATGTGCTCGCTCTGCCTGACCACGCACACCGGCGACGGTGTGTCGCTGATGACCGCGCGCAAGGCCGGTTCCGGCGGACGGCAGGGCAACTCGGTGGGCGTCTACGTCTGCTCCGACCTGCCCTGCTCGCTCTACCTGCGGGGCAAGAAGCACGCCGGGCCCCGCATGCACGAGACGTTGACCCTGGCGGAGAAGATCGACCGCACCAGGGCCACCCTCACGGCGTTCCTCCGCAAGGTCACCGACTGAGGGTTCGCGCCGGCAGCGGCCGGCCCGTCCCCGGCTAGCGGTCGGTGGCGAGGCGGGCGTGCAGGTGCTCGTCGTAGCGGCGGCCGTCGCCGTACCGGTACGACTCGCGCAGGGTCCCCTCGGCCGGGTAGCCGGCCCGCTCGGCGACCCGGCAGGACGCCGGGTTGGCCACCGCGTGGCACAGCTCCACCCGGTGCAGCCCGAGGTCCGCGAACGCCCAGTCGGTGAGCCGGACGACGGCGCGCAGCGCCACGTGACGCCCGCGCGCCGCCGGCGCTGTCCAGTAGCCGATGGAGGCGTCGCCGTGCCGGATGTGGTGCAGCGACACCGAACCCAGCAGCTCGCCGTCGACCGCCGAGGTCACCGCCAGGGAGGCGTGGTCCCCGGCGGACCAGTCGGCGCGGCGACGTACCCAGAGCAAGGCCACCTCGTCGTCGATCAGGCCGTCACCCTGCGGGTTCCACTGGGCGATGGCCGGGTCGCGAAGAGCGTCGCGCACGGCCGGAGCGTCCTCGTCCCGCCAGGGGCGCAGCAACAGCTCGCCGGCGGCGAGTTCCACGTGTTCCACGAGGCCGGAGTCTGGCACACCGCAGGGCCTCCGCACCGCCGGATTACCCCAGCTTTCCTTCAAAACTGCATGAGTTGCTCGTAAGACGTGCGGAAAGTGACCCAGACAACGCCCAACCTCAGTAGTTAAATTTTGAAGTAGTGCTATCGTCGTGGGCATGACGGAGAGCCTGGACAGCACCCGAGAGGCCGCCTGGCGTGCCTACATCGAGGCCAGCCAGCGTCTCTACACACAGTTGGAAGAGGAACTGCGGGCCGACAGCGACCTGAGTTTCGCCGACTACCACGTGTTGGTCCTGCTCTCCGAGGCACCGGGGCAGCGGCTCCGGATGGGCGAGCTGGCGAGCCGGTTGATCTTCTCGCCCAGCCGCCTCACCTACCAGGTCTCCTCCATGCAGCGTCGTGGCCTGGTCAGCAAGGAGCCCTGCCCGGACGACCGGCGCGGCAGCGAGGCGGTGCTCACCGCGGCCGGGCTGCTCGCGCTACGGGAAGCCGCACCCCACCATCTGGCGTCGGTGCGCACCCATCTGATGGACGACCTCGACGATGCCGAGATCGCCTGCCTCACCCGGGTCTTCGATCGGCTCGGCGAGCGCCTGCGGGCATCGCGGGACGGCTCGACCACCCCTGCCCCACGTTAGGAGCCTTCGACATGCCCGCGATCACCGTTGACAATGTTCTCGTCCTGCCCCGCCTGCCTCGACTCGACGAGGCCGCCACGATCCGACCGGTCCGCACGGTGACCACCGCGCCCAGCGGCTTCGAGGGTGAGGGCTTCCCGGTCCGCCGCGCCTTCGCCGGGGTGTCGACCACCGACCTGGACCCGTTCATCCACCTCGACCAGATGGGCGAGGTCGACTACGCGCCGGGCGAGCCCAAGGGAACACCGTGGCACCCGCACCGCGGCTTCGAAACCGTCACGTACATCATCGACGGCGTCTTCGACCACCAGGACTCCAACGGCGGTGGCGGCACCATCACCGACGGCGACACCCAGTGGATGACAGCGGGCAGCGGCCTGCTGCACATCGAGGCCCCACCCGAGCACCTGGTGGTCAGCGGCGGGCTCTTCCACGGCACCCAGCTGTGGGTCAACCTGCCCCGCTCGGCCAAGATGAACCCGCCCCGCTACCAGGACATCCGGGGACGCGAGTCGGCGCTGCTCACCACGCCCGACGGCGGCGCGCTGATCCGGGTCATCGCTGGCGAGGTCGCCGGGCACCGCGGCCCAGGTTCGACCTTCACCCCGATCACCATCACGCACGTCACCGTGCAGCCGGGCGCGCAGGTCGACCTGCCCTGGCGGCCCGACTTCAACGCCCTGGTGTACGTGCTGGGCGGTCGCGGCACCGTCGGCGTCGACCGGCGGCCGGTGCGTACCGGCCAGCTCGCGGTGCACGGCCCGGGTGACGCGCTGCGGTTCAGCGCCAACACCACGCAGGACAGCAACACCCCGGCGCTGGACCTCTACATCATGGGTGGTCAGCCGATCCGGGAGCCGGTGGCACAGTACGGCCCGTTCGTGATGAACACCCGCGACGAGCTGCTCAAGGCGTTCGAGGACTTCAAGGCCGGCCGCCTCGGCGTGATCCCCACCGAGCGGCTCCCGCACACCGGCGGCCAGGGCGGCCGGCCCTGACCACGATCGACCGCTGAGATCGGCGCCGACGCCTCCGGTTCACCCGGGGGCGTCGGCGCCGTCTCAGGAGACCGCAAAAATCCCGGCCACACCCAGAATCACCATCACCAACACCGCTACCAGCGCACCCCGCTCGCTCTCCACCGCCGGCTCGCGGTTGTCGGTCATGGGGTTCGTCGTGTCGCGGGGCATCGTGTGGCCTCCTCGGCTGTTGTCGCGTCACTTGCGATGGCGTTGGCCAGGTCACCGCTCGGTTCGCCTGGCGTGCGGACCCGCGGCGGGGGTCCTACCGTGAGGACGTTGCCGACCTCCAGGAGGGCTGGACGGTGCCGTTGCAGGACTGGTTTCTCACCGCGGAGGAACGCGCCAACCCGGTCTCTGGCATACCCGTGTGGACCACGGGAAACCTCGCCGAGCCGTTGATTCACGGTGTCGCCTACTTCGACCGGCTGGTCGACGAGGTCGAGGCGCTGGGCGCCGGGGACCACCTGTTCTTCACCGACTGGCGGGGTGACCCGGACCAGCTGCTGCGCCCGGACGGCCCGACAGTGGCCCAGCTCTTCGCGCAGGCCGCCCAACGCGGCGTGGTGGTCAAGGGGTTGATCTGGCGGTCGCACCTCGATGTCCTGGCGTACAGCGAGGCGGAGAACCGCGACCTCAGCGAGACGGTCTCGGCCGCCGGCGGGGAGGTACTGCTGGACCAACGGGTCCGGCGCGGCGGCTCGCACCACCAGAAGCTCGTGGTGCTGCGCCACCCGGGCGCACCCGAGCGGGACATCGCCTTCGCCGGCGGGATCGACCTGTGCCACAGCCGCCGCGACGACGCCGCGCACCACGGGGATCCGCAGCCGGTGCAGATGTCCCAGCGGTACGGCCCCAATCCGCCCTGGCACGACGTGCAGCTCGCGGTGCGCGGCCCGGTGGTCGGCGCGTTGGACACCCTGTTCCGGGAACGCTGGACGGACCCGATGCCGCTGGACTCGGAGAACCCGATGGCCTACCTGCGGGATCGACTGAGCGGCTCGGACCTGCGCCCCGACCCGCTGCCCGAGCAGCCGGCGGATCCGCCGCCCTGCGGTCCGCACCAGATCCAGGTCCTGCGCACCTATCCGGCCGTCCGTCCCCGCTACTCGTTCGCACCGGACGGGGAGCGGACCGTGGCCCGGGGTTACACCAAGGCGGTCCGTCGCGCCCGCCGACTCATCTACCTGGAGGACCAGTACCTCTGGTCGGCCGAGGTCGCCGACCTGTTCGCGCACGCGCTGCGGGACAACCCGGAGTTGCACCTGATCGCCGTCGTTCCCCGCCACCCCGACGTGGACGGCAAACTGGCGTTGCCGCCGAACATGGTCGGGCGCGAGCAGGCGCTGTCGCTGTGTGAACGGGCCGCACCGGACCGGGTGCACGTGTTCGACGTGGAGAACCAGGCCGGCGGCCCGGTCTACGTGCACGCCAAGGTGTGTGTGGTCGACGACGTCTGGGCGAGTGTCGGCAGCGACAACTTCAACCGGCGGTCCTGGACGCACGACAGCGAGTTGTCCTGCGCAGTGCTCGACGAGACGCCGGACCAGCGGGAGCCCACCGACCCGGCGGGGCGGGGTGACGGCGCGCGCAGCTTCGCCCGGGACCTGCGACTGCGGCTGTGGCGCGAGCACCTGGACCGTGACCCGGACGGCCGGGACGACGCGGACCTGCTGGACCCGGCGGACGCCGTCGCGGCTGTCACCGCCGCCGCCGACGCACTACAGCGGTGGTACGACGACGGCCAGGTGGGTGACCGGCCGCCCGGGCGACTGCGCCCGCACCGCCCCGAACGGCTGCCGTGGTACACCAGGGCGTGGGCGCTGCCGGTGTACCGGTTGGTCTACGACCCGGACGGCAGGCCGCTGCGCGCGAGGCTGGCTGGCACCTGGTGAACTGGCCGGGTCGGCTCGGGGGCGGGGGCCCGGTACACGTTCAGCCCACCGGGGTAGGCGAACGACGAGCGCGGTGAGTAGTAGCCGAAGCCGATGGTCAGCGGGTTGGCCGGGCGCAGCGCGTACATCGGGTGGCCGCGCTGGAGGAACTCCACCGACTCGATCTCGAACGGGGCGACCGGCTCGGCGATGAACGGGTAGGCCGAGCTGAGCAGTTGGCCGTCGCGTCGGGTGAAGTAGCGGTGGTGCCCACTGCTGATCGCATGCCCGGTCTCCCCCACCCGGCACCGCGCCTGGATCACCGTCGTGCCGTCGATCTCCGTCTCGGCGAGCAGGTCCTCGCCGGTCACCTCGATCCGGGTGCGCCCGGCGAACACCGGCGCGCCGCGGGCGACAGCGTACTCACGCACCAGCCGGCTGGAGGCCACGTAGTGGGTCCACCAGCCACCCGCGTTGAGGCCGCCGGGCGCGTCGACGCCCAGCAGCGAGACGCCGAGGTAGGTCAGCGAGTACGCGCCGAAGCCGGAGGTCTGCGTCTCGTCGTCGACGACGTACTGGTTGAGGAAGACCTGCCGGTCGGGGCGGGGGCAGAGCCCCGGCGGGACCAGGGCGGCGACGGCGTCGGGATCCGCCGGCAGCCAGCTGAAGTAGAGGGTGCGGCTGTTCACGACGAGCTGGGGAGCGGCTGGATCGAGCACGGTGCCTCCGAACCGGGTGTGTACAGGCGACGCTACGGCCGGTCCCGCCAACGGGACAAGGACGGATAGTCGACACTCCGGCCGACTTGTCGGATTTTGTGTTGACCAGTCGACGTGGCCCGGGGGCCGATCGGTGGAGCCGGTCGGACGGCCGGGCAGCGCATTTGGGGCCGAGAAAGCGGGTAAGGCTCCTCACAGCGACCTCAACTTCCTGCCCTTCTGTCCGTTTTGTCATCCGACATCCCTTAAGTACATCAACCTTTCGGCTAGATTTCGGGGAGACGATCAGGTTAAGGTGACTCCCGAACGGCCTATTGGAACTTAAACCAAAGCGTCACGTCTCTTTGTCCGTGGACGAGGTGCAGGGAGGACCACCCATGACCGCGCCAACGATCACCGAGCAGCCGAGCACCGCCGCCAAGGCGAGCGCCAAGCTCGACCCACGCGCTCTCACCGACAGCGCTGCCGACGTGCTCAACGCGATGGCGGCGCTGCCCGCCAACCACCCGTCGCGCCCCGCGCTGCGAGACCGGGCGATCGAGGCGTGGCTGCCGCTCGCCAATCACCTGGCCCACCGCTACAGCGGGCGCGGCGAGCCGAACGACGACCTGGCGCAGACCGCCGCGATCGGCCTGATCAAGGCCATCGACAAGTTCGACCCCTCGCGCGGTGTCGACTTCGCCGGTTACGCGATCCCCACCATCATCGGCGAGCTCAAGCGCCACTTCCGCGACCGCACCTGGGACATCCGGGTGCCCCGCCGGCTCCAGGAGCTGCGGCTGGCCATCTCCGACGCCAACAGCTCGCTGCTGCAGACCCTCGGCCGCTCGCCGACGGTCGCCGACATCGCCGCGCACCTCAAGCTCACCGAGGAAGAGGTGCTGGAGGGCCTGGAGGGCGCCCGCGCGTACAACGCGGTGTCGCTGTCCACCCCGACCGGCGACGGCGAGCGCGCCACCGAGCTGGGCGACATGCTCGGCGGCGAGGACAGCGAGTTCGAGCTGGCTGAGCTGCGGGTCGCCCTCGGCCCGGCGCTGGCCACCCTCGACGAGCGCGAGCAGAAGATCCTCACCCTGCGCTTCTACGGCAACCTGACCCAGTCGCAGATCGCCGACCAGATCGGCGTCTCGCAGATGCACGTCTCGCGGCTGCTGACCCGGGCGCTGACCAAGCTGCGCGGCCAGCTCGACGGCACGTACTGACCGGTTCACGCCAGCAGGGCCGGGTCCGATGGACCCGGCCCTGCTGGCTGTCCGGGGTCGTCACGTCAACGTGACAGTGCGATCCGTGTCGTGCCGGTCGCCGGGCGGGTCAGCGGCTGACCGGCTCCCGCCACATCGGCCAGAACGGCGTGCCGTCGGGCACCCGGAACGGCTCGCCGGCCAGATAGCCGTGCTTCGCGTACAGGTCCCGGCTGCGCGGGCTGCTCGCCTCCAGGTACGCCGGCATCCCGTTGGCGTCCAGCCAGGCGTGGTGGTGGCGCATCAACGCGCTACCCAACCCCTGCCCCTGCCGGCCCGGCTGGGTCGCCAGGAACGCGAGGTGGTGGTGATCCGGATGCGGATGGTTCGCCGCGAACAGCTCGTCGAGGTGCTGGAACCGGTCGGTCCACTCGCCGCAGGCGGCGGCCAGTCGGGCGTCGTAGTCCGCCGGCGGCGGCACCGGCTCGCCGACCGACGGGAACCAGACGGCGACCGAGGCGCGATCCGCCGTGGCGTGCACCATGCCGTGCCGCATCGCGTGCTCGACCAGGATCTCGAAGTCCCCGGCCAGCACTGCCTCCCGCTTACTCGCGTCCGGGACCAGCCACGTCGTCACCTCCAGGACGATGAACGCCTCGGCGATCCGACCTGCCACGAGGCTGGTCTCCTCCGGTCCGAGCCGCTCGATGACCACGCTCATCGGGTCACCTCCACGGCCGGAGCCTCCGGCTTGACGGCCGCGGCGGCGCTCGCGGCCCCCAGGCCGATCCGGGCGTACGTGTCCGGGCGGTTGCTGCGCAGCAGCAGGGCCCAGCCGATGCCCAGCAGGGCGGCCACCGGGTACGCGGCGGGCAGCGCCCAACGCAGCGTCGAGTCCGGCGCGACGCCGAGCAGGTTGGCGAAGTTCGACACGGCCAACCAGATGATCACGACGAGCGCGATGGTGGCCAGGCCGGGCGCGATGGCCCGTCGCCAGAGGTTCTCGCCCCCGGCGGAGCGGGCGAAGTAGGCGATGACCGCCACCGAGGTCGTGGCGATCAACAGCAGGACGCCGAAACCGCCGGTGGTGCCGACCCAGAAGAACAACTGGACCACCGGATCCCAGCCGTTGACCGCGTACAGCAGGATGACCAGCAGTCCGAGGACGCTCTGCGCCACCGAGGCGGCACGCGGCGCGCCGGTGCGGGCCGAGGTCTGCCCGAACACCGCCGGCAGCACCCGCTCCCGACCGAGCGCGAAGGTGTAGCGGGCCGTGGTGTTGTGGAACGAGATCATCGCGGCGAGCACCGAGGTCAGGAAGAGCACCTGCCCGATGGTGACCGCGGTGTCGCCGAGGTGCGCGGCGGCCAGGTTGAAGATGAGCCCGACGCTCTGCTCGCCGGCCTCGGCGACGATCTGGTCCTGCCCGACCGCGACGGTCATGGTCCAGGACGACAGCGCGTACAGCCCGGCGATGATCGCGACCGAGAGGTAGGTGGCCAGCGGCACCGTCCGCTTCGGGTCCTTGCTCTCCTCGCTGAAGACCACCGCCGACTCGAAGCCGACGAAGCCGAGGACGGCGAGCACCAGCACCGCGCCGACACCCGGCACGAAGAGGTTGTCCGGCGAGAACGGGGCGAAGCTGACCCCACCCTCGGCCGGGTTGCCGAGCTGTCCCAGGTCGAAGACGAGGACCACCACGATTTCGGCGACCAGCAGCGCGGCCAGGACCATGCCGTTGAGGTCGACCCGGAGCAGGCCGAGCAGGCCGACCAACGCCCACGCCACCAGGGCCACGACGGCCCAGTGCGGGTGCCCGCCGAAGATCCGGTCGAGCACCGGTTCGGCCGCCACGCCGATGGTGCCGTACAGCCCGACCTGCAGCGCGTTGTACGCGATCAGCGCGACCCAGGCGGCGCCCACACCGGCCGGTCGGCCGAGGCCACGGGAGACGTAGGCGTAGAAGGCGCCGGCGTTCTCCACCCGGCGCGACATCGCCACGTAGCCCACCGAGAAGAGCGCGAGCACCGCGGCGATCAGCAGGAAGGCCAGCGGGATGCCGGTCACCCCGATGACGCCGTAGCCGGTGGTGACGACGCCGGCGACCACTGTCAGCGGCGCGGCGGCGGAGAGGACGAAGAAGATGACCGACGGGATGCCGAGACGGCCTCGGGCCAGGGCTTCGGAGACGTTGCTGGGTCGGTCGACTGTCGATGTCGGGGGCATACGACTACTCCGGTTGTCGAGGGGAGGGATGGGGGTTACCGGGACGGGTCAGGGGATGCCGCGCAGCACGGCGGCGCCGACGGCGGCCTCGGTGTGCCCGACGAGTTCCTTGAGCGGGGCCGGCAGCGCGGGGATGAGGACGTTCAACCGGTGATGCGCCCGGGGGCCGGCGCTCCACAGCACCTCGCGGGTCAGCCCGGCGGCCACGACCAGGCCGAGCAGCAGCGCGTCCGGCACGCCCGGCGGGTCCGGCCGGTCCAGCAGGGCCCGCAGCCGGGTGGCCGGCCAGGCCACCGCGTTGAGGTCGATCGGCAGGTAGGTGACTGTGGTACGCAGCAGCCGGCGGCTCTCCTGCCGGCGCAGCACCCCGGCGCGGGCCAGCCGCTCCCCCACCGACGTCGTGGCGCTCTGCGCCAGGAAACTCAGCCAGGTGCGCAACTCCCGGTGCTGGGACTCGCCGACCAACTGGTCCAGCACGGTGTGCGCCAGGGCATCGGCCGGCGGACGCCGGTCGATGACGGAGATCTGCCCGGCCGTGACGGTGATGTGTCCATAAAGGATCAGCTCGCCGAGGAGCCCGCCGGCCAGCCCGAGCCCGGTCGCCGCCGGGTGCAGTTTGGCTTTGCCGCGACTGTCGTTGTGCGCGATCAGGAAGAACTCGTCGGCGATGAGCAACGGTCCTCCCGCACAGGTGTGTCCACAGTGATCGCGACCGGGAAAGGATGCACCCACAGCTACTGCAACGCAACTCCCAGATTTGAAAGTTGCACTCCGTGCATATGCGACCTGCGGATCTTGTCGTGGCAGACTCGGACGGTGACCGCCACTCCCGCCATCCGACCCGCTGCCAGCCCGACCGTCCGGCGACGCCGCATCGCGCGGGAACTCCGCCAACTTCGGGAACGCGCGGGCATGACCCTCGATGTGGCCGCCCGTCAGCTCGACATGTCGAAGAGCAACCTCTCCCGGATCGAAACCGCGCAGATCGGCATCAAGCCACGCGACGTGCGGGCCGCCCTCGCGCTCTACGAGGTGACCGGTTCGGATGCCGAGGCGCTCATCGAGATCGCCCGAGGTGCCCAACAGCGGGGCTGGTGGCAGAACTACAGCGACGTGCTCCCCGAGTGGTTCGAGTTCTACGTCGGGCTGGAGGCCGAGGCGGCGACGCTGCGCACGTACGAGGCCGAGTCGGTGCCCGGACTGCTGCAGACCGAGGCGTACGCCCGGGAGATCTTCCGGCGTACCGCTGGTGAGGACGGGTTGGAGCGCAAGGTCGCCGCCCGACTGCGCCGGCAGGAGGTGCTGCGCCGCGACGACCCGGTCGACCTGTCGGTGGTGATCAATGAGGCGGTGCTGCTGCGCCCGGTCGGCGGCACCGCGGTGATGGCCGAACAACTGATCCACATGAGCCGGATCGCGCAACTACCCAACGTGACAATTCAGGTACTTCCGTTCGCGGCCGGCGGACATCCGGCGATGAGCACCCCGTACGTGATCCTCCACTTTGCCGACGCCGGCGACGCGTCAGTGGTTTACCTGGATAACCTCACGATGGGGCTGGCTCTGGAGGAAGCCGATCATGTGCTCGGGTATAGCCTTCTGCACGAGGAGCTGTGCCGGATGGCGCTCGATCCGGCGGCGTCGTTGACCCGTCTTGAGCATGCTTCTCGTAACTTTGCGTGACCGCTCCTGCGGCACGCCGACGCAGACGAGAGGTACCGCGGATGACGGCGTACGACCTGACCCGAGCGGACTGGCGCACCAGCACGCGCAGCAGCGGCAACGGCAACTGCGTGGAGGTCGCGACAGTCGACGGTCAGGTCGCCGTCCGGGACAGCAAGGACCGCTCCGGCCCGGTGCTCGCCTTCGGTGCGGCGCCCTGGCAGGCCTTCGTACGCGGCGTCGGCGAGGTCCGTCGCCCCTGACCCACCCGGGCCGGTGCGAGACTGGGCCGTGCTCTCCGACGTAACCCTCGATCTGCCGGTCCGTCCGGTGCTGCCGGCGCTGGTCGCGGCACTGGACGAGGCCGGCGCCGGCGTGCTGGTGGCCCCACCGGGCACCGGCAAGACCACCCTCGCGCCGCTGGCGGTGGCCGACCGGGTGACCGGTCGGGTGGTGATCGCCCAGCCCCGCCGGGTGGCGGCGCGGGCCGCTGCCCGGCGGATGGCCGAGCTGCTCGGCGAACGGGTCGGTGAGCGGGTCGGCTACGCGGTACGCGGCGAACGCCGGGTCGGCCCGGCCACCCGGATCGAGGTGGTCACCACCGGCCTGCTGGTCCGCCGGCTGCACCACGATCCGGAGTTGCCCGGCACGGGTGCCGTGCTGCTCGACGAGTGCCACGAACGCCAACTCGACGCCGACCTCGCGCTGGCCTTCACCGTGGAGGCGCGCGCCACCCTCCGGCCGGATCTGTGGCTGCTGGCGATGTCGGCGACCCCGGACACCGACCGGTTCGCCGCGCTGCTGGGCGGGCCCACCCCGGCCCCGGTGGTCCGCGCCGACTCAGCATTGCATCCGGTGCAGCGGGTCTGGGCGCCCCCGGCCCGCCCGATCGCCGCGCCCGGGGCCGGGCCGGTGGACCGGGCCCTGCTCGACCACGTCGCCGCCACCGTCCGGCGGGCGCTGCGCGAGCACGACGGCGACGTGCTGGTCTTCCTGCCCGGGGCCGGCGAGGTCGCGGCGGTCACCGGCCGACTGACCGACCTGCGGGACACTGTCGCGCTCCTGCCCCTGCACGGCCGTCAACGCGGCGCCGAGCAGGACGCCGCCCTGCGCCGCGCGGACCGACGGCGGGTCGTCCTGGCCACCGCGTTGGCCGAGACCAGTCTGACCGTCCCGGGCGTGCGGATCGTGGTGGACGCCGGGCTCTCCCGGGTGCCCCGGATCGACCTGGCCCGTGGGTTGGGCGCGCTGGTCACCGTGCCGGTCTCCCGGGCCGCCGCCACCCAACGGGCCGGCCGGGCCGGCCGGGAGGCCCCCGGGTACGTCTACCGCTGCTGGTCGGCGGCGACCCACGAGCGGCTGCCCGCCCGCGCCGAACCGGAGATCGCCACCGCCGACCTGACCGGTTTCGCGCTGGAGCTGGCCGCCTGGGGCCGACCGGACGGCGTCGGGCTCGCGCTGCCCGACGCGCCGCCGGCCGCCGCGATGACTGTCGCCCGGGACACCCTGCGGACCCTGGGCGCCGTCGACACCGACGGTCGGATCACGGCACGGGGGCGGTCGATCGCCGCCGCCGGGGCGCATCCGCGGCTGGCCCGGGCGCTGCTCGACGGTGCCGACCGGGTCGGCGCCGACCGGGCCGCCGAGGTGGTGGCGGTGCTCGCCGAGGAGAGCGCGGCCGGCCCCGGTGACGATCTGGTCGCCGGTTGGCGTCGGCTGCGCACCGGCGTGGACGCGGGCGCGACGGCCCGCTGGCGTGCCGAGGTACGCCGGCTGCGCGCCGCGCTGCCGACCGGTGCCCCGGCGGCGGGTCGCGTCGACGCCACCGGCCACCGCGGCGCGGGTGGGCTGAGCGACGATCTCGCCGCCGGGCTGCTCGTTGGTCTGGCGTACCCGGAACGGTTGGCCCGGGTGCGGCGGCCGGGCGGTTCGGCGTACCTGATGACGGGCGGGACCGCCGCGGAGCTGGCCGCCGGCTCGGGGCTGACCGGGTCCGACTGGCTGGCGGTCGCGGTCGCGGACCGCACCCCCGGCGCGCCGTCGGCCCGCGTCCGCCGGGCCTGCCCGGTGGACGAGGCGACGGCCCGGGAGGCGGCCGGCCCGCTGCTGCGCACCGACCGTGAGGTCGGCTGGTTCGACGGGGACGTGGTGGCCCGGGAGGTGACCCGGCTGGGCGCGATCGAGCTGGTCCAGAAACGGCTGGACCGGCCGGACCGGGCGGAGGTGGCCGCCGCGCTGCTCGCCGGCCTACGTCAGGACGGCCTCGGGCTGCTGCAGTGGACGCCGGCGGCGCGGGCGCTGCGGGAGCGGCTCGCGTTCCTGCGGCACCACCTGGGTGATCCGTGGCCGGAGGTCGACGACACCTCGCTGCTCGACGCCGCGCCGAGCTGGCTGGGCCCGGAGCTGGCCGCCGCGCGACGCCGGGCCGACCTGGCCCGGGTGGACGTGCCGTCGGCGCTGCGCCGGCTGCTGCCCTGGGCGCAGGCCGCCCGCCTGGACGAGCTGGCCCCGGAGCGGATCGACGTCCCCAGCGGCTCCCGGATCCGGCTGGACTACGGCGACCCGGCCGCGCCGGTGCTCGCCGTGAAACTGCAGGAGACGTTCGGCTGGCCGGCGGCCCCCCGCATCGCCGACGGTCGGGTGCCGGTGCTGCTGCACCTGCTCTCCCCCGCCGGCCGGCCGGTGGCGGTCACCGCCGATCTGGCGTCGTTCTGGCGCACCGGCTACCCGCAGGTCCGCTCGGAGCTGCGCGGGCGCTATCCCCGGCACCCGTGGCCGGAGGACCCGGCCACGGCGACGCCCACCCGGCACGCCACGCCACGTCGACGCTGAGCGCCGGCCTACTCCTCGACCACGTCGGCCACCACGACGGTGACGTTGTCCGGCGCGCCGGCGTGCAGGGCCAGGTCGATCAGTTTGCTGGCGCAGGCGCCCCGGTCCGGATAGCCGCCGAGCACCTCGGTGAGGGTGTCCGGGCGGACCACGTTGGAGAGGCCGTCGCTGCACAACAGCCACCGGTCGCCGGCCCGGGGCACCATCGTCGCGTACGACGGGGAGACCTCGTCACCCTGCAGGGCCTGGGTGACCACGGCGCGGCGCGGGTGGCTGCTGGCCTGGTCGGCGGTGATCACACCCTGGTCCACCAGCATCTGGACGAACGTGTCGTCCCGGGTCACCTGCTTGAGCACGCCCTCACGGAACAGGTAGGCGCGGGAGTCGCCGACGTGCGCGAGGGCCAGGCAGCTGCCGGTACGGGCGAAGAGCAGGGCGGTCAGCGTGGTGCCCATGCCCTGGCGCTCAGGATCCTCGGCGACCGCCTGCCGGATCCGGGAGGTGGCCAGCGCGATGCCGCCTTCCAGCGCGGCCACCAGGGCGTCCTCGGGTGTCTCGACGTCCAGCGGGGCGACCGCGTCGATGGTGAGGGCGCTGGCCAGGTCGCCGGCGGCCATCCCGCCCATGCCGTCGGCGACGGCGACGAGCCAGGTGCCGGCGTGCAGGGCGTCCTGGTTTCCGCTGCGGATCAGCCCACGGTCGCTCGTTCCTACGGAACGCAGCTTCAGGGTCATGGGAGGCAGCCTGCCAGGCGAAGGGCGCAGTTGTCTCTAGGAGATCAGGACGACGGCGCGTGGCGCGGCCAATCTCACGTTCGGGTGGCGGCGCGTCGCGGAGCACCCGCCGGGGTGACCGCCCTCGTCGCACGCCGGAACCCATCCAATCAGATCAATTGACATGAGGTACCGACGCTGGAAACATCGAGCCGACAACTGGGAGCGCTCCCAGAATTCGTCGCCCCACAGTGCCACCACCACGTCCCACTTCCCGTCCCGGAAGGACTCCCCGTGACGCCATCCCGACGCCGCCTCCTGTTGGCTGCGGCGACCACTCTGGCCCTCACCGGCGCGGGCGCCGGCGCGGCCCACGCCGACCCACCACCGGACGCCCCCGAGCAGATCGACAACGGCGACTTCAGCGCCGGGGTGAGCCCCTGGTTCTCCTTCGGCACCGGCCCGCTGGCGGTCACCGACGGCCGGCTCTGCACCACCGTGGCGGGCGGGCTGGCCAACCCGTGGGACGCCGGCATCGGCCAGGACGGCGTACCGCTGATCGCCGGCGCCGAATACACCCTCGGCTTCGATGTCTCCGCCACCCCCGGCGCCGCGGTCAAGGCCGTGTTGCAGCTCGGCAGCGCCCCCTACACCACGTACGCGGCGGTGGACGCCACGGCGACCGGCACCGCCCAGCGGGTCGAGCAGACCTTCACCGTCCCGGACACCAACCCCAACGCCCAACTGATCTTCCAGGTCGGCGGTGCCGCCCAGGCGCAGACCATCTGCCTGGACGACGTCTCGCTGCGCGGCGGCGAGCCGCCCGAGCCGTACGTGCCGGACACCGGGCCACGGGTGCGCGTCAACCAGGTCGGCTACCTGCCGGGCGGCCCGAAGAACGCCACAGTCGTCACCGAGGCCACCGAAGCGCTGCCCTGGCAGCTGCGCAGCGCCGCCGGCGCCGTCGTGGCCAGTGGCACCACCACCGCTCGCGGTGTCGACGCCGCCTCCGGGCAGAACGTGCACACCGTCGACTTCTCCAACTACCGCACCCCGGGCACCGGGCTCACGCTCACCGTGGACGGCGAGACCAGCCACCCGTTCGACGTCTCCGGCGCCCTCTACGACCAGCTGCGCTCCGACTCGTTGCAGTTCTTCTACGCCCAGCGCAGCGGCATCGCCATCGACGGCGACCTGATCGGCGACGAGTACGCCCGACCCGCCGGCCACCTCGGCGTCGCACCCAACCAGGGCGACACCAACGTGCCCTGCCAGCCGGGGGTCTGCGACTACTCGCTGGACGTGCGTGGCGGCTGGTACGACGCCGGCGACCACGGCAAGTACGTGGTCAACGGCGGCATCGCCACCTACCAGCTGTTGAACACCTTCGAGCGGACCAAGACGGCGGCCACCGCCAACGGCGGCGCCGAACTCGCCGACGGCACGCTGCGGGTGCCCGAGCGCGACAACGGGGTGCCGGACATCCTCGACGAGGCCCGCTGGGAGCTGGAGTTCCTGCTGCGCATGCAGGTGCCCGCCGGCAAGCCGCTCGCCGGCATGGTCCACCACAAGATCCACGACCAGAACTGGACCGGGCTGCCGCTCGCCCCGCAGGACGACCCGCAGCCGCGCGAGCTGCACGCACCGTCGACGGCGGCCACCCTCAACCTCGCCGCCACCGCCGCCCAGTGCGCCCGGCTCTTCGCCCCGTACGACGCGACCTTCGCGGCCCGCTGCGACACCGCCGCGAAGACGGCCTACGCCGCCGCCAAGGCCCACCCCGCGGTGTACGCCAGCCCGACCGACGGCACCGGCGGCGGCGCGTACGACGACAGCAACGTCACCGACGAGTTCTACTGGGCGGCGGCCGAGCTGTATCTGACCACCGGCGCGCAGACCTACCTGGCCGACCTGACCGCCTCACCGCACCACACCGGCAACGTGTTCGACCCGCGGGGCTTCGGCTGGCAGAGCGTCGCCGCGCTGGGCCGCCTCGACCTGGCCACCGTGCCGAACGGGCTGCCCGCCGCCGATCTGGCCCGGGTCCGCGCGTCGGTCACGGCCGCGGCCGACACGTACCTGGCCGAGCTGCGCCGCCAGGCGTACGGGCTGCCGATGCCCGGTGACGCCAACAGCTACTTCTGGGGCGGCAACAGCAACGTCATCAACAACGCCGTGGTGCTGGCCACCGCGTTCGACCTGACCCGCAACGCCGCCTACCGCGACGGTGCCGTGCAGGCGATGGACTACATCCTCGGTCGCAACGCCCTGAACATCTCCTACGTCACCGGGTGGGGCGAGCACGCCGCGGAGAACCAGCACAGTCGGATCTTCGGCCACCAGCTCGACCCGAGCCTGCCCCGACCGCCGGCCGGTTCCCTCGCCGGTGGCCCGAACGCGGCCCTCCAGGACCCGTTCGTGGCGCAGTTGCTGGCTGGCTGTGAGCCGATGTTCTGCTACGTCGACGACATCAACTCGTACTCGACCAACGAGGTGGCGATCAACTGGAACTCGGCGCTGACCTGGATCGCCTCGTTCCTGGCCGACCAGGGTGACGCCGGCGCGGTACCGGCCACCACCTGCTCGGTGGCGTACACCAACTACGGCGCCTGGCAGGGCGGCACCGGGTTCACCGCCCAGCTGACCATCCGCAACACCGGGTCCACCGTCGTCAACGGCTGGAACGTGCGCTTCGCGTTCACCGGCAGTCAGCGGGTCCGCGAGGCGTGGCTGGCGAAGGTCACCCAGTCCGGCGCGACGGTGACCGCGCGCAACGAGTCGCACAACGCCAAGATCGCGCCTGGCGGCTCGGTGATGTTCGGCTTCAATGCGACGACCAGCGGCGGCGCCAACCCGAGCCCTGGCCTGATCACCGTCAACGGCGCGGCCTGCTCGCTGACCTGATCCCCGTCCTGGTGGCCGCCCGGGGAAGGCGGCCACCAGGACGGCACGAACACGCGGTCGGCGGGTCAACCGCCGGCCGCGTTGTGCGTCGCGACGAGGCTCGGCAACTCGACAAGCGAGTCGATCCGGAACAGGCACCGCTCGGCCACCTCGGAGGGGTCGAGGATGTACCCCCACGGACCCCGCCGGATCAGGCACGCCTTCATGCCAACCTCCAGGGCCGGGCGGACGTCGTTGTCGGGTCGGTCCCCGACGTACAGGATCGACGACGCGACCCCGCCGCCCGCGTCGACAACCCGCTCGAAGAACGCCGGTGCCGGCTTCGCCACGCCCCACCGGTGCGACGTGCCGATCACGTCCACAGGAAGGTCGAGATCGCGCAGGGTCGCCTCCGCGTGAGCCGGCTGGTTGCCGGCCAGGCCGACAAACAGGCCCTGGTCCTTCAAGGACGTCAGGCACTCACGCGCGTCCGGGTACAGGTCCTCCTCGGCGAACGACTCCGGCCGGCCGGCGGCCTCCCGACGGGCCAGCTCGGTGGTGAGATCGAAGTCGGGCCGGAAGACCCGGAACACCTCCTGATAGTCCAGCCCCCTGGCGATCACCGTGCCGAAGACCGCCGAGAACGTGTGTCGGGGCACGCCGAGCCAGTCGGCCCAGTCGGCGAACTCGCGGGACTCGTCGAGAATGGTGCCGCCCACATCGAAGAAGACCGTGCTGATCATGTTTGTCCCCGTTCCTCGTCGCGGTCGCTGAGGGCGCTGCCGCTGTCGCTGTCGCTGTCGCGCGGTCGCGGTGTCGCTGGAGCCTAGGTGGGGTTGCCGGCACTCGGTGACCCTCTCGGCGGCGCTGTCGAGCTGATGACGTGGATGAATCACCGGACCGGCGGCAAAACCGGTGGAGCGGTAGGGCGGCGTCAGCCACTGTGAGGCCCATGGATGGCGACGAACTGGCCGGTGCGGAGCGTCGGGTGTGGGCGGCGATGCCGGCAGGGACGCGGGCCGCGCTGGCCGGACTGTCCGGGGCGGACCTGCGGACTCTGCTGTTGGCGGTGGCCCGCGACCGGGCGGCGGCGGTACGCCCGTCGGAGGTGGTACGCCGCTGGCGCGAGGACCGTTTCGTCCGCCCGTCCGGCGCGGATCCCCGCGTCCTCGCTCGGCTGGAGGCCCGGATGTGGCAGATGCTGCCCGCCGACGTCTCCGGTGTGGAGCTGTCGCCGGTCGTACCGGTCGGCACCTGCTCGGCGGTCGCCCGGGGCGGCCAGAACAGGATCGTCACCACGATGCGCGCCAGCGAGGTGCTGAGCGACCCCACCAACGCCCTCGCGGTCGAGGCCGCGGTGCGTCGCCGTCGGCAGAGCGAGGTGCACCTGGCCGCCGTCCACCGGGTGCTGCGGGCGCAGGACTTCGGCGCCGGGACGTCGGCGCACTTCCGGCTCTTCGCCCTGGTGTCCAGCGCCCGGGACACCGGCTCGGGCGACACCCAGGCCCGACTGCTGACCCGCCACCTCACCTACTGGCGGACCGTTCTCGCCGAGCTGGCACCGGACGCCGCACCGCAGCTGCACGTCACGACCTTCGACGACGACGTCGTCCGGGAACGGCTGGCCGACACCGTCCGACCAGCACTCGACGGGGGTGGCGTGCCGCTCGTTGACGAGCCGGAACGCACCCGCGCTCGCGGCTACTACACCGGTTGCGCCCTTCGGATCACCCTCCTCGGCGGCGACCTGGAGATCGGCGACGGCGGCCTCACCGACTGGACCGCCCGGCTCAACGGCGACGCGAAGGAACGCTGCCTCGTCTCCTGCCTCGCCACGGAACGGCTGGCGGACCACGTTGTCCCGTGAGACGGGCTTGCATCGGACGCTGGACTGGACCTTCGAAACCTCCGGCAGCACACTGCGGCCGGCACAAAACTGTCGTACGCCTGTTCTATTTTCGGTCCATGGTGGAGAAGTTGGCGCAGCCTGTCGATGTCAGGTCGGGTGCCTGGTTCGTCAGTTCCGATCAGGCAGCCGCGTAGGACGGCCGCCACCGCTCACGGGAGTCAGATGTTCTGGCTACGGACGTGACGGGCGCCGCGCTGTGCGGGGCATCGGGGTGCACGTGACGGTTCTAGGGTCGGTGGATGGGCACCTCCGCGGGATTCCGCGGCCGCTGGCGGTCGTTGTCGCCGCTGCCGCCGCCTGGTCGGCTGCACACCCTGTCGGTCCGATCGGTTGGTCGGTCCTGGCCGGGCTGCTCGCGGTCACCGGGCTGATCGTGCCGCCGCTGACCCGACGGGCCCTGACGAACCGCGCCGAGCCGCTTCCGGCCAGCGCTCAGCCGATCTCCTCGTCGACGTAGCACCACCGCCAGGCCTCGCCCGGCTGCGCCGAGCGGATCACCGGGTGGCCGGTGGACGCGAAATGCTTGCTCGCGTGCTGATTGGGCGACGAGTCACAGCAGCCGACCTGCCCGCAGCTGAGGCAGGTGCGCAGGTGCACCCAGTAGGTGTCGCCGATGGCGACGCAGTCGGCGCACTCGTCGGGGGTGCGTGGTTCGGCGGCACCGGCCTCGGTCAGGTGCTGACAGCTCACTTCTCAACCTCTCGCAGCAACGACTCTTCCAGGTCCAGGTCGCGGTAGGCCTGCACCAGCACTTCCTCAGGGATCCGACCGGAGTCCCGGGCAGCCCGGAACACCTCCCGCTCGGCGTCGATCATCTCCTGTCGCAGCCGACCGTACGCCTGCGACGGGGTCTCCCGCTCGTCGCCGCCGAGTCGTTCCCACGCCATGTTGGTGCGGTCCTCCACCGCTCGGCGCAGCCGGGCCACCACCGGGTCCGGGGCGGTGTCGGCCAACTCGTCCAGGCGGCCCTGGGCGGCCCTGCTGGCCTGCTGCTGCACCCCGGCCGCGGAGAGCGCGTCCTGCACCGCGTCGTCCGGCGGCAGCTTCAACCGGCGTGCGACGAGTGGCAGGGTGGCGCCCTGCCCGACCAGGGTGAAAACAATCACGGCGAAGGCCAGCCAGATGAACAACGCCCTGGGGTACGGCTCGTCGCCGGCCAGGGTCAGCGGCAGCGCGAGCGCGGCGGCCAGGGTGACCACGCCGCGCATGCCGGCCCAGCCGATGATGATCGGGACCTTCGGCGACGGCCGGGCGTCACGGCGGCGGACCCGGGGGACCAACCGGGCCAGGTAGGTGGCCGGGAAGAGCCAGACGAACCGAGTCAGGAAGACGGTGGCGAGCACCGCGAGGGTGATCAGGGTGAGCGAGCCGATCGGCTCGTCGAGTTCGCGTAGCACGTCCCGCAGTTGGAGCCCGACCAGCAGGAAGACCAGGCCCTCCAGCAGGAATCGAACAAGTCGCCAGAACGCGCCGATCTGCAACCGGGACGCCGCCGACAGCAGCTGCGGCAGCTTGTGGCCGAGCACCAGACCGGTGACGACCACCGCGACCACGCCGGAGGCGTGCAGGTGTTCGGCGGTGAACACCACCGCGAACGGGATGATCAGCGACAGCGCGTTGTCCAGCAGCGGGTCGGTGATGCGCCGGTGCAGGAAGCCGAACACCAGCGCCCCGAGCGCCCCGATCAGGATGCCGCCGCCGGTGGCCCGCAGCACCTCGACGGCGACCTCCGCCGTGCCGACGGCCGAGCCGACGGTGGCCATCGTCGCAACCCGCAGCAGCACCAGGGCGGTGGCGTCGTTGACCAGGCTCTCGCCCTCCAGGATGGTGACGACCCGGCGGGGCAGCCCGACCCGGCGGGCGACGGCCGTGGCGGCCACCGCGTCCGGTGGGGCGACCACCGCGCCGAGGGCCAGGCAGATCGCGAACGGCACCTGGGGCAACAGCAGGTGCAGCACCAACCCGACCACGAACGCGGTGAACAACACCAGGCCGACCGCGAGCAGCAGGATCGGCCGGATGTTGTTCTTGAACGCCGGCACCGAGGTCTCCAGCGCGGCCACGTAGAGCAGCGGCGGCAGGATGCCGATCAGCACCAGCTCCGGCTCCAGGTGCACCTGCGGGAAGCCCGGCACGAATGAGAGCGCCAGGCCGAGGACGACCAGCACGATCGGCGCGAGCAGGCCGAGCCGGCGGGCCAACGCGGCGCCCAGGGTGGCGATCGCCAGGAAGACGACGACCGGGAACAGGCTTTCCATGGGGTACGAGCCTAGGGGTACGTGAACACCGCTCTGCTCAGCCGCCCGGGCGCAGCTTCGGCAGCACCTCCGCGCCGAACGCGTCGATGAATCCGCGCTGCTCCTGCCCGACGTGGTGCAGGGCGATCTGGTCGAAGCCGAGTTCCAGGTACTCCTCCAGCCAGCCGACGTGCCGGCCCAGGTCGGAGGAGACGTTCACCACCTCGGCGACGCGCTGCGCCGGCACGTCGGCGGAGACCACGTCGAAGTGCTCGGCGGTCTCCAGGTCCCAGCAGACCGGCGGGGGGAAGACGTTGCTGCGCCACTGGTCGTACGCGATCGCCTCGGCCTGTGCCTGTTCCGGCGCCCAGGAGACGTGCACCTGCAGGTGCAGTGGTCCACGCCCGCCCGCGTCCCGGTACGCGTCGATCATCTCGCGGAGGTGCGCCACCGGGGCGTTCACGGTGATCAGCCCGTCCGCCCATTCGGCGCACCAGCGGGCGGTGGCCACGCTGACGGCGGCGCCGACAAGTGCGGGCGGCTGCTCGGGGCGGGTCCACAGGCGGGCGCGATCCACCCGGACCAGCCCGTCGTGGCTGACCTCCTCGCCGGCCAGCAGGGCGCGGATCACGTCGACGCACTCGCGCAGCCGGGCGGAACGCACGTCCTTGCGTGGCCACGGGTCGCCGGTGATGTGCTCGTTGCTGGCCTCGCCGGTGCCCAGCGCGGCCCAGAACCGGCCCGGGTACATCGCGCCGAGGGTGCCGATCGCCTGCGCGATGATCGCCGGGTGGTAGCGCTGACCGGGTGCGTTGACGACGCCGAACGGCATACCGGTGGCCTGCAACGCCGAGCCGAGCCAGGACCAGGCGAAGCCGGACTCGCCCTGCCGGGCGCTCCACGGGGAGAAGTGGTCGGAGCACATGGCGGCGTCGAAGCCGGCCCGCTCGGCGTGCATCACCGCCTCCAACAGGGCGCGCGGACCGATCTGCTCATGGGAGGCGTGAAACCCGAACGACGTCATGGGCACACTTCCTACCCACGACGGCGCCGGCTGACGCGTGCCGCACCGCGAACTATTCGGCGTGCGCGCCGGCGCCGGCCGAGGCGGCGCCCTCGCCCACCCAGACCGTCTTGGTGTTGCAGAACTCCCGCATGCCCAGCGCCGACAACTCGCGCCCGTACCCGGAGTTCTTCACGCCACCGAACGGCAACTCGGGGTAGGAGGTGGTCATCCCGTTGATGAAGACGTTGCCGGCGTCCAGGTCGGTGGCGAAGCGCTCCTGCTCGGCCGGGTCGCGGGTCCAGGCGTTCGAGCCGAGCCCGAAGCTGGTGCCGTTGGCGACAGCGATGGCCTCCTCGTACGACGACACCCGGAACAGGCCGGCGACCGGGCCGAAGACCTCCTCCGACCACATCCGCATCTGCGGGGTGAGGTCGGTGACCACCGTCGGCGGGTAGAACCAGCCGTCACCGGTCGGCCGCTCGCCCCCGCAGAGCACCGTCGCGCCGTTGTCCACCGCGTCGCGGACCTGGGCGTGCACCTCGTCGCGGCCCCGCTCGCTGGCCAGCGGCCCGACGTCGGTGTCCGGGTCCATCGGGTCGCCGACCCGGAGTGCGGCCATGTTCGCGGCGAACTTCTCGGCGAACGCGTCGAAGACGTCGGTGTGCACGATGAACCGCTTCGCGGCGATGCAGGACTGGCCGTTGTTCTGGCAGCGGGCGGTGGTGGCGACCTCGGCGGCCCGGTCCACGTCGGCCGAGGGCATCACCACGAAGGGGTCGCTGCCGCCGAGTTCGAGGACCGTCTTCTTCAGCTCCCGTCCGGCGATCTGGGCGATGGAGCGGCCGGCGGGTTCGCTGCCGGTGAGCGTCGCGGCGCGTACCCGGGGGTCGCTGAGGATGCGGTCGACGGCGTCCGAGCCGACCAGCACGGTGGTGAACGCCCCCTCGGGGAAGCCGGCGCGGCGGAACACGTCCTCCAGCAGCAGCGCGGTCTGCGGCACGTTCGAGGCGTGCTTGAGCAGCCCGGTGTTGCCGGCCATCAGCGCTGGCGCGGCGAAGCGCATCACCTGCCAGAGCGGGAAGTTCCACGGCATCACAGCGAGCACCACGCCGATCGGCTGGTAACGGATGAACGCCCGGGTCGCCTTCACCGCGTCGGCGTCGGCCGGCTCGTCGGCGAGGAACGCGGGGGCCTTGTCGGCGTAGAAGCGGGCGGCAGTGGCGCACTTCGTCACCTCGGCCTGCGCCGCGGCGTACGTCTTGCCCATCTCGGTGGTCATGATCCGGGCGATCTCGTCGCGCTCGGCGTCGAGCAGGTCGGCGGCGGCGTTCATCCACCGGGCGCGCTGGTCGACTGTCGTCTCCCGCAACTGCTGGAACGCGAGGTCGGTGCGCTCGATGGCACCGTCGAGCTGCTCGGTGGACATCGCCTCATAGGTCTTGAGCACCTGGCCGGTGGCGGGGTTGGTGGTGGCGATGTGGGGCATCTCGTCCTCCTGTCACTCGAACAGCGAGTGTCGTACGCCCGGCTCCTCGCGGCGGCGGGCGGCGCGGCGGCGCTGGATCACGACCAGGTCGACCACGGCGACCACGGCGAAGATCGCGCAGAGTACGCCGAGCCAGGCGATACCGGCCCAGAACGCCAGCACCGCGAAGACCACCATGATCACCAGGCCGAAGCTGGCGAGGGTGAGCCGGAGGTTCAGCGCGCTGTTCGCGTGGCCGACCGTGCCACGGGCACGCCGAGGCTGCGATCTCGTCATACCCACCGATCTACCCCCGATCGGCCGGCTTAACCGGTACGGCGCGCGGGCGGACCCGGCCGCGCCGGTGTGCTCCGGCACATCCGTTCGCGCCGCGGCCCCGCCGGCCGGAGGATGAGCGCATGTCAATGACCCTCACCGTGCCGGTGACCGTCTCCATCGCCCGCCGCGTCGACCCCGACCGGGCCAGCGAGATGGTGGCCTGGATGCGGGCCGGCACCGCGCTGGCCGAGGCGTTCCCCGGGTTCCTGGGCGCCGGCTGGGTGCAGAGCGGCCCCGGTTCGCCGGAGTGGCACATGCTCTACCGCTTCGCCGACGCCGAGACGCTGCGCCGGTGGGAGGAGTCGCCGCAGCGGCACTGGTGGCTCAGCTCGGCGCAGGGCATCGTCGAGCACACCCGGGTGGAGCGGCGTACCGGGATCGAGGGCTGGTTCGACAGGCCGCTGGAGCACTCGGTGGACCCGGTGGAGCCGGTCGCGCCCGCGTCGCCGCCCCGCTGGAAGCAGGCGGTGACCATCTGGTTGGCGTTCTTCCCGCTGAGCCTGACCGCCACCCTGCTGACGAGCCGCTTCCTCGACGCGGTGCCGCTGGCGGCCCGGGTGCTCCTGATGACGCTCTGCCTGACCCCGCTGATGACCTACCT
This sequence comes from Micromonospora sp. SD19, assembly GCF_054462275.1. NCBI lineage: Bacteria > Bacillati > Actinomycetota > Actinomycetes > Micromonosporales > Micromonosporaceae > Micromonospora > Micromonospora sp. SD19. The sequence goes on from NZ_JBTLMN010000006.1 coordinate 263,448, forward strand.
GGTGCTGCCCCGGATCACCCGGGCGTTGCACTGGTGGCTGCACGGCCAGCCGGCACCCTGGCGGGACGCATAGCACCTCGACGGCTTCCGTGTCGGCGCTCTGCCGCATACCCGACAGCAACTTCCCGGCACACCGCGTCCTGCGCATAGAGTTACCGCGCTGTCGCTCTGTGCTGCGGAACGGGAGACGTCATGCCTCGACGCTGGGTTGCCGCCCTGGCCTGTCTCGCGGCGCTGGTCGCGCTGGCCTGCGAGGGTGGCACCTCGGCGACACCCCGCCCCACCACGAGCGCCCCGCCGTCGGGTGGGCCCGGCGGCATCGCCGCCCTCGGCGATTCGATCAGCACCGGTTTCGCCTCCTGCCTGGTGCTCACCTCCTGCGAGCGCAACTCCTGGTCGACCGGGGACGGGCTGCGGGTGCAGAGCCACTACCGACGGCTGCTGGACCAGAACTCGGCGATCCGCGACCGGAGGTACAACCACGCCCGTCCCGGCGCCCGCGCGGACGCTCTCGCCGGTCAGGCCCAGGCGGCGGTACGCGACCGCGCCGACTACGTCACGGTGCTGATCGGCGCCAACGACGTCTGCCGGGGCGGAGTGGACGCGATGACGCCGGTGAAGCAGTTCCGGGCCGACGTCGACCAGGGGCTGCGGGTTCTGCGGACCGGCCGGCCGAAGGCCCGGGTGCTGGTGGTGAGCATCCCCGACCTGTACCGGCTCTGGGAGGTCGGGCACGACGACGCCCGGGCGACCCGCGCGTGGCGGCGGGGCGGCATCTGCCCGGCCCTGCTGGCCGAGGCGACCTCGACCGCCCCCGCCGACCGGGCGCGCCGGGCCGCCGTCCGGGATCGGATCGCCGCCTACAACGCCGAGTTGACGGCGGCCTGCCGGGCGTACGGGTCCCGGTGCCGGCACGACGGCGGCGCGTTGCACAAGGTCCGGTTCACGCTGGATCTGCTCAACCCGCTGGACTGGTTCCACCCCAACGCCACCGGCCAGGGCCGCATCGCCGAGGTCACCTGGCGCTCCTCCGGCCTGGCCAGCTGAGGACCGGGACGCACGTCAGGGCTGGCGCGGCTCCGGGACGACGCTGCCACGGGAGCGGTAGAGGGCCCGGGACCGCTGGGCGAGGTCCTTGGTAGCCGACGAGTTGGCCCAGGTGCCGAGCACGATGGCCGCACCGGGGACGATCTTGGCGACCATCCGCTTCGCGGCCCGGACACCGGCCATCTGGGCCAGCCGGATGCCGAGTTGCAGCATGACCCGACCGAGCGGACGCTGGCCGCCCAGGCCGAAGAGCGCGTCGGCGCGTTCCCGGCCGGCGGCCACGCCGAGCGCCAGCCGGGCGCTCTCGGCGACCTTGTGCACCCGCTGGAGCACCAGCAGGTCGGTGGCCCGATCGCTGTGCAGCGGGTCGACGTCGTACGCGGCGGCGATGTGCAGCACCATCCGCGCCTGGGTCCAGGCCAGCACGCCCACGTCGATCACGGCGCCGGGCAGCCCGGCCGCGCCGGAAACCGCGCCGGAGAGCCGAGCCAGGTTGACGAACTTGCGGGCCGCCTGGTCGGCGAGCACATCGGCGGACACCCCGGGCTGCTCGGCCCGGGCCCGGGCGGCCCACTGCACGGCTTCCGGCCCGAGGCGGCGCACCGCCTCCAGGGCAAGGTGCTCCGGCGCGTACTGCGGGTCGTCACGCATCCGGTCCCAGAGTCGGGCCGGCGGACCCTCGGGGGCGTCCACCGGCCCGGCCGGCAGGTCGACGGACGGCTGCGGAGTAGGGGCGGCGGGCTGACCGCCGACGGGCGGGGTGTCGGTCACCAGGTCTCCCCAGGGGTGGAAACGGCGGACAGGGCGGCCGATGGAGCGGTCAGCGGCGGCGGTTGGAGAACCGCGCTGCCAACCCCTTCAGCTTCTGCTGGTTGCCCGGCTTGGCCATCTCGCGACGGCCCCGGTCGACCATCTGCTGCCCCTTCGGTGATTTCAAAAACGCGCTGATCCGCTGCATCAGTGACATAACGTCCTCCTGTCGACGATCCCTCAGTCATGTGTACCCCGTACCCGCAACACATGTACCCGGGATGCGACAGCCTCAACCCTGACCGTCCATAGTGGGCGGTAGGTTACCGCCCCGCCGGCACGATGGCGTCGACGACCCGGGTGGCCCGCCACTCGTGCTGCTGGTAGTGCTCGGGGTACGCGGAGACCTGCACCGCCTGGGCGGCGTCGGTGAGCCGCATCCGCTGCCAGCCGGGCACCTGCTCCAGCGCGCTGAGGAACTGCCGGGTCGCGAACTCGGGGTCCATCAGCCGCCCCACCGGGCCCCAGCCGCTGCTGGAACGCTGCTGGAACAACCCGACCGAGTCGTGGTCCCAGCCAACGCCCTGGTGCGGATAGTCCTGCGACTCGGGCAGCACGCCGCTGGCCACGTTGTAGAGATTGCTCTCCTGCATGGCGGTGGCCACCGCGATCACCAGACCCCGGCGTGGCACACCCATCTTGCGGCCGGTACGGACGATCGCCTCGGCGTTCTCCATCTGGTCCTCGTCCAGCCCGGCGACGGGTGCCGGATCGGTCGGGCGAGCCGGGGCGACCTTGCGGGCCGGCGCGCTGGTGTCCGGGTCGGCGGGGCTTGCCGTGGGGGCGGCGGCGGAGGTGCTCGGGGCGGCCGGGCGGTCGAGGGAGCGGGAGGCGCCCTGCTGCTCGGCGCGCTGCGCCAGCTCGGCGCTGGAGGGCGATCCGCCCCGGGTCGTCGCTCCGGCGTCCTCGTCGCGGACCTGGACGACGGCGGTCAGACCGAGGCAGCACACCACGCCCGTCGCCAGCGCCAGCTGTGCCCGGCGTCGACCGGTCAGGTCCCGGGCGTACGCCCGGAGCCGGCTCGCGGCGGTTGTCCGTTCGGTTGAGGCGCCATCCTCCGTATCGGCAGTGGGGGTGCTCGGGGCGTACGTCTCGTCGAGGGTGTCGTCGTCACGCATCAGCCGAGGCTAGGCAGGCCGAGAGCCCGATCACGCACGGTGATCACGTGGTCCTCGACACAGATTCGACGGGTACCGGTGGACGCCCCGGGCGGGTCGACCCGCCCGGGGAACGGACCTCGCGTACCGGATGAAGCGGGTGCCGCGCGCGGACCGCCACAGAAGTCGCAGAGCCGGACATTCAACCACCCGGCCTGACATGATCGACAAACTCGGCCTTTGGGCCGAACCGCCCCTCAACCGATCGGCCAGGCGGCTCAACCGGCTGGCACAAACAACCGATTGGTCCGGTCATGCCCACCACCCGCCCAACGGATCGCCCGGCGCAGGAATGCACCAGGATGGCGGGTACGTTGCCCGAACGGGTGCCCTCCGTCGCGAGCGCGCCCCGCAGGCACATTTCAGGGAGGTCCGCACCGGTGCTCGACCCACACGAGCTCTACCAGCTCACCGACGATCTGCCCGACCTCGGGCAGCCGGTCCTGATCCAGGCCCTCACCGGGTTCGTGGACGCCGGAAACGCCAGCCGACTGGCGCGTGAGCAGCTGCTCACCTCGCTGGAGGGTCGGCCGATCGCCACCTTCGACGTCGACCAGCTCTTCGACTACCGGTCGCGACGACCGGTGATGACCTTCGTCGAGGACCACTGGGAGAGCGTCGACGCGCCCAAGCTGGAGCTGCACCTGCTGCACGACGACGACGAGACCCCGTTCCTGCTGCTCACCGGCCCCGAGCCGGACCTGCAGTGGGAGCGTTTCGTGGCCGCCGTCGCCGGGCTGGCCGCCCGGCTGGACGTCCGGCTCACCGTGGGGCTCAACTCGATCCCGATGGCGGTCCCGCACACCCGCCCGACCGGGGTGACCGCACACGCCACCCGCCCGGAGCTGATCAGCGGTTACGAGCCCTGGCTGCAACGCGTCCAGGTGCCCGGCAGCGTCGGTCACCTGCTGGAGTTCCGCCTCGGCGAGCAGGGCCGCGACGCGCTCGGCTTCGCCGCCCACGTGCCGCACTACGTGGCGCAGACCGAGTACCCGGCCGCCGCCGAGGTGCTGCTCACCTCGGTGTCCCGCAGCACCGGGCTGCTGCTGCCCGGCGACGGGCTGCGCTCGGCCGCCGAGGTCGTCCGGGTCGAGATCGACCGCCAGGTGGCGCAGACCGAGGACGCCGCGGCCCTGGTCCAGGCCCTGGAGGAGCAGTACGACGCGTTCGCCCGGGGTCGGGGCGAGAAGAGCCTGCTCGCCCCGGACGCCGGTCCCCTGCCCACCGCCGACGAACTCGGTGCGGAACTGGAACGGTTCCTGGCCGAACAGACCCGTCCCGGCGACACCCCGGGCAGCTGAACCAGCGTCGCGCGGGCGAATGCGGCAGGCTGGGGGCATGCGCCTGGCGACCTGGAACGTCAACTCGGTGAAGGCCCGCCTACCCCGGCTGCTGCAGTGGCTGGCCGACACCGGGCCGGACGTCGTCTGCCTGCAGGAGACCAAGTGCCCGGACGGCGCCTTCCCGGTGACCGAGGTGGGCGAGCTGGGCTACACCGTGGCGAGCCACAGCGACGGCCGGTGGAACGGGGTCGCCATCCTGTCCCGGGCCGGGCTGAGTGACGTCCGGGTCGGGTTCGCCGACGAGCCCGGCTTCCCCGAGCCCGAGGCCCGAGCCATCTCCGCCACCTGCGACGGGGTGCGGGTCTGGTCGGTGTACGTGCCCAACGGCCGGACGCCGGACGACCCGCACTACGCGTACAAGTTGGCCTGGTTCGCGGCACTGCGTGACGCCCTGGACGCCGAGCTGGCCGCCGGGTTGCCGCTGGCGGTCTGCGGCGACTTCAACGTCGCCCCGACCGACGCCGACGTCTGGGACCCGGCGGTCTTCACCCACTCGACGCACGTCACCCCGGCCGAACGGGCGGCCCTCGCGGCGTTGCGCGACCTCGGCCTCACCGACGTGGTGCCGACCCCGATGAAGGGCCCGCACCCCTTCACCTACTGGGACTACCGCGCCGGCATGTTCCACCAGAACAAGGGCATGAGAATCGACCTGGTGTACGCGTCCGCGCCGTTCGCCCGAGCGGTCCGCTCCGCGTACGTGGACCGCGAGGCCCGCAAGGGCAAGGGCCCCTCCGACCACGCGCCGATCGTTGTCGACGCGGACCTGGTGCCCGCGGTCGAGGCGTTCTGACTGGCTAGGGTGGGCAGATGGCAGTCGTGAAGATCAACGCAATCGACGTCCCGGCCGGCGGCGGCGCGGAGTTGGAGAAGCGGTTCGCCGCCCGAGCCGGCACGGTGGAGAACTCCCCCGGCTTCCTCGGCTTCGAACTGCTCCGCCCGGTGGCCGGCGAGACCCGCTATTTCGTCTACACGAAGTGGGAGAGCGAAGAGGCGTACCAGGCCTGGGCCGCCGGCCCGTCCCGCGCCGCGCACGCGAGCGCGCCCGGCGACAAGCCCCGCCCCCCGGTCGCCACCGGCGCCAGCCTCCTGGAGTTCGAGGTGGCCCTGCACGTCCCCCAGCCCTAGTTGACCCTCGCGGCGCTTGATCGACTCGGTTTCAGGGAAATCGGGGTGTCCGAATCAGTGGGACACCCCGATTTCAAGGATTGACCGAAGCCACTTCGGCAGTCAGCTCGATCGCCCAGTCAAGCTGCGGACAGTTGTTGCGACCTCGGCAACGGTCCGGGTCGCGGGCCACCGCTTCCGACCAACCCGCCTCAGGGAATGAGCAGGGCCTTGCCTGGGATCGAGCGCGCCTCCATCGCGCGGTGAGCGTCGGCCGCGGAGGACAGCGGGTACTCGCGTGCGATGACCGGGCGTATCCGCCCTTGCACCGCCTCGGTCAGAGCCCTGCTCGCGAGCTGCACCATCTTCGGCGCCTTGAACTGGACGTCCGCGATGCCGTGTACGTCGACGCCGCGCGCCTGAGCACTCTGCGGGTCCACCGTGGCGAAGGTGCCACTCGCCGCCCCATGGGCCGAGACCCGCCCGCCGTCGGCCACCAGATGAAAGGCGTCGCTGCCCAGATCTCCCCCGACACCGTCCAGCAGCACGTCGACGGACAGACCACCAAGGGCTTCGCGTACCGCGTCGGCCCACCCCTCCGTGGCGTAGTCGACGACAGCGTCGGCGCCGAGCCGTCGTACAAGTGTGAGCTTGTCCGCGCCACGGGCCGCTCCCACGACCTGCGCACCGAGACCGTGGGCGAGCTGAACGAGCAGCGTTCCCATGCCGCCCGCGGCCCCCAGGATCAGCACCCGGTCGCCAGGCTTGACGCCGAGGCTGTCGATGATGCCCATGGCGGTCACACCGTCGTGTGCGAGACCAGCCGCTTCCCGCAGGCCCAGACCGTCGGGGACCGGCACCAGCCGGTCGACGCTGGTCCGAACCAGTTCAGCGTACGAACCCCGCGTCCCGGCACCCGCGACGACCTGGCGGCCGAGCCAGGACGCGGAGACGCCCGGTCCGGTGGAGACGACCGTTCCGGCCGCTGCGCCGCCCGGCACGTACGGCGGGGTGACGCCGAACCTCTCCCCCCAGCCACTGCGGATCTGAGTCTCCACGTAGATCGTGTCCACGGCTTCGGCCCGAACAATGACCTCCCCCTCCCCGGCCTGCGGATCGGGCAGGTCCACCAGGATCAGAACCTCCGGACCCCCGTACGCAGAGACCTGGATCGCACGCACGTATGTCTCCAATCAGCCGCGGTCCGACGGCTAGGAGCCGCCTCGACACGTCGTCTCAGCGACGCTAGGACTTGAACATTGGTTGAGGTCAAGCCAGAGGTTCGGAGATCGATGGCGGAGTTGACCGGGATGCCGGAACCGCGCCGCCACACCCGCGGAGGTGCTCAGGCCGGCACCACAGTCGAATCGCGCCGGACCGGCTGTCTCCGCTGATAGCGTCGAGGCGGCCCGCGCGGTAGTCGGCCACCAGTCGCCCCGCCAGCCGCGCCACGCCGTTCGCCCGGGGCGCCTGCCAAGGTTCGGGGGATTCTGGCCATGTTCGATGGCTTCGACGTGTTCGACATCGAGACGCCGGGCGCGACGATCCACGGCCGCCGAGGTGGAAGCGGGCCGCCCGTTCTGCTGCTGCACGGCATCCCCGAGACGCACCTCATGTGGCACAAGGTCGCGCCACGGCTCGCCGAGAAGTACACAGTCGTCGCCACCGACCTGCGGGGCTGGGGCGACAGCGGCACACCGCCGAGCACCTCGGATCACGAGCCGTACAGCATGCGCGCCATCGCCCGCGACCAGATCGAGATGATGCGGATTCTGGGTTACCAACAGTTCCGGCTCGTCGGCCATGATCGTGGGGCCCGCTGCGCGTACCGTCTCGCCCTGGACGAACCGGACGCCGTCACCCGACTGGCCGTCATGGACGTGGTTCCCATCGGCGACGTCTACAACCGCGCGGACAGGGCGTTCAGCCTCTCCTACTGGGTCTGGTCCTTCCTGGCGGCACCGGCGCCGGTGCCTGAGCAGTTCATCAAGGCAGCGCCCTCAGTGCTCGTCGACTTCATGCTCGACACCTGGCCCGAGGTCAAAGATGCCTTCCCGCCCGAGGTACGGGCGGCGTACGTCAAGCAGTTCAGCGACCCCGCCCGGCGCACGCGATCTGTGAGGAGTTCCGCGCCGCCGCGACGGTGGACTACCAGCAGGACGAGGCGGACCGGGGCAACCGGAAGATCGCCTGCCCGGTGTTGTTCCTCTGGAGCCAGCGCGGCCAGGTCGCGAAGCTCTACGACGACCCGATGGCGATCTGGCGGGAGTGGGCCGACGACGTGCGCGGCGAGCCGGTGCCGGTCGGGCACTTCATCCCCGAAGAGGCCCCCGACGAGACCAGCCGTCAACTCCTCGACTTCCTGGGCTGACGGCTGCGCGCCCTGCGGACGCCGCAACTGAAGGGCCGCCGGTGCGATCCCACCGGCGCTTGATCCACTCGGGTTCGTTGATGTCGGGGGTGTCCGGGTGACGTGGTTACCCCGGTTTCCATGAAGGCGAGTGGATCAAGCGCCGCGACTGCCGGTCAGGACGTGCGGGAACTCTGGAGGGTGGCGAAGGCGATGACGTTGTCGGCGTAGCCGGTGCGCCCGCCGATGAACTGGCCGCCGCAGGTGATCAACCGCAGCCCGGGTGGCCCGTCGTGGCCGTAGATCCGCTCGGCGGGCAGCTGGTCCTTGGGGAAGTGCTCGACGGTGTCGACCCGGAACACCACCACCGACTCGTCCGCCCGGGCCACCTCGATCAGGTCGCCGGGCTTCAGCTTGCCCAGGTCGTAGAAGACCGACGGGCCGGTCTTCGTGTCCACGTGCCCGACGATCACCGCGGGGCCCGGCTCACCGGGGGTGGGCCCGCGGTCGTACCAACCGGTCTCGTTGTGCCGTTCCAACGGTGGTACGGCGATCGAGCCGTCGCGCGCCTGCCCGACCGGTGCCACCGGCGCGGCCACCTTGATCGCCGGCACCGAGAGGCGCACCGGGCGGCTGGCCGACAACCCGACCGACTCGCTGCGGGCCGGCCGGTCACCGCCGGCGGGGGCGAAGTCGAGCGGGCCGACCGAGCGGCCCAGCCCCGCCCCGGTGGCGAAGACCCCAGCCAACACCAGCACCACTGCCAGCGGTATCGACCACGGGCTACGGCCGGAGGGGCGACTACGCCGAGGGGCGACGGCGGTCGGCGGACGGGCTGCCACAGTCGGACGTTCGGGGCTCAGCGGACTGTCGTCCAGCGGCAGGCGGCGATCGTCGTCGAAGCGGTCGTCCGTCGGCCACCGGTCGTCTCGGGCGCGGCGGTCGTTGACAGGCGAGCGGTCGTCACGCGGAAGCCGGTCGTCGGTCGGCCACCGGTCGTCTCGGGCGCGGCGGTCGTTGGCAGGCGAGCGGTCGTCACGCGCCGGGCGGGGCCCGGAAGAGGGGCGAGGGCTCGACGACGGGCGGGGGCCGGGAGACGGTCGGGGGCCTGGCGGCGGCGAGGCGGGTCGGAAGATCTCCATGGCCGGCTCAGCGCCCAGCGCCACGGACCAGACGTGGGCGACGCAGCGCCACCACGGCGAGGATCAGCCCGGTGATGGTCAGTGCCGCACCGGCGGGCAACAGCAGCTCGCCGGTCATGCCGCCCGCACCGCCACCGAAGCCGGTGGCGGGACCGCGACTGGGCTGGGGGGACGGCGTCTTCTTGACCACCTGGAGCATGGTCGAGGCGGTCTCGCCGTCGCGGCACTCCAGCTTGACCCGGTAGTTGCCGGGGCGGGTGCGCTCGCGCACCATCGGCGCGGCGGTGAGCACCCCGCGTTGCGGCTGCACGCCGACCGCGCCGAAGGCGTCGGAGACCACCGTGGCGCCCACCGAGTTGTCCCGACAACTGGCCCGGATGCCGACCAGATAGCCGGGCTGCACCGTGCTGGGACTGACCTCGACGAAGATGTCCACCGGCGACGGCGGTTGAGGCGCCCCACCGGGCGGGCCACCGGGCGGCCCTTCCGGCTGCCGGGCCGGCGCAGCGCCGGCGGCGAGCTGGAACACGGCAGGAGCGGCGAGGCCGCGTTCCGGCGCGAATGCCGCGAGGACGGGCGCAGGTGCCGCCAGGGCGGGCACGGACGCCGCGAGCGCCGGCACGGACGCCGCGAGCGCGGGCGCGGCGGCCAGCAGAGGGCTGGCGAACACGGTCACCAGCGACAGGGTCACGACGCCGCGGGTCAGTCTCACGATGCCCCCTCTCGACGCCGTGCGGCCGGGTCGGGCAGTGGCGCACCCGACCTGCCGTACCAGTTGGATCCTCTCATTTCCGGTCGCACATCACATCCGATCCGCTGGCGGCGTCGCGTAGGCTCGGGACGCTGTGACCGCCACCGACCATTCTCCCGCCGTCCCGCCCGCGAGCCGGACGATCCGCACGTTCCACCCCCGACGGGGTCGGATGAGCGACCGGCAGACCGACGCGCTGAGCCGGCTCTGGCCCGCGTACGGCCTGGATGTGCCGGACGGACCTGTGGTGCCCGTCGACCTGGCCGACCTGTTCGGTCGCCGGGCGCCCGTGGTGCTGGAGATCGGTTCGGGCATGGGCGACAGCACCGCCGCGATGGCCGCCGCCGACCCGGATCGAGATTATCTGGCGGTCGAGGTGCACACGCCGGGAATCGCCAACCTCCTCGACCTGGTGGAACGCGCTGGCCTGCGAAATGTGCGGGTGGCGCAGGGCGACGCGTTGTCCCTGGTCAGCGGCTTGCCCGAGGATGTGTTGGACGCCGTGCACGTTTTCTTCCCGGACCCGTGGCCGAAGTCCCGCCACCACAAGCGGCGGATCATCCAGCCGACGCACGTGGCGTTGCTGCGGTCACGACTGCGCCCGGGCGGCGTGTTGCACTGCGCGACCGACTGGGCCGAGTACGCCGAGGCGATGAAGGCAACGCTGGACGCCGACCCGGAGCTGGTGGACGCGTACGGCGGCTTCGCGCCGCGTCCGGCGCACCGCCCGGTGACGAAGTTCGAGCGGCGGGCGATCACCGCCGGTCGGCCGGTCGCCGACCTGCTGTACCGCCGGCGGTGACCGACGAAACGCCCTAACCGCATGCGGCGGGGCGTCTGGGCGGGGTCCGGTGCGGGCCCGGTTGGCGTAGCGGGGCATGATCCAGGCACCATGGACAGGCTATGACGCTCACCGCCGCGCTGCCGACAAGCGCCGACCCCGACACCCTCTTCGACGCGTTCGCCGGCTGGGCGAAGGAGCGCGGCCTCGACCTCTACCCGCATCAGGAAGAGGCGGTCATCGAGATCGTCTCCGGCGCCAACCTGATCATGAACACGCCCACCGGCTCGGGCAAGAGCCTGGTGGCGATCGCGGCCCACTTCGCGGCCCTCGCCGACAGCCGCACGACCTTCTACACCGCGCCGATCAAGGCGTTGGTGTCGGAAAAGTTCTTCGCGCTCTGCGAGGTCTTCGGCGCCGAGAACGTCGGGATGCTCACCGGCGACGCCAGCGTCAACGCCGACGCCCCGATCATCTGCTGCACCGCGGAGATCCTGGCCAACCTGGCGCTGCGCGAGGGCGACCGGGCCGACGTCGGCCAGGTGATCATGGACGAGTTCCACTTCTACGCCGAGCCCGACCGGGGTTGGGCGTGGCAGGTGCCGATCATCGAGCTGCCGCAGGCCCAGTTCATCCTGATGTCCGCCACCCTGGGGGACACCACCCGCTTCGTCGACGACCTGACCCGGCGCACCGGGCGGCCGACCGCCGTCGTGCGCTCGGCCGAGCGGCCGGTCCCGCTCATCTTCTCGTACGCGATGACGCCGCTGCACGAGACGCTCGAGGAGCTGCTGGAGACCAAGCAGGCCCCGGTGTACGTGGTGCACTTCACCCAGGCCGCCGCGCTGGAACGCGCCCAGGCGCTGACCAGCGTCAACGTCGCGACCCGCGCCGAGAAGGACATGATCGCCCAGGCGATCGGCAACTTCCGGTTCACCGCCGGCTTCGGCAAGACGCTCTCCCGGCTGGTCCGGCACGGCATCGGCGTGCACCACGCCGGCATGCTGCCCAAGTACCGCCGCCTGGTGGAGACCCTCGCCCAGGCCGGTCTACTCAAGGTCATCTGCGGGACCGACACCCTCGGCGTCGGCATCAACGTGCCGATCCGCACCGTGCTGTTCACCGGCCTGTCCAAGTACGACGGGGTACGCACCCGACTGCTCAAGAACCGGGAGTTCCACCAGATCGCCGGGCGGGCCGGTCGGGCCGGTTACGACACCATCGGCCGGGTCGTGGTGCAGGCCCCCGAGCACGTCATCGACAACGAGAAGGCCCTCGCCAAAGCCGGCGACGACCCGAAGAAGCGCCGCAAGGTGGTGCGCAAGAAGCCGCCGGAGGGTTCGATCGGCTGGGGTCAGCCCACCTTCGACCGACTTGTCGACGCCGAGCCGGAGCCGCTGACCTCCAGCTTCCAGGTCAGCCACTCGATGCTGCTCAACGTCATCGGCCGGCCCGGTGACGCGTTCGCCGCGATGCGGCACCTGCTCACCGACAACCACGAGGAGCCGGCCGCACAGCGCCGGCACATCCGCCGGGCGATCGCCATCTACCGGGCGCTGCGGGCCGGCGGGGTCGTCGAGGAGCTGCCCGAACCGGACGAGACCGGCCGGCGGATCCGGCTCACCGTCGACCTCCAGCTCGACTTCGCCCTCAACCAGCCGCTCTCCCCCCTCGCCCTGGCCACCATCGAGTTGCTCGACGCCGAGTCCCCGTCGTACGCGCTCGACGTGCTCAGCGTGATCGAGTCGATCCTCGACGACCCCCGGCAGATCCTCTCCGCGCAGCAGTTCAAGGCGCGCGGCGAGGCCGTCGCCGCCATGAAGGCCGAGGGCATCGAGTACGAGGCGCGCCTCGAACTGCTCGAGGACGTGACCCACCCGAAGCCTCTGGCCGAGCTGCTGGAGGCCGCGTACGAGATGTACCGGCAGGGGCACCCCTGGGTCGCCGACCACCAGCTCTCCCCCAAGGCCGTGGTCCGCGACATGTACGAGCGGGCCATGACCTTCACCGAGTACGTGCAGTTCTACGGGCTGACCCGCTCGGAGGGCCTGGTCCTGCGCTACCTGGCCGACGCGTACAAGACGCTGCGCCAAACCGTGCCCGAGGACGCCAAGACCGAGGAGCTGATCGACCTCATCGAGTGGTTGGGCGAGTTGGTCCGCCAGGTCGACTCCAGCCTGATCGACGAGTGGGAGCGGCTGCGTAACCCGTCCGACGTGGCCGAGGTGGCCCAGGCGCACGCCGCCCTCGCCGACCGGCCACCGGCGGTGACCCGCAACGCACGGGCGTTCCGGGTGCTGGTGCGCAACGCGCTGTTCCGCCGCGTCGAGCTGGCCGCGCTGCGCCGCTGGGACCTGCTCGCCGAGTTGGACGCCGAGGACGGCTGGGACTACGACGCCTGGGCCGACGCTCTCGGGCCGTACTTCGAGGCGTACGACTCGATCGGGGTCGGGCCGGACGCCCGCGGCCCGGCGCTGCTCATGATCGAGCAGGGCCGGGAGCGGTGGACCGTACGGCAGATCTTCGACGACCCGGACGGTGACCACGACTGGGGCATCAGCGCCGAGGTCGACCTGGCCGCCTCGGACGAGATCGGTGCGGCGGTCGTCCGGATCACCGACGTCGGCCAGCTCTAACAGGCGTCTCGGCAGGGGGTCGTCCGCACGCCGGACGGCCCCCTTTGTCGCGTTTTCCGCACCCCTTCTTTCGCTGGGCGATGTCAGACCCGTCGATTAGAATGTATGTACTAATCGAGTTCCTGACCTGCAGGATTACGATCCGGGAGGACGCCCGTGACCGCGCCCGCCGCCACGCCCCTCACCCCCTACGCCACGCTGCTCGGCTTCACCCGCTACGTCGACCGCACCGGCCCCACCAAGGCGACCTTCGTGGGCGGTCTGCGTAAGCAGCGAGCCAGCCGGTCCGGCTTCAACCCGCACGGGCAGTTCGTCAAGGCACTCAAGGCCGACATCGCCTTCCACACCGGCGGCACCCACCTGACCGGGGTGGTCGACGTGGTCAAGCCTCGCTGGCGCCCGCTCTACCAGGCGCTCGTTCCCGGCGCCACGGCCTGGCTGCACTCCCTCGGCGAGCCGGCCGCCGTCGACCTCGCCCAGACCCGCGACGCCCTGGCCATGCTGGGCGACCTACCCGTCAAGATCAACCCCCATTTCGGTGTACGCCACGCCGACGGCCGCGCCGAAGCGGTCCGCCTGCACTTCGACGAGACCCCGCCGAGCGAGGAATCGGTGCTGGCCACCCTGCACCTGATGGCCCGCCACATGGACGCGGTGCTCCCGCACGCCGAACCGGTCCTGGTGGATGTCCGCCGTGGCCAGGCCCACCACATGCCCACCGACGCCAAGCCCGAGCAGATCGAACGCTGGCTGGCCGGCGAAGCCGCCGCCTTCCGCGCCATCTGGTCCACCGCCGCCTAACCCGCCCGCACCCCCACCCCCACCCCGCCGCCGTCGCCGCCATCAAGATCCGCGCAACTTCAGGGATGCTGCTGCCTCCCACGATCGGGAAGCAGCAAGAACTCTGACGTTGCGCGGATCTTGGGGTTCGTTCGCGACGGTGCCGGCGGGGTCAGGCGGCGGGGAGGTACTTGGCCAGGTCGTCGAGGATCTTGTTGGCGGCGCCGACGCCGATGCCGGTCATCCAGACCTCGTCGGAGACGGGGTACGCCTTGCCGGCCTTGACGGCGCCCAGGCCCTTCCAGAGGGTTCCGCCAGCCACCTTGCTCTGCTCGGCGGCGGCCTTGTCGCCGTACGCGGTCACGAAGATGACGTCACCGTCGACCTCGCTGATCCGCTCGGGGCTGACCAGGTCGAAGCGCTTGTCCTCCTTGTTGGCGAGCATCTGCCGCTCGGGGCGGCCGAGGCCGGTGTCGCCGATGACGATGCCGGAGAACGAGTCCGGGCCGTACACCCGGATGTTGCCGGGCAGGAACCGCACGATCGACACCTTGCGCGCGGCGGGGTCGCCGAGGGTGGCACCGAAGTCCTTGGCCCGCTTCTCGTACGCGCCGAGCAGGTCCTTGGCCTGCTGCTCGCGGCCGAGCGCCTTGCCGTCGAGGAGGAGGTTCTCCTTCCAGGTGATGCCCACCTTGTCGGTGAACACGGTTGGCGCGATGGCGGCCAGTTCGTCGTAGAACTTCTCCTGGCGGAACTTGCTGCCCAGGATGAGGTCCGGCTTCAGCGCGTTGATCGCCTCCAGGTCGGGCTCGGTGAGCACCCCGACCTCCTTGATGCCGGCGAGCTTGTCCGCGCCGAAGTAGGTCGGCCAGCTCTTGGCCTCACCGGCGGTGGCGGCACCGACGGGCGTGATGCCCAGTGAGAGCGCCGTGTCGATCTTGTCGGTGTCGAGCACGACCACCCGCTTGGGCTCCGCCGGGACCTTGGTGGTGCCCATGGCGTGGGTGATCTCCCGGGTCTCCCCGGTGGTGGTGCCGGCGACCGGGTCGCTCTCACCGCAGGCGGTGAGTCCGACGCCGAGGGCGGCGGCCGCGGCGAGAGCGGCGACGAGACGACGCATCAGAGTCCTTTCGAGGGGTACGAGCCGGCGAGCGGAATCGCTGCGTCGGCGGGGGTGACCGGGCTGGCGGAGGTGCCACCGGTGTACGCGGGCACCACCAGGGGTGCGCCGGTCACCGGGCAGGGCACGACCACACAGGCCAGCCCGAAGACGTCGCGGACCAGGTCGGCGGTGAGGATCTCCCGGGGCGGTCCGGCGGCCACCACGGCGCCGGCGCGCATCGCGACCAGGTGGTCGGCGTAGCGGGCGGCCTGGTTCAGGTCGTGCAGCACGGCGACCACGGTGCGGCCCCGCTCGGCGCGCAGCCGGTGCAGCAGGTCCAGCACCTCCACCTGGTGGGCCAGGTCGAGGAAGGTGGTCGGCTCGTCCAGCAGCAGGGCGTCGGTGTCCTGGGCGAGGGTCATGGCGATCCAGACCCGTTGCCGCTGACCGCCGGAGAGGCTGTCCACCGGTCGGTCGGCCAGGTCGGTCACGTCGGCGAGGGCCATCGCGTGGTCCACCGCCGCGCCGTCCTCCGACGACCACTGCCGCCACCACCGCTGGTAGGGCTGCCTGCCCCGCCCGACCAGGTCCGCCACTGTGACGCCCTCGGGCACCAGCGGGCTCTGCGGCAGGACGCCGAGGCGGCGGGCGACCTCCCGGGTCGGCAGGTCGCGGATCGCGGTGCCGTCCAGCAGCACCGTGCCCCGGCGGGGGTTGAGCAGCCGGGCCATCGTGCGCAGCAGGGTGGACTTGCCGCACGCGTTGGGGCCGACGATGACGGTGAACGCGTCGGTCGGCAGGTCCAGGTCGAGCCCGTCGAGCACGGTCCGGTCGTCGTAGCCGGCGACCAGGTCGCGGGTAGAGAGCATCACACGACTCCTCGAGGCGTCACGACGACCGCCGCCGACCACGCAGCAGCAGGAAGATCAGGTACGGGCCACCGATCGCGGCGGTCAGCACCCCGGCGGGCAGTTGGGTGGGTGCGAACAGCCGCCGGCCGGCCAGGTCGGCCAGCACCAGCAGGAGCGCGCCGAGCAGGGCCGCGCAGACCAGCGGCGGCCGTTCGGCGCGTACCAGCCGGCGGGCCACCTGCGGGGCGACCAGCGCCACGAAGTCCACGGCCCCGACCTGGGCGGTGACCATCGCGGCGACGAGCACACCGGTGCCGGCGAGACCGATCCGGCGGGCCACCGGGCGCAGCCCGACGCCCCGGGCGGTGTCGTCGTCGAGGGCGGTGCTGTTCAGCGCCCAGCCGGCCCAGGCCAGCACCGGCAGCAGCACCAGCAGGGTGCCGGCGATCCAGGCGGCCTCGGTCCAGCCCTTGCCGGCCAGGGTGCCGATCAGCCAGATCTGCGCGCGCAGCCCGTCGATCGGGTCGGCGGTGAGCATGACCACCTCGGTGAGCGCCCGGAAGCCGAACGCGACCGCCACGCCGGCGAGCACGAACCGCTGTGCCGCCAGCCCGTGCCGGGCGCCGAGGGCGAACAGCAGCGCCGCCGCGAGCAGCCCACCCACCAGCGCGGTGGGCGCCACCAGCACGGCGGCCATTCCGCTGGTCAGGGCCACGGTGGCGGCGAGACCGGCGCCCTGGGTGATGCCGATGACGTCCGGGCTGGCGAGCGGGTTGCGGGCCACGCTCTGGATCAGCGTGCCGGCCACGCCGAAGGCGGCGCCGGCCACGGCGGCCAGCACGACGCGCGGCAGCCGAAGGTCGAAGACCACGAGGTCGTACGGGGTGCCGGCCCCGGAGAGGGCACGCAGCACGTCGGCCGGGGCGACGTACGGGGTGCCCAGCGAGAGACTGAGCACCACGGCCAGCAGGAGCAGCACGGTCAGCACGGCGGCCACCAGGACCGCGCGACGGCGGATCAGCAGGCTGACCGGGCCGATCCGCAGCAGCGACCGCCCGGCCAGCCGGATCGACTCACCGGACGGCACGGCGGTGCTCGACAGGCCGGCGGCACCGGGCGAGGCGGCGGCGGAGGCGGCGGCGGGCGAGCCGGCGGCGGAGGCGGCGGACGAGGCGGCGGCGTCAGACGCGTCGGAGGGGCCGGAGGTGCGCTGGGTGGTGGTCACGCGGTCACCACCCGGGCGCGACGGACCAGCACGGCCAGCAGTGGCGCACCGATCAGCGCGGTGACGATCCCGGCCGGGATCTCGCCGGGTGGGGCGACGAGCCGACCGACGATGTCGGCGGCGAGCAGCAGCGCCGGCCCGAGCAGGGCGGAGACGGCCAGGGTCCAGCGGTGGTCCGCGCCGACCAGGGCGCGCGCCAGGTGCGGCACGGCCAGCCCGACGAACGCGACCGGGCCGGCAGCGGCCACCGCCGCACCGGTCAGCAGCACGGCGGCGAGGCCACCACCGAGGCGGACCAGGCCGATCCGGTGGCCGAGTCCACGGGCCACGTCGTCGCCGAGGGCCAGCGCGTCCAGACCGCGGGCCACCAGGGCGGCCAGGACCAACCCGACGAGGACGAACGGCAGCACCTGCGCGGTGACCGACAGGTCCCGGCCGGACAGACCGCCGACCACCCAGAAGCGGTACTCCTCGAAGGTGCGGGCGTCGATGCTGAGCAGGGCGTACACCCCGGAGGCCAGGCTGGCGTCGAGCGCCGCGCCGACCAGCGCGAGGGTGACCGGGCTGGCGCCCTCGCGGGCGCGGGTGGCGATGGCGAAGACCAACAGCCCGGCGATCAGGGCTCCGGCGATGCCGAACCAGACGTACCCGGCGAGCGTGCCGACGCCGAAGACGGAGATCGCCAGGACCACCCCGAACGACGCGCCAGCGCTGATGCCCAGGATGCGCGGCTCGGCGAGGGGGTTGCGGGTGAGCGCCTGGAACAGCACCCCCGCCACGGCGAGCGCGAGGCCGACGGCGAGGCCGAGCGCGGTCCGTGGCATCCGCAGCTCACGGACGATGGTGCTGGCGTCGCCGCCGTCGGGTGCGACGAGCGCGTGCCAGACCTGGTCGACGCCGAGTTGTCGGCTGCCGAGCGCGAAGCTGGCCAGCACGGTGAGCAGCAGCACCAGCGCGGCCCCGACGGTGACGGCCACCCGGCGGCCGGTACGGGTGCCGGACCGGTTGCGGGCCGGGGTCGGCCGGGTGGCGAGGGTGGTCACGAGTCTCCTGCACGTTCACGCTTAGGTTCGCCTAACCTTAGCCGAGCTGCAGAAAGAGGCCTAACCGGCGTCTGTCGATGCCGTCGGGGCTCCCCCGGCCCCGCCCGCCGCGCCACCGTCACCGGCCTCCGCGCCACCGCGCGGCAACACGTTCAGCGGTCGCATCATCTCGTTGTCCTCGTGCTCAAGCAGGTGGCAGTGCCAGGCGTACCGACCCGGCAGGTCGAAGTGCGCCTTGATCCGGGTCACCTCCCACGGGTACGCGAGCACCGTGTCCATCAACCCCCGGTCCGCCGGGCCCGGCTGCACCCTGCCCGAGTGTCCCCGGCCGAGCAGCTCGAACTGGACCTGGTGCAGGTGGACCGGGTGCACGTGCCGGGTGAAGTTGCGCACCTCCCAGACCTCGGTGTCGCCGAGGGTGGGCTGTTCGGTCACCGGATCGCTCCAGCGCAACGGCAGACCCCGGCCGCGCTCGTCGAGGACGCCGAGCAGCATCACCGTCGACCCGCCGGACCCGCGCTCGTTGAGCGACAGCCGGCGTACCCGCTGGGCCGCTCCGAGCCGAGGGTACGCCGGCAGCCGTAGCTGTTCCGGTGGGACGCTGGGGTCCGCGCCGGCGGCGTCGGTGACCACGAACCGCAGCACCTGCCCAGTGGTCTGCGGGTCGGCCGGCGGGAAGTCCACCCCGGGGCGACCGCCGGCGTACATCCCGTCCGGCCCTTCGTTCACGAGGTACAGCTCGGTGCCGGCCGGGACGTCGGTGAAGTCGACGATCGCGTCGACCCGCTGGGCGGGGCCGAGCGACACGCGTTCGTGCGCCACCGGCTCCGGCAGGAAGCCACCGTCGCTGCCGATCTGCAAGACCGGCAGCACCGGCCGGGCCGGCCGGGCGGTGGCGTTCGCGGCCACGCTGAGCAGCAGGAAACGGCTGTTGCAGCCGTTGAGCAGCCGGAACCGGTAGCGCCGGCGCCGCACTGTCAGCGTGGGCCAGGTGCGGCCGTTGACCACGATGGTGGAGCCGGAGAACCCGGGCACGGACACTGGCGGCCCGTCGCCGTTGCCGGAGTACCGCTTCGGGTATTGCAGGTCGCCGTCGGCGGTGAAGCTGCGGTCCTGGATCATCAGCGGGATGTCGTGGTACGAGGCGGTCGGCGGGTCGGCGCGGGTCGGCGCCGGGCCGGGCAGCACTTCCTCCGGCAGCTCGTCCCCGCCGAGCAGGTAGAACCCGGCGGGCCCGGCGTAGACGTTCTCGCGGGTGAGCCCGAGCGTGTGGTCGTGGTACCAGAGGGTGCACGGGCGCTGGTCGTTCGCGTACTCGAAGGTGGCCGAGCCCGGCGTCCAGCGCAGCCCGGACCGTTCGGCGAACCGGGACCGGAACTCGCGGTACGCGCTGCCGGACACGGCGAAGTCCGGCGGCAGGTCGCGGGCCGCCGGCAGGTACCACGCCTCGGCGTGCCCGTCGCTCTCCTGGGCGCTGTGCGCGCCGTGCAGATGCACCACCTGCGGCACCGGTCCGCGATACCCCTGCGGGCTGCCGTCCCACCGCCCGTGACGGTCCCGGTGCTCGATGCCACCGGCCGATATGAGAATGAGATTCGCGGACGACCACAGGACGGACAGATGCTCGATGACACCCAGAAGAGGGACATTCGCCTCATAGGGTGGGAACATGCGATTCGACCAGCACACGGTCGTCCTGCTGAGCCGACCGTCGGATCCGCCGGAGCTGCCGCAGGACGCCATCGACCGCCTGCAGGACGCCCACCTGGCGCATCAGGCGGGCCTCGTGCAGCAGGGGCTGGTGCTCGCGGCCGGGCCGTTCCTCCACCCCGACGACGAGCGGTTGCGGGGCTTCGTGGTGCTGTCCATCGCCCCGGACGAGGCCCGCGCGCTCTTCGCCAACGACCCGGCCGTGCGTGCCGGTCGCCTGCTCGCGCGGGTGACCACCTGGCTGCTCCCGGAGGGCAACCTGCGCTTCGAGAGCGTGCCGGTGCCGCAGTCGATGCTGGAGGCCGCCGCCGGAGACTGACGCGCGCCCGGTCAGCCGGCCGAGTCGCTGCCGGTCTCCGCGGGCAGCTCCCCGAGCGGGACCACCAGCGGGACGTCCATCGGGCCGACGATCACCCGCAGGTCCGGGAAGTGGTCGGCCAGCACCTGCCGGCACCGGGCACAGGGCGCGACGACCTCGCGACCGCGGTCGGCGACCGTGACGATCGTCTCCAACGCGGTGACGCCCTGCGTCGCGGCCGTGGCGATCACGACCAGCTCGGCGCAGACCGCTGCGCTGGCGTGCCGGACGTTCACGCCCGTGAAGACCCGCCCGTCCACGGTCCGGGCCGCCGACGCGACAGTGTGGCGCTGGCTGCGGCACCGCAGCTTGGCGACCGCGGTGGCGGCCTGCACCAACGCGCGGTCGGTGTCACGCATCTCCATCCCGGCTCCCCCAGCGCTCGACGTCGGCCGCCAACTCTAGGTCCCGGTCATGGCCGTCACGGGACCGGAGGCCCCCGGTGAACGGCAGTCGAGGAGCGGGCCGCTCGATAACCCGGGGGCGGTGCGCCGCCGGGCTGCCTATCCTTGGGCACGACATGCAGAATCCAACCGCCTCCGTCGCGACCGATCCCGTTCGCGAGCTGCACCGCCGCCTCACACCTCTGATGTTCCGCGACCAGCGCCGACTCCAGCGGCGGCTGGACGGTGCCCGCAAGCTGCGCGACCCGCAGCGTCGGGAGGCGGCGCTGACCGAGATCACCGCCGACCTGGTCCGGGCCGAGCAGCGGCTCGCCGCCCGCCAGGCCGCGGTGCCCGTGATCACGTACCCGGCGGGTCTGCCGGTCAGTGAGCGCAAGGACGACATCGCCACGGCCATCCGCGACCACCAGGTGGTGATCGTGGCGGGCGAGACCGGCTCCGGCAAGACCACCCAGATCCCCAAGATCTGCCTGGAGCTGGGGCGCGGCGTGCACGGCCTGATCGGGCACACCCAGCCCCGGCGGTTGGCCGCCCGCACGGTGGCCGACCGGATCGCCGACGAGCTGGGCACCGAGCTGGGTGACGTGGTCGGCTACAAGGTGCGCTTCACCGACCAGGTCAGCGAACGCAGCCTGGTGAAGCTGATGACCGACGGCATCCTGCTGGCCGAGCTGCAGACCGACCGGATGCTGCGCCAGTACGACACGCTGATCATCGACGAGGCGCACGAGCGCAGCCTCAACATCGACTTCATCCTCGGGTACCTGCGGGAGCTGCTGCCCCGCCGACCCGACCTCAAGGTGATCATCACCTCGGCGACCATCGAGACCGACCGGTTCGCCAAGCACTTCGCTGACACCGAGGGCAGTCCCGCGCCGGTCGTCGAGGTCTCCGGACGCACCTATCCGGTCGAGGTCCGCTACCGCCCGCTGGTCGAGCTCGCCGAGGGCGAGGACGACGGCGACGCCGACGAGGAGAACGTCCGCGACCAGATCCAGGCGATCGGCGACGCCGTCGAGGAACTGGCCGCCGAGGGCCCCGGCGACATCCTGGTCTTCCTCAGCGGCGAGCGGGAGATCCGGGACACCGCCGACGCGCTGGGCAAGCTGGTGCAGAAGAAGCGAACGCTGCTCGGCACCGAGATCCTGCCGCTGTACGCGCGGCTCTCCTCCGCCGAGCAGCACCGGGTCTTCGCCGCGCACAACTCCCGTCGGGTGGTGCTCGCCACCAACGTCGCGGAGACCTCGCTGACAGTGCCCGGCATCAAGTACGTGGTGGACCCGGGCACCGCCCGCATCTCCCGCTACTCCAGCCGGCTCAAGGTGCAGCGGCTGCCGATCGAGCCGATCTCCCAGGCCTCGGCCAACCAGCGCAAGGGCCGCTGCGGCCGTACGTCGGACGGCATCTGCATCCGCCTCTACGACGAGCAGGACTTCGCGTCCCGGCCCGAGTTCACCGACCCGGAGATCCTGCGGACCAACCTGGCCTCGGTCATCCTCCAGATGACAGCGATCGGGCTCGGCGACCTCGCCGCGTTCCCGTTCATCGACCCGCCGGACAAGCGCAACATCACCGACGGTGTCAATCTGCTGCACGAGTTGGGCGCGTTGGACCCGACCGAGGCCGACCCGGCGAAGCGGCTCACCGCGCTCGGTCGGCGGCTGGCCCAGCTGCCTGTCGACCCGCGACTGGCCCGGATGGTGGTCGAGGGCGAGCGCAACGGCTGCGCCACCGAGGTGCTGGTGATCGCCGCCGCGCTCTCCATCCAGGACCCGCGGGAGCGACCGGCGGAGAAGCAGGCCCAGGCCGACCAGGCGCACGCCCGGTTCGCCGACAAGGAGTCGGACTTCGTCGCCTACCTCAACCTGTGGCGTTACCTGCGCGAGCAACAGCGCGAGCTGTCCTCCAGCGCCTTCCGCCGGATGTGCAAGGCGGAGTACCTGAACTACCTGCGGATCCGCGAGTGGCAGGACATCGTCAGCCAACTGCGCCAGGTGCTGCGTACCCCGGGCGAGGGCGACCGGCGCGGTGGGCGGCCGGCGCGCGACACCCCGGCCGACGCGGAGGCCGGCCGGGCACGCCGTGGTGGCGCGGACCTGCCGGAGGAGATCGACACCCCGAAGGTGCACCAGTCGCTGCTGCCCGGCCTGCTGTCGCACATCGGCCTCAAGGACGCCCAGAAACACGAGTACCTGGGCGCGCGGGGGGCGAAGTTCGGGATCTTCCCCGGATCGGCGTTGTTCAAGAAGCCGCCGCGCTGGGTGATGGCCGCCGAGCTGGTGGAGACGTCCCGGCTGTGGGGCCGCATCGCCGGCCGGGTCGAGCCGGAGTGGGTCGAACCCCTCGCCCAGCACCTGGTCAAGCGCAGCTACAGCGAGCCGCACTGGGAGAAGAAGCAGGCCGCGGTGATGGCCTACGAGAAGGTCACCCTGTACGGGGTTCCGCTGGTCAGCTCCCGCAAGGTCAACTTCGGTCGGATCGACCCGGCGCTGAGCCGGGAGCTGTTCATCAGGCACGCCCTGGTCGAGGGTGACTGGCAGACCCACCACCAGTTCTGGGCGGACAACAAACGGCTGCTCGCCGAGATCGAGGAGCTGGAGAGCCGGGCCCGACGCCGGGACATCCTGGTCGACGACGAGACCATCTTCGGCTTCTACGACCAGCGGATCCCGGCCGACGTCTCGTCCGGGCGGCACTTCGACTCGTGGTGGAAGAAGACCCGCCGCGAGCGTCCCGACCTGCTCACCTTCACCCGCGACCTGCTGATCAACGACGGCCGGGCGGGGGTGGCCGAGGACGACTACCCGGACGAGTGGCGGACTGACGGGGTGAGTCTCCCGCTGACGTACCGGTTCGAGCCGGGCACACCGGACGACGGCGTCACAGTGGACATCCCGTTGCCGCTGCTCAACCAGGTGCCGGCGGAGAGCTTCGACTGGCAGGTGCCGGGGCTGCGCGAGGAGACGGTGATCGCGCTGATCCGCTCGCTGCCGAAGGCGATCCGCCGCAACTTCGTCCCGGTGCCGGACTACGCCCGGGCCGCCCTGGCGGCGATCACGCCCGGCGAGGAGTCGCTGCTGGACGCGCTCACCCGGCAGCTGCGCCGGATGACCGGGGTGACAGTGCCCCGCGACGCCTGGGAGCCGGGCAAGCTCCCGGCGCACCTGCGGGTGACCTTCCGGGTGCTCGGCGACGACGAGAAGCCGGTCGCCGAGGGCAAGGACCTGCCGGCCCTGCAACGCCAACTCCGCCAGGAGGTACGCCAGGTGGTGGCGGCCGCCGCCCCGGAGGTGGCCCGCACGGGCCTGCGGGAGTGGAGCGTCGGCACCCTGCCCCGGACCATCGAGCAGGTCCGCGCCGGCTACGCGGTCACCGCGTACCCGGCCCTGGTCGACGAGGGCGCGACGGTCGGGGTGAAGGTGTTCGACTCCCCCGCCGAGGCGGAGGCGGCGCACTGGGCCGGCACCCGCCGGCTGCTGCGGCTCACCGTGCCGTCCCCGGCGCGGTTCCTGCAGGGCCGGCTCGACAACGCGGCCAAGCTGGCGCTGAGCCGCAACCCGCACGGCGGCGTCCAGGAGCTGATCGAGGACGCGGCGGGCGCGGCCATCGACCGGCTGATCGACGCCGCCGGTGGGCCGGCGTGGGACGCCGAGGGCTTCGCCGCCCTGCGCGAGAAGGTCCGCGCCGACCTGGTCGACACCGTCGTCGAGGTGATGGACCGGGTCCGCAAGGTCCTCGCCGCCGCGTACGCCGTCGAGCAGCGCCTCGGCGCGACCCGCAACCTCGCCGTGGTCGCGGCGCTGGCCGACATCCGCAACCAGCTCGCCGGGCTGGTGCACGCCGGTTTCATCACCGAGACCGGGTACGCGCGCCTGCCCGACCTGCTGCGCTACCTCACCGCCATCGAACGTCGACTGGACCGCCTCGGCGGCAACCCGCAACGCGACCGCCAACAGCAGGACCGGATCGCCGTGGTGCAGAAGGAGTACGCCGACCTGCTCGCCAACCTGCCGCCGGCCCGTCGGCAGGAGACAGCGGTCCGGCAGATCCGCTGGATGATCGAGGAGCTGCGGGTGAACGTCTTCGCCCAGGCGCTGGGCACCCCGTACCCCGTCTCGGAGCAGCGGATCTACCGCGCGATGGACGACGCCGAGGGCCGCTGACGCCGGTCAGAGCGGGTCCACCCCGGGCGGGAGCTCGTCGCGGTCGATGGCCGACTGGATGTAGTCGAGCAGGATGCGGCGCAGCTCCCGGCCGGCGTGGGTGGGTACGACGTCACGGCGGCGGGCCACCGCGATGGTCCGCCGCACCCCGGGCGGGGCGAGCGGGGTGATCCGCACGCCCGGCCGGCGCGCCAGCACGATGCCGGGCACGAGCGCGATGCCGAGCCCCGCCTCGACGAAGCTGAGCACGGCGTCCATCTCGCCGCCGTCCACCGCGAAGCTCGGTTCGAAGCCCGCCTCCCGGCAGGCCTGGATGGTCGCGTCGCGCAGGTCGTACCCCTCCCGGAACATCACCATCGGCTGGTCCCGAAGGTCGGTGATGCGCAGCTCGCCCGTCGCCGAGGCGGTCGGCACCTCGTCCACCGAGGCCACCACCAGGCTCTCCCGCAGGATCGGGTCGACCCGCAGACCCGGGTCGGCGCCCTGCGACGGCATGATGATCAGCGCCAGGTCCAGATCCCCGCGCAGCAGGTCACGGACGAGGTCCTGGGAGCCGCCCTCCTCGACGCGCAGGTCGACCGTGGGGTGCGCGTCGCGGAACCGGCGCAGCACCGGCGGGGCGAGCGAGGTGGCCAGGCTGGGGGTGGCCCCGAGCCGGACCCGGCCCCGGCGCAGCCCGACCAGCTCCTGGACCTCCCGGGTCGCCGTCTCCACGTCGGCGAGGATGCGGGTGGCCAACGGCAGCAGCACCTCACCCGCCGCGGTGAGCGCGATGTTGCCCCTTACCCGCTCGAACAGGGGCGCCCCGAGGTCGGCCTCCAGAGCGTGAATTTGCTTACTGAGAGAAGGCTGAGTGATGCCGACCAGGTCGGCGGCTTGGGTGAAATGTCGTACTTCGGCCACCGCGACGAAGTACCGGAGCTGATGGAGCTGCATCTACATAGCCTACGGCTATCAACGCTACGAGTTTGATGCATTGGACGACTGATCGAAGTGCTCCTAGCGTCGGTCTCGTGGTAATGACGAAAACTCGGTCGCCCATCCGCTCGAACGTCGGCCTCAAGGCCGTCATGGCGGTGACGGGCATCCTGCTGGTGCTCTTCCTCATCGCCCACATGCTGGGGAACCTGAAGGTGTTCACGGGGGAAACCTCGTTCGACCACTACGCGCACTGGCTGCGCGACATCGGCAAGCCACTGCTGCCCGGCGTCTGGTTCCTGTGGATCCTGCGCACCGTGC
Organism: Micromonospora sp. SD19; assembly: GCF_054462275.1. Lineage (NCBI taxonomy): Bacteria > Bacillati > Actinomycetota > Actinomycetes > Micromonosporales > Micromonosporaceae > Micromonospora > Micromonospora sp. SD19. Next base: position 289,447 of record NZ_JBTLMN010000006.1, read on the forward strand.
TGGTGGTGGCGGTCGTCGCCCACATCGTGGCCGCCACCGTGCTGGCCCGGCGGGCCCGCGCCGCCCGCCCGGTCAAGTACGCCCACCGCAAGAAGGTCAACGGCAGCTACGCCGCGCGCACGATGCGCTGGGGCGGCGTGATCATCCTGCTCTTCGTGATCTACCACCTCCTGGACCTGACCACCGGCACGCTGAACCCGGTCGGCAACGAGAGCAAGCCGTACGGCAACGTCGTCGCCGACTTCGCGCCGGAGCGCTGGTACGTCACGCTCTTCTACACGCTCGCCATCGTCACGGTGGGCTTCCACCTGCGCCACGGCGCGTTCAGCGCGTTCCGCAGCCTCGGCCAGCAGACGCCGCGCGGCGAGCGGCGGGCGCGTACCGCAGCTCTGGTCTTCGCCGTGCTGCTCTGCGCCGGGTACCTGGTGGTCCCGTTCGCCGTACTCACCGGATTGGTGTCCTGACATGGAACTCTTCACCGAGGGCGACCCGATCGCCGACACCAAGGCTCCCGCCGGCCCGGTCGAGAAGCGTTGGGAGACCCGGCGCTTCGAGGCCAAGCTGGTCAACCCCGCCAACCGTCGCAAGATGACGGTGATCGTGGTCGGCACCGGCCTGGCCGGCGGCTCGGCCGCCGCCACCCTGGCCGAGCAGGGCTACCACGTCAAGTCCTACTGCTACCAGGACAGCCCGCGCCGGGCGCACTCCATCGCGGCGCAGGGTGGCATCAACGCGGCGAAGAACTACCGCAACGACGGCGACTCCGTCCACCGGCTCTTCTACGACACCGTCAAGGGCGGCGACTTCCGCTCCCGGGAGTCGAACGTGCACCGGCTGGCCGAGGTGTCGGTGAACATCATCGACCAGTGCGTCGCCCAGGGTGTGCCGTTCGCCCGCGAGTACGGCGGTCTGCTGGACACCCGCTCCTTCGGTGGCGCCCAGGTGCAGCGCACCTTCTACGCCCGGGGCCAGACGGGTCAGCAGCTGCTGCTCGGCGCGTACCAGGCCCTGGAGCGGCAGATCGGCCTGGGCAACGTGGAGATGAACGCCCGGCACGAGATGCTGGAGCTGGTCCTGGTCGACGGCAAGGCCCGCGGCATCGTCGTGCGGGACCTGGTCACCGGCGAGATCAGCACCGAGATGGCCGACGCCGTGGTGCTCGCCTCCGGCGGCTACGGCAACGTCTTCTACCTCTCCACCAACGCCAAGGGCTGCAACGTCACCGCCACCTGGCGGGCGCACCGCAAGGGCGCGTACTTCGCCAACCCCTGCTACACGCAGATCCACCCGACCTGCATCCCGGTCTCCGGCGACCACCAGTCGAAGCTGACCCTGATGAGCGAGTCGCTGCGCAACGACGGCCGGGTCTGGGTGCCGAAGGCCAAGGGCGACGACCGCAACCCGAAGGACATTCCGGAGGACGACCGGGACTACTACCTGGAGCGGATCTACCCCTCCTTCGGCAACCTGGTCCCCCGCGACATCGCCTCCCGCGCCGCGAAGAACGTCTGCGACGAGGGCCGCGGCGTCGGCCCGACCAAGCTCGGCGTCTACCTCGACTTCGCCGACGCGATCAACCGGCTCGGCCGCAAGGCCATCGAGGCCAAGTACGGCAACCTCTTCGAGATGTACGAGCGGATCACCGGCGAGGACCCGTACGAGGTGCCGATGCGGATCTACCCCGCCGTGCACTACACGATGGGCGGCCTGTGGGTCGACTACGACCTCCAGTCGAACATCCCCGGCCTGTTCGTGATCGGTGAGGCGAACTTCTCCGACCACGGCGCGAACCGGCTCGGCGCCTCGGCGCTGATGCAGGGCCTCGCCGACGGCTACTTCGTGCTGCCCACCACCATCGCCAACTACCTGGCCTCCGGTCCCCTTGACAAGGTCGACGCCAGCCACCCGGCGGCGATCGAGGCCCGCAACGACGTCGAGGACCGCGTCCGGCGGCTGCTCGCCGTCAACGGCGACCGGACCGTGGACTCGTTCCACCGCGAGCTGGGCCAGATCATGTGGGAACACTGCGGCATGGAGCGCAGCGAGGCCGGCCTGCGCAAGGCGATCGGTGAGATCCGCTCGCTGCGCGAGGCGTTCTGGCAGCGGGTCAAGGTGTCCGGCACCGGCGAGGAACTCAACCAGTCGCTGGAGAAGGCCGGCCGGGTGGCCGACTTCTTCGAACTGGCCGAGCTGATGTGCATCGACGCCCTGCACCGCGAGGAGTCCTGCGGCGGCCACTTCCGGGCCGAGCACCAGACCCCCGACGGTGAGGCGCAGCGCGACGACGACCGGTTCGCGTACGTGGCGGCCTGGGAGTTCACCGCCGACGGTGAGCCCTCGGTGCTGCACAAGGAAGACCTGAAGTTCGAATACGTCCACCCCACGCAGCGGAGCTACAAGTGAACCTGACCCTGCGCATCTGGCGCCAGAAGGGCCCTGAGGACAAGGGTCGGATGGTGACCTACCCGGTCGACGACGTGTCCCCGGACATGTCGTTCCTGGAGATGCTCGACGTGCTCAACGAGCGGCTGATCCTCTCCGGCGAGGACCCGGTGGCGTTCGACCACGACTGCCGCGAGGGCATCTGCGGCATGTGCGGCCTGATGATCAACGGTGACGCGCACGGGCCGCAGCGCGGCACCACCGCGTGCCAGCTGCACATGCGGCAGTTCAAGGACGGCGAGACGATCGACATCGAGCCGTGGCGGGCCAGCGCCTTCCCGGTCGTCAAGGACCTGGTGGTCAACCGCAGCGCCTTCGACCGGATCATCGCGGCCGGTGGGTACGTCACCGCGCCGACCGGCAGCGCGCCCGAGGCCCACTCCACCCCGGTGGCCAAGGCCAACGCCGACGCCGCCTTCGAGTCGGCGGCCTGCATCGGCTGCGGCGCGTGCGTGGCCGCCTGCCCGAACGGCTCCGGCATGCTCTTCACCGCCGCCAAGCTCACCCAGCTCTCGCTGCTGCCGCAGGGCCAGCCCGAGCGCTACACCCGGGTGATCGGCATGGTCGACGCGCACGACGAGGCCGGCTTCGGCGGCTGCACCAACGCCGGCGAATGCACCCCGGCCTGCCCGAAGGGCATCCCGCTGAACACCATCGGCCGCCTCAACCGCGACTACCTCACGGCCACCGCCAAGGGCGCCAACAACACCCCCGGTTCCTGAGGGTCCAGCCCCGTACCGAACGCCCGACCGCCGTACCCCACGCTCTTTCCGGGGTACGGCGGTCGGGCGGGCTCTGGGCGGGCTCACTCTCGGTCGTTGGTTGCGGTGGGGCTGGGGCGGCCGTCCCCGGCTCCGGGCGGTCAGGCTTGATCCCTCCGCCGGGGACGGCCGCCCCAGCCTGACCCCGGTCGCGGCCCGTCCGCATCGCATGATCCACTCGCGTTTCAGGAAATCGGCCGGTTACCGCACGCCGGATACCGCGATTTCAAGAAACCCGAGTGGATCCACCCGATCTCGGCCCAGCTGACCCCGACACCACCACGACAAAGGGGTCAAGACGGACGAGCCGCCACTCAAGGACCCGCGCACACCCGGGTGACCCCCGCCCGGGTGACCTTCGGAGGTGCGGCATCGAGCGGCAGCAACCGGTGTCAGGGCTCACGGACCTCCGCAGGAACGCACAGACGGACGCCCATCAGCGAGGCCTGGGGGGCGACCGTCACCGGCGTAGGGATCAAGCCTGACCGCCCGAAGCCGGGGACGGCCGCCCCCCAGGCCCCCACCGCAACCACCACCAACCCGAGGGGAATGGTCACCCCGGGCCCCACCCCAACCACCGCGAACCCCGAGGCAGACCAGGCCCGGAAGGCAGGAATCCGGGACGGACGGCCGGTTCAAGTGCCTGAGCCCGGGTAGCAGTCCTCTCAGACAGCGTGGAGAGGGGACGAGGGACATGAAGGCACTCACCTGGCAGGGCAAGCGGGACGTACGGGTCGAGGAGGTCCCGGACCCTCGGATCGAGGAGCCGACCGACGCGATCGTGAAGATCACCTCGACCGCTATCTGCGGCTCGGACCTGCACCTGTACGAGGTGCTCGGGCCGTACCTGAAGCCCGGTGACATCCTGGGCCACGAGCCGATGGGCATCGTCGAGGAGGTCGGGCCGGAGGTGACCGGGCTCAAGCCCGGCGACCGGGTGGTGGTGCCGTTCAACATCGCCTGCGGCAGTTGCTGGATGTGTTCGCGCCAGCTCTACGCCCAGTGCGAGACCACCCAGGTCACCAGCGAGGGCAAGGGCGCGGCCCTGTTCGGCTACACCTCGCTCTACGGTTCGGTGCCGGGCGGGCAGGCCGAGTACCTGCGCGTCCCGCAGGCCCACTTCGGGCCGATCAAGATCCCGCAGACCGGCGCCGACGAGCGGTACCTCTACCTGTCCGACATCCTGCCGACCGCCTGGCAGGCGGTGAAGTACGCGGACACCCCGCCGGGTGGCACCCTGGCCGTCTTCGGGTTGGGTCCGGTCGGGCAGTTCTGCGCACGGATCGGCCGCCACCTCGGCGCGGGCCGGGTGATCGGGCTGGACCTGGTGCCCGAGCGGCTGGAGCTGGCCCGCCGGCACGGCATCGAGGTGCTCGACGTCAGCGAGCTGTCCGACGTGCCGGGCGCGCTGATCGACCTGGTCGACGGCCGCGGCCCGGATGCGGTGATCGACGCGGTGGGTATGGAGGCGCACGGTTCGCCAATGGGCAAGCTGGCCCAGACGGCCGCCGGGCTGCTGCCGGACAAGGTGGCCCAGACGATGACCGACCGGGCGGGGGTGGACCGACTCTCCGTCCTGCACGCCGCGCTCAAGGCGGTACGCCGCGGCGGGACGGTGTCGATCTCCGGGGTGTACGGCGGTGAGGCGGACCCGATGCCGCTGATGGAGATGTTCGACCGGGGTGTCCAGCTGCGGATGGGGCAGTGTCACGTGCGCCGGTGGACCGACGAGATCCTGCCGCTGCTCGCCGGCGACGACGACCCGCTGGGCGTGGAGGACCTGCGTACCCACCGGGTGCCGCTGGCCCGGGCGCCGCAGGCGTACGAGATGTTCCAGAAGAAGGAGGACGGCTGCATCAAGGTCGTGCTCGCACCATGAGGGCGAGGGGTGCGCCGTGAGCCGGGTGGTCGTGATCGTTGGCGCGAGCAGCGGGATCGGCCGGGCGACGGCGCGGGCGTTCGCCGAGCGCGGCGACCGCCTGGTCCTCGCTGCCCGCGCCGCCACGACCCTGGCCGAGGTACGCGCCGAGTGCGCCGAGGCTGAGGTGCTGACCGTGCCGACCGACGTGACCGAGCCGGACGCGCTGGGCACGCTCGCGGGCGCGGCGGTCGAGCGTTTCGGCCGCATCGACGTGTGGGTGCACACGGCGGCGGTGATGGCCTACGGGCGCTTCGACGAGCTGCCGGAACAGGTCTTCGACCAGGTGGTGCGGACCGACCTGCTCGGCGCGGCGGCCTCGGTGCGGGTGGCGTTGCGGCACTTCCGGGTCGCCGGGGCCGGCACGGTGATCCTCACCGGGTCGGTTCTCGGGCACATCACCGCGCCGTACATGAGCGCGTACGTGACGAGCAAGTGGGGGTTGCAGGGTTTCGTCCGGGCGGTGCAGCAGGAGTTGCGCGACCGCCCGGCGATCCGGCTGTGCCTGGTCAACCCGGGCAGCGTGGACACTCCCGTGTACCAGCAGGCGGCCAACTACCTGGGCCGGATCGGGCGGCCGCCCGCGCCGATCGCCCGGCCGCAGCGGGTGGCGCGGGCCATCGTGGACTGTGTGGACCGGCCCCGCCGGGAGGTGTCGGTGGGCCGGCTCAACGTGGTGCTGCGCGCCGGTTTCACCGTACTGCCGGGGGTTTATGACGTGTTGGTCGGACCGCTGATGCGGGCGGCGGGGCTCAGCGGACGCCCGGTCGCCGCGCACGACGGCTCGGTCTTCGCGCCGAACCCGGCCGGCGAGGCGGTGCACGGTGGTCACCTTCCCGACCTGCGACAACTCGTGTTCGGACCGGTTGGCGCGGTAGGCGCCGCGCTGCGCCGGCGGCTCGGCTGAGCCACTCAGGACGATCCGGGGGCGTCGTGTATCGATCAACTCGCATAGGGTGGTGGGCCAGCAAGCGCTCTGGCGCACCACGATCGGGGAGACGATTCATCATGCGACTGAACCGCAGAACGGCACTCGGTTTGGGCACCGTGGCCACCGCCGGCACGGTGCTGGGCGCCGCCGCCCCGGCGAGCGCCGCCGAGGCCACCGAGACGTCGCCGACCACCCCCGCTCGGGCCGCCCGACGGGTCGCCGCCGTCTTCACCAAGCACAGCACCGAGGCCGGTGGCAACTGGCAGGCGTACGTCAGCGTCGCCGACCCGGCCGGTGCGCCGGTGGTCGCGGTGCAGGCCGACGCGGACCGGCGGATCGAGGCGTACAGCGTCAACAAGATCGCGGTCGCCACGGCGGTGCTCGACAAGGTCGACCGAGGGCTGCTCACCCTGGACCAGCAGGTCGAGGTGAGCGCGGCGATCGTCGTACCGGGCGGTGACGGCATCTTCAGCCTCGACGGCGCGTACCCGAGCCGGGTGACCATCGGGCACGTGCTGGCCAACCTGCTGACCGTCTCGGACGACACGGCGGTGCGGCTGTGCGGCCTGGTCGCCCCGGCCGCCGAGATCAACTCCATCCTGGTCGCCAAGGGCTTCCCGAACACCCAGGTCGAGCCGGTGGCCAACCCGAACCGGTTCTTCCTCGGCACCAGCACCCCGCGCGAGACGCACGACCTGCTGCGCGCCCTGGTCGCCGGCACGCTGCTCTCCCCCGCCTCGACGACGTACCTGTTGGGCCTGCTGCGCTCCCCGGTGGCGTTCACCGACGGCATCCGGCGCACGATGTCCTCCGACGAGCGAGCCCGGGTCGCCACCAAGGCCGGCTGGTTCGCCGACGCCCGGCACGAGGCCGGGGTGATCTTCGACCGTTCCGGTGCGGCGGTGCTCACCTACGCGCTCTTCGCCGACGGGCAGGCCAACCCGGAGGACTTCGGCGCGACCCACCCGGCGGTGCAGGCCCGGGCCGCCATGGGCCCCAAGTTCCTGGCCGCGGTAGACCGGATCGCCGGCGTGGGGACCACGTTCCGGATCACCGCCCGACGCCCCAGCAACGGCGGCTGACGCCATCCCGGGTCGGTCGCCACCGTCGGCGACCGACCCGGCGTGGCGACCGCCGGGGCACGGGTCGGTTCGGGTGACTACCGTGTAGGGCGGACACGTCGGAGGGACGGCAATGGCACGAGCGCGGAGCACGGACATCGAACGGTCGCTCGGGCGGCGGATGCGCGGCGCGGCTGGGCTGGCCGCGCTGGCCGGCCTGGCCTGGGTCGCCCGGGATGTGCCGGCGGCGCTCGGCGGCCGGCTCAGCGGGGCCCGCGCCGAACGGGCGGCCCGCTCGCCCCAGTTCCGCGACGGCACCTTCCACAACCAGGCCGGCACCCGCACGATGGTCGCCGAGCCGGGCCGCAACCTGGTCCGCGAGCTGATCTTCGGTAAGCAGAAGCGGCGCCCGACCACACCGGTGCCGCTGCTGCGGCCCGGCACGACGGACGCCGCCGACGCGGCCGACGAGCTGAACATCGTCTGGTACGGGCACGCCTCGACGCTGATCGAGATCGAGGGCCGGCGGGTGCTGCTCGACCCGGTGTGGAGCGACAGGTGCTCCCCGTCTCCTCTGGTCGGCCCGCGCCGGCTGCACGAGCCACCGGTCGGCATCGACGAGCTGCCCCCGCTGGACGCCATCCTGATCTCCCACGACCACTACGACCACCTCGACATGGCCACCGTGCGGGCGCTGCTCGCCGGGCAGTCCGCGCCGTTCCTGGTCCCGCTCGGCGTGGGCGCGCACCTGGACCGCTGGGGCGTACCCGCCGAGCGGATCATCGAGCTGGACTGGTCCGAGTCGCACCAGGTCGCCGGACTGGAGATCACCGCCACCGCCGCCCAGCACTTCTCCGGCCGTGGGCTGCGCCGCGACGGCACCCTCTGGAGTTCCTGGGTGGTGGCCGGGGCGCGCCGCAAGGTCTTCTACACCGGCGACTCCGGTTACTTCGCCGGGTACGCGGAGATCGGCGCCGAGCACGGGCCGTTCGACGTGACGCTGATGCAGATCGGCGCGTACGACCGGGCGTGGCCGACGATCCACATGTTCCCGGAGGAGGCGGTGAACGCCCACCTCGACCTGCGCGGCGGGCTGTTCGTGCCGGTGCACTGGGCGACGTTCAACCTGGCGCTGCACGACTGGTCCGAGCCGGTCGACCGGTTGTGGGCCGAGGCGAAGGCCCGCGACGTGCGGCTCGCCGTGCCCCGCCCCGGCGAGCGGGTGGTGGTCGACGAACCGCCCGCCGTCGACGGCTGGTGGCAGGCCATCGCCTGAGCGGTCAGGTCGGTCAGAGCACGAACGCGTCGGTCCAGAGCGCGCCGGACCGGCCGGAGAGGGCGTCCAGCATGGCCACCGCCTGACCGTCGGTGAGCTGCGCGACGAAATCGACGATGGCCCGGCCCCGGGCCCGACCGATCCGGTCCGGGGTACGCGGGTGCAGCTCGGCCTCGGCCAACTCGACCAGGTCGTGCAGCCGGCGGGGCAGCCGGGATTCCTCCTCCGGGTCGAGCAGCCACTCCCAGAGGGCCTCGACCAGGGTGCCCAGCAGCCGGGCCTGACCGCGCTGGTGCAGGGCGAGGTCCGGGCGGGCCAGCACGAACCGGTGGTGCACGAACTTGAGCACCTGCACCTCGTGCCACTGGGCGCAGCCGAGCAGCACGTACCCGGAGCGCACCGACGGCTGATCGGTGACGGTGATCGCCTCGACGAAGCGGGTGGACCAGCGGGCGGAGAAACGCGCCACGTACTGCTCGGCCTCGATCGAGCCGTCGAACGGCATCGCGAGCAGCCCGTCGACCAGCTCCTCGCGGACGTGCTCGACGGCGGCGGCGAACGCGTCGTCGTCGGCGATCCAGGCGTCCTTGCGGTGCAGTTGTCGACGCAACCGCTCGATCGCCGCCCCGGGACGCCGCGCCGACGTGGCCAACGCCGCGTCGGTGATCGCCCGGAAGTGCCCGCTCTCGCGCTGCCAGGCCATCAACTCGGCGGAGACCGACCCCTGCTGGAGCACACCGACCCGGTAGAAGTCCTCCACGTCGTGGATGGCGTACGCGATGTCGTCGGCGGTGTCCATCACGGACGCCTCCACCGTCTGCTGCCAGTCCGGGATGCGGCCGGCGAACGGCTCCCGGGCCTGCCGCAGGTCGTCCAGCTCGGTGCGGTACGCGCCGAACTTCGACGAGCCGCTGTCCGGGTCGTCCGGCGGAGGGGTGGCTCCGCGCGGCGGCGGATCCATCGTGCGCGGGTGCGGGTCGGGGTGGTCCAGCCGGGTCCACGGGTACTTCAGCATCGCCGCGCGGACCGCCGCCGTCAGGTCCAGCCCGGTGGTGGCCGCGCCCCGGATCTCGGTGCTGGTGACGATCCGGTACGACTGCGCGTTGCCCTCGAACCCGTCGGAGAGGCCGAGGCGCTGACGGGCCAGCCGGTCCAGCACCCGCTCCCCCAGGTGCCCGAACGGTGGGTGGCCGAGGTCGTGGGCGAGCGCCGCCGCCTCCACCACGTCGGGGTCGAGGCCGCCGAGCTTGTCCAGCAGGTCACGCCACCGCTCGTCGGCCGTCAGCCGCTCGGCGATGGCCCGGGCCACCTGGGCGACCTTGAGGCTGTGGGTGAGCCGGTTGTGCACCAGCAGCCCGGAGCCGACCGGGCTGATCACCTGGGTGACACCGCCGAGGCGGGCGAAGAACGGCGAGCCGACGATCCGGTCCCGGTCGGCGCGGAACGGGTTGGCAGTGAGGTCGCCGAGAGCCCGGGCGCTGCCGCCGAAAAGCCGCCGGGCGCGCGGCTCCGCAGCAGATTCCATGATCGCCACGCTAGCGCAGGCCCGCCGGGACCGCCGCCGGTCACCCCGGCCGGGTGCGGCGACAGCTGTCGGGGCCGCCCGGCAGAATGCAGGCGTACCCGCTCTGTGAAGGCGGATCGAGTCGAAGGCGGATCGAGATCGTGACCCAGTCTGTTCATCAGCGGATCGCCGACGAGCTCGGCGTGGCCGAGCGTCAGGTGCGGGCGGCCGTGGAGCTGCTCGACGGCGGCGCCACAGTGCCGTTCATCGCCCGTTACCGCAAGGAGGCCACCGGCCTGCTCGACGACACCCAGCTGCGCACCCTGGAGGAGCGGCTGCGCTACCTGCGCGAGCTGGACGAGCGGCGGGCGGCCGTCCTGGAGTCGATCCGCGGTCAGGGCAAGTTGGACGAGGCCCTGGAAGCGCAGATCATGGCCGCCGACTCGAAGTCGCGGCTGGAGGACATCTACCTGCCCTACAAGCCGAAGCGGCGGACCCGGGCCCAGATCGCCCGCGAGGCCGGCCTCGCCCCGCTGGCCGAGACGCTGCTGGCCGACCCGACCCAGGACCCGAAGGCCACCGCCGCCGCGTTCGTCGACGCGGAGAAGGGCGTCGCCGACGCGGCCGCCGCGCTGGAGGGCGCGCGGGCCATCCTCATCGAGACCTTCGCCGAGGACGCCGACCTGATCGGCACGCTGCGCGAGCAGATGTGGTCGCGGGGCCGGCTGGTTTCCCGGGTACGCGACGGTCAGGAGGCCGCCGGCGCCAAGTTCGCCGACTACTTCGACTTCTCCGAGCCGTACCCGAAGCTGCCCTCGCACCGGATCCTGGCGATGTTCCGGGGCGAGAAGGAGGGCGTGCTCGACCTGACCATGGAGCCGGAGGAGGCCGGTGAGGCGGACGCCGCGCCGACCGGCCCGACCCGGTACGAGGCGGCCATCGCCGGACGGTTCGGGGTGTCCGACGCGGGCCGCCCGGCCGACCGCTGGCTGACCGACACGGTCCGCTGGGCGTGGCGTACCCGGATCCTCATCCACCTCGGCGCGGACCTGCGGATGCGGCTGTGGCAGGCCGCCGAGGAGGAGGCGGTGCGGGTCTTCGCCACCAACCTGCGGGACCTGCTGCTCGCCGCGCCGGCCGGCACCCGGCCCACCATGGGCCTGGACCCGGGCCTGCGCACCGGCGTGAAGGTGGCGGTGGTGGACGCCACCGGCAAGGTGGTCGCCACCGACACCATCTACCCGCACGAGCCGCGCCGGCAGTGGGACGCGTCGGTGGAGACCCTGGCCCGACTGGCCGGGGCGCACGGGGTGGAGCTGATCGCGATCGGCAATGGCACCGCCTCCCGCGAGACGGACAAGCTCGCCGGTGACCTGATCGCCCGGCACCCGCAGCTCAACCTGACCAAGGTGATGGTCTCCGAGGCCGGCGCGTCGGTCTACTCCGCCTCCGCGTACGCCGCGCAGGAGCTGCCCGGGATGGACGTGTCGCTGCGCGGCGCGGTCTCCATCGCCCGGCGTCTGCAGGATCCCCTGGCAGAGCTGGTCAAGATCGACCCGCGGTCGATCGGCGTCGGCCAGTACCAGCACGACCTGTCCGAGGTGAAGCTGTCCCGGTCGCTGGACGCGGTGGTGGAGGACTGCGTCAACGCGGTCGGGGTGGACGTCAACACCGCCTCCGCGCCGCTGCTGACCCGGGTCTCCGGGATCGGCGCCGGGCTGGCCGAGAACATCGTGCTGCACCGGGACGCCAACGGGCCGTTCCGCTCGCGTACCGAGTTGAAGAAGGTGGCCCGGCTCGGCCCGAAGGCGTTCGAGCAGTGCGCCGGCTTCCTGCGCATCCCCGGCGGCGACGACCCACTGGACTCGTCCAGCGTGCACCCCGAGGCGTACCCGGTGGTGCGCCGGATCCTGGCCAGCACCGGTCAGGATCTGCGCTCGGTGATCGGTAAGAGCACGATCCTGCGCGGGCTGCGGGCCACCGACTTCGTCGACGACCGGTTCGGCCTGCCCACCGTCACCGACATCATCGCCGAGCTGGAGAAGCCGGGCCGCGATCCCCGCCCCGAGTTCCGCACCGCCACCTTCGTCGAGGGGGTGGAGAAGATCAGCGACCTGACGCCCGGCATGGTGCTGGAAGGGGTGGTCACCAACGTGGCCGCGTTCGGCGCGTTCGTGGACGTCGGGGTGCACCAGGACGGTCTGGTGCACGTCTCGGCGATGTCCCGGACCTTCGTGAAGGACCCCCGCGAGGTGGTGAAGTCCGGCGACGTGGTCAAGGTCCGGGTGCTCGATGTGGACGTACCCCGCAAGCGCATCTCGTTGACCCTGCGCCTGGACGACGAGCCGGCGGCCGGCGGTGCTGGTCGGACGAGCCAGGAGGGGCGTGGCGGCCCGGCGCAGCGCGCACCGCAGGGCGGTCGTGGCGGCCAGGGCGGTGGCGGCGGCCAAGGTGGCCGCGGCGGGCAGGGAGGTCGTGGCGGGCAGGGCGGTGCCGGCGGGCAGGGTGGTCGTGGCGGTCAGGGTGGTCGCGGCGGCGGGCAGCACGGCGGTCGCGGCGGGCAGCAGCGGCAGGGCGCACCGGCGCCGGCCAACGACGCGATGGCCGAAGCCCTGCGCCGCGCCGGCCTGGCCTGACCCCGGTCAACCGGCGCGAGCGATCGACCGAAACGCCCCCGCCACAGCAGATCTTGGACAGTTTCCGTTCAGACGGAACGGAAACTGTCCAAGATCGGAGTCCGTCCGGGCGACGACCCGCGCGAAACGCGAGCCAGGCCGATGACGTGGTCGCGGCCGGTGGCCGCGACGGTGAGTCGATCCCGTTGCGGACGCTGCTCACCCGGTTGCTGGACGACGGGACCGACGAGCCAGACCCCACCACCAGACCTGCTGCACCACGAGGGTGAGCAGTCCGGCCAGGACGATCGCACACAGGTTGATCACCAGTTGGAGGGCCGAGCCGCCCGCTTCGTCCCACACTCCGTAGGCGGCGGCCACCGCCACGTTCGCGGCGGCCGGGACCGTGGTCACCGAGATCAGCACGCCGACCAGGCTGCCGGACTTCTTCGACGTCAACGAGAGCATCCCGGCCACGCCGGCAAGTAGACCGACCACCCAGGACAGCGCGTCCGGCCGCCAGATGAAGTCGGTGAGCGGACGTTCGGCGAGCAGCATCTCCCGACTGACCAGGCCGGCGGCGGTCAACGCCCAGGTGCTCAGCACGGTGACCGCCATGGCCGCCATAAAACCGACAGTCAGGGCAAGCACCGAGCGGCCGATCACGTCCAACCGACGACGTAGCAACGCCACGCAGAGCGCGGCGAGCGGGCCGAACTCCGGACCGACCACCATCGCCCCGACAATGAGGATCGGCTGGTCCAACAGCACACCGATGCCGGCGATCATGGTGGCCACCACGATCAGTACGAGGTAGGTGCCGGACAGTTCGGTCTGCTCGCCGGTCTTCGCGGCGATCTCGTCCCAGACCACCGCGTCCGCCCCGCTGCCCGGTGCCCGCTCCGCCGCTCGGTCAGCCGCGGCGGAGACGGTCAACTCCACATCGTCGGCCGCGATGCCGCCGGTGTCGTCAACCCCCATCCGCTGCAACTCCTGCAACACCCGGTCGGCGCTCTCCCGCACGACGTCGAACTGGATGAGGTCGCCCGGGGGCTGCCGGGCGACGCCGGGCAGCACCACCAGGTGGGTCACGCCGGGCTCGGCGGCCAGCAGGTCGATCACGTTCGCCGACTGCTCCGGCGAAGCGATCACCCTCAGGTGCAGCACGTGTCCTCCCCCTCACCCAACCGGCCGGTCCCCTACCCGCCCGACCGGCCGGTCGAGACCCTACTGCCCGGCCGCATGGACCGCAGGAGGGCGTACGGCTGCTGAACCCGCAATGGCCTGGTCGATCGACCCTGCCCGGCGACGCGTGCCGGGCGCAACCACGCGGCGGGTTGCCGGGCAGGGCAGCCGCGCCGGGCAAAGAACCTCTTGCGGCATCCTTTGGAGCTGATGCGGCAAACGAATCGCGCCGTATCCCGTGCCACCGCGTCGCTCCGGATCTGATACGACGAGCGGGTCATGCCGTGATGTCACAAACGGGTCAGCTCGAAAGGACTCGCCAAGCACTCCCAGACCGGGCACGGGACACAGGTGGCGCAGGGGAGGACGGGACCGTCCACAGCGGCGGCTATGGATGACCCCGTGCAGCGCCCGCTCGACCCGCTCGGCACTGGCGGCGCGCGGAGAGCGAATGGCCGCAGGAGCGCAGCGGGCGGCTGGCCGCTGTCATCGACCTGAGTGCGGTCGGCGTGGTCGACCCCGCGGTGGACCTGATCGTCCGGCACACGCTGCGGGCCGTACTCGACTGAGCCGGTGGCGTACCGTCACCCTCGTGGGTGAGCGGGACGCCCGGGAGTGGCGGGATCAGCAGCGGCAGGCGGTGCGGGCGCACGCCGACGCGGACGCGCGGCGGCGGGCCGCCGAGCACGCGCAGGCGGCGGACCTGGTGGCCTGGTTCGTGGCTGAGGCCACCCGGCGAGGGCTGCCCACCACCCGGTTGGCCGCCCGAGGGTACGACGGGCGTGGACGCTACCGGACCAGGCTGACCGGCTGGTATGTCGACCGGGCCGAGACCCGGGCGGTGGACGTGGATGGCCGGTTCCACCTGTTGACAGTGCCGGGTGGTTGGCGGGCCTGGCTCTTCGGTGTCGACCCGGAGCCCAGCCCGGCGCCGTTGGTCGTCGGGGCCGGCGGTCGCGACGGCGAGTCGATCCCGTTGCGGACGCTGCTCACCCGGTTGCTGGACGACGGGACCGGCGAGCCGGGTTCGACCGCCGCCCGACTCTGACCGGGCCGGCCGGCCCGTCTCACATTCGGTGGCCGGCCACCGTCACCGTCACGTCCGCCGGGGTGACCGACGAGGTCAGCCCCCGCATCGGGCTGCCGGACGTCGTCGAGAACAGCGCGAGCGGTTTCAGCCGCCTGTTCCACACCGAATAGCGCGAACGGTCGTTTGTCCATAGTAGCGACCCCCTATGATTGATTCATCCTCGTTTGACCAGTTCAAACCAAAGGCCCAATTGGTGAATCTCGTACGCATTCAAGAGGATCCTCACTGCATTTCGTCAGGAATCACGCCATGCTGAGTGTTCCGCTCGCTGGCGGAATCGTTCTCGCACTCGTCGTCGGCACGCTGCTGCAACCGCTCGTCCTTCGCCTGCTGAGAGCAGCAGCGGTGCTCGACATACCGTCGGAGCGGTCCTCGCACAGCACACCGATCCCGCGCGGCGGGGGCGTGGGAGTCGCCGCGGCGGCGGGGCTCGCGCTTCTCCTGAACGAACACGCCCGGTCCATCGCCGTACCGCTGCTCTTCTTCGCGGCGATCGGGCTCCTGGAAGACCTGCGGGGGGTCCCGATCCGCAGCCGACTGCTCCTGCAGGTGCTGGCCGGCCTGGGCACGGCGGTGATCCTGGTGCCCGGCGGGCAGACCTGGTACCTCCACGTGCTCCTCGTCCTCGCCCTGGCGGCCTGGGTGACCTCGTACGTGAACGCCTTCAACTTCATGGACGGCATCAACGGCATCTCGGCCGTGCACGCGATCCTCGGCGGGTTGGCGTACGCCGTGCTCGGAGTGCTCACGGACCTTCCGCTACTGATCGCGGCCGGCAGTCTGATCGCCGCCGCCTCGCTGACATTCCTGCCCTGGAACGCCTGGGTCGCGAAGGTCTTTCTCGGCGATGTCGGGTCGTACGCCCTGGGCGGTGCGCTCAGCACGATCGCCGCCTACGCCATCGTGCGCGGCACGCCGCCGGAGGCCGCCGTGGCGCCACTCGCGTTGTATCTCGCCGACACGGGCTGGACGCTCCTGCGCCGCATCAGCAAGGGCGAAGCCTGGTACCGCCCCCACCGCAACCACGCCTATCAGCGGCTGACGGACGGCGGTTGGTCGCACCAGCGGGTCACCGCGACGACCGCCGTCGTCGGCGCGACAGTGGCCGGCTGCCTGGTCGCCGCGTCCTTCAGCGGACCAGTCACCCGGGTCGCGCTGGACGCCACGGCCCTCGCCATCCTCGCCGCCTACCTCGCTGCCCCCGCCTGGCTCACCGCACAGCGGGCCCAGCCTTCGCCGGAAGGAAGAACGATCCATGCCAGAACTGTCAGCTCAACGAGCCGGTGACCCGGCCGGCCCCGGGAACCGGCCGGTGAAGAAGGTCGCGGTGCTGGGCAGCAGCGGCTTCGTCGGCCGCGCGGTCGTCGCCGAGCTGCGCAGCAGGGGGGCCGAGGTCCAACTCGTCTCCGCACCGCGCCTGTCGTGGCCACTCACCGAGTCACTCCGGAGCAATTCGGTGCCGGCGGATCTCCAGCGGGACGTCGTCGATGCCCTCGCCGCACAGCTCGACGGCGCACACGTCGTGATCAACACGGCCGGGCTGCCGAACGGGTCCGCCCCGGACAGCGCGGAGTTGTACGGCGGAAACGCACTGCTGCCCACCCTCGTCGCCCGAGCCAGCGCCCTGGTCAACGCCGACCGGCTGGTCCACGTCAGCTCGGCGGCGGCGCAGGGGGCGATGGATCTCGACGAGACATCGCGGACGATGCCCTTCTCGCCGTACTCCCGCTCTAAGGCGGTCGGCGAACGCCTGCTGCAACGCGAGGACTGCATCGATACGGTCATCTATCGGTCGACCTGGGTTCACGACGTGGATCGACCGAACACCAGGGCGCTCGTCCGGCTCGCGCAGTCGCGGATGAGCTGCGTCGCCGGGGACGGTACCGCGCCGACACCCCAGGTCCTCATCGACGACGTCGCCGCGGCGATCGCCCACCTCGGGCTCGTCGACGGCCCGGTGCCGCCCATCGTGCTCCAGCCGCACAACGGCATGACGACAGGGCTGCTGCTGCGTCTGCTCGGTGGCCGCGAGCCACTCCACCTCCCACCACTGATGGCGCGGTACGCGACGCGCTGCGTCACCGCGTACGGGCGGACGGGTCTGCACGCCAACGCGCACGCCCGTCGGGTGGAGATGCTCCTGTTCGGCAAGCGGCAGACGCCGGGCTGGCTCACCGACCAGGGGTTGGCGCCCACGCTGCGCCCCGAGGCGTGGGAGCGGCTGAGGACTGCCGGCGCCGAGCCGACACCCGCCGCGACGCCGAACGCCGACGCCGTGGCGCGGCCCCGAACAGGTGACCGGCAACCGGTCGACACGAGCGGAGCGGACGCGGAAAACCGGTCTCTGACGACGTAGCTCCGCCCCCAACAGGAAGGCTCTCCATGGCTCTCGCCCCCGGGTCAGGCCCGACCGGCCTGATCGGTTCCTTTGCTGCTCCGGCCACGGTGGCAGCGCGGTGAGAATCGGGATCATCACCCAGTGGTACGACCCGGAGGGTGGCTCCGCCGTCGTTCCGGGGATCATCAGCCGGTCGCTCGTCGCCCTCGGGCACGAGGTGCACGTGCTCACCGGCTTCCCGAACTATCCGTCCGGCCGGCTGTCTCCGGGCTACCGGCTGCGCCCCTACCGCTTCGAGATGATGAACGGCGTCTCGGTGCACCGGGTGCCGCTGGTGCCCAGTCACGACCGGTCGGCGCTCGGGCGGGCCGCCAACTATCTCAGCTTCGCGGCCTCCGCCGCGGCCCGGCTGGACCTGCTCCGCAAGGTCGACGTGTGGCTGGTCTACTCGTCGCCGGCGACGGTGACGCTGCCCGCGATGGTGGCCCGTTGGCTGCACGGACGCCCGTACGTGATTCTCATGGAGGATCTCTGGCCGGACACCCTGGCGGAGAGCGACTACGTGCGCCCGGGCCGTCGCACCGACCTGATCGTCCGGTGGCTCAACAGGTTCTGCGACGCGGCGCACCGGGGCGCGTCCTCGGTGGCGGTCATCGCCCCTGGCATGGCCGACATCCTGAGCAACCGAGGTGTCCCCCGGGACAAACTCTCGGTCGTCTACAACTGGGTCGACGAGCGCCTCTTCCGGCCGCGAACACCTGATCCCCAGTTGGCGGCGGCCCTCGGGCTGAAGGGCTTCGTCGTCATGTACGCCGGGAGCATGGGAAACCTCCAAGGGCTCGACGTCGCCGTCGACGCCCTGGAGCATCTCGCCGACATCCCGGACCTGACACTCGTGTTCGCCGGCAGCGGTGTGGAGGAACGCCGGCTGCGCGAATCGGCGGCACGGTACGCGCCCGGCCGGGTGGTGTTCCTCGGCCAGCAGCCGGTCGAGCGGATGGTCGAGCTGATGCCGCTCGGTGACGTCCAGTTGATCTCCCTGCGCGATCAGCCCCTCCTCCGGTCGATCATGCCCAGCAAGGTGCAGAGCACCCTGGCGTGCGGACGTCCCATCGTGGCCGCTCTGGCGGGTGACGCGGCCCGGCTCGTCGACGAGTCCGGTGCCGGGTTCGTCGCCCCTCCCGGCGACCCCTACGCACTGGCCGACGCGATCCGTCGGATGTACGAGTTGGGCGCTGAGAAACGCGAGGAACTGGGCCGCGGCGGTCGGCAGTTCTACCTGGAACGGCTCTCCGAGCGGGTCGGCAGCGTCGCGCTCGCCATGCACCTGGAGAAGGCGGTCCGGGGCCACGTCCCGGCCGCCGGCTGATCACGGTGCCGGTGGCGTTGTCGAGGAAGACGGCTCACCCGGTGGCACCCAGTGGCCAGGCCGAACGGCGGTGGCTGAGGCCGCTACAGCAGCCAGGCGCACTGGGCGGCCAATAGGATAGCCGGATCTTCAGCTCAGATAACCCGAAACACGGCCAGAGCAGCTGCTTCGCCCTGTAACAAGGACAAAGAGCGCAAAGCTCCTTCTGCCGGGCGGCGGAAGAGTCGGAGATCGGGACAGGGAGCCAGTACATGCCCCAGGACACGGAGCACACGGAGCGGCCGGACCAGCGGACCCGGCGGGCCAGGGCCCGCCGGCGCGCCATCGGATTTCTCGCGGCCGACACCGCCGCCTGGGTCGGTGGTCTGGTGGCCGCCGCCTGGACCCGGTTCGAGTTCCAGCTCCCTCCCGGCCAGCTCGGCCGGGCCGCGGCGGTCGGACTGGCCGCGGCGGTCCTGCACGTGGCGGTGGCGGCGTTGCGCCGGCTCTACTCCGGACGGCACCCGCTGGGCAGCCTTCAGGAGGTCCAGGGCGTCGCCGGCACCACCATCACGACGGCCGCCATCCTGCTGCTCGGGCTCCTGCCGTCCGGCGATCGGCCGGTGCCGGCGAGCACCCCGCTGGTCGGCGGCGCACTCGCGCTACTGCTCATGCTCGGTAGCCGGTTCGTGTACCGGCACCGACACGACCTCGCCATGCGCCCGGATGTCAGGTCGTCGACGCCGGTGCTGCTGTTCGGGATGGGTGACGCCGGTCAAGGGCTGCTCCGCGCCATGCTCAGCGACCCGCGCGGCCGGTACCTGCCGGTCGGCGCGCTCGACGACGACGCCGACAAACGTGACCTGCGCATCGGTGGGGTGCGGGTGCTGGGTGGACGGCACGACGTGGCCGCCTCGGTCCGCCGTACCGGCGCCACCGCCGTCATCTTCTCGGTGGCCAACGCGGACGCCGCGCTGATCCGCCAGATCCGCGAGGCCACCCTCGAGGCCGGCGCGGTCTTCAAGGTGCTGCCCCCGGTGCGGGACCTTGTCGACCACCGGATCACCGTCACCGACGTCCGGGACGTGGAGGTCAGCGACCTGCTCGGCCGCCGGCAGGTGGTCGGCGACCTGCCGCTGAGCACCAACAGCCTGACCGGCCGACGGATCCTCGTCACCGGCGCCGGCGGGTCGATCGGCTCCGAACTCTGCCGTCAGGTGATGAAGGCCAACCCGGGCGAGCTGATGATGCTGGACCGGGACGAGTCGGCCCTGCACGGCCTGCAGATGTCGCTCGCCGGACGGGCCATGCTGGACGGCCCCGAACTGATCCTCGCCGACCTGCGCGACGACGAGGGCATCCGGCGGATCATGCGGGAACGCCGTCCGGAGATCATCTTTCATGCGGCGGCGCTCAAACACCTGACCCTGCTGCAACGGCACC
The DNA here is from genome assembly GCF_054462275.1 of Micromonospora sp. SD19. NCBI lineage: Bacteria > Bacillati > Actinomycetota > Actinomycetes > Micromonosporales > Micromonosporaceae > Micromonospora > Micromonospora sp. SD19. Next base: position 309,359 of record NZ_JBTLMN010000006.1, read on the forward strand.
CGGGCGAGGCGGTCAAGGCGAACGTCTGGGGCACCCTGTCGGTGCTGGACGCCTGCCAGGACGTGGCGAAGTTCGTCAACATCTCCACCGACAAGGCAGCCAACCCCATCAGCGTCCTCGGCTACTCGAAGCGCATCACCGAACAGTTGACAGCTCACGCCGCGTCCCGGTTCCCGGGCACGTTCCTCAGCGTTCGCTTCGGCAACGTGCTGAGCAGCCGCGGCTCGGTGGTGACGGCCTTCCAGCGGCAGATCGAGGCCGGGAAGCCACTGACCGTCACCCACCCGGACGTCACCCGCTATCTGATGACCATTCAGGAGGCCGTCCACCTGGTGCTCCAGGCCGCCGAGATCGGCCGAGACGGCGAGGCGCTGGTGCTCGACATGGGCGAACCGGTCCGGATCGTCGACCTGGCGCGTCAGATGGCCGAGCAGGCCGCCAGCTCCGTGCCCATCGTCTACACCGGGCTGCGGCCGGGCGAGAAGCTGCACGAGGACCTGCTCGGCGTCGGTGAGGTCGACACCCGACCGTTCCACCCCCTGGTGTCCCACGTGGCCGTGCCGCCGCTCGACCCGATGGAGGTGAGCGGGCTCGACCCGTACGACGACCCGGCGAAGATCGTCGAGCAGCTCGCGCTGCTCTGCGCCCAGCCGGTCGCTCCGGCGGTGAAGGGCCCGCGGGGCGTACCCCTGCAGTCGCACTGATCTGATCGACCCCGTCGCCACGGCGGGGCTGAACGGGGTGACGCCACGCGGGCGTCACCCCGTTCCGTTCGCCCACGGGGGCGTCCCGCCGTCACGGCGCACCAGCGCGCGGCCCAGGGCCGGGAGTCCGGCCAGGTCCAGGCGCACAGCGACCAGGGCCGGCGATCACGCGTTCGTGATCGCCGGCCCTGGTGCCGAGTTGGTCAGCGGCGGATGCCCGCCCAGTCGTGGTGCCGGCGCACTGTGGAGAGGATGAAGTCCACCACCCGCCGGGAGGTGTCGGGCACCTGGTAATCGGCCGGGCAGGGCACCCCCTCGGCGGCGACCTGCGCCACCGTCACCTCGACCGCCTCGACCACGCCCAGCGGGTCGAGGCCGGTCATGATGATGCCGCCCGCGTCGAGGGCCTCGGGGCGTTCGATCGACTCGCGCAACGTCACCGCGGGGAAGCCGAGGATGGCGGCCTCCTCGCTGATCGTCCCGCTGTCGGACAGGGTGCAGAACGCCTTCGTCTGCAGGTGCACGTAGTCCAGCAGGCCGAACGGGTCGTGGAAGGCGATGCCGTCCAGTGCGCTGGCATCCGGGGCCAGCGCCTCCAGCCGCTTACGGGTGCGCGGGTGGGTGGAGACCAGCACGGGGAAGCCCCACCGGTCGCGAACCGCGACCAGGCAGTCCAGCAACCGCTGGAGCCGCTCGGGGCGGTCCACGTTCTCCTCCCGGTGCGCGCTCACCAGGAAGTACCGGCCCTGGTCGAGTTCCAGTTGACGCAGGATGGTCGAGCTGGCGATCGGAGTCCGGTAGTGCTCCAGCACCTCCCGCATGGGTGAGCCGGTGTGCAGGATGCGGCGTGGGTGCAGGCCCTCGGCGAGCAGGTTACGCCGGGCGTGTTCGGTGTAGACGAGGTTGAAGTCGGCCACGTGGTCGACCAGGCGGCGGTTGGTCTCCTCCGGCACGTTCAGGTCGAAGCACCGGTTGCCGGCCTCCATGTGATAGACCGGCACCCGCATCCGGCGGGCCATCAGCGCGGCGATGCAACTGTTGGTGTCACCGAGCACCAGCAGGGCGTCGGGTCGCTCCTCGGCGATTGCGGTCTCCATGCCGACGAGCACCCCGCCGAGGACCCGCCCCAGCGACGAGGTGTCGACCCGGAGAAAGCGGTCCGGCTCCCGCAGCCGCAGCTCCTTGAAGAACACGTCCGACAGGGTGCTGTCCCAGTTCTGCCCGGTGTGCACCAGCGTGTGCTCCACCGTGTCGTCGAGTCGCGCGAGCACCCGGGAGAGCCTGATGATCTCAGGCCGGGTGCCGACGACAGTCATGATCCGGGTCATGCCCGCCCTCTCTCTGCTGCCGCCAGGGGCGCCGGCCGGGCCGCCTCCACCGGCTCCGCCCAGGTGTCCGGCCGGTCCGGGTCGAAAAGCTCGTTGGTCCAGAACATCGTCACCAGTTCGTCAACACCGGTGTTCACCAGCTTGTGCACCCACATCGTGGGCATGTCGACGAGGGTTGGCTCGGCACCGCTCACCGGGAACCGCAGCACCTCGTGGTCACCGACCCGGCGCAGGCTGATCTCGGCCGAGCCGCGCAGCACCACGAACCGCTCCACCTTCGCCAGGTGGAAGTGTTCTCCCCGGGTGATCCCGGGCCGGGTGGTGGAGCAGAACGACTGCCCCGCCCCGCCGTGCGCCTTGACCGTTTCGACCAGTTCGCCGCGGGCGTCCGCTCGCCGGGGCAACGCCATCGGGTAGTGCGCCGGGAAGCAGTGCGACCGGTAGGTGTTGAACAGCCGCACGTCGTGCCGGTTCAGCAGGGACGGGATCTCCCCGGTCCGGTACGTCGCGGCCATCCCGGCGAGCCGGTCCGCCAAGGCTTGGACGCCGACACGCAGCGCCGGCATGGCCGGATCCCACGACCCCCCGCGGGACAGCCCGATGAGCCGGGCGGCGGCATCGGTGACGTGCACCAGGCTCAGTTCACGGTCGGCGTGCACCTCGGGCCGCCCACCCTCGGCGAGCAGCCGGCAGAAGGTCGCCACCGCCGAGTTGTAGTGCGGTCGCCCGTGCTCGCCGTACAGGTTCGGCAGCAACACGTCGTCGAGGTCGACGCCGGTGTCCGCCAGCACCCGCGCCGCCTCGGCCTTGGCGTCGCCGTACGGTGTGCCGTTGCCGGCCTGCACCGAATTGGCGTAGACCACCCGCGCCGGCGGGTTCGCGCAGTGCTTGAGCCCGTCGGCGAGTTGGGTGGCGAGCTGCATGTTGCCGGCGGCGACCTCGGCGGCGTCGCCCCGGTTGACGCCGGCCAGGTGCAGCAGGCGGTCGTGGCCGGCGATCTTCGCCGCGATCACTCCCGGGTCGGCCAGGTCGACACGGCTGAGCACTGTCGGCTCCGGCCACCCCAGCGCGCGCAGCAGCACCCGGACGTGCCAGCCGAGAAAACCTCCGCCGCCGGTGACGGCGAGCTTCAGCACGCCAACACCGGGTCTCGCAGCGCCAGCTCCGCGCGCACCTCGGGCAGCGTCTTCAGCAATTCGACAAGCTCGGGTACGCCGAGCTGCGGCGCGTTCGACGAGTTGAAGTCCTCGGTCAGCCCGGCACCGAACTCGCCCTCGGAGACGTAGAGCGCGTAGTTGAGATCGCGACCGTCCAGCGGCACCCGGAGAAAATCCCCGAAGTCCTCGGCCTGGGCGAGTTCCTCCCGACTGGCCAGCGTCTCGGCCTGCTTCTCGCCGTGCCGAATGCCGATCACATCGAGCTTGGCGGGTACGTCGAAGAGCTGACACACCGCCTCGGCCAGGTCGCCGACGGTGCACGCCGCGGCCTTGCGGATGAAGATGTCACCCGGCCGCGCGTGCTGGAACGCGTGCTCGACCAGCTCGACGGAGTCCGCCAACGACATCACGAACCGGGTCATTCCCGGATCGGTCACGGTGGGCGCCCGGCCCGCCTTGATCTGCTCGATGAAGAGCGGAATCACCGACCCACGCGAGTACATGACATTGCCGTACCGCACGCAGGAGACGGTGGTGGCACTGTTCGGGTTGTTCCGGGCGTGCGCCTGGACGACCTTCTCCATCATCGCCTTGCTCATGCCCATCGCGTTCACCGGGTAGACGGCCTTGTCGGTGCTGAGCACCACCACCGACCCGACGCCGTTGCGCTCGGCGGCCTCGACGACGTTGCTGCTGCCCAGCACGTTCGTCCGTACTGCCTCGAGGGGGAAGAACTCGCACGACGGCACCTGCTTGAGGGCGGCGGCGTGGAAGATGTAGTCGATGCCTCGGCTGGCCTTGAGCACCGAGTCGTAGTCGCGGATGTCGCCGACGTAGTAGCGGACCCGCTCGTCACCGAGCAGCCGACGCATCGCGTCCTGCTTGGCCTCGTCCCGGCTGAGCACCCGAACCTCGCCGACGCCGCGGGCGAGGAGCCGGCGAACCATGGTCTGACCGAAGGAACCGGTGCCGCCGGTGATGAGCACGCGGTGCCCGGTGGTAGCGAAAGTCATAAACCCTCCCGTGTCGTCGATTCGCCGATCCATAACCCGACGAGTCGGCGAGTGGAGCCAGGGCGTCGCCCACGATCCATCCGCAGCAAGGGCCGGCTCGGCCGGTTGCGGCACCGGGGACAACGACATGTCCAGCCGGCAGATACGCTTGTCGCTGCTAAATCGCCGTAAAGCATGACAAGGAAGAAACGATCGCGGGTGGTCGGTCGCCCCGGGGACCGCACGCGGCGACGAGTCGCGCCAAAGTGCGCAGCCCGAACGGCATCTGTCGCAGTCATTTCATGAAACATGCGAATTACCGGATCGACGCTTGCTATAACACCCTTACGCACTGGTGACACACATCCGGCACGTCCGCCTGCGACCTTGGCCGGCTCTTCAGAACGACACACGTCTTCGGTCCTGCCGTGCGCCTACCGACGGACAGCTTGGCGGTGCAGGCCGGGATGAGCAGAACGACCACTACCGGGACGCACCCGGCGGAGCGGACACTGACGCGGGAGCACAGCTGGATGAGCACGACAACACCAGACCTCACCACACGTCGATTCGCGCCAACGCCGGCGTTGCCGCGAACGAATCAACAACCCCCGGCCGTGTTCCGTCGTTCGCTGCGAGCGTGGCTGCCACTGTTGTTGGCCGGCGGCTGGATGCTGGGCACATTCGGCCTCTTCTGGACCGGGGCGTTGGCGCAGGAGGTGCCGAACCGCGGCGTGCTGTGGCTGTTCGTGTTGAGCGCGACCGGCGCCTTTGCCGTCGGTTATGTCGCACAGCTCTTCCGCGGCAATTCCGCGCCCAGGGCCAGAACGACCCGCTCCACCGACATCCTGCGGGCTCGCCGGTTGGTGCTGGCCGGTGGCATCTACTACATGGTCTTCGGCGTGGCCCTGCTACTCGAATACGGGGCAACCGGTCCGGGCAGCATCATTGCCAGCCTGCAGGACCCAGCGGGGGCGTACCTCAACAAGTTCACCGTCTACCAGCAGCAGGAGGACGCCGGGCGGACCAACCCGGTCATCCAGGTACTGACCCTGCTCGGCGTTCTGGGCACCGCGCTCGTGCCACTGCTCGTCGTCTACTGGCGGCGACTGTCGAGCGGCCTGCGACTCGTGGGGCTCGCCGGCATCGGCGTCTACAGCGTCTTCTTCCTCTACATCGGCACGCTCAAGGGCCTCGGCGACTTCGTGTTGATGATTGCCGCCGGGCTGCTCATCGCGTCGTCGCGGAATCCCGATCGCATCGCGCAGCGGCAGAAGCGGCGACGCGCGACGGTGCTGGTGGCGGTCGTGGTCGTGCTCTTCTGCGGCTACATGATGAGCAATCAGGCAGATCGCGTGGACCAGTTCGGCACCCAGGATCGGGTCCGTGCGAATCCGACGGTCGAGCGGATCGCCGGCGAGCAGGTGGCGACCGGGCTGGCCGCGCTGGTGATCTATCCAACCCACGGTTACCTCGGCCTCGCCTACAACCTCGAAACGCCGTTCACCTGGTCCCATGGGCTCGGCAGCACCCCGGCGATCACCTCGTACGCCGGCCAGTACCTCGGCATCGACGCTGACCAGTACCCGGCGTACCCGGTCCGTACCGAATACCGGACGGGGTGGCCTGCGGGCATGTACTGGGCGACGATCTATCCCTGGCTGGCCTCAGATCTCACCTTCCCGGGAACGGTGCTCTTCATGGCCCTGCTGGGTTGGTTCTTCGCCCGGCTCTGGCGCGAGGTGAACCTCTCGGGTGGCATCCTGCCGATCTTGATCTTCGTGCAGATGTGTCTGCTCGTGGCGTACATCCCGGCGAACAATCAGCTCGGCATGTCGCGCCCAGCGCTGATCGGCGTCGTCACCCTGCTGTTCCTGTACGTGTGGACGGCCCTCACCCGCAGCGGGAGCGGGTCAACGCCTCCCGCGCGGGTGCTGCGGTAGGCCGCGCTTCTCCACCGACCCGCCACCACCCGGTGAGGCGGTCATCAGGTCGGCCAGGAAGGACCGGAGCCGTTCGCCCTGTGCCTCCGGACCGCGCGTCCGTCGTACGAACGCGGCCCCCGCGCCGCCGAGAGCGGCCCTCTCCTCGGGAGCCATGGCGAGCACCCGGAGCAGGACGTCGCGCAGGCCCTTGGCCGTGTCGGACTCGGCGAAGCACAGGTACGGGTCATAGTCGGGTGGAATGCCCGGCAGCCTGGTGGTCACCACCGGAACGCCGGTCGACAGGTACTCGATGAGCTTCGACGGAAACGAGTAGCGGACGAACGACTGATCCACCGGTCGCGGGTTCACCAGAACCGAGGCACGTGCGAGGCGCGGCATCAGCGCCGCGCGGTCGAGCAGCTCCGGGGCGGCGATCCGGGGATCGGCCTCGGCCTGGGTCCGGGACCATTCCTCCAGCTCTCCCCTACCGAACAGGAACAGGCGCAGATCGGGATCGTCCATACCGCGGAACGCCTCGACCAGACGATCCACACCGTAGGCCCGGGTGAGCCCGCCGGCGTACACGACGTCGCGGCAGACCGCCGGCGCTTCGTCCGGCGCCACGCGGGGCCGAGCTGAGACGAGCGGACGGGTGGGGTGGGCCGTCGACGCCTCGGCCGGGGGCGGATCGCAGATTCCCTCCATGACCAGACGCGGGAGCGAGGGCGCGAAGTCCTCGGCGAGCGCGGTGGTGAGCACCACGACGCCGGAACACCGCCGCAACGCCAACCGGACCAGCGTGTGATCCAGCCGCCGTAACGCCCGGACGATCCGGCCGTCCTCAGGGAGAACCACTCCCGGGGGATCCGTCAGGACCGGCACCACCCGTACCGACCGTCGCCACGCGACCAGGGCCCCGAACCACAGGAACGGCGAGTGGACGCCGTGGATGAGCAGAACGTCGTCGCCGTGCTGGCGCAGCGTCCGCGAGCCCGCACGGACGACCGCGACGAACCGCGTCAGATGTTTCAGGCCGAGTAGATTGACGAAGCCCAGCAGCTCTCCCTGCACGTTGTCCTGCTCGAACCGCCCCGACCTGAAGCGGATCTGGCGGTTGCGCGGAAAGGTCGACGCGGGGGCCGCGGAGAGCAGACGGACCGGACCGCCCGCGGCGCGGATGCTCCTCACCAGGGCCCAGGCGAACGTGTGGGTCTGGGTGGGCATGACGACGTCGTGCGCCACGATGTGACGGAACAAGTCGTCCCCGATGGTGAAGCCCAGCAGTAGCACCCGGGGACAGCGCTCGTCGGTCACACCGCACCTTCCAGGATGCGCCGGTAGACGCCATCGAGAGACCGGAGCATGACCGGCAGGCTGTACGCGTCGTGCACCACCTTGCGGCCCGTCTCCCCCAGGTGCCGGCGTTCGGCGGCGTCGTCGAGCAACGGCTCCAGGGCCGTGGCGAATGCGACAGGGTCGCCGGCCGGCACCAGATGCCCGCCGCCCTGGCGAAGCACCTCGATGTTGCCACCGACGGCCGACGCTACGACGGGCAGAGCGTGGGCCATCGCCTCCAGCAGAGCGTTGGACAGGTTCTCGTGCAGGGTGGGAAAGACGAAGATGTCCGCGGCCGAGAGGAGGTCCGGCACGTCGAGCCGATTGCCGAGCAGCCGCACCTCGATGCCGTGCAGGTCGGCCAGTGCCTCGGCGATTCCGGCCCGGTCCGGTCCGTCACCGGCGACCAGCAGCACCCGGCGACCAGGGCGTGGCGGCAGTCGGCGCAGCGCGTCCGCCAGCACCCCGAAGCCCTTGTCCCAGTTCAGGCGCGCTACCGCGATCATGGCCACGTCGTCGTGGGCAAGGCCGAGGGCCGCGCGTCGGCTACTCCTCACGGCACCGACATCGGTAGGTAGCGGAACCCCGTTGGGGATCACGCCGACGAACTTGCCGGCGTGCGCCCGGACGAAGTCCCGGTCGGCGGCGTACTCGCAGACCGTGGCGACGTGGCTGGCCATCCGCAGCGTTGCCGGCTCCGCGCCACGGACCACCATCGTTCTCCGCCAGGTGTGGCCGCCGTGCCTCAGGTCCCGCACGGTGCCGTGCACCGTGACCAGGATTCGGGGGCAGCCGGCCAACCGGGCGGCGAGCACGCCATGAAAGCCCTCGTTCTGCAGGCCGCGCACGTGCACCAGGTCGGGGCGTACCCCCCGCAGAAGTCGGACCCACTGGCGCAGCAAAGGCACGTTGAGGCCGCCGTTGCCGCCGACCTGATGCATGCGGACGAACTCGTACCGCTCGCTGAGTGGGGAATCCAGCACCCGCCCCACGGCGGTCAGTGGCCCGTTGGCGCCGGGCGTACCGGCCGAGTGCTGCACGACTATCGGCCGTGCTCGCACAGGTGGGGTGTACGGACTCTGCTCGTCCCGACTGGCTGGCTCCACTGACACTCCATCGTCGACGACCGGCACCGGCGGCGTGCCCTGATCCCCAGTAATCGAATCGGTGCGTACAGTAACACCGGCAATAGCCGTCAAAAGCCTGAGACACGCTTTATACGAATGGAAAGCATGAAAAGCTACGAGACCCTCACCTCTCCAGCTCAGCCGACCATTACCTCCGGCGAACCCGGGCCACGAGTGGTCATGGTGGCGGCGTACCGGTTCCCGCACGGTGACGCCATGTCGAACCGACTGCTCCAGCTGGCCCGCTCCGCGACTCCCCCGGGCGCGACAACCCTGATCGTGAACGACTGGCCCGACAACGAACGGCAACCTGAGCTGTTCGCCCTGCCACCCGAACTGCGTCTGATCACGCTGGTCGCCGCAGGCGGAGGCAGCCGGCTCCGGCGCTGGCTGCGCCGGCAGAGCCGACCACTGCGCGTACTCAAGGCCCTGCGTCAGGCGGGGGTGCCCGTCGGTGAGGTCACTGCTGTCTGCCTTCCACTCGGGTTGTGGAACCTGACCACCTGGATCGTGTTACGGCTGACGATGCGCTGCCCGTTGACGGTTGACGTTCTCGAACGGCACGACCCCCGACAGTTTCGCCGTGGACGCCTGACGCCCTACTTCATCCGGCACCGGTGGCACTCCTTCCTCGCTGGGCGGCTGGCCGATCGGATCATCGCCATCTCCACGACGCTGCAGCGACGTCTCATCCGGCCGAACCGGCCCGTCCTGGTGGTTCCGCCCCAGGTCGACTGCGCCGACTATCGCCAACCGGCGCCCTCGTCACTGACGAAGAGCCTGCGTCTGCTGTACGCCGGCACCGCGGGCTCCAAGGACCACCTCGCCGCGGTGGTGGAGGGCATCCGTCGACTGCCGGAACCCGAACGCCAGCGGGTCCGGCTGACGATAGCCGGGATGACCCAGGAGCAGGCCGCAGCCATGTCCGACCTGGACCAGGGGGCGGTGACGGACCTCGGCGACCAGGTCATCTTCCTGGGGCGGGTGTCGCGCGAGCGTGTTCTCGCCGAACTGCGCGCGGCGCACTTCTCGGTGCTGGTCCGACCCACCGGGGGTTACGCCGAGGCGGGCTTTCCGTCGAAGGTCCCCGAGAGTCTGGCCGCCGGCTGCCCGGTTCTGCTCAACCACACCAGTGACCTGGCGACCTACATCGATGACGGCCGAGAGGGCATCGTGCTGGCGGGTCCCGGCGCGCACGACGTGCGGGACGGCCTCATGCGGGCGCTCACCCTGGACGACGCGCAGTGGTGGCAGATGAGCCGGCGTGCCCGGGAGCGGGCCGCGGCGTTCGACTACCGGGCCTGGGCACCCACGGTGAGCGCGTTCGTGGCCGGGGCGCGGACCGAGCAGGACCACGTGAGCGGGCAGACGGACGTACGCCCACCGCGCGGCGGGTGGTGATTCGACCCGATCACCCCAGCGGACCAGCGGGAGCTGTCGGCTCAGTCGCCCTCCTGCTGCCGGCTGAGGTCGCTCGCGCCGCCCGGTCCTTCTGATGCCCCGGCACGCCGTAGATCTCTCGGATCACCGCGGCCTTTTCCTGAGCGGGCAGGTGTCCACAGCCGAGTGACTTGGCCTTCATCGCGGTGAGGTACTCGTCGGTGCTCCGGAGAACGCGCGCGGGTACGCCCGCGGCGACGCTGCCGCCCGGAACGTCACGGGTCACGACCGAACCAGCGCCGATGATGCACCGATCCCCGATCCGCACCCCCGGCATGATGATCGATCGCACACCGATGTAGACGTCGTCGCCGACACTGATCGGCGCGGTCCATTCAAGATCGGGATGCTCTCCGCGCAGAATGAGAGTGCCACCGTCGTGGGTGAGGAACTGCACTCCGGCCGTGATGTAGACATTGTGGCCCAAGGTGATCAGCCATGGCTCAGAGCCGAACATGCTCCGGTTGACGCCGTAGAAACGCACCCGTCCACGCAGGTTCACCCCGATCGAGCGCGCGAACCCTTCCGGGTCGCGGGCTGCCGCTCGCCGATCACGCAGGGCGGCGACGATGCCGCGCAATGTACTCATCATCATGCTCCATTTCGATCGGATTCGATCTCTTTGCTGAGACGCTGGCCAACGCCTTGCGGTATCCGACGACGGCGGCGGGAAGCACGGTGACCCCGTACGACAGCGCCGAGGCGAGCGCCACACCGGACAGCCCGTCCCTGCCCGCAAGGAGGATCTTCAGCGGTACGGCGACAACAAGGCAGACCGCCCAGCCGAGAAACTGCGCCCCCAGCAGCCCGACGCTGTTCTGCACCATGAAGAGCGGCGCCGCGACAGCGAGAAACACCGACCACACGGCGAGCGCGACGAACAGCGGGACCGGCACGTGGTCAAGGTCGTCCGACCGCACCCAGAGGCGCAGGATGTCGTTGCCGCCCAGAATGAGGCACAGCGCGGGCAGTGTCACCACCGCAGCGGACAGGTAGACCATCCGTCGGGTGCTGCGCCGGACCCAGGTCACATCACCCCGTGCGAGCGCCTCGCCGTTGGCCGGCCAGAGCGGCAGGTTGACCAAGGTGACGAACAGAACCAGCACGGCGAACATCCGCAGGATCACCGCGTAGTTCGCGGCCGCGTGCAGACCGAGCACCCGACCGACCAGGAACCCGTCGATGTTGAGGGCGATGGAACTCAGCACGGAGAGTCCGAAGAACCGCAACCCCAGTCGGAGCAGCCCCCGCACTTTCGAGGCGCGCACGTCCTTCACGCGTGGCCGGAGGTCGGGCTGCTGCCAGCCGAAATAGCAGATCGAGTTGGCCAGGTTCAGCAGCGGCACGGCGAGCACCGCGGCGGCGATCACCAGAACCGGAGCGGCGTTCACGGCGACGGCGGCCACCACCAGAGCCGCCGAGACGAGACTGCCGGCCGCCTGCCAGAGGTTGCTCTGCCCGACCTGTTGGTGGGCGTACTGCACCCGCTGAATGAGGGCCAGCGGGATGTTGATGAGGAAGGCACCGAAGCAGAGCAAGACGACCGCTCGGGCGTCCCGGGCCACCACCGGGTCCACGACGTTCAGAAACGCCGGCCAGGCAACCAGCTGAATGCTGAGCACCAACACCAGCAGGAGCGCCACCGCAAGGCAGGCGAGCAGGGCGTAGGCGCTCGCGATCTCCCGGGCCGCCACGCGGCGATCACCTGTGGCGTACAGCCGCGAGAGCCGGGTGAGCAGACCGTTTCCCAGGCCGAAGTCGGCGAACAACGCCATCGCGGTCAGCGACGTGATCGCCATCCACATGCCGTACCGCTCGGCGCCGAGATAGCTGAACGCGATCGGGGTGATCAGCAGCGGCGCGACCAGGCCGACGGCCTTGCCGGCGAGCGACGAGGCGATGCCGGTGACCAGCGCACGGCCACGCGACCGCCGTGCCGCCGACACGTCGTCCTGGCGTGGCTCCGCCTGCACCGTCGTGGCCCGTACCGCCGGCGTGGTGGCAGCGGACGCCTCGTCAACCGCGTCGACCAGCACGGGCGGGGCCGCCCCAGCGCGTGAGGGGCGGTCGGCCATCAGGCGGGCTGCTTCAACACGTGCGCCTCGAACCACTCGACGGTGGCCCGCAGACCGTCGAGCCGGGGAGTTGGCACCACGTCAGGAAAGAGTGAACGGAGCACCCTGTTGTCGGCCTCGGAGTGCCGGACGTCCCCGGGGCGGGGCGCCACGTGCCGCCGAATGATCGGGCGGCCGATGATCTGCTCCAACTCGGACACCACAGTGCGCAGCTCCGCACGAACGCCGAAGGCGAGATTGACCGGCTGAGGATGGGTGACCGTCCGCTCGACAGCGGCCAGCAGCACCGCGCAGACCGTCTCGACATAGGTGAAGTCGCGTGACTGCCGACCATCTCCGTGGAGTTCGGTCGGCTCACCGCGCAGTGCCGCGTAGATGAAGCGGGGGATGACAGCCGCGTACCCGTGATCGTGCCGCTGGGCCGGACCGAAGACGTTGAAGAACCGGAACGCGAGGGTGGGAAGACCGAAGGACGTCTGGTACGCCAGTGCGTAGGCCTCGGTGGCCAGCTTGCTCACCGCGTACGGACTGAGCGGGCGGGTCCAGGCGAGCTCGGTCTTCGGCAGCACCGGGTTCGCGCCGTACACCGACGAGGACGAGGCGACGACGACATGGCCCACGTCGTGCCGGCGCGCTGCCTCCAGAACCCGCAGCGTGCCGGTGGCGTTGGCGTGGTGTGAGGCGATCGGATCACGCAACGAGCGCGGCACGCTCGGCAGCGCCGCCAGGTGCACCACCGCGTCGCGGCCGGCCATCGCCCGGTCCAGCGCCTCGTCGTCGAGCATCGAACCGGGAATCGTGTCCACGTCGAGGCCGTCGAGGTTGCTCATCCGCCCGGTCGCCAGGTCATCAAGAATCCGGATGTCGGTGACGCTGCGCCGCAGGACCGCGGCGCGGGCGAGATTGGAGCCGATGAATCCCGCACCGCCGGTGATGAGTAGTCGCATGCGTCCCGCCTCCATGCCCCGTTTACTGGTCAACCGGTCCAACGAGTTTCTCCAACGACTGTCACGCTTCGTCATCGTGCGACTACGGCACGATGATGCGCCGCGCCGTCAGGGGACGATGGCGACGGACGAGTCGGGCCGCGCGGCGGACCCTGGAAGATCCGACAGCACCGCCAGCTCCGCTGGCGTCAGTCGGCGTTCCGGCGGGTAGAGCTGCTCTTCGTGCGAGACGATCGCCTCCACCGGCCAGCGCAACCGGATCACTCGGGCGGGGTTGCCGGCGGCGATCGCGTAGGGCGGCACCGGACGGGTCACCACGGCGCCCGCCCCGATCACCGCACCGCGACCGATCGTCACTCCGTGCAGGATGACGGCACGGGTGCCCACCCACACGTCGTCGCCGATCGTCACTCCCCGATCGAGAGCCCCGTCGGTGGGACACTTCTCGACGGAGATCATCGGCACGCCGAGGCGGTCGATCCGGTGGTTGCCACCCCGGATGGTCACCTCGGGCCCGAACATGACGTTGTCACCGATGCGGATCCGCGATCGAGCAGCCATGATGACCGGACGGTGACCGAGATCGACATTGCGGCCGACCTCGATCGTCTCGTAGGTGTAGACGCCGTCCGGGTCGAAGGTGAAGTTGTCTCCATGGGCGGCAAACCGGCGAGCGCTGGCCACGCCCCGCACGGCCCTGCGAGCCCGCGAGCCGTTGACCCAGATCAGGTCGAGGAGGCGGGCAATCGCCGTGACCATCCGCCCCGGGTGCTGCGACGACACGCGCATCAGGCTCGGCACCGCCCCGCGACGATGACGCCCTGCCGGACCGGACCACGGATCTGACGCATCGACACCTGTTCCCCCATGTGGCTTCGTCACCACTGCTGCGGACAGGAGCGAGCGTACGTGTGGATAGTCGGCTTTATGTACGAATGCCCATCTCTTGCTTCGGGACATTGCACGGGACCGGACGTCAGCGCCGACTTTTTCAGGCGGCCACCCCACACAACCGGTCGTCACGGCAGGAAGTTACGTCGACACGTTCAGCGACGTTCCTCCCATCGAACCATTGACATCGATCACGCCGCACCGAAGGCTCGCGCCTACAGGTCCTTCACCCAAGGAGGCGCGATGAGACCGAGACGACTGGCGATCGCCAGCGTGGTCACCCTGCTCGGCGCACTGGCACTCACCCCACCGGCCAGCGCGCGGCCACCGTCCGACCCGGGCGCCCGCGACGGCCTGGAGGTGTACGTCGGCACCGTCGACGCGAAACAGCGGGAGCAGCTGCGCGCGGCGGGGGTCGACCTCGGCCACGACGCGAAGACGGACTCGTCGGGCCGGACGACTGTCGAGACGGTGCTCAGCCGACGGCAGGCGAAGCGGTTGACCGACAAGGGCGTACCGCTGTCGGTGAAGAAGGTTCGCGGCAAGGACGCGTCGCAGGCGCTGCGGGAGCAGGGCGCGGCCGGCTGGACGAGTTTCCGTCCCTACGGTGAGCCGGGCGGCCTGCGCGACGAGCTGAACGCCACCGCGGCCCGATATCCGAAGCTGACCAAGGTGCAGACGATCGGTCGCAGCCAGCAGGGGCAGCCGATCGTCGCGGTGAAGGTCACCAAGAACGCGCGGACCGTCGCGGACGGCAAGCGGCCGGCGGTGCTCTATGCCGGCGCGCAGCACGCCCGTGAGTGGATCACGCCGGAGATGACCCGCCGGCTCATGCACCACGTGCTGGACAGCTACGGCACCGACCCGGAGATCACCAAGCTCCTGAACACGACCGAGCTGTGGTTCCTGCCGGTCGCCAACCCGGACGGCTACGACTTCACCTTCACCCCCGGCAACCGGTTGTGGCGCAAGAACCTGCGGGACAACAACGGTGACGGGCAGATCGGCTCCGGCGACGGCGTCGACCTGAACCGCAACTTCAGCTACAAGTGGGGGTACGACAACGAGGGTTCGTCGCCGGAGCCGAACAGTGAGACCTACCGGGGTCCGGGCCCCAACTCGGAGCCGGAGACGGTGGCCCTGGACCGGCTCTTCAAGCGGGTGGGGTTCGAGTTCTTCGTCAACTACCACTCGGCGGCCGAGCTGCTGCTCTACGGCGTCGGCTGGCAGGTGAGCACCCCCACCCCGGACGACGAGATCTACAAGGCGATGGCCGGGGACGACGCGCACCCGGCGGTGCCCGGCTACGACCCGGACATCTCGGCGGAGCTGTACACCACCAACGGGGACACCGACAGCCACGCCACCGTCAAGTACGGCACGCTGGGCTTCACCCCGGAGATGTCGACCTGCGAGGCCGCCTCGGCCGTCGACCCGGACGACCAGTGGCGCCCGGAGGACTGCGTCAGCGGTTTCATCTTCCCGGACGACGAGGCGCTGATCGCCGGCGAGGTGGGCAAGAACCTGCCGTTCGCGCTGGCCGTGGCCCGGTCCGCGGCGGACCCGGACGAGCCGGTGTCGGTGGTTGGTCGCAGCACCCCGGACTTCGTGGTGGACGCCTTCGACACCTCGTACGGGCGCACCCAGCAGGTCGCCTCGATCACCCGTCGGGCGCTGAAGAACGTGCGGATGCACTACATGGTCAACGGTGGACGGCCGAAGACTGTCGCGGTCCGCGAGTGGCGCGGCGGCGAACGGTACGGCGACACGCACGACGACTACTACGCCGAGCTACGCGGCACGGTCAGCGGCGCTAAGCCGGGCGACCGGGTAGAGGTCTGGTTCACCGGGAACAAACCGCGTGCCGGGGTGGTGGCCAGCGACCACTTCACCTATCGGGTGCACGACGACATCGGCGGTGACGTGCTGGTTCTCGCGATGGAGGACGTCACCGGCCTCAGCCCGGCGCAGACCGGCAGCACCGCGAAGTACGCCGACGAGGTCGCGGCGTCGCTGAGCGCCGCCGGGCGCAGCAGCGACGTGTACGACTTCGACGTCATGGGCCGCAAGGCGCCGCATCCGCTGGGCGTGCTGTCGCACTACCGGGCGGTGGTCTGGGAGACCGGCGACGACGTGATCCTGCGCTCCCCCGGTCAGGTGGCCGGCACGACGGCCAGGGCGGCCCTGGACACCGAGCTGGCCGTTCGGGACTACCTGAACGAGGGCGGCAAACTGCTGGTCAGTGGCCAGTACGCGTTGTTCGCGCAGGGCGCCAACGGGTCGTACGTCTATCACCCGGACGCGCCACCGGAGTGCACCGACGCCGGGGCCGCCAGCTGTCTGCCCCTGTTGAACGACTTCCAGCAGTACTGGCTGGGCGCGCACACCTACGTCAGCGACGGCGGAACCAGCCCGGCGGGGGAACCGTTCCCGGTCGCCGGGACCGACGCGGCGTTCACCGGCTTCACCGGGCAGCTGAACGCTTCGGGCTCGGCGGAGAACCAGGCGCACACCGCGTCGTTCCTGACCACGTCGAGCTTCCTGCCGCCGGACGAGTTCCCGCAGTTCGCCAGTTCCGCGCCGGTGGGCTGGACCCGACCGGGCGGTGCGCCGTTCGATCCGCGTACCGGTGAGTGGTACCTGTACAGCGGGCAGACCGACGAGTCGTACAAGCGGCTCACCCGCACGGTGGACCTCACCGGGGCGGGCAGCGCGGAGTTGCGCTTCTTCACCTCCTACGAGATCGAGCAGGACTGGGACTTCATGTTCGTCGAGGCGCACGAGGTGGGCAGCGACGACTGGACGACCCTGCCGGACGTCAACGGCAAGACCGGCACTGTCACCGGCGACAGCTGCACCGAAGGGTGGGTGGAGCAGTTGCACCCGTTCCTCGCGCACTACCAGGGCGCGGACTGCTCCCCCACCGGGAGCACCGGCAGCTGGAACGCGGCGACCGGGTCGTCGGGTGGCTGGAAGGAGTTCGTGGTCGACCTGTCGGGCTACGCCGGCAAGCAGGTCGAGGTGTCGATCACGTACGCCTCGGACTGGGGCACCCAGGGGCTGGGTGTCTTCCTGGACGACGCCCGGGTGCTTGTCGACGGGTCGACAGTGGCGGAGACCTCGTTCGAGTCGGCCGACCTGGGGGGCTGGACGGTGGCCGGTCCGCCGCCCGGCTCCGCGGGCAACGCCAACGACTGGTCGCGCAGCCAGCAGGCGTTCGAGGAGGGTTCGGTGGTGGTCACCGGGGACACGGTGTATCTGGGCTTCGGGTTGGAGGGTCTGCCTCCGGCGGCCCGCGATGACCTGGTCGCCCGCTCGTTGACCCACCTCACCGGTCAGCCCCGCCCCTGACGGTGGCGAGGTGTGCCGGCGGTCCGCGGGCCGCCGGCACACCTTCGGCGTACGCCGGGTGCGCCCGCCAGCGATGTGATGAGCTGTACGGGTGTCGGGGCTGGGACTTGTGCTGCACCCCACCCGGGATGTCACCGAGGTGGTCGGGATCATCGAGCGGTGGGCGACGCGTCACCACAAGACGCTGATGGTGCGCGAGGAGGACCAGCACCGTGTCCCGTCCGCCGTCGAGCCGGTGCCGGCGGGTGAGGTCGCGGCCCGCGCCGACGCGTTGATCAGCATCGGCGGTGACGGCACCATGTTGGGTGCGCTGCGCTCCGCCATCGGCGACCCCAAGCCGGTGCTCGGCGTACACCTGGGTCGTCTGGGGTTTCTCGTCGAAGTCGAACCGCCGGAGTTGCCCGAAGCGCTGAGCCGGCTGCTGTCGAAGGATTTCACCATCGAGTCGCACGCCTGCCTCGCCTGCGACGTCTGCGGTGACGACATCGTGGCGTTCAACGACATCGCGTTGGTTCGCCAGCCGGGGGCCGGCTTCGTCAGCGTCACGCTCGCCATCGACGGCCAGCAGTACGGCTACTACCGCAGCGACGCCGTGGTGGTCAGCACTCCGATCGGCTCGACGGCGTACAGCTACGCCGCCGGTGGTCCACTGATCTCCCCGGCGGCGGACTCGGTGGTGATCACGCCGGCGGCGCCGATGGCCGGCATCTCCCGGGCGGTGGTGCTCTCCCCGGACGAGAAGATCCGGTTGGAGTTGCAGCCCAACTCGTCGCCGGTGGTCGTGGAGATGGACGGGTTGGTGTTCCGCGACGCGGCGACGGAGGGGACGGTGGACATCTCGTACCGCCGCGACGCCGGTCTGGTGGTCCGCTTCGATCCGCTGCGTTACCAGGAGCGCAACCAGTTGAAGATGACGCTGCTCGACCTGCCGTTCCTCCCCGAGCAACTCCGCGAACTACTCCCCGAAGAACTGCGCCGACGCGGCCAACAACTACCCCCACCCGCCGACCCCCCACCCTGCTGAATACCCCCCACCCCGCTGCCCCCCTGCTGCCTGCCCCGCGACGCCGTTGATCAAGAGGTTTGCGTCACGACACGCCGGTCGGCATGACGCAAACCTCTTGATCAACCGGGGTAGAGGGGGGCAGGAGGGGGCGCGTGGGGTTAGGCCTGGGTTAGGGCTTGGTCTACCAGGGTTTTGGCTTCTTCCTGGATCTTCTTCAGGTGGTCGGGGCCCTGGAAGGACTCGGCGTAGATCTTGTAGACGTCCTCGGTGCCGGAGGGCCGCGCGGCGAACCAGCCGGACTCGGTGCTGACCTTCAGGCCACCGATCGGTGCGCCGTTGCCCGGGGCGGTGGTCAGCGTCGCGGTGATCGGCTCGCCGGCCAGCTCGGTGGCGGTGACCTGGTCCGGGGAGAGCTTGCCGAGCACTGCCTTCTGCTCCCGGGTGGCGGGGGCGTCGATCCGGGCGTACGCGGGAGCGCCGAAGCGCTCGGCCAACTCCGCCCAGTGCTCGCTCGGGCTGCGGCCGGTGGTGGCCTGGATCTCGGCGGCGAGCAGACAGAGCAGCAGGCCGTCCTTGTCGGTGGTCCAGGTCGAGCCGTCGCGGCGCAGGAACGACGCCCCGGCGCTCTCCTCACCGCCGAAGCCGACAGCGCCGTCGAGCAGGCCGGGTACGAACCACTTGAAGCCGACCGGCACCTCCAGCAGCGGCCGGCCCAGGTCGGCGGCAACCCGGTCGATCATCGACGAGGAGACCAGGGTCTTGCCCACGGCGGCCGCCGGCCCCCACTCGGTGCGGGTGCGGAACAGGTGTCCGATCGCCACCGCCAGGAAGTGGTTGGGGTTCATCAGCCCGGCGTCCGGGGTGACGATGCCGTGCCGGTCGGCGTCCGCGTCGTTGCCGGTGGAGATCTGGTAATCGGCCCGCGCGGCGATCAACGACGCCATCGCGTTCGGCGAGGAGCAGTCCATCCGGATCTTGCCGTCGCCGTCCAGGGTCATGAACCGCCAGGTCGGGTCGACGGTCGGGTTGACCACCGTCAGGTCCAGCCGGTGCCGCTCGGCGATCTCACCCCAGTACGCCACGCTCGCCCCGCCCAGCGGGTCCGCGCCGATGCGGATCCCCGCGTCGCGGATGGCGTCGATGTCGATCGCCGCCGGCAGGTCGTCGACGTAGCTGGCGAGGAAGTCGTACTCCCCTGTGGTGTCGGCGGCCCGCGCCCGCGCGTAGGTGATCCGGCGGACCTCCTTGAGCCCGGCGGCGAGGATGGCGTTGGCCCGGTCCTGGATCCACCGGGTGACGTCGGTGTCGGCCGGCCCGCCGTTGGTGGGGTTGTACTTGAAACCGCCGTCGTCGGGCGGGTTGTGCGACGGGGTGATCACGATGCCGTCGGCGAGGCCGCTGGTCCGCCCCCGGTTGTGGGTGAGGATCGCGTGGGACAGCGCCGGGGTCGGGGTGTAGCCGTCGCGGCTGTCCACCAGCACGGTGACCCCGTTGGCGGCGAGCACCTCCAGGGCGTCCACCGCGGCCGGCGCGGAGAGCGCGTGGGTGTCCCGGGCGAGGAAGAGCGGCCCGTCCAACCCCTGCTCGCGTCGGTAGTCGCAGAGCGCCTGGGTGACCGCGAGGATGTGGTCGGAGTTGAACGCGTTGCGCAGGCTGGAGCCGCGGTGCCCGGAGGTGCCGAAGGAGACCTGCTGGGCCGGGTCCGCGGGGTCCGGATGCTCGGCGTAGTAGGCGGTCACCAGGCGCGGCACGTCGACCAGGTCGGCGGGCTCGGCGGGCTGGCCGGCACGGGGGTGGGTCACTGCGGGATCCTCCTCGGGAAGTGCGGGACGCTCACGGCACGACCTTCTGGCCCTTGCCGATCACCACGATGCCGTTGTCGGAGACGGTGTAGCGCTGCCGGTCCTTCTCCAGGTCGACGCCGATCTCGACGCCCTCCGGGACGAACACGTTCTTGTCCAGGATGGCCCGTCGGATCACCGCGTGCCGGCCGATCTCCACACCCTCCATCAGCACCGAGCCCTCGACGTGCGCCCAGGAGTGCACCCGCACCTTCGGCGAGACGATCGAGTTCTCCACCAGCGAGCCCGAGATCACCACACCCGGGGAGACCATCGAGCCGACCGCCCGGCCGACCCGCTCACCCCACTGGTGGACGAACTTCGCCGGCGGCCACGGCGGCTGCTCGGTGTAGATCGGCCAGTCGAAGTTGTACATGTTGAAGACGGGGTGCACGTTGATCAGATCCATGTGCGCGTCGTAGAACGAGTCGAGCGTTCCCACGTCCCGCCAGTAGCCGCGGTCGCGGTCGGTGCTGCCCGGCACCTCGTTGTCGCGGAAGTCGTAGACGTTGGCCTCGCCGCGCTCGACGAGCATCGGGATGATGCTGCCGCCCATGTCGTGCTTGCTGGTCTTGTCTTCGGCGTCGCGCTCGACCGCCTCGCAGAGGGCCCGGGTGGTGAAGACGTAGTTGCCCATCGAGGCGTAGATCTCGTCCGGCGCGTCGGGCAGGCCGACCGCGTCGGTGGGCTTCTCGCGGAACGCGCGGATCCGCTTGCCGTCCTCGCCGACCTCGATGACGCCGAACTGGTCGGCCATCGACAGCGGCTGGCGGATGCCGGCGACGGTCACCGCCGCGCCGGAGGCGATGTGGTCCTCCACCATCTGCCGCGGGTCCATCCGGTAGATGTGGTCGGCGCCGAAGACGATCACGTAGTCGGGCTGCTCGTCGTTGATGAGGTTGAAGCTCTGGTAGATGGCGTCGGCCGAGCCGGCGAACCACCACGGGCCGCGACGTTGCTGCGCGGGCACCGGGGTGACGTAGTTGCCGAGCAGCGTGGACATCCGCCAGGTCTTGGTGATGTGCCGGTCGAGGGAGTGGGACTTGTACTGGGTCAGCACGACGATCTTGAGATAGCCGGCGTTGGCCAGGTTGGAGAGGACGAAGTCGACCATGCGGTACATCCCGCCGAACGGGACGGCCGGCTTGGCCCGGTCCGTGGTGAGTGGCATCAGGCGCTTGCCCTCCCCACCCGCCAGGACGATCGCGAGCACCTTGGCAGCCATGCCCCGACGCTATCCACCCTCGCCCCACTTCACCACTCGTACGGGGAGTCTTCTGCACTAGGGTGCGGGGTCATGACGGAACCCACCCCGCCGCGCGTCGATCTGCTCACCCGCGAGTACCCACCGGAGGTCTACGGCGGCGCGGGCGTGCACGTCGAGTACCTGGCCCGGGAGTTGCGCCGCCGCACCGACGTGCGGGTGCACTGCTTCGGCCTGCCGCGCACCGAGCCGGGCGTCACCGCGTACCCCGAACCGCCCGGCCTGACCGGCGCGAACGCCGCGCTGCGCACCATGGGCGTGGACCTGGAGATGGCCGCCGGCACGGCCGGCACCGACGTGGTGCACAGCCACACCTGGTACGCGAACCTGGCCGGTCACACCGCGAAGCTGCTGCACGGGGTGCCGCACGTGGTGACCGCGCACAGCCTGGAGCCGCTGCGGCCGTGGAAGGCCGAGCAGCTCGGCGGTGGTTACGCGCTCTCCTCGTGGATCGAGCGCACGGCGTACGAGTCGGCCGACGCGATCATCGCGGTCAGCGGCGGGATGCGCTCCGACGTGCTCACCGCGTACCCGCAGATCGACCCCGACCGGGTCCGGGTGGTCTACAACGGCATCGACACCATCCAGTACGCCCCGGACGCCGGCACCGACGTGCTCGACCGGCTCGGCATCGACCCGTCCCGGCCGAGCGTGGTCTACGTGGGAAGGATCACTCGGCAGAAGGGGCTGCCGTACCTGCTGCGCGCCGCCCGGGAGTTGCCGGCGGACACCCAACTGGTGCTGCTGGCCGGCGCGCCGGACACCGCCGAGATCGCCGCCGAGGTCGAGGAGTTGGTGGCCGAGCTGCGGGCCAACCGTTCCGGGGTGGTCTGGGTGGCCGAGATGCTGCCCAAGCCCGAGGTGATCCAGGTGCTCACCCACGCCACCGTCTTCGCCTGCCCGTCGGTGTACGAGCCGATGGGCATCGTCAACCTGGAGGCGATGGCCTGCGAGACGGCGGTGGTGGCGACCGCCACCGGCGGCATCCCCGAGGTCGTGGCCGACGGTGAGACGGGGCTGCTGGTGCCGATCGAGCAGGCCACCGACGGCTCCGGCACGCCCCTGGCCCCGGACCGTTTCGTGGCCGACCTGGCGGCGGCGATCAACACGCTGCTGGCGGACCCGGCGCGCACCGAACGGTTCGGCCTGGCCGGCCGGAGACGCGCGGTGGAGCACTTCTCCTGGGACGCCATCGCCGGGCAGACCCTGGAGGTCTACCGCTCCGTGCTGGCCCGCTAGATCAGGCTGCCGAGCCACAGACCGAGTGCGGTCAGCACGAGGCTCGCGCAGAGGCTGCCGAGCACGTTGAAGGCCTCGACGGCGGCGTTCTTGCGCAGCAGTCCCAGGGTGTGCCACTCCTCGGTGGAGAAGGTGGTGTACGCGCCGAGGAAGCCGACGCCGACGACGGTGGCGAAGTCCTGCGCGCCGGTAGCGGTGTGTTTCACCGCGTAGCCGGTGACGATGCCGAGCACGAACGCGCCCGACACGTTGATCAGGAAGGTGCTCGCCGGGAACGCCTTGCTGGACCCGGTGGCCCGCCTGCTCCACCACGGCTTCACCAACGCGTCGACGCCGGCGCGGCTCAGCGCTCCGAGCCCGCCGGCCAGGAACACCCCGATGCCCACCCACATCAGGCGCTCCTTCCGGTTGGACGCCCGGTGCGCAGTTCCACCAGGCGGGCGCCGAGCGCCGCCGCGAGCACTCCGAGGACGATGGACACGACCAGGTAGACGATGCCGATTCCGCTGCGCCGCGCCCCGATCAGCTGGTCGCTCTCGACGATGAAGTGCGACCAGGTGGTGAACCCGCCGATGAGCCCGGTCGACAGGAACGGCTTGCCCCACGGGCCCGGCAGCCGGTGTGCCGCGAGCAGCGTCATCACGGCGCCGAGCGCGAACGCGCCCACCATGTTGATCACGAAGGTGACCCAGGGGAAGTCAGGTGGCGTGGACGGCGCGAAGCCGAGCCCCAGCAGGTACCGCAGGGTGGCGCCGATACCACCGCCGACGACGATCGCGAGGATTGTCAGTGGCCCATTGACTCACCGTCGTACGCCACTGACGCCCGGGCTGGGCGGACCTCACCCGTACGGTCGACGTCCGCCCGGTCAGATCGGCGTTCCGGGCGGGGACTTGAACAACGACGTCGCCTGCTCAGGGTGACCGCCGTGCCCGTTGCGGAGCGCGCCGGCCGCGATGCGGATCAGGTCGATGTTGACCCCGGCCGCGCCACTCGGGTCGTCAACCTTCAGTTTCACGTCGAGGCTCAGCGTCGTCTCACCCCAGCCCTGCGCCTCGATGTTGAGGTGCGCCACCTTCTGTGATCGCAGGTGCGGCAGGTAGCCGAGCGGAGCCACCTCGACCTTGTCGGCGTCCGGCAGGGCGTTGAGCTTGGACTGTTTCTTGGTGTTGGGGTTCTCGACCAGGTTGCGGAAGTCCTCGGTACCGCCCAGATTGACCTGGTAGGAACTGACCAGCGTCAGGCCCCGTTCGCGCAGCAGCCGCAACAGCGCGTTGTGCACCACCGAGGTGCCGAACTGGCTGGCCAGGTCGTCTCCGAGCAGCGGCAGACCGGCTGTCTTGAACCGGCTCATCACCTGCGGATCGCGGGAGATCGGGTCGGCGGTGGTGTTGATGAAGGCGACGCCCGCGGTACGCGCCGCCTCGGCGTACGCCCGGGCGGTCTCCGGTCGGCCGCTCGGCGCCGAGTAGAGCAGCACTTCCGCCCCGGCCAGTGCCGCCGCCACCCGGTCCACCCCGGTCGCGTCGACGAGCCCCTCGGTGACCGGGACACCCGCCTCGGGCAGGTCGCAGTCGAGGCGGGGGACGTTGTTGGGCGGCAGGAAGATCGCCTCGGTCAGGTCCTTGCCGATCTTCTCCGGGGAGGTGGCGAAGGCCGCGACGAACTCGATGTCGCCCACCGCGATCCCGTCGACGATCGGCCTACGGACACCCACCAGGCTGCCGTTGTGGCGGTGCAGGGCGATCCCCTGCACCAGCGCTGACGTGTTGTTGCCGACACCGACGACCGCGACCTTCACCCGTTCGATCATGGCCGGAGGCTACGGCACCTCCGGCTCGGTGATCCCGTTCCGCCGCCGTCAAGATCACGCTGGAACCACGATCTAGTGGCATCGCCGAGGCTCCGACACCACTAGAACCAGGATTTTGCGCGATCTTGCGTCCTTCGGATCGTCGCGACACCTTCCGTGCACCGGGTGTGGGACAGAGCGGCACGCTTGGCCGCGCGCGAACGGATCTCGCGCAGTAGGTTGGCGGGGTGACTGGACGGTTCCCGATCGAAGACGTCTCCCCCGTCGTCTCCTGCGGGCGGTACCCGGCAAAGGCGGTGGTCGACGAACCGGTCCCGGTGTCGGCGCGCGCCTACCGGGAGGGGCACGACGCGCTGGGCTGCAACGTGGTGTGGGCCGGCCCGGACGGCGAGCGGCGGCCGTTCACCCGGATGCGCCCCGGCGAGCCGGGTCAGGACCGTTGGCACGCCACCATCTGCCCCGACGCCGTCGGCTCGTGGACCTTCTCCGTCGAGGCGTTCCAGGACCCGTACCTGACCTGGCAGAACGCGGTGACCAAGAAGGTCGCCGCCGGGCAGGGCCCGGAGGACCTGGCCAACGACCTGGCCGAAGGCGCTCGGGTACTCGCCGCCGCCCGCAGCCTCGTCCCGGCCGCCGACCGGCCCCGGGTCGCCGACGCGCTCACGGCGCTAGTCGACACCGACCTGCCGCTGCCGCAGCGGGTCGGGCCGGCTCTGGCCCTGGCCGACCTGCTCTGGGAGCACCCGGTGCGAGAACTGGTCACCGCCGGTGACACGTACTCGATCTGGGTTGACCGCAAGCGGGCGCTCTACTCGGCCTGGTACGAGTTCTTCCCCCGCTCCGAAGGGGCGGTGGGCGGCCGGTCCGGCACCTTCGCGACCGCCACCGAACGGCTGGCGGGTGTCGCCGCGATGGGCTTCGACGTGCTCTACCTGCCGCCGATCCACCCGATCGGCCGCATCAACCGCAAGGGCCGCAACAACGCGCTCACCGCCGGCCCGACCGACGTGGGCTCGCCGTGGGCGATCGGCGCCGCCGAGGGCGGCCACGACACGATCCACCCCGACCTGGGTACGCCGGCGGACTTCCGAGCCTTCATCCAGGCGGCTGCCGCACAGGGCCTGGAGGTGGCGATGGACCTGGCGTTGCAGTGCGCGCCCGACCACCCGTGGGTCACCGAGCACCCGGAGTGGTTCACCACCCGGGCCGACGGCAGCATCGCGTACGCGGAGAACCCGCCGAAGAAGTACCAGGACATCTACCCGGTCAACTTCGACAACGACCCCGAGGGCATCCGGGCCGAGGTGCTGCGGGTGGTGCTGCACTGGGTCGGTGAGGGCATCCGGATCTTCCGGGTGGACAACCCGCACACCAAGCCGTTCGACTTCTGGCACTGGCTGATCGCCGAGGTGAAGACTGTCGACCCGGACGTGCTGTTCCTGGCCGAGGCGTTCACCCGGCCGGCGATCATGCACGGCCTCGGCAAGATCGGCTTCACCCAGTCGTACACCTATTTCACCTGGCGCACGACGGCCGCGCAGATGCGGGAGTACTGCGAGGAGCTGATCGAAGCGGCCGACTACATGCGGCCGAACTTCTGGCCGAACACCCCGGACATCCTGCACGAGTCGTTGCAGCACGGCGGCCCGCCGATGTTCAAGATCCGGGCGGTGCTGGCCGCCCTGCTCTCCCCCTCCTGGGGCCTCTACGCCGGTTACGAGCTGTTCGAGCACGTGGCCCGGCCGGGCGCCGAGGAGTACCTGGACAACGAGAAGTACGAGCTGCGCCCCCGCGACTGGGCCGCCGCCGAGGCGCAGGGCCGCTCGCTGGCGCCGTTCCTGACCACCCTCAACCGGGTACGCCGGGACAACCCGGCCCTGCACCAGCTGCGCAACCTGCGGTTCCACGAGATCGACAACCCGGCGCTGCTGTGCTGGTCGAAGCACGACCCGGAGACCGGCAACACGGTCATCGTGATCTGCTCGTTCGACCCGCGCGAGGTGCAGTGGGGCAACACCACCCTCGACATGCCGGCGCTCGGCTTCGACTGGCACGAGCGCTTCGCGGTGTACGACGAGCTGACCGGCACCAGCTACGACTGGGGTCAACGCAACGCGGTACGCCTCGACCCGTACCTGCAACCCGCGCACGTGTTGACGGTGCGTCGCCCGACCCCGCCGGTCGCGCCGCCGCTGGCGGGCGCCGAACCGGCGGACCTCACCGTCGCCGACGTGCCGGACGACCTGTCCGGCGGCACCGCCCCGGTGGCCCCGGCCACCGAACCGTCGCCCCCCGCCACCGCGCCATCGGCCCCCGCCACCGCCCCGGTGGCCCCGGCCACCGAACCGTCTCCCCCCGCCACCGCGCCATCGGCCCCAACCGCCGCTCCGGGGCCCCCGGCCAGCGTGGCGGCGACGCCGGCCACCCTGGCGTCCCGGGCGGCGGCCCGTGCGGCCGCCACCCGCCCGTCCCGTTCCGCGCCGACCGCTCCCGCCCCGAAGGACGACCGATGGACCAGCTGATCTCCGGCGCGACGCACGACCCGCACGCGTTGCTCGGCGCGCACCCCGCCGACTCGTCGACGACGATCCGCACCATGCGCCGGGGCGCCGGGGACGTGATGCTGCTCGTCGGCGACGAGCGGCACCCGATGAAGCGGGTCCACGACGTGGGCGTCTTCGAGGCGCAGGTCGACGGCGTCGTGCTCGACTACCGGGTGGAGGTCGACGGCACCGCGCACGACGACCCGTACCGCTACCCGCCGACCCTCGGCGACCTGGACCTGCA
This sequence comes from Micromonospora sp. SD19, assembly GCF_054462275.1. NCBI lineage: Bacteria > Bacillati > Actinomycetota > Actinomycetes > Micromonosporales > Micromonosporaceae > Micromonospora > Micromonospora sp. SD19. The sequence continues at coordinate 336,581 of NZ_JBTLMN010000006.1, forward strand.
CCTGATCCGCGAGGGCCGGCACGAGCGACTGTGGGAGGCGCTCGGCGCCCGGGTGTTCGACGAGGGCGTGGCGTTCAGCGTCTGGGCGCCCAACGCCCAGGGCGTGCGGGTGGTCGGCGACTTCACCGGCTGGGGCGCCGACGACGGCTGGCCGATGCGCTCGCTCGGCTCCAGCGGGGTGTGGGAGCTGTTCGTCCCCAACGCGCGGGTCGGGGCCCGTTACAAGTACCGGGTGCTCGGCGCCGACGGGCAGTGGCGGGACAAGGCCGACCCCCTCGCCGCGTACGCCGAGGTGCCACCGGCCACCGCCTCGGTGGTGCACCACTCGACGTACCGGTGGAACGACGCGGACTGGTTGGCCCGGCGGGCCGAACGGCAGCCGCACCAGGAGCCGATGAGCGTCTACGAGGTGCACCTCGGCTCGTGGCGGCCCGGCCTGGGCTACCGCGAGCTGGCCGAGCAGCTCACCGCGTACGTCACCGAGCTGGGCTTCACCCACGTGGAGTTCCTGCCGGTGATGGAGCACCCGTTCGGCGGTTCCTGGGGTTACCAGGTGACCGGCTACTACGCGCCGACCTCCCGGTTCGGCGACCCGGACGACTTCCGGTACCTGGTGGACCAACTGCACGCCGCCGGCATCGGCGTCCTGCTGGACTGGGTGCCCGCGCACTTCCCCAAGGACGAGTGGGCCCTCGCCCGGTTCGACGGCACCCCGCTCTACGAGCACCCCGACCCGCGGCGCGGCGAGCACCCCGACTGGGGCACGTACGTCTTCGACTTCGGCCGCAACGAGGTCCGCAACTTCCTGGTCGCCAACGCGCTCTACTGGTGCGACCAGTTCCACGTCGACGGGCTGCGGGTCGACGCGGTCGCCTCGATGCTCTACCTGGACTACTCCCGCAACCACGGCGAGTGGGCCCCCAACCAGTACGGCGGCCGGGAGAACCTGGAGGCCATCGCCTTCCTTCAGGAGGTCAACGCCACCGTCTACAAGCACCACGCCGGCGTCGTCATGATCGCCGAGGAGTCCACCGCCTGGCCGGGGGTCACCCGACCCACCGCCGAGGGCGGGCTCGGCTTCGGGTTCAAGTGGAACATGGGCTGGATGCACGACACCCTGCTCTACACCTCGAAGGACCCGATCTACCGCCAGCACCACCACCACCAGCTCACCTTCTCCCTGGCGTACGCCTGGAGCGAGAACTACGTGCTGCCGATCAGCCACGACGAGGTGGTGCACGGCAAGGGCTCACTGGCCGGCAAGATGCCCGGCGACACCTGGCAGCGGCTGGCGAACGTGCGGGCGCTGCTGGCGTACATGTGGGCGCACCCCGGCAAGCAACTGCTCTTCATGGGCTCCGAGCTGGCCGACGACCGGGAGTGGAGCGAGGAACGCGGCCTCGACTGGTACCTGCTGCACGACCCGGCCCGCGCCGGCGTGCAACGCCTCGTCGGTGACCTCAACCGGATCTACCGGGACACCCCGGCGCTCTGGGCACAGGACACCGAGCCGACTGGCTTCCGCTGGATCGCCGGTGACGACGTCGCCAACAACACCGTGTCGTTCATCCGGATCGCCCCGGACGGCTCGACGCTGGTCTGCGTGGCGAACTTTTCCGCCCAGCCGCTGCACGACTATCGGATCGGCCTGCCGGCCGGTGGCACCTGGACCGAGGTGCTCAACACCGACGCCCACCACTACGGCGGGTCCGGGGTGGGCAACCTGGGTGAGGTGCGGGCCGAGGACGTGCCGTGGCACGGGATGGTCGCGTCAGCGGCCCTCCAGGTGCCGCCGTTGGGTGCGATCTGGCTCCGCCAAAGCTGATGCGACCCGCCGGTCAGACCAGGCCGGCGTCGCGGAGCAACTGCCACAGGCCGGCGCCGTCCGGGGCGGAGAGCCACTTCTGCCCCACCGGCCCCGACGAGGGGCGGCCGGCCGGGGCGGGCAGGCTACCGGCCAGCACCGACTGGGTCGGGGAGAGTCGGCGGATCGCCACCCCGGCGACGTTCTCCGGGTGGGCGGCGGCGAACTCGCGGTAGATCTCCTGATCGTGCTGGCCGTCGTCGCCGACGAGCAGCCAGCGCACGTCGGGGAACTCCTTGGCCAGCCGGGCCAGGGTGCTGCGCTTGTGTTCCATGCCGCTGCGGAACCAGCGGTCGGCGGTCGGCCCCCAGTCGGTGAGCAGCAGCGGCCCGGCCGGGTAGAGGTGTCGGGACAGGAAGCGGGTCAACGTGGGCGCCACGTTCCACGCGCCGGTGGAGAGGTAGAAGACCGGGGCGCCGGGATGCGCGGTGACCAGCCGTTCGTAGAGCACCGCCATGCCGGGCACGGCGTTGCGCGCGTGCTCGTCGAGCACGAACGTGTTCCAGGCGGCGAGCAGCGGTCGGGGCAGCGCGGTCACCATCACCGTGTCGTCGATGTCGGAGAGGATGCCGAACTTGACGTCCGGGTCGAGGATGCGCACCGGCGCGTCGACCGGTTCGGCGTCCGGGACGCTGAGCCGGACCGTGCCCCAACCGGGCGGCAGGTCGGCCTCGACAAGCGTGTCGACGAAGCCGCTGCGGTCGGCCCGCGTCTCGTGGCACACCCCGCCGGCCTCGATGGTCACCGTGACGTGCTTGGCGGGCAGTGTGGTGAAGCTGCGCCAGCCGCGGACCTTGTCCAGCCGACCCCGCTGGCGGGTGTCCGGACGGCCCAGCAGGACCCGACACATCACCCGCACCCACCCCGGCGCGCCGTAACCGGTGTACGCGACGATGTTGATCCGCCAGCCGGTGCGCCGCAGCCGACGCTCGACGAGCTGGTGCACGGCGTCCTCGATCCGCGCGGCCCGGTGCAGGTTCGGTACGGCCAGCTGGCCGGCGGGAGTGGGTGGCACGCGCCAACCCTGCCACACGTCGGCAGTCACGGCCACGCGAGCCGTCCCCGGCCGCACCGGCCCCGCCAGCCCCGGCCGCACCGGCCCCGCCAGCCCCGGCTGCGCCGATCCACCTCGGCGGCCCGGCCGGACGTGAAACACTCCGGTCGGGACGACGACGGGGGCGTTGGTCGTGTCGCATCCAGAGCAGCACCGCGGGCGATGGCGTCCGCGACTCGACCGGCCGGCGCTCGTCGCGCTGCTGTTCGGGGTCACCGGTGTCGTCTACCGGCTGATTCTGACGCTCTTCACCGTGCCGGTGTCGAACAGCGACGAGGCGACCTTCGGTCTCGCCGCGCTGCACATCGCCCAAGGCCGGGAACGCCCGATCTTCCTCTACGGCCAGCACTACATGGGGGTGTTGGAGTCGTACCTGGCCGCTCCCCTGGTGGCGGTGTTCGGGCCGAGCTGGCCGGTGCTGCGGCTGCCGATGCTCGTGCTGTACGCGGTCTTCCTCTATCTGATCCACCGGTTGACCCGCCGGCTCTGCACACCGTGGTTCGCCGCCTTCGTGGTGGGTCTGCTCGCGCTCGGGCCGGAACGGGTGGTGCGCGACCAGCTCACCGTCGTCGGTGGGCGGCCGGAGGTGAAGCCGGCGGTGCTGCTGATGCTGCTGATCACCGTGGGGCTGGCCGTCGGCACGGTTCACCGCCGACGCCTCGCGATCGGGCTGTTCGGGCTGCTCGTCGGGCTGTCGGTCTGGTCGGACTGGTTGATCCTGCCGTACCTCGCCGTGGCCGGGCTGGCCCTGCTCTGGGCGGTACGGCGGGAGCTGCTCGGCTGGTCCGGGCTGCTGCTGGTGGCGGGGGCGGTCGTCGGGGTGGCCCCGATGATCGTCGACAACCTGCGGGCCGGGCCCGGTGAGGACTCGTTGTCGGTGTTCCGGGAGGTCAGCACCAAGACCGGGCCGCAGCCACCGTGGTCCGACCGGATCCGGGGTGGCCTGCTGGAGGGGGTGCCGCTGGCGCACGGGCTCTGCCCGGTGGACGGCTGCGGACGCTGGCAACAGTGGTTCGGCGTGCTGTACCCGGTGCTGCTGGTGGCCGGCGCGGCACTCGCGGTGCTCGCGTACCGTCGCGCGGCCGCAACTCCGGGTAGGGAGCGGGTCGAACGCGCCGGTGTCGCGTCCGCGGGTGCAGAGCAAAGGCCCGGAGGGTTGCGTGCAGAGCGGGTCGGGCCGGTCGTGCAGCTCGCGCTGATCGCCGGAGCGGCGTTGACACTGCTGTCGTACGTGCGCAGCCCGCTCGCCGCGACCAGCCCACTGGACAACGCCCGCTACCTGTCGGTGCTGCAACTGTCGCTGCCGGCGGTGCTCTGGCCGCTCTGGGTGGCGGCGCTGACCGCCTGGCGGGGCACCAGCAGCGTGCTGGGCCGGATCGCCGGCGCGCTGTCCGCCGCCGTGTTGGCCGCGCTGACAGTGACCACGCTGGTGATCACCGTGCTCTTCGCGGCCACCGGCACCGCGGCGTCGCGGACCGAGGAGCGCCAGGCCCGGGAGTTGGCCGCCGCGCTGCGCGCCGACGGGCCCCACGAGGTGTACGGGGACTACTGGACCTGCAACCGGTTGATCTTCAACACGGACGAGTCGGTGGTCTGCGGGGTGCTCGACGCCGACCTGTCCCCCGGGCAGAACCGCTACCGGCCGTACTGGCGGCAGGTGGGGCGAGCCGAGCGGCCGGGCTACGTGGTGGAGGCCGGCTCGCCGATGGACCGGCGGTTGCGGAGGCTGCTCGCCGACCGGGGTGACGCCACGCCGGTGCGGGAGGTCGGCGGCTATCGCGTGTACCACCCCGACACCCCGGTGCGGCCCTGGCGGTAGGGGCTGGTCGTACGCTGGCCGGGCCGGCGCGTGGGGCGCCGCGTTTCGCCCGTCGAGGAGACCCATGCTCATCCTGCTGCCGCCCTCGGAGGGGAAGGCCGACGCCGGCACCGGACGGCGCTGGACCCCGGACCGGCTGTCGCTGCCCGAGCTGAACCCGGCCCGCGTGCGGGTGCTGGACGCCCTGGTGGCGCTGAGCGCCGGGCCGGACGAGCAGGCGGCGCGGTCGGCACTCGGCCTCAGCGAGGGTCAACGCGGCGAACTGCGGCGCAACGCCCGACTGCGAGAGGCGGCCACCGCCCCGGCCGAGCGGCTCTACACCGGGGTGCTCTACGAGGCGCTGGACCTGGCCTCCCTGCCGGCCGCGGCGCAACGGGCGGCCCGCCGGTCGATCCTGATCAGCTCCGGCCTGTGGGGCGCGGTACGGCTGGCCGACCGGATCCCGCCGTACCGCTGCCCGATCGGCGCCCGACTGCCCGAGGTCGGCGCGCTGTCGGCGTACTGGCGCAGGGAGCTGACGCCGGCGGTGGACGGGGCTGCCGGGCGGGGCCCGGTGCTGGACCTGCGCTCCGGTGCGTACGCGGCCACCTGGACGCCGCGCGGAGAGCTGGCCGAGCGCACCGTCACCGTGCGGGTTCTGCACGAGCGGGAGGTCGACGGGGTGCCGGTCCGCTCGGTGGTCAGCCACTTCAACAAGGCCACCAAGGGGCGGCTGGTCCGCGACCTCCTCGTCGCCGGCGCCCGGCCGCGTACCGCGGCGGAGCTGGTGGGCACCCTGCGGGAGTTGAAGCACACGGTGTTGGAGCAGGGCACCGCCGCGGGCCGGGTACGGCAGGTGGATGTGGTCGTCACCGACCTGTAGCGGGCACGGCAGCCGCAAGATTTGCTCAAGGCTCGGCCGGAGCGGTTCCGTAACGGCGTGACAGGGGCCACGGTAAGGCGACCCAGACTCCGACAAGGGAGCCTCCGTTGACCCGCGAACCCGCCCTGCTCGACCGGCCCCACCCCTCGACGTCCCCGGCCCCGCTGGGTTGGTTGACACTGGGCGACGCGTTCGAGGCCGCCTGCCTGCAACGGTGCACACCGCCGCCGACCGCCGCCCGACCGAGCGCGGTACGGGCCGAGCACACCCCCGGGGTGGAGTTCAATCGGGAGGACGCCGCGCAGCGCATGCGGCAACTGCTCGCCCGGCTGGACATCCCGGTCACCCACGAGGTTGCCGTCGGCGGCCTGCGGCGCCGCTACGAGTTGCACCGGCTGTGGGTGCCCCGGGAGCACCAGGGCGCGTACACCCGGATGTTGGACGCGGGCTGGTGGCAGGGGCGGCGCGAGCTGCTCGGCGGGCCGCTGCCCGGCGCCTCGCCGGCCCGGCGGCGGTTGGTGACCCGGCTGGCGGAGGCGGCCTGGCGCTCGGCGCTGCTGGCCGCCGGGCGGCACGTCCGCCGGCACATCCTCGGTGTCCGGCTCACCGACCGGGAGTTGGCAGCGGTGCTCATCCGGGGCGCGGCCGTGCTCGACGTGCCGGCCCGGCTCCGCCCCGGCACCGGTTGCTTCCTGGTCAGCGTGGCCGACGGCCCGGACCGGCAGCGGATCCTGCGCAGCGCGGCGTTGGAGCCGGCGCGCGCACCGATGGCGGCACCCGGGACGGCGACAGCACGCGGGATGAACCCGGCGCGTGCTGTCGGTGCGCCGGCGGGTCGCGCCGCCTGCTGATCGGTGCCGGCGTCCGGACGTCGCCCGACCCGGGCTTGCGCGCACCGGCACGACGGCGCACAGTGCACCGCGTGAGTCGTACCTCGTCCAGCCGCACCGGCCTGGCCGCCCTGTGGACGGTGCTGCTGATCGCGAACCTCGCGGTCGCCAGCTGCCGGGACGCCCCGACCCCGCCGACGTCGATCCGGATCGCCACCGGCAGCCCCACCGCTGTCTACTACGCGTTCGGGCAGTCCCTGGCGGCCATCCTCAACCGGGAACTGCCCGACGTCCGGGCGAGCGTGGTGGTCACCGCCGCCTCGGCGGAGAACGTCCAGCTCGTCGGCTCCGGCGGGGCCGAGCTGGGCTTCACCCAGGCCGACGTGCTGCCCACCAGCACGACGGGAAGCCCCGCGGTCGCCGCCGTCGCCCGGGTGTACGACGACCAACTGCACCTGGTCACCACGAGCGGTGGCCCGGTCCGCACTGTCGCCGACCTGCGCGGCCGGCGCGTCTCCGTCGGCGCGCCCGGCTCGGGCACCGAGATCACCGCGACCCGGCTGTTGGAGGTGGCCCGCCTCGGTGGCGGCGAGGTGCACCGCGAGCGGCTCGGTCTGGACGACTCGGTGAAGGCGCTGCGTTCCGGGCGGATCGACGCGTTCTTCTTCTCCGGAGGCCTGCCGGTGCGGGGCATTGAGGAGTTGGCCGACGCCAGCGCCATCCGGATCGTGGACCTCAGCGAGTGGACCGAGCCGCTGCGCTCGCGCTACGGCCAGGTCTACGTCTCCCGGGACATCCCCCGCTCGGTGTACGGGGTGGACGCGGTGACCACTGTCGCCAACCCGAACTACCTGATCGTCCGGGCCGGGCTGCCGGAACCGTTGGTCCGTGAGGTGACCCGGCTGCTGATGGACCGCCGCGCCGAGCTGGCCGCCGCGCATCCGGCGGCGGGACGGATGAGCCCCCGCTCGGCGATCGTCACCGCGCCGCTGCCGCTGCACCCGGGCGCCGCCGCGTGGTACCGCGCCACCAAACCGTGACGGCCGGGCTCAGCGCGCCGGGCTGGGCCGCAGGTCGGTGGCCGGTTCCTCCTGCGCCGGTTCCTCCTCCGCCGGCTCCACGCTGAGGACCGGCGCCGGGAACCACAGGGCGGCGACCAGCCCCCGCGACTCCCCCGGGCGCATGGTGAGCCGCCCGTCGGAAGCGTCGACCAGCACTGCCGCGATGGTCAGGCCCAGCCCTGCGCCGTCCACGTTCTGCGCGTCCGGGGCCCGCCAGAACCGCTCGGTCGCCTGGCCGAGCTGACTCTCGGTCATGCCGGGGCCGGAGTCGCGAACCTCCAGCGCCACCCCGCCGTCGCGGCGGGCCACCGTCACCGTCACCGCCCCACCCGCCCCGCTGAACTTCACCGCGTTGTCGATGAGCGCGTCCAACGCCTGGTCGACGGCGGTCGGCACGGTCTGGGCGTACGCCGGGGCGTCGGTGGTGGCCAGCCGCAACGCGACCGACCGGTGCCGGGCCAGCGGCGCCCACGCGGCCACCCGGGAGGCGGCCACCGCGGCGGCGTCCACGGTGACGCGCTCGTTCTCCTCCCGTTCGGCCCTGGCGAGGGTGAGCAGCGCGTCGAGCACCAACGCGAGCCGGTCGGTCTCCTCCAGGGCCAGCCGGTGCTCGGACCGACCGTCCTCGTCGGTGAGGCTGGGCCCCAGCTCCTCCACCCGTAGCCGCAGCGCGGTGAGCGGGTTGCGCAGTTGGTGGCTGGCGTGCGCGACGAAGGCGCGCTGCCGGTCCATCACGTCGGAGACCACGTCGGCCATGTGGTTGAAGCTGGCTGCGAGGCGGCGCAGCTCCGGCGGCCCCAGCCGGTGCTGCACCCGGGCGCCCCGGTCGCCTTCGGCGATCTCGTGCGTGACCGCGTCCAGTTCGGTGACCGGGCGCAGCACCCAACCGGCCAGCCCGAACGCGGTGAGCACACAGGCCAGCACGGCGAGCAGGCCGGCCAGCGCGAGCAGCAGCCACCACGCGACGACAGCTCGGCGGATCGGGTCGGCCGGGGTCACGATCACCACCGCGCCGAGCACCTCACCGCCGTCGTTGATCGGTACCGCCACCACCACCGGGTCGGTCGTCCAGGGCCAGACCGACTCGGGGGCGCTGGTCTGCTGCCCGGACAGCGCGACGTCCAGGACCGTGGCGGTGCCCGGGGTGGGCTGCCACCGGGGCGACGAGACCGGGGTGTTCCGGTCCCGGTCGACGATCGCCGCGCTGATCGAGTACAGGTCGTCGTAGCTGGTCAGCTCCGACTCGATCGGGCCGGGCCCGCCGTCGCGCAACGCCGGCCCGGCCAGCGAGGCGAACCGGGTGGCGTCGGCGAGCCGGTCGGCACGGACCCGTTCGGTCTCCCGGCTGGCCATGGTGGCGGCCAGCGGGGTCTCCAACGCGATGAGGACGAGGACCATCAGCAGCAGATAGCTGATCACCAGGCGGCGACGCACGTCAGCTCCTCACGCGTCGCGCAGCCGGTAACCGACGCCGCGCACGGTCTCCACCAGGCGGGCGTCGCCGAGCTTGCCGCGCAGCGACCCGACGTGCACCTCGACGGTGTGCCGGTCGGCCCAGGTGGTGCCCCAGGCGTCGAGCAGGATCCGGTCGCGGGGCACCGCCACCCCGGGTTGGCGGGCCAGCGAGAGCAGCACGTCGAACTCCTTGCGGGTCAACGTGACGACCCGCCCGTCGACGGTGACCGTCCGCGCGGCCACGTCGATGCGTACCGGACCGGCCTCGATGAGGTGCCGCTCGGGGGCGGCGTTCGCGGCGCGGCGCAGCACCGCCTCGATCCGGGCCTGCAACTCCACCATCGAGAACGGCTTGACCACGTAGTCGTCCGCGCCGAGGCGCAGACCCAGCACCCGGTCCCGTTCCTCACCCCGGGCGGTCACCGCGATGATGCCGAGTTGACTGCTGCGCCGACGCAGCTCCCGGCACAGGTCGGTGCCGTCCCCGTCGGGCAGGGTCAGGTCGAGCAGCACCAGGTCGCACGGGGCGGCGGAGAGCGCGGCGGCGACGGTGGCCGCGTGCTCGACCTCGTACCCCCGGCGGGTGAGGGCGGAGGACAGCGCAGCGGCCACCCGGCGGTCGTCCTCCACCAGCAGGATTCGCACCCGTGCCCCCGTCCGTCGCAGCGCTTGTTCTGCGAATGGTGGCAGAAGCGCGCGCGGACCGGGAGGCCGCCCGCCCGCGCCGGGCGGCGACCCACGCCCTAAAGGCCGAAGACGTCCTCGGCGGTGGCGTCCCGGACGCCGTCGGTGAATCCGCGGAAACCGGGGTCCTCGTGGCTGGCCGGCACGCTGGTGACGGTGACCCCGCTGGCCTGGGTGACAGCGTCGACCAGCGGCGGGTAGTCGATCTCGGCATCGTCGAAGGCGTCGTCGTCCGCCTCGGCCAGGTTGATCACGTGCTGTACGTCGTCGGACGGAGTGTCCGGGTCCTCGGCCCACTCGCCGCCGGCCCGGTAGCACTCGTCGTACAGTGCCCGCTGGCTGTCGGTCCAGTCATCGTCGTAGCTCTGCATCGCCCATCCCTCCGCGGCCTCTGACCTGAGCATGCCCGGCGGGAGGCGGCGGGCGCGGCGGTACCGGCGAAAACCGGGCGAGCGCGCCGACGGTCGCCCCGTACGCTGCTGTGGTGATCTACAAACTGCTGTCGAGCGCGGAGTGGGACGACGCTCTCGCCGTCGGCGCCTTCGCCGGCTCCGCCGTGGACCGGCAGGACGGTTTCATCCACCTCTCCGCCGGCGACCAGGTGGTGGAGACGGCACGGCGACACTTCGCCGGTGCCACCGGGTTGACCCTGCTCAGCGTCGAGGAGGAGCGACTGGGCGACGCGCTGCGGTGGGAGCCGTCGCGCGGCGGTCAGCTGTTCCCGCACGTGTACGGCTCGCTGCCGGTCACCGCGGTGGTGGCGGCGCGGGCGCTGCCGGTGGACCTTCCGGTCCCCGACGCGGTGGCCGCCCTGCTGGGCTGACCCGAACGTGGGCTAACCCGCACGCACGCCGACCCGCACCCACGCCGACGCGAACCCACGCTGACGCGAACGCGCCCGGCCCGACGGTGTCGGGCCGGGCGCGCTGCCGTACTGACAACAGCTCAGTGACAGAGCCGGTCGATCTCCTGCTGGAAACGGTCCATCGGGTTCGCCTCGGCGGGGCCGAGCAGGTAGGTCTTCAGCTCCCGGCGGGCCTCGGTCATCGGGTCGTCGCCGGCCCGGGTGACCGTCACGATCTTCTCCAGCTCACCGCAGTCCTTGGAGAGCAGGTACGCGGCCCGAGCCGTCGGGTACTCGCGGCGGAAGTCGTCCTCCGAGAGGCCGGCCGGGTTGGCCACCACGTACGGCCGCTGGCTCTGCACGAAGTCAGACACCACACTGGACACGTCGCTGATCAGCAGGTCGGTCTGGTTGAAGCAGTCGAACAGCGCCGGCGTGCGGCCGGTGACCACCAGGTGCGCGGTGCCGTCCAACGAGGACGCGTCGGCGTCGCCCCCGGCAGTGCGGATCGCGGCGACGATCCGCTCGTGCACCGCCCTCGCCGCCTTGGACCGCGACCCGGTGAGCGGGTGCGGCTTGTAGATCAGGCGCAGCCGTGGGTTCGTGGCCAGCAGCCCCTTGACGATCCGCTCACCCATCAGCACCAGCGAGGTGTGGTACGGGTCGTCGTCGAGCCAACCCTCCCAGGTGGGCGCGTAGAGCACCGTGAACGGCCGGTCCACCGACTCGGCGCCGAAGGTGTGCACCCCGGCGAGCTGCGGCCGGCCGATCTCGACGATGTCCGAGTCGAGGACCCCCACACCGGCTCGCGCGTAACGCTCCCGACCGGCGAGGCCGGCGACCCAGACCTCGTCGTACACCTTGCTGTAGGGGTTGACGCTGGCCTGCTTGTCGCTGTCGCCGTGCCCGACGAAGACGTGCTTCGTACCCGGCTCGCGGAGCATGTGGATGTTCGCGCCGACGTTGGCGGCGTAGAGCGCCGCGCGGACGCCGCCGAGGTCGAGGTTCATGAAGTCGACACCGGCCGGTACGCAGATCACCGGCAGCCGGGTGTCGGCCAGCTCCAGGAACGCCTCCCGGCTGCGCATCAGCACCACCGCGCGCTGCTGGAGCGCCTCGGTCGGGGCGAGCCACATGTTGGCCTGGTAGACGTCCTTGGCCGGGCCGGCGAAGTAGAGCGCCACCTCCGGCCGGTAGTTGTCCAGCCACCGCTGGACCGCCGGCAGCAGCGGACCCTGTCCCGCGCCCCGACCCCGCAGCCAGGTCAGCGCGATGATGGCGCCCACCAGACCGGTCGCCACGACCGCCACCGCACCGGCCACGAAGAACGGCGTCGGGTCGTGTTGCACCGCGGCGGCCACACCGGCCGGCACCAGCAGCAGGTTGAGCAGGGGCATCCGGTCACCGGCGACCGCCGCCGCCCAGGCGGGCGGCGTGGGCGCGCTGGACAGTGGACCCAGCTCGATGTTGCGCACCATGGCGGAGATCGGGTTACGACGCTCGATCATGGTGGAGAACGCGCCGGCGAAGACCGACACGACCCACACCGCGGCCGGCAGTACGAGCAGCAGGGTCAGTTCGCCGCCGCTGAGCCGCACCTCGGCGGCGACCAGCAGCACGGCGGCGAGGTCCCGCGTCAACTGCCGGTACGACCAGTGCAGGCCCACCTTCTCCAACAGCAGCTGCGACGGCGGTGACCAGCGGGCGACGGCGAACTCGCCGATGATGGCGGCCAACCCGGCGACGGCGAACAGGCCGACCCAACCGAATACGCCAGCGACGAGCATGACCAGGTAGGCCAGTACCAGTAGCGCACTCTGGGCGGCCACTCCGAGGCGTCCTGTCAACGTGCCGAACAAGCGAGTTCGCTCCCTACGAGATTTCGTTGCGGGCGGTGCCCGTGATGGACCGACGTCACTCCCCCGTCGCGCAGTGGCTCAGTCGCGGCCCGCTGCGTGTGACTGCGACCTTAACGCGAGCGGACAGCTCGGTGTCGCTCGGGTATCCGGCACCATTTCGGGCAAAATTCCGGCCCGGGACGCGCCCGACCCCCGCACGGGGTCGGGCGCGTGGGGTGGGCGCAGCGGTCAGCCGGCCCGCCGGAAGCAGGTCATCCCGCCGGGGCTCGGGCGCTTGGCGAACTCCTGGTAGCCCAGCTTCGACGCGGTGTCGCGGGCGTACCGGTTGCCGTTGTAGACGCAGATGGTGCCCACGTCCAGGCGGTCCAGGGCCGGCGTCAGCTCGGCCGGCGTCGGGCTGGCGGTGCCGTCGGCGAACTCGGACAGCAACAGTCGGTCCTTGGCGAACTGGGAGTTGAGGTCGTATTCGACGAGGTAGAAGTCACGGGGCAGGACGACCCGGACCTCGCTGGTGACGATCGGCGTCGTACGCATGATCGTCTTCGGGGCGAGCAGCAGACCCTCCGGGCGGTCCAGACCCTTGATCCAGAACGCGATCGCCTGACGCTGCTGCGGGAGCTTCCAGGTGGGGCGGGGGTGCACCTCGACCCAGCTCTTCGACGACCACATCGGGGTGGCGAACAGCGCGAACGACGCGACCAGCAACACCGCGATCCCACCGGACGCGGCCCGGCGCAGCGCCCGGCTCGGTGCCGGCACACGCACGGTGCAGAGCAGACCGATCAGCGTCGGCAGGGCGAGCAGCCACGGCACCCGCCACAACACCACCGAGATGCCGCTCAACGCGCTGAGCACCTCCAGCACGCCGGGCACGAACAACACGCTCAACGCCAGGGCGGCGCCGGCGGCGAGCAGCGCGGGCGTACGGCGGCGGGCGAGCAACGCGCCGCACCACAGCGCGAGACCGCTGATGACCCCGACCACGCCGAACAGCAGGGTCCGCCGGTAGGTGTACGCCGCGTCGAAGAAGGCGTCGTCCGCGCCGGTCGCGGTCATCCCGCCGAGCACCAGGCGGGAGACCACCAGCGAGCCGATCGGGTACGCGAGGGCGGCGACCGCCGCCACGACGGCCGCCTTCCAGCGGCCGACCAGCAGCATGGCGAAGCCGGCGGCGCCGACGAGCATCGGCAGGATGATCGCCGCGGTGTTGGTGAGCCCGATCGCGGTGATCGAGAGCGCCACGATGAGCACCAGGCTGCGCCGCGACCGGGTGTCGAACCACTCGGTCAGGTAGAGCCACATCAGCGGAATGACCGCCGAGACGAACATGCCCTTGCCCTCGTGCAGCCGGAGCAGGTGGAACGTGCCCAGTGCGGCATCGTCACCGGCGACGAGGTACAGGTACGCGATCGCCACGGTGAAGGCGAGCAGCACACGGCGCGGGGCCCACCGGTGCGTCAACCGCCACAGCGCCAGCGCGGCGAGCACCGCCATGATCGGCAGCAGCACGTACCAGAGGGCCGAACTGGCGTGGATGCCGACGACGTTGGCGAACGCGCCGTCGAAGACCTCGATCGATGGGATGGGCGGCTGCGAGCCCATGGCCGGCAGCACGTTCTCGGAGAAGAGGAAGTCGTTGAGCGGGATCAGGTCACGCTCGGCGATCCACACCGACTTGCCGACGTAGTAGACGTCGTCGGGGGTGTTGCGGGCCATGAAGAACGAGGAGATGCCGACCAGTACCGAGACGACCAGCGCGTACGCCGACTGCGACGCGGTGGGCGCCGGGGCGGCCGGGGCGGGCACCGGGCCGCGCAGCCACGCCTGGCGTACCAGCAGGAGCCCGCCGACGGCCGCGAGCAGGCCGGCGACGGCCGGAATCCACCAGGTGAGGTCGATGCTGGTACCGGCCGCACCGGCGGAGACGGCGGCCACCACGGCGGCGACCAGAACGCCGATCAGCAGGCGACGGTCGGTGGCGGGCCGCGCACCGTCAGGCTCCTCCGGAACCGCCGGGGCGCTGTCGGTCGGGGCGCTGTCGGTCCGGGCGCCGGCGCGGCGGCGGGCGCGCAGCACGGCCACCACCGCGAGCACCACACAGGCCACCAGCCAGATCCGGAAGATCACCGACGGACGCAGGTCCCCCAGGAAGGCCAGGTGGTAGAGCACTGTGAAGAGGGCGAACGCGATCACGGCGCCATCGGTGAGCACCGCCGGGGCGTGGGCCACCAGCGCGCCTACCCGGGACAGCCCCCGAGCGCGGGACGGTCGGGGTGCCTGCCCGCTCCGGGGCGTCGGATCCGGTTCGGCGGGCGCTACGGCGATGCTGTCGACGTTGGCCACGGGCGTCCTTACTCGTCAGACGGATGAGGGGCCTCGGCACGGTGATGGCCGGGTGTCAAGGGGGCAGCGTAGCGGAATCGGGCAGAGCGACCGCTGCTGCCGGCGACCGAGTGTCGGGGTGCTGGTCAGTCCGATCTCGGGGCCGCCCGGGGGCGGGGCAGAACGTTGTCGGCGCCGAGCCCGGCCGCCACGGACTCGACCAGGTTGTCGAGGTAGCCGTCGGTGAGCGGGAGCCGGGCGATGGCGAGCCGCCAGTAGAGCGGCCCCACGATGAGGTCGACGGCGGCGTCCAGGTCGGTGTCGTCGGGCAGCTCACCACGCTGTACGGCCCGGGTGACCAGGCGACCGCCGATCTCCTGCTGCCGGGTGTGCAGCACCTGACGCAGGGTCGCGTCGATGGTGGGGTTGCGGGCGGCCTCGGCCAGCAGGTCCGGGATGATCTGCGACGCCAGTGGGTGCCGCAGCGCGTGCGCCACCACCTGGAACAGCAGCGCGAGGTCACCGCGCAGCGTGCCGGTGTCCAGCGCGGGGAGCTTGCCGTGGGCCGCGGCGGCGACGATCTCCAGCACCAGGTCGAGCTTCGAGCTCCACCGTCGGTAGATCGCCGTCTTGCTGACGCCGGCCCGGCGGGCCACCGCCTCGATGGAGAGCCGGCCGTAGCCGACAGCGGCGAGCTCCTGCATCAGCGCGCGGCGGATCGCCGTGGTGATCTCGTCGCGCAGCACCGCCGCGCCGGCCGGTGCCCGCCTCTTCTCGGTGGTCATCGAGGGCTCTTATCGCAGGTCACGGCGCACAGCCTAGCGCAACGACGGTACGGTTGCGTCCCGACGTGTTTCGGACTACTGTCCTGGCAGCGACGAGGCGGCGCCCCGCGCAAATTTCCCACTAGGATGCGATCGTCGCGAGCAACCCCCGTCTGCACGAAAGATCGGAGCGCCATTTCCATGGCCACCACCGCGCTGGTCGACCCCGACACGGGCCTGACCCAGGCGCAGCTGGCCGCTCGGCACGGGCTCCGGGTCGCCGGTGAGCGCCCCAGCCTCGTCGAGTACAGCCGCCGACTATGGGCCTACCGGCACTTCATCGCCGCGTACGCCAATGCCAAGCTCGTCGCCTCGTACAGCAACGCCAAGCTGGGTCAGCTCTGGCAGGTGCTCACCCCGCTGACCAACGCGGCGGTCTACTACCTGATCTTCGGGGTGGTGCTGGACCAGAGGAGCATCCCGAACTTCATCGCCTACCTGACCACCGGGCTGTTCATCTTCAACTTCACCCAGAGCGCCGTCCTGGCCGGCACCCAGTCGATCAGCAGCAACCTGGGGCTGATCCGGGCCCTGCACTTCCCCCGGGCCAGCCTGCCGCTGTCCACCACGATCACGCAGTTCCAGCAACTGCTGGCCTCGATGGTGGTGCTCGTCGGCATCGTGCTGGTCACCGGCGAACCGCTCACCTGGGAGTGGTTCCTGTTGGTGCCGGCCCTGCTGCTGCAGGCGGTGTTCAACGCCGGCGTGGTGCTGCTGGTGGCCCGGCTGGGCTCCAAGTCCAGCGACCTGAAGCAGGTCATGCCGTTCATCATGCGCACCTGGATGTACGGCTCCGGCGTCCTCTACAGCGTCAGCCTCTTCGAGCGGCTGCCCGGCTGGGCGACGACGCTGGTGCAGTTCAACCCGCTCCTGGTCTACATCGAGCTGGCACGGTACGCGCTGCTTGAGGAGGCACCGCTGCTCAACGAGTCGCTGACCCAGCTCTGGCTGGTCGGCGCCGGTTGGGCGCTGGTGGCCGGCATCGGCGGTTTCTTCTACTTCTGGCGCGGCGAACAGGAGTACGGCCGTGGTTGAGCACTTCAACGCCCACACCGAGGCGAACGCGACGATGACCCGGACGCAGGAACGCATCCCGACAGTGGTCGTGGACGACGCGCACATCATCTACCGGGTGCACCAGGGCGCCGCCGGTGGCACCACGCCGGTGGCCGCGCTGCGCCGGCTGGTCAAGCGCACCCACGCGCCGAACGTCCGGGAGGTGCACGCGGTCAAGGGCATCTCCTTCACCGCGTACCGGGGCGAGGCGATCGGGCTGATCGGCAGCAACGGCTCCGGCAAGTCCACCATCCTGCGGGCCATCGCCGGCCTGCTGCCGGTCAACCGGGGCGCCATCCACACCCAGGGGCAGCCGTCGCTGCTGGGCGTCAACGCCGCCCTGCTCAACGACCTCTCCGGGGAGCGCAACGTCGTTCTCGGGTGCCTGGCCATGGGCATGCATCCCGATGACGTGGCCAAGCAGGCCGCGGGGATCATCGACTTCTCCGGGATCAACGAGCGGGGTGACTTCGCCAGCCTGCCGATGCGGACGTACTCGTCCGGCATGGCGGCCCGGCTGCGGTTCTCCATCGCCGCCGCCAAGAAGCACGACGTGCTGCTCATCGACGAGGCGCTCGCCACCGGCGACAAGGGCTTCCGCAAGCGCAGCGAGCAGCGGGTGCGGGAGCTGCGCGAGGGCGCGGGAACGGTGTTCCTGGTCAGCCACCAGCTCTCCTCCGTACGGGACACCTGCGAACGGACGATCTGGCTGGAATCGGGCGTCATCCGGATGGACGGCCCCACCGACGAGGTCATCCGGGCATACGAGGCGTACGCGAACAGCAAGTAGAGTTCCGCGAACGTCCGGCATCGACATGGCACCCCCGAGGACCGCGTCGCCCGCGTTGGGGCGGCGCGGTCCGCGCGTTAAGGTTCATTCCGTCGCCGCTCGGGCGGAACCTTCCGTTAACGCATCCCTGAGAGTGAGGATCCGGCAATGACGCAGGACCAGACCACTGGCCCGGACGCCGAAGCGGAGAACCCGACGCCGTGGCGCCCCTCACGGACAGTGGCGGTGGTTCTCGCCGGAGGCACCGGGACCCGGCTGGGCCTCGGCATCCCGAAGCAGCTGCTGAAGATCGCCGGTAAGCCGATCATCGAGCACACCCTTGCGGTCTTCGAGGCGGCACCGGAGATCGACGAGATCATCGTGCTGATGGCCAGCGGCCACGTCGAGGACGCCCGGCAGATCGTCGAGAAGGCCGGCCTGCGCAAGGTCACCAAGGTGATCGAGGGTGGCGACACCCGCAACGCCACCACCCGGATCGCGCTGGACGCGGTCGGCCCGGCGGACTGCAACATCCTCTTCCACGACGCGGTACGTCCGCTGCTCAGCGGCCGGATCGTGCGCGAGTGCGTCAACGCGCTCTGGAGCTACGCCGCCGTGGACGTGGCCATCCCCTCCGCGGACACGATCATCCAGGTCGACGACAACGACTGCATCACCGACATCCCGACGCGTTCCCGCCTGCGCCGTGGCCAGACCCCGCAGGCGTTCCGTTCCCCCACCATCCGCGAGGCGTACCGGATCGCCGAGGGTGACCCGGACTTCGCCGCCACCGACGACTGTGGCGTGGTGCTGCGCTACCTGCCCGGCACCCCGATCAAGGTGATCGACGGTTCCGACGAGAACATCAAGGTCACCCACCCGGTCGACGTGCACCTGGCGGACAAGCTCTTCCAGCTCGCCGCCGCGCAGGCACCACGGCTCACCGACCACCGCAGCTACGCCGAGGAGCTGACCGGCCGCACCATCGTGGTGTTCGGCGGCAGCTACGGCATCGGTCACGAGCTGGCCGAGCTGGCCCGCCGCTACGGCGCGCAGGTCTTCCCGTTCAGCCGCTCCACCACCGGCACCCACGTCGAGCGCGCCGAGGACGTCGAGGCCGCGCTGACGACCGCCTTCGAGGCCACCGGCCGGATCGACCACGTGGTGGTCACCGCCGGGATCCTGGAGCGGGGCGCCCTCGCCGAGATGGACGAGGAGACGATGGACCGGGTGCTCCAGGTCAACTTCGTCGGCCCGGTGACCATCGCCCGGCAGTCCCTGCCGTACCTCCAGCAGACCAAGGGTCAGCTGCTGCTCTACACCTCCAGCTCCTACACCCGGGGCCGGGCCCGCTACGCGCTCTACTCGGCCACCAAGGCCGCCCTGGTCAACCTCACCCAGGCGCTCGCCGACGAGTGGGCCGACGTGGGCGTCCGGGTCAACTGCATCAACCCGGAGCGCACCGCCACCCCGATGCGGACCCGGGCCTTCGGCGAGGAGCCGGAGCACACCCTGCTCGCCGCCGAGGCCGTCGCCCAGTCGTCGCTGGACGTGCTGATCTCCGACCTGACCGGTCAGGTCATCGACGTACGCCGGGCGCCCGGTGACGGGCCCACGCCGAACGTGCCGGCCCAGGCCGGGTCGGGTCCTCTCGAGGCACCGGCCGGCGCGACGTCCGCGAACTGACGCCGGCGGCGGCGGAACCACGAACGGAGCGACATGCGCGGCGACCTGGTCCGAAAGCTGGCCGCCCGGTGCCTGACCATCGGGTTGGCCGTGCTGGCCTTTGTCGTGCTGGCACTCACGGGTGCCACCGGCTGGGGGCTGGCACTGGCCGTCGCCGCGCTGGCCGCCACGGCCGCCGAGCAGCGGATCCGGCCCGGCGCCGACCTGGTGGCGGAGACCACGTTGATCGCCGCGGCGATCCTGGTCGGCTACGCCCGGCGGCTGGACGACGGGCTCAACGTCGCACTGGTCGTCACCGGGCTGGTCCTGCTGGGGCTGGTGCTGCTGGTGGGTCCGCTGCGCACCGCCGGCAGTCTGGAGATCCGGGCGGCCAACCTGCCGGTCCGCGCCTGGACGCCGCTGGTCGCCAACCAGCTCGGCACGGCGCTGCTCGGGCTGCTCGCCGCCCTGGCGCTCGCCGCCGCGCTCGCCCTGCCGGCCGGGGTGGCGCTGGCCGCCAGCCTGCTGGTCGGGGCGGGCGCCGGTGCTGTCGCACTGGACCTGGCCCGGCGACGGTTCCGGCCGCGGGCCGGCGGTGGGCCGGTGGCCGCCGCGCTGCGCCGGCACCGCCCGGAGTTCCTGCTCTACTTCTCCGCACCCCCCGGGTCGGAATACCAGGTCACCATGTGGCTGCCGTACCTGGAACGGATCGGCCGACCGTTCCTGGTCGTGGTGCGCGAACCAGAGTTCCTGGCCCCGATCGCGGCGGCAACCGACGCGCCGGTCGTCTACTGCCCCACCCTGGGAGCGATGGACGAGGCGTTGGTGCCGAGCCTGCGGGTGGCGTTCTACGTCAACCACGGGGCGAAGAACAGCCACTGTGTCCGCTTCACCCAGCTCACCCACGTCCAGCTGCACCACGGCGACAGCGACAAGGCGCCCAGCGCCAACCCGGTGTCGGGGATCTTCGACCGGATCTTCGTGGCCGGGCAGGCGGCGATCGACAGGTACGCCCGCGCCGGGGTGCAGATCCCGGCGGACAAGTTCGTGGTGGTGGGTCGCCCACAGGTCGAGTCGATCGAGGTACGCGCGGAGCCGGCGCGCGGGTTGGCACACCCCACGGTGCTGTACACCCCGACCTGGACCGGGCACCACGCCGACGCCGACTACTGCTCGCTGCCGGTGGCGGAGAGGCTGCTGCAGCGGCTGCTGCAGCGCGGCGCGACGGTGATCCTGCGGGCCCACCCGTACACCGCGCAGAACCCGGCGTCGGCCCGTCAGCTGGGCCGCCTCACCGAACTGCTCGTCGTCGACCGGGCGCGCACCGGCCGCCAGCACGTGGTCGGCGCGGCGGCTCGGGAGCTGAGCCTCACCGAGTGCGTCAACTCCTCCGACGCGCTGGTCTCCGACGTGTCCGGCGTGATCTCCGACTTCCTCTACTCCGGGAAGCCGTACGCGGTCACCGACATGGGTGGCGAGGGCGAGCGGTTCGTGGAGCGCTTCCCGTTGGCCGGGTCCGGTTACGTGCTGCGCCGGGACATGTCCAACGTGGACGACGTGCTCACCGCACTGCTGGACACCGACCCGTTGGCCGAGGCCCGCTGGGCCACCCGCCGCCGCTACCTGGGTGACTTCCCCGCCGAGTCGTACGCCGAGGCGTTCCTGGCAGCCGCCCGCCGCGAGCTGGCACCGGCCGAGACGCTCACCGCGTCCACCCCGGCATAACCGCTCAGCGGTACGGGTCGAGCAGCGCCAGCACGGCCGCCGGGTCCTCCACGTGCGCGTTGTGGCCGAGGCCGGGCAGGGTGGCCACCGGCACGCCGTACTCCTTGAGCTGTTCGTCGGTGACCATCGGATCGTGCTCCCCGCGCGCCAGCACGACCGGCGCGTCGGTCGCCGCCAGCAGCGCGGCCAGGTCGGGCTCGCCGACGGCGAACGCGGTCGGGTCCATGGCGAGGCGCCACCGGCCGTCGACCTGGCGCAGCCCGGCGTCCACCACCGGGTCGTCCGGCGGGACCAGGCCGGCCAGCCCGGAGACCCGCAGGTAGCGGCGCGCCGCCTCGGCGCGGGTCGCGAACCAACTGATCGGGCGGGCGGCGAGGTCGGCGGCGCGGGTCAGCTCGTCGGGTGACCAGACGGCCTTGATGCCCAACCCGACCACGGCGTCCACCGGCGCACCGGCGGCGCGGGCGGCCAGCGCGAGGCCGACCACCCCGCCCAGCGAATGTCCGAGCACGACGAGCCGGTCGCCGGGCGCCAGGCCGCGCGCTATCCGGTCGGCGAACCCCGCGAACGTGTACGACTGAAGCGGTGCCGCCCAGCCGTGGCCGGCGAGGTCCGGTGCCAGCCACCGCCCCGCCCAGCGCTGCTCCAGCAGCGGCGCCCACGGCAACCAGACGTCCCCGGTCGTGCCCATCCCGTGCAGGAGCAGCAGGACCCGCCCGCGACCGGCTTGACCACCCGATTCATCCACCACGGCCGCAGTCTCCCACGGTTCACGGCCTGGTACGAGAGCCGTCATCCATGCCGCCCCCACCAAACGATGATCCACTGTAGAGTTCCGGGCCGGACGGACAGAGCCACCTGTCGATTCCGTCCCGAGGGGAGCCACTGTGTACAGGATGTACGGGTCGGCGTTGGTCGCGGCACTGGCAGCCGTCACGCTCGGCGTACCGCACCGGGCGTCCGCGACGCCACCGGACGTGGCCGCACCGGACGGCGCAGCGGTCACGGCGGCCGACCGGGTGCTGCGGGTCTACAACAACAACATCGAGAACCTGGTGGTGAACAACTCCGACGGGAGCTGCACCCGGATCTCCGGACCGGACCACCTGACCTCGATCCTGGTCGACGACGCCGGTCGCACGGGCACCAGCGGCGTGGTGGCGCCCGACATCCTGATCGTGCAGCAGGTGCGCGGCACCGGCCAGGCCGAGGCGTACGCCGACCAGCTGTCGGCGAAGTTCGG
The DNA here is from genome assembly GCF_054462275.1 of Micromonospora sp. SD19. Lineage (NCBI taxonomy): Bacteria > Bacillati > Actinomycetota > Actinomycetes > Micromonosporales > Micromonosporaceae > Micromonospora > Micromonospora sp. SD19. The sequence continues at coordinate 358,517 of NZ_JBTLMN010000006.1, forward strand.
CTACCCGGCGGGCAGCTACGGGGCGATCGTGGCGTGGGACGACCCGGAGCCGTGGGGCAGCACGCACAAGTGCAGCTCGCAGTCGCTCGGCGACCTGAAGAAGAAGCAGACCAACGCCATCATCTGGAACAAGCGCACGCTCAACCTCGCCAGTGGCGACATCTCGAAGTACTGGAGCGCGGGTTGGCTCAAGCCGGGCACGGCGTACGCGAACGGCGCCGGGTGCACGCTGTACAAGCCGCCGAACAGTGACCCGGACAGCACCGACTACTACAAGTGGAAGCGGACCAGCGCGATCGCGGCGCGCTTCACCATCAAGGCGACCGGCACCAGCGTGTTCGCCGCGACGATGCACCTGCCGCAGGAGAACCGGCAGAACGCCTGCGCCGGTGACGGCGACCGGGGCATCGCCAACAGCGGCATCCACCTCGGTGCGGACGCGACCACGCTGCTGAACGCGTCGACGATCCGCGTGGTGGGCATCGACGCGAACCGCACCGGCATCGCCCCCGGCACGCTCAGCGGCTACGGCATGACCGGGTACGGGTCGGCGGCCACCAACGGCTCCAGCAAGATCGACTACTTGTTCGTCAGGGGCAGTGTGCAGTCGTCCGCCGTCGACCACACCGTGGTCGGGACGAAGTCGAACCACAAGGCGTTGTACGGCTTCATCACCTACTGACCGCACCGCCGAAGACGCCGCGGGCGCCGGCCCCTTGTGGGGGACGACGCCCGCGGTCCTCGGCGTGCCCGGGTCAGGCGGAGTAGCCCCGGCTGGTGATCCAGTTGGCCAGGTCGATGGTGGTGATCCAGTACGACGGGTCGGCCGGGTTCGCCGAGTCGGCGATCCGCACGGTGCGACCGTCGTCCTTGTAGCCCACGACGGCGATGTAGTGCCCGCCGCCGTAGGAGTGCCAGCCGCCGTCGGTGTCGGTGGCGTCCCCGACGACGTTGGCCACCACGCCCCGGCCGTCGGTGATGGCCTTCACCACGTCGGCCTGGAGCCGGTCCATCTGCGCCGGGCTGGGCGCGCTGGGGAACATCCGCGTCCGGTATGGGGAGCCCTTCACCTCGGCGTTGAGCACCCGGGTGGTGTCCTCGGCCGAGTTGGTGCCCATCTCGGTGGTGCCCAGCTCGGCGCCGAGCTCCTCCTGGGTGCGGTCGATGCCGGCGGCGCTGAGCGCGTTGCGGGTGGCCGCCGGACCGCAGTTGTAGTAGGTGTTCTGCGCCTCGTAGTCGTAGTCGAGCACCTTGGTCGCGGGCGGCTTCGGCGGCGTCGGCTTACGGGTGAGGTCGGGGTTGCTCTTGGCCTTCGCGGCGGGGGACGCGGCGCTGGTGGCCGGCGCGGCGGTGGTCGGCGCGGCGCTGGCCGAGGGGGACGCGTCCCGAACGTCGCCCCGGGAGGCGGCGACGTCGCTGCGCATCTCGGCGACGGTGGTCGCGGTGCGCTGGTCGGCCGGGGCGTCGTCGGCGGTGGTGAGCAGGGCACCGCCGGTGGTGGCGATGGCGAGAGCCGCGGCGGAGGCGACAACGATCTGGTACGGGCGCTCGGTGGCGAGGCGGCGGAGCTGACGCTGCAGGGTGTGCTTCACGGGGTCCTCCACGGATCGGGGGGAGAGCGGCACACCGGGGCCGGACCGGTATCCGGGCAGGCGCCAGCGCGCGGACCGTGGTCCGCGGATGGTGAACCGCTCAGGGGAACGCCCGGCGTGGCCGGGCGGGGAAGGCGATGACCCGGGGGGTCAGCTCACCGTCACTGGACGAATGAGCGGGTGCACCGCCGCGCCGTGGAGGCGAGGGAACAACCGAGGGGTGGAAAGGTGCTGCACGAGGATGGGACTCCTTCCGACACCGCCTACCGGGTTAGCTGACGGATTCGGGCGGGAAGATCGCCCTACCGCGGGCCGTGGCTCGCGGATTCACCCCGGACTTACTGATGGGTCCCCGGTTCGTTGATCACGATTAAGCGGGTCGATGCGGCGTCGCGTCTTGCGATCGGTTACCGCATCGGACAGGACGACAGTACTGGCGGCTCCGCGCCCTGCCAAGCCGGGTTCACCTGCGTAAACCTCAATCGGCGAGGCAATTTCTGCGCGTATTGCCGATGATGTGACTCGATGGGACAACCGGTTACGGGCGCGCCTGCGGGCGACAACCGGACAGGCGACGAAGAACGCGACCATAATCGCGGGAACAATGGCGCGGCTCGCGTCGGACGTCCGATTTCACAATTGCGTGACCGGCCTCACATCACAGATCGGGCTCAACCCGCCCGGGCCGGTCGCCACCGTGCCACGACGGCCGGGCGCAACGCCCCCGCCACCGTCCGGCGGGCGGCCACCGGGTGCGGGCGCAGCCGGGCCGCCGCCGCGTACGCCTCCTCGGCGAGGGTACGAGCCGACTCGGCGGCCAGCTCCGCGTCACGCCAGGCGGCCCGCTCACGGTCGGCGGCCGCCTGGTAGTCGGCCAGCCGCGCATCCCGGACCACCCGGCTGATCAACACCTCCTGCTCGACCGGGTGGCGTCGGGGATCCCAGCCGTGCCGGTGCCCGAACACGTCACCGAGCTGCGCCATGCTCAGGTCACCCCGCCAGTACGCCGCCATCGCCGCCCGGTGCAGATAGCGCTCCCGGGCCGCGTACTCGGCGGGGGTGTGCGGGGTCCGTGGGGTGGGCAGCGCCCCGGCGCCCGCGAAGCGACGCGCGGCGGTGTCCGCCGCGTCGTACCCGGTCCAGGCCCGCTCCATCTGCTCCTGGGCGCTCAGCCAGGCGGCGCGTCGCCGCCTGGCTGTCGTCGCCGCGCCGGCCGCGGCGACGGCCACCTCCTCGGCGTAGCGGCGCAGGTCGGCGGCCTCGGCGGCGGCCACCTCCCGGGCGGTGGGCGCGGCCGGGAGCGGGTCGTCGGCGGGCCGGTCCCGTTCGGGGCGGGCGGCCAGCACGGTGAGCAGGCCCAGGGTCAGCAGGACCAGGGTCGACCAGATGGCGGCGGCTCGCGGCACCTCGGTCACGAACTGGTAGAAGACGGCGGTCTCCATGGTCGGCACCTCGGGGAGAGAGCAGTGCGATGGGGCCACACCGGCCGGCGGGCCACGGCGGGCCACCGGTCGGCGGGTGGGAAGCGGGTGGGGCGACAGGCGCGGCGGCGGGACGATCGTCCCGGTGGCTCAGCGCCGGGGTGGGGCCCGGCAGGCCCGACCGCTCGCACTGTCGACGAGGGGCAGCCGGTCGGACTCCGCCGCGCGGACCGGAAGCACGCCGGTCGCGGTGACGCAGTGCTCCTCGGGGAGCGCCCCGGGCGAGTCGACGGCCCAGGCGGGAACGGCCTCCTCGACGGCGTCCGGTGGGATCGCCGCTGCCGGGCGCGCCGCAGCGTGCGCCCCGACGTGCCGACCGGAGGCCGCCAGCGGCCCGGCGGCGACGGAGGCCGACACCACGCTCGACGGTGGCACCGGGCTGGGCGTCGACGCGGCGGCCGTGGCCGGGCCTGCGCCGAGCGCCAGGGCCGCGACGACGGCGAGGCTGGTCAGCACCCGCGTCGCCCAGCGCGCCACCCACCACAGCGGACAGGTGAACGCGACCGGAAGCACATCCCCACGCTACCGTCACGCCGAGGCGGGCGCACCGACCACGGGCGTGTCGGATCGCGCCGCGCCGACCCGTTTGACCAGGGTGGACGCTGTCAGCGCCGGTCGGCGTACGGTGATCGGCCGTTGGCCGGACCGACCTCGTCGGCGGCCCCCGCGGCCCCGCCCTCGGCGTCGCCGTCACCGGCGGTCGGGGCACCGGCCGTGCGTTGCCGGGGGACGGGCGCCGGCCGGGCCGGACGGCGCGGTGCGAGCCGGCGCATCATCGGGGTCTCGACGAAGCGGTGCAGCAGCCCGGCGAGGATCAGGTTCGCCACCAGGAAGCCGAGCACCACGGCGGGCCCACGCCAGCCCGCGAAGCCGGTCCCCCAGTCCCCGCTCCAGCGCAGCACGCTCGTCATCACCAGCACGTGCACCAGATAGAAGGCGAACGAGACCTCACCGAGCCAGATCAACGGCCGGGAACGCCACGGCGAGCGCCGACCCCGCACGTCCGCGTCAGCGGCAGCGGTGATCACCAACAGGTACGCGACGGCGAGCAACGTGGTCCACAACTCGGCGCGGATCCACTGCGCGGCCGCCACCCAGGTGACCACGAAGATCGCGCTGGCTACGGCCAGACCCGGCCCGCGCCAGAGCCCTCGGCGCATCAACTCGGCGGCCACCGCGCCCAACCAGAACTCCAGCGACCTGACCGGCGGGAAGATCTGGGTGAACCACCACCGACTCACCTCCGGCACCAACTCCTGCGCCGGCCACAGCGCGAGGATCAGCAGCGGCAGCGCGACGATCAGCGCCCAGAGCAGCTTCGGCCGGGCCCGGCGCAGCAACGGCAGGGCGAGCGGCAGGCAGAGGTAGAAGAAGAACTCGCAGGAGAGCGACCAGCTGACCGTGTTGATGCTGTAGAACCAGCCCGGCCGGGGGTCCCAGGCCTGCAGCAGCAGCAGGTTCTCCAGCGCGGCCGCCGGCAGGACCGGGTCGGCGAACCACCAGGCGACCACCAGCGTCGCCGCCCACAGCACCAGGTGGTTCGGGTAGATCTTGGCGACCCGCCGCCGCCAGAAGGTCCGCCGGGAGTCACCCGGCCGGGCCGACCAGACCAGCACGAAACCACTGAGGATGAAGAAGAACTGCACCCCGGAGAGGCCCAGGGTGAACAGGGCGTCGACCACGGCCTTGTAGTCCGGCTCGGCGATGATCCGCATGGTGCCCGCGTGGAAGCCGAAGACCAGCAGGGCGGCGATCCAGCGCAGCCCGGTCAGCGACGGCAGCCGGGGCAGGGCGGGTGCTGGTGGGGCGGCCGACGTCGCGGCGACGCTCGTCATGCCGGGATCCCGGCGCTCGGCGGGGTCACCAGCACTGTCGTAGCCTCCTCGGCGCGGCGTCGGACGGCGCGACGGCGACGCCCGCGACGGCCCGGCAGGGCCGCACCGAGGCACCCTACCGGGTCACTCCTGGGTGAACCGGACGCGTCCCACCCGCCGTTTTCCGCGCCACGGCACCACCCGCCAGTCGGCGTTAACCTTCCGCTGCCCGGGAGTTCAGAGACTCCACCATCGGCGGCAACGTCAGGTTCCGGGGCCGGCCACCCGGGTCGTCGAAGGTGGCGGGCGTGGTCAATGAGCCGACGCACGCACCGCTGCTGAGCATCGTCGTGCCCGTGTACAGCGTCGAGGCGTACCTGTACCAGTGCCTTGAGTCGATCCGGGCCGACATCCCGGCGGGCGAGTCGGACGCGGTCGAGCTGATCGCCGTCGACGACGCCTCCCCGGACGGCTGCGGCGACATGCTCCGCGCGTACGCGGCCGGTCGCGACGGCGTCCGCGTCGTGCATCTGAGCAGCAACGTGGGCCTGGGGCTGGCCCGCAACGCGGGGCTCGACGTGGCCAGCGGCCGGTACGTCTGGTTCGTCGACAGCGACGACTGGTTGCCGCCGGGCACCATCGCGGAGGTGCTGGACCGGCTGCGCCAGCACCAGCCCGACGTGCTGATGCTCGACCACCTGCGGGTGCACGAGGACGGCCGGCGGGAGATCGACGCGAGCAGCCCGCTGCTGCGCGGGATCACCGGCGTCACCCGGCTGGCCGACCAGCCGCGCCTGCTGCGGGTGCAGCACACCGCCTGGAACAAGGTGGTCCGCCGAGGCTTCATGGACGAGTTGGAGCTGCGCTTCTTCCCCGGCTGGTACGAGGACATCCCGTTCAGCCACCCGCTGCTGATCGGGGCCGAGAAGATCTCCGTGCTGGACCGGGTCTGCTACCTGTACCGGCAGGGCCGCCAGGGCGCGATCACCTCCACCCGCAGCGGCCGGCACTTCGACGCCTTCGCCCAGTACGAGCGGCTGATGGACTGGGTTGCCCGGAAACACCCGGACGAGCGGTTGCAGGCCGAACTCTTCGAGCTGATGATCAGCCACTACCTGGTGGTGGTGGGCAACGACGGCCGGCTGCACCCGCACCTGCGGCGCGACTTCTTCCACCGGGCCGCCGCGCACTACCGCCGGTACCTGCCCAGCGGCGGCTACCCGCTGCCCCCCGGTGCGACGGGGCTCAAGCACCGCCTCGTCGGGCGGGGTGACTGGTTGGCGTACTCGGCGCTGCGCCAGGCCCACCGGGTCGCCGGTCGGCTGCGTCGGCCGAGCCCGGCGGCTGCCGACGGCGGTTCGCCAGCCGTCGACGAGGAACCGGGCCGACGGGCGGACAACGCGCCGACACGCAGTGGTGCGCCCACCCCGGAGCGCCGTGACGCGCTGGCCGGCGGCCGGCTGACGTGATCGACCCCACCGCACCCCGAGGCGGCACCCGGCACCGTGGTTTTCCAGGTCGTCCGCCCGCCGGGTGGACGACGACAGCACCACCGCACTCCGGTGCGGGCGTACCTGAGCAGAGGTCGGAATGACGGCGACAATCAAGATCGGACCGCACGCGGTCGGTGCCGGTGAGCGACCGTTCGTGGTCGCCGAGATGTCCGGCAACCACAACGGCGATCTGAATCGGGCGCTGGCCATCGTCGACGCGGTGGCCGACAGCGGGGCGCACGCACTGAAGCTCCAGACGTACCGGCCGGACACCATCACCATCGACGTCGACGCCCCAGCGTTCCGGATCTCCAGTGGGCACGAGCTGTGGGGCGGGGAGAACCTGTACCGCCTCTACGAGCGCGCGCACACCCCGTACGAGTGGCACGCCCCGATCTTCGAACGGGCCCGCGAGCGTGGCCTGACCGTCTTCTCGTCACCGTTCGACGCGACCGCTGTGCAGTTGCTGGAGTCGCTGGACGCGCCCGCGTACAAGATCGCCTCGTCGGAGCTGGTCGACCTGCCGCTGATCCGACTGGTGGCCAGCACCGGCAAGCCCATGGTGATCTCCACAGGAATGGCGACGGTCGCCGAGATCGACGCCGCCGTGCGCACCGCCCGCGCCGGTGGCGCGGCGGGCATCATCCTGCTGGCCTGCACCGCGTCCTACCCGGCGCCGGCGGCCGACAGCAACCTGCGCCGGCTGCCGGTGCTGGCCGGTGCGTTCGACGTGCCGGTGGGGCTCTCCGACCACACGCCCGGCATCGGGGTCGCGGTCGCCTCGGTGGCGCTCGGCGCCTGCTTCATCGAGAAGCACGTGACGCTGGACCGGGCCGACGGTGGCGTGGACTCGGACTTCTCCCTGAACCCGGCGGAGCTTTCGGCCCTGGTCGCCGAGTCCGGCCGCGCGTACGCGGCCCTGGGCGGCACCGCGATCGGCCCGACCCCCGCCGAGCGGGAGGGGCTGCGGTTCCGCCGGTCGCTCTTCGTGGTCGAGGACGTCCGGGCCGGTGACCCGGTGACCGCGCACAACGTCCGCTCGATCCGCCCAGCCGGCGGCCTCCCCCCGGTGGAGATCGACCGGGTCCTCGGCCGCACCTTCACCACCGACGTCCCCCGAGGGACCCCCCTCACCTGGAACCTCATCTAACCCCGCCCCCACCCCCGCGATCTTGCAGTTACTGTCCCGACGAAAGGCGCATCAGCCGCGATTCGGCGTCAGAAAGTGCAAGATCGCGAGGGCGGGAGGGTGGGGGCGAAGCCGACGGTGATGACCAGGTTCTGCGGGCGGAGGGTTCGCCAGAGGGCGGCGCCGTCGGACGGGATGGTCAGGCCGTGTCGGCGCCACCAGAGCGTTATCGGCACGTCGGCCAGCTTGCAGCAGCACTCGGCCCGGGTCCAGCGGGCCCAGAAGTCACCGGTGCCGAAGCGGCGGGCCAGCGCCGGGGGCACCGGGGCGTCCGCGCGCTCCGCGTCGATGGCCACCCGCCAGCCGGGCACCGGTGGGCCGTACCAGCCGACGCACCGTCCATCGTCGACGTGACTACGGGTCACCGCGTCGGCCATCGTGGCCGGTGACCCGATCCGCAGATGCTGCTCGGCGGCGGCGAGCAGCCCCGGCACCGGACGCGGCACGGCGACGTCGCCGTGCCGCGCCGGCCCCAGAACCGGTCGCAGGTCAGACGGAGGCGGCACCGTCCACCACGATGACCTGGCCGTTGATGTTCGTGTGTTCCCGCAGCAGCATCCGCACCACCGGGGTGACCTCCGCCGGTTCGGTCAGGTGACCGGTCGGGGTACGGCGCACGATCTGGTCGAGTTGGGTCGGACCGAGCACCGCGGACATCTCCGAGGCGAAGAAGCCGGGCGCGACGGAGTTGACCAGCATCCGGCCGCCCAGTTCCCGGGCCAGCGAGCGGGTGGCCGCGTCCATGCCGCCCTTGGTGGCCGAGTAGGCGACGAGGCCGGGGAAACCGCGCTGCCCGCAGATCGAGGTGATGTTGACGATCCGCCCGCGCAGCCCCTTGGCGAGCATCCGGCGGATCACCAGCCGGGTCAGCTGCAGCGGGGCCGTCAGGTTGGTCTCGATGATCCGGGCGATGTCGTCATTGGCGGTGTGCGCGTGCAGGGAGTCCTGCCCCATCGCGGCGTTGTTGACGATGCCGTCGATCGGGCCGAGGTGCTGCTCCACCTCGCGGATGAAGCTCTGCGCGGCCCGCAGGTCGGTGACGTCCACGGCGCCGACGTGCACCCGGTCGGGGTGCTCGGCGGCGAGCTTCTCCAACTCAGGGGTGATGGTGCGGGCGAACGCGGCCACCCGTACGCCCGCGTCGAGCAGGTCGGTGACGATGGCCAGGCCCAGGCCACGGGACCCGCCGGAGACGAGAACCACGGAGCTGGGTGGGACGAGCTGGGTGTCGGCGGGCTCAGACATCGCTCTTCAGGGTCTCCTTGACGGGAATGTCGGTCAGGACGCGGATGCGGCGCGGCACCGCGTGCTCGGGAAGCCGGTCGGCGCACCAGCGGACCAGCGCGGCCTCGTCCGGCACACCGCTGGCGGCGGGGGCGAGGACCACCTCGGCGACCACCATCCGCCCGAGCACCGGGGCCCGGCGGCCGGTCACCCGGGCCCAGGCCACCGCCGGATGACCGGCGAGCACGCCGCGGACCATGCCGGCGGAGACCTTGCTGCCACCGACGTTGATCTCGTCGGAGTCCAGTCGGCCGGTGATCAGCACCCGGCCGTCGAGCACCTGCACACGGTCGCCGGTGCGGACCGGGCCGGCGAGACCGGCACCGTGGTACGGGGAGGTGACCACCAGCTCGTCGTCGACGACGGAGAGCGTCGGTCGGCCCGGGGTGTCCCGGTCCAGCCAGTCGACAGGGAACCCGGCCCGCCCGTCGTGCACCACAATGGACGCCCCCACCTCCGAGGACGCGTAGATCCAGGACACCCGGGCCGCCGGGAAGACCTCCCGCAGCTGGTCCAGGATCGCCTGGTCCACCGGCTCACCGCCGAGGGTGATCTGGCGCAGCGGCACCCGGGCCAGCGCCTCGGCGTCGCGGTAGAGGGTGCGCCGCCAGAAGGTCGGGGTGCCCGAGGCCGCGTCGACCCCGTGCGCGGCGGCGACACCGGGCCAGTCGTCCAACTCGTCGGGCTCGACCACCACGAGGTGCTGGCCCGGCTGGGTCAACGACAGGGTGACCACCTGCCACCAGGCGTACGTGCCGGGGGCGTACGGGCACAGCCAGGTCCGGCCGGGCTGGTCGACCCGCACGGTGGTCAGCGTGTCGAGGGTGTGCCCGACCCGCTTCGGACGCCCGGTGGAGCCCGAGGTCAGCAGCCAGAGCCGGCCCGGCTCGGCGGCTCGCGGCCGGGCCGGTGCGCCCGGGTGCAGGCCGTCGTCGTCGAGGACGCCGACGGTGAACCCGGCTTGCAGCAGCTCCGTACGCAGCGCCGCGTCGACCCGGCTCGCGGTGCTGAGCAGAAGCTCGGTGCCGTGCACGGCGTGCTGCCGCGCCGCGGTGAGCGCGTGCACCGCCGAGTGGGCGAGCACCGCCGCCGGGTCGGGCAGTGTGGGGGTCGGCAGCGACCGCCAGGTCAGCGCGGTGCCACCGACGACGAGCCGGTTGTCCACACCGGCCGGCTCCGCGGGCGCGGGGGCGCTGTGGCGCGACGTCGCGACGGTCACTGGTGTTGCAACTCGACGAGGAAGTCGAGGACGTCCCCGACGGTGGCGATGCGACGCAGCCCGGGGGCGTCGAAGTTGAGCTCCTCCCCCGTCTCGTCCTCCACCCGCAGCGCCAGCTCGGAGAAGTCGAGCGACCGGAAGCCGATCTCCCGCAACTGGGCGGCGTCGTCGCCCGGCAGCTCCTTGTCCTGGTTTTTCAGCACCTGAGCCATGAGGTCGCGGATCTGCGCGCGACTCAATTCGTTCATGCGCCGCAGTCTACAACCCAATGAATGCGTATCCCATTTCCCGGTAGGCCCGGGTAAGGTGCCGGCACCCGACGTGAACGGCTAGGAAAGCGAGACGCACGTGCTGCGCGAAGCGACGACGGACGACGTTCATCTGATGTTGTCCTGGCGTAATCAGGAAACCAATCGACAGGTCAGCAAGACCAGTCACGAGATCACCGCCGAGGAGCACGCCCGGTGGTGGTCGGCGGTCCGCGAAGACCCGTCCCGACGGGTGCTGGTGTACGTGCGCGACGACCGCCCCTGCGGCGTGGTCACCTTCTTCGACCTGCAGCTGGACGGCCCGCGTACCGGGGCGTGGGGGTTCTATCTCGACGCCGAGGGGCTGGCCGGGCGGGATGAGACGCTGCCCGCCTGGCTGGGGGTCATGCGGGAGGCCGTCGAGTACGCCTTCGACGGCCTGCACCTGGACCGGCTCGACGGCGAGGTGCTCGGCCACAATACCGTCGTACGACAGATGAACCGGCGTTTCCGATTCGTCGAGGGCACCCCGAAACAGGAGCTGACCGACGGCCGGGAAATCACCGTCATCCCGATTTCCCTGGCTCGGGAGGATCGCCGCCAGCGCTGATTGTCGGACACTTTCGCGCAATGGACCGGAATCATTAACCGACAGTGCTTCCGGTGGACATCCGCCGTTCACGGACAGCGGTGTCCACCGGGGCCTGGCGGATCAGACCCGCCGCCACGCCGCCCAGTGCTGCTGCGGGTTGCCGCCGAGCCGGACGAAGCCGTACGCCGTGCCGTCCCAGTCGTCGGCCTGCCCGGGCGCCCAGCGGGCGAAGACCACCTGCGCCACGGCCGGCGGTCGCCCGTCGTCGAACCACCGCACGTCGGTCCAGGTCACCTGGTGGCTGAGGTTGAACCGGAGGATGTACTGCACACCGGTCGAGGCCCACACCCGCTCACCGGGGCGTACGCCGACGTCGGCCACCCGGGGCGTCGGCTGGGTGCGTTCGGCGGTCGGCCGCACGATCCGCTGGTCGATCACCTGCATCGTGACGAGGTTGGCCGCCACGAGGACGCCGAGGATCGGCAGCCGCAGGCGGGGCACCCGGACCGTGGCGACCAGCAGCACGCAGCCGGCGATGCCGACCAGCGAACCGACCACCGGTCGCAGCTCCCGCCAGCCCCCGGTCAACGCCATCAGGTCCGGCGCGCTGAAACCGCCGTACCGCAACCGGTGGCCCTGGCTGGCCACATAGGCGAGTCGAGCGGCGACCAGCGCACCGCCACCGACCAGCAGCGCCACCGCGACGGCCGCCCGGCGCTGCACCTCCCGCCACCCGGCGGTGAACAGCACCCCGAGGCCGACCAGCAGCCAGAACGGCGCCAGCATCTGCACGTAGCGGCCGTAGATGGCGTCCAACGGCTTGCCGGTGACTCCGGACAGGATGACCGACGCGCCACCGGCCACCCCGATGGTCACCACCAGCGCCACCCCCATCGTCCAACGGCCCGCGTCGCCGTGCCGGGGGCGCCACAGCTCGCGCACGGCACCGGCCCAGGCCACCCCGGCCATCCCGAACGTGATCACCACGAGGTACCAGAGCTGGGTGGCGACCGCCGCGCTCGTGCGGACCAGCCCCTGGGCGGAGGCGAGCGCCTCGAAGGTGCTGCCGTCGGGGGTGCTGCCGAGCAGGTAGACCCTGCCGCCGAGGTGGCGGATGGCGGCCTCGTTGACGAGCGCCATGGCGAGGACCGGCAGCAGCGCCGCGAGCACCACGGGTGGGCTGATCCGGCGGCGGACGAACAGCAGCAGCACCAGTCCGGCGTGCACGGCCACGATCACCAGGCCACGGGAGTGCAGCAGATGGAACCCACCGACCAGCAGGCCGACGGTGGCGGCGGCGACCGGGCCGGGCCGGGCGATCCAGCGGTGCACGGCGAGCAGCCAGGCCACCACGAGCGGCGCCAACACCGCGTCGATCATGGCGACGCCCGCGTAGAAGGCGGTGGCCGGCAGCGTCGCCGCCGCGACCGCGCCGAGCAGCGCGTACGACCGGCGCAGCTGGAACAGTCGGCGACCGAACAGGTACGCCAACGGCAGCAGCGTCGAGTTCACCATCGCGTTGATCAGCTGGACGATCCGGTAGCTGTCGGTGAAATCCCGGTCCCCCAGGAACGCCGGCGAGATCAGCATCGGGTAGCCGACCCGACGCAGCAGATCGTTCTCGCTGCTGAAGCCGCCCGGTCCGCCCGCCAGCGCGCGGGCGGTGTTCAGGTAGCTGTCCTCGTCGGTGTGGGCGATCGGCAGCACGATGTGCCGGGACAACCACATCCGCCAGGCCACGCTGAGCACCCACCCGGCCAGCAGCACCAGCGGCACCAGCCACCGCCTGGCGGGCGGACCGCTGGGCGTCTCGGCCACCACCACCGGCCGGTCGATCACGTCACTACCGGGTGCCATCAACGCCTCCAGAATTGCCGGCCGGACCAGGCCCCGCGCCGGCCCGTCGGGCTCGTCGGCTGGCGTCGGTGCCGCACTGGCTGGCCCGCTCGCACCGAGCTGGTGTGGATGTCGGGTGAACGCGGGACCGGGTCGCACGCACTGCCGCCGGTCGTTCGCGCGGCCACTGTAGCGGTCGGATCCGCCCAGGTCAGCCCACATCCGGGGCGACCGGAAGTGTTCGCCTGCGCGGTGTCCGGCATTCACAGGAGCAGAGGTTGCGGTTCACCCGCGAGCGCCGGGGAGTTAACCCGCCATGGCTAGCGTGTCACCCCGGTCGGCTGGCCCAGGGCCGCTCGTTCATCCACGAACACGGGAGCACCACATTGAGTGAGTTGAATGGATCGTCCATTCTGATCACCGGGGGAACTGGTTCCTTCGGCAGGACGTTCCTCCGGCACATCCTCAACGAGGCCGACCCCGCCCGCGTGGTGGTGTTCTCCCGCGACGAGCTCAAGCAGTACGAGCTGCGCCAGCAACTCGGCGACGACCCGCGGCTGCGCTGGTTCATCGGCGACATCCGGGACCGGCACCGCCTCACCCGGGCCATGCACGGTGTGGACCACGTGGTGCACGCCGCCGCGCTCAAGCAGGTGGACACCGCCGAGTACAACCCCTCGGAGTACATCGCGACCAACATCACCGGCTCGCAGCACGTCGTCGACGCGGCGATCGAGGCCGGTGTCAAGAAGGTCATCGCGCTCTCCACCGACAAGGCGTCCAGCCCGATCAACCTGTACGGCGCGACGAAGCTGGTCGGCGACAAGCTCTTCGTCTCGGCCAACCACTACGCCGCCCAGCACCCCACTCGGTTCGCGGTGGTGCGCTACGGCAACGTGGTGGGCAGCCGCGGCTCGGTCGTCCCGCTGTTCCGTCGGCTGGCCGCCGAGGGCAAGAGCCTGCCGATCACCGACAAGCGGATGACCCGCTTCTGGATCACCCTCGACCAGGCCGTGCAGTTCGTCATGGACTCGTTCGACCAGATGCAGGGTGGCGAGCTGTTCGTGCCACGGATCCCGAGCATGCGCATCCTCGACCTGGTCGAGGCCGTGGCCCCGGACGCCACCACGCACGAGATCGGAATCCGGCCGGGCGAGAAGCTGCACGAGGAGATGATCGCGCCCGACGACAGCCGGCGGACGCTGCGCGCCGAGGGGCGGTTCATCGTCCAGCCGACCATCGCCACCTGGGGTTACCAGGCACCGGTCGACTGCGACCCGGTGCCGGACGGCTTCGCCTACCAGTCGGACACCAACGACGAGTGGCTCACCGTCGAGCAGTTGCGCGACATGCTCGGCATCAACTGATGACGGGGATGCTCCCGTACGGCCGGCAGTCGATCAACGAGGACGACATCGCGGCGGTCGCCGACGTGCTGCGCGGCGACTGGCTCACCACCGGCCCGCAGGTCGACGCCTTCGAGGCCGACCTGGCCCGGTGGACCGGCGGGGTCGGCGTCGCCGCCGTCTCCAACGGCACCGCGGCGCTGCACGTGGCGTACGCGGCAGCCGGGGTGGGACCGGGCGACGAGGTGGTCGTCCCGCCGATGACGTTCGTGGCGACCGCGAGCAGCGCGGTCGCCCTCGGCGCGAAAATCGTGTTCGCCGACGTCGACGACGAGACGTTCTGCCTCGACCCGGCGGCGGCCGCCGCCGCTGTCACCTCCCGCACCACTGTCGTCGCCGCAGTCGACTACGCCGGCCACCCCGCCGACTACGACGCGCTGCGCACGTCGGTCGAGGGCAGTGACGCGCTGCTCCTCGCCGACGCGGCGCACTCGATCGGCGGGACGTACCACGGTCGGGCGGTCGGTTCGCTCGCCGACCTGACCACGTTCTCGTTCTTCCCCACCAAGAACCTGACCACCGCCGAGGGCGGCGCCGTCGCGGCGCTGGACCCGGAGATCCTGAAACGGGCCCGCCGGTTCCGTGGCGTCGGCGTGGTCCGCGAACGCGACGACCTGCGGTTCCCGGACGAGGGCGGCTGGCACCAGGAGGTCCACGAGTTCGGGCTGAACTACCGGCTGCCCGACGTGCTCTGCGCCCTGGGCCGCAGCCAACTGCGTCGCCTCGGCGAGTTCACCGCCCGGCGCAGCGCCCTGGTCGCCCGCTACGACGAGGCGCTGGCCGACCTGGACGGCGTCCTGCTGCCCACCCGCAAACCGTGGGCCGACCCGGCCTGGCACCTCTACCCGATCCGGGTGCTCGACGGTCGCCGCCGCGAGGTGTACGACCGGATGCGGGCCGCCGGCATCGGGGTCCAGGTCAACTACATCCCGGTGCACTGGCACCCGGCCTTCGCCGACCTGGGTTACCGACGTGGCTCCTGCCCGGTGGCCGAGTCGTTCTACTCCCAACAGCTGTCGCTGCCGCTCTACCCGGGGCTCAGCGACGCCGACCAGGACCGCGTCATCGACGCGCTGACCGCCGCGGTGCGGGTCGGCTCGGTGCGTACCGCCGCCTGATGGGAACCTGATGCACCACGCCAACCACTTCTACGGCCACGCGCACGTGCTGGCCCGCTACGCCGGCCTCGGCGACCGGCACCCACCCCGGATCAACGGGTACGTGCAGCACGGCTGGAACATCGGTGACGGTCTGGCCCCCGGGCACCCGTACGCCGAGCGCACCCCCAGCCTGCTCTGGTCGGAGCAGACCCGTCGCCGTGCCTGGTCGGTGGGGCGACGCAACGTGGTCGTCATCGGCGCGCCGTTCGTCTACCTGCTGGCCCTGCGACCCGAGGACCCACCGGCCGAAGAGCGCGAAGGCACCATCTGGTACCCCTTCCACGGCTGGGAGGGGCAGCACGTCAAGGGCGACCACCGCAAACTGATCGCCCTGATCCGGGACACCGAACCCGGCCCGGTGACGGTCTGCCTCTACTGGCACGAGTACCGCATGCGCAACGTGCGCCGGCTCTACGAACGCGCCGGATTCCGGGTGATCTGCCACGGCTACCGGGGGCACTGGTGGAAGGACACCGACCCGGACTTCCTCGACCGACAGCTCACCGAGCTGCGCCGGCACCGCCGGGTCGCCTCCAACCGGCTGACCAGCGCGATCTTCTACGGCATCGCGGCGGGGTGTGAACCAGCCGTCTACGGCGACCCGATGATCCTGTCCAACGAGGACCCCACCTTCGGCGGCACCGCGCGGATCCGGCGGCAGTGGCCGCAGCTGCACGGCAGCACTGTCGACCTGCCCACCGCGGTCGAGATCGCCCGCGCCGAGCTGGGCACCGACCACCGCTGCACGCCGGCCGAACTGCGCGAGCTGCTCGGCTGGGCGAACCTCCAGGAGGAAGAGGAAGACCGTGACGACTGAGACGGCACCCGCCGGCCGGATCACCCTGCCGGGCGGCGAGATGCTGGCCTGGTCCGACCTGCCGCAGGAACGGCTGGCCGACGGCGGGCCGCTCGCCGCGCTGGCCGCCCGGCTGGTGCCGCCCGGCGCCCGGGTCCTGGTGGCCGGTCCACACGACCCGGCGCTGCTCGACCAGCTCGCCCACGCCGAGGTGACCTGCCTGCTGCGCAGCCACCCGGACGCGGTGGCGCTGGCGCACCGGGCGGCCCGCCTGGTGGTGGGCGGCCCGGCCGGGCTGCCCGAGGACGAGACGTACGACGTGGTGATCGCGGCCGCCGGACTGGACCCGGTGGAGTCGGTGGAGGGCACCCAGCTCGGCTGGGACGGCGTGCTGGCCCGACTGGTCACCGTGCTGCGACCGGGTGGCGCGTTGCTGCTGCGCCTGGACAACCCACTGGGCCTGCACCGGTTGGTCGACACCACCCCCTGGTACGCCCGCCGCGACGATGCCGCCTGGGCGATCGGCGGCGTGCTGGACCGCGCCCGCCCGGCCAACCGGGACCAGCTGCGCGAGCGGCTCAGCGTGGCGGGGCTGATGCCGGCCACGTGCTGGGCCGCGTACCCCGATGTCAGCACCCCGACGGCCTTGCTGGACGCCGACCACCTCGACCGGGACGCCGGCTCCGGTCTGTTCGACGCGGTGCTGCACGGTGCCTGCGCCGGGGGTTTCACCAGCGCCACAGTGCTCCAGGACCCGGCCCGGCTGGCGGTGGACGCGTTGCACGCAGGGCGCGCCGCCGACCTCGCGCCGGGTTGGCTGACCCTCGCCCACCGCCCCGCCGACCCGGAGGACCCGAGCACGCCGACCGCCGACCGGGACCTGCCGGTGGCGCTCGTGCAGACCGGCCGTCCCGGGATCGGCGTGCTCGAGGTGCTGCACGGCCCCTCCGGTTGGCGCTGGGGACTCATCCCCACCAGCAACCCGAGGACCCCGGCCGGCGCACCGTTCGCCAGCGGGAAGGCCGCCTACCGGGACGCGGACGCGCTGTCCGGGCCGGTGCCGTCCGGCCGGCTGCTGCGTACCGTGCTGCTCGACGCGGCAGTGCGCCGCGACCTGGGCACGGTGCGCGCGTTGCTGCGGGGGTACGCGGGCTGGCTCACCGACCAGGCCGACGCCGACGGCCGGATCGCCGGCGCTGCGGCGCTGGCCGGCACCGACAACGTCGTGTTCGACGGCGAGCGGTACGCGGTGCTCGACCCCAGCTGGCGGGTCACCGCCGCGCTCCCCGCCGACGTGGTGCTCGCCCGCGCGCTGTGGCGCTTCGCCACGGGCCTGCTCACCGGCGGGTACGCCCATCCGTGGCCGTCCACCCTCGACGTGGCGGGCCTGACCGTGGTGCTCGGCGGCCTCGCCGGCCACGACCTCGACCGGGCGACAGTCAGCGAGGCGGTCGAGGCCGAGGCGGCCATCGCCGCGGCCCTGCACGGGCTGGACGCCGCCGGCACTGCCGACCTCGCCACCGAGCTGCACGCCGTCGCCCCGACCGACCCACCCATCGGCGGGCACAGCTACCAGCAGCTGCGTGAGGCGTGGCTGCGCCAGCGCGAGGAACTCACCCGGTTGGCCGCGTTGACCGCGTGGACCGAGGAACTGCTCACCTCACGGGAACGGGCGCTGCGCCGGGCCGAGACCACGATCAGCCTGCTCAGCGGGTCGATCAGCTACCGGGTGGGTCGGCTCGCCATCACCCCGGCCCGGCTGGCCAAGCGGGGCGCCCGCGCCGCCAAACGCCGGGCCATCGCGGTGCTCGCCCCCAAGCAGGAGGAGCAGCAGTGACCGGCCTACCGCCGCCCGGGACCGGCACGCGGCCACGGATCGTCGGCATCGTGCAGGCGCGCATGGGTTCGTCCCGGCTGCCCGGCAAGGTGCTCCGCCCGCTCGCCGGACGGTCCGTGCTGGGCCGGGTGGTCCGCGCCGCCCAGGACAGCGGCGTCCTCGCCGACCTGGTGGTCGCCACCAGCACCGACACTGTCGACGACGCGGTGGCCGACGAGTGCGCGCGGCTGGACGTGCCGTGCCACCGCGGGCCGGTCGACGACGTGCTGGACCGGTTCGTGGGCGCCCTCGCGGCGCACCCGGGGGACGCCGTCATGCGGTTCACCGCCGACTGCCCGCTGCTCGACCCGGAGATCATCAACCTGGTCGCGTCGGTGTACCGGGCGGTCCCCGGGCTGGACTACGCGAGCACGTCGATCGCCCGGACCCTGCCCCGTGGGCTGGACGTCGAGATCATCCGAGCGGAGACGCTCCGCACCCTGGGCCGGCTCGCCACCGACCACCACCGGGTACACGTCACCTCGTACGCGTACACCCACCCGGAGCTGTTCCGGGTGCTCGGGGTGACGCTCACCCCGGACCGCTCCGCACTGCGGCTGACCCTCGACACCGAGCAGGACTGGGCGCTGGTCAGCGCGATCATCGACCACTTCGGGGACGTCAGCGTGCCGCTGGCCAAGCTCACCGACTGGCTCGACGGTCAGCCCCGGCTGCGCGCGCTCAACGCCGACGTCCGACAGAAGCAACTGGAGGAGTCCTGAGCACTGTGCGGGTCGGGTTGCGCTGCGACGCCGGCCCCCGGCGCGGTGTCGGCCATCTCGTCCGCTGCCTGGCGCTCGCCGAGGAGTTCCTCGCCCGGGGCGCCGACGTCACGGTGTTCGGCACCGTCGAACGGCTCGACTGGGCCACCGCGGAGCTGGCCGCGCGGGGCATCCCGCTGCTCCCCGGCCCGGACTCGGCGGCCGATCTGGTCGAGGCGGCCCGCCGACACGAACTGGACGTGCTGGTCCTCGACTCCTACGACCTGGACCCGGCCGGCGCGGGCGCGCTTCGCGCCGCCGGTGTGTACACGGTCGCCATCATCGACGGCGACAGCCGGGGCCAGGTCGCCGATCTCTACCTCGACCAGAACTTCGGCGCGGAGCTGCCGGGGCTGCCGGGCCGGCTGCTCGCCGGCAGCGGGTACGCCCTGCTGCGCGACAGCGTGATCAACGCCCGGCCGCCGGTCGCCCCGCCCGCCACGGCGGTCAGCCGCCCCCGGGTGCTGGCCTTCTTCGGCGGCACCGACGCGGTGGGTGCCGCCCCGGTGCTGACCCGGGTGCTGGTGGCCGCCGGTCACCCGATGGACCTCACGGTCATCGTCGGGCGACCCGAGATCGAAGCGGAGATCGAGGACGTCACCCCCGGGCGGGGGCAGATCATCCGACCGGTCCCGCCCACCACCTCGCTGCCGGCCCTGATCACCGGAGCCGACCTGGTGGTCAGCGCCGCCGGCACGTCCACCTGGGAACTCTGCTGCCTGGGCGCCCCCAGCGCCCTGGTCTGCGTGGTCGACAACCAACGTGAGTCGTACACCCGGGTGGTGCGGCACGGCCTGGCCGCCGGCCTCGGCGAACTGCCGGAGCTGACCGCCGGCGGTGTCGCCGGACGCGCCGCCCGCGCCACGGCGGCGCGGACCCTGCACAGGCTGCTCAGCTCGCCGCAGCGGCGGGCGACGCTCGCCGCGCGCGCCTGGTCCACGGTCGACGGGCAGGGTCGGGCCCGGGTCGTGGACGCGGTGTTCGACGCGGTGCGTGTCGCCGTGCCGCGCTGACCGCGCCACCGCCACCATTCGCACGGGTGTACGAAACTGCTGCTAGGGTGGCTGCATGACGCAGGCCGCCTACCAGCCGTCGATGCTCGACCTGGCCGACGCCGGGCCTACACTGGGACCACTGCCCGGCCAGATCCGCCGACACCAGCTCAGCCGGGGCGCCTGGGTCGACCACCTCCCCGGCTGGGTGCGCGGCTCCGACTCGGTCCTCGACACCCTGCTCACCGAGGTGCCCTGGCGGGCCGAGCGGCGCACCATGTATGACGCCGAGGTCGACGTGCCCCGGCTGCTCTGCTGGTACGACGGCGCACGGCAACTCCCCCACCCCGTGCTCACCGCCGCACGGGCCGCGCTGACCAGCCACTACGCGCCCGAGTTGGGCGAGCCCTTCGTCACCGCCGGCATGTGCCTCTACCGCTCCGGGCGCGACAGCGTGGCCTGGCACGGCGACACCATCGGCCGCTCCGCGCACAGCGACACCATCGTCGCGATCGTCTCCTTCGGAGCGCCCCGACCGCTGCTGCTCCGCCCACGCGGCGGCGGTGAGAGCCTCCGCTTCCCGGTGGGCCACGGCGACCTGATCGTCATGGGCGGCTCGTGTCAACGCACCTGGGAGCACGCCATCCCCAAGACCACCCGCCCGGTGGGCCCTCGGGTGAGCGTTCAGTTCCGCCCCCACAACGTCGCCTGACCTTGGCCCCCGGGCGGCAGCCGCCCCACCGCCGCGACGGCGATGAGGCCGGGGGAGCCGCAAGATAGGTCCGGACACCCCCCGCGTCCGGACCTACCTTGCGAGTCGCTGGTCGGCAGGTGCGTCGCAGCCGGCTGATGGGCGGATCAGCAGGCGTACGACTTCGCCCAGCGGTAGTCGGCCTTGGCCTGCATGTCGTGTCCCCAGAACGCCCCGTAGTAGCAGAGCGCCCGCCACGTCTGCGGGCCGACGTATCCGTCGACGGCGATGCCTGCCGCACGCTGGATCTTGATGATCGCGGCCTGCGTCTGGGAGCCGAAGCGACCGTCCCGGGCGACCGGACCCGCCTCGGACCGCGCCCCGTTGGTGATCGAGAGGACGTTCGCGATGCCCTGAATGGCCTTGACGCAGTTGCCGGTTCCGCCGTAGCCGTAGCTGTACTGGCGGCACGGGGCCGTGGCGGCGGAGGCCGGACCTGCTGTCACGACCATTGCTGTGAATGCCAGTGCGACGGCCGTCAGTAGCGCGGCAATCCTGGATTTCATTGAGTGTGATCCAATCTGATGTTCAGGTCGTCGGGATGATGACGAGGGGTCAAACCGGCCACATCGGCCCTCAGGCGGCCGGCCACGCGGTCCCACCCCGGGCACGACGAGACGAGTCGACCGGGGGCAAGGGGTGGACGCTCGTGGATGGGGCGGTGCGGACGGTAGAACGGTACGGTGGGCCCCGTACAACCGCCGCACAACTGGCGTACAGACATCCGCTCGCCCGCGTTGTCCGGGTGTTGTAAACGTGGCAGCACATGGCAGTGCCCACAGGTGAGGTGCCTGGTTGCGTTTCGAACTCCTCGGCCCGTTCCGGGTGTACCACGACGGCCGGTCGGTTCCACTGGGCTCGGTGAAGCAGCGTCTCCTGCTGGCGACCCTGTTGCTGCGCCCGAATGAGGTCGTCGGCACCGACGAGTTGACAGCGATGCTGTGGGGCGACGACGCGCCGGCGTCTGCCGCGGCGAACCTGCGCACCTACGTGCGTGGATTGCGGCGGTCGCTGGGCGGTGGGGCGAGCTGGGATGGGATAACCGCCGCGGCCGGCGGCTACCTGCTGCGGGTGGGCCCCGGCGAACGGGACCTGGACCTGTTCGACGCCGCCGCGGCGCGGGGTCGTGAGGCGCTCGCGGCGTCCGACCTGGACCGGGCCGAGGCCGAACTCTCCGACGCGCTACGCCTGTGGCGTGGTGCACCACTGTCCGACCTGCCACTGCGCCCACGGCTGGCGCGGCGAGTGGCGCAACTGGAGGAACGCCGGCTGCTCGTCGAGGAGGACCACGCCGAGGCGATGCTGGCCCTCGGCGCGTCGGCCGACGTCGTGCACCGGTTACGCGGCCTGCTCGACAGGCACCCGCTGCGACAGCGGGCGTGGGGCCAACTGATGGTGGGCCTGTACCGCATCGGAGACGTGGCCGGCGCGCTGGACGCCTACCGGCAGGCCCGACAGAAACTGGCCGAGGAGACCGGCCTCGATCCCGCACCCGAGCTCGTCGCACTCTACGACGACATCCTGCATCACCGCCCGGGACTGACGGCGCAACCACCGACGGGGCCGGACCGGCCGGCGTCGGGCACGGCGGTGGGGCCGCTCCACCAACGTCCCGAGCAACTGCCACGTGCGGTGCCGGAGTTCGTCGGACGCAGCGTCGAGTTGGCGAGCCTCGACAGGCTGCTGAGCGGCGGGGCCGAGTTGCCCACGAGCGTGACCATCTCTGTGGTGTCCGGCATGGCCGGAGTCGGCAAGACCACCCTGGCGTTGCACTGGGCGCACCGGGTGGCCGACCGTTTCCCGGACGGCCAGCTCTATGTGAACCTTCGCGGCTACGACGAAGTCGGCCTGGTGTCCCCGGCCGACGCCCTGTCCGGCTTCCTCGAAGCGCTCGGCGTGCCCCACGCGCGGATACCCTCCGACACGGAGGCGCGGACTGGTCTCTACCGCAGCCTGCTGGCCTCCCGTCGGATGCTCCTGGTGCTCGACAACGCTCGCGACTCCGCCCAGGTGCGCGCCCTGCTGCCCGGCGCGGGCCGCTGCATGGTCGTGGTAACCAGCCGTGACCGACTCGGCGGCCTGGTCGCCAGCGAGTGCGCCACGCCGTTGACACTGGACGTGCTCACGGCGGAGGAGTCGATGAGCCTGCTGGCCAGACGTCTCGGGGACAACCGGCTAACCTCCGCGTCAGGGGCCGTGGCCGACATCATCGAGGCCGCAGGCCGGCTTCCGCTGGCACTGTCGATCGTCGCGGCGCGTGCCGCGACCCATCCCACGTTTCCGCTCAGCGCGATCGCCGCCGAACTGCACTCGGCCGAGGCACGGCTGGACGCGCTGGCCGACGGCGACGTCCGGCGCGTCTTCTCGTGGTCGTTCCTGGCCCTCGGTGCGGACGCGGCCCGGCTGTTCACCCTGCTGGGGCTGCATCCGGGCCCGGACCTGACCGCCGCCGCGGCCTCGGCGCTCGCCGGCGTGCCGGCCACCGCCGTCACACCGATCCTGCGGGAACTGACCCGGCTCCACCTGCTGACGGAACACACGCCCGGCCGGTTCGCCTTCCACGACCTCCTGCGCGCCTACGCTGCCGAACTCGCGCAGTCGTCGGAACGCGGCGACGAACACGTCGCAGCCCGACAGCGCCTGTACGACCACTACCTGCACGCCGCCTACCCGGCCGCCCTGCTGCTGCAGCCGCAGTGGCCCGCAATCGAGCCGGTGGCCCCGCTTCCCGTACCCGCCAGGCGGCCGGTGACCGATCACGACGGCGCACTCGCCTGGTTCACGGCGGAGCATCGGGTGCTGGTCCGGGTGGTCCGACAGGCCGCCGAGAACGGCTTCGAAGCGTACGCCTGGCAGATCGCGTGGGCGCTGACCACCTTCTCGGCGCCGCGCGGCCTCTGGCAGGACCAACTCGCCATCCAGAGTGTCGCGCTGACGGCCGCGGAGAAGATCGACGACCTCGCCGGACAGGCCGTCGCCAACCGGCTGCTCTCCCGCGCACTGATCCGACTGGGCGACCGCACCACGGCCGAGCACCGGCTCAAGCGCGCGCTTGAGCTGCACGAACGGCTCGGCGACCCGATCGGCCAGGCCCAGACGCTGCACAACTACTGCGAACTCTGCTACCTGGACGGCCGGCTCGACGAGGCGCTCACACACGGTCGCGAGGCGCTGCGGCTCTACCGGCTCGTCGGCAACCATGCGGGCGAAGCCCGGACCCTGAACGCGATCGGTTGGCTGCTCGCCACCACCGGCGATTACGTCCAGGCCATCGCCAGCTGCAGCGAGGCCCTCGACCAGCAACGCCGGACCGACGACCGCAACGGTCAGGCCGCGACGCTGGACAGCCTCGGCTTCGCCTACGACCGCCTCGGTGAACGCGACCGCGCGGTCGACTGCTACGAGCAGGCGATCCACCTCTTTCGCGCCTCCGCGGACCGGTACCACGAGGCGGAAACCCTCATCCGGCTAGGGGACACCCGGGAAGGGATGGGCGACCGGAACGCCGCCGCTGCCGCTTGGCGCCTGGCCGCGCGGATCTACGAGGACGTGCGCGACCCCGCAGCCGAGGAGGTCCGCCGCCGCCTCGAACGTCTCGCCTTGTGCTAGAGGAGGCCGGCTAACTTGTAGAGGACCAGGGAGCCGGCTACCGCGACGTTCAGGCTGTAGCCGTGGCCGACCATCGGGATCTCCACCGCCGCCGACAACAGAGGGCCCCACCATAGCGCTCTTCCGGAGACCCCGCTCCCCATGATCGTGCTCGATCCAGGATCGAGTGGCATCACCGCGTCGGTGATGCCACTACTTCCAGGATCGAGCACGATCTTCGGCGGACCTGGCACGCTCGGGCGACGCCGCAGGTGGGTGGGTCAGTCGCGCTCGATCAGGTGACCCACCACCGTCGGGCCGAGCATCACCGCGAAGCCGCTGCCGTCGCGCCGAGGATCCGCCGCGGGCAGCTCCACCGGGTCGCCGGTGCCGGTCGCGCCGACCGGTCGCGGGCCCACCCAGGCAACGGCCACGTCCGTCTCACCCTTGAGGAAGCGGTGCGCGCGCACGCCGCCGGTCGCCCGACCCTTCGCCGGGTACGCCTTGAACGGCGTCACCTTCACCGTCGCGCCGGTGGAGGTCACCACCATCGGATCGCCATGCCCCGGATCGTCGGTGCGCACCGCGCCGAAGAACACCACCCGCGCGCCAGCCGGCAGGTTGATGCCAGCCATACCACCGCCCTTGAGGCCCTGCGGGCGGACCAACCCGGCGGGGAAGCGCAGCAGCGCCGCCTCCGAGGTGACGAACGTCAACGTCTCGGCGCCGTCGGTCAGCCAGGTCGCACCGACCACCTCGTCACCGTCGCGCAGACCGATCACCTCGAACTCGTCGGAGCGCACCGGCCACTCCGGCGCGCAGATCTTCACCGCGCCCTGCCGGGTGCCCAACGCCAGCCCCGGGGAGCCATCCGCCTGCCCGCCGAGCGGCGCCAGGCCGACGACGGTCTCCCCCGCCGCCAACGGCACCAGCTCGGCCGCCGACATACCGCCCCGCAGTGACACCGTGCCCGCCTGCTCGGGCAGCACCGGCAGCGGCAGGACGTCGACCTTGAACGCCCGACCGGCGCTGGTCAACAGCAGCACCCGGCCCCGGGCGGTGGAATGCACGATGGCGCGTACCGTGTCGTGCTTGACCCGGCCGTTGCGGCGACGCCCCTCGGCGCTCTCCTCCGACTCGGCAGCGGTCCGGGCGACCAGCCCGGTAGCCGAGAGGATCACCTGGCACGGATCGTCGGCGACCTCCAGCGGGCCGGCCGGCGCGGACGCGGCCAGCACCTCCTTCAGGTCACCGTCGACGAGCGTCGTCCGACGGTCGGTGCCGAACTGCTTGACCACTGACGCCAACTCGTCGGAGACCACCTTGCGGAGCACCCGCTCGTCGTCGAGGATCTTGCTCAGCTCGGCGATCTCGCCGCGCAGCCGTTCCTGCTCGGCCTCCAGCTCGATCCGGTCGAACTTGGTCAGCCGACGCAGCGGGGTGTCCAAAATGTACGTGGCCTGGATGTCGGAGAGGCCGAACCGGCTCATCAGCCCGTCCTTCGCGGCCTGCGCGTCGTCGCTGCCCCGGATCAGCCGGACCACCTCGTCGATGTCCAGTAGCGCGATCAGCAGACCGTCGACCAGGTGCAGCCGCTCCTGACGCTTGCGGCGGCGGTACGAGGTGCGTCGGGTGACCACCTCGTAGCGGTGCGACAGGAAGACCTCCAGCAGCGCCTTGAGACCCAGCGTGCGCGGCTGCCCGTCGACCAGGACCAGGTTGTTGACGCCGAACGACTGCTCCAGCGGGGTCAGCCGGTAGAGGTCGGCGAGCAGCGCCTGCGGGTTGACGCCGACCTTGCACTCGACGACGAGCCGGGTGCCGCTCTCCCGGTCGGTGAGGTCCTTGACGTCGGCGATGCCGGTCAGCCGCTTGGTCTTGGTGACCTCGTTGGTGATCGCGGCGATGACCTTCTCCGCGCCGACGCCGTAGGGCAGCTCGACCACGGTGATCGCCTGGCGGCCCCGGCTGCCCTCGATCGGGCCGATCTCCACCTTGCCGCGCATCCGCACCACGCCGCGCCCGGTCTCGTACGCCCGGCGCACCTCGTCCAGGCCCAGCAGCACCCCGCCGGTGGGCAGGTCGGGGCCGGGGACGAACTCCATGAGTTTGTCCAAAGTGGCGTCCGGGTGGTTGATCAGCCAGCGGGCGGCGGAAACGACCTCCGCCAGGTTGTGCGGGATCATGTTGGTGGCCATCCCGACCGCGATCCCGGACGCGCCGTTGACCAGCAGGTTGGGAAAGGCCGCCGGCAGCACCGTCGGCTGGGTCAGCGACCCGTCGTAGTTGGGCTCGACGTCGACGGTGTCCTCGCCCAGCTCACCGACGAGCAGCATGGCCTCGCGGGACATCCGCGCTTCGGTGTACCGCGATGCTGCCGGGCCGTCGTCAGGGCTGCCGAAGTTGCCGTGCCCGTCGATGAGCGGCACGTTGAGCGAGAAGTCCTGGGCGAGGCGCACCATGGCGTCGTAGATCGCCGTGTCGCCGTGCGGATGGTACTTACCCATCGCATCCCCGACAATTCGGGCGGACTTCACGTGCCCACGGTCGGGGCGGTACCCCTGCTCGTACATCGACCAGAGGATGCGCCGGTGCACGGGCTTGAGGCCGTCGCGGGCGTCGGGCAGGGCGCGGGAGTGGATGACCGAGAACGCGTACTCCAGGTAGGAGTCGGAAACCTCGGTGACCAGCGGATTGTCGAAGACCCGCGCGCCGGCCTGGTCGAACGAGGAGAGGTCGACCTTGTTTTCCTTACGGCGTGCCATGACTCAGCTTTCCACTAGAGCGAGACGGATGCTCACGCGTCGATCGCTTCCCGGTCGACCCGGTCGGCGGAGTCGATCAGCCAGTTGCGGCGCGGCTCGACCTTCTCGCCCATCAGCAGTTCGAGGATGCGTTCGGCGGCCTCGACGTCGTCCAGGGTGATCCGGCGGACGGCACGGGTGGCCGGGTTCATCGTGGTGTCCCACAGCTCGTCGGCGTCCATCTCACCGAGACCCTTGAACCGTGGGATGGGGGTGACGATCTGCTTGCCGGCCTTCTCCAGCTTGCGGACCGTCGTCTCCATCTCGGCCTGGGTGTAGGTGTAGACGGTCTGCGGGTTGCGCCCCCTGGTGGTGATCTTGTGCAGGGGCGGCATCGCGGCGTAGAGCCGACCGGCCTCGATCAGCGGCCGCATGTACCGGGCGAACAGGGTGATCAGCAGCGTCCGGATGTGGGCGCCGTCCACGTCGGCGTCGGCCATGATCAGCACACGGCCGTAACGCAGCGCGGAGAGGTCGAAGGTGCGCCCCGAGCCGGCGCCGAGCACCTGCACGATGGCCGCGCACTCGGCATTGTCCAGAACCTGCTGGAGGTTGGCCTTCTGCACGTTGAGGATCTTGCCGCGGATCGGCAGCAGCGCCTGGTATTCCGAGGAGCGGGCCATCCGGCTCGTTCCCAGGGCGCTGTCACCCTCGACGATGAACAACTCGCTGCGGTCGATGCCGGTGGCCCGGCAGTCGACCAGCTTCGGCGGCATGGACGCGCCCTCCAGGGCGGTCTTGCGCCGGGCGGCGTCCTTCTGCTGTTTCTGGGTGAGCCGCACCCGGGCGGCGTCGACGATCTTCTGCAGGACGGTGCGCGCCTCGGCCTTGGTGCGCCGGTCCTCCAGCCAGGCCTTGACGTGCGCGTCGACCAGGGACTGGAGCACCTTGGTGATGCCGGTGGTGGAGAGCTCGTCCTTGGTCTGGGAGGTGAACTGCGGCTCGGGGATCCGCACATGCACCACGGCCGTCATCCCCTCCAGGACGTCGTCCAGGATGGGTGGCTCCTCCTTGGCCTTGAGCAGACCGCGAGTGTTGCGGATCGCGTCGGCGAGCGCGCGGACCAGGGCCCGCTCGAAGCCCTTGCGGTGGGTGCCGCCGTGCGCGTTGCGGATGGTGTTGGTGAAACACTCGACGGTGCGCTCGTAACCGGTGCCCCACCGGAACGCCACCTCGACCTCGGCCCGCCGCTGCACGTTGGACTGCATCACGCCGTTGGCGTCGGCGGCGTTCTCCCGGTAGGTGCCCTCGCCGTTGACCAGCAGGATGCCGGAGACCGGCCGGTCGCCGGCCGGGGCGAGGAACTCCACCATGTCGCTGAGCCCGTTGGGGTAGTGGAACCGCTCCTCGGCGGGCGCCTCACCGGTCAGGTCGCGCAGCAGGTAGGTCACGCCGGGGACCAGGAACGCGGTGTTGCGCAGCTTCATCCGGACGGCGTCGACGTCGAGCGCCGCACCGGTCTCGAAGTAGCGGGCGTCGTGCCACCAGCGGATCGAGGTGCCGGTGCGCTGGCCGCGCTTCATGGCGCCGGTCACCTGCAGGCCGGGGCCGGCGGTGAACGGGGCGTCCGGCCCGTCGCCGTCGAAGATGCCCGGGACGCCGTGCCGGAACGACATCGTGTGGATCTTGCCGGCCCGGCGGACGGTCACGTCGAAGCGGCGGGACAGCGCGTTGACCGCCGACGCGCCGACGCCGTGCAGACCGCCGGAGGTCTTGTAGCCGGAGCCGCCGAACTTGCCGCCCGCGTGCAGCCGGGTCAGCACCAGCTCGACGCCGGAGATGCCGGACTTGGC
Source organism: Micromonospora sp. SD19 (assembly GCF_054462275.1). Classification (NCBI taxonomy): domain Bacteria; kingdom Bacillati; phylum Actinomycetota; class Actinomycetes; order Micromonosporales; family Micromonosporaceae; genus Micromonospora; species Micromonospora sp. SD19. The sequence goes on from NZ_JBTLMN010000006.1 coordinate 387,192, forward strand.
GTGCACGTCGGTGGGGATGCCCCGGCCGTCGTCGTCGACCTGCACGGAGCCGTCGGGGTGCAGGATCACCTCGACGTGGCTGGCGTGGCCGGCGACTCCCTCGTCGGTGGAGTTGTCGAGGATCTCGTTGACGAGGTGACCCACGCCACGGCTGTCGGTGGAACCGATGTACATGCCGGGCCGCTTGCGGACAGCGTCCAGCCCCTCAAGGTGGGTGAGGTCATCGGCCCCGTACAGGGTGTCAGGCTCTGCGGTCAACTGGTCGTACTCCCCGGTCTCGGCGGTGTGCTGCCGGTCACCGGCGACATCAGCCGGCGTGGCGCGCCGCAGCGAGCCTAGCCCGAGGCTAGGACAAGTGTCGGAGGCCCTGTGCGACCCGCCGCGCGGGTCCCTCGGGACGTGAGCCAACGAACAGCCGGCGGGTGATCATGGGGCCACGCAGAGACAGCGCCGCCGGTACGCTCAGCCGTGATCGCGGCCGATGTGCGCGCGGGGTGCGCGCCGGTCCGGGTCGAGGAGATCGGGAGGCGATTGCGGTGACCGAGACGTTTCGCGACGCCCTGCGGCGCTCCCTTGGCACCCGGGCCCGGCGGTGGCTGCTGGTGGGCACCCTGGTGGCGGGGCTGCTGGCCGCCGTGGCGCTGGTCGCGGCGGTGGCTCCGGCCGACCGGACCTTCGCCGAACTCTCGGGCACCGTCCAGAGCCTGATGTCGGTGGCGACCCCGCTCTTCGGCATCCTGCTGGTCAGCGACCTGCGCCGGGCGCCGGTGCGCCCGGCGATCCTGCCCACCGTGCTCGCGGTGGGGCTGCCGGCGGTCGTCATCGGCGTCATCGGCGTGCTGATCTGCGCCGCGACGCTCGCCCTCACCACGGCCGAGGTCGCCGACGAGCCGTGGCGGAACGCCTGGACGGTAGCGGTGGGCAGTGTGCTGGTGCAGTTCGTCGCCGGGCTGGTGGGCACCGGGCTGGGCCTGTTGGTGCGCTCGGCGGCGGTGGCGTTCCTGGCCACCATCGTCCTGCCGCTGGGGCTGTTCGCGCTGCTGGGCGGGGTGGAGGCCGCGCAGCCGTGGCTCACCCCGTTCGGCAGCGTGCGCAACCTGCTCTCGGGAGAGATGACGGCGCTGCGGTGGGTGCAGTGGCTGTGCGTACTCCTGATCTGGGGTGTCGGTCTGAACGTCGCCGGCGCGGCGGTGCTGAACCGCGGCGGCCGGGTCGCCCGGTAGCGCCGCGCGCCACCACCCACCACCGCACGCCGACCTCGACGCGGTACCGCGTCCTGCCTACGCGCGCGTGTCTTTCATCGAACGAATCTGTTACGGGCCATTGACGTCCGTCGTGCAGGGGTGATCTGATCGCGCCCTCAGAGAATCTTTCATCTTTCGATGGATGGGAGCCCCATGCCCAGGTTCCGGCGTACCGCGCTCGCCGCGGGACTCACGATCGCCATGGCCGCGTTGTCGACCGCCGTCGCGCTGCCCGCACCCGCGTCCGCCGCGCTGCCCACCGCCGCGGTGGCGCTCGGAGACAGCTTCATCAGTGGCGAGGGCGCCGGGGCGTACACCCCGGTGGTCGACGTCAACGGCGTCAGCCAGGGCTTCCCCGGCTGGACGGCGGCGAACAACAACGCGTTCTTCTGCCACCGCTCGGCGAACGCCTCGCTCCACCAGGCCAACCTGCCGGGCATCCAGAACCGGTTCAACCTGGCCTGCTCCGGCGGCCAGCCGCACGACATCGCCAACGCCTCCCAGGCGCGGGCCAACGGTCGTACCGTGGCCTCGCAGCTGAGCCAGCTGCGCGCCGTCGCGCAGACCCAGGACATCGACCTGGTGCTGATCGGCCTCGGTTCCAACAACAGCTCGTTCACCTTCGGCAGCGTCGCGGAGAAGTGCGCCAACCGGTTCATCGCCGACGCCTGGACCGGCTGGTGGGAGTTCTGGGCGTACCTGAACGGCCCGGTGGAGCAGAAGCCGTGCAGCGACGCCGACCTGGCCACCGCCGCGCAGCTCAGCGCCGCGACCGCGGAGACCACGGCGGCCGTACGCCAGATCCTCACCACCCTCGACCAGGTGGACGCGGACGGTCAGCACCGGGTGGTGTTCCAGGACTACACGAACCCGCTGCCGCTGGACCTGAACCAGACGTTCCACGAGGAGGACGGCCGGGACGACACCCGGGACAAGTTCCGTGACCTCGGCGCCGAGCGGTACGCGGGCGGGTGCCCGATCCACCGGGCCAGCCTGGCGCCGGGGCACCGCTTCTCCCAAGGCCTGGGCAGCATCGTGAAGTCCACCAGGGACACGCTGGCCGCCGAGTTCCCGGCCGACGACCTGGTGTACCTGAACGTGCAGCAGGCCTTCAACGGTGCCCGGCTCTGCGAGCAGACCGGCAGCCCGACCGGCGCGCTGGCCACTCCGATCCGGCTTCAGGACGGCGCGACCGGCACCTTCGTCACCAGCCTCGCCGGCAAGGACAAGATCGCCATCCAGCGGATCGCGAACACCTGCGTCAGCTACTTCCAGACCTGCCAGGAGTCGTGGCACCCGAACGCCACCGGGCACCAGGTGCTCGGCCAGTGCCTGAGCGGCGCGGCCTCCACCAGCGCCCGCTCGGTGGCCTGCGTGCGCGCCAGCAACGGGGCCATCTCGGTCTCCTGAGCGCAGCGTCGGTCGGAGGGCTCCGCCAGGTGGCGGGGCCCTCCGTCGCGTGCGGCGTCAGCTGCGCCCCGGTCGTCGACGGCCTGCTGCTACCCGCCGGTAACGTCAGGGCCGTAGGCTGGGCCGGTGAACGGGGATCTGGAGTACGCGCAGGAGTTCGTCGACGTCGACGGTGGCCGGCTGGGTGTGCAGGTCTATCCGGAACCGTCCGGAGTGACCGGCGCACCGGTGGTGGTGATCTGGCCCGCGATGGGCGTCCGGGCCCGCTACTACCGGCCCTTCGCCGCCGCGCTGCGCACCGCGGGGCTGGCCGTGGTCGTCGCCGACCTGCGCGGCACCGGGGCGAGCACGCCCGCGCCGAGTCGGGCGGACCGGCACGGTTACGCCGAACTGGCCGACGACGTCGGCGCCGTCCTGGCCGCCCTCAAGCCGCGGCTGGACGGGCGCACCCGAGTGCTTCTCGGGCACTCACTCGGCGGGCAGGCCGCGCTGCTGCACCTCGCCCTGCACGGCGGCGGCGAGGTGGACGGCTTGGCGCTGGTAGCTGTCGGCATCCCGCACTGGCGGAGCTACCCGGGCCGGCGCGGCCTCGGCGTGCTGCCCTACACCCAGGGCATCGCCGCCACGGCGGCGCTGCTCGGCGTCTGGCCGGGCTGGGGCTTCGGTGGCCGGCAGGCGCGCGGCGTGATCCGCGACTGGGCGTACACCGCGCGGACCGGTCGGTTCCCCCGGCTCAACGGTACGGACACCGAGGCCGCGGTCCGCGCGGTACGGACACCGGTGCTGGCCGTCAGCGTCGACGACGACCAGTACACGCCGCACCAGACCATGGACCACCTCTGCGCGAAGCTCGGCGACGCGCCGGTGACCCGGGAACGGTACACAGTGGCGCAGGCCGGAGCGCCGTTGGACCACTTCACCTGGGTCCGCGCGGGCGTTCCGCTGGCGCGGCGGATCGCCGCTTTCGCCACCGACCTGCCGCCCCGCTGAGCCGTACCGGCCCGTCGGGGGCGGGTCGGCTCACTCGTCCTGGTCCAGCGGCACCAGCTCACCGTCCCGCTCGACCTGGATCTCGGCGTGCTCCTTGCGGGGCGCGACCTCGGCCGTGTTCCGGTTCGGGTCGTTGTCGGGGTGCATGAGCACCGCGTCTGTTTTGGGGGTCTTCTCCCGGCTCTCGTCCGGCTGCGACATCGCGTTCCCCTCTCGTCGGCGTCGCTGGAGGATCTACCCGCCACCGGGCGAACGACTCCTGCCCGGACGAGGCCGACGCACCGACGCCACGGATGTCCCGTAGTTGCCCGCCACGGCGCGGATCGGCCCTGGCGGGCCGGGGTTAGCCGCCCGAGCGGCGGGTAAGCCGCACCGCCCGACACGGCGGAAGGGGATCACATGTCCGAACGGCACACCGCACTGCGTTCGATGCACGATCTGGGCCTGGCGGCCTGGTTTGGCGGCTCCCTCATGGGTGCCTTCGGTGTCAACGGCGCAGCGGCGAAAATCAGCGACTCGACCCAGCGGCTCCCGGTCGCGTCGGCCGGATGGTCCAAGTGGACGCCGGTCAACGCGGCGGCGATCGGCGCCCACCTGGCCGGCGCCGTCGGCGAACTGGTGACCGAGAGCCCACGGGTGGCGGCCCAGTCCGGCGTCGGCCGGGCCAGCGCCATCAAGACCGCGCTGACCATCGGCGCGCTCGCGGTCACCGGCTACAGCCGGTTGGTCGGCATGCGGCTGGAGAAGGCCGGCGGCCCGTCGGTGAGCGGTGCCACCGAGCCGAACCACCAGACCCCGGCCAGTGTGGCTTCGTCGCAACGGCAGATGAAGCTGCTCCAGTGGGCCATTCCGGCGCTGACCGGGACGCTGGTCGTGGTCACCGCGTACATGGGTGAGCAGCAGAAGCCCGGCCAGGTGTTCCGCGGGATGCTCGGTCGCGCGGGTGGGATGAAGGGCGCGTCCAAGAGCATGATCAAGATGGCGGGAATGAGCAACGGCAAGCGGCCGATGGCGATGGCCGGACGCTGAAGCGTCGGGCCGGCCGGCGTCCCGCCGCCACCTCGACGGCGGGGCGCTGGCCGGCCCCGCGCGCGTACCGGAGCGACGACGAATCCCGCGCGACGACGAGTCGGCGCCCGTGCGGCGGCGTGCCGGTGACCTGTCGGGCGGCGAGGGCGGGCGGGCAGACCGGCCCGAGGACGGCACATCGTCCGCCGGTGGCGGCGGACCGACGAGCGGGGTGGCCATGACGGCGCACAAGGGACGCAGCGGCGACAACGACCGGCTGGAGCCGGAGGCGACCAACCCGTGGGGCACCGGCGACGGTTTCGACGCCGACGCGCCCTGGGGCACCGACGACGACTCACCGATGGACGAGGGCAGCGAGGAGACAGCGGTGCCCGAGGGCCGGCGCGGCGAGCGGCGGGCGGGTGCCCCGGCGGGTCGGACGGGCCCGGCGGGTCGACACGGCTTCGGTTCGGTCGAGCCGACGCGCACGCCGATGGCCGGGCCGGGCGCCCCACCCGATCCCGCGCCCAGTGGCCGGACCTTCCCCGACGACGCGGAGATCGGCGAGTCGACCCAGGACGCGCTGCGCAGCCGGGGACGGCGGTCCTGACCGGACCCGCGCCCCGGCCGGCCGGCAGGTGCGCCGGTCAACCGTTCGTCGGGACGGCGTGATCGGCGACCATCGTCTCGGTGAGCAGTTGCGCCAGCCGGGTGGCGTCGCGCTGGGCCTGCCCGGCGCAGCAGTTGTTGAACAGCACGTGCAGCTCGTCGGGGAGAGCCGCGAACTCGGCCAGCCGTCCCGCCCAGTGCCGCAGCTCGTCCTCGGCGTAGGCGTAGCGGAACTTCTCCTGCTTGTCGCCCTCGACCCAGGCGTCGCTGTGACCGTGGAACCGGACGACCGCCGGCTCCGCCGTCATGCTCAGGATCGGCGGCACCGACGACGGGTGTCCCTGTGGCATGTCGACGCAGACCACTGACAGGTCGTGGGCGCGGAGCAGGTCCAGGGTGTCCGCCGCGGCCGCGTCGTCCAACCAGGAGCCGTGCCGCAGCTCGACACCGACCCGCCACGGCCGGCAGCGCTGCGCGAGCTCGACGATCCGGCGTTCGGCCGCCGGGCTGCGCACCAGCCACGGCGGGAACTGCAACATCACCACACCGAGCTTGCCGGCCGCCGCGATCGGCGCCAGGGCCGCGCGGAACCGGGTCCACAGCTCGTCGTACGCCCGCTCCGGCAGGTCACGGCGGCGGATCCGGCTCGGGCCGGCGGCCGGACGCAGATCCCGGGGCAGCACGGTGACCGGCGTCGGGTGACCGGTGAAGAGGCTGAACGCCTTGACGTCGAAGGTGAAGTCGTCCGGTGTGGCGTCCACCCAGCTCTGGGTCGTCTCCGGCACCGGGATGGCGTAGTAGGACGTGTCCACCTCGACCAACGGGAACTGGCTGGCGTAGAAGCCCAGCCGACGCGCCGGCGTGCTGGCCGAGCGGGGGTACCACCCGGAGCGCAGCAGGGACTGGTCCGCCCAGGACGACGTGCCCACCTTAATCACAGCCATGTCATTCAGTGGACCGCCATCGACGCGGATCGGCAACCGCTGGCGGTCCTCCGTCGACCTGGTGCCGTGCCCGGGAAGTGTCGGTGCCCGGCAATACGGTGGCACCGGGTGGACATCGACGAAAGGGTGGCGGCATGACCAGCACTGAGCAGCTCACCGGTGAGCGCACCGATCTCCTGCAGGCGCTCCGCAGGCACCGCGGTTTCCTCTTGCAGACCGTCGACGGGCTCACCGACGAGCAGGCGGCCAGTCGCCCCACCGTCAGCGGTCTCTGCCTCGGCGGCCTCATCAAGCACGTGGCCGGCGTCGAGCACCGGTGGATGCTCTTCGCGGTGGGCGGCGCGGAGGCGATGGGCCGCGAGGAGGTCGACTGGGTCGGTCAGTTCCAGATGGCACCGGGTGAGACACTGGCCGGGCTGGTCGAGCGCTTCCAGGAGGTGGCCGCCCGGACCGACGAGTTGGTCGCCACCCTCGACCTGGACGCGGCGCACCCGTTGCCGCAGGCTCCCTGGTTCGAGCCGGGGGCGAGCTGGACGGTCCGCCGGGTGCTGCTGCACCTCATCGCCGAGACGTCCCAGCACGCCGGGCACGCCGACATCCTGCGCGAGTCGATCGACGGCGCCAAGACGATGGGCTGACGCCGACCGTCATCGCCACCGCCTGCGCTGATTCTCGGCCTCACCGCAGGCGGTGCCGGCGTTCGGTGCTCCGATCTCTCGCGTAGGCGTCGGAGTGACCCCAACGGCCGGGGATGTCGAGCAGTTCCAGCCGGCCGAACCCCTCGGGCACCGCCGGGTCGACCAGCAGGTTGTCGCCGGTGGGCCGCAGGCCCAGCACGGTGGCGAGCAGCATCAGCAGGGACCCCGACGACCACGCCTGCGGGCGGCAGCTCGTCGCCAGTTGCACGGGGTAGGTCGTCAGGCTGCGCTCGTAGCCGGCGATCACCTCCGGCACCTCGCCACCGAGCGTCAGCGTCATGTCGAAGACGCCGGCGGCGATCCGGGCCGCCTGAGCGTCGAGGCGGTAGCGACGCAGCCCGGCGGCGATCACCGCGTTGTCCGACGGCCACACCGCGCCCAGGTGCGCGCCCACCGGGTTGTAGGTGCGCTGCCCGGTGGCGAACGTGCGTACCCCCCAACCGCTGAACAGTCGCGGCCCGACCAGGTGCTCGGCTACCGCCTCCGCGCGGTCGTCAGCGACGATCCCGCTCCAGAGCAGGTGCCCCATGTTGGACGCCAGCGCGTCGACCGGCTCTCCGTACGGGTCGAGCGCCAACGCGTAGTACCCCCGGTGTGGCAACCAGAAGTCCCGGTTGAAGCGCTCCTTCAGCGCTGCCGCCTCCCGTTCCAACCGGTCGGCGTACGCGAGGTCGCCCCAGAACTCGCGGGCCAGCCGGGCGCCCCGGCGCTTCGCGTCGTACGCGTAACCCTGCAACTCGCAGGTGGCGCGGGGGAAGGCGGGCTGTCGACCGTGGGCGTCGACGATCGCGTCCGGGGAGTTCTTCCAGCTCTGGTTGACCGCGCCGTAGCGCTCGTTGCGGCGCTGGTAGCGCACGTAGCCGTCGCCGGTCAGGTCGCCGTACTCGTCGATCCAGTCCAGCGCCATCCGGGCCGGGTGGCGCAGCTCGCGGACCAGGTCCGCGTCACCGGACCAGCGCTCGTACTCGTCGAGCAGGACGACGAAGAGCGGGGTGGTGTCGGCAGCGCCGTAGTACAACGCGCTCGTCCGTTCGCGGAACGCCCCCGTCTCGCCGTACCGCAGGTGGGCCAGGATCTTGCCGGGCTCCTCTTCCAGCCAGTCGTCGAGCTGACCGCCCTGCACGAGCGCCAGCATCCGCAGCGTCGACGGGGCCAGTTCGGGGGTGAACGCCATCGTCTGCAGGCACGTGATGATGCTGTCCCGCCCGAACAGACCCATCGCCCACGGCAGACCACCGATCGGCACCCGCTCGCGGTACGAGAACGGCTGGTAGCGCAGCGCTGCCAGGTCCGCGAGGCTGCCCTGGTAGAGCTCTTCCAGGCCGGCGCGCTCGGCCACCAGTTGCGGCGCACGGTCCAGCCACCGGCTCAGGTCCTCGTCCATCCCCGTGCGCAGGGCGTGCTGGTGCGACTGCAGGTCGGCGCGGAGATCCCGACCCTCCTCGCCGCCCATGGTCACTGTGACGTGCAGGTCGGTCTCCCACCTCCCCTCGGGTGGGATGCGGATCCGGAAGGTCATCCCCTGCTCGTCCACGTCGGCGGGGACGGTGCTGCACACCGTGGTCTCCCGGATGAACCGTTCCCGCTGGTAGCGCAGCACGAGCTGCTGACGCGCCGGGTCGGCGGCGACCTCGACGGCCCGCTGCCGCACCTGCCCGACCTCGACGATGTCGGTGAAGTCGCTGGCCATCTCCAGCCGGACGGTGTATTCGGCGGGCTGCGACGAGTGGTTGAGCACCGTGATGTTCTCGTGGAAACAGTCGTGAACCGAACGGTGCCTGATGATCGACACGTCGGCGTCGATGTAGTGGCTCGCCGTGCCGGGAACCAGGAAGAACCGGGTCTCGAAGTAGGTCAGGTCGTCCCGGGACAGGGCGTTGGTCCGTTCACCGTCGATCCGCAGCACCCAGTGCGACAGGAACCGGGTGTCGTACGCGAAGAGTCCGACCGGGAGCTGCGGGTCGGGCTCGATGTCGCCCTGGGCGTCGGTGATGGCGAAGATGTTGCCCGCGATGACGTGCACCAGTTCCTGCTTCACGGCCGACCACCCCGAGCGGTCGTCACGGCCCGGCCAGCAGACACGGCCCCGCCGGCCGGCGCGGCCCAGCCAGCCGGCGCGCCCCCGCCGGCAGGCGTGGTTCGGCCGGCAAGCGCGGCCCGGCCCAGCTCGCGCGGGTGACGGGCGCCGTCCGGCCCGGAGAAGATCCGCCGCAGCAGCATCAGCAGTTGCACGTTGCCGTGCACTGTCACCTCGTTGCGCAGCAGGCCCGCTCCGGGGTGCAACTCGCCGCGAACCATCCGGTCGAAGACCGCCCGGTCGGCCCGCACCACCAGCTCGGCGTCCTCGGCCGAACGGGTCACCTGGACGTGTTGGTCGGCGATGGTCAGGTACCAGTGGTCGGTGCTGCCGTCGTCACGGACATCCAACCGCAGCGTCCCCGCGGTGGTCTCCGGCAGGTCGGGTCGCCGACCGGTGTCCAGCTGTCGCAGGTACTGCTCCGCCGTCGCACCCATCAGATCCCCTCCCCACGGTTCCCCGCAGGATCACCCGCGCCCGGGTGAGGCCGGTTCACCCGGAACGGGTGAGGGTGCCCCGGGGTCGCGCCGGTGGCGGCCCGTTTGCCGCGCGACGAGGTGGGCAGGCCAGTGGTTCAGCCGACACAGACGGGAGCACCGGCATGCGTGCACTGCGGTTGCGGGAGTGGCAGTCGGAACCGGAATTGGTCGAGGTCCCCGACCCGACGCCCGGGCCGGGTCAGGTGGTGGTCCGGATCGGCGGTGCCGGCGCGTGCCACTCCGACCTGCACCTGATGGACGAGTTCGAGCCGGGCACGGTGCCCTGGAACCCGCCGTTCACCCTCGGTCACGAGAACGCCGGCTGGGTGCACGCCCTCGGCGACGGGGTGACCGGGCTGTCCGTCGGGCAACCGGTCGCGGTGTTCGGGGCATGGGGTTGTGGCACCTGCGCCCGCTGTCGGCTCGGGATCGACCCGTACTGCGAGAACCCTTCCGCCGCGCCGGTGCCGAGCGGAGGCGGTGGGCTCGGACTGGACGGCGGGATGGCCGAGTTCGAACTTGTCCCGCACGCGCGGCACGTCGTACCTCTACCGGAGGGTCTGGATCCGGTGCAAGCCGCACCGCTGACCGACGCGGGGCTCACCCCGTACCACGCCGTCCGGCGCTCCTGGCCGAAGCTGCCACCGGGCAGCACGGCCGTGGTGATCGGGGTCGGCGGGCTGGGGCACGTGGGCGTGCAGATCCTCAAGGCCACCACCGCCGCGCGGGTGATCGCCGTGGACACCCGGGCCGAGGCGCTGCGGCTGGCCGAGGAGTGCGGCGCGGATCGCACGGTGACCTCCGGACCGACCGCCGCCGAGGAGATCCGGGATGCCACCGGAGGGCGGGGCGCCGACGTGGTGCTGGACTTCGTCGGCGCGGACAGCACCCTGGCGCTCGGCGTGGCGGCGGCCCGCACCGTGGGCGACCTGACCATCGTGGGGATCGGCGGCGGCACCGTGGGAGTGTCGTTCTTCTCCGTGCCGTACGAGCTGAGTATCGCCACCACCTACTGGGGCAGCCGACCCGAGCTGGTGGAGGTGCTCGACCTGGGCGCCCGGGGCCTGGTCCGGCCGAGCATCACCACCTTCGCGCTGGACGACGCCCTGGACGCGTACCGCCAGATGCGCGACGGGACCCTGGAGGGCCGGGCAGTGATCGTGCCGTGAGCCCGGCCGTCAGCCGGCCTCGAGCAGGCCACGCACGTAGGCGGCCTGGCCGACGTGTTGCAGGTCGTCCTCGACGACGCTGACCAACCGGACGCCGAGGGTGACCGGCGGATCCCACGCCTCGTCGACCACACGGTCCAGGTCAGCCGGGGCCAGACCGGCCAGGAAGTCCCCGGTACGCGCGGCGACCGCCCCGTAGTAGTCGATGAGCGCCTGCGCGCTCTCCGGCCTAACCGTCGCGACCTGGGCGGGCGAGTGCCCGTAGCCGGTGTTCTCGGGGTCGGCGGCGAGCCCGAACCGTCCCGCCCAGTCGCCGCTGGCCCAGATCTGGTCGGCGTCGAGGACCTCGGCGACATGATGGTCCTGCACCCGGGTGAGGTGCCAGACCAGCCAGCCGATCGAGTTGGCGCCCGGGGCGGGCTGGTGGCGCAGTTGTTCGGGGCTGAGGCCCTCGACCGCCGCGCGGACGAGGTCGGGCAGTCGGTCGTACGCCTCGGTCAGCAGGTCACTCACATTCACGTGCTGCGCCTTCCTGGTCGGTTGCGGATCAGGTACCGCCGGAGACGGGCGGGCAAACCTCGGCCGCTACGGTGATCAAATGGTCGCCGCGCTGGAGTTGTACCTGGACCCGGACGCCACCCGCCGGATCCGGGTGCTCTGGGACGCGCTGGAGGCCGAGGGCGTGCAGAGCATGCGCTCGCTGCTGGAGCAGCGCCACCGTCCGCACGTCTCGCTCATGGTGGCGCCCCGGTTCGACCCGGAGCAGGTCGCCGAGGCGTTACAGGGGACGGTGGTGGCCACCCCGTTGCGGCTCGAATTCCAGCACGCCGGCCAGTTCGTCGGTCGGGTGCTCTGGCTCGGTCCGACGCCCACCCCGGAGTTGCTGGCGCACCACCGGCTGGTGCACGACCGGCTCGCCGCCGCCGGCATCCCCCTCGCCGAGCACTACCAGCCGGGGCGCTGGGTGCCGCACTGCACGCTGTCCATGCGGGTGCCGAACACGCTGATGGCCGCTGCGGTGCGCCGCTGTCTGGAGGTGTTGCCGCTGGCCGCGACGGTGGTCGGCGCGGCGCTCACCGACCATGCCCGGGGCATCGCCCACCCGCTGCCTTGACCGTGACTCGACCGTCGCTGCGTAATGTCCGGTTTGGCGGGCGGCAGTCGGAAACCCGAAAACAAGCGGTGCGGAAGTGGCCGGGCGTGGGAAGGTTCGAGTGGCTGTCGTACCGGTGGTGGGCTGCTCACGGGCGGTCCCACCCGGCCGGTGGCGCGAATTCACCCGCGCCGCCCACGGCGGCTTCGACGAGGAGAGGCAGGGCCCATGCAGGCTCAGCGCAGGCCACCGCGCACGGAGCGGAGCCAGACCCGGGACGACCGGACCGGCGGCGGAATGACCGGGGCAGCCACCCCCCTGACGATCTGGGCGGCCGCCGTACTGCTCGGCCGGATCGGTGCCGGCGACGACGACGTCGAGGACGAGCGGCACATCCTGCGCGGCATCGAGTGAGCCGCGGCCAAGGGCTCAGAGCCAGCCGCGCCGCTTGAAGATCACGTAGAGGGTGCCGCAGACCAGCAGCATCAACAGCAGCGCGAAGAGGTAACCGAAGCGCCAGTTCAGCTCCGGCATGTGGACGAAGTTCATGCCGTACACGGTGCCGATGAGCGTGGGAGCGAAGAGGATCGCCGCCCAGGAGGAAACCTTCTTCAGCTCCTCGTTCTGGCTGTAGCTGGCCGCCGTGAGACTGCGCATCTCCTCGTTCTGCTGCTGCGAGACGAGGGTCGCGTTGACGGTGAGGATGTTCTGCAGCAGGTGCCGGAAACCGTCCACCCGCTCCACCACCTGGGTCAGGTGGTCGGTCACGTCGCGCAGGTAGCGGCGCAGCTCCTCGTCGGCGCTGGCGCTGCCCGCGCCGACGGCCAGCGCGTCGAGCACGCTGAGCAGGGGGCGGGCGGCCCGCTGGAACTGGATGACCTCGCGGCTGAGGCCGTAGATGCGGCGGCTGGCGTTCGGGTCGCCACCGAACACCTGGGTCTCGATCTCGTCGATGTCGTTTTCCAGCCCGGCCACCACCGGCGCGTACCCGTCGACGACCTGGTCCAGGATCGCGTACAGGACCGCTTCCGGGCCCCGGGCGAGCATCTGCGCCTCGGTCTCCATCCGTCGCCGCACCACGGCCAGGTCCGGTGCCTCACCGTGGCGGACGGTGACCACGAAACCCGGCCCGATGAACAGGTGCAGCTCGGAGAACTCGACCTCCTCCCGCAGGTCGTCGTAGCGGGCGGCGCGCAGCACCACGAACAGGGTGTGGCCGTAGCGCTCCAGCTTGGGCCGCTGGTGGGCGTTGATCGCGTCCTCGACCGCCAGGTCGTGCAGCCGGAACTCGCGGGCCAGTGAGGTGATCTGCTCGATGTCGGGCCGGTACAACCCGATCCAGGCCATCGCGTCGTCCTGCTCCTGCAGGCAGCGGTACGTCTCGGCGAGGCCGGACGGCGAGGCGAACCGGTGCCCCCGGAGGTAGACCGCGCTGTCCACCAGGCCGTGGGACGCGGCGGGCGACTCCGGGGGCGGCACCACGCCGACCCTCGTCTCGTACTCGTCGAGTTGACGGCCGAAGCCACCACCCGGGCGGAAGCGACGGCCGCCGACCATGCCCTGTCCCCTCCCCCGGTGCCGTCCGGTCCGGACCGGGAGGCTGCATCCCCGGTGCCCTGGGCCCGAAACCCGCCGGGGTGTCGGCTGGGTTCCGCGCACCGGCGGACGGCAGCGGCCCCATGGGCGGATACTCACGGTGACCGTGAGCGGGATGACGGGGGACGCGCCGGTGACGTTCGACAGACGCGCCGGCCGGTTGCGGGGGTGGCTGCTCGACGCCGGCTCGGACCAGGCCGTGCAGCACCCGGGGCCGCACGGGCGCCCGCCGGAGCACCGGCACCACCCGTGGTGGAAGGTGATGTGCCTGACCGGTGTGGACTACTTCTCCACGTTGGGTTACCAGCCGGGTATCGCGGCGCTGGCCGCCGGGGCGCTCTCGCCGGTGGCGACCCTGGTGCTGGTGCTGGTGACCCTGCTGGGGGCGTTGCCGGTCTACCGGCGGGTGGCGGTGGAGAGCCCGCACGGTGAGGGTTCCATCGCGATGCTGGTCCGCCTGCTGAGCTACTGGCCGGGCAAACTGCTGGTGCTGGTGCTGCTCGGTTTCGCGGCCACCGACTTCATCATCACCATCACCCTCTCGGCCGCTGACGCAACGGCGCACATCGACGAGAACCCGTTCTGGCCGAGTGCGCTCAAGGGGCACGAGGTGCTGGTCACACTGCTGCTCGTGTCGCTGCTGGGCGCGGTGTTCCTCAAGGGATTCACCGAGGCGATCGGGATCGCCGTCGTCCTGGTCGCGGTCTACCTGACGCTGAACGCGGTGGTGGTGGCCGACGCGCTGTGGCGGGTGGTGAGGCATCCGAGCGCGGTGGGCGACTGGACCACCGCGCTGACCACCGGGCACGGCGACCCGTGGTTGGTGGTCGGGCTGTCGCTACTGGTCTTTCCGAAGCTGGCGTTGGGTCTGTCCGGCTTCGAGACCGGGGTGGCGGTGATGCCGAGCGTACGGGGTGACCCGCAGGATTCGGAGGCACGACCGCTGGGCCGGATCCGTGGCGCGCGCCGGCTGCTGACCACCGCAGCGGTGATCATGAGCGTTTTTCTGATCACCAGCAGCGTGACGACAACGGTGCTGATCCCGCCGGACGCCTTCCAGCCGGGCGGGCCGGCGAACGGGCGGGCGCTGGCCTATCTGGCGCACGCCCACCTCGGCGAGGTGTTCGGCACCATCTACGACCTGTCCACCATCGGGATCCTCTGGTTCGCCGGGGCGTCGGCGATGGCTGGTCTGCTCAACCTCGTGCCACGCTACCTGCCCCGCTACGGCATGGCGCCGACCTGGGCGCGAGCCGTCCGGCCACTGGTGCTGGTCTTCACCTCGGTGGCGTTCCTGATCACGATCATCTTCGAGGCCAGCGTGGACGCGCAGGGCGGCGCCTACGCCACCGGGGTGCTGGTGTTGATCACCTCGGCCGCGACGGCGGTGACGCTCGCGGCGCTGCGGCAGCGTCAGCGCGGTCGCACCATCGCGTTCGGCATCATCGCGGTGATCTTCGTCTATACAACGCTGGCGAACGTGGTGGAACGCCCCAGTGGCGTCAAGATCGCCGCTTGCTTCATCGGCGGGATCCTCCTGGTGTCGGTGTTGTCCCGGCTGATGCGGGCCTACGAACTGCGCGTCGATCACGTCGAGCTGGATCCGGCCGCGGCCCGGATCATCGACGAACGCGCCGGCCGGCGGATCCGCCTCATCGCGCACGAACCCGACCGGCGCGACGAGGCGGAGTACCGCGCCAAGCTCGCCCAGACCATGGCGGACAACGACTTCCCCGACGACAGCGACGTCATCTTCGTCGAGGTCGAGGTCACCGACCCGTCCGACTTCGAGACCGAGGTGCTGGTCCGCGGCAGCGTCGTCGACGGCCGCTTCCCGGTGCTCAGCCTGGCCAGTTCGTCGGTGCCCACCGCGCTGGCCGCCCTGCTGCTGGAGATCCGCGACCGCAGCCGTCGGCGACCCCACATCTACTTCGAGTGGTCCGAGGGCGGTCCGGTTCGCAACTTCCTGCGCTACCTGGCGTTCGGGCAGGGCGCGATCGCCTCGGTGACCCGGGAGATCCTGCGCCGCCAGGAACCCGACCCACACCGTCGACCGCACGTGCACGCCGGCTGACCTGGGCGCGGACGGACCGTCGCGCACGGTGAGCGTGGTCATACCGACTGGACGCGGCACCCGTCGGTGCTGCTAGCCTCGGCGCAGGTCATGAGCGCCAGCGCGAAGCCCCGGCTCGCTGGCCGGCAACCCTCCTCCGCGGTGGGGTGCCCCGGGTGAAGACCAGGCACCGGCACGACGTCGGTGCAAGCGTGGCCTGGCACCCAGGTCAGCACAGACCCGGGAGAACCATGCGCATCCTCAGCACCACCCCACCGACTGACGTCGCGGACCTCCGCACCGGTCGACCCTCGCCCGCACTGACCCGGCGACGGCACGTGGACACGATGCGAATGTGCAGCGCCGCCTGTCGTCGCGGCACCGCGCTCTAGCACCACCCTCCCGAAACCCCTTTCCACCGGTACGCCCATCGGGCGCACCGTCGGTGGCGCACAACCGCGCCCGCCGAGACACCACCCTTCGGAGACACCAGTGCGATTCCTTCCCGCAGTGACCCGTGCCGCCGCCCTGGGGGCGGCGACGATCCTGGCCGCCACCGCCCTCACCGCCTGCGGCGACGACAGCTCGTCCGACGCCAACCCGTACGGCCTGGCCCAGCCGGGCGTGCTGCGCGCCGGCACGCTGACCGACGCCCCGCCGAACGTGTACCTCAAGGACGGCAGGTTCACCGGCTTCGACAACGACCTGCTGACCGCCGTGGCCGGCAAGCTCGGCCTCACTGTGGAGTTCGTCGGCACCGACTTCTCCGCGCTGCTCAGCCAGGTCAACAACCGCAAGTTCGACGTCGGCAGCTCCTCGATCACCATCACCGAGGCCCGCAAGAAGACGGTCGACTTCGGCAACGGCTACGACTTCGGCTACTTCGGCCTGGACGTCCCGGCCGGCTCGCCGATCACCAGCTTCGACCAGCTCACCGGCAAGCGGGTGGTGGTGGTGCAGGGCACGGTCCAGGACGACTACGCCACCGGCAGGCAGCTGAACCCGGTGCGGGTGCCGGACTACAACGGTGCGATCAACCAGCTCAAGGCGGGCACCGCCGACGCGTGGATCGCCCCGGCGGAGATCGGCGAGAAGTCGGCCGCCGACAGCAACGGCAAGATCACCGTGGCGGCCAAGCAGCTCAGCCCGGCACCGACCGCGTACGCCGTGGCCAAGGGCAACGACAAGCTGCGCGAGGCGCTGAACAAGAGCCTCGACGAGGTCATCGCCGATGGCACCTGGACCCGGTTGCAGGCGCAGTACTACCCGGGCCGGCCGATCCCGGCGGACTTCAAGCCGGGCAGCGGCGCGGTCACTGTGGCGCCGTCGGCGTCCGCGTCGGCGGCGTCCTGAACCGGTGACGAGCGAGCGGGGCGGTAGGAGAGGCGACACATGGATCCGTTGAGCACCCTGTGGGAAACGTTCTTCGACTGGGACTCGATGCGCGAGGCGCTGCCCGAGATGCTGACCGTCGGGTTGCCCAACACGCTGATCCTGGCGGTCTCCGCCGCTCTGCTCGGCTCGGTGCTGGGCCTGCTGCTGGCCGTCGCGGGGATCTCCCGCAGCCGCTGGTTGCGCTGGCCGGCGCGGGTCTACACCGACGTGTTCCGGGGGCTGCCGGCCGCCGCGACGATCCTGCTGATCGGCGTCGGGTTGGCCCCGCTGGGCATGCAGGTCTGGGGACCGGACCCCTACCCGTTGGGCATCCTGGCGCTGTCGCTCATCGCTGCCGCGTACATCGGGGAGATCTTCCGCTCGGGCATCCAGTCGGTGGAGGCCGCCCAGTTGGAGGGCGCCCGGGCGCTCGGCTTTTCCTGGGCCGACGCGATGCGGCTGGTGATCGTCCCGCAGGGCATCCGGCGGGTGCTGCCGGCCTGGGTGAACCAGCTCATCGCGCTGATCAAGGACTCCAGCCTGGTCTACTTCCTCGGCCTGGTGGCCAGCCAGCGGGAGCTGTTCCGGATCGGGCAGGACTACGCGGCCACCACCGGTAACGAGTCGGCGCTGCTGCTGGCGGGGCTGTGCTACCTGGCGTTGACCGTTCCGTTGACGCACGTCGTCAACTGGATCGACCGCCGGCTGCGCAACGGTCGGCCGGCCACCGCGCCGACCGAAGAGGACGACGACACCGCGCCGTACGCGATGGAAGGAAATCGGCGATGACCACCGCCACGACGACCTCGGTCAGCCTCGACGTACACGATGTGCACCTCGCCTTCGGACCGAACCGGGTGCTGCGCGGCGTCGACCTGTCGGTGCCGCGTGGCGCGACGGCCTGTGTCATCGGCCCGTCCGGGTCGGGCAAGTCCACACTGCTGCGCACCATCAACCGGCTGATCGAACCGGACCGGGGCGACGTGCTGCTGGACGGGCGCAGCGTGCTGGGCGACGACCCGGACGCGCTGCGGCAGCGGGTGGGCATGGTGTTCCAGCAGTTCAACCTCTTCCCGCACATGAGCGTGCTGCGCAACGTCACGCTGGCGCTGCGCCGACTGCGCAAGCTCGGTGAGGACGAGGCGGACGCGCTCGCCCGCGCCCAGTTGGAGCTGGTGGGGCTTGCCGGCAAGGCGAACTCCCGACCGGCGCAACTCTCCGGTGGTCAGCAGCAACGGGTGGCGATCGCCCGTGCGCTGGCGCTGCGGCCCGAGGTGATGCTCTTTGACGAGGCGACCTCGGCGCTCGACCCGGAGCTGGTCAAGGGTGTGCTCGGGGTGATGGCCGACCTGTCCGCCGCCGGAATGACCATGGTGGTGGTGACCCACGAGATGGGCTTCGCCCGGCAGGTCGCCGACACCGTCGCCTTCATGGACCGGGGTGTGGTGCTGGAGGCCGGCCCGCCCGAGGCCGTCTTCGAGCGGGCCGAACATCCGCGGCTGCGCCGGTTCCTCGACCAGGTGCTCTGAGCCGCGCGGGCGCGCGCGGTGGCCGACGGTCACTCGTTGGGTTCGCGCCCCAGCAGCCGGATCTCCTCGTTGTCCAGCGCGGACTGGAGTTCCTGCAGCACCAGGTCGTCGATCTCCCGGTTGTCGCGCAGTCGGGTGACCTCCCGCCTCTTGTGCGCGAGGACGCCGAGGCGCAGTCGCCGTTCCAGCCGACGCTCATCGGCGATGGTCCCACCGCTCTCGTTGAGGTCCTCCAGGTGCCGCTGGTACTCGGCCTCCAGCCGACGCACCGAATCACCCTGGACACCGATCTCCGCGGCGACCTGCGGGAGGGCGGCCAGGCCCGCCTCGGCGGCCCGCCGCCGGGCGTGCCGGGCCTCGTCGACGCGTCCCGGGTCGCCGCTGAGCCCGGCCCAGCGCACCACCAGCGGCAGGGTGGTGCCCTGCAGGAGCATGATCAGCACGATCACCAGCGCGGTGACGAAGATGATCAGGTCGCGTTCGACCACCGGCCGGCCATCCACAGTCATCGTCGGGACGGCCAGGGCGGCGGCGAGCGACACCGCACCCCGGAAACCGGCCCAGCCCCCGACGGTCCCCACCCGCCAGCCGGAGGGACCTCGACCGACGTCGTCCACCATCCGGCGGCGGCGCAGTCGCGCCGACTGCGCTGTGACATAGATGAAGAGCAGCCGGGTGGCCACGACGACCACCGTGACCACCAGCGCGATCAGCAGCGCTCGCTGCGGCGACGTGCTGGTGATGCCCCGCACCGCGCGGGGAATCTGCGTGCCGAGCAGGACGAACAGGCCACCGTTGATCAGGAAGGTGGACAGGTCCCAGAACGCGAACGCCAGCACGCGGGACCGGGCGCGGATCACCCGCGGGCCGGCGTAGGACAGCACCAGGCCGGCGACCACCACCGCCAACACACCGCTGGCGTGCACCGAGTCGGCGAGCAGGAAGGCGCCGAACGGGGTCAGCACGCTGAGCGCGCCCTCGCGCAGCGGATCGTCGAGCCGTTTGCGGACCAGCACCACGGCGGCCCCCACCAGCAGACCGGCGACCACACCGCCGACGCTGGCGCCGACGAACTCCTCGCCGACGCCGAACACGCCCGGCTCGGCGCTCTGGCTGAGCAGACCCACTGCCACCGCGAAGACCACCAGCGCGGTGCCGTCGTTGATCAGGCTCTCCGCGTGCAGGGTGGTGAGCAGCTTGCGGGGCAACCGCTTGGCCAGACCGGTGACCGCGGCGGCGTCGGTCGGCGCGAGGACCGCGCCGAGCACCCAGGCAGCGGCGGGGTTCACCCCGAACGCCTGCGCGGCGTACGACACGGTGACCATGGTGAGCACCACCAGCACCACGGCGAGCATCCCGATCACCGGCAGGTTGGCGCGGATCTCGCGCAGGCTGATGGTGAGGCTCTCCCGGTACAGGATCGCCGGCAGGAAGATCAGCAGGACCAGATCCGGTTCCAGGGTGACCTCGGACAGCGGCGGCGTGAACCCGAGCAGCACGCCCAACGCGATGAGCAGGACCGGCGGGGCCACCCGGTACCGACCGCCAACGGTGGTACCGACGAGCACTGTGACACCGAGCACCACGATCAGGACGAGCGCCTCCACGCCTACCCCCTCGGACCATGGCCGACGGCGGACGCGCCGGTGGCTCCATCTGACCGCACCGGTCGGTGCGTTCCGGCGGAAACCGGCAAGTTGTGGTGGTCGCGGGTGCGGATCAGGCCCCGGCACGGGCGCGGGCGGTCACCGCACCGGCCGTACGACGGTGTTCGGCCGCCTCCTCGTCCCGGCCCAGGGCGGCGGCCAGGTCGGCGAGGTGCCCGGCCACCGGTCCGACGGTGAGCACCCCGCTGCCCGCTGCCAACTCGTCGGCCGCCGGCAGCAGTTCGGCGTGGACCCTGGTCATCGTGGCCCGGTCGCCGAGCACGCGCGCCGCCCGACCGACGAGGCAGAGCCGTACCTCCCGCAGCAGGTCGTGCGGTCCCTCGGGAAGGGCCCGCAGGGCGGCCGCGGCGGCGTCCCGTTCACCGGCGGCGAGCAGCAGCAGTGGTCGGACCCACGGTTCGTGCGGACCCCAGTCCACGTCTGACCGGTCGTCAGCGCCGGTGATCAGCCGATCGGCACCGCCGGGCCCGGTGGCCGGCCAGTCGGTGCCGATGGTGTCGGCCAGCCGAAGGCCGAGCAGTGCCAACGGGAGCAGGCCCCGGGTCAGCCCCGGCATGCCCTCGGCGCTCGTACGGTCGGCTGCCGAGGCGTACGCCCGCGCTGCCGCCGCCGAGTCGCCGTCGAGCGCCAGCCGCAGTGCGGCGTACCACCTGGTGAAGACGCCGACCAACGGCAGCTCGTACCGCTCGGCGAGATCGTCGGCGGCGCGCGCGTGGGTGTCCGCGCCGGGCCGGTCGGCCAGCGCGCAGCTGGCCTGGACCAGGACGAGGTGACCAAGCACCTCGAAGGTCACCAGCTGGTGCCGGACGGCCAGGTCGACCAGGTCGACGCCGATCCGGGCCCGCGCGCCGGCCAGACCGACGCGGTCAAAGGAGTGCATGAAGCGGGCGTTGAGCGCGAAGGCCACCAGCCCCGGATCGCCGACGCTGCGGGCGATCGCCTCGGCCTCGTCGGCGGCACGGCGGCCACGATCGGTGGTGGTGCCGCGCAGTTCCAGCGCGAGGGTGCTCAGCAGCCGGCTGCGCTGCGCCGAGCGGACCGGGCCGAGCGCTGTCAGCGCGTGTTCGGCGGCCCGGACGATGTGCCCGGAGAGCACGTCGTCGTCGTTGCGCGTCCAACTGGCGGGCACGTCGAAGCCGGCCAGCGCCTCCTGGATCAGCTGGGGGTCGCCGGTGGACTCGGCGGCGGCGATCGCCTCGGCGCGCCGTCGCCGCGCCTCGGCCAACCGGCCCGTCACCGCCAGCGCCCGCCCCAGGCCGAGCAGCGCGGTCACCCGCCCGCCCGGCTCGACCCCACCGGCGCGGTCGTACGCGTCGATCGCCTGACCCCACAGCCGAGCCGCCTCATGGGGGTTGCCGCCCCGTTCGGCCCGCTCGGCCGCCACCCGGGCGTACCTCGACGCCTCAGCGGCCGCGACCGGCCCACCGGCGCGCAGCAGGTGGTACGCGAGGGCCGCCGGTTCGACGGGTTCCCGCTGTCGCAGCACCTCGGCGACGGCAGCGTGCCAGGCGCAGCGACGCGACGCGGACAGGTCGGCGTAGAGCGTGTCGCGAACCAGGATGTGGGTGAAACGCAGCCGCCCGTCGGGCTCCCGCTCGCTGAGGAATCCGGCTGCCAGGGCGCGGTCCACGGCGTCCAGCACCGCCGCCGGGTCACCGGCCAGCACGCCCAGCACGTCCGGGTCGAGGTCCCGGCCGAGCACTGCCGCCTGTCGCAGCACGGTACGGGTCGGGGCGGGCAGCTGCGCCAACCGGTGCCGGATCACGTCGCGTACGCCGGGCGGCACGGCGGCCAGCCCCGACTCCCCGGCGGCCGCGTACAACTGGGCCAGTTCGCGGACGAAGAAGGGGTTACCGCCGCTGCGGGTGTGGATCGACCGGGCGGTGGCCTGGTCCAGTTCCGCACCGACGATGGCGCCGGCCAGCTCACCGGTCGCCGACACGGGCAGGCCGGCGAGGTACTCCCGGACCGGCTCCAGCCCGGCGGCGCGGGCCAGGGTGGCGGTCAGCTCCGGGCTGATCTCGGTGGCCCGGTAGGTGCCGAGGATCAGCACCGGCCCGCTGGCCGGTTGCGGGCCGGTGAGCAGCGCGGTCAACAGGTCCAGGGTGTCACCGTCGGCGCGGTGCAGATCATCGAGGACCAGGAGGACCGGCGCTCGGTCGGCGACCGCCGTGAGCAGCGACGCCACCGCGCGGTGCCGGCGGAACCGCACCGTGGCGGGGTCGGCCGGTTCCGTCGGGTCGTCTTCCGGGTCGACGGTGACGACGGGGGCGTTCGGCCCGGCGAGCGCGTCGGTGATCTGGGTCCAGGGCCACGCCGGCGGGGCGCCCTCGTACTCCGGGCTGCGTCCCCACGCCGTGGTCCAGCCCTGGGCGGCGAGTTGCCGGGTCACCGCCTCGGCCAGCGCCGTCTTGCCGGCGCCCGGGTCGCCGCTGAGCAGGGCGAGTGTGGGCTGGTGGCCCCGGGACGCGGCCTCGGCGGCGCGCCGCAGCCGCTCCAGCTCGGCGTCGCGGCCGACGAACGGGCGCTGCCCGGCCGCGACGGGGCCGGGGGCGACCGGCCGGTCGACCGGTGGGGTGAGGTGCGGGGCCTGGGCCAGGATGTCGGCTTCCAGTTGTCGCAGCTCGGGCCCCGGGTCCACGCCCAGCTCGGTCACCAGGACGTGGCGGGCCTCCCGCAGCGCGGCCAGCGCGTCGCCCTGCCGGCCGGCGCGGTAGCGGGCCACGGCGAGCAGCCGCCAGGCGTCCTCGCGCAGCGGATAGCTGGCCAGGTGTGCCGGTAGGTCGGCGGCGGCCTCGTCCGGTCGGCCCACCGCCAGCAGCGCCTCCGCCCGCCGCTCGACGGCGAGCATCCGCAGCTCGTTCAGCCGGTTGATCTCCGCAACCGCCCAGGACTCGTTGGCGCAGTCGGCGTACGCGGGCCCGCGCCAGAGGTCGAGCGCCGCGTCCAGCGCGGCCAGGGCCGGTGTGGGACGGCCGGCCGCCAGCAGGTCCGCCGCCTCGCCGACGGCGGCCTCGAATCGTCCGGCGTCCACCGCGTCCGGGGCGACCTTCAGCACGTACCCGGGTGGTTCGGTGACCAGGATCCGGGGCGGCTGCCGGGGTGGTCGATCGGGCTCCAGGGCCCGGCGCAGGTCGGCGACGAACGTCCGGATGGCGCCCACCGCGCCGTCCGGTGCGACCTCCCACAGGTCGTCGACGAGGCGCTCCACCGGCACCACCCGGCCGTGGGCGATCAACAGCCGGCCCAACACCAGGCGCTGCCGATGGCCCCGCAACGGGACCGGGCCGTGCTCGGTCGCGGCGATCACCGGCCCGAGTACGCCGAAGGTCACCGCGACGGGCGCCGTCAGCTGCCTGGTCATGGCACCACAGTAGGCGGGCGGCCCGGCCGGCACTGATCGGACGCTGACCGGCTGCTGATCACCGGCGGGCAGGCTCGACGAGGTACGACGGCGAGGGGCCACCGCCCCCGCCGGCACTGCTCACCGGGAGGTTTCCCGTGGACCCCAGGATCAACGGATTCGACTACCGCCGCGTCACCGTCGCCGACGGGGTGACGCTCAACGCCGCCGTGGGCGGCTCCGGGCCGGCGGTCGTGCTGTTGCACGGCTTTCCGCAGACCCACCTCATGTGGCGGCACGTCGCGGCCGACCTGGCCGCCGACCACACTGTCATCTGCCCCGACCTGCGCGGCTACGGCGACAGCGACAAGCCGCTCGACACCGACGGCACCGGGTACGCCAAGCGCACCATGGCCGCCGACATCGTGGCGCTGGCCGGCGCGCTCGGTCACGATCGGTTCGCGTTGGCCGGGCACGACCGGGGTGCCCTGGTCGCGTTCCGGGCCGGCCTCGACCACCCGGCGGCTATCAGCCAGCTGGCCCTGCTCGACGTGCTACCCACCCTGGACATGTGGGACGTGCTGCACGGCACCAGCGCCGCTGTCGCGTTCCACCTGTACCTGATGGCGCAGCCGCCCGGCCTGCCCGAGAAGTTGATCGCCGGCAGCCCGGACGCCTTCTTCGGTCACTTCCTGGACATCTGGACCCGTGACCCGGAGGCCCTTCCGGCGCACGTGCGGGCCGCGTACCTGCGGGCGTCCCGCGAGGCGGTCCCCTCGATCGTCGCCGACTACCGGGCATCGGCCGGGATCGACGTGGCGCACGACTCCGCGGACCGGGCGGCCGGCAACCAGCTGCGGATGCCGGTGACGGTGCTCCAGCAGGACTGGGGCGCGGCGCTGGGCTACGACGCGGCGGCGGTGTGGCGGGCCTGGGCGCCGGACCTGGAGCACCAGACGGTCAGCTGCGGACACTTCATGGCGGAGGAGGCCCCGGCCGAGGTGCTCCGGGCGGTGCGCGCCCTGCTCGCGCGTTGACCGATCGGCGACCCGGTCACCCCACTGTCACCCTCGGTAAGATATCCGACACCGACCGTCGGCGAGGTGGTGGAACGACCGGGTCGCCGCCTGCCGCGCACATGCCGTCCAGAGGCCTCTGAAATGCGCCCTGACCTGCGGTAATACGACGTTACGCCAGGTGGACGACAACCGGTCATCGGTGCTACACAGGCAGATAACGGCAGCCAACGACGTCTGGTCGCTCCATACTTCTCGCCCAACGACCGTCAGCAGGCAACGCACGACTGGGGGCCTCGCCGCACGGATCGCTGCTCGACAGCGCGACCCACCCAACGGCACTGGTCCGCCGGCCACTGCCGGACGTCGGTCCTGGACCAAGGAGTTGCCGTGGGAAACCTCCGTATCCGATCCCGCCACCAGCCGTACGAGATCGCTGTCCTGGCCGCGGCGCCGCTGTGCGGCGTGCTGATGCTGACCCTCAACGTCCGTCCGACATCAGTTCAGACGTCCATGCCGGCACCCATCCAGGTCGCCTGGGAACTGGGTCTGATCGCGGTGGGCGTGGGTGGGCTACTGGGCATCGTGTGGCCCGGCCGGCTCTCCACCGGGCTCGGCCTCGAACTCGCGTCGGTGCTGGTGCTCGGCACGATCACCGGCATGTACGCGGTAGCCGTACTGGTGATGTCCGGCCGGAACTCCCTCGTCGCGACCTCGTTCGTGATGGCGGTCACTGTGGGATCGCTCTGGCGAGCCGCGCAGATCGCCATCGACCTGCGTCGCCTGGCCCGCGCCTGCGAACTCGTCACCTACGAACAGTTGCGGACAGGTGTCACGTGAACACCGCACCCCCGCCAGCCGCACCGCAGTGGGTGCAGGTGGCGCTCAGCGTGCTCGGCATCCTCGGCGGCGGCACCGGCCTGGCCGCGATCGCCGCCGTCGTGGTGCAGCGGGGCAAGTTCAAGGCCGATGCCGCCGACACCCTCACCGAGGCCGCCCTCACCCTCGTGCAGCCGTTGCAGACCCGGATCACCCAGTTGGAGGGCGAGGCGCTCAGCGCCCGGTCCGAGCTGGGCACGCTCCGCGAGCAGGTCAACCAGTTGCAGTTCGTGGTCCGGGTGCTCACCCGGACCCTGGACCGCTGGCGTGCCGCCATCCGCGCCCCGGACGCCACGCTGCGGAAGGTCCGCGCGACGGTGGCGGAGTCCGACCGGATCCCCGAGATGGACCGTTGACGCCGACGCGGCCCAGCGCCGCCCTCGCGCCCGGCGCAGCTCAGCGCCGTCGGCGTCCGGCGCAGCTCAGCCCGCGGCACGTAGGCGTGCGATGAGCTCGTTCACCGCCGCCCGGAAGTCGGGGTCGGTTTCCCCCGGATGATGCCCCCGTAGCGCTGGCGCAGACCGCTCCCCCGGTGCCGGCAGCAGCTCCGTCGGGTCCCGCAGCCGCCGGTCGACGTGGTTCGCCGGATCGGCCGGGTCCGCAGGCGGATCGCCGGGCCGGTGTGCGGCGAAGACCCACCCGCCGACCGGGTCGGTGTCCCGCCAGAGGTTGAGCCACCGCCAGCCGACCCGCTCCCCCACCTCACGAAGCATCTCCTCGTTGAAGTAGGCCGGAAAGAGCCGGGCGTACAGGCGGTCCAGCGGTGACCCGTAGGTGAGCAGGGCGACCCGTCGACCTACCTGCGGGGGCAGCCGCAGCACCGCGAGCGCGAGCAGCGCGGACCCGTGGCTGTGCCCACAGAGCAGCACCCCGACGTGACGCTCGGCGAGCTGGCTGATCCGGTCGGCCAACTCCGGCACCGCGCGGTCGGCGTAGCTCGGCGGCGCGAACGGGTGCGCGGCCCGGGGCCAGAAGGTGCCCAGGTCCCACAGGATGCCGACGTGCCGACGGAACCAGTTGGTCCGAAAGGCGAACACACCGCCGGCCAACAGCGTGAACGCCAACGCGGCGATGAGGTAGCTGCTCCCGTTGAGCCCCATCTCGATCACTCCGGCCGGCAGCCCGAGGAACTGCCGCGCCAACTCCTCCGGATCACGCCCGGTGCCCCCCACCAGACTCGTGGTCAGGCCGACCACGCCGAGCGCCGCGTACGTGACGGCCAGCAGACCCCACCACTCGGTGAACCGGGCCCGGGCGACGGTCTTCGTCGTCAACCGCAGCCGACCGACCGCCTCCGGCGCTACGTCCGGGAAGTCGCGGGCGGTGATGGCCGCCGCCGCCCGCAGCCGACGCCGCCGGGACACGACTGTCATCACGGCACACAGCAGCGCCGCCGCGACGAAGTGCAGGAAGAAGGCCAGCAGCGTCCAGCGGTACGGCAACGGTGGCCCCCCGTCACCGCGGTAGCCGCCGAGCAACTCCCCGCTCTGGTAGACGAGGTCGGCGGAGAGCCCACCGGCCAGTCCGACGGCGATGGTGGCGAGGACCGCCGCCCCCAGACCACCGGGCAGCGCGGACCGGCCACCCACCCGACCGTGTTGCCCCAGCACCACCCCGCTGAGCAGCACCAGCAGGGCCATCTGGCCGAGCAGTGCCCCACCCGCGATTCCGCCGTAGCCGGGCAGCCCGGTCGCCGGCGCCCAACCCCGCGGGTCCGCCGCCACGGCGGCCAGGGTCGCCGCGCACAGGCCGGCCGCCGTGCGGGCGGTCCAGCTGGCCGTTCGCGTGGTCGTCGGCCGGTCGATCACTCCCGGAGCGGCGAGCAGCCCGACGCAGGCCAGCAGTACCGCCGCGTTGAGCGCCAGCAGCAGCGTCGTCCCGACCGTCGCGCCGCCGACGCGGCGGGCCGTGAGCAGCACGAGGTCGAGTACGGCGAGCGCGGCGGCGACATGGATCGCGCGCAGCCGGCGCACCAGCGGCTCCATCGCCCACAGTGGGTGGTCGGTCGGGCCGGACCAGCGGGTACCCAGTAGGCGCAGGAGCGCCACGGCTGCGATCGGCAGGAGCGCCAGCACGGCCAGCCGCTCCCCGACGTGCCGGCCGTCGAGTCCGGCCATCGTGTCGAAGGGCGGGCGGCACCGGGCCGCGCCGAGACAGCGCCAGGCGATCAGGTCGAGGGCGACCCCGGCGACGGACACCACGTACAACACGGTGAGGTTGAGTGCGAGGAGCCGACACAGCACGTCGACCCCGGCTGCGCGGTGGCGGCCCGTGGGTCGCATCCACACCGCCACGTTGCCGAGCATGAACGGCAGCAGGAAGACCATGGCGAGGGTCCGACCGACGGTGCCGGAGGGCAGGTCACCCCAGCGGTACGCCTCCAGCGTCACCCCGCCCGGTTCGGCGTCGTCCGATCGGGCGTCACGGTGGAAGCCCCCGCTGTCGTCGCCCGCGACCTGCCGGACCTGCGGCCGGTCGAGGATGACAGTGGGGTCGCCCCCGGACACGCCGTGCACCCGCAACTCCACCACGTCGGGTCGTCGCGGCTGGTCGCCGTGCTGTCGTCCCTGCTCGGTCATCGGGGCCGCTGTCCGTGTCGCAGCTGGTCGGGCACGCCACTCTCGCCGGATCGCCGGACGGACCGCCACAGCCCCGGCATCGCGTCGAACATCACCCAGAGCAGCAGGGCGACGATCAGCGGGGCCCGGTCCGAGTCTTCCCGCCGGAGCAGCAGCCGTCCCGGGAGCCTGCCCGCCATCGCCATCCTTCCCCGGCCGCAGCTGCCACCGCCGACCCAGTCGTACCACCCGGACGGCCGGGCCTGGGCGGGTTCCGCCGAGCCCGGGCGTCGCGGTCAGCGGCCGGTGCCGACGCCGCGCCGCGCGATGAGGTCGGACGCCACGGTCCAGAGCCGCTCGGCGTTGCCGGGGTCGACGGCGTAACCGGCCACGCCGCTGTAGTCGGCCGGCCGCTCGCTGACGATCGGGGCCTCGGCGCAGTCCTCGAAGTAGCGACCCCCGACCCCGTCCAGCAACGGGGACGCCGCGAGCAGCACCGAGGTCGCCGCGCCCTGTTGCGGGGTCTTCTGCCGTTCCTTCGGCGTACGCAGGCCGCCGGTGTGCTTCTGCAGGCCGGTGGCGATGGCGCCCGGGTTGAGCGCGTTGGCGTGGATGCCCTCGCCCGCCCAGCGGCGGGTGGCTTCCACGGCGAGCAGCGCCTCGGCGCTCTTGGACTGACCGTAGGCCAGCAGCGGGTCGTACGGCCGGAACGCGAAGTGCAGGTCGTCGAAGATCACCGGGGAGAAGAGGTTGCCGCTGGAGCTGACCGACACCACCCGGGCGCCGCCGGCCGCGGCGAGGGCGTCGTGCAGGCCGACGGTCAACGCGAAGTGCCCCATGAAGTTGGTGGCGAACTGCATCTCCCAGCCCTCGGCGGTGCGCTCCAGCTCGGGCAACGCCATGATCCCGGCGTTGTTGACAAGGATGTGCAGTGGCTGGTCCCAGTCGGCGACGAACTGGCGTACCGACTCCTGGTCTGCCAGGTCCAGCGCGCGGACGGTGACCCGCCGCGCGCCGATGCTGGCCGCGATGTCGGCGGCGGCCTGCTCACCCGCCGCGACCCGGCGGACCGCGAGCACGACGTCGGCGCCGGCGGCGGCGAGCGAGCGCGCCGTCTCGACGCCGATTCCGGCGGCGCCGCCGGTGATAACGGCCCGCTTGCCGGTCAGGTCGACCCCGGCGAGGACCTCGTCGGCGGTCGAGGCGAAACCGAAGGGGGTGGTGATGTGCTCTGTCATTGCTGTCCCGTCTCTCGATCACGCTTACCCCGACACTGTCACCCCGGTGACCGGGGCTAGCCGGTTCCCTGTTTTTCCTGGTAGTGACAGGACCAGGCTGGGCGGCCGGTGGCTGCTCCTACGATGGGCGGGTGAGCACGGCCGGCCCGCTCGGCGAATACCTGCGTGCCCGGCGCGAGCTGATCGGGCCGGGTGACGTCGGGTTGCCCGCGCACGGCCGTCGACGGGTCCCCGGCCTGCGGCGGGAGGAGGCCGCCCTGCTCGCCGGCATCAGCGCCGACTACTACCTGCGGTTGGAGCAGGGGCGTGACCGACACCCGTCGACCCAGGTGGTCGAGGCGCTGGCCCGCGCGCTGCTGCTGGACGCGGACGCGGCGGCGCATCTGCACGGCCTGGCCCGGCCGGTGCCGGCCCGCCGTAGGGCGCGACCGTCGGAGCGGGTGCCGGTGGGCATCCGGCAGTTGGTCGGTTCGTGGGCCGAGACGCCCGCCTTCGTGCACGGGCGGCACCTGGACGTGCTCTTCGCCAATCCCGTCGCGACCGCGCTGGCACCGATCTTCACCGCCGGGGTGAACCTGCTGCGCGCGGTCTTCCTGGACCCCAGCGTGCCCGCGCTCTACCCGGCTCTGACGGTGGTCGCGGCCAACGCGGTGGCCGGCCTGCGCGCACAGGTCGGCCCGGAGGTGGACGATCCCCGCCTCGTCGAGCTGGTCGAGGAACTGTCGGCCGGCAGCGAGCGGTTTCGGCGGTTGTGGGCCCGGCACGACGTCACCGCCCGGGCCGGCGGTGGGGTGCGGGTGTTCCAACACCCACAGCTTGGCGAGTTGGCGCTGCGCTACGAGAAGTTGGCCATCAGCGGCACCACCCAGTCGCTGGTGATCTACCACGCCGAGCCGGGCAGCCCGTCGGCGCGGTCACTCGCCCGGCTGGCCCGCAGGGTCGGCAGGGCGGCGGACCGGGGCGCGTCGCGCTGACCCGCACCGGGCCGGGCTACCGGTTGGCCGCCCGTTCGGCGACCACCACCGAGATGCCGTCGAGGACGCGTTGCAGACCGAACTCGAACGCGTACTCCGGGCCGTACGCGGCGCCGTGCTGCTGGCCGGCCGCGGTGCCGACCCGCGAGGCGATCGGGTAGGCGCCCGCCGTCATGAACCGCTCCAGCCAGGGCGCGTGCGACTGCCACCACTGGCCGTCGGTCATGCCGGTCTCGCGCTCCAGGTCGACCACCTCGGAGGCGGCGCGCGCGGCGCTCTTCACGTGACCGAGCACGAGGGTGAGCACCGCGTCGACCTCGACATCGGTGAGCCCGATGTCGACGATCGCGGCGAGCTCGTAGTCGTACTTGGCCATCAGGTGCGGGCCGAGGACCGGTCGGGTCGTCTCGGCCCGCAACATCCAGGGATGCCGCTGGTAGAGCGCCAGGTTGTCGCGGGCGATCCGCTCCAGCCGGGTGCGCCAGTCGCCCTCGACGGCGGGTCGCGGCATCTCGCCGTACGCGGTGTCGATCATGACGGCGACGAGTTCGGCCTTGCCCGGCACGTAGGTGTAGACGGACATGGTGCCGACGCCCAGCGCCTCGGCGACCCGGCGCATGGTCAGCGCGTCGAGCCCTTCGGTGTCGGCGATGTCGATCGCGGCCCGGACCACCCGGTCGACGCTGAGCGCCGGGCCGGCGCTGCGGCTGGTCGGCTCCCGGGTGCGCCAGAGAAGGGCCAGGCTGCGGGCCGGGTCCGCGGTCGCCTTACGCTCAGTCGCCATAGTCCCGCCATGCTAACCGCCGGTGCCGTACGTCGTACCGGCAGCGGGGCCAGCGACGACAGCGGGGTGGGAGGGTTTCTCGGGAACCCTCCCACACCGAGCGGTCGTGCTCAGAGAAGTCGGATGGCGTCCCACTGCCAGGAGGCGCTGGCCGGCACGGTCAGGCTGCCGGTGAACGCCCCGAACCCACCGCTGGTGTTCGCCAGCGCGGTGTGCATGGTGATCGACCCGTCCGCCTGGCAGTACATCGCCGCGAGGTCGGTGCGGCCGTCGCCGTTGTGGTCGCCCGTGATGCTTCGGAACGAGTCCCACTTCCACGAGTTCGCCGGGAGCTTGTAGCTGCCGGTGAACGTGCCGAACCCGCCGCTGGTGGTGCCCAGCGAGGTGAACAACTCGATCGACTCGTCCTTGTAGCGGTAGAGCATGCCGGCGTCGTCGCGACCGTCACCGTTGAAGTCACCGGTGGTCAGGCGGATCGCGTCCCAGTACCAACCCGCACTCGCCGGGACGGTCAGGCTGCCGGTGAACGCCGCGAAGCCACCGCTGGTGTTCGCCAACGCGGTGTGCATCGTGATCGACCCGTCCGCCTGGTAGTACATGGCGGCCAGATCCGAGCGCCCGTCACCGTTGTAGTCACCGGCGATGGTCCGGAACGAGTTCCACTTCCACGAGTTCGCCGGGATCTTGTAGCTGCCGGTGAACGTGCCGAACCCACCACTGGTGGTGCCCAGCGAGGTGAACAACTCGA